>NZ_LZHT01000022.1 GCF_001667315.1 Mycobacterium sp. 852002-10029_SCH5224772
GCCGCGGCGCCGCCAACGCCCCCGGCGCCGGCGCCCGCCCCCACGGCGACCACGGTGGCCGCGGCACCGGCGGCTCCGGCACCGGTGGCCCCCGCGCCGGGGTTCTTCCCTCCGTATGTCATCGGTCCACCGGGCATGGGAACGGGTTCGGGGATGAGCGCCCGCGCCAGCTCGAGCGCCAAAAGGAAAGCGCCGGAACCCGATAGCGCCGCCGCGGCGGCGGCCGCCGCCGCGCGCACCCGCAAAGCGGCCCGGGCGCGCCGGCGCAAGCGCACGACGCACCGCGGGTACGGCGACGAATACATGGACATGAACGTCGACGTCGATCCCGATTGGGCCGGGTCGCCCCCGGGCCGCGAGGCGTCGGCGTCCGATCGGGGTGCCGGCGCGCTGGGATTCGCCGGCACCGCGGACAGGGAGGCGGTCGCCGCGGCGGCCGGATTGACAACGCTGGCCGGTGACGAATTCAACGGCGGCCCAACGACGCCCATGATGCCGCGCACGTGGGGTACCGGCGGGGCCGACGAGGGAGCGGGCCGGGACGGCTAGCTGCGAGGTTAGGCCCGGCAGCTTCGTTCAGCGTCAGTTGCGTCGACTCGAGCGGCGTGTCCAACGCTGCTGCACCCCGAGTTGCCTTGGGACGGGCATGTTTTCCCATTGCCCGAGCTCCAGCCAGTCGCACAGCGCCACGGCCGCGCCGCTGTCGGTGATGGGTCCTATCCAATGAGCCGGGCCGCTGGCCACTCGGTCGCTGGTGCAGGGCTGGACCACGGCCATGACGCCGCCTCCGGTTGGCCGAGACGCACACGTGAGTGGTCCGAGCATGCAGGCGGTCGAGACCAGCATGGAATGCGGACAGCGCCGGATGGTGGGGCGTAGTTCGTCGATGACCGAAAGTTCATGGTCGACGGCGCATGCGGCACAGACGATTACGGTGAATGGGCGATCGGTGCCGCGGCGCGGGGTCGTCACCGTGCGGTGTGCCCGCCGGGGTAGGGCAGGAGCGCCATTTCGCGGGCGTTCTTGATGGCCGCGGCGACCTGCCGTTGTTGTTGCACGGACAGGCCGGTGACCTGGCGGGAGCGGATCTTGCCGCGTTCGGAGATGAACATGCGCAGCGTCGCGGTGTCCTTGTAGCCCACCGCGCGCAACCCGAGGCTGTCGAGAAGGTTCTTCTTGGGCGCGCGGCCGGCCGGTGCGGTGGCCCGGCGCGCGAGTTTCCTGGCCATTACCAGCTCGCCTTCCGCACGCCTGGGAGCTGCCCGGCGTGGGCCAGCCCGCGGACCCGGACTCTTGACAGACCGAACTTGCGGAGATGGCCACGCGGTCGCCCGTCGACGGCGTCGCGGTTGCGCACCCGCACCGCACTGGCGTCGCGGGGCTGGCGGGCCAATTCATTTTGGGCCGCCGCCCGTTGCTCGGCGGTGCTCGCCGGTGAGCGGATGATCTCCTTGAGTTCAGCGCGGCGTTCGGCGTAGCGCGCCACGATCGCGCGCCGGCGCTCGTTCTTCACGATCTTGGATTTCTTGGCCATGCTCAGCGCTCCTCCCGGAAGTCGGCGTGGCGGCGCGCGACCGGGTCGTATTTGCGCAACACCAGGCGGTCGGGGTCGTTGCGCCGGTTCTTGCAGGTGATGTAGGTGTAGCCGGTGCCCGCGGTGGACCGAAGTTTCACCAGGTGGCGGATCTCGTTGCGCGCCATCAGATTCGCTGCCCTTCGCGGCGTAACCGCGCAACGACCGCCTCGATGCCGTCGCGATCGATCACTTTGATGCCCTTGGCGCTGACCCGTAGCCGGATCCGGCGGCCCTCCGAAGGTAGGTCGTACGTCTTGAGTTGGATGTTCGGCGACCACCGCCGCCGGGTACGGCGATGGGAATGCGACACCGCGTTACCGAAACCCGGTCGCCGGCCGGTCACCTGGCAGTAGGCGGACACCGTGCACCTCCGTGATCGCTTAATGAAAATCATTTTCGACAAGGTTCGGTAGGGACGGTACCGTAGGAACGACCTAGACGAAAATGATTATCAATAAGGAGGACGATGCGGACCCCCGTCATCCTGGTTGCCGGACAGCGGAACACCGACCCCGTCGTGGGTGCGCTGCTGCAGACCCCGGGAACGCTCGTCGTCGAGCACCGATTCGACGGTCACGTGGTGCGCCGAACGACGGTGACGCTGTCCGATGGCGTGTTGACCAGTCACGAGAGCGGACTGGAACTCGCGCACGGCTGCGTGTCGTGCACCATCCGGAATGACCTGTTGGTGTTGCTGCGCCAGTTGCACCGCCGCGACGACGTCGACCGGATCGTGGTGCACCTGGCGCCCTGGATGGAGCCCGAGCCAATTTGCTTGGCCATCAAGCATGTTCGGGTGCGTGTGGCGCCGGGGTACATCGACGGGCCCGCGGCGCTGGACGTGGCGATCGCCGCCGTGGTGACGTGTGTCGATTCGGCGGCGTGGCTGAACCAGGCGCTGGGTGAGGACGAACTCGACGACGGCCGCACCCAGGCCCAGGTGGTGATCGGACAGGCCGAGTTCGCCGATGTGGTTGTGCTCGACCACGCGAACCCGTTCGTGGCCGCGGTGTTGCGCCGGCTGTCTCCGCGCACACGCGTTCGCGTCGGGCCCGGCGGCATCGAGGAGGCGCTGCACAACCTCTACCGCGACGCGCGCCGCGGCCGCAGCGACGACCCGCACGGGCCCCTGCTGGCCGGACAGCCGCCGCTGGAGTCCCGTGGGCCGATCGCTCTGGTGGAGTTCAATGCCCGCCGCCCCTTCCATCCGCAGCGCCTGCACGCCTGCCTGGATCTGTTGCTCGACGGCGTGATCCGCACCCGGGGACGGCTCTGGCTGGCCGGCAAGCCCGACCGTGCGATGTGGCTGGAATCGGCCGGGGCCGGGCTGCGGGTCAGCTCGGCCGGCAAGTGGCTCGCCGCCCTCACGCCGAACGAGCTGGCCGGTATCGATCCGGCGAGACGTGCGTTCGCCGAGCTGGAATGGGACGCCGACCACGGCGACCGGCACACCGCAATGACCATCCTGGTGTGCGGTGCGAATGCCACCGACATCCTTGACGCCCTCAACGGCGCACTGCTTACCGACGACGAGTTCGCTTCTCGCGACTGGGCTTTCGGCGACGACCCATTCGGGGACTGGCACGAAGACCCCTGTGGAGACCCCGCGCAAGGCGCCGAAGAGAACACGCCCGCCCACCACAGCACCGAAGGAGACCGCTGATGAAATCCGGCATTCACCCCGATTACCACCACGTCGTCTTCCAGGACGCCACCACCGGAGCGAAATTCTTGACCCGATCGACCATCACCAGTTCGCGCACCATCGAGTGGGAGACGCCGCACGGAGTGCGCAGCCATCCGCTGGTCGTCGTCGAGGTCACCTCGGACTCACACCCGTTCTGGACGGGCAGCCGGCGCATCGTGGACACTGCCGGGCAGGTGGAGAAATTCCACCGCCGCTATGGAAGACGTCAAACCGACCACCGCGACGACGCGGCTCGCTGACCCTGGCGAGGTCTAATCCTGTGCCGCTGAGCGCAGTACGGCGTCCCAGTGGACGACGGCCTCTCCCGCGGCCGAGGTGACGTCGCCGGTGATCAGTCCGAGCAACGCGCGAGATACCCCTCCCAGTCCAACCCCGCTGGCGCGCACGACGGCCGTGATCTCACTCAGCGCCTGCTCTGCCGAGCAACGTCTGAGCCCCATGACGACGCCGATCGCCTGGTCGATTTCACGCCGGGACCTGTGGTCGGCGGGCCGGTAGTTCGGCGTGTGGATCATGGTCGCTCCCAGCGGTGGTGGAGTTCTTGAAAGTTCAGTGGGCGTGAACGACGTCCCAGGGTGGCAGCGGGTCGGGGTAGTCGACCCACCGCCGAGGACCGTCGGCCAGTTCGGTGTCGGTCAGCAACGCCGCCTGCATGAGCCCCAGTACCCGGCGGCGGTCGAGGTTGACCCCGATGAACACGACCTCCTGGCCGGGGGGAAAGTCGGCGGTCGACCAGTACTGGGCCGGTTCTATGGCCAGGTTGGGTCCGGCTTGGGACCAGATGGCCGCAATGTCCGGGCGGCTGGCGATCCAGCAGAAGCCCTTGCTGCGCAAGACGCTCTGCAGCTGGTGCAGTGTTGCGTGTAGTCGCTGCGGGTGCAGGGGGCGTTGGGCGCGGAATGTCACGCTGCTGATGCCGTATTCCTCGGTCTCCGGTGCGTGCCCGTTGGCGAGTTCCTCAGCCCAACCGGGTGACTCGGCCGCCAGGCGCGGATCGAACAGGCCCGTGTCCAGGACCTCCGACAGGGCTACCCGGCCGTGGTCGGTGGGGACGATCTTCGCCGCCGGATTCAGGCGCCGGAGTACTGCCGCCACGGTGGCGTTGGTTTTCTCGCTCACCAGGTCGGTCTTGTTGAGCAGGATCACGTCGGCGAACTCCACTTGATCGACAAGTAGGTCGGCAATGGTGCGGACGTCGCCGTCGCCGGCCGCGAGGTGGCGGGCAGCCAAGGCTTCGCCGCGCGCAAGCTCGCGCAGAAAGGCCGACGCGTCGACCACGGTCACCATGGTGTCGAGCCGTGCGATCCGGCTCAGACTGAAGCCGTTCTCGAATTCCCAATTGAAGCTGGCGGCGACAGGCATCGGTTCGGAGATCCCCGTCGACTCGATCAGGAGGTAATCGAACCGCCCGCCGGACGCCAGGCGGGCGACCGATTCGATGAGGTCCTCACGCAACGTGCAGCAGATGCAGCCGTTGGTGAGCTCGACCAGCTTTTCGTCGGTGCGGTCCAGGAAGCCCGTCCCGGCCACCAGCGCCGCGTCGATGTTGACCTCGCTCATGTCGTTGACGATGACCGCGACGCGGCGGCCTTCCTGGTTAGCCAGAACGTGGTTGAGCAAGGTGGTTTTGCCCGCCCCCAGGAACCCCGACAGGACGGTCACGGGAAGCGGAGCAGAACTCTGGGGCGGCATGATCGTTAATGATAATCATTTTCATTAACGATCGCAAAGGTCTGCCCGCGAGCGCTCAGGGTTGAGGGGTCTGGCACTGCGGACACGTGCCGTAGAGGTCGACGTAGTGGGTGACGTCGGCGTAGTGATGCTGGCGGCTTAGCCTGCGGGTGTATTCCTCGACGTCGACGGGGGTGAAGGCGACGGCCGTGCCGCACTGCCGGCACAGCAGATAGTGACGATGGCCCGCCTCGGTGCGGAGGCGGTAGAGGATCTCGCCGTCCTCGGCGCGCTGTGTCTCGGCGACCCGGTCGGCTGCCAGTGTGCGCAAGATGCGGTAAACACTGGTCAGGCCGATCTTGAGCTGCCGCTTCTGGCAAATGTCCTGATAAAGCTGTTGGGCGCTACGGAAGTTCTCCTGTGCCCGCAGCACCTCTAAGACGGCGCGTTGCTTGACCGTCGTACGTCGCTGTCGGGGCGCGGCGGGCGGCGATGGCACCGGCGATGCTCCTCTTCGAACTGATCCCGAGGCGGTTGCTCGTGTATCCCGGACCTCGCGGAGGCCAGTGGCTGGCATCAAGGCGGGGTGGCGCGGCGGTGCTGCCGATGGCTGATGGCGTAGCGGCGGTGCCGGAGCCCCACCCACGCTGCAAACGATAACCGTTTTCACATGGGTTGCGCGAGATCTTCCGCAGCGGCGATCCGCCTCGCGGCGGACGTCGGCACGGTCGACGCGGTGACGTCCGACCGGCCGGCCCCGGCGGCGCATGTGCCCGTGGCCGTCATTGGCGTTGCGCGCCACCGGAAATGCGCATCGGCGCGAGTACTGTGGGCGGCGTGCGAAGCGAAGGCGATACCTGGGACATCACCACCAGCGTGGGATCGACCGCGCTGTTCGTCGCAACCGCGCGGGCGTTGGAGGCGCAAAAGCCCGATCCGCTGGCGGTGGACCCCTACGCGGAGGTCTTCTGTCGGGCCGTGGGCGGGGCCGCCGCGGACGTCCTCGACGGCAAGGATCCCGACCACAAGTTGAAGAGCGCCGGCTTCGGCGAGCATTTCGTCAACTTCCAGGGCGCGCGCACCAAGTACTTCGACCACTATTTCCGCCGTGCGGCCGACGCCGGTGTGCGGCAGGTGGTCGTCTTGGCGGCGGGCCTGGACTCGCGGGCGTACCGACTGGACTGGCCGGCCGCGACCATCATCTTCGAGCTGGACCAGCCGCAAGTGCTCGACTTCAAGCGCCAGGTCCTCGCCGGCGCCGGCGCCCAACCGCGTGCCGAGCGCCGTGAGATCGCCATCGATTTGCGCGAGGACTGGCCGCAAGCCCTGCGTGACAGCGGCTTTGACCCGGCAAAACCCTCGGCGTGGATCGCCGAGGGCCTGCTGATCTATCTACCGGCCGACGCCCAGGAGCAGCTGTTCACCGGGATCGATGGACTCGCCGGCCACGGCAGCCACGTCGCCGTCGAGGATGGCAGCCCGATGAAGCCCGAGGACTTCGAGGCCGCCCTGGCCCAAGAGCGTGCGACGACCACCCAGGGTGATCAGGGCGTGTTCTTCCAGCTGGTCTACAACGAGCAGTGCGCGCCCGCCACCGAATGGTTCGGCAACCGGGGCTGGACGGCCGTCGGCACACCGTTGGCTGATTACCTTCGCGAGCTCGGCCGTCCCGTGCCGGGTACGGAGACCGAAGCTGGCCCGATGGTCGCGCGCAACACCCTGGTGAGCGCCGTCCGGGCCTGAGGCGCCGAGACAAAACCGGCGGAACTTTTTCCGTCCGCCCGCCGACTAGTGGCTGCGTGATCGTTTCGCCGGCCGCCCGGTCGCGGTGGTCGTCGAGCCCAACCCGATCGTCGAGGAGTCCCTGCCATGAGCGCGCCGGTGCGGACGGTCTCGTCCCTGTTCCGCCCGGCCGAGCCGGCGGATTCCGACGTCGCAGGTCGGGATTGATAATGAAAATGATTTTCAGTAAGGTAGGGCCTTGCTGTGATACCGCACGAGGTGCGGCTGTGAGTATGCCGAAAATGCGGCGAAACCCTATCCAGAACGTCCTCATCGGCGGTAGAAGAAGGGCAGTGGAGTGGTGAGTCGGACAGGCCCAAACGCCTCGACAGTTAGCTTATGCAATGCTAACTTCAGGCGGGTCAGGTTAGGGGAGACTACATACATGAAAAGGCGCGGCCGTGGAACACGGTGACACCGGCATGCTCACAGTTCAGCCCGTCAATCCGCGAGTGGACGCGCGCGTTGACGGTGACGTCGTCAGCCGGTTCGCCACGTGCTGCCGCGCGCTGGGCATCGTCGTCTACCAGCGCCAGCGACCGGCCGACCTGGCCGCGGCTCGCTCGGGTTTCACCGCGCTGACGCGCATCGCCCACGACCAGTGCGACGCGTGGACGGGATTGGCGGCCGCCGGCGATGCCTCCCTGCGGGTGCTCGAGGCGGTATCGCGCACCGCGGCCACCGTGGGCATGCTGCAGCGCCAGGTGGATCTGGCGCCCGACTCGCTGGGCTTCCGCTACGACACCGGGCTGTACCTACAGTTTCGGGCCAGCACACCCGACGACTTCCACCTCGCCTACGCGGCCTCGCTCGCGATGGCCGGGCGATTTGCTGACGCTGACGCCATCGTCGCCGGCCTGACCGCCGACCGCCCGAACTGGCGCGAGGCCCGCTGGGTGTCGGTCGTCATCAATTACCGCGCCGAACGCTGGTCGGACGTCGTCAAGCTGCTGACCCCGATCGTCAACGACACCGACCTCGACGAGGCTTTCTCCCACGCCGCCAAAATCGCCCTGGGCACCGCGCTGGCCCGGCTGGGCATGTTCGCCCCGGCGCTGTCGTATCTGGAGGAGCCCGACGGTCCCGTCGCGGTGGCGGCCGTCGATGGCGCGCTGGCCAAAGCGCTGGTGCTGCGCGCCCACGTCGATGAGGACTCGGCGAACGAAGTGCTGCAGGACCTGTACGCGGCCCACCCGGAGAACGAACAGGTCGAACAGGCCCTGACCGACACCAGTTTCGGCATCGTGACCACCACGGCGGCGCGCATCGAAGCCCGCACCAATCCGTGGGATCCCGAAACCGAGCCCAACGCCGAGGATTTCGTCGATCCCGCCGCGCACGAACGCAAGGCCGTGCTGCTGCACGAGGCCGAACGCCAGCTCGCCGAATTCATCGGACTCGACGAGGTCAAGAACCAGGTATCCCGGTTGAAGAGCTCGGTCGCCATGGAGCTGGTCCGTAAGCAGCGCGGGCTCGCGGTCGCGCAGCGCGCCCACCACCTGGTCTTCGCCGGCCCGCCCGGAACCGGTAAGACCACCATCGCCCGCGTCGTCGCCAAAATCTATTGCGGCCTGGGGCTTTTGAAGCGCGAAAACATCCGAGAGGTGCACCGCGCCGACCTCATCGGCCAGCACATCGGCGAGACCGAGGCCAAGACCAACGCGATCATCGACAGCGCGCTCGACGGCGTGCTGTTCCTCGACGAGGCCTACGCGCTGGTCGCCACGGGCGCCAAGAACGACTTCGGGCTGGTGGCCATCGACACGCTGCTGGCGCGGATGGAGAACGACCGCGACCGCCTGGTGGTCATCATCGCCGGCTACCGGGCCGACCTGGACAAGTTCCTGGACACCAATGAGGGCCTGCGTTCTCGGTTCACCCGCAACATCGACTTCCCCTCCTACGCACCGTCGGAACTGGTCGAGATCGCGAACAAGATGGCCGAGCAGCGCGACAGCATCTTCGAAAAGGCCGCGCTCGACCACATGGAGGAGTTGTTCACGAAGTTGGCGACCGAGTCGACACCCGACGCCAACGGAATTTCGCGACGCAACCTGGACATCGCCGGTAACGGTCGATTCGTCCGAAACATCGTCGAACGCTCCGAAGAAGAACGAGAGTTCCGGCTCGACCATTCGGAACACGCCGGAACCGGCGAATTCAGCGACGAGGAGCTGATGACGATCACCGACGACGACGTCGCAAGGTCGGTTGAGCCACTGCTGCGTGGCCTTGGGCTGTCGGTGCCGGCATGACATCCAATAACCATTCCCGCGACGGGGAAGGGGAACGCCGCTCGTTCTCCTCCCGCACCCCGGTCAACGACAACCCCGACCAGGTCGAGTACCGGCGCGGGTTCGTCACAAGGCACCAGGTCAGCGGCTGGCGATTCGTGATGCGCCGGATCGCCTCCGGTATTGCGTTGCACGACACCAGGATGCTCGTCGACCCGCTGCGCACGCAGTCGCGCGCCGTCGCGATGGGCGTGGTCCTTCTGGTCACCGGCCTGGCGGGCTGCTTCGTGTTCTCACTGATCCGGCCCAATGGAACGGCGGGCACCAATGCCATACTCGCCGACCGATCGACCGCCGCGCTGTATGTCCGCGTCGGTGAGGACCTGCACCCGGTGCTCAACCTGACCTCGGCACGGCTGATCACCGGTCGGGCGGTCGACCCCACCATGGTGAAAAGCAGTGAACTGGACCGGTTTCCGCGCGGAAATCTGATCGGCATCCCGGGCGCGCCGGAACGTATGGTGCAAAACCCGTCGACCGACGCGAACTGGACGGTGTGCGACGCGGTCAGTGACCCCGGTGGGCACGCCGCCCACAGCACCGGCGTCACGGTGATCGCGGGCCGACCGGACAGCAGCGGCGCCCGCGCCGCCACGCTGGCGCCGCGACAGGCTCTGCTCGCCGAGCGGGACGGCACCACCTGGCTGCTGTGGGACGGCAAGCGCAGTGAGATCAACCTGACCGACCATGCGATCACCAACGCACTTGGCTTGGGGCAGAGCAACTCTGAGATCCCCGCCCCCCGGCCCATCGCCCTGGGCATGTTCAACGCGATACCGCAAGCGCCGCCGTTGACCGCGCCGGGCATCCCGAACGCCGGTGCGCCGGCGCCCTTCCCCGTGCCAGCGCCGATCGGGGCGGTGGTGGTGTCCTACACCCTGGATCAGAGCTCCTCGGGCGCGCCGCGCTACTACGCGGTGCTGCCCGACGGCCTCCAGCAGATCTCGCCGGTGCTCGCCGCGATCCTGCGCAACACGAATTCCTATGGGCTGGACCAACCTCCACGGCTGGCCGCCGATGCGGTGGCCAAGCTGCCGGTGTCGCGGATGCTGGACACCGCGCGGTACCCGGACCAGCAGGTCGGCTTGGTGGACACGGCCAAATCCCCTGTCACATGCGCCTATTGGAGCAAGCCCGCCGGTGCCGCCAGCAGTTCGGTGAATCTGCTGTCGGGCTCGGCCCTGCCGATGGCCGAATCGATACGCCCCGTCGACCTGGTGGGCGGCGGCTCGCCGACCACCGCCACCCGCGTCGCCCTGGCGCCGGGCACCGGCTACTTCACCCAGACCGTCGGCGGCGGGCCGAACTCGCCGGGCGCCGGGTCGCTGTTCTGGGTCTCGGACACCGGTGTCCGCTACGGCATCGACAACGAGGCGGAGCACTCCGCCGCTGGCCAGGGCAAAACCGTTGAGGCCCTTGGCCTTACCGGTTCCCCGGTCCCCATTCCGTGGTCGGTGCTGTCGCTGTTCGCGAACGGACCGACATTATCGCGCGCCGACGCGCTGCTGGCCCATGACGGGCTGACGCCCGACCAGAAGCCCGGCCGCGTCACCGCTGCTGCTAGGGAAGCCGAGGGAGCCCCCCGATGAGCCGACTGATCTTCGAAGCGCGCCGCCGGCTGGCGCCACCGGTGACCCGCAAGGGCACCATCGCCATCGAGGCGCCGCCCGAGCTGCCCCGGGTGATTCCGCCGTCGTTCCTGCGCCGGGCGATGCCGTATGTGTTGGTGATCCTGATCGTCGGCATGATCGTCGCCCTGTTCGCCACCGGGATGCGGTTGATCTCCCCGCAGACCTTGTTCTTCCCGTTCGTGCTGTTGCTGGCCGCGACCGCGATGTATCGCGGCAACGACAACAAGACGCGCACCGAGGAGGTCGACGCCGAACGCGCCGACTACCTGCGCTACCTGTCGGTGGTCCGGGACAACATCCGAACCCAGGCCGCCGCGCAGCGCGAGGCTGCCCAGTGGTCCCACCCGGAGCCCGCGGTGCTGGCCGCCGTGCCCGGAACGCGCCGTCAGTGGGAGCGTGACCCGCACGATCCCGACTTCCTGGTGCTGCGCGCCGGGCGCCACCATGTTCCCCTGGCGACCGCGTTGCGGGTCAACGACACCGCGGACGAAATCGACCTGGAGCCGGTGTCGCACAGCGCATTACGCAGCCTGCTGGAGACCCACCGCACGGTGCGCGACGTGCCGACCGGAATCGACCTGGCCAAGGTCTCCAGGATCACCGTGCTGGGCTCCGAAGACGAGGCGCGCTCGGCGATGCGGGCCTGGGTCGCTCAGGCGGTCACCTGGCACGACCCGACGGTGCTCGGGGTCGCGCTGGTCACTCCCGATCTCGAGGGTCCGGACTGGTCGTGGCTGAAGTGGTTACCGCACGTCGACATTCCCGGCGAGCTCGACGGGGTCGGGCCGGCACGCTTCATGGCGACCAACGCCGACGAACTCGTCGTCAGCCTGGGTTCGGCGCTTGTCGACCGTCCGGCGTTCACCGGCGAGCCCGCCGACGCGCTGCGGCACCTGCTGATCGTCATCGACGATCCCGACTACGACCTGAGCGCCTCGCCGCTGGCGATGGGCCGGGCGGGCGTCACCGTCGTGCAGCGCGGTGCGACCGCGCCGCACCGCGAGCAGTATTCGGACCCGGAGAAGCCGATCCTGCGCATCCGAGCGGGCGCCATTGAGCGCTGGCAGACCGGCGGCTGGCAGCCCTACATCGACGATGCCGACCAACTGGGCGCCGACGAGGCCGCGCATCTGGCGCGCCAGCTGTCGCGCTGGGATTCCAACCCGACCCACACCGGGCTGCGCTCGGCGGCCACCCGCGGCGCCTCGTTCACCACGATGCTGGGCATCCCGGACGCATCGCAGCTCGATGTGCCGACCATGTGGGCGCCCCGGCGCCGCGAGGACGAGTTGCGCGTTCCGATCGGGTTCACCGCGACCGGTGAGCCGCTGATGTTCGACCTCAAGGACGAGGCCGAGGGCGGGATGGGCCCGCACGGCCTGATGATCGGTATGACGGGTTCGGGTAAGTCCCAGACCCTGATGTCGATCCTGTTGTCGCTGTTGACAACTCATTCGGCGGACCGGTTGATCGTCATTTACGCCGACTTCAAGGGTGAGGCCGGGGCCGACAGCTTCCGCCATTTCCCGCAGGTTGTCGCGGTGATCTCCAACATGGCCGAAAAGAAGTCGCTGGCCGACCGGTTCGCCGACACGCTGCGCGGCGAGGTGGCCCGCCGGGAGACGCTGCTGCGTGAGGCCGGCCGCCGGGTGCAGGGCAGCGCGTTCAACTCGGTGGTCGAATACGAGAACGCCATCGCCGCCGGGCACGACCTGCCGCCGATCCCCACACTGTTCGTGGTGGCCGACGAGTTCACCCTGATGCTGGCCGATCACCCGGAGTACGCGGAGCTGTTCGATTACGTTGCCCGTAAAGGCCGTTCGTTCCGCATCCACATCCTGTTCGCGTCGCAGACGCTCGATGTCGGCAAGATCAAGGACATCGACAAGAACACCTCCTACCGCATCGGGTTGAAGGTGGCCAGTCCCAGCGTTTCTCGCCAGATCATCGGCGTGGAGGACGCCTACCACATCGAATCCGGCAAGGAGCACAAGGGCGTGGCCTTCTTGGTGCCCGCGCCGGGCGCGACGCCGATCAAGTTCCGCAGCACCTATGTCGACGGCATCTACGATCCGCCGCAGAAGGCCAAATCGCGTGTGGTGCCGTCGATCCCGGAGCCCAAGGTGTTCACGGCCGGACGGGTCGAGCCCGATCAGGACACCGTGATCACCAGTCCCGACGATGTCGAACTGACCGGGCCGCCGCGCAAGCTCATCGCCACCATCGGCGACCAGCTGGCCGGCTACGGTCCGCGTGCGCCGCAGTTGTGGCTGCCGCCGCTGGACGAGCCGATCCCGGTGAGCGCGATGCTGGCCCGGGCCGGCGTCCCGCCACGGCAGTGGCAATGGCCGCTGGGCGAGATCGACAAGCCGTTCGAAATGCGCCGCGACCCACTGGTTTTCGATGCCGCATCGTCGGCCGGCAACATGGTCATCCACGGCGGCCCCAAGTCGGGGAAGTCGACCGCTTTGCAGACGTTCATGTTGTCGGCGGCCAGCCTGCACTCGCCCCGCGAGGTCACCTTCTACTGCCTGGACTACGGCGGCGGGAAGCTGCGCGCGCTCGAAGATCTGGCGCACGTCGGCAGCGTCGCCTCGGCGCTGGAGCCCGAACGGATCCGGCGCACCTTCGGGGAGCTCGAGCAGCTGCTGTTGTCGCGGCAGCGGCGGGAAGCCTTCCGGGACAAGCACGGCGCGGCCCCCGACGACGGCTTCGGCGAGGTGTTCCTGCTCATCGACAACCTCTACGCGTTCGGCCGTGACAACACCGACCAGTTCAACACGCGAAACCCGTTGTTGGCCAAGGTCACCGAGCTGGTCAATATCGGGTTGGCGTACGGCATCCACGTCGTCGTCACCACCCCCAGCTGGCTGGAGGTGCCGCTTTCGATGCGCGACGGGCTCGGGCTGCGGCTCGAACTCAAGCTGCACGATCCACGGGACAGCAACGTGCGGGTGGTCGGCGCGCTGCGCCGGCCCGCCGAAGCGGTACCGCACGACCAGCCCGGCCGCGGATTGACCATGGCCGCAGAGCATTTCCTGTTCGCCACCCCCGAGCTGGACCAGATCGCCGCCATCAACGACCGCTACCCGGGCATGGCCGCGCCGCCGGTCCGGCTGCTGCCCACCAACCTCGCCCCGGACGCCGTCGGGTCGCTGTATCGCGGGCCGGAACAGGTGGTCATCGGCCAGCGCGAGGAGGATCTCGCGCCGGTGGTGATCGACTTCACCGACAACCCGTTGCTGATGGTGTTCGGTGACAGCAAGTCGGGCAAGACGACGCTGCTGCGCCACCTCATTCGCACGGTCCGCGAGAACTCCACGCCGGATCAGGTGGCCTTCACGGTGCTGGATCGTCGGCTGCACCTCGTCGACGAACCGTTGTTCGCCGACAACGAGTACACCGCCAACATCGACCGCATCATTCCGGCGATGTTGGGGCTGGCCAACCTCATTGAGTCGCGACGGCCCCCGGCCGGTCTGTCCCCGGCCGAACTGTCCCGCTGGACGTTTGCGGGCCACACCCACTACCTGATCATCGACGACGTCGACCAGATACCGGATTCGCCGGCGATGAGCGGCCCGTACGTCGGGCAGCGCCCGTGGTCGCCGCTGATCGGGTTGCTGTCGCAGGCGGCCGATTTGGGGGTGCGGGTGATCGTCACCGCGCGCGCCACCGGTTCGGGGCACGCGTTGATGACGAACCCGCTGCTGCGCCGCTTCAACGACCTGCAGGCGACCACGTTGATGCTGGCGGGCAACCCGCAAGACAGCGGCAAGATCCGCGGTCAACGATTCGGCCGGTTGCCGGCCGGACGGGCGATCCTGTTGGGCGACAGCGATGGTCCGACGTACGTGCAGTTGGTCAACCCCTTGATCGGGGAATCCGTAATGGCAAGTGAAGCGCAACGGGAGGAGTAGAGATGACGCTGCGAGTGGTTCCCGAAGGATTGGCCGCCACCAGCGCCGCGGTGGAGGCGCTGACGGCACGGCTGGCGGCCGCCCACGCGGCGGCGGCCCCGGCGATCACGGCGGTGGTGCCGCCGGCGGTCGATCCGGTGTCGCTGCAGACGGCCGTCGGGTTCAGCGCCCAGGGCCAGGAGCACTCGGCGATGGCGGCCCAGGGCGTGGAAGAGCTGGGTCGCGCCGGGGTCGGCGTCGGTGAAGCCGGCACAAGCTATCTCGTGGGAGACACCGCGGCCGCTGCGACGTTCGGGATCGCGGGCGCCTGACGATGACTGCC
Organism: Mycobacterium sp. 852002-10029_SCH5224772; assembly: GCF_001667315.1. Lineage (GTDB taxonomy): Bacteria > Actinomycetota > Actinomycetes > Mycobacteriales > Mycobacteriaceae > Mycobacterium. Next base: position 14,905 of record NZ_LZHT01000022.1, read on the forward strand.
CCCCTCGCGCCCATCTGGATGGCTTTGCCACCCGAGGTGCATTCGGCGTTGCTCAGCGCCGGTCCGGGCCCGGGGCCGCTGTTGGCGGCCGCCGGGGCGTGGACCTCGCTCAGCGCCCAATACGCCTCGGCGGCAGCCGAACTCAGTGGGTTGCTGGGGCAGGCGCAGGCGGGGGCTTGGGAAGGGCCGAGCGCCGAGCAGTACGTGACGGCCCACCTGCCGTACCTGGCATGGCTGCAACAGGCCAGCGCCGACAGCGCGGGCGCCGCGGCGCAGCAAGAGGTCGCGGCGACGGCGTACACGGCCGCGTTGGCGGCGATGCCGACGCTGGGTGAGCTCGCCACCAACCACGCCGTGCACGGGGTGCTGGTGGGGACGAATTTCTTTGGCATCAACACCATTCCGATTGCAGTCAACGAAGCCGACTATGCGCGGATGTGGGTTCAGGCGGCCACCACGATGGGCACCTACCAGGCCGTCTCGGGCTCGGCTCTGGCCGCGGCGCCGCGCACGATGGCCGCGCCGTCCATCGTGAATCCCGGCGGCGAAACCAACAACCTCACGACCAACGCCGCGCAGAACAACGGCGACTGGTGGCAGAACTTCATCCAGCAGCTGAGCAAGTTCCTGCAGGATTTCTTCCAGAACATCCAGCAGATGCTGCAGGACTTCTTCTCGAATCTGCCGGCGTTCCTGGCGGCCAACGGACCGCTGCTGTTCTTCGTCGCCTACCAGGTGTTCTTCAACGCCGTCGGCTGGCCGACCTGGGGCGCGCTCCTGACCGCACCGTTCCTGCTGCCGATCCTGCTGGGCATCGGCCTCAGTTCGCTGCTCACCACGCCCGTCGAGGCCGCTCCGGAGGCGGCCCCGGCCGCCGTGGCCCCGGTCCTGACCTCGAACAAACCGTCCATGCTGCCGGCGGTCGCCCTGGCCCCGACGGTGGCAACCCCCGCCGGGGCCCCGGCCACGACGGTCGCGGCCGGCACCGGCGCGCCCGCCGCCGCGGCGGCCGCGGCGGCGGCGGGAAACCTCGCCTACGTGGTCGCCTACGGAGCTGACCCGGACGCCGGCGTCGGTCCCACCCTGGGCGGTCGCGGCGGGGCCAAGGCGCCCGCGGCGACGATCCCGGCGGCGGGTGCCGCGGCTGCGAGCCGCGCCGAGTCGCGGGCGCGGCGCCGGCGGCGGGCCGCGCTGCACGACCACGCTGACGAGTTCGCGGATATGGAATCCGATTTCGGTGTGTCCCCGGATTACGGCGACGAGGAAGAGCTGGCCGCGGCGGTGGCCTCCGCCCAGGGGGCCGGGCCGCTCGGGTTCGCCGGAACCAAGCAGCGACAGAAGGCGTTCGAGGCGGCGGGATTGACCAAGCTGGCCGACGACGACTTCGGCGGCAGCCCACGGATGCCAATGGTGCCCGGCACGTGGGAGCGGGAAGCCGTCAACGGGACGGGCCCAACCGAGCCGGGGAAGGGGGGATAAGGCAGTCAGCCACATTCGGGTGAATTACCGAAACCCCAACGGACGCAAGAGAAAGGAATCACCATGAGTATGTTGGACGCTCACATCCCGCAGTTGGTCGCCGCACAATCGGCGTTCAGTGCAAAGGCGGCGTTGCTGCGCAGCACGATCAGCCAGGCCGAGCAGGAAGCGATGTCTGCGCAGGCTTTCCACCAGGGCGAGTCCTCGGCCGCGTTCCAGGCCGCGCACGCGCGGTTCGTGGAGGTCGCCGCGCGGGTCAACACGCTGCTGGATATCGCCCAGGCCAACCTCGGCGACGCCGCAGGCACCTATGTGGCCGCGGACGCGGCAGCCGCCTCCGGTTACACCGCGTTCTGACACAGCCGCTTTAGACGCCACCAACCCGCGAAAGGACTTGCGATGTCGCAGATCATGTACAACTACCCGGCGATGTTGAGCCACGCCGCCGACATGTCGGGCTACGCCGGCACGATGCAGGGGCTCGGCGCCGATATCTCCGCCGAGCAAGCCACGCTGTCCAACGCCTGGCAGGGTGACACCGGTATGACCTACCAGGTGTGGCAGGCCCAGTGGAACCAGGCCATGGAAAGCCTGGTGCGCGCGTACCAGTCGATGGCCAGCACCCACGAGGCCAACACCATGTCGATGCTGGCCCGCGACCAGGCCGAAGCCGCCAAGTGGGGCGGCTAGTTCGTGGCTGAACGAGCCTGATGGAACCAGCTCCCAACGCCGTCGAGCTGACGGTCGATCATGCGTGGTTCATCGCGGAAACGATTGGGGCGGGAAGCTTCCCGTGGGTATTGGCAATCACCTGCCCCTATCGTGATGCCGCGGAGCGCACCGCGTTTTTCGACCGTCAGAGGGCGGAGCTGACCGAGATGGGCCTGGTGTCAGCGGGCGGACTCATCAACCCCTCGGTTGCCGAGTGGATCAAGGTGGTGTGTTTTCCCGAGCGGTGGCTCGACCTGCGTTACGTCGGCGCCACCAACGACACCGATGAGGCCGCCGGAACGGGCGAGCTCCTGCGCGGCATCGTCGCGCAGCGCACCGGCGTCGGCGGGCGGACGTCGACGACGGTGGTCGCGTTGCGCAGCGCGCAGCTGATCACGTTCACCGCGATGGACATCGATGATCCGCGCGCCCTGGTTCCGGTCCTGTGCGTCGGGCTCGCGCAGCGCCAACCGGCCCGGTTCGACGAGTTCAGCATGCCGACCCGGGTGGGCGCCCGGGCCGACGAGCGTCTGCGTTCCGGTGCTCCGCTGGCCGAAGTCCTTGACTATCTTGGTATTCCGCGGTCGGCGCGTCCGGTGGTGGAGTCGGTTTTCGACGGGCCGCGAAGCTACGTCGAGATCGTCGCCGGCTGCCACCGCGACGGTCGGCACTCCACCACCGAGGTGGGGGTGAGCATTGTCGACACACGCGAGGGTCGGGTCCTGGTCAGCCCGTCCCGCGCGTTCGACGGCGAGTGGGTTTCGACCTTCGCGCCCGGCACCCCGTTCGCGATCGCCGTCGCGATCGAAAAACTGACCGCCCAACTGCCAGACGCCGGATGGTTCTCCGAACACCGGTTAGCCCGAGACTTTTCCCCTTCAACACTGTCCGCCCAACATTCATAGAAATAGAGAAGAGAGCACGATGTTCCAGGAACGGCCGCAACATTCTTCGAGGGTCCGGTGACGTCCGGAACCGTCATGCCGATCGTCCGCGTGGCAATCCTCGCGGACAGCAGGTTGACGGAAATGGCCTTGCCTGCCGAGCTGCCGCTGCGCGAAATCCTGCCCGCGGTGCAGCGTTTGGTGGTTCCGGCCACCGCGAACGGCGACTCGGATGACGCCGCCGGCTCACGCGGCGCCGCCGAGATCGGTGCGGCGACCCAGCTGAGCCTCGCGCCGATCGGCGGCGCGCCGTTCAGCCTGGACGCGAGCCTGGACACCGTCGGAGTCGTCGACGGTGATCTGCTGGCGCTGCAACCGGTGCCGGTCGGCCCGGCCGCACCCGGCATCGTCGAGGACATCGCCGACGCCGCCATGATCTTCTCTACCTCTCGGCTCAAGCCTTGGGGCACAACGCATATCCAGCGTGGCGCGCTGGCCGCGGCGATCGCGGTGGCCTTCCTGGCGACCGGGCTGTCGGTGACCTATCGCGTCGCCACCGGTGCGCTGTCCGGGTTGGTTGCGGTCAGCGCGATCGCGGCCCTGACCGCGATCGTGGGCCTGCTGGTCACGGCGCGCTCGGCCCGTACCGGGATGGCGCTCTCGATCGCCGCGCTGGTACCCATCGGCGCCGCACTGGTGCTGGCGGTGCCGGGCCGGTTCGGCCCGGCGCAGTTGATGCTGGCCGCGGCCGGTGTCACCGCGTGGTCGCTGATCGCCTTGATGGTGCCCAGCGCCGAACGCGAGCGCATCGCCGGATTCTTCACCGCGACGGCCGTGGTGGGTGCGGCGCTGCTACTGGCCGCCGGCGCCGAATTGCTGTGGCACGTCAAGCTGGTCGCCATCGGCTGCGGGCTGATCGTGGCGGCGCTGCTGGTCACCATCGAAGCGGCGCAGCTGTCCGCGCTGTGGGCGCGCTTCCCCCTGCCGGTCATTCCGGCGCCGGGGGACCCCACGCCGTCGGCGCCGTCCTTGCGGGTGCTCGAGGACCTGCCGCGCCGGGTGCGGGTCAGCGACGCCCACCAGAGCGGATTCATCGCCGCCGCGGTGCTGCTCAGTGTCCTGGGCTCGGTGGCGATCGCGCTGCGTCCGGAGACGCTGAGCGGTGCGGGGTGGTACGTGGTGGGAGCGACCGCCGCGGCGTCGGTGCTGCGTGCCCGGGTGTGGGACTCGGCCGCCTGCAAGGCGTGGCTGCTCGCCCAGCCGTATCTGGCCGCCGGTGTGCTGCTGGTGCTCTACACCGCGACGGGGCGCTACGGCGCCGCCCTCGGTGCGGCGCTGGTGCTCCTGGGGCTCGTGGCGGTGTGGATCGTGCTGGCTCTGAACCCGGGTATCGCTGCGCCGGAAAGCTATTCGCTTCCCGTGCGCCGGTTGGTGGGCTTCGCCGCGGCGGGACTCGACGCCTCGTTGATCCCCGTCATGGCGTTTGTGGTCGGGTTGTTCAGCCTGGTGCTCAATCGATGATTCGACCGGCATCAGCCTGCTTCGCTGCGGTGTTGGCCCTGTTGCCCGCCACCGCGACGTGGACGAGTCCGCCGGCCCTCGCGATCAGCCCGCCGACGGTCGATCCCGGCGCCGCTCCGCCCAGCGGGGCGCCGGGACCCGGGCAGCCGATGGAGCAGCGCGGACCGTGCGTCACGTCCGGGGTCATTCCCGGCAGCGATCCGGGCGCCGTCACGCCCAGCCAGGCGGCGCTGAATCTGCCTGCGGCATGGCAGTTTTCGCGTGGTGACGGCCAGCTGGTCGCGGTGCTCGACACCGGGGTGCGGCCGGGCCCACGGCTGCCCAACGTCGAGCCGGGTGGCGATTTTGTCGAGACCACCGACGGCCTGACCGACTGCGACGGGCACGGAACCCTGGTCGCGGGGATCATCGCCGGCCAGCCGTCGGGTGACGACGGCTTCTCGGGCGTGGCCCCGGCGGCGCGGGTGGTGGCGATCAGGACGACGTCGGCCAAGTTCTCCCCACGCACGCCGGGCGGCGATCCGCTGATGGCGCGGGTGTCCGCCGAGATCTCGACGCTCGCCCGCGCCATCGTGCACGCGGCCGACCTGGGTGCGCGGGTGATCGACATCGGCTCGGTGACCTGCCTGCCGGTGGACCGCCCCGTCGACCAGGCCGCCCTCGGGGCCGCCGTGCGCTATGCGGCGGTGGACAAGGACGCGGTGATCGTGGCCGCCGCGGGCGACAGCGGGCCGACCGGATCCTTCGCCGGTGGAACCAGCTGCGAATCCAACCCTCTCACTGACCTGAGCCGTCCGAACGATCCGCGAAACTGGGCCGGCGTCACCTCGGTGTCCATCCCGTCGTGGTGGCAGCCGTACGTGCTGTCGGTGGCTTCCCTGACCCCGGCCGGCCAGCCGTCGAAGTTCACCGTGGCGGGCCCGTGGGTTGGTGTCGCGGCGCCGGGCGAGCGCATCGTGTCGGTCGGCAACGGTGACGGTGCCGGCCTTGCGAACGGCCTGCCCGACGACCATCAACGACTGGTCGCCCTCAACGGCACCGGCTACGCGGCCGGTTACGTCGCCGGCGTCGCCGCGTTGGTGCGCAGCAGGTATCCCGACCTGTCCGCCACGGCGGTGGCGCATCGCATCACCGCCACCGCGCACAACGGCGCCCGTGACCCGTCCAACGTGGTGGGCGCCGGCAGCGTGGACCCGGTGGCCGCTTTGACTTGGCAATTGCCCGCCGGCGATCAGCCGAGCGGTGCGGCGGCCAAGCAGGTCGCCGTGCCTCCGGCGCCGGCACCCAAGGACACCACACCGCGGAACGTCGCGGTGGCCGGCACCGCCGTGCTGGCCGTGCTGGTCGCCGTGGCCGCCGCGGTCACCACCATCGCCGCACGCCGACGAAAGGACCCCACCCCGTGAGCAAGATTTCGATACCGACCCCCGGGAGCGGGCGAATCACGTTGGCGCTGCTGGCCATTGTGCCCGCGGTGATGGCCTACCCGTGGCGATCGCCCCGGGACTACTGGCTGCTCGGCATCGCTGCCGCCGTGGTGATCGTGCTGTTCGGCGCCTGGGGCGGTTTGTATTTCACCACCATCGCGCGCCGCCGCCTGGCGATCGTCGGGCGTCGCAACGCGTTCACCCCGGAGTCTCCCGCCACGGCGACCACCGCCCTGGTGCGGGTCGGCGCGCCGGAGGACGACTCCGATGTGCTGCCGCTGCCGCTGATCGCCGGCTACCTGGACCGCTACGGCATCCGGGCGGACAAGATCCGGATCACCAGCCGGGACAACGCCTCCGACGCGTCGAGGCGCGAGACCTGGATCGGGCTCACCGTGTCGGCGACGGAAAATCTGGCCGCGCTGCGGGCGCGCTCGTCGCGAATCCCGTTGCAGGAGACCGCTCAGGTCGCGGCGCGGCGGCTCGCCGATCACCTGCGCGAGACCGGATGGGAAGCCACCGTCGTCGCACCCGACGACGTCCCCCGCCTGTTGACGTCCAATCCCCGCGAGAAGTGGCGTGGGGTGCAGCGTGGCGCGTCGGATTACATCGCGGCATACGAGATCAGGGTGGACGAGGGGCTGCCGGAGACGTTGGACGCGATCCGGTCGCATTCGGCGCGCGAGGCCTGCACCGCACTCGAGATCGCCGGTGACAAGCACCAGCCCACCGTCGCCGTGGCGTGTGCGTTCCAGACCGACACGCCGCCGGACCGCAAGGCGCCGCTGGCCGGGCTCACCCCGCAGCGCGGAAATCACCTGCCCGCGCTGACCGCGCTGGACCTGTTGTCCACGGCGCGCCTCGACGGACACACGACCGCGCCCGCGGGCCTGCTCTCCCAGCTGCACTGGCCCACCCTGGTCGGCGGGGCCCATCGGGCATCACCGACCGGCAGCGCGGAAATCTCTGAGGCCACCGAGACCCTCGAGGCCGTCAGAACATGACGTCCTGCAGGAACGTGGTCATCCGGCGCAGGTAGTCCAACTGGCTCACGTGCAGCACGTGGCTGCCTGGAAACCAGTGCAGCGCACACTGATTCCAGTGGCGCCATAGCTTGACGGCGTGGTCGGGCGGCGCCATCCGGTCGCCGAGGCCGGTGATGATCATCCGGCGTTCCCGACCGACCAGCGGCTGGTAATTGAGCGGGCAGTGGTAGGCCAGGCCGGCGCTCAACTGCTCGGGGCTGATATCGGAGAGGCGCAGGCCCGCCCGGACCAGCTTGTTGGCCGGGAACCACTCGTCGAACAGCGTCGCGGGCGTGACGACCGGGCAGTTGGGGATGACGGCGTCGAGCCGATCGTCGGCCGAGGCCACCAGCGCCGAGGTGTAGCCGCCCAGCGAGATCCCGGTGAGCGCGATGCGCTCGACACCGGTGTGGCGCAAATGGTCGATGATGGAACGAAAGTCGTGCACGGCCTGGGCCATCGCCTCGGCGAAACCGCTGAGGCCGCCGGCGAAATAGCCGAAACCGCTGAAGGGCGAGAACTTTTCGGCCCGCTTACCGTGAAATGGCAACGTGTACATCAACACGTCGTAGCCCGCCCGGTAATACCACGGCAACGAGAAGAACCGTCCGTTGGCCAGATACGACGACCCCATGAAGCCGTGGATGACGCACAGCGTGGGCCGCGGTCCGTCGTCGTGGCGCCAGTGCTGCGCGCGCACCATGTTGTTCGACCCCCACCCGCTCCAGCGCGCGCGCATGGCCGGGTTGATCGCGGTGAAGCTGCTGGGGAACGCGATGTTGTCGACCGTCCCGTGCGCGACCCACTCCGCCAGCGGGCTGGCACGCCGCGAGGTCACGCGGGGCAACTCGGTGGGCGGCGGAAAGGACGCTGCGGGATCTCCCGCCGCCGCGAGCTCGGCGTAGAAATCGAGGTTGCCGCGCTCGGTCGCGGCCTCGGATCGCCGCAGGGTGCCCGCGACCACGAACGGCGCCACCGTGGTGGTCAGCAGCGAGGCCACCCAGGTGCGCAGGGCCAGATCGCCGAGGGCCGATGCCTCGACTACCATTCGCTGACGGGGCGACAACGCCGAGTTTGGGGGTAATCCGCCGGCGCCGGCCGGCACGTCGGCGCCGAGAACGTCGGGGACGGGGACGGGCGGGTCGATCGGATCCATGTCGGGCGCCACGAACGTCGATGGTAGCCGGAGGGACTCGCGCTTCCAGGGCGTTTGACCGGTTTCGGTCGGCGCGGTCTTATCCCGGGACCACGGCGGTGGTGTGGGGGCACCATAGGAGTAATACGGTTTGCTATCAGCCGGCTAGCGACGGCGCGTTGATCAGGAGGACCGACATGTGGGACCCGGACGTCTACCTGGCCTTTGCCGACCACCGCGGCCGGCCCTTCTACGATCTGCTGTCCCGGGTGGGGGCAGAGCGGGCGCGCCGCGTCGTCGATCTCGGTTGCGGGCCCGGACACCTGACGAAGTACCTGGGCCGGCGCTGGCCGGACGCGGTGATCGAGGCGGTGGACAGCTCCCCGGAAATGGTGGCCGCGGCCAAGGAGCGCGGGATCGACGCCGTCACCGGCGACCTGCGTGACTGGAAGCCCCAGCCCGACACCGACGTGGTGGTCAGCAACGCGGCCCTGCACTGGGTGCCCGAGCACGCCGACCTGCTGGTGCGCTGGGCGGGGGAGCTGGCGCCCGGATCGTGGATCGGGGTGCAGATGCCGGGCAACTTCGAGTCCCCGTCCTACGCGGCGGTGCGGGCGCTGGCCCGCCGGGAGCCGTACGCGAAGTTGCTGCGCGACATCCCCTTTCGTGTGGGCGCGGTGGTTCAGCCGCCGGCGCACTATGCCAACTTACTGCTCGACGCGGGATGCAAGGTCGACGTCTGGGAGACCACGTATCTGCATCAGCTGACCGGCGAACATCCGGTGCTGGATTGGATCACCGGCACGGCGCTGGTCCCGGTGCGCGAGCGGCTCGACGACGCCACCTGGGAACAGTTCCGCGAGGAGCTGATCCCGCTGCTGTCCGACGCCTATCGGGCCCGCTCCGACGGATCCACGATCTTCCCGTTCCGGCGGGTGTTCGTCGTCGCCGTGGTCGGCGGGGCGGGCCGCGGCTGATCGCAGCTACCGCTGCGCGGGCTTGCCTTCTTCGATGCCCCGGTCGGCGGCGATGGCCGAGCGCGGGGTCGGGTTGGTGCCGTGATGAATCTGCAGATACGTCTCGGTGTACCGCGCGGCGATGCGGGTGCCGGCGAACTCCGACGGGATGACGTCGCCGGTGCGCTGTCGCCAATCATGCAGCAGGACGGCAAGATTGGCAGCGACGTCGTCGACGCCTGCGCCGTCGCCGGCCAGCAGGTTGGTGGTTTCGGTGGGGTCGGTGCGCAGGTCGTAGAGCTCGCGTTCGGGCCGCGGTGCCGTGACGAGCGGTGCGACGGCCATCCCGGACGGGCTTTCCTCGATGTCCCAGGGCAGGTCCAGCAGTGGCCGCGAGGCGTAATTCTCGATGTAGCTGTAGTCCTTGGTCCGAATCGCGCGGATCGGATCGAACGAGTCGTGATAGGTCTTCATCGTGTACACCTGCTCGCGCACCGGCGTGGCAGGCGGATCGGGCTCCAGCAGAACCCCCGCATGCGACACACCGTCGGCGTCGGCCGGCGCGTCGATTCCCAACAGTCCCAACAGCGTTGGTACCAGGTCGACGGCGCTGAACAGTTCGTCGTAGACGCGGGGAGCCACGGCCCGGTTGGTGGGCGGGCGGATGATCATGCCGATGCCGGTTCCGGCTTCGTACAGCGTGGATTTCGCCCGGGGAAACGCCGGGCCGTGATCGGTGAAGAACACCACCCAGGTGGTGGCGTCCAACCCGGTGTCGGCCAGCGTGTCCAGCAGCCGCCCGACGGCGGCATCGGCCGCGCTGATGGCCCCGTAGAAGGCCGCCAGATCGCCGCGCACCGCCGGGGTGTCGGGCAGGTAATCGGGCAGGTCGACGCCGGCGCTGTCCACCGGTGAGTAGCGGTCCTCGGGATAGGGCCGGTGCGTCTCGAAAAAGCCGGCGGTCAACAAAAATGGTTGTCCCACAAGGCCTTCGGCGCTTTGCCGCAGCCACTCGTCGGCCTTGTCAGCCACGTAGTCGCAGTAGGAGTTCGATACGTCGAACTCGTCGAAACCCAGTCGCTTCGGGTAGGAAGTCTCGTGCTGCATACCGAAAAGCGCCGAATACCAACCCGATTCGGACAGGATTTGGGGGAGGGTGCGGATCCCGCTACGGTATTCCCAGCCGTGGTGGGCCAGGCCGATCAGGCCGTTGGACTGCGGATAGCGCCCGGTGAACAGCGATCCGCGCGACGGCGAACACAGCGGCGCGGTGGAGTGCGCGCGGGTGAACAGGATGCCCTCGGATGCAAGGCGGTCCATGCGTGGGCTGGAAACGTCCGGGTGGCCGTAGACGCCGAGGTAGCGCCCCAGGTCGTGCCAGTGCACGATCAGCACGTTGTCCTTAGGCCGCGGGTGCTCTGTCGTGTCCGCAGCTTCGCCGGGCGTCAATTGCGTCACCTCTCACCTTGCCTTGCCGACCGGCGACGATACCGCAACGTCCTGCGCCGATCCCCGCCGCGTCGGCGAGTCAGGGTGGCGGCAGGCGGCCCCATCGGTTTTCGCAGACGAACTCCGACAGCGGTCGCGGGGTGGCCCAGCCGTCCTGTTCGAGCGCCGGGCGATCGGGGAATTCGGGCACCGGCCCCAGGCACAGGATGGCCACCGGTTCGGCGCCGCCCGGCATGTCCAGCAGCGAGGCCAGCCGCCGCGGATCGAACAGGGACACCCAGCCCATGCCGATGCCTTCGGATCGCGCTGCCAGCCACAGATTCTGGATGGCGCACGACACCGACGCCAGATCCATCTGCGGCAAGGTCCGCCGTCCGAACACGTGCTTGTCGCGGTCGTCGCCCAGCGCCACCACGAGAAGTTCGGCGCAATCGAGGATGCCCTCCACCTTGAGCGCCAGGAATTCGTCGGCTCGCTCGCCCAGGGCGGCGGCGGTGAGCGGGCGTTCCTCGTCGACGAGTGCGTGGATGCGGCGCCGCAGCGCCGCGTCGGTGATCCGGATGAAGCGCCACGGCTGCATCAGCCCGACGCTGGGCGCCGCGTGCGCGGCCTGCAGCAGGCGGGCCAGCACCTCCTCGTCCACCACCCCGCCGGCAACGAACCGGCGCATGTCACGGCGTTCGGAGATGACGCGATAGACGGCCCTCCGCTCCTGCGGGCTGAATGCCTGACCGGTCACGTCAGCCATCGTAGGAAATCCGCACTAGCGTGGACCGTGTCCCGAAGGGAGTGTCCCCGTGAAGCCTGCCGATGTACTCGACCAGCTGGCCGCCGATCCCGCCGCCGGCCGCAACTACGGCGAGCCCTATCAGACTCCCGATGGCACCACCGTCATCGTGGTCGCCAAACCGCTGGGGGTCTTCGCCGTCCGCAACGGCCAGGCCTCCTGGACGCCGGCCGTGGACGCGAATCGCATCGCCTTGATCGGGGTGCTGACCGGCCTGCTGGCCGCGGTGATCGGCAGCCTGGCGGTGCTGCGGCAGCCGCCCTGGCCGCGCATCACGATCAGGGACTATAGGTAACACCGACGGCGCGGAACACGTATTCCGGCGGCATGTCGAACGCCAGTGACCGGCGCGGCAAGCCGTCGAGCACTTCGGCCGGAATGGCGACCTTGTAGTGCAGCGACAACTCGCCGCTGAATTTTTCGTCGACCCGGGAGACATCAACGTCGACCTGCAGGCCCGTCGACGAGATCTCCACCGTGGCCGCGCCGGTCTGCGGCGCGTTCCAGCACACGTTCACGGTCGGGCCGGCCAGCCGGGGCAGCATGGACAGCGTTGCCAGCACCCGCTCCGAGGTGAAGGCCAGTGAACCCGTGTAGCTGGCGACACTGTGCGGCAACCGCATACCGGGGATGGTGCCGCTGAATCGCCGGGTCACCGCGACGTAATCGGCAAGGTAGGTGAGGCCTTCCGATTCGACCTGGGCATGCAGTTCGTCGGGCAGCTTGCCGATGCCGAACAACCTGCGGACAAAGACAGCCATATCGCCAGTATGACTGCGCATGCGGATCCGTGGGGCGGGCCGCATGGCCGACGCCGGCCGTGCTGGTATCGGTTGGTGATGACCCGCCCGAGGACGTCGTTGGCCCTGGTGATCGCCGCGCTGGCCGCGACGGTGTATGCGCTCATGTGGGTCGGCTATCGCGCGCACTGGGCGTGGCTGTATCGCGTGGACTGGTCGCTGCTGGACGGGACGCGGGCGTTGGCGATCAAGCACCCGTCGTGGCTGCGGTTCGCCGAATCGGTGTCGTTCGTGCTGGGTCCGGGCGCGCTCGCCGTGCTGGGGATCGCGGTGACGGTGTTCGCCCTGGTGCTGCGCCATCTGCGGGCCGCGCTGGTGCTGTTGTTGGCGTGTGCACCCTGCAACGAATTCGTGACGGCGGCGGCGAAGGCGCTGGCCAACCGCCCGCGGCCGCCGACGATGCTGGTTCCGGCGGCCTCCACCTCGTTTCCGTCCGGTCATGCGCTCGAAGCGACCGCCGCGCTGCTCGCGATGCTGTCCTTTGTGTTGCCGATGGCCAACAGGGCTGTGCGGGGCGTCGCGGTCGCGGCGGTGGCGGTGGCGTTGCCGGCGGTCGGCATCTCCCGGGTGGCCCTGAACGTGCATTACCCGTCCGACGTGCTGGCCGGCTGGTCGCTGGGATACCTGTACTTCCTGTTGTGCCTCTGGGCTTTTCGACCCCCCGCTCCCGGGCGCTCGAGCTAAAGTCCTGCGGCGGTGGGCATCTGGTCACGGCGCGGTGACCTAACTGGGGCTAAAGCTTTACTTGACCCTGAGGATGCGCCGGGCTGACGATGGAGTGCATGCACCGACTGCTCACGTCACTGTGCGCTGCGGCGTGCGTGATTTTCGCCTCGGTGGTGCTCGCGCCGATCAGCGCCGCTGCCGGCGCTCCCTGGTTCGCGAACGCGGTTGGCAATGCGACACAGGTGGTTTCGGTGGTGAGCACCGGCGGGTCGAACGCGACCATGGAGATCTTCCAGCGCACCGGCACCGGCTGGCAGTCGCTGCGTTCCGGCATTCCCACCCACGTCGGCTCGGCCGGGATGGCACCGCAGGCGAAGAGCGGCGTTCCGGCCACCCCGATGGGCGTCTACAGCCTGGACTCCGCCTTCGGCACGGCACCGAATCCCGGTACCGGACTGCCCTACACCCAGGTCGCCGGGCCCAACTACTGGTGGAGCGGCGACGACCACAGCGCCACCTTCAACTCGATGCAGGTGTGCCAGAAGGCCCAGTGCCCGTTCAACACCGGCGAAAGCGAGAACCTGCAAATCCCGCAGTACAAGCACGCGGTCGTAATGGGCGTCAACAAGAACAAGACCCCGGGCGGCGGCGCCGCGTTCTTCTTTCACACCACCGACGGCAAGCCCACCGAGGGCTGTGTGGCCGTCGACGACGCTCAGCTGGTGTCGATCATGAAATGGCTGCGTCCCGGCGCCGTCATCGCCATCACCAAGTAGCCCGTCAGTCGGCGGCGATGGCGCGGCCGGGTTTGAGCGTGAAGCTCAGGCCCTCCAAAGACATTGTGGCGTCATAGGTTCGGTCGTAGCCGGTACCGCTGATCTTCCAGCCGGCCTCGGTGCGACGGTAGGTGTCGCGGTAGAAGGCCGCCCCGATCAACATGAAGTTGAGGTCGGCGACCATGACCCGGTCCTGCAGATACCAACTGCCCGTTGCGGTGTCGCCGGTGACGGTGATGTCCGGATGCGTCACCCGGTGCTCGGTGATGACGTTCCCGGGCAGCGACGTCCGCATGTACTCCACCAAGTCGGCGCGGTTGGTGAAGTGCAGCTCGTTACCGATCGATGGCCCGTAATCGGCCTTGATGTCCTCGGCCAGTGTGTCGGTGAAGTCATCCCAATGCTTGGTGTCCAGCGCGCGCAGGTACCGGTATTTGACTTGCTTGATCGCTTCGATATCGGCGAGATCGTCGAGGGTCATCAGGTCATTGCAGCACACGGGTCACCATGTCGACGAGGGCACGTCGTTCCAGGCTCCAGTCGATGGCTGCGCCGGTGACCATCTGCGCCAGCACCACACCACGCAGCGTGGCCCAAATGACTTCGGCCACACCGGCATGCGCGGGATCGGTGGTGATCAACCGGCCCAGCTGGCCGATCGCGGCGTTCATGTCGAGCAGGTGGCGCCGCGACGAGGGGTCCGGGCCGCCGCGGGTCTCGCGCAGGATTTCGAAGGCGGCCATCGACGTGGGGCTGCTGTAGCAGCTCCAGGCGGTGTCGACGACGACCTCGATGCGTTCCCGCAGCGGTAGCTCGCTGACGTCGGCCGACGACAGGCTGTCCACCAGCCGGGCCACCCCGTCGTCCACGACGGCCATCAGCAGGCCGTTGCGGTCCCCGAAGTGGTACTGGATGACCCCCCACGTCACGCCCGCGCGTTCGGCCACATGCTTGGCGGTGGCGGCGGAGAATCCCTCCTCCACGATGCAGCGGACCGTCTCATCGATGATTTTCGCCCGGGTGTCATCGCCGCGCTTGCGCGGCGCGGTGGTTCGCCGGGTGGGACCCACCGGACGATCGGGCGTCTGGCCAGCAACGATGGACATTGTTGACTTTATAACATAGTCAAGTCTATTTTTGGGGCGTGAGCAGCCCCTCGCGATACGCGCAATTGTCCCGTGACGAGCTCGTCGTGCTGATTCCCGAACTGCTGCTGATCGGACAGCTGATCGACCGATCCGGAATGGCCTGGTGCATCTCCTCGTTCGGCCGCGACGAGATGGTGCAGATCGCCATCGAGGAGTGGGCGGGCGCCAGCCCGATCTACACCAGGCGCATGCAGAAAGCGCTGAACTACGAGGGCGACGACGTGCCCACGATTTTCAAGGGCCTGCAGCTCGATATCGGTGCGCCCCCGCAATTCATGGACTTCCGCTACACCGTCCACGACCGGTGGCACGGCGAATTCCAGCTCGACCACTGCGGCGCCCTGCTCGACGTGGAGCCGATGGGCGAAAAGTACGTGTTCGGCATGTGCCACACCATCGAGGATCCGACCTTCGACGCCACCGCGGTGGCGACGAATCCGCGCGCGCAGTGCCGGCCCATCCACCGGCCCCCGCGTGAACCGGCCGACCGCAAGCCGCACTGCGCGTGGACCGTCATCATCGACGAGTCCTACCCCGAGGCGCAGGCCATCCCCGCCATGGAGATCGTCGGCCGAACCCGCGCCGCGACATGGGAACTCGATCCCATCGATCGCTCCGACGAGGGGCAGGCGGACTACTCGGGTCCGTTGCTGTCCGATTTCGACTTCGCCGCCTTCTCGCATTCGGCCCTGGTCCGGATGGCTGACGAGGTGTGCCTGCAGATGCACCTGCTGTACCTGTCGTTCGCGGTTGCCGTGCGGGCACGGGCCGCCAACGAGGACGAAGCCGTAAGCGTGTGCACCCGCGGCCTGATCGGTATCGCGGGCCTGGCCGCCGAACGCATACACCGCGCGCTGAAACTGCCGGGCGGGATCGACGGGGTGCTGCGGGTCCTCGAGCTGCACCCGCTGCTGAACCCCACGGACTACGTTGTCGCCGAGACGGAGTCGAACCGGCTGCACGTGCGCCCGTCACCTGCCCATGACGACCGTTCCTGGATCTCGTTGTGCTCGCCGGAATCCGTGCAGCCGCTGCAGGCGATCGCCACCGCGGTGGAACCGCGCGTCGAGGTGCGAGTTAGCGGAACGGCCGCCGACTGGACGGCCGAACTGGTCGAAATCGACACGCCCACCGAGGAACTGCCAGAGGTTTCGGTGGTCAGGGTCAGCGGTGGATCGACCTTCCAGTTCGAGCCCAGGCGTTCGCTGCCGCTGACCGTGTTGTAACACAAGGCTCTTTGTCAAGGGGTTTTCGGTACCGCTTCGGTGACGCAAGCGCATCGAGCGGATACCAATGGCATTGCGAAGCATCGGCTTTGGGCGTGTCCGAGGCTATGGTTAACGCTGGCCACCGACCCCTATAGACGAAGGTTTTCGCTCTATGTACGACCCGCTCGGGTTGTCGATTGGGACCACGAACCTGGTCGCTGCGCGTAATGGAAGCCCGCCGGTTAACCGCCGTTGCGTGCTCACCCTTTATCCGCACTGTGCACCGAAAATTGGTGTGCCCGAAGACAATCCACCCCTAGCCGAGCCCGGCGTGCCGATGAAGGGCTTCATCGAGCGCATCGGGGATTCGGTTGCGCTGGTCTCACCCGACGGTTCCGCGCACGACCCGGAGCTGCTGACGGTGGAGGCCCTGGACGCGATGGTGCTCGCCGCCGGCGCGGATGCGGCGTGTTCGGAGATCTCCATCGCGGTTCCGGCGCACTGGAAACCCAGCACGGTGCAGTCGCTGCGCGACGCGCTGCGGACCCATGTCGGTTTCGTCCGCAGCGGCATGGCTCCCCGCCTGGTCTCGGACGCGATCGCGTCGTTGACCGCGGTGAAGTCCGAGCTTGGCCTGCCAGACGAAGGCGTGGTGGGGCTGCTCGACTTCGGCGCCAGCGGCACGTCGGCGACGCTGGTGAATATCGCCGGTGACTTCGAACTCGTCAGCGCCACAATGCGGTACGCCGCGTTGTCCGGAGACGAAATAGACCAGGAGTTGCAGCTGCGCGCCTTCGAGGAGCTGGGCCACGGCAGCGGCCTCGACCCGGGCAGCACCGCCGGCGTCGGGCAGCTCGGCGAACTCCGGGAACAGTGCCGCGCGGCCAAGGAGCGGCTTTCGGTCGACATGGCCACCGACATCGCGGCGGAGCTGGGCGGGCGCAGTTGCAGCCTGACGGTGACGCAGGATGACCTCGAAGAGCTGATTCAGGATCGGCTGACCGGCTTCATCTACGCCTTCGATGACATGCTGGTGCGCTACCGCAAGAACTGGTCGGACCTCGCGGCGGTGGTGACGGTCGGTGGGGGCGCACGCATTCCGCTTGTGACCGAACGCCTTTCGATGCACGGGCGTACACCGATCCTGACGCCGTCACAGCCGGCCTTCGCGGCGGCCTGCGGGGCGCTGATCCTGGCTTCCCGTGGGGAAGAGCTGGATCTGCGGACCCGGACGTCGATCGGGCTGCTCGCGACGGCCGACGCCGCCGGTGACGTCGTCGACCTGGGGGCCGGCGATGTGCTGGTGATCGACGACGAGGCGCTCACGGATCGCGAATTGGCTTGGTCGCAGACCGATGACCCCGGCGACCTGCGGCTGCGCTTCGGCGGCGAAACCTACGACGAAGACGGTCCGTCCGGCTGGTCGATGCGGCTCAACGTCATCGATCCGCCACGGGAACGCCGGCCCTGGCGGCGCCTTCGGTTCTCCCAGTTGATCATCGGGATGTCCGCGGTGGTCGCCATGACGGCGGTCGGCGGGG
>NZ_LZHT01000023.1 GCF_001667315.1 Mycobacterium sp. 852002-10029_SCH5224772
GTCGTGGGGCTGACGCTCTCGGAGAATCAGGCCGAGCACGTGCAGAGGACCTTCGACCAGATGGACACCACCCGGACCCGCCGGGTGCTGCTGGAGGGCTGGGAGAAGTTCCACGAGCCGGTGGACCGCATCGTCTCGATCGGTGCGTTCGAGCACTTCGGCCGCCAACGCTACGGGCGTTTCTTCAAGATGGCCTACAACGCGCTGCCGCCCGGCGGAATCATGTTGCTGCACACCATCGTTCGGCCGTCCTTCAAAGAAGCCCGGGCCAAGGGCCTAAGGTTGACCCACGAGATCGTTGAGTTCTCGAAATTCATCCTCGCCGAGATTTTTCCCGGCGGCTGGCTTCCCACCCCGCAGACCGTCGGCGAGTACGGGGTGACCGTGGGCTTCGAGCTCACCCGCGTGCAGTCGCTGCAACTGCACTACGCGAAGACGCTGGATCTGTGGGCCGAGGCGCTCGAGGCGAATCGCGAGCAGGCCCTCGCCCTTCAGTCTCAAGAGGTTTACGACCGGTATATGAAGTACCTGACCGGCTGCGCCAAGCTGTTCCGCGACGGGTACACCGACGTCAACCAGTTCACGATGGAGAAATAGCCGGCTCGACAGAAACAATCAGCCCCGAACGGATCACCGCTCGGGGCTGACTTGATTGTCTATTTGACCAACGTGAATTGCCCCACGTTGCTGATGCCTTTGCGGAAGAAATTCTCGCAGCCCGTCAGATAGTGCATGTACTTGTCGTAGACCTCTTGAGACTGGATGGCGATCGCCTTTTCCTTGCTGGCTTCCAGATTCGCCGCCCAGATGTTGAGCGTCCGCTC
>NZ_LZHT01000024.1 GCF_001667315.1 Mycobacterium sp. 852002-10029_SCH5224772
CGGGGAATCCGATCGGGTCGGAGGCGTCGGCCACCACGTGGCGCGCACCGATCTCCGCGGCGGCCGCGCGCAACGGGGTTGACGCTTACGGCGCCGGGAACGGTTTGATCACCGATTCGCCGAATTCGTGCAGGGAGTCCGGCGCGGCGAAGTCGGCGAACCAGACGTAGAACCGCTGCACCCCCTGCGCGGCCAGGCCGGTGAAGTGCCCGGTCAGCTCGTCGGAATCCCCGCAGATCAGTCCGGACCCCAGGTTGCCGAATCGCCGAGTGCTCACCGCGCGCACGGCATCGGGGTCGCTGCCCGACCCAACGAAGCCCACCATCTGCTGGATCGACAACCGGGCCGTCCCCGCGGCGGGGGCCAGCTTCGGCAGCCTGTCAAGCTGGTGCGCCGGCAGATTCCACCAATCCGCATATCTGCGAACGAGTTCCATCATCCGGGGCCCACTCCCACCCAGAACCAGCGGTATCGGGTGGGACCTACGGGGAGCCTGCGCGGCGTCCTCGGCCTCCCCCGTCCCGTCGCCCCAGTACTGCCTGAGCAGTTTCAGGTGACGGTCGAGCTGATCGACCCTGGCTTTCGGATCCTGCTGGCCGACATCGAATCTGGCGAACTCCGCGGGCCAGGACCCCGCCCCCAGACCCAACTCGAACCGGCCGCCGGACGCCTCCGACAGCGTGACGGCCTGTTTGGCGAGCACCGCGGGATGGCGGAACGCGTCGCAGAGCACCAGATGACCGATCCGCAACCGCTCGGTCTTGGCGGCCACCCAGGTGGCAATCCCCATTGCCTCCCAGATGTTTTCGTCGCGCAGCCCGGGCGCCTCGAGGTGATCGATGAAGGCGATGCCGTCGAAACCGCTGGCCTCGGCGTGCCGCGCGCGCTCCGCGATGTCGGCCACCGCCAACCGGACCTGCGGCAGGAACAGATACCACTCGACCATGCGCCACCTAAGCGTGTGATTCGGTGCGATTGCACCGGCCGGGCTAGTTTATTATCTTTACTATGTTAGAGGTCTTATGGATGTAGGGCTGAACTCGGAACAGCTGTCGCTGCGCGACGCCGTACGCGACATATTACGTACGGAATGCCCGCCTGAGGCCGCCCGTCAAGCGATCACGGATCCGGAGCGCTGGCGCGCCCTGTGGAAGACCGTCGTCGACCTCGGCTGGACCGAGCTCGCCGCCTCCTCTGAGGAAGGGGCGGGCGACTACGGACCGGTCGAGCTTGCCGTGGTTCTCGAGGAATGCGGCGCCGCCATCGCGCCGATCCCCTTGCTGAGCAGCGTCGGTCTGGCCGCGGGGGCGCTGCGCGACACCGGCCTCGACTCGGTCCTCACCGAGATCGCGGATGGGGTCGTGGCCACGCTGGCCGTTCAGGCGCCCGGGTCGCGAGTGCCCGGGGCGCCGATGACACTGCGTGACGGGCGCCTGCGTGGCCGGGCGGTCGCGGTCCCCAACGTCTCGCGCGCCGAGTTGGTCGTCACGCTGGCCCGCGCCGACGACGGTGACACCCTCGCGGCCGTCGCGCGGTGTGGCGACGGGGTCGCCGTGGTGCCGGCGGCCGAATCCACCGACCCCGCCCAGCCGTTGGCCGGGGTCGACATCGACGCCGAGCCGGTGGCCGTCGCCAGCGTTGACATCGAATCGGCATTGACGGCGCCGTGGGTGGCGTGCGCCGCCGACCTGGTCGGTGTGGCGAGCGCCGCGTTGCATCGGTCCGTCGAGCACGCGAAGTCGCGGCGCCAGTTCGGCCAACCGATCGGCGCATTCCAGGGAATCAAACACGCGCTGGCCGACAACTACGTCAGCCTGGAGCGCGCCCGTAGCCTCACCTACGCGGCGGCGGCCGCGCTCGCCGATCCGGCCACGGCGCCCGGCGATGCCTGGACCTCCGCCGCCCTCGCCAAAGCGGCGGCCGGTGAGGCAGCCGCCGCTTGTGCGCGCACCGCGGTCCAGGTGCACGGTGCGCTCGGACAGACCTGGGAGCACGACGTGCACCTCTATGTCCGGCGCGCGTGGCAGGGCGCAGCGCTGCTGGGCGACAGTCGCGCGCTCTACCACGAGGTGGGCCGCCGATTCTGCGGGGGCGCCGCGTGAGCCGCACCGGCGACGATGCAGAGCGCAGCGATGAGGAGGAGCGGTGCCCGGTGAGCCGCACCGGCGACGATGCAGAGCGCAGCGATGAGGAGGAGCGGTGCCGGTAACCGCAGTGGTGGAGGAGTTCGGCGCCTGGTTGGCGGAGTTTCTGCCCGACGACTACTACGAGAAGTATCGGCAGTACCGGTGGGACCTGGGATTGCGGCGCGAGTACCAGCGCGCCGCCTTCGAGTCCGGATGGATCCAGCCGACCTGGCCCCGCGAGCACGGCGGCCGATCCCTGGGCTTGCGCGACGCCATGGAGGTCCGGCTCGAGGCCGCACTGCGGTCGGCGCCCAAACTGCCCAACATCGCCGGCCCCAACGTCGCCGCGCCCGGCATTCGTCAGTTCGGCACCCCGGCCCAGATCGAGCGCCTGCTCGTTCCGCTGTTACGCGGTGACGAGTGGTGGGCACTCGGCATGTCCGAACCCGAAGCCGGGTCCGATTTCGCCGGACTGCGCACGCGCGCCGAACGCGACGGAGACGTCTTCCGGGTCAACGGCCACAAGATCTGGACCACCCAGGCCCACATGTCGCGGTGGTGCACCCTGTATGCCCGCACGGATCCCGACGCGCCGAAACACCGCGGCATCTCCTGCCTCATTCTGGATCTGCACGCGCCCGGGGTCAGGATCGAGCCCATCCGCATGGCGTCGATCTCCGACGAAACGTTCTGCGAGGTCTTCCTGGACGACGTCGCGGTTCCGGCGGACAATCTGCTCGGACCGCTCAACGGCGGCTGGAACGTCGCCCTGTCGTCGCTGCACCATGAACGCCAGATGATCTGGATCATGAACTGGGTCGAGATCAAGCGCGGACTCGACTCGGTGCGCGCCGCCGGCGCCGCGGGCGTGAGCCACGACGTCTACACCGAGCTGGGTTCGCTGCTGGCCGACGCCGACGCGTTGCGGGCCACCGGATATCGCGCGCTGGGCAACGAACTCGCGGGACGGCCCAGCCCGGAAGCCGACACCATGAAGCTGCTCGGATCGCTTACCTTGCAGCGTGTTTGGGAACTCGGCGCGGCCGCCGCGGGCCCGGAGTCGGCCGCCGACCCGGATCTGCTGTTCGAACGCCAGGACGCGCTGGCCGCAACCATCTACGGCGGAACGTCGGAGGTGCAGCGCAACATCATCGCCGAGCGACTGCTCGGGCTGCCGAAGGGATGACCACGATGGATTACGACCTCGGCGACGACGCCGGCCAACTGCGAAACCACCTGCGCGAGCTGGTCGCCAACCATATCCCCGCCGACTTCCTCGGTGCGTGCACCGAAAATCCGCAGGACCTCGCCACCACCGAGACCTTCTGCAAACTGCTGGCCACCGAGGGACTGCTGGCGCTGGCGTGGCCGAAAGAGCATGGTGGCGGCGGTGGTTCGGTTTGGCAGCAGACGGTGCTGCGCGAGGAGATGTGGGCCCAACACGAGCCTCGCGGTCCGCAGTACATGGGGATCAACTGGGTTGGTCCGGCGCTGATGCGTTACGGGACCGAGGAACAGAAAGCCAAACACCTGGCGGCGATCGCCTCCGGGGACGTCATCTGGTGCCAGGGCTTTTCCGAGCCCGAAGCCGGAACCGACCTGGTGTCGTTGCGTACCCGCGCCGTTCCCGACGGTGACGGATGGCGCATCACCGGCCAGAAGGTGTGGACGTCGTACGCGCTGATGGCTTCCTGGTGCGTGCTGGCGGCGTGCACCGACCCCGACGCTCCAAAACACAAGCGGCTCACCCTGTTTCTGATCCCGATGGACCGGCCGGGCTTCACCGTCCGGCCGATCCCGTCGATGCTGGGCCCGCACCACCTCAACGAGATGTTTTTGGACGACGTGCAGGCGTTTCCCGGCGACGTGCTCGGCGAGGTCGGCGACGGCTGGCGGGTGATGCGCGAAGCGCTGGCTTTCGAGCGGGTGGGCATCGCCCGGTACGCGCGGTGCGAGTCGCTGCTCGAACGCATGCGCAGCCAGCTCGGCGACGAGTGGAACGAACTGTCCGAGACGATTCGCACCCGATGGGTGCGGGCGCTGGTCGACCTACGAGTCGCCCGGCTGCTGGCCTATCGCGCCGTGTCACTGCAGGACGATCCGGCGGCGGGCGCGGCCGCCAGCGCCGCTCGCATCGTCACGACGACCCTCGATCAGCAGGTGGCCGAGCTGCTGTTCGACGTGCTGGGCCCCGCGGCGCTGGACAGCGGCAGTTCCGCCGCACTGCACGGGGCGATCGAAGACCATTGGCGTTATGCACAGGCAGCCACCGTGGCATCGGGCACCATCGAAGTGCAGAAGATGCTGGTGGCACGAGACGTGTTGGGAGCGAGCCGGTGAAAACCGATCTGCCGCAAGACATCAGCGACTTCGCCGCCGTCGCCGGCAAGCGGCTCATCCGATTGGGTGGACCGCCGGCGGCGCTGCGCGCCGAGACCGACGACACCGTCCGCGACGCGGCCCGCGCCGCGTTGAACGAGGTGGGCGCGTTCGACCTCGACGTGCGCTCGGCCCCGGACGATCTGCTGGCCGCCGCGGTGCTGTGCCAGGCCGCCGGCGCCACGGTGCTGTCCTATCCACTGGTGGAGGAGCTGCTGGCGATCGACGGCGCGCGCCTGGCCCTGGTGAATCCGAAAGCCCCGCGCATCGACCACGGCGACCTGGCCGGTGACTGGATCGCCGCGGACCTGGACGGCAATCGGTATCGGCCGCGGCCGGCGGCGCGGACCGGCGCCAAGCTGGGGCCGTTCCTGGTTCCGGCCACTCTGAGCGCACCCGAGGGAAGCGTCGGAGCCGCCGACGTTAACCTTCATCTCGTGCTGGGATCATGGCGGATTCTGGGGGCGGTGCAGCAGTCGTTGCAGATTGTCACCGACCATGTGCGCGCCCGGATTCAGTTCGGCAAGCCACTCGCGGACTTTCAGGCCGTCAGGTTCGCCGTCGCGGACGCCGCCGTGGCGGTCCGCGGACTCCATGAACTCGCGAAGTACACGATCTGCCGGCCGGAATCACTGCCGGCGCAGATCCATTCGGCCGATGCCCTGGTCCTTCGGCTCAAGGCCGCCGACACCGCGCGGCAGGTGATGCGCACGTCCCACCAGCTGCTCGGGGCGCTGGGTTTCTGCGACGAGTCCGACGTCAGCGTGCTCGACCGGCACACCCAGCCGCTGATCCGGTTGCCCGTGGGCACCGAGGAACTCGCCCTTCGCCTGATCCCCAGCGTGTCGGACGGGTCGCTGGAGACGCTGTTCAG
This sequence comes from Mycobacterium sp. 852002-10029_SCH5224772, assembly GCF_001667315.1. Classification (GTDB taxonomy): domain Bacteria; phylum Actinomycetota; class Actinomycetes; order Mycobacteriales; family Mycobacteriaceae; genus Mycobacterium. The sequence continues at coordinate 5,380 of NZ_LZHT01000024.1, forward strand.
CGAGCCGGTATCGGCATGAGTTGTCCCGGCGACGAGAAGGAGCGGCGCAGTTGAGCACCGAACCTGTCGCGGCCGAAGCGCCGGCGAACCCCTTCGCGGACGGGGTCCCGTTCGGAACCAAGCTGCAAGAGCTCGCCGAACAGCGTCGGGATGACCCCGCCGTCACGATCGTGGCGCTGGACGGGACCGTCCAGTCGTTGACGTTCGGTGAGCTCGACGCCCGCGCCAACCAGTGGGGCCGGGCACTTGCCGCCACCGGGGCTGCGACCGGTTCCCTTGTGGCGCTTGCTATTCCGAACTCCCAGCATCTGGTGCTGGCGACGCTGGGCTGCTGGAAGATCGGCGCGGTTCCGGTGCCCATGCATTGGGACCTCCCCGAGTGGGAGCGTGACCGGGTGCGCGAGGTGATCGACCCGGCCGTCGTCGTCGACGAAAAGAGCCGCTGGGAGCTCGACGCCCGCGCGGCCGGCGAGCCCGACGGCCCCCTGCCGGTGGCCGTCTCCCCCACCGCCAACGGGATTTGCAGCAGCGGTTCCACCGGCGTGCCCAAGGTGATCCTCAACCTGGCGCCGTCGCTGTGGATCCCCCAGCAGGGTGAGCCGTTCTTGTCGAACTGGACACCGGTGGCCCAGCCGCAGACCATCATGGTGCCCGCGCCGATGTATCACACCAACGGCTTCGCCACCTTCCTCATGCTGCTGGCGGGCGACCATCTGGTCATACTCGAAAAGTTCGACGCCGCACTGGCTCTCGATGTGATCGAACGCTTTCGGATCACCAACTTCACGGCCACGCCCACGATGCTGGCGCGCATCGCGGCCCGGCCCGACGTCCGGCAGCGCGACCTGTCCAGCATCGTCTTCATCCTGCAGGGCGCGGCGGTGATGCCGCCGTCGCTCCTATATACCTGGTTCGAACTGCTCAGCCCGGAGCAGATCGTGACGGCGTACGGCATGACCGAAAACCTGGGGCTCACCGCCCTGCGCGGCGACGAGTGGCTCGCCCACCCGGGCAGCGTGGGTCGCGGATTCCGGGACACCGAGATCCGGATTCTGGACGCCGAAAAACGGCCGCTGGGCCCCGGCGAGGACGGGGACGTGTATCTGCGGGCGCCGATGAGCGCGGGGTACCGCTACCTGGGTGGCGCGCCCCCGCTGCCGTCGACCGAGGACGGCTTTCGCTCCGCCGGCGACATGGGCCACCTCGACGAGGACGGCTTTCTCTACATCGTGGACCGTCGCGTCGACATGATCGTCAGTGGCGGTGCCAATGTCTTTCCGGCCGAAGTCGAGTCGGCGCTCGCCGGCCACCCCGGAATCGCCGACGTCGTCGTGATCGGCCTTGCCGACCCGCAGTGGGGGCGCCGCGTGCACGCGGTGATCCAGCGCGCCGACGGCGCCGAGCCCCTCACCGAACAGCGCGTAATCGAGTACGCGAAGAGCCGCCTCGCCCCCTACAAGGCGCCCAAGACGGTCGAATTCGTCGACGCGATACCGCGCACCGCGGCAACCAAGGTCAACCGCTCGGCGATGATCGAGGCCCGGGGCGGCTGAACGCCGCGTCTGGCAAAGGTGCGTGACGTTAGCGAAGCGCCGTGGGCGGGAGCCGATCGGCGGCCGGTGACTGTCCGTTGGTCCCGTTGGTCGGCAACAGCAGGGAACGAACTAGGCCGCGGCTTCCCACGGGGGCCAACAGCTGACTGGCCGGGCGGGAGCGCACCCGCTGCGGCCACCAGAACCAGCGCCCGAGCAGCACGGTGATCGACGGCATCAGAAACGAACGCACGATCAACGTGTCGAACAACAAGCCCAGGCCGATGGTGGTGCCCACCTGTCCCAGAATGCGCAAGTCGCTGAACACGAACGAGGACATGGTTGCCGCGAACACCAGGCCGGCAGACGTCACCACCCCACCCGTGCCGGCCATCGCCCGGATGATCCCCGTATTCAAACCGGCACCGATTTCCTCCCGGAACCGCGAAACCAGCAGCAGGTTGTAGTCGGATCCCACTGCCAGCAGCAGGATTATCGACATCGCGAGCACCATCCAGTGCAGTTCGATGCGAAAGATGTCCTGCCAGACCAGCACGGACAACCCGAACGAGGCGCCCAACGACAGTAATACGGTGCCGACGATGACCAGAGCGGCAACCACGCTTCGGGTGATGATCAACATGATGATGAAGATCAAGGTGGTCGCGGCTATCCCGGCGATCAGCAGATCGTATTCGGAGCCGTCTCGCATGTCCTTGTACAGCGCGGCGAGGCCGCCGACAGAGATCCTGGCGCCCTCCAGGGGTGTTCCCTTGATCGCTTCCTTCGCCGCCCCCCGGATCCCATCGACACGCGAGATGCCTTCCGGTGTCGCAGGATTGCCCTCATGGGAGATGATGAAGCGGGCGGCCTTGCCGTCCGGGGACACGAACAGCTTGAGAATCCGCTTGAAGTCCGGGTTTTCGAAAGCCTCGGGCGGCAGGTAGAACGAGTCATCGTTTTTCGCGGCGTCAAACGCCTGTCCCATGGCGGTGGAATTCTCGGCCATGGCCTCGGTCTGGTCGTAGAACGACGACATGCTGCTGTGCATGCTCAACACCATGTTCTTCATGTTCTTCATCACCGCGATCTGCGGTGGAATCTGCGTGAGCATCTGGCGCACCAGCGCAGCCGTGATGTCCATATCCGCGGTGATCTCTCGCAGCTTCGCCGTCTCCTGGTCCACGCCGTCGAATGATTCGAACATGGACCTCAGCGACCAGCAGATGGGGATATCGAAACAGTGCCGCTCCCAATAGAAATAGCTGCGGATCGGCCGCAAGAAGTCATCGATGTTGACGATGTTGTCTCTCAATTGATCGATGATCGCCAGCATGTCGTGCATGTCGCTGTCGGTGCGGTCGGTGGTGGCCGACATCTTCTGCATGACCTGATACATGCGTTCCAGCGTGTCGATCGATTGCTGCATCGTGTCCGCCTGCCTCAGCATGTCCGCCGCCTGGTCCTTCAGATACTTCAGGTTCTCGATGCGGACGGCATTTTGCACACTGATCAGAAACGGTATCGACGTATGTTGGAGGGGCGTTCCCAACGGCCGCGTAATCGCTTGCACCCGTGCGATACCCGGTAGGTGAAAGACCGCTCTGGCCACCCTGTTCAGCACCAGCATGTCGCCGGAGTACGCATATCGTGGTCGGTCTCGAGCAGCAACAGCTCCGGGTTCATCCGGGCGTTGGGGAAGTGCCGCTCGGCGGCGTCGTACCCGACGTTGGCCTTGGTGGATCCCGGCAGATACTTGCGGTTGTCGTAATTGGTCTTGTAGCCGGGCAGGGCGAGCAGGCCGATCAGGGACACGGCGGTCGTCACCGTCAGAATCGGTCCGGGCCACCGCACGATCGCGGTTCCCAGCCGGCGCCATCCCCGGGTGCGCATTCGTCGCTTGGGTTCGAACAGCCGAAAGAAACTGCCGAGGACCAATATGGCCGGTCCCAACGTCAGCGCGCCCAACACCGTGACGAGCATGCCGATCGCGCACGGGGGGCCCAGGGACTGGAAATACGGCAGCCGGGTGAAGCTGAGGCAGTACATCGCACCGGCAACAGTCAGCCCCGAGCCCAGCACGACGTGAGCAGTCCCGCGAAACATCGTGTAGAACGCGGCCGTCGGATCCTCGCCGACGTGGCGCGCTTCGTGATAGCGCCCGACAACAAAAATGGCGTAATCGGTGCCGGCCGCCATGGCCATCACCACGAGCAGGTTGACCGCGTACGTCGAAAGCCCGAAAGCGTTGTGAGAGGCCAATACCGCGACGAAACCCCGGGCCACGACCAGTTCAATCGACACCGTGACGATGATCAGGATCACCGTGGCGATGGAGCGATAGATGAAGAGCAACATCGCCAAGATCACCGCGCCGGTGATCGCGGTGATCTTGGCGATGCCTTTGTCACCAACGTCGACCCCGTCCGCGGTTACCGCCGCGCCCCCGGCAACGTAGGCCCGCACGCCGGGCGGCGGCGGCGTGGTGGCCACGATGTGCCGCACCGAAGTCACCGACTGGTTGGCCAAGTTTTCGCCTTGATTGCCGGTCAGGTGCAGCTGGACGTAGGCGGCTTTGCCGTCGGGGCTTTGCGAGCCGGCCGCCGTCAGGGGATCTCCCCAAAGGTCCTGAACGTGCTCGACGTGCTTGTCCTGGGAAAGCCTGCGGACCAGCCCGTCGTAGTACCGGTGCGCGGCGTCGCCGAGCGGCTTGTCGCCTTCGATCACGATCATGACCGCACTGTCGGTGTCGAATTCGCCGAACACCTGGCCGATACGCGTCATCGCCTGAATAGATGGCGCGTCGGTGGGGACCATCGCCACCATGTGCGCCTTGCCAACTTTTTCCAATTGCGGCACAACGGTATTCGTGATGACGGCAAGCCCCAGCCAGAAGAAGACGATCAGCACCGGCGACCCGTGGATCATTCGCGCCAGAAAAGAACCCGAACGCGACGCCGGTTCGTCCTTCATGCCGCCCAAAAGGCACATGTCAATACCGCTCCGATTAAGTGCAGCCGAGATGGTGAGATCTGCGCGGCGCCGAAGTTCGCTATTTCGGCGACGGCCGCGCAGGTACCCATACGGTGAGGTTCGGGCCCACCTCCGCACATGGTCGGCATATTCGATTGCGCCCAAAAGTTTATTGACCGAAAATTAAAATTTGCGTCAGCAACACACCTTGAGAATGGCGGCAGGCTCAGTTGATTTCGGCATGATGCGACGCGGCCCGCAGCAGCCGAGGAGGATCGCCACGCGTTCGGGCTTCGCGGATACGCCACCGATCGCGGTAACCTCATTCTCGGAGCGCAAGGATTGCGCCACGGAAGGACCACAGCGCCGATGACCGCCCCTAATGACGAAGCCGAAGTGACGCGCGGCGACCGCTTCATCAAGACCGCCGTCGCGATTCTGGGGGAAACGGGACGCACCGACTTCACCGTGCAAGAGGTCGTCGCCCGCTCCAAGACGTCGCTGCGTGCCTTCTATCAACACTTCAACGGAAAAGACGAACTGCTGCTGGCGCTGTTCGACAGAACCATCGCCCAATCGGTGCAGGCATGGCGCGCCGAGACCATGGGACTGGACAGCACCTCGGCACTGAAACTGCTCATCGACCGACTCAGCCAGCAACCGGCATCGAGCACCCAGGACAGCCTCAATCGGGCGCTGACCCTTTACAACCAGCACTTGGCCGAGACCCGTCCCCGCGACTACGCCCGAGTGCTCTCACCGTTGCACCGGCTGATTCGCGACATCGTCGGCCAGGGCATCACCGAGGGGGTCTTCAACCCCGGATTGGATGTCGGTGCGGCCGCCGCCATCGTCATGCAGACGGTGATGGGAGCGCAGCGATTGCACTGGCTCGGTTCGGAATTGAACGGCACACCGGTCGACACCGGACAGCTCTACGACTTCTGCAGCCGCGCCCTCGGCATCCGGGAAACCGACGAAGTCTCGACGGTCCCGTCGCTGGCCGAACTGTTCGGTCAGATCGGCATGCGCCCGGGCAGCCGCAACGGCGAGTTCGCCATGACCATGCCGGTCAGCCCGCAGGTGGTCAATACCTCCGGCGCGCTGCAGGGCGGCCTGATCGCCACGCTGGTCGACGTGGCCGGCGGGCAATTCGGGCTGGACTACCTGCAGCCGGGTACCACGATGACCACCTCGGACCTCTTTGTCCGCTACCTGCGACCGGTCCGGCAGGGCTCGGCCTTCGCGGTGCCCAAAGTGTTGCGATCCGGCCGGCGGGCGATGGTGATGCAGGTGGACATCTTCGGCGACGGCGACGGCGACGACGAACTCCTCGCCACGGCCACGGTGAATTTCGCCATCATCAACGGCCCGACGCCGACGAATGGGCTACGGGCTGACGGCTAGGCCCTTATGCCTTGTTATGCCGAAGTGGTAACGTCATTACCACACAGTGAGAATTGCCTCTGCTAGGAGATCGCCATGCCCTCACGCGAGCTTCCCTACCCCGTATTCGACGCGGACAACCACATGTACGAGCCGCAGGAAGCGCTGACCAAGTTCCTGCCGGACAAGCGCAAGAACGTCATCGACTACGTGCAGGTCCGCGGCCGCACCAAAATCGTGGTGCGCGGCCACATCAGCGACTACATCCCCAACCCGACGTTCGAGGTGGTGGCCCGCCCGGGCGCCCAGGAGGACTACTTCCGCAACGGCTCACAGGGCAAGAGCTACCGCGAAATCCTCGGCGAGCCAATGAAAGCCATCCCCGCCTTCCGGGAACCGGGCGCACGCCTGGAGGTCATGGACGAACTCGGCATCGACTTCGCGCTGATGTTCCCGACACTGGCCAGCCTGGTCGAAGAGCGCATGAAGGACGACCCGGAGATGACCCATGACGTCATCCACGCGCTCAACGAGTGGATGTACGAGCAGTGGACGTTCAATTACTCCGACCGCATCTTCGCCACACCAGTGATCACCCTGCCGATCGTCGACCGCGCGCTCGAGGAATTGGAGTGGTGCCTGGAGCGTGGTGCCCGCACCGTGCTGGTCCGTCCGGCGCCGGTGCCCGGCTACCGCGGCAGCCGGTCGTTCGGGCTCGAAGAGTTCGACCCGTTCTGGCAGGCGTGCGTGCGCGCCGAGATCCCGGTGTCGATGCACGCGTCGGACAGCGGCTACTCCGAATTGCTCAACATCTGGGAGCCGGGCGACGAATTCCTGCCGTTCAAGCCGACCGCCTTCCGCAGCCTGGCCATGGGGCATCGCCCCATCGAGGACGCGTTCGGCGCCTTGATCTGCCACGGCGCGCTGACCCGCAATCCCGACCTGCGGATCCTGTCCATCGAGAACGGCGCCGACTGGGTGCCGACGCTGTTCAGGGGCCTCAAGGGTGTCTACAAGAAGATGCCGCAGGCATTCGCCGAAGACCCGATCGAGACGTTCAAGCGGTGCGTCTACGTCAGCCCTTTCTGGGAGGACCGATTCGCCGAGATCGTCAACATGGTGGGCACCGACCGGGTGGTCTTCGGGTCCGACTGGCCGCACCCGGAGGGTCTGAAAGACCCCATCACCTTCGTCGACGAGCTCGCCGACTTCAGCGATGAGGACAAGGCGAAGATCATGGGCGGCAACATGATGAAACTGATGAAGGTGTCCGCGCCTGCTTCGAAGAAGCCCGTCTCGGCCTGATCGCTGACCGGGCTCAGTCCGGCGACGGCCGAAATTGTGTGTGCGCCCGTGGTTTTGGGCGAAGCCTCGCGGACCGCTCGCGGGCGACACGTCGCCGGTCTTCGGAATGCACCCGTGGACAGGCCCGGTGACGGGCGTGCCGGACGCGCCGATGGTGCACTCGTGCAACCCGTTTCCGCGTACGGGCGTTCCGATCGTTGACGGCTATCGATTTGCGGGAACGTCAATTTTAGGCGGTCGCCCAATGTGTTGAGGTAACACGCCGGTATCAAACCCTTGCGATATGCACCTAATACCATTGCTAATCTGAACATCTACGTGTGCAAAATAGGTCAATTCATTTGACCCGGTTTACGACTCTCCTTTATCCGCAGGCCCGTCGAAAACTCCTAGGAGGCGGCCAGATGGTGGCCGAAAAAGACTGGGACAGAACCGTCGGTACGGCCGACGACGTGCGGCGCGTCTTCGAGAACGTCCCGATGCTGTTGGTGGGCCTCGAGGGGCCCGACCACCGATTTGTCGCGGTCAACGCGGCTTACCGCACACTCAGTCCGCCTATCGACTCGATCGGGCTGCTAACGCGCGACGTTTACCCCGAGCTGGTGAGCCAGGAAATCATCCAGATGTTCGACCGGGTATACCAAACGGGCGAGCCGCAGTCGGGAACCGAGTGGCGGGTGCAGGCCGACTTCGAAGCGGCGGGGCGCGCCCAGGAACATTTCTTCGACTTCGTCGTCACGCCTCGGCGCGCGGAGGACGGCTCGGTCGAGGGCGTGCAGCTGGCCTTCACCGACGTCACCGAGCGGGTGCAGACGCGGATGGCCGCCGAAGCGCGCCTGCAGGAGTTGTCCGAGCGCTACCGCAACGCCCGCGATTCCGCCACCGTCATGCAGCAGGCGTTGCTGGCACCGTCGGTGCCCGTCATTCCCGGCGCGGACGTGGCGGCGCAGTATCTTGTCGCCGCACAGGACACCGCAGCCGGCGGCGACTGGTTCGATGCGATCCCCCTGGGGGACCGCCTGATTCTCGTCGTCGGTGACGTCGTCGGCCATGGCGTCGAAGCGGCCGCGGTGATGTCGCAACTGCGGACCGCGCTGCGGATGCAGGTCGTGGCGGGATATCCGATCGCCGAGGCGCTCGAGGCGGTCGACAGGTTCCGCAAGCATGTGCCCGGTTCGAACACGGCCACGATCTGCGTCGGCGCGCTCGACTTCGCCACCGGCGAATTCCAGTACTGCACCGCCGGACACCCACCGCCGCTGCTGGTGACGTCGGACGCGACCTCGCGCTATCTCGAACCGTCCGGCGGGGGTCCGCTCGGCAGCGGCACCGGGTTTCCGGTACGCACCGAATTCCTCGGCGTGGGCGACTCGATCCTGCTGTACACCGACGGCCTGATCGAACGCCCCGGCCGGCCGCTGGGCGCCAGCACCGCCGAGTTCGCCGAGCTGGCCGCGAATATCGCCGGGGGCCAGCGCGGCTTCGTCATCGAATCATCGGTACGACCGATCGACCGCATCTGTTCGGAGACGCTGGAATTACTGCTGCGCTCGACCGGCTACAACGATGACGTGACACTCCTTGCGGCGCAACGCCGGACACCGCTCGCGCCGCTGAACATGACTTTGGACGCGACGCTGCACGCCGCTCGCGCGGTGCGTACCCGGCTGCGGCAGTGGCTGTCGGAGATCGGCGCCGACGCGGATGACATCTCCGATGTCGTCCACGCGATCTCGGAGTTCGTCGAGAACGCGGTCGAGCACGGGTATGCCACCGAGGTCACCGACGGCGTCGTCGTCGAAGCGACGCTGTCCGGCGGCGGCGATCTGCATGTCTCGGTGATCGACCGCGGACAGTGGAAGGATCACCGCGAAGGCGGGACGGGCCGGGGCCGGGGTCTCGCCATGGCCGAAGCGCTGGTGTCGCAGTCCCATGTCAGTCATGGCCCCGGCGGGACGACGGCCAGTGTTACGCACCACCTTTCGCGACCGGCGGAGTTCATCACCGACTCGCTGGTCAGTCGCGCATCCAGTCGACGGACGGGCAGCTCCGAATTCGTCTCCGCGGTCACCGAACCGGGCCGAATCGTTGTCAGTGGTGACGTCGATTCCAACACCGCGTCCACCCTGGATCGTCAGATCGCGGTCGAAAGCCGTTCCGGCGTCGTACCGTTGACGATCGATCTCAGCGCGGTCACCCATCTGGGGTCGGCGGGTGTCAGCGCTCTTGCCGCCGCCGGGGAGCGGGCGCGCCGACAGGGCAGTGAGTACGTGCTGGTGGCCCCGCCCGGAAGTCCGGCGCACCACGTGTTGTCGCTGGTGCAAATCCCGGTTGTCAGCGGCCTCGCCGAGAACGTCGTCGCCGAAGGCTAAGTCCGCTCCGATCGCCCGCCGTGCCGCACCTGGTTGAACGGCACCCCGCGGTCGGCGGCATATTCGCGGGGGAAACCCAGCACCCGTTCGCCGATGACGTTGCGGGCCATTTCCGTTGTGCCGCCGCCGATGGCGACGGTCTGCCGGGACAAATAGCGCAGTCCAGCCTCCAGGCCGGCGCCCTGCTCCCCGACTACGCCGGCGCTTCCGGCGATCTCCAACGCGGTGTCGACGTCCGTGGTCACGGTCTCGGAGTGAAACAGCCTGATGAGCGTTCCGGCCGCCGGCGGCAGTATGCCGTCTCTGACGCTGCGGTACACATGGCCGATCAACTGCTCGGCCACCGCCCGGTGCACCAGGACCCGACCGGCCTTTTCGTGCACGCGCTGGTTGTCGGCTTGCCCGGTCTTCTCGGCGAGGCTCACGTAATCGACCGGGATCGCGTTGCCTCCCTCGCTGCCGCTGCCGCTGGCGAACTCGGAGCCCTGCCCCACCGCTCGGCGTTCGTGGTACAGCTGTCGTGAGGCCACCGCCCAGCCGCCGTCGACTTCCCCGACGACGGCTTCGCCTCCGACATCGACCCCGTCGAGGAACTCCTCGCAGAACTCAGTGGAACCGCTGAGCATGGTGATGTGCCGCAACGTGATTCCCGGGTGAGCGATGGGCACCAAGAACATGGTCAGGCCTTCGTGCTTAGGCACATCCCAATTCGTGCGGGCCAGACACAGGCCGTAATCGGCGGCGAACGCGCTCGTGCTCCAGGTCTTGGCCCCGTTGATGATCCACCGGTCGCCATGCCGTTCGGCCCGGGTGAGGACGCCGGCGAGGTCCGATCCGCCGCTGGGTTCGCTCAACAACTGCACCAGCACTTCTTCGCCGCGCAGCGCGGCGGCGATGTGCTGCTTCTTCTGGTCTTCACTGCCGGTGTCGAGCAGCGTGGCGCAGCAGATGGTGAACGTCGGGGTGTTGAGGATCAACGGCATTTCGTAGTCGAGGGTTTCGGCGTCGAATGCCTTCTGGTATTCGTAGTCCAACCCCAGGCCGCCATACTCGCGGGGAAAGCAGATGCCGGCGAATCCGCCGTCGTACAAGCGCTTTTGGAGTTCCCGGGCCCTGAGCCATGCCCGCTCGTCGTCCCGCGGGGCCGGTGGCGGGGACTCGCGGTCGATGGCGGGCAGGTTGTCGGCCAACCAAGCCCTGGCCCGGGCCGCGAACTCTGCGACAGATTCGTTGTGCGTCATCTGTCCGAACGACCCGCCTTTTCGAACTCGTACACCCGCAGATTATGTTCCTCGGGCGTCCCGAACATGCCGCGGTACAACGCAACCCGGCGAAGATACAGGTGCAGGTCGTGCTCCCAGGTGACGCCGATGCCGCCGTGCATCTGCACACAAGCCTGGACAATCTGACCTGCCATCTCCCCCACGTAAGACTTGGCGATGCTGGCCGACAGACCCGCCTGCGGCGCGCGGGCGGCCACGTCGGCCACCGCCGCCCAGGTGGTGGCCCGGCAGGCTTCCAGCCACAGCTTCATGTCGGCGAACTTGTGTTTGAGGGCTTGGTACGACGCCAGCGGCCGACCGAATGTGTGCCGGTCCAGCGCCCATTGGGTGGTGAAGTCAAACACCGTTTGCAGGACGCCGACCACTTCGGCACACTGCAACACCTGGGCGATCTGGCTCTGTCGATCGACCAGTGCGGCGGTCTCGTCGGCCGTGCCGACGGCCGCGGACTGCGGTACGACGACGCCGTCGAAGTGCACCCGGGCGTATTGCTTGACCAGGTCCACCGACTGTTGGGGCTCGATGCTGACGCCGGGCGCGTCCGTCGGGACCAGAAACTGGCGAATCTCAGCGGCATTCGGGCCACAGCGCGCCACCACCAGCAGCACCGTGCTCTGGGCGCCCGCCTCGACGCGGTCCTTGCTGCCGTCGATGCGGTAACCGGCGTCGGTTTGGGTCGCCGTCACCGAGGGTTCCAGCGGCGCCCAGCCCTTGCCGGGCTCACACACCGCCCACGACGCCACGGTCTCACCCGATATCAGCGCCTCGATGGTGTCCGCGTGCGCCTCGGAGTTCGTGCACTCCGCCAGGGCCGACAGCACGGTGCTGACCGGGTACAGCGGCCCGGGCGCCACCGTCTTTCCGAGTTGTTCGGCGACCATCGCCAGATCGGCTAGGCCGCTCTCCGAAACGCTTCCGCCGCCCAGTTCCTCCGGAACGAGCAGGCCCGTCCAGCCGAGCTCGGCGGCGCGCCGCCACCATGCCGGATCAAACGACGCACCCTCGGCATGTAGCTCCCGTACTCGGCGCAGCGGCGCTTCCTTTTCGAGAAAAGCTTGGGTGGTCGAGGTGAAAAGGATCTTTTCGGGAGAATCGAGGGTGGTCATGGCGCCGAGGGGGTCCTTCTTGGCATTCGATCGCTGCGGGTGCAACGGAAACGGTTTGGGTATTTGATCATCCGCCCGATCGGTCCTCGGTTGGCTGGCGTTTCTGATGTTAGCAACGCGCAATACGGTAAGAGATACCGGAGTTCAGTCGGTAAAAGTGATGCCGAGTGTCCGCCGCGGGGAATCGCCGACGCCGCCCGGGTTAGCCGCGCGAATCGCGCTACATGGCGAACACACGGCGTACCGCCTGGGCATGCAGCGCCCGGTTCTCCTGGGAAACAATCCAATCCGGCACCATCGAGTCGAAGCCGTTGAAGGTCGCTGCAATCACATGCAATTCGGTATGGACATAGGCATGCAGGAGCCGGTTGGCATAGTCGATGGCCTCGTCGCGGCAGGGATCGATCTCGGAGCAGCTGACGAACGTGGGTGGCAGCCCCTCGAGGTTCGCCCGGTGCGCGGGGACGTGTTGTCCACTGGCGCTGGCGTGGCCGAGGTAGTGGTTCCACGCCCGGCTCACGGCCGGACCATTGAGACCCGGGGTGCGCTGGAATTCGCGACGCGACGGTGTGGCGTCGGAGTCGAGCATCGGCTGGTGCAGGATCTGCATCAGGATGGGCGGCCCCTCCTGGTCGAACATGCGCTGGGTCAGGCCGGCGACCAGCGCCGCCCCGGCGTCCCGGCCCATCACCGCGATGCGGCTGGCGTCGGCGTCCAACTCCGCGCTGTTCTCGACCGCGTAACGGAAGGCCGCTTCGACATCGTCCAGCGCCGCCGGGCAGGGATTCTCGGGCGCCAGCCGGTAGTCGACGGAGATCACCAGACAGCCGCCATCGCGGGCCAACTCCACGCAGTGCGCATGGTCTGTCTCCAGGTTCCCGGTGACGAACCCACCGCCGTGGGCGTACAGCACCAGGGGCGCTGCGGATCCGGTACCACCGCGGTACAAACGCAGACCCAGCGGCCGGCCATCCGGCCCCGCGAAGGAGCGGGAGTCGATCCAGACGCCACTGGCGTCGGCCGCTGCGGCGCGCTGGGCGGCCAGCAGGTTGGCGTGCTCCCGTTCGGCGGGCAGCGTCTCGGCGCGGAACTCGAAGGCGCCTAACTCAACGGCGGCATCGCGCAACACCGGGTCGATGCGGGTAAGGCCGTGTGGCCGGGCCAGGTTCGTCTGTGTCATACCTACTCGTTTTCTCCGGCTCGTCATGCAGGCTCGTCGGCGGTCCCGGCCAGGGAGGCGCGCCGGAAGCCACCTTCAAGGTAGACCTGCGCTTTTAGGTGGCGCAGACGAGGTATCAAGCGCCGCGAGAAGATTCCCGGGCCGGCGGCGCGGACGATCGCGCACAAGCCGGCGTTGGGCTTCGTTGCTATTTATACTATGATAGCTAAATTCCGCTCGATACTAACCCGCCGTGGACTCGCGGGCGGTCGGCAATCGGTCCGCGCGAACGGCCTTACTCGGTTGTTTCCAGGAGGAAGCGCTGATGACGCTCAGCACTGACCCGAACAGTCAGCCCGTGGTCCCCCCGCTCGACTTCACCGGCGAAACCAGTCCCTATCCGTTTTTTGAGCACATGCGGCGCACGGACCCGGTCTGGCACGGTTCCCTGGCCGATTCCGGCCAGCTGCCCGAGGAATTGCGGCCCGACGACGAGTGGGTCCTGTTCGATTACGACGGCGTGTCCCAGGCTTTCCGCGACGACCGGGTCTTCACGTCGGCCGCCTACGACAAGACCATCGGATTGGTAATGGGGCACACCATTTTGGCGATGGGCGGCCGGGAACACCACGACCATCGCAACCTGGTGGCGAAGGCCTTTCGCGCCACCGCGCTGGCACGCTGGGAGCCGTCGGTCATCGGGCCGGTGTGCGATCAGCTCGTCGAAGAAATCAAAAACGACGGCCAGGCGGATCTGGTGAAGGCGGTGACCTTCGAGTTCCCGACGCGGATCATCTCCACGCTGCTCGGCCTCCCCGCCGAAGATCTCGACCTGTTCCGCCGACTGTCGCTCGACCTCATCTCGATCCCGACCGATATCGAGGCGGGGTTGAACGCCGCCAACGAGCTCTACGACTACTTCCTCAAGCAGGTCGAGCAGCGCAGGCGCAAGCTCACCGACGACATCATCGGCGACCTGGTCGCCGCAGAGATCGACGGCGAGAAGCTCACCGACGAGGCCATCATCGCCTTCTTGCGGTTGCTGCTTCCCGCCGGACTGGAGACCACCTATCGTTCGTCGGGCAATCTGCTGTACCTGCTGCTGACCCATCCCGAGCAGTTGGCGATGGTCCGTCAGGACCGGTCATTGCTGCCGATGGCGATCGAGGAGGGCCTGCGGTTCGAAACGCCCTTGACCATGGTGATGCGGACCACGACCGAAGAGGTCGAAATCGGCGGTAAGACAATCCCGGCCGACGCGCAGATCGACATGTGTATGGGTTCGGCCAATCGCGACGAGAGCCGCTGGACCGACCCCAACACGTTCGACATCCGTCGCCCGCGCCAAGCCCACATCGCCTTTGCGGGCGGCATTCACATGTGCCTTGGCATGCACCTGGCACGACTGGAAACACGGGTCATGCTGAACAGCCTGTTCGACCGCGTCGAGAGTTTGGCGTGGATGCCCGACGACGGAACCGGCGAGGAATCCAAGATCGTCGGGCTCACCTTCCGGTCGCCGAACAAGCTTCCGGTCACCTTCGCGCCCGCCGTATGAAAAGCCGCGCAGCGATCCTGCACGACGTGGGCGGGCCGTGGTCTGTCGAAGAATTCGAACTGGATCCGCCCAAGGCCGGTGAAGTCCTGGTGCAGATGGCGGCCGCCGGCCTGTGCCACTCCGACGACCACATCCTCAAAGGTGACATGTCGGCCCCCAACGAGGTGATGCGATCCCTCGGGCTGCCCACCATGTTCCCGACCATTGGCGGCCACGAAGGCGCCGGCATCGTGCGTGAGGTCGGGCCCGGCGTCACCGATTTGACGCCGGGTGACCACGTGGTGATGTCCTTCGTCGCCGTGTGCGGCCAATGCCGTTGGTGTGCCAGTGGAATCGAGTACCTCTGCGACCAAGGTATTGGCACCATGGTTCCGGGAATGCCGACCGACGGCACGTTCCGCCACCACACCGCCGACGGCCGGAAGCTGGGCCATATTTCCAAGATCGGCGCCTTTGCCGAACACACTGTGGTATCGACGAATTCGCTCGTGAAGATCGAGCAGCACCTGCCGCTGGCGTCGAGCGCGCTGCTGTCCTGCGCCATCCCGACCGGATACGGTTCCGTCGCCAACCGCTCCAACATGCGGGCCGGCGATACCGTCGTGGTGATCGGTGTCGGCGGGATCGGCACGGGCGCGATCCAGGGTGCCCGGATCAACGGCGCCGCACAAATCGTCGCCGTCGATCCTGTTGACTTCAAACAGAAATCGGCTTTGCAATTCGGTGCGACGCACAGCGTGGCGACGATCGCCGAGGCGCTGGACCTGGTGCGGGGCCTGACGTACGGGGTGATGGCCGACGCCGTGGTGGTCTCGCCATCGTTGATCACCGCCGACGACGTCCGCGATGCGGTGCGGCTCACCCGCAAGGGCGGCACCTGTGTGCTCACCGGCATGACGTCGCAGTTGACCCGGTCGGTCAACATCGACCTGCAGGACTTTATCTTGACCAATAAGACGTTGGCGGGCACCATCTTCGGCTCTTGTAACCCGAAGGCGGACATCGCCAGGTTGGCGAGGCTGTATGAGACCGGCCAGTTGCAGCTCGACGAGATGATCACCAAGCGCTATCGCCTCGACGAGGTCAACGACGCCTACGACGATCTGCTCAACGGCACAATCGTCCGGGGCATCATCGATTTCGGGATCGCCTGACCGGCCGCCGAAGGCCCTATCCGACCTTGGCCATCGTGCGCACCCACAGTTCGCGCGCCAGAACGGGGTCATCGGCCGCGCGATTGGCTTTCGCGACTTTGCCTTTCACGTAGTACTCCCCGACGGTCCAGTCGATGCCGGGCGAGCTGGTAGCCAGCCAGACCAACTGGTCGGCGCCCCTGTCCGCGGTGGCGATGATCCGGCTGACCGGCGTGCGCTGCATGGTCGTCAGAAAGCGCGAGCCCGACGAGTGACCGATGTTGGTGTTCACGAAGCCGGGGTGGACCACCGCAACCGAAAGGCCGTCGTTGCGATAGCGCCGGTGTAATTCCCTGGTGAACAAGATGTTTGCCAATTTCGCCAGCGCATAGGCGGTGCTGGGCCGGCGGCGGTCCGTGGTGTCGAAATCGGCCAACGTGACGTTGCGCAGCAGCCGCTGCGACGAGCTGGAGGTATTGACAATCGTGGCATGCGAGCCGATGAGCACGTCCAGCAACAGCGTGGTGAGCAAGAACGATGCCAGGTAGTTGACCTGAAACGTGATCTCATGGCCGTCGGCCGTCCGCTGCAGCTTGGAGAACACTCCCCCGGCGTTGTTGCCCAACACGTCGATACGTGGGACTGTGACCGGATTTTGTCCGCCAGGGCCCGGACCTGGGACAGCTCAGCGAAGTCGGCCACGAAATAGTGGGCGCCCAACTCCGCGGCCACGGCCGCGGTCTTGCTTTCCGACCGCCCCACCAGCACCACATTGTCGCCGCCGCGGCTGATCCGGCGCGCCGCCGCCGCACCGATGCCGTCGCTGGCGCCCGTGATGACGATCGTCTTTGACGTCACGGCAGAAGTGTATCGATCACCACCGCACCGTCGCGCCGGTGTCGAACGCGATCAGGCCAGTGAGTAACGAACGGGCAAATGTTTGAGGCCGCCGACGAAGGTGGTGGCGACCAGCTCGGGGTCACCGGTCAGCTCAATGGATTTCAGGCGTGGCAGCAGCTCTGAGAAGAAGCTGCCGACCTCCATGCGGGCCAGGGCCGCACCCATACAGAAGTGCACGCCATAACCGAAAGCCAGATGCTTGTTGGGGTCGCGACCGACGTCGAAGCGGAACGGCTCGTGGAAGACGTCCTCGTCGCGGTTTGCCGATACGTACGACAGCAGCACGGATTCGCCTGCGGCGATGGGCACTCCGCGCACGACGGTGTCCTCGGCGGCGGTCCGCATGAATTCCTTGACCGGGGTGACCCAGCGGATCATCTCATCGGTGGCCAGGGGCATCAGGTCGAGGTTGTCGCGCAGGCGTTGCAACTGATCCGGGTTCTCGATGAGCGCCTGCAGGCCACCGGAGATGGTGGCGCTGGTGGTGTCGTGGCCCGCGGTGGCGACGATGAGGTAGTAGGACACGGTGTCGATGTCCGACAGCGGCTCGCCGTCGACGCGGGCGTTGGCGATCGCCGAGGCGAGATCCTCGGTCGGATGCTCGCGGCGCGACGCCGTCACACCGTTGAAGTATTGGAACATGTCGAACAGCGCCGGCAGTTGATCCTCACTGGAGCTACCGCGCTTGAACTCGGAATCATCGCTGCCGAACAGTTCCTGGGTCAGCTTGAGCATGCGGGGAAAGTCGGCCTCGGGCAGGCCCAGCAGTGACATGATCACGTAGAGCGGGTAATTGACGGCGACTTCCTGAACGAAGTCGCATTCGGGACCGGCCGCCATCATCTTGTCGACGTAGATCTTGGCCAGTTCATCGACGCGAACCTTCAAAGCCCGCATCGCCTTTGGGCGAAACCAGTCGGAGCCGATCGCGCGCACCACCCGGTGCTGCGGGTCGTCCAGGTGAATCAGGGTGCGAACGCCGGCGGCGGCCTGCATCTCGTCGCCTTCCGCGGTCGTCAACACCGGTCGCGGCCAGTTGGTGAAGAGCATGTTCTCACGCTCGATGTCCATGATGTCGGCGTGTTTGGTGATCGCCCAGAACGGCCGGTAGTTCGGGACCTCCACCCATGACACCGGAGCGTTGGCGCGCAGGTGAGTCAGTGCCGCATGCAGGCCCTGCTCGTCGGTGTACGCCAACGGGTCCGCCAGCAAGTTGGCGGCCTCGTCCATCGTGGTTGTGCTCACTGGTGAAACTCCTCGATTCGGGGCGCCCACGCCAGCGGAAAACGGACCTTGAGGCGCGGGGCGTCAGGCATGCGGGTAACTTTACAGTAAGCAATCCAGTATGTGACCCTGCAATCGTGGCGGGTGCCACCATAGGACTGCTCGCGCGACGAATCCTCCATGAGGTAGGACATAGGCATGCCAAAAGCCCAGGACTGGGGAGAAACGCTCGGCGATCTCGAGCGACGCCGTCAGCGCGCGTTCGAAATGGGCGGGCCGGAGCGGCTCGACAAGCACCACAACAAGGGGAAGCTCGACGCTCGCGCGCGGATCGAGTACCTTCTCGACCCGGGCACGTTCCGCGAACTCGGCACCCTGGTCGGTGGCGAGATCGCCGCTGATGGCCTGATCGTCGGCTCCGGTGAGATCAACGGCTCGCCGGTGATGCTGGGCGCCGAGGACTTCACCACCCTGGCCGGCAGCATCGGGCCGGGCGGCAATTCCAAGCGCTATCGCATCGCCGAACTGGCGCTGCGCGACAAGATCCCGCTGGTCATGCTGCTCGAAGGTGCCGGCTTTCGCCCCACCGGCGGCCATTACGGGCGCACCCCGACCGACCTGCTCGCCCAGGCGCAATGCTCCGGCCGCGTCCCGACCGTCGCCGCCGTCCTCGGCCCCTCGGCCGGGCACGGCGCCCTGGTGGCGCCGGTCTGCGACTTCCGGATCATGAGCAGGCAGGGCGCGATCTTCACCGCCGGTCCGCCCGTCGTCAAAGAGTCCACCGGAGAAGACATTTCGAAGGAGGACCTCGGCGGACCGGGCGTCGCTTTGCCCAGCGGCGTGATCCACAATGTCGCCGAGGACGACGAAGCGGTGCTCGAGGACGTCCGTCGCTACCTGTCATATTTCCCGCCGAGCGCATGGTCGTACCCGTCGCCGCTACCCGCGGGTGAGGCCTGCGACCCGCGACCGACACCGGAGCTGCTCGACATCGTCTCCCGGGACAACCGCCGCGTATACGACATGCGCGCCGTGCTCGATGTGGTCTTCGACAGCCCCGACTGGCTAGAGGTTCAGCCCCAGTTCGGCAGGGCGATCATCTGCGCGCTCGCCCACCTCGGCGGCCACCCGGTCGCGGTGGTGGCCAACCAGCCCCAGGTGCTCGCGGGCTCCATCGACGCCGACGCCGCGGACAAGGCGGCCCACTTCATCATGGTGGCCGACTCCTTCCACCTGCCGATCGTGTTCCTCGCCGACAATCCCGGCATGCTGCCCGGAAGCCGATCCGAGCGCACCGGCGTGCTGCGGGCCGGGGCGCGGATGTTCGCCGCGCAGACCGCCGCCACCACGTTGAAGCTGCACCTCACGCTGCGTAAGGCGTACGGGTTCGGGTCGATGGTCATGTCGCTGTTGGGTTTCGACCATCAGGTCGCGACCTTCGCCTATCCCGGTGCGACGATGGGCGCCATGAGCGCCGCGGCGCTGAGCCGCGCCTCACACGCCGGTGAAGACCTCTCGGCCAAGCTGCGTAACGCCGAGCTGGAGGCGTCCTATCGGTCGGCCGAGCACATGGGGTTCGACGAACTCATCGATCCCCGGGAGACGCGCGATGCCCTGCTCGCTTCGCTCAAGCGCGGCCTGTCCAGCAGGCAGGCCGCCGCCGAGCCGGTGACCCGAACCGTCATCCTTCCCTAAGTTCGCCCCGCGCGAGTGCATCTACCGACTGCGCCTCTCGGGAAACGCGTCGCCAGTTGCACTTTCGCGGTCAGGAACGGTAGGCCGTGACGATCGGCTCGAGCTCGTCGGGTGTGGCGCCGTGCATGATGACCGCGTCGGCCCCGTAGTCGAATTCCTTGCGGATGCGCTCCACGCACTCATTCGCCGACCCGGTCGCCGAGGGCTCCAGCCATTCGTCGGGAATCAGCGTCGCGATGTGCTCGATCTGCTCGGCCGTGCCCTTGTGGTCGATCCCGCCCGCGATCGATGTGACCACCGGGTCTTCGCGGAACCGTTGCAGCACAGCGGGATCCCAGTCATTGGTTTGGACCAGCAGGTCGCCGTAGCCCTGCAGATAGGTGGCCAGCCGCGCGACGGTCTTCTTCAGCCGCAACTCTTCCGGCAGATGGTCGCCGACGGTCGCAAAGCACGACCACACCCGCACACTGTCGGGATCGCGGCCCGCCTTCTCCGCGGCCGACTTCACGGTTTTGACGCTGCGCTGCAGGGTCTCCGGGGTGAAGTAGGTGTGCAGGATGACGTCGTCGAACACGCGGCCTCCGAGCGCGAGCGTGTTGGGGCCGAACGCCACCAGGGCTAACCGGATGTCTTCGTTGAAGTCCGGATCGAGAAACAGGATCGGGTACTTGCCCATCGGCCCGTCGTGGTTGAAGATCAGCTCGCCGTGCCACAACCGGCGCATGACCTGGGCCCAATCCTCCATCTGCGCGGTCGTCACCGCCGGTATGCCGAAGGCCCCGTAGATCGCGGCGATGCCCCGGCCGACGCCCAGGGTGAATCGGCCGCCGGAAAGGCGATGCATCGTGGTCGCCCACGATCCCGTGATCAGCGGGTGGCGGGTGTTGTGATTGGTTGCGGCGGTGGCGATCTGCATCCGGTTGGTCACCGCGCACGCCGCCCCGACCAGAGACGACGCCTCCTTGACGTTCCACCGCTCGGAGATGAATGCGGTGCCGAAGCCGAGTTCCTCGCCGCGGCGGGCCTCGTCCATCAATGTCGCCGGACCCTCGCCGCCGGCCCCGGCCAGCAGATAGAAGCCCAATTCATCAAGCGCACGGTCACTCAATTCCAAACCCCTTGCTGGTAGCCGCAGTTCCAAACCTCGGTAATCTTGCCATCGACCACGCGGAACACCTCGATGCTGGCGATGTTGGTTTCGGTGCCGTCTTTGGTCCTGATCGTCGAGTCGTAGACGATCGCCACGTGTTCGCCGTCGTCGCCCTCGACGACGACGTTGAGGTCGAAGTGCAACGATTCGGCCGCCTGCCACATGTCCACTACCCGTTGGACCGCTTCGGCGTGCGTCAATGTGCGCGCCGCACCGACCTCGTGCCGGATGACGGTGTCGCCCAACAACTCCTCGGCCAGCTCGATGTTGCGTTCGTTCCACACGACGAGGTTGTAAAGTTCGACCACCGAACGCGCCGTCCACGTCGACGCCATCAGCCGGGCACCGCCTCACGCAGGAACCGGTCGGTGATGCGCTGTACGCGCCGGGAGAAAATGTGCCCGACGTGGCTGCCGTCGTACCAGTACAACTGGCCGGCCCAGCGTTCCTGCAAGGCATTCGTGGGCTCGCGCATCGCCATCCGGTCGTGCCATGCCCCGACGATGAGCCGGCGCTGCGGCGGCGGTGACGGAGTGACCGCCAGGGGATCGATCACCGAGGTCAGCTGGGTGACCACGGGAGATTCCAGCAACGCGCGGAATCCGTCGCGCGAGGGCCCCCAACGCTGAAGGTGTCGCGCAATCATCGCGTTGAGCCCCAGGATGGGCGTGTACAAGGCCACCGCATCGATCTGCTTCTCCAGGTGCGAAACCAGCGCGGCCACCGGGGTGCCCATCGAAATCCCGGCCACCACAACGGCGGTGGCTTGCGACCGCGCCCAGCGCGCCACGGCGCGCACCTCGGAGACGACGCGCATCATTCCCGCGACGTTGCCGAGCGGATCCATGTCGGGATACGCCGGCCATTGCCGGCGCCGGCACCCGTGGCCGGGCTGCACCGGCATCGCGATGTTGAACCCCAGCTTGCGATGTATTCGGCCGATGCCGGACATCAGCAGGTCTTCGGTGCCGCCCTGGCCGGCGCCGTGCACCCACACCAGCCACGGCCTCGGGCCGTCGCGGTGCCGGCACAGGTGCACCACCGCCCGCGCCGGGCCGCCCAACCGGTCGGCCTCCAGGGTCGGCGGCAAGGCCGGGTCGTGTTCGAAAGTCATCCGTTCGTATGCCAGGCCGGCGATCCGGCGCCGGCGTATCGAGGTTGCCCGCAACGGGTTCGGCTCGGCATGCGCGCGGTCGATGCCGAGCGCCGAGAGCTCCTCGGCGGCCGCGGTGCACGCATCCAGCGGGCGCATCGCCGCGGGGTTGCCGCCCAGCAGCGAAAAGCCGCTCAGCACAAGCTCATCGAGCATGACCTCACCGAACTGGCGCGCACCGCGCGGCGACAGCGGTGTCCAGCCGGTCGACTCCTGCAGACCGGCCATCGTGCGCGGCACCAGCATCCCGATTTCCCGGGCCACGTCTTTGGCCAGGCTCAGCCCGCTCAATGCCTTCGCCATGTCGTTCACCTTCAACAGCTAAGCCAGTTTGAAACCGGTGTATCCGCTGGCCGCGATTTCGTCGCAGCGGCGCCGGTACTCGGGGATTCCGCCGGTATAGCCCATATACATCCGTTTCTTGCCGGGCACGTTGCCACCGTTGTACCAGGAGTTGCACGACGGGTGGACCAGAACCGTCGGCGCAACCAGCGCCGTGGTGTGGTCGATCCACTCCTGCTGCGCACTGCTCAGCGCCTCGATGGTGCGAATGTCGTTGGCGCGCAGATACGCGAGGCAATCACCGATCCACTCCACGTGCTGTTCGAGGGCGGCGACGAAGTTCGTCGCCGCGCTGGGGCTGCCCGGGCCCTGAACCGTGAAGAGGTTCGGGAACCCGGCGACCGCCAAGCCCAGATACGACAGCGGGCCTTCGGTGGCCCAGAATTCGCCGAGCGAGGCGCCGCCGCGGCCGCGGACGTCGATCCGGCTGAGCGCGCCGGTCATGGCGTCAAACCCGGTGGCGTAGACGAGGACATCGAGTTCGTGCACCCGGTCCCCGGTGCGGATACCGGCCGGCGTGATCTCATGGATGGGCGACTTCCGCAGGTCGACCAGGGTGACGTTGTCCCGGTTGAAGGTCTCGTAGTAACCCTGGTCGATGATCGGGCGCTTGCAGGCGAAGGGATGCACGGGCACCAGGGACGCGGCGGTGACCGGGTCCTTGACGATGCGGGCCACCGCCTCGCCGTACAGTTCGGCGGCCATCCGGTTGGCGTCGATGTCGAAGAAGATGTCGCCCCAGTTCAAGGCGCCCATCACGCCGTTCTCCTCGATGGCGCGCAATTGTTCTTCGCGCGTCGCCGACTTCAACGGCGGACGGCCGAGCATCTCGAGCAGGACGGAGAAGGCGCTCAGTCGCGCCGCGCCGATCGGATGGGCGCGTTGGGCCGCACGGATTTCGCCGTAGCGGGCCTTCATGTCGTCGAGCTCGCCAGGCTCGAACCGATGCACCCGCCAGGGCAGGGTGTAGGCGGGTGAACGCTGAAACACCGTGAGATGCAGGGCTTCTCGGGCAACCACGGGGATGAGCTGGACGCCGGTCGAGCCGGTGCCGATGACACCCACCCGCTTGCCGGCCAGGTCGACGCCACCCTCGGGCCAGCGACTGGTGAACAGCGACGCCCCGGCGAACGTGTCCATGCCCGGGATGTCGGGCTCCAACGGTACCGACAGGATGCCGGAGGCGGCGACCACGAACGGAACCCGCAACGTTTCGCCGGCCTCGGTGCGCACCGACCACATCGCGGCTTCGTCGTCGAACGTCATCGCGACGACCTTGGTGCCGAATTGGATGTCACGGCGAAGGTCGAGCCGGTCGGCCACGAAGTTCAGGTAGGCCTCGATCTCGGGCTGGGCCGGCATCGACTCGGTCCACACCCACTCCTGCTGGATCTCCCCGGAGAAGCTGTAGGAGTATTCGATGCTCTCGATGTCGCAGCGGGCTCCCGGGTATCGATTGAAAAGCCAGGTGCCGCCCACGTTTTCGGCCATTTCCAGCACGCGGGTGCGTAGCCCCAGTTGCCGCAGCCGGTGCAGCATGTACAGCCCGGAGAATCCGGCGCCGATGACGAGGACGTCGAACGAGGTATCAGCGTCGGCCATCGTCGCCGCCGGTCATCGTCAAGATGGTTCGGGTGAGGCGCAAGGACTTGATCTGCCAGCGACCGTCTCGCTTCTCATAGGTCTCGTGGTAGTGCCCGGCCCCGTACAACTCGCGGCCATCACCGAAGGTCAGCAGGTCCTCCATCGCCCAGATGCCGGTCGCGGTGGTGGCCGACGTGAGCGTGATCTCTGGGGTGTGACAGTGATGCTTGGTGGCAACCCCCTCAAGGCCCCCCATCACCATCGGTGCGAAGTTCACTGGCCCCCCTCCGCCCCTCTGTCGGATGGCGCGGTCTGGGGGTCTGCGCCGGCGGTGGACACCGCCATATCCAGGGTGACAACCAGGTCGGTGGTGAACACGTCGCGCCAGGACTCGAGGTCCTTGGTGTCCAGGAAACGGCAGTAGCGCGCCTTGAGTTGCCGGATGGCTTCCAGCTCGTCAGCCGCTGTCGTCATCTCACTCCCTTGCCGCGCGCGGGCCGGACTGCTGAAATCTATACTGTAATGGATTTAGTATCAATGATCACGGGAGGCGCTGGCTGTGAAAGTCCCATTTACCTGGAAGGTCACCGGCTGGTTCATGGTCGGCTGGTCCCCGGAGTTTCCCGTCGGCGAGGTCCGGCCGTTGCACTATTTCGGTGAGGACCTGGTGGCTTACCGCGACGAGCAGGGCGAGCTGCACGTTTTGGAAGCGCACTGCAAGCACCTCGGCGCCCACATCGGCCACGGCGGCAAGGTGGTCGGCGACTGCGTCGAGTGCCCGTTCCACGGCTGGCGCTGGGGCCCGGACGGCTGCAACAAATACATCCCCTACCAGCCGGACCGGCCCAACCGCGGGCTACGGCTGCAGGTGTATCCCGTCCGGGAGCAATACGACTGCGTGTTCATCTGGCACCACCCCGACGGCAAGGAGCCGCAGTGGGAGATGCCGGATATCTTCCGCAAATTCCCGCAATTCGAAACCGATCCGGCGCAGTACTACCGGGCGTATCCGGAGTTTTCCCGACGGGCGGAGCGCGAACCGGTGCATCCGCAGATCGTCGCCGAAAATGCCCCCGACAGCGCCCATTTCGAGTACGTGCACCACGCCACCGTGACGCCCCGGGTGCTGGACTGGAAGATCGTCGACCAGGAGTGGCAGTTCATCGCGGGGTGGCCGGACGCGCGCAGCGACAATCCCGACGACCTCGCGTTGCGGTTCCACAGCCACCTGTTCGGGCTCGGCGGGGCGATCAGCGTCTTCGAAGGCGCGCAGAACCATCGGCTGATCTTCACCTGCACACCGGTCGACGACGAATGCTCGGACCTGTTCTACTCGATCTGGTGGCCGCGAATCCCCGGCGATGACTCCCCCGTGCCCGAAGGCAAGCTGCGCGACCTCATCGAAAACCAGTTCCTGTCCACCGTGTTCGACGACCTGCAAATCTGGCGCTACCAGAAGTATGTGGAGCACCCCGCGCTCTCGAAGACCGACGCGAAAGGATATATGGCGCTGCGGAAGTGGGCGACGCAATTCTATGACGTCGCGCCGGTGGGCGCCCCCGCATGACGGACCGGCTGGCGGGACTGGCCGCACCCGAGCACACCGCGATCGTCACCCAGGAGTGCCAGGGCGCGGTGATGGGTCCCGACGCCGGACTGGCCGTGCTCGCCGAGGAAGCCCGCCGCGAGGCGCTGCCCAACATCGCGCGCCTGCTGCCCGCGGCCCGCGCGGCGGGGGTGCGCGTCGTGCACTGCCTGGTGCAGCGGCGGCCCGACGGCCTCGGCTCCAACCACAACGCGAAGATCTTCGCGATGAGCGGCGGCAACCGGGTGGACATCACACCCGGCACGCCGGGCGCGGAATTGCTGCCCGAATTGGGGCCGGAGCCTTCGGATTTGGTGCTGCGCCGCTGGCACGGTGTCGGCCCGATGGGCGGCACCGATCTGGACGCGGTGCTGCGCAACCTGGGGGTGTCGACCATCGTCGTGGTGGGCGTTTCACTCAACATCGCGATTCCCAACCTCGTCATGGACGCCGTCAACGCCGCCTACCGGGTGGTCCTCCCCCGCGACGCGGTCGCCGGCATACCCGCCGACTATGGTGCAGCGATGATCGCCAACACGCTGTCGCTGCTGGCCACCGTCACCAACACCGACGACGTGCTCCGGGCTTGGGACGAGGCAGCGCGATGACCGACACAGCGCCGGACGTTCGCGGCGGATTCCCCGACTTCAAACCCGTCGAGGACGCCCCCGCGGAGCTGGGCCCGTTCGTCGCCGCGCTGCGTCGCCTGCAGGACCTGACCGTGTCCACCAAGCCCGACCCCGCGCTGTGGGCCGCCGCGACCGTGCACCTGGAGAATGCCTGCGCGCTACTGGATGGCCACCAGGTCCCGGAGATCGAGGCGGTGGCCGGCCGGGTGCTGACCCTGCCCGGGTTGGCCCATCCCCTGATGCCGCCCTGGATGGTGACCGAGTCTGGTCCCGACGGCGTGCAGATGGCCGGTCATTTCACCACGTCGCACATCGGCGGGAACCGGGCCGTGCACGGCGGCATGATCCCGCTGTTCTACGACTGGCTGTTCGGCATGGTGGTCTCCACCGCGAACTGTCCACCCACCCGTACGGCGTTTCTGCACGTGGATTACCGCAACATCACCCCGATCGACCAGCCGCTGACCGCCCGCGGCCGCATCACCAACGCCGACGGCCGGAAAATTTTCATTGACGCTACTATGACAGACGCCGACGGCACGCTGCTCAGCGAAGCCAACGGCCTGATGGTTCGCCTGCTACCCCACCAGCCGTGAGAGGCACGATGTCCGACACCACAACAACATTCACGGTGCCGGCGGTCGCGAAGGCCGTCGCGGCCGCCATCCCCGACCGCGAGCTCATCATCCAGGGGGAACGCCGCTACACCTACGCGCAGGTGATCGACCGCTCGAACCGGCTCGCCGCCTACCTGCACTCGCAAGGGCTGGGGTGTCACACCGAGCGCTCCGCGCTGGCCGGCCATGAGGTGGGCCAAGACCTGCTCGGTCTCTACGCCTACAACGGGAACGAATTCGTCGAGGCATTGCTGGGCGCCTTCCAGGCGCGGGTTGCCCCGTTCAACGTCAACTTCCGCTACGTGAAAAGCGAGCTCCAGTATCTGCTGGCGGATTCGGGGGCCACCGCGCTGCTCTACCACGCCGCGTTCGCACCGCGCGTGGCCGAGATCCTCCCGGCCCTTCCGCAGCTACGGGTGCTGATCCAGATCGCCGACGACTCGGGCAACGACTTGCTCGACGGCGCAGTCGATTACGAGGCCGCCCTGGCTTCCGTGTCCCCGGAGCCGCCGCCGGTGCAGCACTGTGCCGACGACCTGTATGTCCTGTACACCGGGGGCACGACGGGGATGCCGAAAGGCGTGCTGTGGCGCCAGCACGACATCTTCATGACGTCCTTCGGCGGGCGCAACCTCATGACCGGCGAGCCCTCGGCATCCATCGACGAGATCGTCGAGCACGCCGCCGCGGGCCCGGGCACCAAGCTGATGATCCTGCCCCCGCTGATCCATGGTGCGGCCCAGTGGAGCGTGATGACGGCCATCACCACGGGGCAATCCGTCGTCTTCCCCACGGTCGTCGATCATCTGGACGCCGACGACGTGGTGCGCACCATCGAGCGGGAGAAGGTCATGGTGGTCACGGTGGTCGGTGACGCGATGGCGCGCCCGCTGGTCGCCGCCATCGAGAAGGGGATCGCCGACGTGTCGTCGCTGGCGGTCGTCGCCAACGGCGGTGCCCTGCTGACCCCGTACGTCAAGCAGCGCTTGATCGAAGTGCTGCCGAACGCCGTTGTCGTCGACGGCGTCGGGTCGTCGGAGACGGGCGCGCAAATGCATCACATGTCCACCTCGGGGGCGGTCGCGACCGGCACGTTCAACGCCGGGCCGGACACCTTCGTGGCCGCCGAGGACCTGACGGCCATCCTGGAACCCGGGCACGACGGGATGGGCTGGCTGGCCCAACGAGGCTACGTTCCACTGGGCTACAAGGGCGATGCGGCCAAGACGGCCAAGACTTTTCCGGTCATCGACGGCATCCGCTACGCCGTGCCGGGTGACCGTGCGCGCCACGGCACCGACGGCTCCATCGAATTGCTGGGCCGCGACTCGGTGACCATCAACTCCGGCGGCGAAAAGATCTTCGTCGAGGAGGTCGAAACGGCGATCGCATCGCATCCCGCGGTGGCCGACGTGGTGGTTGCCGGGCGGCCGAGCGAGCGGTGGGGCCAGGAGGTCGTCGCCGTCGTGGCGGTCGCCGAAGGCGCCAGTGTCGATGCCGACGAGTTGGTCGCCCACGCCTCAAACTCTTTGGCGCGCTACAAACTTCCCAAGGCGATCGTCTTCCGCGCGGTCATCGTTCGCAGCCCGTCGGGCAAGGCCGACTACGGGTGGGCGCGTGAGCAAGCGGTGAACGGTTAACCGCGCCGAGGCGTTGATAAGAGCTGCGAGGCAGGGGAATTCGTGGTTCGGTAGCCGGTGCATCAATGCCCCTCTACGGTCGCGCCGCCCCGCGACATCCCCGCCGAGCGTTCGGCGAAGGTTTCCAGTGCAGCGCGGAACTGCCGCTCAACACGTGAGACCAAGTCGGCAACCGTAACTATCCCGTCCACGCAGGCGGCGCTGTGACCGGCGCTGTAGCGCACGCTGGCCTCCCCGGAGCGGTGGTGTGCGGACGCACCCAACCGCGACATATGAAATCCTGCGTCGGTCGCGGGCGCTATCGCCGGTTCCGTTGCGCGGATCATGCTGGTGGGCAGGCCGGTGAATTCGCTTGTCAACTCGATGTCGTCGATGCTCGCCGCCACAACGGCGTTCTTCCAGCCCGGCGGCGCGGCGCTTTCGGCGGTGGCGATGAATGGGGTGCCCATATAAACGAGGTCATAGCCGGCAACGAGCGCGGCAAGCAGGCTCGCGCCGTCGGGCACCCCGCCGGCAAGGATCATCGGCCCGTCCCACACCCGCCGTACCGCACGCGCAAAGACGAGCGGGTTGGCCCAGCCGGTTTGCCCGCCGCCACCGGCCGTGAGTAGCACGAGGCCGTCGGCGCCCGCAGCGATCGCCCTTTCGACGTGGCGCATCGACGCAACATCCGAGAGGACCAGAATTCCTGCCTCATGCAGGGGCCCGACGACGGGTTGCGGCGAACCGACGCTGGTAATCACAGCGGGAACTCGGCGTGCGGTGATGACAGCCAGATCATCGGCCAGCCGAGCATTTGACTTGTGCACCACCAGGTTAGGGATCGCCGGACCCGGCAAGCCGTTCAGTCCGGCTAGCCACCGGTCTACTTCGGCCGGGGCTCCGGCGTTGTGCACCGGGAAAGAACCCCCGATTCCGGCCGCCGCGGCCGCATTGACGATGTCGAATCCCGACACTGCCGTCATTGGCGCCGCGATCAGCGGGATGCGAAATCGCGAGGAAAAAGACGCCCACGTAGTATTCATCGTCACAATATACTTTCTACATATAAAGTAACTTTGAGGGTGTTGGAGGTGGCCGGATGAACCAGGGCCCGATGCACGGGGTGCGCATCCTGGATCTATCGATCGCACTGACCGGCCCGTACGCGGTGGCCCTGCTCGCCGATCAGGGTGCTGATGTCATCAAGCTCGAGCGGCCCGGGATCGGCGACATTGCCCGCTATCTCGGGGTCAGCGTGAACGGCATGTCAGCGCTCTACCTGATGTGCAACCGCGGCAAACGCTCAATCACGGTCGATTTGCGGCACGCGGAGGGCGCAAATATCGTGCGACAGTTGGCTGCCCACGCGGATGTGGTGGTGCAGAACTTCCGGCCCGGGGTGGTCGATCGCCTCGGCATCGGCTACGACGATATCCGCGCGGTCAATCCCGAGGTGGTGTACGCGTCACTGTCCGGGTTCGGCAGCCAGGGGCCTTACCGCGACCGCAGCGCGTATGACACCGTGATTCAGGCATACGCCGGGTTGGCCGCAAATCAGGCCGATCCCGCCGACGGGGTACCGCTATTTCTTCGGCAGACGGCTGCCGACAAGGTGACCGCTTTGTATGCGTGCCAGGCCATCACAGCGGCGCTCTTTGCCCGCGACCGTGGCAATGGCGGCCAGCATCTCGAACTGTCGATGGCCGACGCGGTGGTGTCCTTCCTCTGGGCCGACGCCGCCGGCAACGAAGTCCTGCTCGACTCCGATCACAGCCAGCATTCCAGTTTCGTTGCCGGGTTCGCCCCGTTTCGCTTCACCGACGGCTGGGGCATCGTCACGCCCACCACCGAACGGGACTTCTCCGGGATGTGTCGCGCGTTCGAGGTCGACGGCTGGGATGATCCGCGCATCGCGACGATGGCAGAGCGCAACAAGAACCGTGATGTGGCTGAACATTTGGTCGATCTGTGTTACGCCAAGGCCGCCAACATGACGATGGACCAGGCGACCACGCGACTGGACGCCGAGCGGGTGCCATTCGCGATGGTGCTGCGTCCCGATCAACTCCCCGACGATCCACACGCCCAGGCGATCGGGCTGTTCGAAGAGCGGGAACACCCGATCGCCGGACGGATCCGGCTGCCCCGCCATCCCGCCCGCTTCGCGGTCACACCGGCGACGTTCGCGGCCAACTCTCCGGGTCTGGGTGAACACACCGACGACGTGCTGACCGAACTCGGTTTGGGCGGACGCATTACGGAGTTGCGGGCGTGCGGCGCAATTGCCTGAACCGAGCGGCTACGGCGACAGCAGTCCGCGCACGGCCTGCACGGCGCGATCCGTCGCCACGGACACCGACACCGCGCCGGGGTCCAACAACTGCTGCATGGCGACCCCTCGCAGCAGCCCCACGATGACGAATGCGGTGTTCTGGCAATCGATGTCGACGCGAGCACGGCCGGCCGCACGGGCGACGATTTGGGCGACCCCGGCCCGGAAGTGCCGGTCCCACTCGATGCGCGACGCGCGAAGATCCGGCGCCCCGGCGATGGCCTGGGCCCACAGCACCACATGCACCCGCGCTATGGGATCGGTGCTGGTCACCAATCTGAGGTACGTCTCGATGAAAGTTTTCACACTGTCGACGCCCTCCGCCTTGGCGACGGCCGGCTCGATGTGGCTGCGGTAGAGCTCATCGACCACGTCGTTGAGCCGATCGATGAGCGCGGCCTTCGTGCCGAACAAATGGGTGACCAGCGCATGGCTGTAACCTGCGCGCTGGCCGATCGCGGCAAGCGACAGTTGCCCGAAGCCGCGCTCGACAATCAGTGCCGCCGTCGCGGTGACCAACTTGTGCTCGCTTTCCGCTCGCCGCTCCCGTTGCGTTCGCCGTCCGCTCCGCTGTGTCATCGACGGCACGATATACCCGGCGGCCCACGCGATGCAGTATCGCGACTACGGAAAGCAGTACAAAAAGGAATACCGTGATGGCAACGGTAGGCTATGGTGGACGTCGTGCCACCACCGCAGAAGGACGAGATACTAACGGCATCGACCGAGGTGCGAGCCTCTGCGGATCAGATTTACGCCGTCGTCTCGAACGTCACGCGAATCCCGGAATGGAGCCCCGAGACGACGCGCGCAAAGTGGCTGGCGCCGAATCGCTTCCAGGCCTGGAACCGCAGGCGGCTGGGCCGGTGGCGCACCATGGCGAACGTCGTTGACGCCGTGCCGGGACAGAGATTTGCCTTCGTCGTTCAGGCCATGGGTGGGGACTGGACGCAGTGGACGTACGTCATCGAGCCCGGTTCCGCCGCCGGCGCGACGCGTCTCACCGAAGAGTTCCGAATGTGCGTTGGGTTGCCTTTGAGCGTCGTGGTGTTCGAGCACCTTTTCTTGTTCGTCCGGGACCGTCGTCAGGACCTGCAAAAGAACCTTGATCTTTCGGTGGAGCGAATCAAAGCGATTGTGGAAGCAGAGAATTCATGAAGCATCAGGGGCGTATCGCTGTGGTCACGGGCGCGGGCTCCGGCATCGGCCGCGCGTTGACGCTGGCGCTCACCGCGAACGGGGCGCATGTCGCGGCTTCCGACATCGACGAAAATGGCCTGGCCAAGACCCAGGACGCGTGTCGGCCCGGCCAGGTCACGTCCTACCGGGTCGACGTGGCGGACCGGGACGCGGTGCTGGGCTTCGCCGAGGACGTGCGCGGGCAGCTCGGGCCGGCCTCGATGTTGTTCAACAATGCCGGAGTTGACCTGTTCGCGAGCGTGGCAGACATGTCGTGGACCGATTTCGATTGGCTCATCGGCATCAACGTCGGCGGCGTCGTCAATGGGACCAAGGCGTTCTTGCCGCAGCTGATCGAGTCCGGCACTTCGGAGCGCCCCGCGCGGTTGGTGAACCTGTCCAGTGCCTTCGGTTTGATCGCGGTGCCGTATCAAGGTGCCTACAGCACGGCGAAGTTCGCGGTGCGAGGTTTCACCGAGGCGCTGCGCCAGGAAATGATCATCGAACGCCATCCGGTGACGGTGCACTGCGTGCACCCCGGCGTCGTGCGAACCAACTTCGGGACCAACATGCGCGCCGCCGATACCGAGGACCCCGACATGGCGGCGAAACTCTTTGCGCGCGCGGCTCTCACCTCCCCCGAGAAAGCGGCGCGCCTCATTCTGCGTGGCGCCGAGAAAAACCGGGCCAGAATCCTCATCGGGCCCGACGGGCGCGTGATGGCGGCGATGCCCCGGCTGCTAGGCGCGCGCTATGCCGCTTTGCAGGCCTATGCCGCGAGGGCGACCAACGCCCGCTCGGGGCGCGCCGGCGCTTGATTCGGCGCTAAGCGCGCTTGATTCGGCGCTGCGTGCGGGCCCGCGCGATCCGCAGGGCGGTATTGGCGTAGATGCGCAGCGATCTGCCGAACGGCGGCGCCGCGGTCCCGGTGATGCTGAACGGCAGGTCGTTGCCCACGACGGTGCGGTAATGACTGAAGGTGTCGAAACCGGCCTTGCCGTGGTAGGCGCCCATCCCGCTGCGCCCTACTCCCCCGAACGGGGCGGCCGACGGAATCATCTGCGCCGCAAAATCATTGCGAGCGACGCCACCGCTGCGGGTGCTGCGCACGAAGGTGCGGAAATCATCGTCGGCTGGGCCGTACCAGTAGGCCACCAGTGGCGCGGGCCGTTGGTTGACGTAGTCGATCGCCTCGCTCAGGCGCGAGTACCCCATGACGGCCAGCACGGGGCCGAAGGTCTCCTCGTGGGCGATCCGCATGCGGTCGTCGATGTCGCGGACAATGGTGGGCGCGATCTTGCGGCTGCCGCGGTCGGGCAGTGATTCACCCACGGGAGCAACGGTTTCCACGCGGGCACCGTGCGCGCGCGCATCGTCGATCAGCCCTCCCACCCGGTCGAAATTGGCCTGGTTGACGCTGGAGCAGTAGTCCGGGTTGGCGATGACCGTCGGGAACATGCCGCGCAAGGTTTCGCGCGCGGTGTCGACGAACGCGTCGATGTGGTCGTCGGGCACCATGACGTAATCGGGGCAGACGCAGACCTGCCCGCCGTTGACCATGCGGCCCCGGGCGATACGGGTCGCCGACCGCGCGATGTCGGCGCCCGGAGCAACGACCACCGGGTTCTTGCCGCCGAGCTCCAGGGTGACCGGGACGAGATTCTGGGCGGCCGCGCGTTGCACCAGCGCGCCCACCGACGGCGAGCCGGTGAAAAACAGATGATCGAACGGCAGCGCCGAGAAGGCGGCCGCGA
The DNA here is from genome assembly GCF_001667315.1 of Mycobacterium sp. 852002-10029_SCH5224772. Taxonomy (GTDB): domain Bacteria; phylum Actinomycetota; class Actinomycetes; order Mycobacteriales; family Mycobacteriaceae; genus Mycobacterium. The sequence continues at coordinate 38,953 of NZ_LZHT01000024.1, forward strand.
CATCGGGGCCGCCGGTGACCACGTCGAGCTCGGTCGGGTCGAAGTACTTGGGCGCGGTCGCCGCCATCAGATCCGCGGTGTGCGCGGTGATCTCCGACATTTTGATCATCACCCTGTTGCCGGCCGCGAATGCGGCCGACGCGGGCAGCACCACAAGGTTGACCGGGAAGTTCCACGGACCGATCACGCCGACGACGCCGAGCGGGGTGGGCTGGACTTCCGCGCGCAGGCCGCACAGCCGCGCGGCGGACATCAATTTGGCCGGGCGCATCCATTGCGCAACATGGGATCTGGTGTGTTCGACCACCGAGGTGATCCCGATGATCTCGGTGAACAGCGATGCCGCCTTGGACCTGGTGCCGTAGTCGGCGGCCATGGCGTCGATGAAGGCGTCGCTGTTGTCCAACAGCAGCGCCATCAGCCGATCGATGCGGTTGCGCCGGACGGCCGCGCTAGGTGGCCCCTCGGCCAGGAACGCGCGCCGCTGACATTCAAGGCTGCTTTGTAGCGCCGCCCGCTGGTCTTGCGCGGCGGCGTCGACTCGTTCGCCGGTTGCGCTCATCGGGCCAACCCCTCTACGTCGACGAGTTTGTCAGGCTCGCCGTACGGCGAACAGCAACACCCTACTCGATGCTTCGCGGCGATACTGGCATAGCTACTGTTAGTATTACCGGATGGTTTTCCAGGTGACGACCTTCGGTGGTACTGGCGCGGCCAGGGCGAGGCGATGACCGTCGCCGAGCTGGTATTCGATCCGTTTTCGGCGGACTTCTTCAACGGACCGTATGAGACGTATCGGCGGATGCGCGCGGAAGCCCCGGTTTACTACAGCGAGCGGTACGACTTTTATGCGCTGAGCCGTCATGCCGACGTCGCCGCGGCGTTCAAGGACTTCGAGACGTATTCGTCGGCGTACGGGGTGGACCTGGGGATGGTGCGGACGGGGCAGAAGGTGCCGGCGAAGATGATCATCTCGCTGGATCCGCCCGAGCATCGGCATATGCGCAGCCTGGTCAACAAGGTGTTCACGCCACGGGCGATCACGGCGCTCAAGGCGATGGTGACCGAACAGATCGAGCACTATCTGGAGGCCGCCGATCCCGACGAATTCGATGTCGTTCAAGACTTCTCGGCGTTGTTCCCGGTGGAAGTGATCACCCGGATGCTGGGGGTGCCTGCCGACTATCGGCAGAACGTCAGGCTCTGGATTGACGAGTTGCTGCACCGCGAGCCGGGCCAGATCGAGATGTCCGATGCCGGCAACCAGGCGATGGCCAACTCCTGGGTGATGTACTACGAGCTCATCCAGCAGCGGCGCGCGCAACCGCAAGACGACATGATCTCCAGCCTGATCGCGGCCGAGATCGAACGTGAGGACGGTGAAACGACCCGGCTCAAAGGTTCCGAGATCGCCGGGTTTGCAACGTTGTTGGGCGGTGCGGGCGCCGAAACGGTGACCAAGCTGATCGGCAACGCGACGACGGTCTTCGCCCGCAACCCCGAGCAATGGCAGAAGCTGCTCGACGACCGCAGCAAGGTCCCCGCCGCCGTCGAAGAGCTGCTGCGCTACGAGGCGCCGGCACAGTACAACGTGCGCCGATCGATGAAGGACGTACACCTGCACGGAGTAACCATCCCGGCGGGCAAGCCCGTCTTCCTCATCGGCGGTTCGGCGAACCGCGATCCCGACGCGTGGACCGACGCCGATGTCTTTGACATCGACCGTGACCGCGCCGAGGCGCAGAACCTCGGCTTCGGGTACGGCATTCACAGCTGCCTCGGTGCGGCGTTGGCCCGGATGGAAAGCGCGATCGCACTGGAGAAGTTGCTCGATCACATGCCGCGCTATGAGGTGTTGTGGGACCGCTGCGAACGGGTGGCCATGCAAAACGTGGCCGGGTGGTCCCGGGTCCCGGTGCGGGTGCTGAGATGACTGACGGCGGCGGCGCGGCGCTGCTCCCCTATCGCGTGCACGCCATCGCGTCGACCACGGCCGACCTGGTGGAGCATGCCGGCGGGTGGCTCTTCGACCACGTGATGGCCGGGTGGAAAGTCACGGTGTTGCTGCCGGATTGCGCCGATCCGCGGCCGATGCACGTCCTCGGCGCCGCCGTGGGCGATCTGGAAACGGTGCTGACGACGGCGCACGATCTGGCGGAAATGCCGGCCGCGCTGGTCGTCGCCGCCGACCTCTACGGCCACGATTCACGGGTGCGCCGATTCGTGCGTGCGGCCTGCGACGACCATAGGGTCCGCACACTGCTGTGGGGCCAAGAACCAGCGGGCCGCAAGCAGGGCATCCGCTCGGTTCATTACGGACTGGGCGCGGCGGCTCGCGCATTCAAGGCCGAGGCGTTGGCTGCCTCAGGAGTCCGGAAGTCAACCATCGAGCCGGCCGAGGTCTTTCGGGCTGCCGGCGGTCAGCGTGCACATCGACGTATAGACCGCGTCGCCGCCGGCCTGCTGAGCCAGGGATAGGAGCGGTTGTGAACACACTGCCGACGAGCCACGACATCCACGCGGAACCACCAACTGCCCTGGATGTCGTTGACGGGGCCGATCTCACGGGCAAGACGTGCGTGATTACCGGAGCGTCCTCGGGCCTGGGCCGCGAATCGGCCAGAGCGCTGGCCGCAGCGGGGGCGCAGGTGGTATTGGCGGCACGCAACCGCGACGCGCTGGCCGAAACCCAGACATGGATTCACGCCGCCAATCCGGATGCCCGGATCGCGACCGTCCAACTGGATCTGACCTCGCTGAGCAGCATTCGCGCGGCGGCCGCCGCGATCCAAGATCTTGCCCCGTCGATCCATGTCTTGATGAACAATGCCGGGGTGATGTTCACGCCGTTCGATCGAACGGTAGATGGCTTCGAAATACAGTTCGGCACTAACCATCTCGGGCACTTCGAACTCACGCGACTCCTCATCCCGCAGCTCGTCGCCGCGTCCGGCGCTCGCGTGGTCGTCCTGTCGTCCGATGGCCACCGGATGAGTGACCTTGATTTCGATGATCCCAACTGGGAGCGGCGGCCCTACGACAAGTTCCTGGCGTACGGCGCGTCCAAGACCGCCAATATCTTGCACATGGTCGAACTCGAACGACGACTTCGCGACGAGGGGATCGGCGCCTACGCCGTGCACCCGGGCATCGTGGCAACCGGCCTGGCCCGGCACATGGGCAAGAAGGATTTTGCGCACCTTGCCGATCGTGCCGCGGCAGAACGGAAACGGGACGCGCCCGCCGTCGACGTCACGCGCGATTTCGTGATGCCCGACCGTGGGGCGGCGACCCAGGTATGGGCCGCCGTCGCGCCCGAGCTCGACGGTGTCGGGTCGGCATACCTCGCCGACTGCCGTATCCGCACCGACGTCGCACCGTATGCCCTTGATGAGCAACGCGCCGCTCGGCTCTGGTCCCTGTCGGAAGCGCTTTGCGACGACCGTTGACGCGAAAGGCCTCTGCGGCGGGCCCCCGCGGAGTCCTCCTGCCCGGCTGACCCGGATAGTATACTGTAATCTTTACAGTACGACCGTGTACCCGAGCCGGAGAGCAGCCGTGGAAAGTCAGCTTGAGGATGCCGTCGCCGCCGCCTTGCCGACCGGCTACCTGCGTGACCCATACCCCCACTTCGCCCGGAAACGCAGCGAGGGCGGAGTGTTTCGCGGCACGGTCATGGACTATTCGAAAACCCCCGAGTCGCTGCGGCCCAAGCGCTCCTTCGCGGCGATGTCGTTCGACGCGGTGAACAAGGCGTTTCGCGACGGCCGGGTCTTCAGTTCGGCGATGTATGACACCACCATCGGCTTGTTCATGGGCCCGACCATCCTGGCGATGGAGGGCAAAAAGCACCGCGACCACCGCAATCTGGTGTCCGCGGCGTTCAAGTCCAAGGCCCTCGCCCGCTGGGAGCCGACGGTCGTGCGGCCGATCTGCAACGCCCTCATCGACGAATTCGTCGACGCCGGCCGCGCCGATCTGGTTCGGCAGTTCACCTTCGAATTTCCCACCCGGGTCATCGCCACCCTGCTGGGCCTGCCGTCAGAGGATCTGCCCATGTTTCATGGGCGGGCGGTGGAGCTGATCAGCTACACCGTCAACTACGAGCGCGCCTTCGAGGCGTCGGCGGCGTTGAAGGACTACTTCGTCGAACAAATCGACGCGCGCCGGGCCAACCCGACCGAGGACATCATCGGGGACCTGGTCACCGCGGAGATCGACGGCGAAAAGCTCAGCGACGAAGCCATCTACTCGTTTCTGCGGCTGCTGCTGCCCGCCGGGCTGGAAACCACCTACCGGTCATCGGGCAACCTGCTCTATCTGCTGCTCACCCACCCCGAGCAGTTCGCCGCGGTGCAGGCCGATCGCGGGCTGGTCGCGCTGGCGATCGAGGAGGGGCTGCGCTTCGAGACACCGCTGACCACGGTGCAGCGATTCACCACCGAGGACACCGAATTGGAGGGGGTCAAAATTCCGGCCCGGTCGGCGATCGACGTGTGCATCGGCTCGGCGAACCGGGACGGACGTCGCTGGGAGCGCCCAGAAGAATTCGATATCCTCCGTGCGCACATGCCGCACATCTCGTTCGCCGCCGGCGAGCACACCTGCTTGGGTCTGCACCTCGCGCGCATGGAGACCCGGGTCGCCCTCGAATGCCTGCTGGATCGCCTGACCAACATCCAACTGCTCACCGATGACGACCCGCATATCCATGGTCAGCCGTTCCGTTCGCCGACGGCGCTTCCGGTTACGTTCGACGCGAAGTAGGGTCCGGGAATGGTCAAGGTAATGCAGGGCTTTCGGGTCCTCGAGGTTGCGCAGTTCACATTCGTCCCCGCCGCCGGCGCCATCCTCGCCGACTGGGGCGCCGACGTCATCAAGGTCGAGCACCCGGCGCGCGGCGACACTCAGCGCGGCTTCGTCAACATGGGCGGCTTCCAGCTCGATCCCGACCGGCATCCGTTGATAGAGCATCCCAACCGCGGCAAGCGCAGCGTCGGGATCGACGTCTCCACGCCGGGCGGCCAGGAAGTGATCTACGAACTGGCCAAGACCGCCGATGTGTTCCTGACCAACTACATGCCCGCGCAGCGGCAAAAGCACAAGTTCGACGTAGAGCACATCCGCGCCGTGAACCCCAACATCGTGTATGCCCGCGGATCGGCCTACGGCGACAAGGGCGCCGAGCGTGACGTCGGCGGCTATGACGGAACGGCGTTCTGGACGCGCAGCGGAGTCGGGTACGCGCTGACCCCCGAGGAGTTGGGCGGCGCACTGGGACAAGGCATTCCCGCGTTCGGGGACTCCATTGGCGGCATGTTCATCGCCGGCGGCATCTCCGCTGCGCTGCTGCACCGCGAGCGCACCGGTGAAGCGCTCGAGTTGGACGTGTCGTTGCTGAGCACGGCGTGGTGGGCGGCCGGAGCGAGCGTGACGCAGGGCATGGAGACCGGTGAGGTCATGCGCACCCCGATGCCAGGATCTGCCGCCGCGTCGGTGAATCCCTTCCTGGGCAACTACGAAACCTCCGACGGCGGCACAATCAATCTGTGCATCGTCAGTCCGACGGGCTACATTCGCGACACTTTCGAGCACCTCGGCATCCCCGAGGCGGCCGATGACCCCCGCTTCGCCGACGTGCTACCGCTGATCCAAAACGCCGACGCGGCCGCCGAGCTGATCTCAAAGGCTTTCGCCGGCAAGTCTTTTGACTACTGGCGACAGCACCTGAAAACGATGAAGGGCCAGTGGGCACCGTTCCAGAGCCTCATCGATCTGGCCGGCGACGAGCAAGCCATCGCCAACGACATGATCGTCGAAGTGGAGGCCAACGACGGCGGCACGCCGTTCAAGGTCGTGCGCGGGCCGGTGCAATTCAACCACGAACCCCTCGTCACCACCCGGGCCCCACAGGCCTCCGAGCACACCGAAATCGTCCTGATGGAACTCGGGATGGACTGGGACCGCATCGCCGAACTCAAAGAGTCAGGAGCTATCGCTTGACCACCAGTACGAACGACGTCGCGATCATCGGCGTGGGTCTGCACCCCTTCGGCCGCTTCGAGGGCAAGTCCGCGATGGAGATGGGGGTCGACGCCATCCGGCTCGCGGTCACCGACGCGGGCGTGCAGTGGAAGGACATCCAAGCCGCCACCGGAGGCAGCTGGACGGTCGCCAACCCCGACGCAATCGTCGCCATGGTCGGGCTCTCCGGCATCCCCTTCACCAATGTGTTCAACGCCTGCGCGACCGCGGCCAGCGCCGCCAAGGCCTGCGCCGACGGAATCCGGTTGGGCGACTACGACATCGGGATCGCCATCGGCCTGGACAAACATCCGCGCGGCGCCTTCACCGAGGACCCGGCTCTGGTCGGGATGCCCCGCTGGTATGCGGAGAACGGGCAGTACCTCACCACCCAGTTCTTCGGCATGAAAGCCAACCGCTACCTGCACGAGCATGGCATCTCCCAGCAGACACTGGCCAAGGTGGCGGCCAAGAACTTCCGTAACGGCGCGCAGAACCCGAACGCGTTTCGGCGCAAACCGATTCCGGAAGACGAGATCCTCAACTCGACGATGCTGAATTACCCGCTCACCCAGTACATGTTCTGCGCGGCCGACGAGGGCGCCGCCGCCGTGGTCATGTGCCGCGCCGACATCGCGCACCGCTATACCGACAAGCCGATCTTTTTGCGGGCGGTCGAGGTGCGCACCCGCCGCTACGGTGCCTACGAGGTGAACACCACCTTCGCGCCAGTCGACGAGGATGTGGCACCGACCGTGTATGCCGCCAGAGCTGCGTTCGAAAAGGCCGGTGTGGCACCGGAAGACGTCGATGTCATTCAGCTGCAGGACACCGATGCCGGCGCGGAGATCATCCACATGGCCGAATGCGGGTTCTGCGCCCACGGTGAGCAGGAGAAGCTGCTGGCCGACGGTGCCACCGAGATCAGCGGCTCCATGCCGATCAACACCGACGGCGGGCTGATCGCCAACGGCGAACCGATCGGGGCGTCCGGCCTGCGCCAAATCCACGAATTGGTGCGCCAACTGCGCGGCGAAGCGGGCGATCGCCAGGTGGCCGGCGAACCGCGCGTCGGGTTCGCTCAGCTCTACGGCGCGCCCGGCACCGCCGCGGCGACGATTCTGACCACCTAGCGCAAGCAGACCCCGCCGAGCGCTGGCCCGCCGAGCGCTAAGAGGCTTTCTGCGCGACCGGCGGTGCGTAGGCCGGCTTGCCCAGCCCCAGCATGTACTGCGCGATCATGTTGCGGAACACCTCGAGGGTGCCGCCGTAAATCCCGACCAGCGGGGCGAACCGGTATACGTACTCCGCGGCGCCGTCGTCGGCCGCACCGTCGGTGCCGATCGGCAGCGTGGACGCGGTGCCGAGGATATCCATCAGGTCCGGTGAGACGTCGCGCATCGTCTGCGCGAGTGCGACCCGCCCGAAGATGCCGGGCGCGCTCAGCGCCGCTTCTATCCGCGCGGCGCTGCGGCCCAATCGGTACGCCACCGCCCCATCGTCAATGAGCCTGCGCCCGCCTCCGTCCCGCTCTGCCACCTTGCCCGCGGCCTTGTCCAGCGCGTCGGCCATGAACCCGGCCTGGTGCATCATGATCGACACATCCTGCAGGCCGTCGGGGGCGGCCGCGACCGCGCCGTGCTCAACGTTCAGCGGCTCGCGCAGCACCGTCCAGCCCGCGTTCACGTCGCCGAGCCGATACTTGTCGTCCACGCGCACGTCGCTGTAGTAGACGATGTTGGTGCGGTCACCGTCGACGGTGCGGATGCCCTGGATCTCGATGCCCGGAGAATCCAGCGGGACCAGAAACATGGTCAGGCTCTTGTGTTTCGGAGCCTGAGGATCGGTGTTGGTGATCAAGAAGACGTACTGGCAGTTGTGCGCCCCGGTGGTGAACATCTTGGAGCCGTTAATGATCCAGCCGTTCCCGTCCCGCACCGCCCGGGTTTTGCAGGTGGCGATGTCGGATCCGCCCTCGGGTTCGGTATAGCCCAGGCACAGCCGAACATGGCCGCTGAAGACGCCCGGCAGCACTTCATCCCGCAATTCGCTCGATCCGAACCTCGCGACCGAACGGGCCACCATGGAGGTGGTGCCCCAGGTTACCCAGGGCACATGGGCGCGCCGCTTCTCCAGCTCCCAGATGCGGCGATGTACCCGGCTGAAGCCGCCTTCGGCTTCCGGCTTCCATTCGCGTTCCAGATAGCCGGCGGAACCCAGGGCCAGGTGCACCCCTTCGTCGAAGTTGTCGCCCGTTTCGCGGTCGCGCCGCTTGACCTCGTCCGTCACCTGCGCGCGCAGGAATTCGCGCGCATCGTCCAGGAAACGCTGATCGTCGTCGGACAGCGAGACGCGTGAGAAATCCACTTATGTGCCCTCTCCACTTTCGCGTGCGGCGACGAGTTCGCCGATGTACTTTGCGCTGGCGCCGGGATCCCCGCCGGCCAGGGCCCAGCCGCGGGCACGCACCAGGTACGCCGTGGCGGCCGCCTCCGCCGAAACACCGAGACCGCCCTGCACATGCACCGCCATGGTCGCGGCCTTCGCCGCCTCTTCGGCCATGAACACGAACGCCGCGGGTGCCAACTCGGGGCGTTCCTCGGGCTCGTTGTCCAGGAACCAGGCCGCGCGCCGCGCCAGATTGCGACCACCCTGCACGGTGATGGCGATGTTGGCCAGTGGATGAGAGATGCCCTGCAGCGTCGAAATCGGCACGCCCAGCGTGTAGCGGGTCTTGGCGAATTCGGCGGCGATCGTCATGGTCTCTTCCACCAGGCCCACCAGCGCCGCGGCCGACAGCACCCGCCACTCGTCCAGCGCGCGTTGGTATTCCGCTGCCGCATCGGGTCCGCTGGCCAGCACGGTGCGGGTGTCGGCGGTCGCCGGATCCACCCAGGCCATCGGCAGGCGGCCGATGTTGTCCACCTTCGTCGGGCGGGTGCCGAAGGTCAGCGCGACGACGTCCCCGTCTGCAGTGCCGTCGCGCACGATGATCTGGTCGGCGATCGACCCGGTCGGCAGCAGCCGTGCCCCGGAGACGTTGTCGTGCTGGGGATCGAACGCGGTGAGTCGCTTGCCTTGGACCACATCAGGTTCCGACGCGCCGAGCCGGGCCAGCAGCCGGGCCGCGCAGACCTGGTCGATCCACGGCACCGGCGCCAGTGACCGGCCGATTTCCTCGGCCACCAAGGTCAGATCGACGAGCGTCGCACCGTCGCCGCCCGCGGACTCCGGCAGCGCCATGGTCGTTGCACCCATGGCGCACAGTCGTTCCCACAGGTTCTTGTCGAAGCCCGTCTCCTCCGCGGCACGCACGGTCTCGATCGGGCAATGCGTCTTGAAGAAATCGCGGTACGCGGCCTGCAACGCCTCGTGGTCGGCGGTCAGGCTGTAGTCGAGCCTGCGTAGTTCGTAACGGTCCATACTCAGCGTTCCTCCTGGCCACCGAAGAAGAATTCTTGCGCGTTGTTGTAAAGATAGTTTTCGAGGACGTCGGCAGGCAGATCCAGCGCGGCGGCCTCGGGCACGACACGGTGCATTTTCAGGACCGGCCAGTCGGAAGCGAAGATCACCTTGCCCTGCCCGCGGGTCTGCATGTAGTGCAGCAGGCTCTCCGGCAACCGCTTCGGCGACCATGCCGACGTCATCAGGCGCAGGTTGGCGTATTTGATCAGCAGCCTGATCGCGATGTCCCACCAGGGATCCGCGCCGTGGATCATGCACAGTTTCAGTTCCGGGAACCGCACGCACACCCGGTCGAGGTGGATCGGATTCTGCACCTCCCCGGGGATGGGCGGCCCGGGGATGCCGGTGTTGACGCACAGCGGAAGCTCGAGCTCGGCGCATTTGGTGTAGAGCGGGTAGTAGACGGCGTCGCTGGGCGGGTATTGGCCGTCGCCCCAAAAACTCGGCCCCACAACCGCATACGCCACGGGGAGGTCCTTAACGACGGCGGAAAGCTCCCGCAGCGAGGGCATCGGGCGCAGTAGGTTCACGCCGCCCATCGCCAGGGCGAACCGCTCGGGCTTCTCCTCGACGAATTTGCGCGCGGTCACCGACGGCTTGGCGAGGTTGTCCATCAGGATGGCTTTGCGCACACCCCGGGTGTCCATTTCGTCGAGCAGCTCGGACAACTGGACGGGCTCGAACATGGACTCCGGCCCCTTGAAGTAATCGTCACGTACTTTGAGCATCCAGGTCGGTTGCTTCTCGGTTTCGCCGAAGTGCACGTTGACCAGGCAATCGATTGCTTTCATGTGGACATCGGCGCCTCTGCTGTTGCTTGACGTTTCGCCCAACGGTAATCGGCCTTCCCATTGCCCAAGCGTTGGACGTGCTCGACGAACAGGAATTCCTTGGGCGCCTTGAACCGGGCGAGTTGCGTGGTGCAGTGCGTGTGTAATTCATCGGACGCGGCGGCGGCTTCCGCGCGGAGTTCGACGAGAGCGACGAGTTCTTCGCCCCAACGCTCGCTGGGGCGCCCGACCACCAGTGCGTCGGCGATCGCCGGGTGGGCGCGCAGCACCTCTTCGACTTCCTCGACGAAGACCTTCTCGCCGCCGGTGTTGACCACCAGCGAGTCGCGGCCGAAGAGTCGCAACGTGCCGTCAGGCTCCAGGCCGGCGCGGTCGCCCGATATCACCACTCGCTTGCCGTCGATCTCCGGGAACGTCTTGCGGGTGGCCTCGGGATCGTTGAAGTACCCCAACGGGATTCGCCCTTCCCGGGCGACCCAGCCCACCTCGGGGTCACCCGGCGAGAGAAAGTGGCTGTAGTCCTCGGAGAGCACCAGTCCGCCCGCCCGCAGGGTGAACGTGTCGGATTGCGTGTCACGCCGGCTGTGGCCGAATCCCATGTTTCCGGTCTCCGACGAGCCATACCCGTTGATCACCGTGACCTGAGGGATCAATTCCACGAGGGCGCGTTGGTATTTCGGATTCGTTGCGGCGCCGCCGGTGCCTATCGCGTACAGCGACGACAGGTCGTAGGAGCCGAGCCGCAGTTCTGCCACCAGTGGCGCGGCGTAGGCGTCGCCGACCATCGTCATCAACCCAACCTTCTCGCGCTGCGCCGTCTCCAAAACCGTTCGCGGGTCCAGCTTTTTGCCGGTGTCGTACATCACCACGGGCGTGCCGGCCATGATCGCCGAGAACGCCGTCCACATGCCGGCCGCGTGCATCAGCGGCGATACCGCGAACCACGGTGCCCCGGCCGCCTCACGCACCTTGTCGTGGATCTCCTGGGCGCAGGCATGGTCCGCCCCCACCATCGACGACACATAGATGTCGGACTGCCGCCACAACACGCCCTTGGGCCGGCCGGTGGTGCCGCCGGTGCAGATCATCAGCAGGTCATCCGGCGATGCCGTGACGTGCAGGTCGGTATCCCCCCGCGCCAGCGCATCTTCCAGCGACACCGCGCCGGGCAGGTCCGGGGCATCGCTGCCGTCGTCGACCGCGATCAACAAATCGACGCCGTCACGAGGGAGAACGTCGGCGAACTTCGCGCCCAGCGCGCGGTGGTAAATGACCGCCCGAGGCTGTACGTAATCGAGAAGTTCACCGACTTCGCGCGGCGTGTAGTAGTAGTTGATGTTCACCGGGACGGTCCGGGCCTTGAGGCACCCGATGACCATGTCGGGGTAGAGATCGTTGTGCATGACCAGCGCAACCCGGTCCTGCCCGCATTCCCAGTTCTGCAGTTCCGCCCGCTCCCGGTGAGCGCCGAATCCCTTGCTCGCCAGGAAGTTCGCCAACCGACGGGTGCGGTCCGCGGACTCGGCGAAGGTGCTGCGGTGGTCGCCGCACACCGTCATCGTCCGGTCGCCAATGACGCCCGCGATCTCGTCGAGCACCGCCCCGATGGTCCATTCGCTCATGCGCGTGAGCGGCTAAACAGCCGACCCGACCTTTACGCCAAGCAGATCCAACGCGTTGTCCCGCATGATCTTTCGGACATCGGAGTCGCTGAAGCCTTTCAGCTCGTCGGTGAACGATAGCGGCGACTCGAGACCTTCGCCGTGCGGCCAATCAGAACCGAACAGGATCTTGTCGACCCCGATGACGTCGGCCAGCGCCGGCAGATCGTCCTCGTAGTAGGGCGCGATCCACACGTTGTTGCGCAATTGCTCCACCGGGTCCTGTGGGAAGAACTTGGGCTGGTTGTTGGCCGCCTTCTTCAGACGTTTGACCAGCCGGTGCACGAAGTATGAGCCGTTTTCGATGCTGACCGCCTTCAGTTTCGGATGACGGGTGAACACGCCATGCACGATCATCGAGGCCATCGTGTCGTGAATGGCCCGGTCGTCCAGGAGCACCTGATCCAGCGGATCCTTGGCGCCGAAGCCCTCGAACGTCGACTTGCCGCCCCACAGCGCGGCGATCGCCAGATAGCCGCTGTCGGACAGGTGGAAGCCCACCGGCACCCCGGCCTCGGCCAGCCGGGCCCACACCGGGTCGTGGCTGGGGTCACCCAGCGACCGCGGCTTGACCATCCCGGGAACCGGGGCGGGTCGCACCAGCACCAGCTTGGCGCCGCGCGCCAACACGAACTCGACCTCTTCGACCGCCTGTGCCGGGTCGGCCAGGGAAATGATCGGGGCGGAGACGATGCGGTGATCGGGACGGTCGAAGCCCCAGTCCTCGTCGAGCCACAGGTTGAACGCATGTACCGACGCCATCGTCGCCTCGATGTCGTGTTTGAGCGCTTCCTCGACGCCGCACGCGAAGGTCGGCAGCATGAACACCGTCTCGATGTCCTGGGTGTCCATCACCGTGATGCGCGCATCGCGGTTCTGGTACTCCGGGTGCTCGGCGAGTCGTTCGACCTTCATCAGCGACGCCGGGTCGACACCTTCCGGGATCTCGCCGCGGAACAACAGATCCAGGCAGCCGGGCACGATGATCGGGTCGAACGTGACGTTGGGGATGAAGTGGTTGATGCGCTCACCCATCAAGGCCCAACTGCGTTTGCCGTCGCTGACGATCTGCACACCGCGGCGCTTGAACCGCTTGTCCAGGTGCCGGGTGAATGAGTCGACCGGTTCGTAGTAATGGTTGTCGACGTCGATTGCTTGGTAGCCCAACGCGTTCATGATGATCCTTTCGGCTCAGGTCGCCAACGGCGGAAACTTCGGGGGCCGCTTCTCCAGGAAGCTGGTGATGCCTTCGATGACATCGGGCCGCAGCAGCGACTCGTGCATGAGTGTCTCGGCGCGGGTGCTGACATCGGCGACATCGCTCAGCGCGTCGCCGTAGGCCTGCTGCTTGATCACCGCCAGTGAAGCCGGTGAACAGTTGCGGGCGATGTCCTCGGCGTACGCCAAGGCGCGGGACATCAGTTGTTCGGGCGCGACGACGTCCTTGACCAAGCCGAGTTCCGCGGCCTCCTCGGCGAAGAACGTGCGCCCGCTCAGCAGCAGGTCCATCGCCGCGCCCCAGCCGGCGAGCCGCGGCAGTATCCAGGAGATCCCGTACTCGGCGATCAAACCTCGCCGGGTGAACGCGGTGGCGAATTTGGCTCCGGCGGCCGCGAACCGGACATCGCACATCAGGGCGTGGGTCAGGCCGATGCCGACGCAGGCGCCGTTGACTGCGGCGATGATTGGCTTGCGCAGCTCGGTGAGGAAGTGCGGGTGGCGGTCGCCGACCAACGTGGTGACGTCGGTGTCGCCGTCACCGAGTTTTTCGTCGATGGATCCCGCGCCACCCAGATCCGCGCCCGCGCAAAATCCCTTGCCGGCACCGGTCAGCACGATCACCCGGACCGCGGGGTCGGCTTCGGCACGGTCGATGCCGGCGTAGAAGCCCCTCGAGATGTCGGGACCCCAGGCGTTGAGTCGCTCGGGGCGGTTGAATGTCACGACCGCAACACCGGCTTCAGTGGTCTCATACAACACCGCCTCATCGGTGACCACACGGTGCGCGGCGCTCATTCCTGCCATCCCCTCATAGCTGTCCGACTGGCGAGTTAGTACCCATACTGTATACCTATCGGTACCGCATTCCACAACTGCCGCCGAACGCCCCTGAACCGCGACTAAACTGCGATTTTCGGTGGTCGGCCCGCCAGTGCGATCGCCCCGGGATCGAGGGTTGGCGACGGTTGTGGCGATTGACACGCCGGCGTCATGTTTGCGTCCACCACGTGATCGGGAACGCGTAGAGGAGCCAATCATCACATGGGGAAGGAGAGGCAATGGTTGACACCAAGAGCGGCCCGGTCGAACTCGTTCGGGGCATCGTAGAAGACGTCCTCGGGAAGACCAAGCAGGTCATCGGCATCATCATCGGCCACAACGACCTGGTCGAAGAGGGCAAGGCCCAGCAGGACAAGGCGGACGCGCAGCGCAGCGCCGGGAAAAAGGAAGCGGCCGCCGAGAAGGCCCGCGGCAAGGCCAAGACGTACGAGGAACGTGAGCGGGCCGAACAGCAGTAAACGGCCGACTGAGCGAGCGGGCCCGGTTCGTTCACCGGGCCCGCTTCGCGTTGTAATCCGTTCTACTGCAACACCGTCCGGATCAAGCCCAGGCGCTGGTAGGCGTGCTCGATCTGAGCCTTCGCCTCGGCGGGCAATTCTGCCTGCGGGGGGCGGGAATGCGGATACGCACCGATCGGCAACCCCAACAGTGAAGCGGCGTACTTGAACGCGCCGCCCCAATGGGTGAAGTAATCCGCGCGCCCGGGGTAGCACGTCCACCACGATCCGACGTCGAGGTCGAACTGATCCAGCCCGGACTCGCGACCATAGTCCATGGCCTCGACGAGCTTGTCGCTGCGCACCAAATCCCAATACTCGGAAAACAATCGCCGCTCCGGCGTCTCGATCAGGTAGCCCGAAGTACCCAGCTGCGCCGGGCACACGATCCCGTCGCGCAGCCACCCGGCTCGGTACACTGTTTTGTCGCATTCCCACACCACCAGGCCGGGTGCCAGCTCGTGCAGCAGGCGGCTGCTCGCCGGCCGGAAGGCGCCCTCCTTGGTGGCGCACACCGCGGGCACCTCGTCGTAGATCCGTGCACTCTCGGCCGGGGTCAACACGTAGCCCGACGACGGCGAATTGAACATGCCCAGAGCAATATTCGTGCGCGCGGCGACGTAGTGGAAAAAGCGCAGCACGCCGTCGCCGCCGTGGGCTTCCATCATCGGCGTCTGGATGTAAGCGATGTCGGCGCCCGCCTCCTGGGCGTGCAGCGTCAGATCCACGCAGTCCTTCGCCGACATGGCCGCCGTGCAGGCCTGCACCACCACGCCGGGATTAATGCTGCGCGCCTCTTCGACCGCGACCTCCAGCAGGCGCTTCCGCTCCTCGAGAGTCAGCGACCAGAACTCGGCGATGCCACTGGTGCACCACAGCATCGGATGCCCGAGATCACCGACGCAGTAGCGCACCAGCGTCCGATAGGCGTCCCAGTCGATGTCGTCGCCGTCGGTGCCGCAAAACGGGGTGTAGAGGGAGTCGCCGATCCCCCGCAATGCGCCGGGCGCCCACGCACGCGCCTCCGCTGCCGTAGCCACAGTCGACTCCTCCTGTCTCCCAATCGTTTTCTTCGACCCATGCTCAGGTGAAGTCTGAACCACCGTCGACGTTGATGTTGGCGCCCGT
The DNA here is from genome assembly GCF_001667315.1 of Mycobacterium sp. 852002-10029_SCH5224772. GTDB lineage: Bacteria > Actinomycetota > Actinomycetes > Mycobacteriales > Mycobacteriaceae > Mycobacterium. The sequence goes on from NZ_LZHT01000024.1 coordinate 54,580, forward strand.
CATATACGAGTTGCGCCGCGAGACGAGGAAAGCGGCGACCGGGCCGATTTCGTCCGGGAGGCCCGCCCGCGGCATGTGCGCGGGATGACCGAAATGCTTCTCGATCGCCCCCATCAGGGCATAGGGATCGTGGCCGTCGACGCCCACCGAATTCGCCCAGCCGACCAGTGATTCCGACGCGATGCTGCCCGGGGATACCACGTTGACCAAGATCTCGTCCTTGGCCAGTAGCAGGGACAGGTTCTTCGAAACGCTCGTCAGCATCGACTTCGCCGCCGTGTAGGCAGGCAGCATGACACTTTGCCGCTGAGTCGAGTGCGCCGAGAAGTTCACGACCCGCGCCCATTGCGCCTTGCGCAGCAGCGGGAGCGCCGCGCGCACACAGCGCACCATGCCCAGCACCCCGTCTTCGACCGACTGGCGCCATTGGTCGTCGGTCAAATCCTCGAAGGTGCCCGCAGCGCCCGGCCCCACTGTGATGACCAAAGCGTTGAGTTCGCCGTCCCAGCGCTGGGACAGCTCGCCGAACACTTCCTCGACCGCGGCGTCATCCCCGATGTCGGCGACGAGGCCGAGTGCGTCCGGGCTGCCCCGTTGCGTGAGATCGGTCACCGCGGAGTCCAGCGCATCACGGCTACGGCCGACCACCGCGACGCGGGCACCCTCGTCGGCAAGGCAGCGCGCGGTGGCCAAGCCCATCCCGCGACTACCGCCGACCACCACCGTGGTGGCATTCGCCAGCCCTAGATCCATTGCTTAATCCGTAGCTCTAACCTGGTCATTTTCGCCTGTCCAGCCGATTTACCAAAAAGCCTACGATAGGTATTACAGTAGCAGAGGGAAAATGCGACACGTAAGCGTATACGCAGGTCAGAACAGAAGAGCCGGTAAATTCGACTTTACCGGTAGCACGGCTGCCAGACCGCATGCACGAAACAGATTTTGATGGAGGTTCCCGTAGTGGCAAAACAGGCAACCGCCGATAAGCGCCAGCGACGCGAGCGCGGGTCCATCAATCCCGACGACATCATCAGCGGCGCATTCGAACTCGCGGAGCAGGTATCGATCGACAACTTGAGCATGCCGCTGCTCGGCAAACATCTCGGTGTGGGTGTGACGAGCATCTACTGGTATTTCCGCAAGAAGGACGACCTGCTCAACGCGATGACAGACCGCGCCCTGAGCAAGTACGTGTTCGCGACTCCCTATGTCGAAGCCAGCGACTGGCGCGAGACCTTGCGCAACCACGCGCGCTTGATGCGCAAGACGTTCATGGGTAACCCAATTCTGTGCGACCTGATTCTGATTCGGGCGGCCCTGTCTCCGAAAGCGGCGCGGATGGGCGCACAGGAGATGGAAAAGGCGGTTTCCAATCTGGTGCAGGCCGGCCTGTCGCCGGAGGATGCGTTCGACACCTATTCGGCGGTTTCGGTTCACGTCCGCGGATCAGTGGTGCTGCAACGGCTCTACGAAAAGAACCAATCGTCGGATGTCGGACCGCGCGCCATCGAGGACGCCGTTGCCATCGACCCGGAAAAGACCCCGCTCCTTGCTCAGGTAACCCGCATCGGACACCGGATCGGGGCCCCCGACGAAACCAATTTCGAGTACGGGCTCACCTGCATCCTCGATCACGCCAGTCGGTTGATCGACGAGAGCAACGGATCCAAGGGCAAGGCGGGGGCAAGCCGCCCGCGCAAGACATCGACCGCGCGAGGGCGGTCCAAGGCGCCGGCGAATCGCTAGCTGCAGCCGAAAACGCTTGTCACGCCTCGGGTTCGGGCACGTGGAAGTGCTCGTCGCGTAGCCGGAAGGCCTCCCTGGCGCCGTGCTGGGCGCGGGTCTTGACGAAGTTGAATTCACCGGGCGCGAATTGCAGGTTGGTGCCGAAGGCGTGGAACAGATAGCTGGCGACCTCCTCGCCCTGGTACACCTGGCTCTGCTCCACAAGCCGGAACGCCTCCTTGGCGATGACGACCCCGTCGGCCGGCATCTTCGCCGCCTTCTCGGCCCAGTAGCGCGCCCGGGCGGTCACCGAACCGGGATCGCAGGTTTCCGTGAAGATTCCGAGCTGTTCGATCTCGCCCGCCTCGATGATGTCACCGGTTAACAGCAGACGCCGGGCCAGCACCGGCCCGAGCCGGTGGAAGAACATGTGCAAGCTGCCCAACGCGGGGCCCAGGAAACGGGTTGCCGGCATGCCGATCTTGGTGTCCCGCGCGATGACCGAGATGTCGGTCATCAGGGCCATCTCGAAGCCGCCGCCCAGCGCATAGCCGGCGATCTCGCCGACCGTCACCTTGGGGAAGCCCATGAAATTGTGATAGAAGCCAAAAGACTTGCGGTCCACGGTGAGTCGCCGGCGCTGGCTCGGGCGCCGTTTGGCCGCCTCATCATCCGAGGCCGTGGCCTTGTCGCCGTACCACCCGTACGCATTGTTCATGTCGGCTCCGGTGGAAAAGACTCCCTGCGCCCCGCGCAGTAACACCACCGTGAGGTCGTCGTCTTCGGCCACCCGATCCAGACAACGGGCGACGGCCTCGCGCATGGTGGCGTCGTAGGAGTTGCGTTGTTGGGGATTGTTCAGCGTGATCGTCGCGATGCGCCGGTCGCGATCGATGTCGAACAGCACACGATCGTCAGGGGTGCTCGAAGCGGTCATTTGTCGGACTCCTTTCGGCGCCTGCCGAATCGCGATCCGGCAAGCTTTTCAGGCCGTGATGCCAACGTGTTGACCTCGCCCGTACACAGCACTTCGTCGTCGAGCAACAGTCGCGCCGTCGACGTGATACCCCGGTCGCCCTGCGAGCGCGCGATGTCGAATCGCAGCTCGGTCAACACCGGTGTGGGTCTGCGGAAGGTCACGGCCAAGGATCGGGTTTTGCCGGAAAGGCCGGTGACGCAATTGTGGTGCTGGATGACGCAGTCGAAGAAGACGCCCAGGAAGCCGCCGTGCACCAATCCCGGCGGCCCTTCGTAGATCACCGGGAAGTCGACGTCTCCCGTTGCTTTCTCGGCGTCGAATTCGCTGAACCGGTACTCGGGAAAACACGGGTTGTAGGCGCCGATGTCGGTTGCGTGGTTGAGATAGACGCGCCGGGGATCGTCGGGCAGTTCGCCGATGCGCGGGGCGTTGTCCGCCGGCGCGACGGCCGACAGCTCGGTTTCCCACTCGGCGAACTTCTCCAGCATGGCGTCCACCGCGGGTTGCGGATGCTCGAGGGATACCAGCAGCGAGCTCAGGCGGCGCATGGCCGCGGCGGCGGCCACGGTCTGGGCCAGCGGCGCCTCGCCGAATCTGGTGCTGTCGTCGGCGGCGCCATCGGCGCCACTCCTCCTCATCGCTGGCGCTCTGCATCGTCGTCGGCGGCGCCATCGGCGCCACTCCTCCTCATCGCTGGCGCTCTGCATCGTCGTCGGCGCGGGCCATGGTTCTCTCTTTCACCTGGGTAGTTTCGCAGGCAGCGTATCCTTGCTAACTTATACAGCGTATCAATCGTATTGCCTACTGTATGGGTAACCGTATCGGCGGAGAAAGGCCGGGTCGACGGTGAGTCAGGGGGCCGACACGGCCGGAACCGAGGGTTCGGTAACAGTGCACCGAGACGGTGCGGTGTTACAGGTGAAGCTCGATCGCCCATCCCGGCGTAATGCGTTGACGCAGTTGATGATCGGGACGCTGGTCCAGTCCCTGACCGATGCCGCCTCCGACGATTCGCTGCGAGCCGTGCACATCCGGGGTGCCGGAGACGATTTCTGCGCGGGCGCCGACTGGGTGGCCGCCAACGATCCCGGCGGACAACGCCCCCGCACCGGTGATCTGGTGCGGCGGATTCCCCACGCCGCCCACCGCGTGATCGAACTCGTCGCAACCATTCAGCTGCCCGTGGTGTGCAGCGTGCGGGGATGGGCCGTGGGATTCGGTTCCAATCTCGCGCTGGCCGCTGACTTCACCGTGGCCACCGACGATGCGGTGTTCTGGGAACCGTTCCTCGACCGCGGCTTCAGCCCGGACTCGGGAGCCACCTGGCTGCTGCCCCGGCTCGTCGGACTGGCGCGGGCCAGGCGGATGCTGCTGCTCGGCGAGAAGGTGAGTGGGCACGACGCGGCCGACTGGGGACTGATCCACCAGGCCGTAAGCGGAGCCGACCTCGACCACGCCGCGGAGGAATTGGTGGGCCGGCTGGCCTCCGGACCGACGGCGGCGATCGGGCTGGCCAAGCAGGCCCTGAACTTCGGCCAGCATGCAACGCTGAGCCAGTCGCTGAACCAAGAGTTGTTCAACCTGGAGTTATCTTGCCGGACAGGCGATTTCAAGGAAGGCCTGGAGGCCTTCCGGCAGCGACGGGATCCGGATTTTCGTGGCCGCTAGCTCTCGGGCGCCGAGTGTTGGCCCTACGCATAGGAACTGCCTCGAATTCGTCCATATGCCCCACACTCGACGTTCATACGAGCGCTCTACGAAGGGATGATTGATGCCCACTGATTCATTCGACACCATCAAGTACGAGGTCGACGGGCATACCGCGACGATCACCCTGAATCGTCCGGACGCCCTCAATGCGCTCAGCCCGCACATGATCACCGAGCTTCGGGCCGCCTACGACGAGGCCGAAAACGACGACAACATCTGGCTGACCATCGTCACCGGCACCGGCCGCGCGTTCTGCACCGGCGCCGACGTCAAAGAAATCCCCGAAGACGGCAAGGTCATCTACGAGCGGCCGTACCTGTCGTCATACGACCAATGGGAGGCGCCGCAGGAGGGCACGCCGCCGTTTCGCACCATGGCCAAGCCGGTGCTGACCGCCGTGAACGGAATCTGCTGCGGCGCCGGAATGGACTGGGTCACTACGACGGACATCGTCATCGCATCCGAGCAGGCGACCTTCTTCGATCCGCACGTCAGCATCGGCCTGGTGGCCGGCCGCGAGTTGGTGCGGGTGTCCCGGGTGCTGCCCCGCTCGATCGCGCTGCGGATGGCCTTGATGGGCAAGCATGAGCGGATGAGCGCCGAGCGCGCCTACGAACTCGGGCTGATCAGTGAAGTCGTCGAGCACGACCGCCTGCTGGACCGGGCGCACGAGATCGCCGACATCGTCAATTCCAATGCGCCGCTGGCCGTCCGGGGCACCCGGCTGGCCATCCTCAAAGGCCTGAATGTGCCGCTGCACGAGGCGGAGATACTCGCCGAGACCTTCCGGGAGCGGGTGCTGCGAACCGAGGACGCGCAGGAAGGCCCCAAGGCCTTCGTCGAGAAACGCACACCGAATTGGCAATGCCGATGAACTTCGACACCATCCTGCTCGAGGTCGACGCCGCCGACCACGTCGCCACCATCACGCTGAATCGGCCCGAACAGCTGAACGCGTTCAACCGCACCATGTGTGAGGAGATGGCCCGCGCCTGGCGCGCGGTCAAGCTGGACGAGTCGGTGCACGCGGTGGTGCTGCGGGCCGCCGGCGACCGCGCATTCAGCGCGGGGCTGGACATCAAGTCGCCCTACGGTCAGCCCGAAAACGTCTGGAACCACGAAGATCCCGGCGAAGCCCTGAGCCCCAAATGGCAGAAGATGTGGAAACCGGTGGTCTGCGCGGTCCAAGGCATGTGCACGGCGGGCGCCTTCTACTTCATCAACGAATCCGACGTGGTCATCTGCTCGCAAGACGCCACGTTTTTCGACTCCCACGTGTCGGCGGGGCTGGTTTGTGCGCTGGAACCGATCGGTCTGATGCGCCGCGTCGGCCTCGGCGAGACGCTGCGCATCGCCCTGATGGGCAACGACGAGCGGGTCAGCGCGGACACCGCGCTGCGCATCGGATTGGTCTCGGAAGTCGTCTCGTCCGATCAGCTCTGGAACCGCGCCCATGAGATCGCGGCGACCATCGCCGCCAAGCCACCGACGGCGACTCAGGGCACGGTGAAGGCGATTTGGGAATCGCTGGACAAGCCCTATCGCGCCGCGCTGGAGCAGGGCCTCATCTATACCCGGCTGGGAAACCCGCTGGGCGCCGCGGAACTGGCCGCGCAGAAGAGTTCCGGCGACCGCGCCACCAAGCGCCCGCCGAAGATCCGCTGATGCCGCGTCACCCACTCATCCAACGCATCGCCGATGTGCTCGACCTCGAGCCCCACGCGCACGCCATCGAGTATGGCGGCCAATGGGTCTCGTGGGCTCAAGTCGGCACCTTGGCTCAGCGCATCGCCGGACCGATCGACGGCGCGGAAGTCGGGATGCTGCTGCGCAACCGGCCCGGGCATGTGGCGGCCTTTTTGGGCGTACTGCTGGGCGGCGGAACCGTCGTGGTCATCAACCCGTCTCGCGGCGACGAGCGCACCAGGGCCGACATCGCACGGCTGCAGCTACCCCTGATCGTCGGCGAACGCGACGATCTGACGGCGCTGGTGCCGGCGGACACCGCGACGGTCGCGATTTCGGGCCTGGCGGGCGACGTCGACGTGCCCGAGCAACCCGGCGCCGGGGCGGGCGCACCGACCGGTGTCGCGGTGCGCATGTTGACCAGCGGCACGACGGGCCCGCCCAAGCGAATCGACCTGAGCTACGACATGCTGGCGCGCAGTGTGATGGGGGCCGAGCCCGAGCGCGCACCGGCGCCGACCGAGCTGCGGCGCGGTGTCGCCATCGTGAACTCGCCGCTGGTGCACATCGGCGGGGTATTCCGCGTGCTGCAATGCATCGCCGAGGCCAGACCCTTCGTGCTGTTGGAACGATTCGAGTTGAACGCATGGGCCGAGGCGGTGCGCAAGCACCGGCCCCGGGCGGCGTCGCTGGTACCGGCGGCACTGCGCACGGTATTGCACTCCGACGTGCCGCGAGCCGACCTGGAAAGCCTCCGGGCCGTCACGTGCGGCACGGCGCCGCTGTCGGCCGACGACGCCGACGCCTTCACCGACAAGTACGGCATCCCGGTACTGACCTCTTATGCCGCAACCGAGTTCGGTGGCGGCGTGGCGGGCTGGACGCTTCCCGACCATCAGCGCTACTGGCGGGACAAACGGGGCAGCGTCGGCCGGGCCAATCCGGGTGCGCAGCTGCGGGTGGTCGCCGACGACGGAACGTCGCTAGGCCCAGACGAAGTCGGGTTGCTGGAGGTCAAGCCGGGCCAGCTGGGACCGGCCGCGCAGTGGATGCGAACCACGGATATGGCCCGCATCGACGCCGACGGGTTCCTGTGGATCGTCGGCCGCGCCGACCAGGCGATCATCCGCGGCGGCTTCAAGGTGATGCCCGACGACGTGCGCGCCGCGCTGGAGAGCCACCCCGCTGTGGCGGGCGCGGCGGTGGTCGCCCGCCCCGACGAGCGGCTCGGCGAGACACCGGTCGCCATGGTCGAACTGCGCGATTCGGCTTCAACGGACGCCGACGCGCTGGTGAATCATCTGCGGGAGCGCCTGGCACGCTACGAGATTCCCACCGCGATCGCGATCGTCGACACCATTCCGCGAACACCGTCGGGCAAAGCCGATCTCGGCGCGATCCAGGACTACTTCCGCGAGCCCGCGGCGCCGCGCAACCATGGGCGCTGATTCTTTGACCGTCGCCTCGACGTTGCGACGCCAAGCCCGTTCGCGGGGGGATCACCCGCTCCTGGTCTGCGACGGCGACCGCATCGGATACCGCGAAGCCGATCGCCGGTCGGCGGAACTCGCCCGCGGCCTGATTGCCCTCGGCGCCGGCAAGGGGACCCAGGTGGGCCTGCTGTATCCGAATGGACCCGACTTCGTGGTCGGGATGCTGGCGGCGGCGCGCATCGGTGCCATGGTGGTCCCGTTCTCCACTTTCGCCACCGCACGCGAGCTGCGCGAGCAGCTGGTCGACGCCGACGTTGAAATTCTGTTGAGCGCCGCCTCTTTTCGGTCTCACGACTATGTACAGCGACTGTCCGAGGTTCTTGCTGGCGCCGATTTCGATTCCGGCGATCGCGTGCTTTGTTCCGCGGCACCGCAATTGCGCCACGTGGCGTTCGCTCACGAGACGGCGTGCGCGCGAGCCGGCACCATCGATCCGACACTGTTGCGGGCGATCGAAGACGATGTCCACGCGTGCGATCCGCTGGCGATCGTCTACACCTCCGGATCAACCAGCGCCCCTAAAGGGGTGGTGCACACGCATGCCGCACTGCTCGGACATCAACGGAACCTCAACACGATTCGCGGCCTGACCGCTTCGGACAAGCTGTTCTGCAATTCGCCGTTCTTCTGGATCGGCGGATTCGCGTTCGGCCTGCTGGCCACCTTGGTGGCCGGATCGACCCTGGTCTGCTCTAACGCCCTCGATGCGGGGGCGACACTCGACTTGCTGGAGGCCGAAAAGCCGACCATGACCAACGGGTTCGCGGCCGGGATCGCTCACCTGGCCGACCACCCGAGCTACGCCGAACGTGATCTGTCGTCGATGCGGCGCGGCAACCTGTACCCGATCATGTCCCCCGACATCCGACCGGCCGACCCGGAGCTGCGGCACAACATGTTGGGAATGACCGAGGCCGGCAGCGTCGTACTGATCGACGGGGACGAATCCGACCAACCCGAAACGCGGCGGGGATCGTTCGGCAAGCCCGCGCCCGGATTCGAGACGACGATCGTGGATCCGAACGCCGCCGGGGTCGGGGAACTCTGCATCCGGGGACCGTATGTGATGCAGGGCTACTACAAGCGCAGCCGCGAGGAGTGCTTCGACGCCGACGGCTGGTTTCACACCGGGGATTTGGTGCGCGCCGACGCCGACGGGTTCGTCTATTACGTCGGCAGGCTCAGCACGATGATCAAGACGGCGGGCGCCAACGTCTCCGCGGCCGAGGTCGAGCAGGCGATCACCCGGGTCACCGGCGCGGAGGTCCACGTGGTGGGCGTCCCCGACACCAAGCGCGGAGAGCTGGTCGCCGCGGTGGTCGTCCAACCGAACTTCGACGAAGCCGCGGTGCGTGAACGACTCAAAGGGGAGCTGTCGTCGTACAAGATTCCCAAGCGGTTTCTCGCAGTCTCCCGCACCGACATCCCGCTGTTGTCCAGCGGCAAGGTCGACACGCGGCAACTGAGGAAGCTCTTCGATGCCTAGCACCGTCGACCAACTGGTGAGACTTCGCGCCCGGCACGACGCGGACACACCGATGGTGATCGATCCCGTCTTGCGGGTGAGCTACCGCGAACTCGACGTGAACACACACAATCTGGCCGCGGCATTCGTCGAAGCCGGCGTGGGCAAGGGCAGCCGGGTGGGGCTGATCATGCCCAACGGCACCCGCTGGGTGCAGATCGCCATTGCGCTGACCCGCATCGGTGCCGTCCTGGTGCCGCTGAGCACGCTGCTGCAGGCCGGCGAACTCGTCGCGCAGCTGCGAGTCGCCGCCGTCCAGTTCCTGGTGAGCGTCGAGGAATTCCGCGGCCATCGCTATCTCGACGATCTGCAGACGGCGCCCCAATCCGAACTTCCGGCGTTGCAACAGGTTTGGTCGACGGACCAGATCGATAACGCACCCGTGAGTGAGCGGACCCTGCGGATCATCGACGCCATGACCGAAACAGTGACCCCCGCCGACCCGCTGGTCATCATGTTCACCTCGGGCAGCAGCGGATCACCCAAGGGAGTCTTGCACTCCCACGGCAACGCGCTGGGTGCCGTGCAGTCGGGGCTGGCGGCCCGTTGCATCACCGCCGAAACCCGCCTATACCTGCCGATGCCGTTCTTCTGGGTCGGCGGGTTCGGCAGCGGAATCCTGTCCGTGCTGCTGGCCGGCGCCACCCTGGTGACCGAAGAAATCCCCCGGCCCGAAACCACCCTGGGACTGCTGGAGCGCGAGCGGGTCACCCTGTTTCGCGGCTGGCCCGATCAGGCCGAGGCACTGGCGCGGCACGCCAACAAGGCCGGCGTTGACCTCTCGGCGCTGCGACCGGGCAGCCTGGAAGCGCTCCTGCCGCCCGAGCGGCGGGCTCAGCCCGGGGCGCGCGCGACACTGTTCGGCATGACCGAGGCATTCGGCCCCTACTGCGGCTACCCCGCCGACACGGACATGCCCGCGGAGGCGTGGGGCAGTTGTGGAAAGCCGTTCGACGGCATGGAAGTCCGCATCGTCGACCCCGAAAGCGGTGAGCCCGTGGCGGCGGGAGCCGCGGGCATGATCCAGATCCGCGGCCCGCACACGCTGCGCGGCATCTGCGGCCGCAGCCGCGAGGAGCTGTTCACCCCCGACGGCTTCTATCCCACCGGTGACCTCGGCCATCTCGACGATCAGGGATTCCTGTTCTACCACGGGCGATCCGACGACATGTTCAAAGTCAGCGGGGCGACCGTCTACCCCGGCGAGGTCGAGCGCGCGCTGCGCACCGTCGACGGCGTCGACAACGCCTTTGTCACCAACGTGCCTTGCGCCGCGGGTGAACGGGTCGGCGCGGCGGTGGTGTGCGACGACGCGCTCACCACCGAGCGGCTTCATGCGTCGGCCCGAAAGCGGCTGAGCGCCTTCAAGGTACCGACGGTATGGCTGCTGCTGAACTCCGATGACGACGTTCCACGCGGCGGCACCGGAAAGGTCGACATCCGCCGGTTACGGGAGATGTTGGCCGACACGAACCGGCCCTAGGGAACCCGCGTCCAGGGTTGGCAGTTCTGCGACTCGAAGGCCTTGACCGCCGTATTGATGTTCGCGTACATCGGACCGATAGACGTATTGGTCTGCAGCACATGGTCCTTGTTCGCATCAGGCGTGCTGTAGGTGAACCAGGAGCACATCGAATCCTGGGTCGGCACATTGTTGATCCACACGCCGAAGGCCGAACCCGAACCGCCCGTGTGGTACAGGCCCGGTGCGATATCGGGCCCCACCACAAAAACACCATTGCCGGGAATCGGGTCGACCTGGTCGGCGAGGGTGGGCGGCGCGAGGGCGATGGCCGTCGCCGCCGCAACGAATAAGGCCGATGCGCGAAGCTTTGCGGGCATCTTCTCTCCGTTCGTTGCCCACCCCGATCGCAGCGTAGGCCCAACCCGGGTGTGCGACAAGAGATGGAGAGGGTTATTCCTCCACCACCACACCGCGCGCAACGAGGTGATCGATCAACGGAACCGCACCGGCAGCGAGATGCTCCGCCATCGCCGCGCGCGCCAGCGTGCCGTCACGCTTTTTCAGCGCCGACAAGATCCGCCGATGGTCCCTCATCGACTGTTCGGGCCAGCCCTCGATGGCCGGAAACACCGATTCGGGCGCATAGCGGGTGATTTGCGACATCAGCTGCGCCAGCTTCGGCGAATCGGCGGCAATGTTGATGGCCCGGTGAAATTCGTGGTTCAGGCCGACGGTGTGTTCGTGCTCATCGCCGGCATACGCATTCTCCAACTGCGCCTGGATCTCTTTGAGCTCGCGTAGTTGATCGTCGGTGATGTTGACCGCGGCCCGCGCGGCCAGCTCCCCACCCACATGCGCCTGCACATTCGCCACGTCGGTGACGTCGCGTCCGGTGACCGGCAACACCACGAAGCCCCGTCGCGGCTGCTGGGCGATCAAGCCTTCGGCACGCAGCGCGAACAGCGCCTCACGCACCGGTGTGACGCTGATGCCCAGCTCCGCAGCCAATTGATCCAGCCGGACGTACGATCCGGCGGCGTAGGTGCCGTCGAATATCCTGCTGCGGATCAGGCGCGCAACGTCCTCGGAAAGTTGAGGCCGCGCAGCGAAATCCGGAACGCTCATCGGTTCACACCTGATATTCGGCGAGCAGTCGCTTGCTGATGATGTTCTTCTGGATTTCGCTGGTTCCCTCGCCGATCAGCAGGAACGGCGCGTCACGCATCAGCCGCTCGATCTCGTATTCCTTGGAATAGCCGTAGCCGCCGTGGATCCGGAAGCTCTGCTGGGTGACCTCGGCGCAATACTCGCTGCACAGGTACTTGGCCATCCCGGCGGCGACGTCGTTGCGCTCCCCCGAGTCCTTCAGCCGCGCCGCATTCACCATCATCAGATGTGCCGCTTCGACTTTGGTCGCCATCTCGGCCAGCTGGAACGCGATGGCCTGATGCTCGGCGATCGGCTTGCCGAAGGTCTCGCGTTGTTGCGCGTAGCGCACCGCGAGCTCGAAAGCGCGAATCCCGACCCCGCACGCGCGCGCCGACACGTTGACCCGGCCGACCTCGATGCCGTCCATCATCTGAAAAAAGCCGTGCCCCGTCGTCCCGCCGAGAACATCATCGGCGCTGGCTTGGTAGCTGTCGAAAATCATCTCGGTGGTATCGATGCCCTTGTAGCCAAGCTTGTCGATCTTGCCCGGAATGCGCAGGCCCGGAATCACTTCGCCGAAGCCGACCGGCTTCTCGACCAGAAATGCGGTCAGGTTGCGGTGCGGCTTGTCCGAGCCCTCGTCCGTGCGCACCAGCACCGCCACCAGCGTCGAGGTGGCACCGTTGGTCAGCCACATCTTCTGGCCATCGATGATGTAGGTGCCGTCCTCGTTGCGCCGGGCCCGGGTGCGGATCGCGGCGACATCAGAACCCAACTCCGGCTCCGACATCGAGAAGGCGCCGCGCGTCTCGCCGACCGCCATCCGCGGCAGGAAGCGTTGCTTCTGCTCGTCGGTACCGTGCTGACGCAGCATGTACGCCACGATGAAGTGGGTGTTGAGCACCCCGGACACGCTCATCCACCCGCGCGCAAGCTCTTCGACGCACAGCGCGTAGGTCAACAGCGATTCGCCCAGGCCGCCGTACTCCTCGGGGATCATCAGCCCGAACAGCCCCATGTCGCGCATCTGGTCGACGATGGCCTGCGGGTAGGTGTCGGCGCGTTCCAGCTCGACCGCGTTGGGGATGACTTCCTTCTCGACGAATTGCCGTACGGTGGCGATGATCTCGGTCTGGACTTCGGTCAATCCCAGGGTTTGGGCGAGTTTGGTCATGGTTCCCTTCCGGCTGCTCAGCCCGCAATGGTTTGGGCGCGCGTCAGACGCTCGACGTCGGCGGTGGTCAACCCCAACAGCCGTTGCAGGACGTCGGCGGTGTCTTGGCCCAGGACGGGCGCGGGCGCACTGACGGGATGGGCGCCGTCGAACGCGGCCGGCAGGCCAGGCGCGAAGTAGTCTCCGAGGCCGGGTTGCCGCAATCGCGAAAACAGCGGATTGGCAGTGACTTTCGGTCCCGCCGCGACCTCGGCGAACGTTCGGTACCGCTCGAACAACACCGTGGTATTCAACAGAGCAGCGGTGACCTCGTCGGCGCTGTGATCGCCAAACCAGGTGGCGAACAGGCCGGACAGCACGTCCTGGTACCGGTACCTGTCGCCCTCGGACGCGAAGTCCACACCCAGCGCCTCGGCGAGGGCCGACACCGCGGCATGGGTGCCGGTGACCTCGACCAGATCACGAAAGTGACGCTTGGTCAGGGTGACGACCATGAACCGGGCACCGTCACGGCTGGTGAAGTCCTGCCCGTACTGGCCATAGATGGCGTTGCCCAGACGTTCGCGTTGCGTCCCGTTGACCTGCGGCTCGGTGAGCAACCCCAGATTGGCGGCGGTGGCCAGCGCGACATCCTCCAACGCCAGGCTGATCCGCGTTCCCGCCCCGGACTTGTCACGGCGATGGACGGCGGTGACGACGGACAGCGCGGCGTACAGTCCGCAGCACACATCCCAGGCCGGCAAGACGTGATTGATCGGACCGGCATGATCGGCCGGCCCCGTGACGAGCGGATAGCCGAGGCCCGCGTTGACCGTGTAATCCACGCCGGTGGAACCGTCACCGCGCCCGAGCAATTGGACGTGGATGATGTCGGGGCGCTTGGCCGACAGGACGTCGTGGCCCAGCCAGGACAGCCCGGCGGCGTTGGTGACGACGATGCCGTCGCCCTCGACGATCAGCCGCTGCACCAATGCCTGGCCGTCGGCGGAGCGCAGGTCGATGGTGGCCGAACGCTTTCCCTTGTTCAGGCCGGTCCAATAGATCGACGTACCGTCTTCGGCAAGCGGCCAGCGCTGCACGTCGGAGGCGCCGCCGATCGGGTCGACCCGGATCACCTCTGCGCCAAGCTGGCTCAGCGTCATACCGCACAGGGGCGCTGCCACGAAGCTGGACACCTCGACGACGGTGAGGCCGTTCAGGGGCAAGCCGGGATCGGTCATTGCGCCGCGACCCGTTCGAAGACCGCTGCAAGCCCCTGGCCGCCGCCGATGCACATGGTCTCCAACCCGTAGCGCGCCTGGCGGCGACCCAGCTCGCGCGCCAGCGTGGCCAGCATCCGCCCGCCCGTCGCGCCCACCGGGTGGCCCAGCGAGATCCCCGAACCGTGCACGTTGGTCCGCTCATGGTCGGCGGCGCCGAAATTCCATTCCCGCATCACCGCAAGCGCTTGCGCGGCAAAGGCCTCGTTGAGCTCGATGAGGTCGACGTCGGACAGCCGTAAGCCCGCCTTGGCCAGCGCCACCTCGGTCGCGGGGACCGGCCCGATGCCCATGATGTTGGGCGCCACCCCCGCCACCCCCCACGAAACCAGGCGCACCAACGGCGTCAGGCCGTATGCGTCGGCCTTCTCCGGTGTGGTCACCACGCACATCGACGCCGCGTCGTTTTGTCCGCTGGAGTTGCCGGCCGTGACCGTTGCCTCCGGATCCTCTTTCAACAGCACGGGTTTGAGCTTGCCCAACGAGTCCACCGACGTGTCCGCCCGCGGATGCTCGTCGGTGTCGATCACTTCCTCGCCGCCGCGGGTGGGAACGGTCACCGCCACTATTTCCGAGGCCAGGATGCCGTCTTTCTGCGCGGCCACCGCCCGCTGGTGCGACCGCACCGCCAGCTCGTCTTGCTCCTGGCGTGAAATGCCGTACTGGCGCCGCAAATTCTCGGCCGTTTCCAGCATGCCGCCCGGCACCGGGTAGTGGCGGCCGCCGGCAGTCGTGCGTCCGCGGGCCAGGCCGTCGTGCACCCGGACGCCGCCGCGGGCCCCACCCCAGCGCATGTCGGTGGAGTAGAACGCGACGTTGCTCATGCTTTCGCAGCCCCCGGCGACGACGAGATCGTGGTCGCCGTTGCCCACCTGCAAGCAGGCCTGGATCACCGCCTGCAGGCCCGACCCGCAACGCCGGTCGACCTGCATGCCCGGAACCGTCACCGGCAGGCCGGAATCCAGCGCCACCACGCGCCCGATCGCCGGAGCATCGCTGTTGGGATAGCAATGGCCGAGGATCACGTCTTGTACGGCGTCGGCCGCCAGCCCGGTTCGCTCGAGCAGCCCCTTCAGGGCGGTGACACCGAGGTCGACCGCGGTCAGCGCCTTGAACATTCCGCCGTAGCGTCCGATCGGTGTCCGCACCGGTTCACAGATCACGGCTTCACGCATGGCCACCCCTTCCCGGCCGAGGGCTGCTACTCACAGGTGCCGGCCGCCGGTGATCTCCATGACGGTGCCGGTCATGTACGACGACAGGTCGGAGGCCAAAAACAGCGCCACGCTGGCGACTTCGCTGGGCTCACCGGCCCGGCCCATCGGCACCTCGGCGACCTTCGAATCCCAAATGCGCTGCGGCATGGCCTCTGTCATCGCCGACCGGATCAAGCCGGGGGCGATCGCGTTGACCCGCACGCCCAGATACGCCAGTTCTTTGGCAGCCGCCTTGGTCATGCCGACGATGCCGGCCTTCGCGGCCGAATAGTTGGTCTGGCCGACCATGCCCACCTTGCCCGACACCGAGGACATGTTGATGATGGCGCCGCGCTTGTTTTCGCGCATGATGGCGGCGGCCAGCCGGGTGCCGTTCCAGGTCCCCTTCAGGTGGACATTGATGACCTGATCGAACTGCTCCTCGGTCATCTTGCGCATCGTCGCGTCCCGGGTGATCCCGGCGTTGTTGACCATGATGTCCAGGCCGCCGAAACGCTCGACAGCCGTCTGTATCAGGGTCTCGACGTCAGAAGACTGCGTGACATCGCAGCGGACCGCGACGGCGACGTCGTCACCGCCGAGCTGCTTGGCCACCACCTGGGTTTCCTCGAGGTTGACGTCGCCGAGCACGACCCGCGCCCCCTCGGCGACAAAGCGCTCCGCGATGGCCAGACCCAATCCTTGCGCTCCACCTGTGATTACCGCGGTCTGACCTGCCAACAACGCCACCTGGATCACACATCCTTCTCTGTTATCGCCACCATCGGACAGCCTCAAGGCAAATATCATATTTGATATAGGATCCTCCTCTGAACCGGGGTGCCCCGGATCGGGAGAGGAGTGTGCAGCCGATGGCCACCGCCGAATTCGCCGAAGTCGCCGACGAAGACTTCCGCGAGATCCTGGCTCAGACAAGGCAATTCGTCCGCAGCGCGGTTGTCCCCCGCGAGCAGGAGATCCTCGACACCGATCGCGTCCCCGACGACCTGCGCGACGAGGCCAAACGGATGGGCCTGTTCGGCTACGCGATCCCCCAGGAGTGGGGCGGGCTGGGCCTCAACCTCATGCAAGACGTCGAGCTGGCGATGGAGCTGGGCTACACGTCATTGGCGTTGCGGTCGATGTTCGGCACCAACAACGGCATCGCCGGGCAAGTTCTGGTCGGGTTCGGCACCGATGAACAGAAGTCGCGCTGGCTGGAGTCGATCGCGTCCGGCGGCGTCGTCGCCTCCTTCGCGCTGACCGAGCCCGGCGCCGGGTCGAACCCAGCTGGCCTGCGCACCAAAGCCGTTCGCGACGGCGACAATTGGGTGATCTCCGGACAGAAGCGCTTCATCACCAACGCGCCCGTCGCCAACCTATTCGTGGTGTTCGCCCGTACCCGGCCGGCCGACGACGATGGACCCGGGATCGCGGTCTTCTTGGTTCCGGCGGATGCCCGCGGCGTGCAGGTGGGCGCCAAGGACGCCAAGATGGGCCAGGAAGGCGCATGGACCGCCGACGTCGCCTTCGACGACGTCCGGGTGGACAGCGGCGCACTGATCGGCGGCAGCGAAGACATCGGTTATCGGGCGGCGATGACCTCGCTGGCCCGCGGGCGGGTGCACATCGCCGCCCTCGCGGTGGGCGCCGCCCAACGCGCGCTCGACGAATCCGTCGCGTATGCCGCCACCGCGACCCAGGGCGGGGCGCCGATCGGAAGCTTTCAGCTGGTGCAGGCGATGCTCGCCGACCAGCAGGCCGGCGTGATGGCCGGTCGTGCGCTGGTCCGTGACGCCGCGCGGCTGTGGGTCACCGATCAAGATCGCAGGATCGCCCCGTCGGCCGCCAAGCTGTTCTGCACCGAAATGGCCGGCGATGTCGCCGATCTCGCGGTGCAGATACACGGCGGGAGCGGCTACATGCGTGGCGTCCCCGTCGAACGCATCTACCGCGACGTGCGCCTGTTGCGGCTGTACGAGGGCACCAGTGAAATTCAGCGTTTGATCATCGGGTCGAACCTCGTCAAGACGGCGGGCCGGGCTACCACAACGAAGGAGCGTTAATGAGCGGCAGGCTTGCCGGAAGAGTGGCATTGATTACCGGTGCGGCACGCGGCCAGGGCCGGGCGCATGCAGTGCGCATGGCCTCCGAAGGTGCGGACATCATCGCCGTCGACATCGCCGGCAAGCTTCCGTCCTGCGTCCCTTACGACCCGGCGACACCCAACGATCTGAGCGAGACTGTGCGCCTCGTCGAAGCGGCGAACCGCCGGATCATCGCGTCGGTCGTGGACACCCGCGACTTCGACGGTCTGCGCGAGGTCGTCGCAACGGGTGTCGCCGAGCTGGGCCGGCTGGACATCATCGTCGCCAACGCCGGGGTCGCGGCGCCGCAGGCATGGGACGACATCACGCCGGACGACTTTCGCGACGTCATGGATATCAACGTGACCGGCACGTGGAACACCGTGATGGCCGGTGCGGACAAGATCATCGAAGGCGGTCGCGGCGGCTCCATCATCCTGATCAGTTCCGCTGCCGGTATGAAGATGCAACCGTTCATGGTTCACTACACCGCCAGCAAGCACGCCGTCACCGGGCTGGCGCGGGCCTTCGCCGCGGAGTTGGGTAAGCATTCGATCCGGGTGAACAGTGTTCATCCCGGACCGGTCAATACGCCGATGGGATCGGGCGACATGGTCACGGCGGTGGGCAAGACGATGGAAACCAACCCGCAGCTCTCCCACGTCCTCACGCCGTTCCTGCCGGACTGGGTCGCCGAGCCTGAGGAGATCGCCGATACCGTGTGCTGGCTGGCCAGCGACGAGTCGCGCAAGGTCACCGCCGCGCAGATCCCGGTCGATCAGGGCTCGACGCAGTACTAGGGCCCGCCCACCCGGGAATAGATCGTCGGGCATCCGCGCTTTCAGGCCACATGAAAGCCTTCACCGAAACCGAGCGTCAGGAGTTCCTGGCCGCCAAGCACGTGGCTGTGCTGTCCGTCGCGGCCACCGACGGCCGGCCGCCGGCAAGTGTCCCGATCTGGTACGACTACACGCCGGGCGGCAACATCCGGATCATGACCGGGCCGTCCAGTCGCAAGGCGCGGCTCATCGAGCGGTCCGGGGTGGCGACACTGGTCGTCCAGCGCGAGGAGCCGCCGTATCAGTACGTCGTGGTCGAGGGCGCGGTGGTCGACACCACCAACCCGGCCCCGGCCGACGTGCAGGAAGCCATCGCCATTCGCTACCTCGGCGAGGAAGGCGGGCGTGCGTTCGTCCGCAGCATGGAAGGCGCCGAGGAGGCGCTGTTCACCATCCGGCCGGATCGTTGGCTGAGCGCCGACTTCACCGGCGATCTCTGAGGGTCTCAGCCGATCAGCTCCAGCGTGCCCAGCTCACGGATCGCCTGGCAGCCGCGGCTGAGCATGGCCAGCACCATGTCGTCGCCACGCTCGGTCGCCGCGGCGAACGCGAAGCCCAGCGCCGAGATCAGCGGTGCCTGCAACACCCCGAGCCGGTAATCACGCCAACATGTTTCGCGGTCGTAGTCGCTGACCCCGCCGGCCGTCAGAGAGCGATGGTAGTCGGTGACCAGCTCTTCTTCGATGCCGGCGCGCAGCTGCGAATTGAGGCTAGTTGCGGTGAAGTAGGCGAGATCTCGGGTCGGCAGACCCACGCCGAGCGTCTGCCAGTCGACCACGCTGACCCTGGTTCGGTCCGGATCGAACAGCAGGTTGTCCAGACGGTAGTCGCCGTGCAGCAACGCGAACCGGTCGTACTCGGATAACAACCACGGTGTGATCAAACCCATTGCCGCGCTGAAGGTATCGCGGTCTTCGGCGCTCATGCGATCGCCCAGCTTCTCCAGCGTGATGTCGGCGCTCATCTTCGCCACTTCGCCCATGCCGCCCGCACCGGCCTCATCCGGCCGGCCAAACGCGATGCCGGGGAAATCAAGCCAGACGGGGTCGCACCAGCTGGGTGCGTGCAGGCCGGCCAGCGCGTTAACCGCAAGGCGCGCTTCGGCTTCACCGCAGCCGATGAGTTGATCGCCCTGCACCGCAGGCGCCTGATCGGCGAGCAGCAGGGCAAAATCCATTGCGTCCTCGGTGATCTCGGAATAGAAACATTGCGGCGTCGGCACCTGCACCCGATCCGCCACCGAGGAATAGAACGCGCATTCGCTGCGGTAGCCGATGACCACCCGGTCGCGCACGGTGTCATCCTGGGCCGGCAGCTTGATCACAAACGTCTGCGGGCAGGAGGCGTGCTGCTTATGGGTGCTGTGCTGTCGATACCGCGTTACCCCGGCGACGTGACGCTGATC
>NZ_LZHT01000025.1 GCF_001667315.1 Mycobacterium sp. 852002-10029_SCH5224772
CTGCGCCTACTTCGAGCGTGACGACATGACCCTCGAAGAGGCCCAGATCGCGAAGTTCGATTTGGCGCTGGGAAAGCTGAACCTCGAGCCGGGGATGACGCTGCTGGACATCGGCTGCGGCTGGGGTGGCGCGCTGAAACGGGCCGTCGAGAAGTACGACGTCAATGTCATCGGAATTACGCTGAGCCGCAACCAGTTTGAGTACAGCAAGAACTTGCTGGCAGGATTGCCGACGGACCGCAACATCGAGGTGCGTCTGCAGGGCTGGGAAGAGTTCGAGGACAAGGTCGACCGGATTGTGACAATCGGCGCCTTCGAAGCTTTTAAGATGGAGCGCTATCCCGCATTTTTCGACCGCGCCTACGACGTCCTTCCCGACGACGGCCGGATGCTTTTGCACACGATCTTGACGTACCAATGGCAGGAATTTCCCGCGCTTGGCATCACGTTGACGATGAGCGATATCCGGTTCGCGCGATTCATCGGCCAAGAGATTTTCCCGGGCGGACAGCTGCCGGCGCAGGAAGACATTTTCAAGTTCGGCGAGGCGGCGGGCTTCTCGGTCGAACGAGTGCAGTTGCTGCGGGAGCATTACGAGCGGACGCTCAACATCTGGGCGGCGAATCTGGAAGCCAGCAAGGAAAAGGCGATCGCCATCCAGTCTCAAGAGGT
>NZ_LZHT01000026.1 GCF_001667315.1 Mycobacterium sp. 852002-10029_SCH5224772
TCGCTGGACGCCGGCCTGCCGCCGTCGGGGGTGTGGACCCAGTGCCACTCGTATGCCTTCGACGTCTCGGTGTGGGAAATTTTCGGCGCGCTGCTGCGCGGCGGGCGGCTGGTCGTGGTTCCCGAAGACGTCACGCGTTCACCCGAAGAGTTCCACGACGTGCTGGCCGACGAGGAAGTCAGCGTGTTGACCCAGACCCCGTCGGCCGTGGCGATGCTGTCGCCGGAGGGGCTTGCGGCGGTGTCGCTGGTGGTGGTGGGCGAGGCTTGCCCGGCCGAGGTCGTCGATCGGTGGGCGCCGGGGCGCGTGATGGTCAACGCCTACGGCCCGACCGAGACGACCATGTGCGTGGCGATCAGCGCACCACTGACGGCGGGGTCCGGGACGCCGCCGATCGGCTCTCCGGTGCGCGGGGCGGCGCTGTTCGTGCTCGACGGCTGGCTGCGCCCCGTGCCGCCGGGCGTCGTCGGCGAGTTATATGTCGCCGGCGCCGGGGTGACCGGCGGATACATCGGCCGGAGCGGGCTGACCGCGTCACGGTTCGTGGCCTGCCCGTTCGGCGGCCCCGGCGCGCGGATGTACCGCACCGGCGACCTGGCGTGTTGGGGCGTCTCACGATCCGGTGAAGGCCAGCTGCACTACCTGGGCCGCGGCGACGAACAGGTAAAGATCCGCGGCTACCGCATCGAACTCGGCGAAGTCCAGGCCGCGCTGGCCGCGCTCGACGGCGTCGACCAGGCCGTGGTGATCGCCCGCGAGGACCGCCCCGGCGCCTTGCGTCTGGTCGGTTACGTGACCGGGATCGCCGACCCGGTCGAGGCGCGCGCCGCGCTGGCGGACCGGTTGCCGGGCTACATGGTCCCGGCGGCCGTGGTCGGGCTCGACGCGCTGCCGCTGACACCCAACGGCAAACTCGACACCCGCGCGCTGCCGGCGCCCGAATACACCACGGGCGAGTACCGCGCCCCGGGCAACGCCGTCGAGGAGATCCTGGCCGGCATCTACGCCGAGGTGCTCGGGGTGCAGCGGGTCGGTGTCGACGAGTCCTTCTTCGAGCTGGGCGGCGACAGCATCTTGTCGCTGCAGGTGGTGGCGCGGGCCCGCGCGGCGGGCCTGACCTGCCGGCCGCGCGACGTGTTCGTCGAGCAGACCGTGGCCCGGCTGGCCCGGGTGGCCGGCGTGAGCGGTGGGGCAGCGGAGGTGGTCGACGAGGGCGTCGGCCAGGTACTCGCCACCCCGATCATGCGGTGGCTGCAGGACGCGGAAAAGGCCGGCCCGGTCGATCAGTTCAACCAGACCGTGATGGTGCAGGCCCCCGCGGGGGTGAGTGTCGACGACGTCTCAATCATGTTGCAGGCCTTGGTGGATCGGCATGCGATGCTTCGGCTGCGCGTCGATCACGACGACGCCGGCGGCTGGTCGTTCCACATCCCCGAACCCGGTTCGGTGCGGGCCGACGACTGCCTGCAATCGGTGGACGCATTGTCCGATGAGACGCTGCTGGCGGCCCGCTCGCGGTTGAACCCGGCCGCCGGGACGATGCTCAGCGCGTTGTGGGTCGAGACCACCGGCCAGTTGACGGTGATCATCCACCACCTGGCCGTTGACGCGGTGTCGTGGTGGATCCTGTTGGAAGACCTCAACATTGCCTGGGCGCTGCACAGCGCCGGACAGCCGGCGGAGCTGGCGGCGGCGGGGACGTCGTTTGCCCGCTGGGCGACACTGTTGAACGAGTACGCGCGCCACCCCGACGTGGTCGGCCAGCTCGATACCTGGAAGCGGGTGACGGCGACCCCCGCCGCGCTGCCCGCGGCGCGTCCCGACGTGGACACGTACGCCAGCGCCGGGCGCTTGTCGGTCGAACTGGACGCCGCGACGACCGGGATGCTGCTCGGCGAGGTCCCGACGGCTTTCCACGCCGGGATCCAGGACATCCTGTTGATCGCCTTCGGTCTGGCGTGGGCGGAATTCCTGGGTGACACCGGAGCCCCGATCGGCATCGACGTCGAGGCTCATGGGCGCCACGAGGAACTCGGCGCCGACACCGATCTGTCCCGGACCGTGGGATGGTTCACCACCAAGTACCCGGTCTGTTTGAACGTGGCGGGCCCGGTTGGCGGGTTGCGCTGGGCGCAGGTGGTTTCCGGCGACGCGGCGTTGGGCCCGATCATCAAACACGCCAAGGAGCAGCTGCGCGCGCTGCCCGAGCCGCTGACCTACGGGCTGCTGCGTTATCTGAACACCGACGTCGATCTCGCCGGACCGGACCCGGCCATCGCGTTCAACTACCTGGGACGTCAAGGCGCAGCGTCGGATTCGTCGGGCGAGGGGTGGCGCATCAGCCAGGACGGCCTGTCTTTGATCGGCGCCGCCGCGGCCGTACCCATGCCGCTGATGCACACCGTCGAGCTCAACGCCGGCACCATCGACACCGGCGCCGGCCCGCACCTGCACGCCGAATGGACTTGGGCGCCATCGGCTCTCGACGCCGCGCAGATCACCCGGTTGAGCAGGCTATGGTTCGACGCACTGGCCGGCGTCTGCGCGCACGTGCGCTCCGGTGGCGGCGGGCTGACCCCGTCGGACATCACCCCGGCCCGCCTGACCCAGCAGCAGATCGACGAGTTGGCGGCCCAGCACCACATCGCCGACATCTTGCCGTTGACCCCGCTGCAGCAGGGACTGCTGTTTCACTCCAGCACCGCGCAGGCCGGCGACGACATGTACGCGGTCCAGCTCGATTTCACCCTCACCGGCCCGCTTGACCCCGACCGGCTGCGCGATGCGGTGCACACCGTCGTCAACCGTCACCCCCACCTGGCGGCCCTGTTCTGCGAGCAGTTCGACGAGCCCGTGCAGATCATCCCGGCCGATCCCGTCGTCCAGTGGCGGTACCTCGAGCTCGACGGCACCGGCGACAGCGACGAGCCGATCGAGCAGCTGTGCGCTGCCGAACGCGCCGCGGTGTGCGACCTCGCCGGGCAGGCGGCGTTCCGGGCCGCGTTGATCCGCACCGCGGACCATCGGTTCCGGTTCGTGCTGACCAATCACCACATCCTGCTCGACGGCTGGTCGCTCCCGATCCTGCTGCGCGAAATCTTCGCCAGCTACTACGGACAGCGGCTGCCCGCCGCCGGTTCCTACCGGGCGTTCCTCACCTGGCTGGCCGACCGGGACCTAGACGCCTCCCGCCAGGCCTGGGGAGAGCTGTTGTCCGGCTTCCAAACTCCCACCCTGGTCGCGCCCGGGGACCGGTTGGGTCAGGGGCGCCGCGGCTTTGAAAAGTCCCGCGTGTCCGCACCGACCACCCGGGCTCTGGGCGAGCTGGCGCGCTCGCATCACACCACGCTGAGCACCGTGCTGCAGGCTGCGTGGGCACTGGTGCTGACCTCGCTGACCGGTCAGCACGACGTCGTCTTCGGCACCCCGCGATCGCGGGTCGGCCAGCTGGAGGTCGACGAGGCGGAATCGATGGTCGGGCTGCTGATCAACACGGTGCCGGTGCGCGCGAACATCACCGCGACGACCACCACCGCGGATCTGCTGGCGCAGTTGCAGAACAGTCACAACGACGCGCTCGAGCACCAGCACCTGGCGCTGAGCGAGATCCATCGCGTCACCGGCCACGACCAGCTTTTCGACACGCTGTTCGTCTACGAGAACTACCCGATCGACAACGGCATGACGCTGGGTGACGACGGGCTGGCCATCGCCGCATTCACCAACCGCGAGTACAACCACTACCCGCTGACGGTGGAGGCCCTGCCCGGCCGCGAACTCGGCCTGCACATCGAATTCGACGCCGACGTGTTCGACGCCGCCGGCATCGCGTCGCTCGTCGAGCGCCTGCAGCGCGTGTTGCTCGCGATGACCGCCGACCCCTTCGGGCGGCTGTCATCAATCGACCTGCTGGACCGCGACGAGCGTGACCTGGTGCTGTCGACGATGGCCGGCGCCGGCGTGGCGGCACCGGTCGGCGTGGCGCCGGAGCTGCTGGCCGCGGCGGTGGCGACCACCCCGGACGCGCCCGCGGTGGTCGACGGCGCGCGGGAATTGTCGTATCGCGAACTCGACGAATGGTCAACGCGGTTGGCGCGCAAGCTGATCGAGGAGGGCGTGGGCCCGGAGCGCGCCGTGGGCGTGGCGATCGACCGGTGCGCCGAGTTGGTGGTCGCTTGGTGGGCCATCGTCAAGGCCGGCGGCATCTATGCGCCGGTAGATCTGGATCATCCCGTCGAGCGCGTCGCCTCGGTGCTCGATGCCGTCGACGCGGTGTGCGTGTTGACGTGCGGCACCGACGACGTCGCCGGCGCCGGGGCGCGCCCGATTGCGCGTATCGACGATCTCGACCTGTCCGGGCGCTCGGCCGAAGAGATCACCGACGCCGATCGGCTCTCGCCGCTGCGCGCCGACGACACCGCCTATCTGATCTTCACGTCGGGTTCGACCGGCGTCCCCAAGGGCGTGGCGGTGGGCCACAGCGGCCTGCTGGGCTGGGCCGCCGCCCAACGCGAGCTGTTCGGTCTGACCGCGGACGCGCGGGTGCTGATGGTCGCCTCGCCCACCTTCGACGCGTCGGTCGGAGAACTGTTGCTGGCCGCGGGATCTGGCGCGGCACTGGTGGTGGCGCCGCCACAGGTGTATGCGGGTGAGGCGCTGAGTGCGCTGCTGCACAGCCAGCGGGTCAGCGCGGCCATCCTGACGCCCACCGTGATTTCGACGCTGGATCGCGCCCGCCTGGATCGCCTGGACACGCTGGTCGCCGTCGGGGAGGCCTGCCTGCCGGAGCTGGTGGACGCCTGGGCCCCGGGCCGCCAGATGTTCAACGGCTACGGCCCGAGCGAGACCACGATCTGGGTCACCTGCGCGCGGTTGGCGGCGGGCGAGCCGGTGCGCATCGGCGCCCCCATTTCCGGCGTGTGCGCGCGCGTCCTCGACGCCTGGCTGAACCCCGTCCCCGTCGGCGTCGTGGGCGAGCTGTACCTGAGCGGACCGGCCCTGGGGCACGGCTATCTGGGCCGGGTGGAACTGACCGCAGAACGGTTCGTCGCCAACCCCTTTGGCACGGCGGGGGAGCGCATGTATCGCACCGGCGACCTGGTGCGCTGGATGCCCGACGGCACCCTGGACTATGTGGGCCGCGCCGACAGCCAGATCAAACTGCGCGGACAGCGCATCGAATTGGGCGAAATCGAAAACACCCTGCTGGCCTGCCCGCAGGTGACCCAGGCGGCCGTCACCGTGCAGGACGGCGCTACCGGCTCGCACCTGGTCGCCTACGTGACGCTCGACCACGCCGCCACCACCGACCGGGACGCTCGGCAAGACGCCGAAGACGTCGAAGAGTGGCAGCACCTCTACGACGACCTGTACGGCGCCGAACTCGCGGCGAACTTCGGTGAGGATTTCCGCGGCTGGAACAGCAGCTACACCGGCGAGCCGATCCCGCTCGAAGAGATGGTCGAATGGCGTTCCGCCACAGTCGATCGCATCATGTCCCTGCAGCCGCGACGGGTCCTGGAGATCGGCGCGGGCTCGGGCCTGCTGCTGTCACAGATCGCCCCCCAGTGCGATCATTATGTCGCCACCGATTTCTCGGCCGTCGCCATCGACAACCTGGCCCGCTCGATGGAGCGGCTGCAGCTGCCGTGGCGCGACCGCGTCGAACTGCTGACCCAACCCGCCCACGTCACCGACGGGCTGCCGCAGGGCCATTTCGACACCATCATCCTGAACTCGGTCGTCCAGTACTTCCCCAACGCGCGTTATCTGGCCGAGGTCATCGACAAGGCCATGGAACTGCTGGCCCCAGGCGGTGCGGTCTTCATCGGTGACGTCCGTAACCACGCCCTGCAGGGCGCCTTCCAAACCGCGATCGCGCTGGCCCGCGGCGACGCCGCCGACGCGGCCGAGATCCGCCAGCGCGTCCGCCACGCCATGCTCGGCGAGACCGAATTACTCCTGGCCCCAGAGTTTTTCACTTCCTGGGCGGGCTTCCGCCCGGAGGCCGTCGGGCTCGACATCCGCGTCAAGCGCGGAATGGCCGACAACGAATTGAACCAGCACCGCTACGACGTCGCGATCCACAAGGCCCCTGCGGCCGTGCGTTCGGTGGCCGACGAGCCCGCCCGGACGTGGGCGCAGTGCGACGGCCTGCGCGGGCTGTACGACACGCTGACCTCGCAGCGTCCCGCCACCGTCCGCGTCACCGACATCCCGCGCGCCGGACTGATTACCGACGTCGGCGTCGAGGCCGCGCTGGCCGAGGGGTTGCCCCTGGCTGACGCGCTGGCCCAGGCCGACGGCGGCCCCGACGCCACCGTCGCCGAAGAGTTGCACCGCCTCGGTGAGAGCGCCGGATATTACGTGGCCGTCACCTGGGGTGCCCAACCCGGCACTCTCAGCGCGGTTTTCATCGCATCCGGCGACCAGGTCGTCCCGGCGCTGACCGATCTCTACCTGCCCCCCGACGGGGCCCGGCGGCGCACCAGCTACGCCAACGACCCCCGCACCAACACCAAGATCGGCGAGGTGCGCGAACGGTTGAGCGCCTGGCTGCCCGAATACATGGTGCCGACACACATCGTTGCGCTCGAGGAATTCCCGATGACGACCTCGGGCAAGCTGGACCGCAAGGCCCTGCCGGCCCCCGATTACCAGGACGCCGATCGGTACCGCGCCCCGGCCACCGCCGTCGAGGAGATCCTGGTCGGCATCTACGCCCAGGTGCTCGGCCTGGAACGGGTGGGTGTCGACGACTCGTTCTTCGATCTGGGTGGGGATTCGCTGTCGGCGATGCGCCTGATCGCCGCGGTGAACACCAGCTTCAACTCCGACCTCGGGGTGCGCGCCGTCTTTGAGGCTCCCACGGCCGCCCAATTGGCGCTCCTCAGCAGCGGAGACGCGGACCGCCCGGAGCCGTTGGTGGCGGGGGAGCGCCCGGCGGTGATCCCGCTGTCCTTCGCGCAGACCCGGCTGTGGTTCATCGACCAGTTCCAGGGCGCCTCACCGATGTACAACATCACCGTGGCGCTGCGGCTGCGCGGGCACCTCGACGCCACCGCCCTGTCCGCGGCACTGGCCGACGTCGTGGGCCGCCACGAAAGCCTGCGCACGGTGTTCGCTTCGGCCGACGGAATTCCGCAGCAGGTGGTGGTTCCCGCCGACCAGATCGGGTTCGCCTGCGACATCATCGACGCCCGCGGATGGCCCGAAGACCGGCTGCGCGAGGCGATGGCCGCCGCCGCCCGATACACCTTCGACCTGTCCAACGAAAGCCCCCTGCACACCGAGCTTTTCACGGTCGGCGACGACGAGCACATGCTGGTGGTGGCCGTGCACCACATCGCCGCCGACGGCTGGTCGATCACCCCGTTCGCGCGTGACCTCGGAATCGCCTACGCCAGCCGGTGCGCGGGGCAGGCCCCCGACTGGGCGCCGCTGGCGGTGCAGTACGTCGACTACACGCTGTGGCAGCGTGCACATCTCGGCGACGTGGACGACGGCGACAGCCGCATCGCCGCCCAGCTGGACTACTGGGCCGACACCCTGGCCGGGCTGCCCGAACGCCTGCAGCTGCCCACCGATCGGCCCTACCCGCAGGTCGCCGACCACCTCGGCGCCCGGCTGGCGGTGGACTGGCCGGCCGAGCTACAGCAACAGGTCCGCCGGGTAGCCCGCGAGCACAACGCCACCAGCTTCATGGTGATCCAGGCCGCCTCCGCCGCGCTGCTCGCCAAGATCAGCGCCAGTACCGATGTGGCCGTGGGCTTCCCGATCGCCGGGCGTCCCGAACCCGCGCTCGACGACCTGATCGGGTTCTTCGTCAACACCTTGGTGCTGCGGGTCGACCTGGCCGAGCTAGGCGGGGATCCGACCTTCGCCGAGCTGCTGGCCCAGGTGCGCCGGCGCAGCCTGGCCGCGTTCGAGCACCAGGACGTGCCGTTCGAACTGCTGGTGGAGCGGCTCAACCCCACCCGCAGCATGGCCCATCATCCGCTCATCCAGGTGCTGTTGGGCTGGGAGAACTTCCCCGGCGAGGTCACGGCCCCCGCCGCCGGGTTGGCGCTGGGTGATCTGCGGGTCACACCAATGCCGTTGCACACCAACACCGCTCGCATGGATTTGACGTTCTCGCTGGCCGAACGCTTCACCGAGTCCGGCCAGCGCGCCGGGATCGCCGTGACGGCGGAATATCGGACGGACGTCTTCAACGCGGACACGGTCGAGGCGATGATCGAGCGGCTGCAGCGGCTGCTGGCGGCGGTCACCGCCGAACCGGAGCGGCGCTTGTCGTCGGTGGATCTGCTGGACACCGCCGAGCACACCCGACTGGCGCGGTGGGGCAACGAGGCGGTGCTGACCGAGCGCATGGAACCGGTGACGGTGGCGGGGCTCTTCACGGCCCAGGCGGCGCGCACCCCGGACGCGGTGGCGCTGACGTTCGGGGACCGGTCGATGACGTACCGGGAGCTCGACGAGGCCGCAAATCGGTTGGCACATGTGCTGGTCGAGGAGGGTGCGGGCCCGGGTGAGTTTGTGGCGCTGCTGTTTTCGCGTTCGGCCGAGGCGATCGTGTCGATCTTGGCGGTGCTCAAGTCCGGGGCGGCGTACCTGCCGATCGACCCCGCGCTGCC
>NZ_LZHT01000027.1 GCF_001667315.1 Mycobacterium sp. 852002-10029_SCH5224772
CTGGATGACGACGCCCACGAGCTGGCGCAACGGCAGCGCTACGAGCGGCGCCGGGCCGCCCTGATGCCCGCGCTGCGTTCGGCCGGCTTTGCGGTCGACTATTCCGAAGCCGGCCTCTATCTCTGGGTCACCCGCGGCGAGCCGTGCCACGACACCGTCGCGTGGCTGGCGCAGCGCGGCATCCTGGTGGCGCCCGGTGATTTCTACGGCCCGCGCGGCGCTCAGCACGTGCGGGTTGCGCTGACGGCCAGCGATGAGCGGATCGCGGCCGCGGTGCGCCGGCTCGCCTAGCCCGGGCGATCTGAACCTACCCGGCGACGATGCGCGCCGCCTCGCGGCGCGAACGTGCACAATGCATCGTTAGGCGTTTCACGTTCTTGAACCTCGGGTAAGGACGGTGCTTGTGACCAGTTCGACCGGCAAGCTGCGCATCCCGCTGTCGTTCGGGGATGTCGCCCGGCGTGTGTTCTTGGGAAAGCCGCTGATCACTGAGGACATCGCCTCCGAGAAATTGTCCAATGGCGTTGCGCTGGGCGCGCTTTCGCCGGACGCGGTCTCATCGGTCGCCTACGGCCCCGAGCAGATCCTGATCGAATTGCTGCCCCACGCGGGGTTGGCCGCGTTCCTGCTGTTGCTCCCGATCACCGGCGTCATCCTGTTCATCCTGGTGTTGGTGGCCGCCTCGTACCGGCAGGTGGTGATGGCCTACACCCGGGCCGGCGGCTCCTATATCGTCGCGCGCGACAACTTCGGCCCCCGGGTCGCGCAGATCGCCGCCGCGGCGCTGCTGATCGACTATGTGGTGACCGTGGCGGTGCAATCGGCGGCCGGGACGGTGGCGGTGGTCTCGGCGATCCCCGCGTTGGGCCCCTACAGCCTCGCGATCACCGTCGGCGTGGTGCTGATCATCTGCTACGCGAACCTGCGTGGATTGCGGGAGGCGGGAATGCCGTTCGCGGTCGCGACCTACTCCTTCATAGCCATGGTCGGGCTGACCATCCTCGTCGGCGTGGTCCGCGTGATGACCGGGGGATTACCGGTCTACGATCCCGCGCACACGCCCGGCGCCGTACCGGTTCATCAGGGCAACGGGCTGGTGCTGGGCGCGACCATCCTGGTGTTGCTGCGTGCGTTCGCCAACGGAGGTTCGTCGCTGACCGGGGTCGAGGCCATCTCCAACACGGTCGACTATTTCCGAAAGCCCCAGGGCCGCAACGCGCGCCGGGTGCTGACCGCGATGGCCATCATCCTGGGCTTCCTGCTGGCCGGTGTCGCCTACCTGGCCCACGTCACCCACGCCACGCCGTATCTGACCGAATATCCGTCGGTGTTGTCGCAGATCGGCCGCGCCGTCTACGGCAACGGCACGCTCGGCGACGTGTTCTACGTGCTGGTCCAGGCGTCGACCGCGGCCATCTTGTTCACCGGCGCAAACACCAGTTTCAACGGATTCCCGGCGTTGGCGAGCTTCGTCGCCGACGACCGCTTCCTGCCCAGGCAGCTGACGAAACGTGGTCACCGCCTAGTGTTTTCGAACGGAATCATCACGCTGACGGCGCTGTCGATCGCGTTGCTGGTGGTGACCGGCGGCTCGGTCAGCGCGCTGGTCCCTTTCTACGCGATCGGCGTGTTCACCGGGTTCTCGATGGCCGGCTACGGCATGACCAAACACCATGTGACGCATCGCGAACCGGGATGGCGACACCGGCTGATGATCAACCTGTCCGCGGCGATCCTGTCGACGATCGTGGTGGGCATCTTCGCGGTGGCGAAGTTCACCGAGGGCGCCTGGTTGGTGGTCGTCGTGTTCCCGGTGCTGGTGTTCGTGCTGACGCGGCTGAACCGCGAATACCGCGCCGAGGCAGCCATTCTCGAGATGTTCCGCACCGACCGCCCGGAATTGGTGAAGTACGCGCGGCACAAGGTGCTGGTGTTTGTCGACTCGGTCGACCTGGCGGTCATCGAAGCGTTGCGCTACGGCCGGGGCCTGCGGGCCGACGAACTGGTTGCCGTGCACTTCATGGTCGACCCGGCCCACGCCGCGCAACTGCGAAGCCGTTGGGACCACTTCGGTCTGGACACTCCGCTACGGATCGTGGACTGCCCCGACCGGCGGATCAGCAGGTCCGCGCAGCTGCTGGTCGCCAAGGCGCGCGACGAACACCCCGACACCAACGTCACGGTCCTCCTGCCGCGGCGGACATTCGCGTGGCTGTTCGGCCGGCTGCTGCACGACCGGACTGCGGACAAGGTCGCCCAGGCCGTCAGCCTCATCCCCGACGCCGCGGCGACGATCGTGCCCTACGACGTGGAATCGCGGATCAGAGAGGCCTACCCCGACTCGTTCGAGCAGCGCATCGGGCAAGAGATCGACAAGATCCAGACCTGGGTGTCCCAGGACGAGGACGAGAAGGTCGACGCCTACGAACACCCCGAAGGGCCGTCGTCGGTGATCATGGTGGCCGGACTGATCTCCGGGCAACGCGCCACCATCGAGGGACGTGTCAGCGAGGTCGAAGACGTCGCCGAACGGGGGCGAACGCGACGGCAGATCGTCGTGGGGGACAGCAGCGGGGAAATCACGGTGACCTTCCGCCCCGGACGCGGGGGCGCCGACATCCAGCCCGGTCAACTGTTGCGGATCAGCGGCAAGGCCCGCCAGGCCGCCCAGCGTTCCCTGTCGATGGTCGATCCGGAGTATCAGGTCATCGAAGATCCGGCGAAGGAAGCCGAGTCCGGGGCCTCGGAACAAGCCGACCAGTCTTAGTCCTGGCGTCCGTGCGGCGGGGCGGCCGCGATACCGCGCGAAATGTGTTGAGACTAAGGCGGTTTCGCTGATCCCGCGGGGCCATGGCGGCGGGCGCGCCGCGGTGCCGGTGGGGGTGAAGACTACGCAATTGCGAAGTCACGGCGTGGGTTTCACGACACCGGGGCGGCTACGGGGGCGGCTCTGTAACCCTTCAGGATCCTTTCTGGTACGCCGAACCGAATTGCTTAATCCCGCTAACTGACGCGGTTCGGGTAGGTAAACTGACGCCTGCACAATTACGCCTGAACACGTGAGAAAGACGGTGCGCGGCGACGCTCACGGGCCGCTGGGCGAGAACAGGGGGCTGCACGTTGCGTGCCGCGAACGCCACACCCGTGGCCGTCATCGGAATGGCCTGCCGGCTTCCCGGCGGGATCGATTCCCCGCAGCGCCTCTGGGAGGCGTTGCTGCGCGGCGACGATTTCGTGGGCGAGATTCCCGCCGACCGGTGGGACGCGGACCTGTTCTACGACCCCGAGCCCGGGGTGCCCGGCCGATCGGTGACCCGGTGGGGGGCGTTCCTCGACGACGTCGGGGGCTTTGACTGCGATTTCTTCGGGATGACCGAGCGTGAGGCCACCGCGATCGACCCGCAACACCGCTTGCTACTGGAGACGTCGTGGGACGCCGTCGAGCATGCCGGCCTCGACCCCGCGTCCCTGGCCCAAACGCAGACCGGCGTGTTCGTCGGCCTGACGCACGGCGACTACGAACTGCTGTCCGCCGACTGCGGCGCGGCCGAAGGGCCGTACGGATTCACCGGCACCAGCAACAGCTTCGCGTCCGGGCGGGTCGCCTACACGCTGGGGCTGCACGGCCCCGCGGTCACGGTGGACACGGCGTGCTCGTCCGGGCTGATGGCCGTCCACCAAGCGTGCGGCAGCCTGGGGAGCGGCGAAAGCGACCTCACCCTGGCCGGTGGTGTGGTGGTGACCCTGGAACCCCGGAAGTCCGTATCGGGTTCGTTGCAAGGCATGTTGTCGCCGACCGGCCGCTGCCACGCGTTCGACGTGCAGGCCGACGGCTTCGTGTCCGGCGAGGGCTGCGTCATGCTGCTGCTCAAGCGGCTCGACGACGCGCGGCGCGACGGCGATCGCATCCTGGCGGTGCTGCGCGGCACGGCCGCCAACCACGACGGCCGCACCGTGAACGTCGCGGCGCCCTCGGAGACGGCTCAGATCGCCGTCTACCGAACGGCGTTGGGCGTGGCGGGCGTCGACGCGTCCACGGTCGGCTACGTCGAGGCGCACGGCACCGGCACCCCGGTCGGCGATCCGATCGAATTCTCCAGCCTGGCAGCCGTGTACGGAACCGACGGGCCCTGCGTGCTGGGGTCGGTGAAGACCAATTTCGGCCACATGCAATCGACGTCCGGGCCGCTGGGGTTGTTGAAGGCGATCCTGGCGCTGCGGCACGGTGTGGTGCCGCAGAATCTGCATTTCACCCGGCTGCCCGATGAGATGGCCCGGGTCAACACGGAACTCTTTGTGCCGCAGGTCAATACACCGTGGCCCAGCACCGCCCCTCATCCGCGCCGCGCCGCGGTGTCGTCCTATGGGATGTCCGGCACCAACGTGCACGCCGTCTTGGAGCAGGCGCCGGCGGAAACCCCCACCCGGGCGCCCGATGCGTCGGCGGCGCCCCAAGCCGAGGGGCCACTGCTGTTTCCCGTGTCGTCCACGTCGGCAGAGCAGCTCCGCGTCACGGCCGCTCGCCTAGAGGCCTGGCTCGACGAGCGGCGCAGTGCCCCTCCCGACGGCGGCAGCGACACCGGCCTGCGGGACCTGGGCTACACGCTGTCGCGCCGCCGCGCGCACCGGCCGGTGCGGACGGTGGTGTCCGCGAACAGTTTCGACGGGTTGCGCGCGGGACTCCGCGCACTCGCCGACAGCGACATTCCGTACCAGCCGACCGTGGGACAAGACGATCGCGGGCCGGTGTGGGTGTTCTCCGGACAGGGTTCGCAATGGTCGCAGATGGGCGCCGAACTGCTGGCCAGGGAACCGGTGTTCGCCGCGACGATCGCCGCCGTCGAACCGTTGATCGCCGCAGAATCAGGGTTTTCGGTCACCCGGGCCATGTCGGCGCCGGAGACGGTGACCGGCATCGACAAAGTCCAGCCGACGATTTTCGCCATGCACGTCGCGCTCGCCGAAACGATGAAGTCCTACGGGGTGCGCCCCGGCGCCGTCATCGGACATTCGTTCGGCGAATCCGCGGCGGCCGTGGTCGCCGGCGGGTTATCGCTCGACGACGGCGTGAAGGTCATCTGCCGCCGCTCGCGGCTGATGGCGCGACTCGCCGGAAGCGGCGCCATGGCGTCGGTGGAACTGCCTGGGCAACAAGTGCTTTCGGAACTGTCCATCCGCGGGATCTCCGACGTCGTGCTCTCCGTGGTCGCCTCACCGACATCGACGGTCGTCGGCGGTGACGCCGAGGCGATCCGTGAGCTGGTCGCGGCCTGGCAGGAGCAGGACGTGCTGGCGCGCGAGGTCGCGGTGGATGTCGCCTCGCATTCACCGCAGGTGGAGCCGATCATCGAGGAGCTGGTCGACGCCCTCGCGGAGCTGAAACCCACGGTGCCCGAAGTTCCGTACTACTCCGCCACCTTGTGGGACCCCCGCGAGCGGCCGTCGTTTCGCGCCGACTACTGGGCCGAAAACCTGCGGAACACGGTGCGATTCGCCGCGGCCGTGCAAGCAGCCCTCAAGGACGGGTTCCGCGTCTTCGGTGAGCTGGCGCCGCATCCGCTGCTGACCCACGCCGTCGAGCAGAACGCCGCCAACCTGGACATGCCGATCGCCGCGCTCGCGGCCATGCGCCGCGAGCAGGGGCTGCCGGCCGGCTTGCGCGGCTTCGTCGCCGACGTGCACAGCGCCGGCGCGCTGGTGGACTTCTCCGTCCAATACCCCAGTGGGCGTCTGGTGGATGCGCCGCTGCCGACGTGGACGCACCGGCGGCTGATGCTCAGTCGCGAGTCGGTGGAGCAGGCCCACGGCGCCTCGCTCCAGGCCGTTCACCCGCTGCTTGGGGCGCATGTGCATCTGCGCGAGGAGCCCGAGCGACATGTGTGGCAGGGCGACGTCGGCACCGACGCCCACCCGTGGCTCGCCGACCACCAAATCTACGGCGTCGCAGCGTTTCCCGGAGCCGCCTACTGCGAGATGGCGCTCGCGGCAGCCGGCGCGGCGCTCGGTGAACGCGCCGAGGTTCGCGACGGCACCTTCGAGCAGACGCTGTTACTGGCCGACCACACGCAGGCTTCCTCGACGGCGACGGTCACCGCACCCGGGGTGCTCGAGTTCACGGTGGACACGCACGAGGAAGGCGAACGCGTCCGCCGCGCCGGCGCGACCCTGCACGCTTCCGGCGCAGGCGCCGAGCCGTACCAACCGCCCGCGCACGACCTGAAAACGCTGATCGCCGCCCACCCGTCCCGCATGGAGGGCGCCGAGCTGCGAAAGGCCTTCGACGCCGTGGGTATTCAGTACGGTCCGGCGTTTGCCGGTCTGTCCGCGGTGCTGGTCGGCGACGGGGATATCACGACGGTGCTCGCGGAAGTGGCGCTGCCGGGGGCGATCCGCTCGCAGCAGTCGGCCTATTCCACGCACCCGGCTCTGCTCGACGCCTGCTTCCAGTCGGTCATTGTTGCGCCCGAGGTGCAAAAGGCCGGCGCCGGCGGCCTGCTGTTGCCGGTGGGGGTGCGCAGGCTGCGCAACTATCACTCGACGCGCAACGCGCACTACTGCCTGGCTCGGGTCACGTCCTCACGTCCCGGCGAGTGCGAGGCCGACGTCGACGTGCTGGACCAGTGCGGGGCGGTGCTGCTGACCGTCGAGGGGCTACGGCTGGCCGGCGGAACTTCCGAACACGAACACGCCCACCGGCTGCTCAACGAGCGGTTGTTGACCATCGAATGGGAGCCCCGCCAGCCGCCCGAGGCGGTGCAGGGCGGGTCGGAATCCTGGCTGCTGCTCAGCGCGTCCGATGCCGGGTCCGATGGTCACGACCGGTTGGCGACGCAACTCGCAGACGTCTTGAATTCCGATGGGGCGCAATGCACCACGGTGTCGGTGCCGCTCGGATCGGTGGACACCGCGCAGCTGCGTTCGCTGGTGTCCGGCGGCGGTGTGTCCGCCACCAACGGTCACGGGGCCCTCAAGGGGCTCACCGGTGTCGTCGTGGTGATCGGGGTAGCCGATGACCGCCCGGACGACCCGCGGGCCCGGCGACGCGGCCGGGACTACGTATCGCACCTCGCGACCATCGCCCGTGAGCTCTCGGAGCTTCCCGGGGAAGCGCCGCGACTTTTCGTCGTTACCCGCAACGCCGCGAGCGTGGTCGCCGGCGATGTGGCGAACCTGGCGCAGGCCGGGCTGCGTGGACTGATGCGGGTGATCGATTCGGAGCATCCGCATCTGAGCGCCACCCAGATCGACGTCGATGACGCCACCGAGCCCGAAAAGGTTGTGCTGCAACTGAAAAGCGGCTCGGAAGAAGATGAGACCGCTTGGCGCGACGGCCATTGGTACGCCGCGCGGCTGCGGCCCGGTCCGCTTCGTCCGGCCGAGCGGCGAACCACGATCGTCGACCACGAGCGTGACGGCATGCGGCTGCAGATCCGCACTCCCGGTGATATGGAATCGCTGGAGTTCGCCGCGTTCGATCGGGTTCCGCCCGGACCGGGGGAGATCGAGGTGGCGGTCACCTCGTCCACCGTCAACTTCGCCGATGTGCTCGTCGCGTTCGGGCGCTATCCGACGTTCGAGGGGTACCGGCAGCAGTTGGGCGGCGACTTCGCCGGCGTGGTGACCGCCGTCGGGCCGGGCGTCACCGAGCACCAGGTCGGCGACCACGTCGGCGGGATGTCGCGGAACGGATGCTGGGGCACCTTCGTCATCGCCGACACCCAGCACGCGGTCACCCTGCCCGCCGAGGTACCGCTGCAAGACGCGGCCGCGGTGCCGACCGCTTCGGCGACCGCCTGGTACGGCCTGCACGACTTGGCCCGCATCGCACCGGCGGACAAAGTGCTGATCCACTCCGGCACCGGCGGCGTCGGGCAGGCGGCGATCGCGATCGCCCGGGCCGCGGGTTGTGAGATCTTCGCGACCGCGGGCAGCCCACAGCGCCGGCAGCTGTTGCGCGACATGGGCATCGAGCACGTCTACGACTCACGCAGCACGGAATTCGCCGACCAGATTCGCCGCGACACCGACGGCTACGGCGTCGACGTGGTGCTCAACTCGCTGCCCGGCGCGGCGCAGCGCGCGGGCATCGAACTGCTGGCGCTGGGCGGGCGCTTCATCGAATTGGGCAAGCGCGACATCTATGGCGACAGCCGTCTCGGACTGTTCCCGTTCCGCCGCAACCTCTCGTTGTTCGCCGTCGACCTGGCGCTGTTGACTTTCAGTCACCCGCACACCGTGCGGCGCTTGCTGACCACGGTGTATGAACGCACCGCGGCGGGGGAATTGCCATTGCCGCGCAGCACGCGCTATCCGATCCACGACGCGGCCGCCGCGGTGCGTCTGGTCGCCGCCGCCGGGCACACCGGCAAGGTGGTGCTCGACGTGCCGCGCGCGGGCAGCAGCGTGGCGGTAATGCCACCGGAAAAGTTCCGGCCGTTCCGCGCCGACGGCGCCTACGTCATCACCGGCGGGATCGGCGGATTGGGGCTGTTCCTGGCCGGCGAGATGGCGTCGCGAGGCGGCGCAGCGGGTTGTGGGCGGATCGTGCTCAATTCCCGCTCGCAGCCCAACGAGCAAGCGCGCCAAGCCATCGAGCGCCTTCGTGCCGCGGGGGCCGACATCGCGGTGGAGTGCGGGGATGTCGCCGAACCGCGGACGGCCGAGCGCCTGGTGGCGTGCGCGACGGCCACCGGGCTGCCGGTGCGGGGGGTGCTGCACGCCGCGGCCGTCGTCGAGGACGCCACGCTGGCGAACGTCACCGATGAGCTCATCGACCGGTGCTGGGCGCCAAAGGTGCACGGCGCGTGGAACCTTCACCAAGCCACCGCGGGGGAGCCACTGGATTGGTTCTGTTGCTTCTCGTCGGCCGCCGCGCTGGTGGGTTCGCCGGGGCAGGGCGCCTATGCCGCGGCCAACAGCTGGCTGGACGCGTTTGCCTACTGGCGCCGCGCTCAGGGCCTGCCGACCACCGCGATCGCGTGGGGGGCGTGGTCGGAGGTCGGCCGCGCCACCGCCCTGGCCGAAGGCGCCGGCGTGGCGATCACTCCGGCCGAGGGGTTCCGCGCATTCGAGACGCTGCTGCGCTATGACCGCCCCTACTGCGGCTACGCCCCGATCACGGGCACGCCGTGGTTGACCTCGTTGGCGCAACGCAGCCGCTTCGCCGAAGCGTTCGGATCGATGGGGCTCGGCAAACCGGACACGGGCAAGTTTCTGGCCGAGCTGCAGGCCTTGCCGCGCGAGGAATGGCCGTCGGCCATCCGGCGGCTGGTATCCGGTCAAATCAGCCTATTGTTGCGGCGCACAATCGATCCCGACCGCCCGCTATCCGACTACGGCCTGGATTCGCTGGGGAACCTGGAACTGCGGACCCGCATCGAAACCGAGACGGGCGTGCGCATCAGCCCCACCAAGATCACCACCGTCCGCGGTGTGGCGGACCACTTATGCGACGAGCTGGCGGGTTTGGAAGCGGCGCCGTCGGCATCCTGACTCGCGGGTGTCGCTACCCGCCGTATGCCGGGCGCGGCATCTTGAAGATGCGACGTCCGTTGCGCAACACCGGGACACCGGCGGCCTGACCCGCGGTGCGGGCCGCGGGCATGGGTCCCGGGACGGTGGATGGGTCCGCCACCGCCGCCGGCGCTACCCGAAATACATTGTCGGGCAACGGGGTCAGTCCCGCGCTGGCGGTGGGCGCTGGATTCGCGGCCATCCAGGCCTGCGGGACGGATAGCTTGCCCACCAGTGTCGCCCGGCCCAATCCGCCCAG
This sequence comes from Mycobacterium sp. 852002-10029_SCH5224772, assembly GCF_001667315.1. Classification (GTDB taxonomy): domain Bacteria; phylum Actinomycetota; class Actinomycetes; order Mycobacteriales; family Mycobacteriaceae; genus Mycobacterium. The sequence continues at coordinate 9,773 of NZ_LZHT01000027.1, forward strand.
CACAGGACCGCGGACGGCCGCGATCTCCGGCGCAGTGGGCGCCGCGATGTCCGGCACAATGGGCACATCGCCCTCTGCGGCCTTGGCGGCCTGGATATCGGAAAGGTCGAGCCCGTACCCCAATTGCCCCCACCCTAACAATGTGCGGGCGCCCGCCAAGAACGTCTGTCCCGGTGTGGTGACGAGTGTATTGAAGTCGTCGACCGAACTGATAAGGGACAGACCGGATCCAGACCCCAGCACCTCGGCAGGCCCGCCCGAGGAAGCATTCGTGAACAGGCCCGAGACCAGCGCGGCCCGGGCCTGACCCGCGGACGTACTCGCGGCTTGGTTGACCGCAGCGGCCTGGGCCGATTGGCCGTGCGCGTTCGTGGTGCGGGGTGGCTGGGCGAACGGCGTGAGGGTGGTGGCGGCCGACGACGATGCGGCGTAGCCGTACATGGCGGTGGCATCCTGCGCCCACATCTCGGCGTATGTGGTCTCTGTGGCCGCGATCGCCGCCGCGTTCTGTCCGAAGAAGTTGGTGGCGATCAGCATGAGGAGCTGAAGTCGGTTGGCGGCGACCACGTGTGGCGGCACCGTTGCGCCGAACGCCGCCTCATAAGCGGCCGCTGCGGCGCGTGCTTGTGCGGCGGCCTGCCCGGCCTGAGCCGCCGTGGTGAATGCCCACGCCACATACGGTTCGACCGCGGCCGCCATTGCCGTTGAAGCATCGCCGGACCACGCCCGTCCGCGCAGTTCCGACAGCGTGGCGGAGTAACCGGCGGCGTGCGACTCCAGTTGCGCTGCCAGCGCGTCCCACGCCGAAGCGGCGGCAGACATCGGGGCCGAGCCCGGCCCGGCATACATTCTGGCCGAATTGATCTCGGGCGGCAGCGCCCCGAAATCAATCATCGGCGATCCTTTCTGAACAACGCACGCTTGGTCGCTGCAGGTCCATGCCTGCACTGAAGAGTGGAACTAGTGGCTATCCGCCCGCGGAAGGACGCGGCATCTTGAATTGGCGTGGCGCCACACGCAAGACGTTGTTGACCGAGGGCCGCGACAAGAGCGCCGACGTGGCCCCAGCGCCCGCCGCGGGCGCCCCGCCCCACATATTGGTCGCCGGGCCTTCGTGCCATGACGGTCCACCGTCGAGCTCGGCGTCCGACAGCCAATGCGACTCGGCGACAGTGGAGATCGTCGGATTCGTCGCCGCCCAGCTTTGCGGGACCGACAATCGGCCTACCGCCGTCGCGCTGCCCGTACTCGCCAGGGTCGGGCCGGCGACGCTCGCCGCGCCGGTCGAGACGCCGGCCGTCGCGGCGGGGGCGGCGGCTTTGACGGCTTCGCTCGCCGCCTGAAGATTGGCGCGGAAGGCCCCGGTGCCGAAGGTGCCCGCCGACGTGAAGGTGCGGCTCATGGCGTCGCCGAGGTTCACCGGCGCCGTCAGTGTGTTGAAGTTGTCGACCGCGTCGACCACGCCCGAGGGCGTGGGGCCACCCGGAGACCCCGGAGGACCCGATTCGGAGAGGGTTTGCAATTTCTGCGGCACGGTCGACATCGTCCGGGACAACGCGGCGTGAGATTGGGTCGCGGCCGAGCCGTTCGTGGCTTGGGCGACCGCGGCGGTTTGGGCGGGCTGCCCGTCGGCGTTGGTGGTCCGCGGAGGCTCGTGAAACTGCGTCAGCGCTGTCGCGCCCGACGACGTGGCGGCGTAGCCGTACATGGCGGCGGCATCCTGGGCCCACATCTGTTCGTAGGCGCCTTCGGCCGCCCCGATCATCGCGGTGTTCTGCCCCAGAATATTGCTCGCGACCAGTTGCGCCAGGACGGTGCGGTTGGCCGTGACCAGCGCGGGCGGCACCGTCGCTCCGAAGGCGGCCTCGTAGGCGGCCGCCGCGCCCCGAGCCTGACTCGCGGCCTCCTCGGCTTGTGCCCCCGCGGTCGCCAGCCACGCCACGTACGGGGCGGCCGCGGTGGCCATCGCGGCGGAGGCGCTGCCGGTCCAGCTTTCGCCTTCGAGCTGGGCGATCACCGCGGCGTAACCGCGCGACGCGGTCTCCAGCCCGTTGGCCAGTACGCCCCAGGCGGCCGCCGCGGCAACCATCGGCCCCGAGCCGGGACCGGCATACATTCTGGTCGAATTGATTTCTGGTGGCAGGGACCCGAAATCGAGCATTCGTACTTCCTCTTCGTCAGACGGCCCCGGGTATGCACCGCCGCGAGGCGGCAGGGCCGGCTGGCGGTGACCCCGGGACCGTTGGATCTGTACGCGCTGGCCGTCGCTGGCGACGACGGCTTCGTGCGTTGCGGCCCAAGCGCGTCGACGAGCAGGCAATGGCAAGCGAGTCAAGGGACTTGATCATCGGAATGTTAAATGAAATTTACTTCGTGTTTACGGTCCCGTGTGCGTCGGGCCGCCGGCTGCAAATTTGCCAGCGAGGTTATGGCGTGTTCGCCGGACCATCGATGATCGACGCTCACACGCGCTTATGGCGGGCGTGAGCGCCATCGCGTCGCGCCGCACGCGGCCCTGGGCGGCGGCACGGCAAATTATTCTCTGCTTGAATAAAACCCAACGATCCGCCTTGGACAGCCATAACCGATCGACGCACAAACGATCGACGGCTCGCGCCACCAGCGGCCCAGGGCATCGACGCGTGCTGGCCGACGCCTGCGGCCCCGGACGCTGGGATAGCAAACCGGCGCCCTGCTTCGCGCCTCGGCAAAGACTGCGGGGACCGGCTTCGCTCCACCAGCGTGATTCGTTTGCTGGCGGACCCGATGCGGGGAACGTGGCGGAGTGATCCCGCCACCGGAAAACTCCCGTAAGTTGACCATCTTTACTTGTAGGCTGGTTCTAATCCGGTTTGGTTGACAAGAAATTTGGCAAAGGTGTGTGGCAGCGGCGCCGTAGCTGCGCATCGACCTCGCTGTGAACAGGAACCAGAAATGTCGAACAACATCACCTGGCACGAACACAAGATCAGCCGCGGCGAGCGCGAGGAACTCAATGGCCACCACGGGTGCGTCATCTGGTTCACCGGGCTGAGTGGCAGCGGCAAGAGCACGGTCGCCAACATCGTCGAACAAAAGCTCTACGAGCGGGGCATCCGGAGCTATCTCCTGGACGGCGACAACGTCCGGTACGGGCTCAACGCCGGTGCGGAGCTGCTCGAGGAGCGCCATGGGCCCGCGTTCGCCAAGCGGTTCGGGCTGGGGTTTTCCGCCGAGGATCGTGAGGAGAACATTCGGCGGATCGGCGCGGTCGCGAAGCTGTTCTGCGAGGCCGGCGTCATCGCTTTGACCGCCTTCATCAGCCCTTACGTTCGTGATCGCGACGCGATCCGGGCCACGCTGGGCGATGGCGATTTCCAGGAAATCTTCATCGATACCCCGATCGAGGTATGCGAACAGCGCGATCCCAAAGGCCTCTACAAGAAGGCCCGGGCCGGCGAGATCAAGGGATTCACCGGGATCGACGACCCGTACGAGGCCCCGACGCAGCCGGAGTTGCGGCTCGACGGCGGAACGAAGGACGCGGACACGCTCGCCGACGAAGTGATCGCCCACCTCCAGCGGGTAGGGGTCATCGAGACGCCCGACCGAGATCACGACGGCCGGGAAAGGAACCTGGAGAGTAACGAGGTCACGGCATGAACTACACGGGTCACAACGGCAAACCGATCGTGGAGCGGGTGTCCACGGACGACGCGACCGGTCGGATGCAGGGGCTGCCGCGTGTTCCGATATCGAAGGCCACCGCGCACGAAGTCATCAGCCTTTCCTACGGCTTTTTCACCCCGCTGACCGGCTTCATGGGCCGCCAAGCGGTCGACGGGACCTTGGACGACTTCGCGCTGCCGGACGGGACGCTGTGGAGCATTCCGATCGTCTTCGACATGTCCGCCGACGACATCGCGACGCTCGATATCAAGGAAGGCGCCAGCGTAGTTCTCGACTATCTCGGCGCCCCCATGGCCATCTTCGACATCACCGAGATCTACGAGTACGACCTCGAGCGTATGGCCGAAAAGACATATGGCACAACCGATCCCCGGCACCCGGGCGTCAAGAAGACGTTTGGCTACGAAAACCGCTTCATCGGCGGGGATATCACGCTGATCAACGAACCCGTTTTCCACGAGCCCTTCAAGAGCTTCTGGCTCACCCCGAAACAGCACAAGGACGCGCTGGCCCAGCGGCACTGGCAGCGGGCCGTCGCCCACCAGACCAGAAACGTTCCGCACACCGGCCACGAGGCGTTGATGAAGCAAGCGTGGTTGGCCGCGAACGAGGACCAGCCGGTCGACAACCTGAACACGGGCGTCCTGGTGAATGCCATCATCGGCCAAAAGCGCGTAGGCGATTACATCGACGAGGCAATCCTGTTGGGGCAGAACGCCCTACGAACCAGCGGATATTTCCGCGAGAACGTGCACATGGTGTCTTTCACCCTCTGGGACATGCGGTATGCGGGGCCCCGCGAGGCGATCTTCCACGCGATTCTGCGGACGAACCTGGGCTGCACCCATCACATGTTCGGGCGCGACCACGCGGGCGTGGGCGACTTCTACCACCCCTATGACTCACAGAACATCCTCAAGCAATACCGGAGCCAGCTGGGCATCAAGCCGGTGTTCCTGCGGGAGAACTGGTATTGCCCGGTGTGTTTGGAAGTCACCAACTCGGCGCTGTGCGGCCACGATTCGCAGGCGCAAAGTTTCAGCGGCAGCCTGATACGGAGCATTCTGACAGACGAGGTCAAACCGACGCAGAAGGTGATGCGGCATGAGGTCTTCGAAGTCGTGATGGAATGCGCCGCCAAGCATGGTCGGGGTTCGCCGTTCGTCACCGAGGAATATCTGCGGGACAGACGGCCGGTCTTCACGCTCAACCAATTGGAGGGTTCGTGAGCAGCGACGACAAGCAGATCAAGGTCAACGTCTGGATCAACGAGGAGCGGCTGGAAGCGTTGGCGAACGCCGGGATGGCGGACCTGGCGAATGAGGCTTTCGCAGGCATGAAACTGCTGGAGATTTACACGACCGAAGAGCAGAAAAATATTGTCCTGCAGCGCTATCCGGGGTCGAAATACGATTCCGCCACCACCCAGTCCATCGAGTTGCTGCCCAAGCGGGCGAAGGACAGGCTGCTAGAGCTGTCGATCGCGATGCATTCCACCGGTCCCGACGTGATGGGCCGCTTTCTCGAGGAGACGCAACGCTGAGCCGCCGGTAGCGCCGCCGCCACCCCACTCAAAGATCAGCTAGTCCAACCGCCAGCAGCACGCAGCCGACCGCGCCAAGCAGTGCGGCAACCTCGATGCGGCGCCGAGACCGGATCCAGTCCTGCAGCCCGGTCATCGCCGTGCGCGTTGCCGTGGGCGCCAACAGGTAGGCGACCAACGGAATCTCTACGAGGGCGAACGCTACGACATTGAACATCACCAGCGCTCCCACTTGCGTCGTGACCGCCGCGCCGGACGCCAAGATGACCGCCAGGGCGGCCAGATAATCCACCGACGGCAGCGCGATGCCGAGGCCGGCGACTCCGGCGACCCACAGGGAACGTCCGTTCAGCAGCCGCCGGGCCCGAGCCGTCAGCCATGCCGGGCCGGCGCTGTCGCCGTCGGGAGGAACGCGGGGGGATCCGCTCCACCGGTCCGCGACGATCTTCGCCACCAGTACGGTGGCGGCCACCAGAGCCAGTGCGCCGATGAGTATCTGCACCCGGGGCAGCGTGAAGTATGTCGAGCGCAGCAGGACGCGCCGGAGGAGGAACAAGGCGGTGGCACCCACCGTCAAGCCCATTGCGAAGCCGCCGGCCAAAAATGCGAGCAGTTGCAGCAGCGGCCTGGGGCGATTCAGCATCAGCACCGCCATGCCGATCCGGAACGGTTCCAGGCTCACGGCAATGGCCATCACGCCGATGGTGAACAACATCGCAGATATGGTGTGTCCCCGGGCCGCTCAGGCGTCCAGCCGGGTGAACTGTTGCCGTCGGTACTGCTCGACGCAGGCGGCCCGCCGGATCTTGCCGCTCGTCGTGGTGGGAATCGATCCCGGTGGCACCAGTACCAGGTCGGCGACATTGAGCCCGTGGGAGTCCGAAATCGCCGCGGTGACATCGTTCTTGACGATGTCGAGCTGGCGCAGCGCGTCCGCGTCGGAATCGCCGCGCTTCTTCAGTTCGATGATGGTCACCAGTTTCTCGGTCTCGTCCACCGGCACCGAGATCGCCGCGACGCGGCCCCCGGTGATCGCCTGCACCGTCGACTCGATGTCCTCGGGATAGTGGTTGCGCCCGTAGACGATCAGCAAATCCTTCATCCTGCCCACGATGAACATCTCGCCGTCGCAGATGAAACCGAGGTCCCCGGTGCGCAGCCACGGTCCCGCGGGGACGCCCGGCGACGGGTCGGCCAGGACGCCACCGAAGGTGCGCCGGGTTTCCTCCGGCTTTTGCCAGTAGCCGTCGGCCACGTTGTCGCCGTGGACCCAGATTTCACCGACCGTTCCGTCCGGGGACTGCGCGCTGGTGTCTGGGTCCACGATGCGCACCGTCGGCGAGGTCGGTGCGCCGTAGCTCAGCAGGGGTGTGCCGGTCTGGGCTGAACACCGTTGGGCGCTGCCCCGCGACAGCTTCTCCGGTTCGAAGTGAACGACGTTCGGGGCGCCGGTCCGCGCACGGCTGGACACGTAGACGGTCGCCTCCGCCAGGCCGTAGGACGGTTGCATCATGTCATCGCGAAAGTTGTACGGGGCGAACCGTTTACAGAACCGGTCGAGCGTTGCGGGATGGATCCGTTCGGAGCCGCTGACGATGCGCAGGATGTTGCCCAGGTCGATTCCGGTCAAGTCGGCGTCGGTCGTCTTGCGCACGGCCAGCTCGAAGGCGAAGTTCGGTGCGGCGGAGAAGACCGGATTGTCTTGGGCCATCGCCTGGATCCAGCGTGCGGGCCGTTGCAGGAACGCGACCGGGCTCATCAGATCACCGGGATAGCCGCCCAGGATCGGAGCGATGACGCCTTGCATCAAACCCATGTCGTGATAGAACGGCAGCCACGACACGCACACGCTGTTGGGCGGGGCCACGCCATCGGAGTCCGGAAAGTAGGCGGCCATCAGCTGCTGGAAATTCACGTGAAGATTCCGGTGCGAGACCATGACCCCGGCCGGAAGACGAGTGGAGCCCGACGTGTACTGCAGGTACGCCATGCCCGGTGCGTCGCTGACGCGCATGCTCGGCGGATTCGGGTCATCGAGACTCGGTGTGTCGACCTCGACGATGGCCGGGTTTGCCCCGTCCGGCCGCTGCAGGTGATCGCCGACGGTGGCGGCGGCCGCGGAGGTGGTGAGAACGACGGTGGGGCCGGTGTCGGCCAGGACGGCACCGACCCGGTCATCGTGCGTACCGGGCTGCGGAACCGAGAGCGGAACAGCGATCAGCCCGGCCTGTATCGCGCCGAGGAACGCCACGATGTAGGGGAGGCCCTGGGGTGCAAGGATCACGGCCCGGTCCCCGGTGGCGCCGTACCGCTTGACCTCGTGCGCAACGTTGAGGGTCCGCCGATACAGCTGCGCCCACGTCAGCGATTCGGTGACGCCCGTCCAGTCCTGCTCGTAATCGGTATAGCGGAGTGCCACATCGTCGGGCTGCAGACCGGCGCGTTCCCGCAGCACGGAGACAACCGACGAATGGTGCATGCGGGCTAGGTTACCGCTTCGGCTTTTTCGCGCATGCCGGTCGTGCGAGGCGGTTGCGTGGCCCGCGACCCACGAAATCGCCGCGAGCCAAACAACGTATGTCCCTTACGTTTTCGTCGCCGTCGGGTCGGCATCCCAGGTTCCCGGCATCAGCGGCGTGCGGGGGCCGTCGTCGAACTCGTCGACGCCGAGCGCGCTCAATCCCGCCGGTGCGGCGGCGGCCCTGGTGGGGATGGTTCCGGCGAACCCCATCGCCGGCGCGGGCCGGTCCGAGGCCGTCGTCGACAGCTCGGGCTCGAGGTCCATGTATTCGTACCCACGGCCGGGTTGGGTGACCTTGAGGCGTTGCCGGCGCTTCTTCGTCGCCTCTTCCTCCGGCTGTGCGACCGCCTCGGCCTCGGCGATGTCGCGCGTCGCCGCCGTCCTCGCGCGGGCGCTGGTGCTCGCTGCCCTGCGCGCGTCCGCGGCCAGGCCACCGACCATGTAGCCGAGGCCTTGCATCGCGGCCACCGGCGGTCCCGCCGGCGTCGGTGGTGGGCCCCCGGGCGTGGGCGCTGCGGGTGCGGAGGCCGGTGCGGAGGCCGGCGCCGGCGCGGGGGCGGGCGCCGGGGCCGGCGTGGGAGGCGGGGTGGGTGTCAGAGCCACCGGGACGAGCGCCGGGGCCGGAATGAACGGCACCACCGGGATGGCGTGCAGTCCCGCCAGACCGGCCAGGCCCGCCAAGCCCCCCACCAGGGTGGGCACGACCAACGGAACCACCGCGACGGTCAGCAGCGGCACGATGAGCGGGATCAGCACGATCATCTGCTCGAGCAACGTCTTGATCAGCGCGATGGTGTCGGTGATGATCGTGCCGATCACTTCGATGGTGGTGAACAGCAAGGTCCACGCGATCGTCGCGGGGTTGCCCGAGGCGAAGGCCGCCGCAAGATCCGCCGCGACAAAGCTGAACATTTGCGCCAGATAGCCGAAGTACGAACCGAAATCCATCGGGTAGCCGAGGGCGAAGGCGATGTTGAACGGGTTCAGGAAGCTCAAGGGGTTGCCCACTGACGGCAGCCACGGGTCGAAACCGGAAAACAGCGACTGGAAGAACGGATTGTTCATCAGCTGGTCGATCAACGGCTGGATGTACCTGTTGTAGAAGTCGACAAACCCGGTCTGCTCCAACCACTCCATCCACTGGTTCTGCGTGTCCGGAGGATACGACGACGACTGTTCCGACGTGGCCGCCAGCGCGCTGACCTTCATGACCTGCGGCGCCGGTTCGGCGTGCGGCGCGGTGGCCACCGCGGCGGTCGCCACACCCTCGTAGGTGCTCATCACGGTGGCGGCCTGGACCCACATCCGCGCGTAGTCGGCTTCGTTCACCGCGATCGGAATGGTGTTGATGCCAAAGAAATTCGTCGCCGTCAGGACCGCGTGGGTGGCGTGGTTGGCGGCCAACTCGGGCATCGTCGGCATGGCCGCCAACGCCGCGGTGTAGGCGGCGGCGGCAAGGTCCTGCTGGGCGGCCATGGTCGCGCTGTTTGCGCTGGCCTGCACCAGCCACGTCAGGTAGGGCGCATGCGCGGCCGCGTATGCCACGGCGGTCGGGCCGTCCCAGCTCCCGGCTTGCACGCCGCTCAGCAGCGCGGCCAGCTCGTCGGCCGACTCGGCATATTCCACGCTCAGCGAGCTCCACGTCGCCGCGGCGGCCAGCAGCGGGCCCGGCCCCGGTCCGCTGCTGAGCAGCGTTGCATGCACCTCCGGAGGGGAGGCCATCCAGATCGGGGACGTCATCGATCGCTCCCCGGGACCGTGGCGAAACCCCTTGCCGCAGCGGCCAAGCGGATGAGGCCAGGGCCCGGGGGGCGGTGCCCCCGGTTGCGTGCATCGGTGTGACGAGAGTGGGCGCGGCGGCGCGGCGCCGCATCGATGGCGGCGTTGATGGCCACCCATGCTGAGGGAAACATGGACGTTGACAGCTCTCTCGGGGTACACCCGCCCCGGGTCGCAGGACGCGATGACGCGAGTGTCCTGGCTCTCGGATCGCTGCTCGCCTCGCCTTCCAGCTTTTCAGCCGTGGCCGTTGAGGGTCGCTCCCCGATGACAGTGGCGGGACCGCGCCGGATTCGCACCGGCTTCCTGCGTCGTCATCACCTTACGGGGTGACATTCTTGCATCCCCTGGGAGCAAATGCCGTCAAATCTTCCGAAGGCGGTCGGTGCGGGCCGCCGGGTCGCCGCCTCAGCGGCGTTCCAGGACCCGTAGCCCCAGCGAGAACAGCAGCCGGACCTCGGGGTCGGCCAGCGACGTCGACAGCAACTTCTCGATCCGCCGCACTCGGTAGCGAACGGTATTCGGATGCACCCGCAACAACTGCGCGGCCGCGGCGATGTCGCCGAAGGCGTCCAGGTAGGTCCGCAGGGTGTCGGCCAGCACCGGATCCTCTTCGCCCAGTTGCACGATCCGCGGATCGATCAGGCGTTCGTCAGCACCGACCAGCGTCACGATTTCGTCGACCAGGACGGTGGTGCGCGCTTCGGCCAGCGACGTCACCTGTCCGAACGAAACTGGGTGGCGCTCAGCGCTATCCAGCACCCGGTCCACCTCCATGCGCGCCGCGGCGACCCCGGCCAGGCCCGCGACCGGCGCCGCGATGGCCGCCCGTAGCTGCACCCCGAGCTCGGCGCGCATGGCGCCGATGGTGCCACGCACCCACGAGGCGACCGACCGGTTCTGCGTCTGGGGCCGGGTGTGGGGAAGCAGGACGTACGTTCGTGAACCGTTGGAGGCCACCTGAGCGTCGCGCCGGAAAGCGCTGGCGCTCAGCGCAATAATGTCGGCGAGCCGAGCATGACCGGCCGAAGTCTCGCCGGCGTCCCAACCGATCAGGGCTGCGGCGGTGTCGGTGGTTAGCCCGAGTTCGCGGGCGATGGCGGTTGCGTCGGCGGCCTCGTCGGTCAGGCCCAGAAGTTGCTGGACCCGGCGCGCATGGGTGGACGGCCTGGCCGCCAGCCGCCACATGATCCGGGCGGCCAGTACGGCGGCGCCCCGCAAGATGTCCTCGGCGTCGTCGGCCAGCGGCTGTGAGCCTTGCTGCACCCAGATGGTTCCGGCGAACTCCGGCGGTCGCCGGGCGTCGGTCGCCGGCTGGTGGATCCCGATGGCCAGCCGCGGACGCAACCCCAATTCGGGCCGCTGTTTGACGCGCACCACCTCGGTGCCCGAACGCAGGGCATCGAAGATGCCCCACTGGCCGATCCACTCGAGATGCTCGGGCGGGCCGGCCCTGCCCAGGATGGAGAGTCGGCGCAGCTCGTCGGCTTCGTCGTTGGAGGCCGAATAGGCCAAGACATGGGATTGCGCGTTTTCGATGCTGACCATGCCGTGGATGCGGTCGGCGAGCGACTGCGCCAGTCCGAACAGGTCGGTGCCCGTGTCGTCCATCGCGTCGGCGCGGTCGCCATGATGCTCGAGGACGTGATTGACCAACTGGTAGAGGCGTTCCCACCGGGCGCGCGGATCGACGGCCACCACCGCCGAACCCGCCGCGACGGCCGTGGCCACCAATGCGTGGGACGGCTCTTTGACGAAGATGGCCACCGGCACGCGCTCGCGTGCCTGCCTGCCCATCCATTGCATCGCCTCGTCGTCGGCGACCCCCAACAGGAAGAAGACGTCCGCGGCGCCCGCCGCGGCCGCGAGCCCCAGGCGCACGTCATCGGAGTCGATCAGCGCCGCCGAAGCCACCGGAAGGTCCAGGCCTCGCGGGGCGTCGGCGAGGCTGACCATGGTCGCGTCCAGCGCGAGCAACAGCTGACCCAGCCCCACTCCGGCCATGTTGTCCGATCTTACTATGAACCTAGGTATGCCTTGTCCAATCGGCTAACTCAATGGGTGGTCGCCGCGAGGATCCTGGCGATATGGACGCGATAACCCAGGTCCCGATGCCGGCCAACGAGCCGGTCCATGACTATGCGCCACAGTCCCCGGAGCGCACCCGGCTGCGCGCCGAACTCGCCGCGCTGGCCGATCACCCGATCGATCTCCCGCATGTCATCGGTGGCACCCACCGGATGGGCGATGGTGAGCGCATCGATGTCGTCCAGCCGCATCGCCACGCCGCGAAGCTGGGCACGCTGACCAACGCCGGGCACGCCGACGCGACGGCGGCGATCGACGCCGCGATGGCCGCGAAAAGCGCTTGGGCGGCACTGCCCTTCGATGAGCGGGCGGCGGTGTTCCTGCGGGCCGCCGACCTGCTGGCCGGGCCGTGGCGGGAGAAGATCGCCGCCGCGACGATGCTGGGCCAGTCCAAGTCCGTCTATCAGGCCGAGATCGACTCGCCGTGCGAGCAGATCGACTTCTGGCGCTTCAACGTGGCCTTCGCGCAACAGATCCTGGCGCAGCAGCCGATCAGCGGGCCCGGGGAGTGGAACCGCAGCGAATACCGCCCGCTGGAGGGCTTCGTGTACGCGATCACGCCCTTCAACTTCACCTCCATCGCCGGCAACCTGCCGACCGCGCCGGCGCTGATGGGCAACACCGTGGTGTGGAAGCCGTCCATCACCCAGACGCTGTCGGCCTATCTGACCATGCAGTTGCTCGAGGCCGCGGGGTTGCCTCCCGGGGTGATCAACCTGGTCACCGGCGACGGCTTCGCGGTTTCGGATATGGTGCTGGCCGATCGGCGGCTGGCAGGCATCCACTTCACCGGGTCGACCGCCACCTTCCAGCGACTGTGGTACCAGGTGGGCACCAATATCAGCCACTACCACGGCTATCCGCGTTTGGTCGGCGAGACCGGCGGCAAGGACTTCGTGGTCGCGCACGCGTCCGCACGGCCGGATGTGTTGTGCACCGCCCTGATTCGCGGCGCCTTCGACTACCAGGGGCAGAAATGCTCGGCGGCGTCGCGGGCCTTCATCCCGCAGTCGGTGTGGCGCCGCATGGGCGACACCTTCCTGGAGGAGACGGCCGCGCTGCGCTACGGCGACGTCACTGATCTGACCAACTTCGGCGGAGCGCTGATCGACCGGCGGGCCTTCATCAAGAACGTCGACGCCATCGAGAGGGCGAAGGGCGCGCCACACGTCACCGTCGCCGTCGGCGGCGAATACGACGACCGCGAAGGGTATTTCGTGCGCCCCACGGTGTTGCTGTCCGATGACCCGCACGATGAGTCGTTCGCGACCGAATACTTCGGTCCGCTGCTGTCGGTGCTCGTGTACCCCGACGACGATTACGAACGGATCCTCGACGTCGTCGACGGTGGTTCCCGGTACGCGCTGACCGGCGCGGTCATCGCCGACGACCGGAAGGCCGTGCTGACCGCGCAGGACCGGCTGCGCTTTGCCGCCGGGAACTTCTACGTCAACGACAAGCCGACCGGCGCGGTCGTCGGGCGTCAGCCGTTCGGCGGCTCGCGGGGCTCGGGCACCAACGACAAGGCCGGATCGATGCTGAACCTGTTGCGCTGGACGTCGGCTCGCACCATCAAGGAGACGTTCGTCCCGGCAACCCAGCACGCCTACCCGCACATGGGCGCCGACTGATGGCCGGACTGTTCGCCACCACCCTGCGCCCCGTGATCCTGGCGGCCGGGCGCGGTGACGTAGTGCGCCGTGGCGCCGAAAGGCTCCCGGTGACCCGTCGCGTGGTGCGACGCTTCGTCCCGGGCGAGACCGTCGACTCCGCGCTGGACAGTGCTGCAGCGCTTCGTGATTCGGGTCGGCTTGTCAGCGTCGACTATCTGGGCGAGGACGTGACCGACACGGACACCGCCGATGCGACGGTGCAGACCTACCTGGATCTGATCGAAGAGCTGGGCCGCCTCGATACCGGGGGCGGTGTGGTCCGGCCGCTGGAGGTCTCGGTCAAGTTGTCGGCGCTAGGGCAGACGCTCGGGCGCGACGGACACAAGATCGCGCGCGATAACGCGTGGTCGATCTGCGACGCCGCCCGGCGGGCGGGCGTGTGGGTGACGGTCGACGCCGAGAACCACACCACCACCGAGTCGACGCTGTCCATCGTGCGCGACCTGCGGGCCGACTTCCCGTCGCTGGGCGTGGCTGTGCAGGCGTATCTGCGGCGGACGCTGGATGATTGCGAGGAATTCGCCTCCTGCGGCGCCCGGGTCCGGTTGTGCAAGGGCGCCTACGACGAGCCCGCATCGGTGGCTTACCGCGGGCAGGCCGAGGTGACCCATTCGTACTTGGAGTGCCTTCGGGTGCTGATGACCGGGACCGGCCACCCGATGGTGGCCACCCACGACCCGGCGATCATCGATGCGGTGCCGGCGATGGTGCGCGAATCGGGCCGCGGCGCCGGTGAATTCGAATACCAGATGCTGTACGGCATTCGCGACCACGAGCAGCGACGCCTCGTCGGGGCCGGTAACACCGTGCGGGTGTATCTGCCGTTCGGCACCCAGTGGTACGGCTATTTCATGCGGCGACTGGCCGAACGACCCGCGAACCTGACGTTCTTCCTGCGGGCGCTGGCGCAGCGGCGTCACTGAGCGCGTCGCGGACGCGGACGGTCGCTGGCGAAGCCGCGCACCACGTGGGCGCGCACGAACTCCGCCGCCACGTCGGGATCGTCCATGTCCAGGGTCGAGGACGGCGTGCTGAATAGCGAGAACAGGATCCGCGCGAACCACTCGCCGGCGGCCTCGACATCGAGATCCTTGCGCACCTCGCCCGTGAGCCTGGCGGCCGACAGGTAGGGCGCGAAGAACTCGACGCATTCACGCAGCAGCACGGCGGCGTCCTTGGTCAGCAGCAGGCTGATCGCGTCTTCGTCGAAGTACTTCTCGGAAGCGATGACTCGACGCGCCTGGGTGACGAATACCGCCGCCGCGCACAGCTTGTCCTCCAGGTTGCCGCCCCGATCCATCGCCTTGGTCATCTCGCGATAGAAGCGCTCGGACGCGTGTTCGGCGCATGCCTCGACGATCGCGGCCTTGTCGGAAAAGTATTCGTAGATGGTGCTGCGGGATACGCCGGCCCGCTTGGCGATGTCGACGATGGTCGCCTTCTGCAATCCCTGTTTGCCGAAACACGCGAACGCGGACTCCACGATGAGCTCGCGGGTATCGGTCGGCTGCTGGAAGGCGGAAGTCTGCGCCATCACGGGACCAACGCACCCCGGGGCGCCGGCCCGGCATCAGTCGGTCGAACGGAAAAGCTGATGTGGCGCAAGAACGATAGCTCGATGGGGCCGCCGTGGGCGGCCAGGAGCGCGAGCCTCGGCATGACGGGTTCCCTCAGCCGGCCGGTGCGAGGATCAAACCACTGGTGGGCACGCCGGTGCCGGAGGTGACCAGCACATGTTCGACGTTGTCGACCTGGTTGTGCGAGGTGCCGCGCACCTGGCGCACCCCCTCGGTGATGCCGTTCATGCCGTGGATGTACGCCTCGCCCAGCAGGCCGCCGTTGGTGTTGATCGGAAAATCGCCGCCCAGCGACAGCCGCTCGACGGTGGCGAAGTCCTTGGCCTCGCCGCGCCCGCAGAAGCCGAGTTCTTCGAGCTGGGTGAACACGAACGGCGTGAAATGGTCATAGATGAAGGCGGTTTGGATGTCCTGGGGCTTGAGGCCGGAATCGCGCCATAGTCGCCGGGCGACCACCCCCATCTCCGGCAGTCCGGTGATGTCGTCGCGGTAGTAGCTGGTCATCATCTCGCCGTTGTAGGCCGCTCCCTGCGCGGCCGCGGTGATGATCGCGGGTGGCTGCCGCAGGTCCCGAGCGCGTTCGGCACTGGTGACGACGAGCGCGACACCGCCGTCACTCTCCTGGCAGCAATCCAGCAGCCGCAGCACGGGTTCGACGATCCAGCGCGAATTCTGATGATCTTCCAGCGTGATCGGGCGCTCGTAGAACCAGGCATCGGGGTTTTTCGCCGCATGCTTGCGGTCGACGACCGCGATTCTGCCGAAGTCCTCGTTGGTGACCCCGTACGTCGACATGTATCGCTGGGCGTGCACCGCGACCCACGCCGCGGGAGTGAGCAGGCCGAACGGCGCGTAATGCGCCATGAACAACGGTGTTTCGGCCATGCTGCGGCCGCTGCCGCCGAACCGGAAGCCGGAACGTTCGTTGAAGGCGCGCCAGCAGACCACCACATCGGCGACACCGGTGGCGACGGCCATCGCCGCGTGGACCACGGTGCCCGCGGCGGCGCCCCCGCCGTGGTGGACGCGGGAGAAGAAGCTCAGGTCGCCGATGCCCACGTTGCGGGCAATGTCGATCTCGTCGCTGGAATCCATGGTGAAGGTGACCATGCCGTCGACGTCGGCGGGCGCCAGGCCCGCGTCGTCCAGTGCGGCGCTGACCGCCTCGCACGCCAATTGCAGTTCGCTGCGCCCGGATTCCTTGGAGAACTCCGTCTGGCCGATCCCGACGATGGCCGCCGCGCCCGGCAGCGTCCTGCTCATGAGCCGGACCCGCCGAGCAGGCTGAGCACCGCGGTGCCGGACACGTGGTCGCCCAGGCTGTTGGCGCCCGCGAAGGTCACCTCGACGAAATTCTCGCCCCCCGAGCCTGCGTTCTTGCCGGTGACGCTGCCGGTGAAGCGCAGCGGATCATCGGGAAAACACGGTACTCCCAAGCGAATCGACAAGTTCTTTACCATCGCCTCGGGGCCCGCCCAGTCGGTGAGGAAGCGCACGCAGTAGCCGTTGGTGGTCAGGATGTTCATGAACAGGTTGGGCGAGCCCTGCTGTTTGGCGTAGTCGCGGTCGTGATGCACCGGCATGAAGTCGCGGGTGGCGATCGCGCCGGCAACGATCATCGTTGTGGTGATCGGGATCTCGAGGGGGGTGACCTCGTCACCCACCGCGATGTCCTGCCATCGCAGGGTGGTGGTGTGCTTCGCGGTGGTCGTCATCGGTGTCCCTTCGAATAAATCGCGCCAAGCTGGGCCGGCTGTGCCGACGCCGGACCGAGAAAGTTGAGATCCATGACCGCACCTAGTCGCGGCGCCGGAATTGGTGCAGCACCAGGCCGTCATCGAATGTCTGGTAGTAGACCTCCACGGCCAATCCGTCTGTCACGTCGGAGGGATCGATGCCGGTCAGGTTGGACACCAGCCGTACTCCTTCCTCGAGTTCCACCAGCGCGACGACGTAGGGATAGTCGAAGAACGGAAACTTGGGCTCGTGTGGCATCACGTAGCTGTACACCGTGCCGAGACCGGATGACTCGATCGCGTCCCACTTCAGCGAACGGCAGTGCGGGCACATTGGGCGGGGCGGGTGACGCAGCGTCCCGCAGCCACCGCAGCGCTGAATCAGAAGTCGGTTTTCCCGCAATCCATTCCAGAAAAATTCGGTGTCGCCGGTGATCGCCGGCGCCAGACGGGCCGCCATCAGTTTGCCGGCCTGAATCGCAGCACCCGGAATCGTTGCCGCCCCAACACTTCGCCGTTCTGGTCCGTGTAGGTGGTCAGCCATGTCAGAAAGAAACCGGTGCCCAGTGCCGTCTTCTTCTCGTCGGAGACCGCTTCGTAGACGGTCGTCGCGCTGATCACATCGCCCAGCCGCGGGTAACGCTCGATCTCGAACTCCGAATTGGTCGCCACCGTGCTGGTGTAGCCGGCCTGGTCGAGGAATTCCGTTGGGTTGCTTTTGATCTCGATAGGAGCCCCACCCCGATCGCCGATTCCCTCCAGTATCGGCGATGGCATCGTCCACGTCTGCAGCATTACCGGCGGGGACACGATGCCGCCGAACCGTGACGAGGCCGCGAACTCCGGATCGAGATATACCGGGTTCATGTCGGCCATCGCGTACGCCCAATGCCGGATCATCGGCTGGTTCACCGGGTCCGGGGCCAGCGAGGGTGTTCCGGTGCCACCGGTCGGCCGCCCGACGAGGGCCCGCACCTTGGCGCTGACGGTTTCTGAGTCGGTCACGTAGCAAGCCCCTCTCGCCGGACACCCTGATCCGACAGATTGATGCGATCTGTCACGCGAGTTGTGTGTACTCTGCGCGCTTGCGTGCTGTCAATACAACAGCAAAGTGCGCGAAGAGCTCCGGAATTCGCGCAAATGATGATTGACGGCGGCCGCCGGGGCGGGTACACCAAGTGATCAGATGACCGGAGGAAGCACATGGCCGATTCGCCCGCTCTTGTTCAGTCCTATCAGCTCTACATCGATGGCAACTGGGTCGACCCGCAAGACGGCCGGTATGACGACATTTCTCCGTCCACCGAGGCCGTGATCGCCACCGCGCCCGACGCCAGCGTCGCCCAGGTCGGTGAGGCGATCGCCGCCGCGCGCCGCGCTTTCGACGGCGGACCCTGGCGCGCCATGAGCGCCGAAGAGCGCGCCGGGTGCCTCAACCAGCTGGGTGAGGCGCTGATGAAGCACGCCGACGACTTCTTCGCGCTGTCCCAAGTGGAGTGGGGCTGCATCGCGAACGAACGGCTCATGCAGATCGACGGCGCCGGGTTCATGTCCCTGCACGCCGCGCAGCTGGCCACCTTGTTGACCGACCAAGAAGTCACCGGGATGGGCGCCGGCACCACGTTGTTGCGTCATGCGCCGCTGGGTGTCGTATCGGTGCTGACTCCATGGAACTTCCCGCACTGTCTTAACGTGATGAAGCTCAATCATGCTCTCGCCGCGGGCAATACAGTCGTGCTCAAGCCCTCGCCACTGACGCCGCTGGCCGGGCTGGCGCTCGCGCGAATCATCGACGAGCACACCGACATCCCGCCGGGCGTGGTCAACGTCGTCACGCCATCCGGGGTTGAGGCGGCCAAGTTGCTGACCACCGATCCACGGATCGACATGGTGAGCTTCACCGGCAGCTCGGTGGTCGGCCGCCAGGTCATGTCCGCCGCCGGCGACACGATGAAGCGGATCCTGCTCGAGCTCGGCGGCAAGTCCGCGAGCATCATCCTCGACGACGCGCACATCACCGACGACATGCTGCAGCAGATGCTGTTCGACTGCTGCTCGCTGCACGCCGGGCAGGCCTGCATCCTGCACAGCCGGCTGCTGCTTCCCGACTCGCTGCACGACGACGTCGTCGACCGGCTCGCCGCGCTGGCCCGCGAGGTCAACGTGGGCGATCCCACCGATCCCGACGTGCAAATGGGCCCGCTGATCAGCGCGGCGCAGCGGGACCGGGTCGAGGCGCACGTCGCCGGCGCGCTCGACGACGGGGCCAAGCTGGTGACCGGCGGTGGCCGCCCGGCCGGCTTGGACATCGGCTTCTACTTCGAGCCGACGATCCTGTCCGAGGTGGAGCCGAATTCGACTATCGCGCAAGAGGAAGTGTTCGGTCCGGTGCTGACGGTGCTGCGCTACCGCGACGACGACGACGCGGTCGCCATCGCGAACAACTCGCGATACGGGCTCTCCGGGGCGGTGTGGGGCGGCGACGTCGACCGCGCCGTGGGCGTCGCGCGGCGCATCCGTACCGGCCAGATCGCGGTCAACGGCTGCGGCCCGGGCGGCGCGCCGTTCGGCGGTTTCAAACTCAGCGGGCTGGGCCGCGAGGGCGGGGGAATCGGCGGGCTACACCAGTACATGGAGCCGATGGCCATCGGGGTTCCCGCGTGACGGGACCCCTCGCCGGGCCCCAGTCCCCGAAATGCTCTGCGCCCTAGATCTTTCTGACCACCACGTAGCCGGCCTGAGCAGTAACGAATCAGATTAGGCACCGGCACAAGTGCTTTAGAGGCAGCCGCGATCGACGCGTGAGTTCGGACATCCGCTGTCCGCCGGCGGCTCGTGGACGCGCCTCCATCGCAAAGCACAGCGGCGGCGCCGGTGCGCCTTGGGTAAACCGTGGGTCTCATGCCAAGCTGCTGACATGGCCATCGAGATCGCCCGCCCCAAACTCGAGGGAAACGTCGCCGTCGGTGCGGACCGCCAGATCGGCTTCGCCGAATTCGGTGATCCGCAGGGCCGGGCGGTCTTCTGGCTGCACGGCACCCCCGGCGCGCGCCGCCAGATTCCCACCGAAGCCCGCCTCTACGCCGAGAACCACAGGATCCGGCTGATCGGGCTGGACCGCCCCGGGATCGGCTCGTCGACACCCCATCGCTACGAGAACATCCGGGCGTTCGCCGACGACCTGCGGACCATCGCGGACACGCTCGGCATCGACAAAATGGCCGTCATCGGCCTGTCCGGCGGCGGTCCGTACGCGCTCGCGTCGGCCGCGGTGCTGTCCGACCGGGTCGTCGCGGCCGGCATCCTCGGCGGCGTCGCGCCGTTCCTCGGCGACGAGGGGATCACCAGCGGTCTGATGAATCTGGGCAAGCGGGTGGCGCCGCTGCTGCGGCTGGGCGGTGACCCGCTGCGGATCGGTGCGAGCCTGGTGGTCCGGGCCATCCGTCCGGTCGCGAGCACCGCGCTGTATCTCTACGCCGCGGTGTCGCCCGAAGCCGATCGGCGCCTGCTCACCCGCCCCGAGTTCGGGGCCATGTTCCTCGACGACCTGCTCAACGGCAGCCGCAAGCAGCTGGCGGCCCCCTTCAACGACATCATCCTGTTCACCCGGGACTGGGGATTCCGGCTCGACGAGGTCAAGGTCCCGGTTCGCTGGTGGCACGGCGACAGCGACCACATCGTGCCCTTCGCCCACGGCGAGCACGTGGTGTCCAGGCTGCCCGACTGCGAGCTGTTCGTGCTGCCCGGCGAAAGTCACCTCGCCGGGCTGGGCCGCGGCGAAGAGATCCTGTCCACCCTGATGAAGATCTGGGACGAGCGGAACTGACCTCGCTGGACGCCGGGTAGCCTGCTGACGTGCTGCTGGCTTCCCTTGATCCCTCGGCCGCCACCGCCACCGATATCGCCGACGCGGTGCGCGTGGACGGCAGCGTGTTCAGCCGCAGCGACCTGGTCGGTGCCGCCACGTCGGTGGCCGAGCGGGTGGGCGGCGTGGGCCGGGTCGCCATCCTGGCCGCCCCGACCCCCGAGACGGTGCTGGCGGTCACCGGGTGCCTGATCGCCGGGGTGCCCTTCGTCCCGGTGCCCGCCGACGTCGGCGCCGCCGAGCGCCGCCACATGCTCACCGATTCCGGAGCGCAAGCCTGGCTCGGGTCGGTGCCTGACGAGCCCGGGGGGCTGCCGCACATTCCCGTGCGGCTGCACGCCCGCTCTTGGCACCGCTATCCCGAGCCGTCGCCCGACGCCACCGCGATGATCATCTACACCTCGGGCACCACCGGGCTGCCCAAGGGGGTGGTGCTGAGCCGGCGGGCGATCGCCGCCGATCTGGACGCCCTGGCCGACGCCTGGCAATGGACGGCCGACGACGTTTTGGTGCACGGCTTGCCGCTCTTTCACGTGCACGGCCTGGTGCTGGGCCTGCTCGGCTCGTTGCGCATCGGGAATCGCTTCATCCACACCGGAAAACCGACACCGGCGGGCTACGCCCAGGCCCGCACCGACTTCGGCGGCACGCTGTTCTTCGGCGTGCCCACCGTGTGGTCGCGGGTGGGGGCCGACGAGGCGGCCGCGCGGGCGCTGGGCCCGGCGCGGCTGCTGGTCTCCGGGAGCGCGCCGCTGCCGGTCCCGGTGTTCGACCGCTTGGCCGCCCTCACCGGGCATCAGCCCGTCGAACGCTACGGCGCCTCGGAATCGCTGATCACCATTTCGACGCGGGCAGACGGCGAGCGGCGCCCGGGGTGGGTGGGCCTGCCGCTGAGGGGGGTGCGGACCCGGTTGCTCGACGATGACGGCGGGCCGGTTTCGCACGACGGTGAGACCGTCGGCAAGCTCCACGTGCGCGGGCCGATGATGTTCGACGGCTACCTGAATCGGCCGGAGGCCACCGCCGAGGCGTTCGACACCGACGGCTGGTACCGCACCGGCGACGTCGCGGTGATCGACGGCGACGGGATGCACCGCATCGTCGGACGTGAGTCGGTCGACCTGATCAAGTCCGGCGGTTACCGCATCGGCGCGGGCGAAATCGAAACGGTGCTGCTTGGGCATCCGGGTGTCGAAGAGGCCGCGGTGGTCGGGCTGCCCGATGCGGACCTGGGGCAGCGCATCGTCGCGTACATCGTCGGATCGGCCAACGGTGACGAGCTGATCGACTATGTCGCGCAACAACTTTCGGTGCACAAGCGTCCGCGCGAGGTGCGCGTCGTGGACGCGCTGCCCCGCAACGCCATGGGCAAGGTCCTCAAAAAGCAGCTGCTGTCCGACGGCTGAGCACCTGTCCGCGCGAGCGTATCCACACTGCGAAATCCAGCGCCATTCTTCGCAGTCCGGTTGCGCTCGCGATCCAACGGGCGGGAGGTACCGTCGGACGAGTGATGGCACGGAACGTACCGCCCGCCGGCGCCGCCGCGACCGTCGTAACCGGTCCCACGCCAATGAGGCGGATCGCGGTCGCCTGCCTCGTGGGCTCGGCGATCGAGTTCTACGACTTCATGATCTACGGGACCGCGGCGGCACTGGTGTTCCCGATGGTGTTCTTCCCGCACCTCAGCCCTTCCGGCGCCACGATCGCCTCGATGGGAACGTTTGCGACGGCTTTTCTGTCCCGGCCCATCGGTGCGGCCGTGTTCGGATACTTCGGGGATCGGCTGGGGCGCAAGAAGACCCTGGTCGCCACGCTGCTGATCATGGGCCTGTCAACGGTGTGCGTGGGCCTGGTCCCCAGCTCCGGGGTGATCGGCACGGCGGCCCCGCTGATCTTGGTTGCGCTTCGGCTGTTGCAAGGGTTCGCCGTCGGCGGCGAATGGGCGGGATCGGCGTTGCTGAGCGCCGAATACGCGCCGGCCCACCAGCGCGGCCGGTACGGCGTGTTCACCTTGATGGGCGGTGGCATCGCGGCCGTGCTGAGCAGTGCCACCTTTCTCGGGGTGAACCTCACCATCGGCGAGGGTAGTCCGGCGTTTCTGCAGTGGGGATGGCGGGTGCCGTTCCTGCTCAGCGGGGTGTTGGTCGCGCTCGCGCTGTATGTGCGCCTGAACATCGAGGAGACCCCGGTGTTCGCGGAGGAGAAGGCGCGTGAGCTGATACCCAAAACCCCGCTGGCGGAGCTGCTGCGGCTGCAACGCCGTGAGATCGCGTTGGCCGCGGGCAGCATCCTCGGCGCGTTGGGGTTCATCTACATGGCCCACACCTATCTGGCGATGTACGCGCACTCCAACCTGGGGTATTCGCGCAACTTCATCTGGTTCGTCGGCGCGCTGGGCGGGGTCGCGAGCATGGCGTTCATGGCGGTGTCGGCCACTCTGTGCGACCGGCTCGGGCGCCGCCGCATCATGCTGGTGGGGTGGAGCTGTTGTCTGCTGTGGTCGTTTCTGGTGATGCCGCTGCTGAACACCGGCAAACCCGTGGGGTACGCGGTGGGGATCGTCGGCATGTGCACGGCCGCGGCGATCGGCTCCGGCCCGACGGCGGCGTTCATCCCCGAGCTGTTCGCCACCCGCTATCGCTACAGCGGGACGGCGCTGGCGCAAAACCTCGCCGGCATCGTCGGTAGCGCGTCGCCGCCGCTGATCGCCGGGACCCTGCAGGCGACGTACGGGAGCTGGGCGATCGGGTTCATGCTGGCCGCCCTGACGTCGGTCAGCCTGGTGTGCACCTATCTGCTGCCCGAAACCAACGGCACGGCGCTCGGAGTCGGTTAGTTAGCGTGCAGGTCCTCGTTGAGGGCGATGCCCTGGCCGCCGCGGGCCACCACCTCGACGGCCCCGCTGAGCGAATTGCGCCGGAACAACAGGTTGTTGCCGCCGGAGAGCTCACGCGCCTTCATCTCTTTGCCCTCGGGCGTGATGACCTTGGTGCCCGCCGTGACGTACAGGCCGGCTTCGACGACGCAGTCGTCGCCCAGTGAGATGCCCAGCCCGGCGTTGGCGCCGAGCAGGCAGCGCTTACCGATCGAAATGACTTCGGTGCCACCGCCGGACAGCGTGCCCATGATCGAGGCTCCACCACCGACATCGGAGCCGTCGCCCACCACCACGCCGGCCGAGATGCGGCCTTCGACCATCGACGCGCCCAGCGTTCCGGCGTTGTAGTTGACGAAGCCTTCGTGCATCACCGTCGTCCCGGGGGCCAGGTGCGCGCCGAGCCGCACCCGGTCGGCGTCGGCGATGCGCACGCCGGTCGGCAGCACGTAGTCGACCATTCGGGGGAACTTGTCCACGCCGTAGACGGCCACCTGTCCGTGGCGGCGCAGCCGGGCCCGGACGGCCTCGAAGCCCTCGACCGCGCAGGGCCCGCGATTAGTCCACACCACATTGGTCAACACCCCGAACAAGCCGCCGGCGTTCAGCCCGTGCGGCGCCACCAACCGGTGCGATAGGAGATGCAGCCGCAGGTAGGCGTCGTAGGCGTCGGCGGCCACGTCGTCCAGCGAGCCGATGACCGTGCGTACGGCGACGGTCTCGGTGCCGCGGTCGTCGTCGCGGCCGATCAGTGCCCTTAGTTCGGGGGGAATGTCGGACAGCGCGAGTCGCGACGTGCCGCCCGTGCCCGATTCGGTCAGTTCCGGTGCGGGAAACCACGTGTCGAGGATCGATCCGTCGGCGGCCAGCGTTGCCAGGCCTATCGCTTCGGCACCTGCTGCTCTTGTCACGGCGGTCAGGTTACTTCCTGGCCTGCGTCGAGATCTGTCCGCCCTGCGGCGGCGACGCTCCCGGGAGTCGTGAAATAGGCGGTGCGCGTCGCTGCGTATGAAACGCTGACCCGCGCAACGTGATTCGGAGGCCCTCGCTGCGCAGCCGCTGCATCGTGCGTTTCGAGGGTTCGCCGTCTTGCCAGGTCAACCGCGTGAACTTCGCCGTTTCGGGGTACCTCGCTCCCGGGGATCGGCTGGTCATGTCCCGGGCCTGGCGGAGAGCAACCGGCCCGGGTCCGCAAAGGGGCCGGCTCGTTTACAGAAGGAGAAAACCATGTCCTTTGTCACCACGCGGCCCGAGGCGCTGCTGGCCGCGGCGAGCATGCTCGAAGCGCTCGGCTCCTCAATGGATGCCCAAAACGCCGCCGCGGCAGCGCCCACCACGAGCATTGCTCCCGCGGCGGCCGACGAAGTGTCCGCACTGCAGGCCGCACAGTTTTCCGCCTACGGCGCCTGGTACCAGCAGGTCAGCGCGCAGGCGAAGGCGGTCCACCAGACAATGGTGAAAAACCTGGACACCAGCGCCGCTTCCTACGGCGAGACCGAAACCGCGAATCGGGTGACCACCAGCGCCACGTCGTTTTCGCCGCAAGCCGTCGGAACGGACCCGCTTACCGACCCGCCGCCGGGGAGCACCGCCCTCGGGACGGAGATCGGCTGGGGCCAAAACGTCGGCGCCGCAGCGTCGGACTTCATCACGTTGGGCGAAGGCCAATTTGCTCCGGTCGCCGGGGCGGCCGGGATCCCCAATATGACGGCGGGCCTCACCTCGGCAACGGCGCCCGCGCCCGCGCCGGCGGCGCCAGCGGCTGTGGGTGCGGCCCCGGTGCTGGCGAGCATGGGGCGCGGGCCCTCGATCGGCGCGTTGTCGGTGCCGCCCAGTTGGGCGGCCGGCGGCGTTCCCTCGGTGAGCCCTGCCCCGGGACAGCTGGTCGGCGCGGGCTTCACCAGCGCCGCGCCCCACGCCGCGCCAGTGACCACCGTGCCGGGCGGCCTGCCTTCGATGGCCACCAGCGGACGCAGCGGCTACGGCCTCGGCGCGCCGCGCTACGGCGTCAAGCCGACCGTGATGCCCAAGCCGGCCATTTAGCACCCACCGAACCTCGGCACAGAACAGGAGCGATGCAATGTCTTTCGACTTTGGAGCACTTCCCCCCGAGATCAACTCTCTCCGCATGTACACCGGAGCGGGTGCGGGGCCGATGATGGCCGCTGCGGCGGCCTTCAGCAGCCTCGCTGACGAATTGGCGACGACGGCCTCGGCCAGCCAGTCGGCGATCTCGAACCTGACCGGCGAGGAGTGGATCGGCCCCTCCTCGTCCGCGATGGCCACCGCCGTCGGGCCGTACCTGACGTGGATGCACACCACCGCCGCCCAGCTGCAGCAGGCGGCCTCCCAGGCGATGGCATCGGCCGCCGCGTATGAGGCCGCCTTTGCGATGACGGTCCCGCCGCCGCTGATCGCGGCCAACAGGGCCCAGCTCGCGGCCCTGACCGCGACGAACGTCCTGGGCCAGAACACCGCTGCCATCGCGGCCACCGAGGCGCAGTACGGCGAGATGTGGGCCCAGGACGCCGCCGCCATGTATGGCTACGCCGCCGCGTCCGCGGCCGCCGGCAGGCTGAGTCCCTTGACCTCGCCGGCGCCGACAAACAACCCGGGCGGGCTGGGCGCGCAAGCCGCGGCCGTCTCCCAGGCCACGGCCACGAGCGCGCAGACGAGCGGCCTGAACCAGGTCGTATCCAGAACGCCCGATGCGGTCCGGCTGATGGCGGCGCCGGTGGACCCGCCTCCCGGCCTGAGCGGATTGGACAGTTTCCTCGGCAACCCGGTGGTGAACAGCGTCGGCAATGCCGGCTTCGACGCCGTGTCCTGGAACGTCTTCAACACCATCGTGTCCAACATCCTGTACAACCACACCATCGACGTGGCAGCAGGCGCGGGTTTGGCCGGCGACGTGGGAGGCGCGGTCGGCGGCGGCGCCTTGGTGGGCGCGGTGGCCCCGGTCAGCACCGCGGGCATCGGCGCCGCACCGGTGCTGGCGAGCATGGGCTCGGCCGCCCCGGTCGGCGGCTTGTCGACACCGGTCGCCTGGTCCGCGGCCACACCCGCACCCGCCGCGACGACCGTGGGATCGGGGTGGACCGCACCCGTCGAAGAGCCGCACACGACGTGGGCCACCGGCATGCCGGCGGTCGCCTCGGCCGCCGGGCGCGGCGGCTACGGCATGGGACCGCGTTACGGGGTCAAGCCCACGGTGATGCCCACGCGGTTGCTCGTGTAGCCGCTGCGCCCGGCTCACGCGCGAGGCTCGCCAGCACGGCGTGCCACTACCTAAATGGTGGCGACCCGCTGCGCCCGGCTCCGCCGCGCTTGCGATCGCCACTACCTAAATGGTGGCGACCCGCTGCGCCCGGCTCCGCCGCGCTTGCGATCGCCACTACCCTGAGGGCGTGCTGGACTTACGCGGGGATCCGATCGCGCTGACCGCGGCGCTGGTCGACATCCCCAGCGAATCGAGAAACGAAGCGCGCCTGGCCGACGAGGTCGAGGCCGCGCTGCGCGCTCAGACCTCCGGCTTCGAGATCGTCCGCAACGGCAACGCGGTGCTGGCGCGAACCCGACACCAGCGGCCGTCGCGGGTCCTGCTGGCCGGGCACCTGGACACCGTCCCGGCGGCCGGCAACCTGCCCAGCCGCCGCGAGGGCGGCGAGCTGCACGGCTGCGGCACCGCCGACATGAAATCCGGGGACGCGGTCTTTCTTCACCTTGCCGCCATGGTGGTCGAACCCGTGCACGATCTGACGCTGGTGATGTACGACTGCGAGGAAATCGACGCCGCGGCAAACGGATTGGGCCGCATCGAACGCGAACTGCCGGACTGGCTGTCCGCCGATGTGGCCATTCTGGGTGAGCCCACCGGCGGCTACATCGAAGCCGGTTGCCAAGGCACCTTGCGCGTGGTCGTCAGCGCCACCGGGACCCGCGCCCATTCGGCGCGATCCTGGTTGGGAGACAACGCCATTCACAAACTGGGCGCAGTGCTCGAGCGGCTGGCCGCCTACCAGGCGCGCATCGTCGACATCGACGGCTGCACCTACCGCGAGGGCTTGTCGGCGGTGCGCATCGACGGCGGTGTGGCGGGTAACGTCATTCCCGACGCGGCCGCGGTGACGGTCAATTTCCGCTTCGCCCCGGACCGTTCGGTCCCCGACGCGCTGCAACACGTGCACGACGTCCTTGCCGGGCTGGATGTGCACATCGAACAGACCGACGCCGCGGCGGGCGCGATGCCCGGACTGTCCCAACCCGCCGCCAAGGCCCTGGTCGAGGCGGCGGGAGGCAACGTCCGGGCCAAGTACGGCTGGACCGACGTCGCACGCTTCGCCGCGCTGGGCATACCGGCGGTCAACTTCGGCCCCGGCGATCCAAACCTGGCCCACCGCCGCGACGAACGCGTCGCGGTCGCCAGCATCACTGCCGCGGTGGACATGCTGCGCGGCTACCTGAGCGGCTAGGCCCGGCACCTCCGCGCCTGCGCGGCGGCATCCGCGGCGGCGGCGTGCATTCCGATCGACGTCAGTTCGTCCGCCGCTGCCTGCAACGCCGCGGCGTCGCCGGCCGTCAGCGCGCGGGCGTGGGCCAACGCGATTCCGCCCACCACACAGTCGATCTCGTCGCAGAGCCGGGCCAACGGATCGACGGCCCGGGTGTCACCGAGCCGCACCGCCTCGTGCCAGACTCGCAGTGCGACGGCCCGCTGCCCGCCACGCTCGGCCGCGCGGGCGGCGTCGCGCGCGGCGGCCACCGCACCGTGCGGGTCGCGCATCAACGCCAGCCGCCATGCCCGCGCCACCCCGAGTTCGGGTGCGAACAACGCCGACTTGGTTCCGTGCCGGGATTCGGCCCTGCTCAACGCTTTTGCCGCGGCAGCGGTATCGCCCAGCTGGGACAGCGCGGTGGCCAGCAGCGTCAACGACAGTGGGCCCCACGAGTAGCCGGTGCGCTCCAAGGTAGCGGTCGCCGGGACCAGTAGCGTTGCCGCAGGGGCGAATTCGCCGCCGGCGATCAACACGTGCGCCAGCAGCACCTCGCCGATCGCGCGGCCCGGCTGCTGCAGCTCGGCGAAGTCGGTGAACTGCCGAGCGAGTTGGCGGGCGTCGTCGAGCCGGCCCGCCAACAACAGCGTCGTCGTTTGGCCCAGCCCGATGGTGAACCGAAGCAGCCCGGGATGTTCGGCGCCCAGGGCGCGCTGCGCCAACGGCTCGACGTCATCGAATCGGCCCTGCCGCGCCGCGCACAACGCGGCCGCACTCCCGGCCCAGGCCACCGCCTGGTCGTCGGCCGACGGCGCGGCGAGCACGTCGCCGGCGACCTTGACCGCGTGCCCCACGTTGCCCGCGTTCATCGCGAACGTCGCGCTCAGGGCGTCGAGCGTGGTCCGCGGGCGGGCCTCCGCGACGCGATTGCGCACGGTCCGCAGGAACGCGGTCGCGCGCTCCGGCTCGCTCAGCATCCAGAACTGATTCGCCGCCCGCAGCAGGGCCCAGTCCATGAGCGCGGCTTCGGTCAACCCGGTGGAGTCGACGTCGGCCAGCAGCGAATCGGCCTCGCGGCCACGGCCCTGCCATGCCATCGTGTGCGCCAGCGCGAGCCGCGCCGCCAGGCCGCCGGAGCGCTCCAGCGCAGAGCGGGCCAGCCGCTCGCCCAGCGCCAGGTCACCCAGTCGCAGCGCCTGCTGCGCGGCGGTGACGACGTCGGCCGGTCGCGGGGGCGCGTCGCTGTCCAGCGCCAGCGACACCAGCCGCAGCCGGTCGCTGAGATGGTCGGACGGGCGCCGCGACAGCAGCTCGACCAGCTCGGTGCGTCGTTGGCGGGCGTCGTCGGGGTCGAGCGCGGCCCGCGCCCGCTCGGCGAACAGCGGGTGGGCTGTATAGACGACCGGGTCCTCGGAAGCCCCGCCCCGCACCCGGGTCTCCGCAGCACCCCACTCGACGGTCTCGGCCACCGCGCCGTCGCCGGCCAGCACGCTCAGATCGGTGAGCGACAGCGGCTCGCACACGGCGAGATACTCCAGCACTGCCCGCCCCGGCGCGGGCAGCTCGGCGAGGAAGGCGTCGACCTCAGCGGGCGGCGTCGTCGCGCCGGGCGGCTCGATATCGATCCGGGTGAGCAGCCCGTCGCTCCACAATGCCGCGATCGCGTCGGGGGAGGAGTCGGCGCGCGCGGTGACGATCAGCCGCACCCCGCCGGCCCGCGCCAGTTGGTAGACCAGCGTGGCCGACAACACGTCCAGCTGGTGGGCATCGTCGACGACGAGCAGCCGGTCATCGCCGACCAGCGAGGCGCGGGCGGCACGCAGCAGCGCGGCCGGCTTGCCGAGGTCGGCGATCTGCACCAGATGGCTGAAGGCCCCGAACGGGACCGCGCGTTCGGTCGGGGTGCCGGTGACCCAGCGGATGAGCGTGCCGGGGTGCTGACCGGCGAAGCGCTCGGCGGCCACGCGCGCCAGCGTGGATTTGCCGACGCCGTCGGGTCCCAACACCACCGCTCCCCGGCCCCCGTCGGCCAAGGCCGCGTCCAGCCGCTCTGAGGCCGTCGCATGGTGGGGGACGTTCCATCGAATCGGCACTGCCGAATTTTATGGTGCACGGGCCGTCGGCAAGGCGAAAGCCCCAGATATGAGGGGTTATTGCGGTTGGTCTACCTTTGGCGGATATGCCCGGGGAACGCGATTCAGCAGGCGAGTGGGCGGTGTGTGTGTACTGCGCGTCCGGCCCGCAGCATCCCGAATTACTCGGCGTCGCTGCGGAACTCGGCGAGGCGATCGCCGAGCGGGGCTGGACTCTGGTGTGGGGCGGTGGCCGTGTCTCGGCGATGGGCGCGGTGGCGAGCGCGGCGCGGGCCCGCGGCGGCCGGACCGTCGGCGTCATCCCCCAGATCTTGATGCGGCGCGAGATCGCCGACGCGGACGCCGACGAGCTGATCGTCAGCGACACCCTGCACGAGCGCAAGCAGATCATGGAGGACCGCGCCGATGCGTTCATTGCGCTGCCGGGCGGCATCGGCACCCTCGACGAGTTGCTCGACACCTGGACGACGGCCTACCTCGGTCTGCACGGCAAGCCCGTCGTCTTGCTGGATCCCTTTGGCCACTACGAAGGGCTGTGGACCTGGTTGTGCGGATTGTTGGACAGCGGTTACGTCTCCCAGGCGGCGATGGACCGGTTGGTGCTGGTCGACAAGGTGAGCGCCGCGCTGGATGCGTGCGCGCCCGGCTGAGCCCGCCGGCAGTTCCGCCGCCCTACTAGGCTGTCCGCCGAGCTTGACTTTCGAGACGAATCGAGGGGATCACGTGTCCGATCGTGACGGGGGAACGCGCACGGCGGTCAAACTGACCGACATCGCGGCTCGGGTGCCGGCCGTGCTGACCGACCTGCCGGTGATCGCGCGCGGCGCGCTGACCGGACTGCTGGCCCAGCCGGGTTCCAAGAAGTCGATCGGCACGGTGTTCCAGGAGCGGGCGGCCCGCTACGGCGACCGGATCTTCCTGCGGTTCGGCGACCAGCAACTGACCTATCGCGACGCCAACGCGGCCGCCAACCGATACGCGGCGGTGCTGGCCGCGCGTGGCGTCGGCCACGGCGACGTCGTCGCCATCATGCTGCGTAACTCGCCCAACGCCGTGCTGGCCATGCTGGCCGCGGTCAAGTGCGGCGCGGTTGCCGGCATGCTCAACTACCACCAGCGCGGCGAGGTGCTCGCCCACAGCCTCGGCCTGCTGGACGCCAAGGTGCTCATCGCCGAGACCGATCTGGTCAGCGCCGTGGCCGAGTGCGGTGGTTCGGGCAGCACCCAGACGCTGACCGTCGAAGACCTGGAGCGGTTCGCGGTCAGCGCCCCGGCCACCAACCCGGCGTCGGCGTCGGCCGTGCAGGCCAGGGAGACCGCGTTCTACATCTTCACCTCGGGCACAACCGGTTTCCCCAAGGCCAGCGTCATGACACACCTGCGGTGGCTGAAGGCGCTCGCGGCGTTCGGCGGCATCGGGTTGCGGCTCAAGAGCTCCGACACCCTCTACTGCTGCCTGCCGCTGTATCACAACAACGCGTTGACGGTCGCGTTGTCGTCGGTGATCACGTCGGGGGCGACGCTGGCGCTGGGCAAGTCGTTCTCGGCGTCGAAGTTCTGGGACGAAGTGATCGCCAACGACGCCACGGCGTTCATCTACATCGGCGAGGTGTGCCGGTACCTGCTCAACCAGCCGGCCAAGCCGACCGACCGCGCGCACAGGGTGCGGGTGATCGCCGGCAACGGGCTGCGCCCGGAGATCTGGGACGAGTTCACGAAACGATTCGGCATCGCGCGCGTCTGCGAGTTCTACGCCTCCAGCGAGGGCAACGCCGCGTTCATCAACGTCTTCAACGTGCCCCGCTCGACCGGCTTCTTCCCGATGCCCTTGGCCTACGTCGAGTACGACCCCGACACCGGCGCCCCGCTGCGCGGCGCCGACGGGCGCGTGCGCCGGGTGCCGGCCGGGGAGCCGGGCCTGTTGCTCAGCCCCGTCAACCGGCTGCAGCCCTTCGACGGCTACACCGACCCGGAATCCAGCGAAAAGAAGTTGGTGCGCAACGCTTTTCGTGACGGCGACTGCTGGTTCAACACGGGCGACGTGATGAGCCCGCAGGGACTGGGCCATGCCGCGTTCGTCGACCGGCTCGGCGACACCTTCCGCTGGAAGGGCGAAAACGTGGCCACCACCCAGGTCGAGGCGGCGCTGGACTCCGACGCGTCCGTCGAGGACTGCACGGTGTTCGGGGTCGAGGTGCCGCGCACCGGCGGTCGCGCCGGGATGGCCGCGGTCAAGCTGCGCGACGGCGCCGAGTTCGACGGGCAGTCGTTGGCCCGTGCCGTGTATGACCAGCTGCCCGGCTACGCGCTGCCGCTGTTCGTGCGGGTGGTCGAGTCGATCGAGCAGACCACGACCTTCAAGAGCCGCAAGGTGGAGTTGCGCGAGCAGGCCTATGGTCCCGACGTGGCCGACCCGCTCTACGTGCTGGCCGGGCGCGACGATGGCTATGTGCCGTTCTACGACGAGTACCCCGACGAGGTGGCCGAGGGCAAACGCCCGTAGGGCCGCGCGTTCGGCGCTTACGCCGCTCGGCGAGCGTAACGTCACGGCGAAAAATCGGGCCAAAAATCGCCGTGGCGGTACGCTCGCGCGCCGGGTCTGAAGGCATCCCCGGGCCGCGCGTCGCGCGGTGACCGGGCACCATGTACGTGTGCAATCGACACCGCCGGCGCTGGCCGGCCGATCGACACCGCCGGCGCCGGCCGGCCATCCCACGCTGTGCGGCCGCCCGGTCGCAGGCGATCGCGCGCTGATCATGGCGATCGTCAACCGCACCCCGGACTCGTTCTACGACAAGGGGGCCACCTTCAGCGACGAGGCCGCCCGGGCGGCCGTGCACCGGGCCGTGGCCGACGGCGCCGATGTCATCGACGTCGGCGGGGTCAAGGCCGGCCCGGGTCAAGAGGTCGATGCCGACACCGAGATTGCCCGCCTGGTGCCATTTATCGAATGGCTCCGCGACGCCTACCCCGACCAGGTGATCAGCGCCGACACCTGGCGATCCGAGGTCGCCAAGGTGGCCTGCGCGGCCGGGGCGGACCTGATCAACGACACCTGGGCCGGCATCGACCCCGCCCTGCCGGAGGTGGCCGCGGAGTTCGGGGCGGGCCTGGTGTGTTCGCACACCGGCAACGCGCAGCCACGCACCCGCCCGTTCCGGGTGAACTATGGAACCACCACACGCGGCGTGGTCGATGACGTGATCGCGCAGGTCACCGCCGCCGCCGAGCGCGCGGTCGCGTGCGGCGTGGCCCGCGACCGGGTGCTGATCGACCCGACCCACGACTTCGGCAAGAACACCTTTCACGGGCTGCTGCTGTTGCGCCACGTCGGCGATCTGGTGAATACGGGATGGCCCGTGCTCATGGCTTTGAGTAACAAGGACTTCGTCGGGGAGACTCTGGGTGTGGAATTGACCGAGCGGCTCGAGGGAACGTTGGCGGCCACCGCGCTGGCCGCGGCCGCCGGTGCGCGGATGTTTCGCGTGCACGAGGTCGCCGCCACCCGCCGGGTGCTGGAAATGGTGGCCTCGATCCAGGGGACACGTCCGCCGGCACGCACCGTGAGGGGGCTCGCATGACGACATCGGACCTGGTCGTCGGCGATCTCGCCAGCGACGGGATGCTCGCCGCCCGGCCGGGAGATACCTGGCTGGCCAACCGCAGCTGGAACCGTCCGAGCTGGACCCTGCCCGAACTCGAGGCCGCCAAGGCCGGGCGGACCATTTCGGTGGTGCTGCCCGCCCTGGATGAGGAAGACACCATCGAATCGGTGATCGACAGCGTCTCACCGCTGGTCGATGGGCTGGTCGACGAGCTGATCGTGCTGGACTCCGGCTCCACCGACGACACCGAGATCCGGGCCGTCGCGGCCGGCGCCCGGGTCGTCAGCCGCGAGCAGGCGCTGCCCGAGGTCCCGATACGGCCCGGCAAGGGCGAGGCGTTGTGGCGTTCGCTGGCGGCCACCCGCGGCGACATCGTGGTGTTCGTCGACTCCGACCTGATCGACCCGCACCCGATGTTCGTGCCGTGGCTGGTCGGCCCGCTGCTCACCGGGCCACCCTCCCGCGGCGTCCACCTGGTCAAAAGCTTCTACCGGCGGCCCCTCAACGTCGCCGATGTCGGCGGCAGCGCGGGAGCCACCGGCGGGGGGCGGGTCACCGAGCTGGTGGCCCGGCCGTTGCTCGCCGCGCTGCGGCCCGAGCTGGGCGGGGTGCTGCAGCCGCTCGGCGGCGAATACGCGGCCACCAGGGAGTTGCTGACCTCGGTGCCGTTCGCCCCGGGCTACGGCGTGGAGATCGGCCTGCTGGTGGACACCTTCGACCGGCTGGGTCTGGACGCGATCGCCCAGGTCAACCTGGGTGTGCGGGCGCACCGCAACCGCCCGCTGGCCGAGTTGGGCGCGATGAGCCGCCAGGTCATCGCCACCCTGCTGTCGCGCTGCGGGATCCCGGACTCCGGGGTCGGCCTGACCCAGTTCGTGGCCGTCGGTCCCGACGAGCCCGACGGTCAGAGCTACG
Source organism: Mycobacterium sp. 852002-10029_SCH5224772 (assembly GCF_001667315.1). Taxonomy (GTDB): domain Bacteria; phylum Actinomycetota; class Actinomycetes; order Mycobacteriales; family Mycobacteriaceae; genus Mycobacterium. The sequence continues at coordinate 44,204 of NZ_LZHT01000027.1, forward strand.
CCCAGCACACGTCGCCGGTGTCGCTGGCTGACCGCCCGCCGATGCAGGCGATCAGGCCCCGGTAAGGCCCGGCGAGGTCACGCTGAACATCGCCGTGTCGGTGGCATAGGGCAATATCGAACCCGTGGCGTTGGTGTTGCTGTACCTGGTGGTTCTGGTGCTGGTGGCGATCGTCCTGTTCGGCGCGGCCAGCCTGTTGTTCGGTCGCGGTGAGCAGCTGCCGCCCCTGCCGAGGGGGACGACGGCGACCGTGCTGCCGGCCTTCGGGGTGACCGGCTCCGACGTCGACGCCGTCAAGTTCACCCAGGTGCTGCGCGGATACAAGACCAGCGAGGTGGACTGGGTGCTGGACCGGCTCGCCCGCGAGCTGGAGGCCCTGCGCGGGCAGCTGGCCGCGGTGCACGCCTCGCCGGCCGCCGAAGAGCACCCCGAGGACGATTCGGGGGAACCCGGCGAGGGCGAGGATCGTCAGGACTCGATGTGAGCGAAGACGAGCTGGTTCGGTGCAGCTGGGCGGCCATTCGGCCCGGGCCGGACTTCGAGATGTACCGCGATTACCACGACCAGGAGTGGGGCCGCCCGGTGCACGACGGGGTGGCCCTGTTCGAGCGGATGAGCCTGGAGGCCTTTCAGAGCGGCCTGTCGTGGCTGATCATCCTGCGCAAACGGGAGAATTTCCGGCGCGCGTTTGCCGGATTCGACATCACGGCGGTCGCCGGGTACACCGACGCCGACGTGCAGCGGCTGATGGCGGATCAGGGAATCGTGCGCAACCGCGCCAAGATTGACGCGACGATCGCCAACGCGCGCGCGGCGGCGGAGCTGGGGACCGCGGCGGACCTGGCGGAGCTGCTGTGGTCGTTTGCGCCGTCGCCGCGGTCGCGGCCGGCGGATGCATCCCAAATTCCCTCGGCCACTGACGAATCGAAGGCCATGGCGCGTGAACTCAAGCGGCGCGGGTTCCGCTTCGTGGGACCGACCACCGCGTATGCGTTGATGCAGGCGACCGGCATGGTCGACGACCATATCCGCGGTTGCTGGGTGCCCGCGACCGCCCGCTGAGCGCCCAGTTGTGGGTCTTTGTACGAGCGGTGACCTGGATAGGGAACAATGGAGGGGTGACAACTCAGTTCGATGTCGGGCATGGCTTGAGGTTCGCTGGCGGGGCATGCTCGGTGCCGACCAGGTCCGCACGGGCGGGCCAGCGCGAACCTGGAGGGAGTACTCGATGGCGGCGATGAAGCCCCGGACCGGAGACGGTCCTCTGGAAGCAACCAAGGAGGGGCGCGGCATCGTGATGCGGGTACCACTGGAAGGTGGAGGTCGACTGGTCGTCGAGCTGACGCCCGACGAGGCTGCTGCCCTCGGTGACGAACTCAAGGGCGTCACGAGCTCCAGCTAGGGCTTGCCGCCGATCCAGAGTCGGCGGAGCTACGCACACACCTTCCGATAGATCTCCAGGGTCTGCTCGGCGACGTGGGCCCAGGAGAACTCCTCGACGCAGCGTTGGCGTCCCGCCTTGCCGTAGCGCTGCGCTTTTTCGCGGTCGGCGATGAGCTCATTGACCGCCTCGGCCAATCCGGCCTGATAGCCCGCCACATCGTCGGGGTCGTAATGCACCAGAGTCCCGGTCACGCCGTCGGCGACCACTTCCGGGATTCCGCCCACATCCGAGGCCACCACCGCAGCCGCGCAGGCCATCGCCTCCAGATTCACGATGCCCAACGGCTCATACACCGACGGGCACACGAAAACAGCTGCCGCCGACAAGATTTCGCGTAACTCCCCGATGGGGAGCATCTCTTGGATCCAGAACACGCCGGTGCGGGCGCGGGCCAGGCCGGCGACCGCATCCCGAATCTCGTCGGCGATCTCCGGGGTGTCGGGTGCGCCGGCGCACAGCAGCACCTGCGCCTCTGGGCTGAACCGGTGGGCGGCCGCCACCAGGTGCCCGAGCCCCTTCTGCCGGGTGATCCGGCCCACGAACACCACCAGTGGACGGGCGGGATCGACCCCCAGTGCCGCCAGCAGCGATCCGGTTCGCTTCGGGTCCGCGGGGCACCAGACGTCGGTGTCGACGCCGTTGCGGATGACGTGCACGGCGCCGGGATCCAGCGCGGGGTAGACGCGCAGGATGTCCTCGCGCATCGCGGAGCTGACCGCGATCACAGCGTCGGCGGCCAGCACCGCGGTGTGTTCGACCCAGCTCGAGATCCGGTAGCCCCCGCCGAGTTGTTCGGCCTTCCACGGGCGCAGGGGCTCGAGGGAATGCGCAGTCATCACGTGCGGGAGGTCGTAGAGCAGCGCGGCCAGATGCCCGGCCATGGCCGTGTACCAGGTGTGTGAATGCACCACGGTGGCCGCCGATGCCGCGTTGGCCATCATCAGGTCGGCGGACAGCGTCGCCATCGCCGCGTTGGCGCCCTGCAACCGCGGGTCGGGCTGATGCACGGCCACTCCCCGCACGCCCGGGCGCGGCGCGCCCATGCAATGCACGTCCACCGCGCACAGCCGGCGCAGTTGGGTGACGAGTTCGGTGACGTGTACTCCCGCCCCTCCGTAGACCTCTGGGGGGTATTCCCGAGTCATCATCGCCACCCGCATACCCGCACCGTAGTTCGAGGATGACGAGGCCCGCGAGCCGGGCGGCCACAATATGGGCGTGATCTGGTCGCCGGCAAGCCAAATACCTTGACGGACAGCCCCACAGAACGCTGGCAATAGCCCGCTGCCCCTGGCAGCGTTCCCCGGGGGCCGATAGGTTTGACACCATGAGGGAAGCACCACACGTGCTGGGCATCGTCCTGGCCGGCGGTGAGGGCAAGCGGCTGTATCCGCTGACCGCGGATCGCGCCAAGCCCGCGGTTCCTTTCGGGGGCGCCTATCGGCTGATCGACTTCGTGCTGTCCAACCTCGTCAACGCCCGCTATTTGCGGATCTGCGTTCTCACGCAGTACAAGTCGCATTCACTGGACCGTCACATTTCGCAGAACTGGCGGTTGTCCGGTTTGGCCGGTGAGTACATCACGCCGGTGCCCGCGCAGCAGCGCCTCGGTCCGCGCTGGTACACCGGTTCGGCCGACGCGATCTACCAGTCACTCAATCTGATCTACGACGAAGACCCCGACTACATAGTGGTTTTCGGGGCCGACCACGTGTATCGGATGGACCCCGAGCAGATGGTCCGGTTCCACATCGACAGCGGGGCGGGTGCGACGGTAGCCGGCATCCGGGTGCCGCGCGCCGAGGCCACCGCGTTCGGCTGTATCGACTCCGACGAGTCCGGGCGGATCCGCCGATTCGTGGAGAAGCCACTGGATCCGCCGGGCACCCCTGATGATCCCGAGACGACGTTCGTGTCGATGGGCAACTACATCTTCACCACCAAGGTGCTCATCGACGCGATCCGCGCGGACGCCGACGATGACCATTCCGATCACGACATGGGCGGGGACATCATCCCGCGACTGGTGGACGACGGGATGGCCGCGGTGTACGACTTCAGCGACAACGAGGTGCCCGGCGCCACCGATCGTGACCGGGCCTACTGGCGTGACGTCGGAACGCTGGACGCGTTCTACGACGCGCACATGGACCTGGTGTCGGTGCATCCGGTGTTCAACCTGTACAACAAGCGCTGGCCGATCCGCGGCGAGTCGGAGAACCTGGCGCCGGCCAAGTTCGTCAACGGCGGCTCCGCGCAGGAGTCGGTGGTGGGCGCCGGCAGCATCATCTCGGCGGCCTCGGTGCGCAACTCGGTGCTGTCGTCCAACGTGGTGGTCGACGACGGCGCGATCGTGGAGGGCAGCGTGATCATGCCCGGCGCCCGCGTCGGCCGCGGCGCGGTGGTGCGCCACGCGATCCTGGACAAGAACGTCGTCGTAGGGCCGGGCGAGATGGTCGGGGTGGATCTGGAGAAGGACCGGGAGCGCTTCGCGATCAGCGCCGGCGGTGTGGTCGCGGTGGGCAAGGGCGTCTGGATCTAGCTCGCCCTCGGCGGGCTAGGGGATCTCCGGGATCAGCAGGTGCGCGCCGCGGTCCGGACCCCAATGCAGGGTGATGCGCCCGCGCGGTGAGTCCGCGTAGGCCGCCGGGAATTGGCCCGTCAGCGGATTTTTCGGACACAACCAGCGCCCGGCGATCACCAGCCGCAGCTGCTCGCCGGCGCGGAACAACGTCGCCGACGGGCCCAGCGCGACGTTGACCTCGACCACCTCGGCGACGGCGACCGGCCGCGGATCGGTGCCGGTCGTGACGGGTTCGGCCGGGCGGGAAAGCTCGGGTTCCAGGGTGCGCAGCGAGACGCGCTGCCAGCCGGTGCTCACCCGGTCGCGGCCGTAGCCGTAGGACCCCTCGAATCCGACGAAGCGGCCGCCGCGCCACTTCTCTACGCCGACGAACAGGTTCGCGTCGTCGCAGCCGCTCAGCTCGACCCACAACCGGGCGGCCATCGGCCCGGACAGCTCGATGTCGTCGGGAAACGTCCAGGTGAAAGAGGCTGCACGCGAACGTGTTCCGAAGGTCACACTGCCGGCATCGGCGGGCGGTTCGGTCGTCAGCGTCCCGTTGGCGCCCAAATGCATTGGGCACCAACGGGTTCGGGACAGCGGCCAGTCGTCCTCTTCACGCACCGCGGCGACGGTGTCGCGGTCCTCGCGTACCTCCAGGCGCACACCGCGCGACGCCGGAGCGCCGTCGAGCACCCCGCGAAAGAACGTCAGCTGCTCGGCCAGCGCGGCCTCGGAGTAGAAGGTCGTCCACTTGCCGCCCCGATGCGTGTAGAGCCGGGCGTGGCGGGAACCGCTGTGCGTGAACGCGCGGATGGAGCCGCGGCTGTGCAGATTGTTGTCGGAAAGGCTGCCGCACACCAGCATGGGCACCGTGATCGACGAGAGGTCGGGTGCCAGTGAGCGCCAGAACTCGTCACGCAGCGGGTGCAGGTCCTGCATGCGCTCCAGGTCGTAGGCCTGCCGCGTGTCGCGTCGCGTGTTTCGTGACCACATCCGGGTGAAGCCCCGCTCCCGGACGCCGCCCGGAAATGTCAGGTCGCGGTAGGCGTCGGTGAAGCCCTCCCACGGGCAGATCGCCCGCAGCGCCGGCGGTCGCAGCGCCGCGACGGCGTACTGGCTGATCGCCAGGTAGGACACCCCGAGCATGACGACATTGCCGTCGCTCCACGGTTGGCCGGCGATCCACTGCACCAGGTCGTAGGTGTCTTCGGCCTCGCGCCGCGACAACAGAGTTCCGGTGCCCTCGGAGTGTCCGCAGCCGCGCGAGTCGGCATTCACCACGACGAAGCCCCGCGCGGTCCACCACGCCGGGTCGGGGGCCTCCCATCCGGTCAGCGCCGAGAAGGTCACCGGTTGCGGCTGGCGCAGGACCCGGTACTGCGCCGAGAACGTCCACGTGTCGCCCCGCCGCTTCGGCAGGTTGTCCTTGCCGTAGGGGTGGATGCTGAGGATGACCGGCCGGGCATCGGCGCCGGCTTTACGAAAGACGTTGACCCGCAACACCGTTCCGTCGCGCGTGGTGACGGCGACGTCACGCTCGACGTCGAGGTCGGCGGGTGGGTCGGTGACGGTGACCGGGGGTCTGGCGACGCCACGAATCCTGCTCACTGCGTACCGCAGCCCACCGGGCCGTCGCCACGGGCGGTCCAGGGCCGATGGGCGATTGTGCACCACGCCCATACCCTAGGCGCGTCGGCTACCAGACGTAGGGAACCAGCCGATAGGGCACGCGTTCGGCGTATTCGCGGTAGCCGGGCAGTTCGTGAATGAGCAGCTTTTCTTCGTCGACGATGCGCAGGGTGAGCACGACGGCGCCCGGGATGACGAAAAGCAGTCCCCAGTACGAGCCGAGGGCCAGGGGGATGCCGATCATCATGATCACGTTTCCGACGTACATCGGATGGCGCACGAATCGATAGAGGCCGCCGGACACCAGGGTCTGGCCCGCCTCCACGGTGACGGTGGCGGCGGCATAGCTGTTCTGGACGATCACCAGCATGGCGATGCCGAGCCCCGCGGCGACCAGGACGTCGCCGAGCAGCGACAGCCAGGCCGGCACCGACGACCAGCCGAACCGGTGATCGAGCGCGCTGAACACCATCGTTGCGAAGAGGCCCAGAAAGGAGGCGGTGATGATGAATTTCTGTGCGGTCCTGGGTTCGGCCCGCGGGCCCGCGCGCATGCGCCGCTGCAGGGCCGCGGGGTTGGCCCGGCTCAGGTAGATCGTGGGCACGATGGTCGCCGCCGTGAACACGGCGATGAAAACCCACGCCTGCCAGTAGTGGAGCGTTCCGGCCGGTAAGAGCAGGATCAAAATCCACGAGAGAATGCCTCCGACAGATGTTGTCGTCACTCGGATCCCGGTTTTCATCACGCTCCTAGCAGCGTAGATCGCGGCGCCGAAAGCCCATGGCACCCAGAATTACCAACCCTACGTCGATGCCCAGTAGCCATAGCAAGGGCACGGCCGTGAAATCGGCGCCAATTCTCGGGACGTGGGCGAACGGTTCCAGATCGAGCAACCACTGTGAGAACCCGGCCAACGACCCGATCAGATACAGCGCGATGAACCCGATCAGCACGCCCCAGGCCACCGGCGTGAACCGCGGCGCGACGCCGAACACGCAGACCGTCACGGCCGACAACAACCAGACGGCGGGCAGTTGGACGGCCGCGCTTGCGACAACCATCGCGAGTTTGCCGCCGACGTCGCCGGCCGCGATGCCGTAGACCACTCCGGCGGTGACCCCGCTGGCCAGCATCGCCAGCGCGGACCCGCCCAGCGCGGTCACCAAATGGCTTGCGAGCCAGCGGGTTCGCGACACCGCGCCGGACAACACCGTTTCGGCGCGCTGGCTTGTTTCTTCCTGGTGTAACCGCAAGGTGAGCGAGACGGCGAACGCCGCGGCCACCATGCCCATCATGGCGAACGCCACGGCGATGAAGGCCTGCTCGAGGGCGCTGGTGCCGCCCATCCGAGCGACGATGTCGCGGGCCACGCCGCTGCCACCCAGTTCGTCGCCGATGCCGTGCACCACGCTGCCCACCAGCAGCCCGTACAGGCACAATCCGACCGTCCACAGCAGCAGCGCGGCGCGATCGAGCCGCCACGTCAGTCCAAAGGCGTTGCCCAGTGCCGGCGCGGCGGTCGGGGGGCCGGGGCGTTCCGCGATGAGTCCGGCGCCCACATCGCGGCCGACGAGCAGGCGATATGCCAGGAGGGTCAGCGCGGCAGCCGTCACCAGGTGCAGGAGCAGCACCCACCAGCGATCGCCCGCGTACGGTTTGACCAGTAGCGACCACCCCAGCGGAGACAGCCACGACAGGGTGCCCGAGCCGGCGTCGCCGACGGCGCGCAGTGTGAACGCGGCTCCCAGCACGGCGAAGGCGGTACCGCGGGCGAACCTGGCGCTGGGCGACAACTGTGCGGCCACCGCCGCGACCGCGGTGAACACCAGGCCCGAGCATGCCAGCGCCGCCCCGAACGCCAGCGACCCGGCGGCCGGGACGTCGGTGCTCAGCAGGCCCGCCGCGCCGATCGCGCCGGTGCCCAGTGAGGCTCCGAAAGACAGCAGCAGCGCCGCGCCCAGGCTGGCATAGCGGCCGATCGCGGTCGAGTCCACCAACTCGGTCCGCCCGTTCTCCTCGTCGGCGCGGGTGTGCCGGATGACCGTGAGGATGACGGCCACCGCGATCAACACGTGGAACATCCCGGCTTTCCAAATGCCCACGGCGCCAAGGCTGTCGCTGTAGACCTGCCCGTACAGCGCACGCTGGGCCGGGCTGGCCATGATGGAGGCGGCGAATCCGGCGCGGCCCGCCGCGGTGGGGTAGATCTTTTCGATGCTGCCGACGTACACCGTGGACAACGGCACCGACAGCAGAAACATCCACAGCGGCAACGAAACCCGGTCGCGGCGAAGGTAGAGCCGCAGCATCGCAAGCGTCCCGGAGAAGTTCGAACCGCGAAGCGGCTCAGGCGATGCCGACGCGTAGGGTCGGTCCAGCGTGGTCGCGCTCATGGCAACGACACCTTTTCCGCGTCGCGCCCGTGCCGGCCGTCGCCCCCGTATCCGTCTCCGGACGTGTCATAGTGGCGCAAGAAGAGCTCCTCGAGCGTCGGCGGCTGGCTGACGAGGCTGCTGACGCCGGCGTCGCCGAGCAGCCGGATGAGCTCACCCAGGCTTTCGCTATCGACCTGGGCCCGCAAGGTATTGCCCTCGACGCTGATGTCCTCGACACCTTTGATCCGGCTGAGATCACCTGGATCGCCGATCATTTCGGCCCTGATCGAGGTGCGGCTCAGATGCCGCATGGAGTTCAGCGAACCACTCTCGATGGTCTTGCCGGCGCGGATGATCGTCACCCGTTCGCACAACGCCTCCGTCTCGGCCAGGATGTGGCTGGACAACAACACCGTCGTGCCCCGGTCGCGGGCCTGCGCCACGCACTGCTGAAACACGTTCTCCATCAGCGGATCCAGGCCGCTGCTGGGTTCGTCCAGGAGCAGCAGTCTGGCGTGGGACGAGAACGCCGAGATCAAGGAGACCTTCTGGCGGTTGCCCTTCGAATACGTGCGCGCCTTCTTGTGGGGGTCCAGATCGAAGCGCTCGATCAGCTCGGCGCGGCGCCGTTTGTCGATGCCGCCGCGCATGCGTGCCAGTAGGTCGATGGTCTCGCCGCCCGTCAGTGACGGCCACAACGTCACATCACCTGGAACGTAGGCGATTTGGCGGTGCAGCGCGACGGACTGTGTCCAGGGGTCGCCACCGAGCAGTCGGACGCTGCCGCTGTCGGCCTTCACCAGGCCCAACAGGATGCGGATGGTGGTCGACTTACCGGCGCCGTTGGGGCCGAGGAACCCGTGGACTTCCCCTTCCTGCACGGTGAGGTCGAGGCCGTCCAGTGCCCGTACCGCGCCGAAGTTCTTGGTGAGCCCGCAAATTTCGATGGGGGCGGAAGCGACGGAACGTTCAGTTGCCATGGGATTCTCCTTGATGTTCGGCAGCCAAAAATGCGTCGTACATGGTGCGGTCGGTCAGCAATCCTTCGGTATAGACCTCGAGCGCGGGCAGTATCATGTCGCGCGAGTAGTCGCGCAGCACCGCACGCAGATCCGTTGGCGTTTCATGCATTTGGATGTAGAGCAGGAACCCGCCACCCCCGGTGATCGCCAGATACTTGGCCCGGGCCTGGGGGTCGCGGCTGGGCTTGATGGTCCCGGCGCGCACGCCCTCTTCCATGTATTCTTCGGCGTTGTCAATCATCCTGCGCCACAGCATGTTCGCCAGATCACCACCGGTCTGCATGCTGCGCACCAGGTAGGCCATCAGCGGCGCGTAGTCCTCGATCTCGGCCATCTGCGCGAACCAGGTGGCCGGGTCGTTGGATTGAAGCGCCTCGGACTTGGTGTTGCGGATCTTCTCGGCGATGTGGTCCTCGCAGGCCTTGCGCAGGCCCTCCTTGGAGCCGAAGTGGTGGATTACCAGCGCGGCACTCACGCCCGCGGCTTCGGCGATAGCGCGAAGCCCGACGCCGAACCCGTGCTCGCCGAACTGCTCGATGGCCGCATCGCGGATCCGGGCCGCGGCCGTCAGATCGGCTGAACGCATGTTCAGTAGGCTAAACGCACGTTCAGTCTGCGGTCAAGGCCTTCCCGTGAGCAGACGCAAAGCGTCAATCGGGCACGGATGTGGGTGTGTTTGCGCCGACTCGGCCGAATTAGTCGCGGACCGCGGCCAGAATGCCGTCGCCCAGCGGCACCAGCGCCGGGGTGAGGCGCTCGTCCTCGGCGATGAGGCGGGCCGCCTCGCGCACCGCGACCACCTCGGCGTCGCGCGCAGCCGGATCGCCGGCCCGCCCGCCCAGCGCGGCCCGGTGCACCACGATCACGCCGCCGGGGCGCAGCAACCGGATGCCCTCGACGACGTAGTCCGGCTGATCGATCGGGTCGGCGTCGATGAACACCAGGTCGTAGGACTCGTCGGCGAGCCGGGTGAGCACCTCCTGGGCGCGGCCGCCGATCAGCCGGCTGCGCGACGGGCCGATGCCGGCCTCGCTGAACGCCTGCTTGGCCAGCCGCAGGTATTCGGGCTCGATGTCGATCGTGGTCAAGACGCCGTCGTTGCTCATGCCCGACAGCAACCACAGCCCGCTGACACCTGCGCCCGTGCCCACCTCGGCGACGGCCTTGCCGCCGCTCAGCTTGGTCAGCAGGCTCAACAACGCGCCCACCGCCGGCGTCACCGCGCCGGCGCCGATGTCCTCGGCCCGCTCGCGGGCGGCCGCCAACAGCGCGTCCTCCGATATCGACCCCTCGGCGTGGGCAAAGAGCGATTCGGCCCGACCGGGCGCTGTTTGGGCGGGGGCTTCGTCGTCGGTGCCGTCCATGCCCGCAGCGTATTCCAATTCATCGCGCGGTCCGACAGGCGCGCCTGAACCGGACGCCGACGACACGCCCAACCGGCGCCGCGCGTTTAAGGTCACCACGCGATGGATATTTCCTGCACAGCGCAGGTAACAAAACGGTTTCTCAGCCTCAGCTCAGACTGTTCATATACCGCACATACGCCGGTACGAGACGGTGTCCGTATGGATCGCGGAGCGCGTTGGACGGGGAATACCGAATGGCAGCTGCCTGTTGCCGTCAATGACGAAGTGCCGCTGAGTGGCACACCCGATTCGGAGGACTTGATCATCACCACGCTTCTCAGCCCGTCCAGCATGTCCCACCCGCAAGAGCACCCCGCCGACGAGTGGGTGGAGCCGTCGGACGTGCCACAAGGGACCGCGGTTTTCGACGCGACGGGGGACAAGGCGGCCATGCCGTCGTGGGACGAGCTGGTGCGCCAGCACGCCGACCGGGTATACCGGCTGGCTTACCGGCTCGCCGGCAATCAGCACGACGCCGAGGACCTCACCCAGGAGACCTTCATCCGGGTCTTCCGCTCCGTGCAGAACTACCAACCGGGAACGTTCGAGGGGTGGCTGCACCGCATCACCACCAACCTCTTCCTCGACATGGTCCGCCGGCGCGCGCGCATCCGGATGGAGGCGCTGCCCGAGGACTACGAGCGGGTGCCCGCTGACGAGCCCAACCCCGAACAGATCTACCACGATTCGCGGCTCGGCCCTGATTTGCAGGCCGCGCTGGACTCGCTGCCTCCGGAGTTTCGTGCGGCCGTCGTCTTGTGCGACATCGAAGGCCTGTCCTACGAGGAGATCGGTGCCACCCTGGGCGTCAAACTGGGGACCGTCCGCAGCCGCATCCACCGCGGCCGTCAGGCCCTGCGGGACTACCTGGCCGCCCACTCCGATCGGGACGCGCTGCGCGCCCAGATGGCATAGCCGACGGTCGCCCCGCCGGGTCTCGGCAGCGGAGCGATCAGGTAGATATTCAGCGGCTTTGTGCCCGCAGCTGCGGTATTGCGCACCGGCTCGCGCTACATTCGAGATGAGGTGGCAATAACAATGAGCGGCAGGAGCTGGTGATGCCCGATCGAGGACATGTGTTCCGCCGCGCGTTCTCCTGGCTTCCCGCACAGTTCGCCTCCCAAAGCGATGCGCCCGTCGGCGCGCCTCGCCAGTTCGGTTCCACCGAGCACCTCTCGGTCGAAGCCATCGCCGCGTTCGTCGACGGCGAGCTGCGGATGAACGCCCACCTGCGGGCCGCGCATCACCTGTCGATGTGCCCCCAGTGCGCGGCCGAGGTGGACGACCAGAGTCGGACGCGCGCCGCGCTGCGCGATTCCCACCCCATCCGCATCCCCAGCACGCTGCTCGGAATGCTGGCTGACATTCCCTATGATTCGCCCGACGACCCGACCGCACCGGCGTCCGACCGTTTCGCCGACCGCGACGCCCGCGAACGGCGCAAGCGTCGCTAGCGATCGATCCGCTGCGCAACCACCCCACACGCGCGTTCGTGCTGACCCTCGGCGTGCCGTGGATACTAGGGTGGACACGGACAACGCCGGTGCCGCGTATATCGGCCGGTGAAGGCCAGTCTCGAGCGCTCAAGTAGAGGATCCAAAAGGGATAACGTGACCTCCGACCAAGGCTTCGACCGAAGCAATGACAGCGGCAACCGCTTAGCGCCGCGCCCCGTCTCTCGTCCGCCGGTCGACCCCGCATCGCGTCGGGAGTTCGGTCGTCCCGACGGGCTGCGCGGGTCGTTCGTGGCCGAGCGCGTCCGCCCGCAGAAGTACCGGGAGCAGGCCGAATTCCGGCCGAGCGATCGGCCGGCCGACCCCGTCCTGCAGGAGGCGTTCCACCGGCCGGAGGGTAGCCCCGATTCGCTGCAGCGTCATCCTGTGGATGTCGGCGCCCTGGCCGCCGAGAAAGACGGCGTGGAGCCCGACGAGCTGGACGATCCCTGGCGGGACCCGGCGGCCGCGGCGGCCTTGGGAACACCGGCCGTCGCGCCATCGACGTCGCGGTCCGCGCTGGGCTACGGCGGCAAACTCGGTGTGCGCGACGTACTGTTCGGCGGCCGCGTGTCCTATCTTGCGTTGATCGTCTTGGCGCTGATCGCGCTGGTCATCGGGCTGTTCGGCGGCCTGGTGGGCCGTAAGACGGCCGAGGTCGCCGAGGCGTTCACCACCTCGAAGGTGACGTTGTCGACCAATGGCAACGGGGAAGGTCCGGCGGGGCGCTTCGCCAAGGTGGCGTCGGCGACAGCCAACGCCGTGGTGACCATCGAGTCCAAGAGTGACCAGGAGGGCATGCAGGGCTCCGGCGTCGTCATCGACGGGCGCGGCTACATCGTCACCAACAACCACGTGATCTCCGAGGCGGCGAACAGCCCCAGCCAGTTCAAGACCACCGTGGTGTTCAACGACGGCAAGGAAGTGCCCGCCAACCTGGTGGGCCGCGACCCCAAGACGGACCTGGCCGTGATCAAGGTCGACAACGTCGACAACCTGAGCGTGGCGCGCCTGGGTGATTCCGACAAGGTGCGGGTGGGTGATGAGGTCCTCGCCGCGGGTGCGCCGCTGGGGCTGCGCAGCACCGTGACGCACGGCATCATCAGCGCGCTGCACCGGCCCGTCCCGCTGTCCGGCGAGGGCTCGGACACCGACACGGTGATCGACGCCCTCCAGACCGACGCGTCGATCAACCACGGCAACTCCGGCGGCCCGCTGATCGACATGGACTCCCAGGTGATCGGCATCGACACCGCGGGTAAGTCGTTGTCCGACAGCGCAAGTGGGCTGGGCTTCGCGATTCCGATCAACGAAGCCAAGGAGGTCGCCCAGACCTTGATCAGGGACGGGAAGATCGTGCACCCGACCCTGGGCGTCAGCACCCGCTCGGTGAGCAACGCAATCGCCTCCGGCGCGCAGGTCGCCAACGTGAAGGCGGGAAGTCCGGCGCAGAAGGGCGGCATCCTGGAAAACGACGTCGTCGTCAAGGTGGGTAACCGCAAGGTCGCCGACGCCGACGAGTTCGTGGTCGCGGTGCGACAGCTGACCATCGGGCAGGATTCCCCGGTCGAGGTGGTCCGCGATGGCCGGCACGTCACCCTGACGGTGAAACCGGACCCGGATAGCGGCTAATGTTCGCCAACGTCGGCTGGGGAGAGATGCTCGTCCTCGTCGTGGTCGGGCTGGTGGTTCTCGGCCCCGAGCGGCTCCCCGGCGCCATCCGGTGGTCGGCCAACGCGCTGCGTCAGGCGCGCGACTACCTGAGCGGCGTCACCGGTCAGTTGCGCGAGGACCTCGGGCCCGAGTTCGACGACCTGCGCGGCCCCCTCAGCGAATTGCAGAAACTACGGGGCATGACCCCCCGCGCCGCGCTGACCAAGCACCTGTTGGACGGCGATGATTCCTTTTTGACCGGGAACTTCGACAAGCCCGCGAACGGGGCCTCGCTGGAGGCGCCGCAACCCGGCCCTGCCGCACCGGCGAATGGACAGACGCTGGGGGCCGAACCTCAACCGGGCGCCCGCCCGCCGTTCGACACCGACGCGACCTGAAGCCCGCCTCAGCGCCCTTTCGGATCGAGTCCCAGCGATACACCGGCAAGCCCGCGCCGGCGTGAGGACAAACTGTCGGCCACCCCGCGCAGCGCCTTGCCCACTGGCGAATCGGGCGCGCTCAGCACCAGCGGAGTGCCGGAATCGCCCGCGGCCACCAGCGCGGGGTCCAGCGGGATCTGGCCCAGCAGCGGTACTTCGGCGCCGACCGCCCGGGACAACCGCTCGGCCACCTGCTCGCCGCCGCCCTCACCGAACACCCTCAGCGTGGAGCCGTCCGGCAGCGTGAGCCCGGACATGTTCTCCACTACGCCGGCGAGGCGCTGGCGGGTCTGCAGTGCGATGCTGCCGGCCCGCTCGGCGACCTCCGCGGCGGCCAGCTGCGGCGTCGTCACCACCAGGATCTCCGCGTTCGGGATCAGCTGAGCCACCGAGATCGCGATGTCGCCGGTTCCCGGCGGCAGATCCAGCAGCAGCACGTCCAGATCGCCCCAATAGACGTCGGCCAGGAACTGCTGCAGCGCGCGGTGCAGCATCGGCCCGCGCCACACCACCGGGGTGTTGCCCTCGGTGAACTGGGCGATCGAGATGACCCGCACCTCGTGAGCGATGGGCGGCAGGATCATCGACTCGACCTGGGTGGGACGTTCGGTGGTGCCCATCATCCGGGGAATGGAATGACCGTGGATGTCGGCGTCCAGCACGCCGACCGACAGGCCACGGGCCGCCATCGCCGCCGCCAGGTTGACCGTGACGGTGGACTTACCCACCCCGCCCTTCCCGGACGCGACCGCATAGACCCGCGTCAGCGAATTCGGTTGTGCGAACGGGATAACCGGCTCGCGGGCATCACCGCGCAACTGCTTGCGCAGCTCGGTGCGCTGCTCGTCGCTCATCACGTCGAGGCTGACCTTCACCGCGCCGGTGCCGGGCACGTCGGCGACGGCCTGGCTCACCTCGTCGGTGATTTGGGTCTTCTTCGGACAACTGGCGGTGGTCAGGTAGATCACAACATGAACCGAGCCGTCGGGCTCGGTGTCGATGCTCTTGACCATCCCGAGTTCGGTGATCGGACGCCGTAGTTCGGGGTCGATCACCTTTGCGAGTGCGGCGCGGATTGCCGCGGTCAGGTCGGCTGAATCAGAAGAATCATGGCTGGACATCACCGCCGAGTGTAGGCCTGCGCGACGGGGCCGTTCGGCGGCGACCCGTTGCGTCCCTCAGTTGGCCGGGCCGGGCGCGGGGTTGTGTGGCGCGGACGCGTTCGGCGCCGCAGGCGGGCCGGCGGGCTTGGGCGCCGGTGCGGCTTGCGGCGCCGCGACGGGCGGGGGCGCCGGCGGCGGAACAACATCCGGCGGCGGTGGCGCGAACGGGGGCGGAGCAAAGGGGGGCGGCGGCGCGAAGGGTGGCGGAGGCCCCAGGGGCGGGGAACTCTGGGTGCCGATGCAGATCACCGTGCACCCGGGCATCTGGGCCGGCGCCTGCTGAGGTGTGGGAGTCATCCAGGGGAACATCGGCGGGGGACTGACCAGCGCGGGACTCCGCAAGTCGATCAGCGGTACGCGCGCCAGCGGGTCGTCCATCGGCAGGCCATTGATGTTCATCGGCAGGTTCGGCCCCAGCCCCTCGGGATGCTCGAGGTGCGCATCGCCCAGCGGCGGCGGCGGTCCGGTCATCGGCGGCAGGTCGACCGGGACGACGCCCGTGGCGTAGGCCGCTGCCCAGCCCAGCACGTTCTGCGCATAGGGCATCGAGTTGTTGTAGCGGAGAATCGCGCTCAACACATGCGACTGATCACGCAGGTTCAGCCCACCACTGCACAAGTACCGGGCAGCCGCGAGGGTGGAGTCGAAAAGGTTCTGCGGGTCCGCGACGCCGTCGCCCTTGCCGTCGGAGGCGTAGCGCGCCCAGGTCCCGGGCAAGAACTGCATCGGTCCCATCGCGCGGGCATAGGTGGGGCGATTGCCGACGCTGCTCTGGACGATGACCTCGTTGCCGGGCAGCGTGCCGTCCAGCGACGGGCCGTAGATCGGGGTGATCGCGGTGCCGCGCGCGTCAACCGCACCGCCGCCCGCGTGGCCCGATTCGATGCGCCCGATGCCGGCCAGCAGGTTCCAGCTGACGCCGCAGCCTGGGGCGGCGACGGCCATCTTCTGTTCCGCATTGCGGTAGGCGGCGAGCGCGACGCTCGGAATGCCCAGTGCGCCATGCGCATTGACGATCATCGCCGGCGGTGGAGCGGACAACGCGGGCTCGGCGACGTGAAAGGCGGTGGGGCTGCGGTCGATCGCGACCACGGCGGGCCCGGACAGGTCGGGGAAGGTGGGGGAGACGGCGGCCACCGGGGTGATGGCTGCATGGACCGGCTGCATTTGCGCCGGCAGTGACGGAGCCGCCCCGCTGACGGCGCCCGCGAAGACCAGTGGAGTAATCATGGCGACGCCGAATATCGGCTTGCGCGTGTTCCGAAGTGCTCGCTGCCGCACAGTCGCGGCGGCCGGGCTCGCACCCCGGCTTCCCCCTATGCGCACTCGACCGTCCTAGGTGTGAGCTGGGTTAACTTTCTGTTAGCTCGGTGAACCAGATCACCATACATAACTCTTGTGACACGAGTGGCGCAATGGTCGAAGTGGTTCTCACCTGGATTTCTTAGCCGCGCGCTCGAGGTTGGCGCCCGCCTGCGCCGGGCCCGCATCCGGGCTTTGCGGCTGCAGATTGGCCAGTAGTTCGCGCAGGTCCTCCAGCTCGTGGCGCAGGTATTCGCGCGTCACCACCTCGCCGACGGCCAGCCGCAACGCGGCCAATTCGCGGGCCAGGTATTCGGTGTCGGCCTTGGTCTGGGCGGCGCGACGGCGGTCCTCTTCGAGCGTGACGCGGTCGCGGTTCTCTTGCCGGTTCTGCGCCAACAGAATCAGCGGCGCCGCGTAGGCCGCCTGCGTGGAGAAGGCCAGGTTCAACAGAATGAACGGGTACGGGTCCCAGCGCAGCTTCACCGCGAACAGGTTCAGCGCGATCCACACCACCACCAACATCGTCTGCAGCATGAGGTACCGCCCGGTGCCGAAGAACCGCGCGATCGATTCGGTGAACTGCCCGACGGTCTCGGGATCCAGTCGCAGCGAGTACCTGCGCGACGTCCGTGGGGTGTACAGCCCCCGCTGCCCCGTGGATTTGCTCACGAGGACTCCCCCAATCCTTCGAGCCGGCCGGCGGTGTCGAGTTCCTGCATGTCCACGCGCCAGTCGTGCGGCAGCAGGTGATCGAGCAGGTCGTCCACGGTGACTGCCCCCAGGAGGTGGTTCTCGTCATCCACCACGGGACCGCACACCAGGTTGTACGCGGCGAGGTAGCGGGTCACCGCGACCAGCGGTGTCTCCGGCGTCAGGGTGAGCAACTCGCTGTCGACGATTCCGCCGACGAGTTCGGAAGGCGGCTCGCGCAGCAGTCGCTGCAAGTGCACGCAGCCCAGGTAGCGGCCGGTCGGCGTCGCCGTCGGCGGGCGCGCCACGAACACCATCGACGACAGGGCGGTGCTGAGGTCAGGATCGCGGACCCGGGCCAGCGCCTCCGCGACCGACGTGTCCGGGGTGAGCACCACCGGATCGGACGTCATCAGGCCGCCCGCGGTGTCCGGCGAATGCGTCAACAGCCGGCGCACCGAGGCGGACTCGCCGGGGTCCATCCGGGTCAGCAGCATCTCGGCGTCGGTGGGGTTCAGCACGCCGAGCAGGTCGGCGGCGTCGTCGGGATCCATCTCCTCGAGCACGTCGGCCGATCGCTCGGCGCCCAGCTGCGACAGCACGTCGGCCTGATCCAGCTCCGGCAGCTCCTGCAGGATGTCGGCCAGCCGGTCGTCGTTGAGCGCCCTGAGCACCTCGTAGCGCCGCTTGGCCGGCAGTCCGCGAATGGCGTCGGCCACATCGACCGGCTTGCGTCCTTCGAACTGGCCCAGCAGCTGCGCCACTCCCTGCCCCGGCAAGGCCAGGGCCGAGGGGGTCAAGCCGTGCACGCTCCGCCAGTCCACGACGTGTACGGGGCCGCGCCGTCCCAACCGTCGATGGGTGCGCACGGCGACCCGACTCACCATCCAGTCGCGCGTTCGGTTCTGTTCGATGCCCAGGTCGGTGACCACCACGTCGAGGCCGGCCAGCTCCGGCAGTTCGGGGTCGTTGACCTTGACCTGGGTGTCCAGCACCTGGCCCATCGCCAGCACCTCACCGGGCCGCTGCACGAAGTGGCGTAGGGACACGTTGCCGGTGCTCAGCGTCACGGCGTTGGGCTCGATGGACGCGACCCGCAGGATCGGGATGAAGATGCTGCGCCGGGTCGCGAGGTCGACGACCAATCCCAGGACGCGCGGTTGCTGGCGGACGATGCTGATGCTGACCACAACATCGCGCACCCGACCGACGGATTCCCCCAGCGGACCCAACACCAGCATTCGCGCGAGGCGCGCGATGTACACCCTGTTGACCGATCCCATGGAAGTAGAGCCTAGGCAGCCGCGGGTCCGATCGCAGACAACCCCGGGCGGTGGACGGGTCAGTGCGTGCGCAGCGCGAACAGCACGATCACCAAAGTCACCACCAGAGTGGCGATTCCGATGACGATGCCGGCGACCGCCAGGCCGAAACCGTCCTGCCGGGTCCGCTTGATCTGATCCAGGGCGATCGCGCCGAGCACCATGGCCACGATCGAGCCGACGCAGCACAACAGGCCGGTGAACGACGCGATGAGCGAGGCGATCGCCAGCGTGTTGGTCCCGGGCACGGCGGCCGGAGAGGCATAGCCGCCCTGGTAGTCCGGCGGCGGGTAATAGCCGCCCGGATATCCGGGAGACCCGTAACCGGGGGGCGGGCCGCCGTACTGCGGAGGCGCCGCCGGGTAGGGCGATCCGCCGTAGCCGGGCGGCTGCTCGTACCCCGGCGGTGGGGGGACCGGCGGTGGGTACGGCGGCGGATAACCGGCCGGGTAGTCGGTGGGATAGCCCGGGGGCGGATACGCCGGCGGCGCCGGTCCGGTGACCGGTGGCGACGCGGGCGGCGCCCACGGGGCGGGCTGGTCCTGCTGCTCAAAGGCGTCGCTGCCGGTGGTGGGGGAGTCGGCCTTGTCGTCGTCGTGGGCACTCTCGCCGAAGCCGCCGCCGGGAGCTGTCATGGTGTTCAACCTAACCCATGGGTAGGGGGCGGCTGCCGGTGCGAAACGACAGCGCTCCGTCGACGCCCGGGCTGGTTGCCGCCACCGGGTGCTCGTGTTTTCGCAGGTGGCGAAAGGACGCTGGATAGGCTGGGGTGCCCCTGAGATGAAACGACGGCCGAGGCGGAGGACAATGAGCGGCGATGACTAATCCTTTCCAGCCTGGGCAGGTTCCCGGCGCAACACCCCCGGGTGCCGCGGGGCGTCGCCACGGTGTGCCCGGCTTGCCGACACCGCCCCGAGGCTGGCCGGTCGGGTCCTACCCCACCTACGCCGAAGCGCAGCGCGCGGTCGACTACCTCTCCGAGCAGCAGTTCCCGGTCCAGCAGGTGACCATCGTCGGGGTCGACCTGATGCAGGTGGAGCGGGTCACCGGCCGGCTGACATGGCCCAAGGTGCTCGGCGGCGGTGTGCTGAGCGGGGCGTGGCTGGGCCTGTTCATCGGGCTGGTGTTGGGCTTCTTCAGCCCCAATCCCTGGGGCGCGCTGATCACGGGCCTGGTCGCCGGTGTCTTCTTCGGGCTGATCACTTCCGCTGTTCCGTATTCAATGGCCCGTGGCACAAGGGATTTCAGTTCGACCATGCAGTTGGTGGCCGGGCGCTATGACGTGCTCTGTGATCCGCAAAACGCAGAAAAGGCGCGGGACCTGTTGGCGCGCTTGGCGATCTGAGGCGCGCACGAGAGGTGTGAATCGGTGCTGAGTCGTCGTGGGCGCGTACGCCGGACAGGCGCAATCGCGCTGGCGACGCTCACCATCGCCGCAGCGGTGTCGGCATGCGCCTCCGGGGCCCACGGGCTGGTGATCAGCTTCTACACCACGGCCGCCGACGCCGCGACGTTCGCCGCGGTCGCCGCGGATTGCACGAAGCAGTTCGCCGGTCGCTTCGCCATTCAACAGATCAGCCTGCCCAGGGCCCCCGGGGAGCAGCGATTGCAGTTGGCGCGCCGGCTGACGGGTCACGACCGCACGCTGGACGTGATGTCGCTTGACGTGGTGTGGACGGCGGAGTTCGCCGAGGCGGGCTGGGCGCTGCCGCTGTCCGACGATCCCGCGGGACGCGCCAAAGCCGACGCGACGGCCGATATCCTGCCGGGCCCGCTGTCGACGGCGCGCTGGGAAAGCAAATTGTTCGCAGCCCCCGTCACGACGAACACCCAATTGCTTTGGTATCGGCCCGATTTGGTGCGTCAGCCGCCCCGGACCTGGGACGGGATGGTGAGAGAGGTCACCAGATTGCACGCCGCGGGGCAGCCCAGCTGGATCGCCGTGCAGGCCAATGAGGGCGAAGGCCTGGTGGTCTGGTTCAACACGCTGCTGGCCAGCGGAGGCGGTCAGGTGCTCTCCGAGGACGGCCGCCACGTCACGTTGACCGACACGCCGGCGCACCGGGCGGCCACCGTCAACGCGCTGCGGATCCTCAAATCGGTGGCGACCGCGCCCGGGGCCGATCCGTCGATCACCCGCACCGACGAAGGCACCGCGCGGTTGGCAGTCGAACAGGGCAGGGCCGCGCTGGCGGTTAACTGGCCGTACGCGCTGGCGTCCATGCTGGAGAACGCGGTGAAGGGCGGTGTGCCCTTTCTCCCGCTCAACCAGGATCCGCGGTTGGCCGGCAGCATCAACGAGGTCGGCACGTTCGTGCCCACTGACGAGCAATTCCGCATCGCCTATCAGGCCAGCCAGAAAGTCTTCGGCTTCGCGCCGTATCCCGGTGTGGTGCCGGGCAGTCCGGCCAAGGTGACCATCGGCGGGGCGAACCTGGCGGTGGCCAGCACCACCCGTCACCGTGCCGAGGCGTTCGAAGCCATCCGCTGCCTGCGCAACCTGCCGCATCAGAAGTACGTGTCGATCGCGGGCGGCCTGCCTCCGGTGCGCACGTCGCTGTATTCCGATCCGCAGTTCCAGGCCAAGTATCCGATGTACACGATCATCCGCCGGCAACTCACCGACGCCGCAATGCGCCCGGCCACGCCGGTCTACCAGGCGGTGGCCATCCGATTGGCCGCGACGCTGAGCCCGATTGCCAAGATCGACCCCGAGCGGACCGCCGACGAGCTCAGCACCGAGGTGCGCAAAGCGATCGACGGGAAGGGGTTGTTGCCGTGATGCGCGCCCCACATTTGCCGCCCGAACAGCGATTGGCGTTGTTGCTCGTCGCCCCGGCGGCGATGCTGATGCTGACGGTGACGGCGTATCCGATCGGCTACGCCGTCTGGTTGAGCCTGCAGCGCAACAACCTCGCCGTCCCCGACGACACCGCGTTCATCGGCCTGAGCAATTACGCGACCATCCTGACCGATCGGTATTGGTGGACAGCGCTGGCGGTGACGCTGGGCATCACGGTCGTTTCGGTGTCCCTCGAATTCGTCCTGGGTTTGGCGCTGGCCCTGGTGATGCACCGCACCATCGTCGGAAAAGGACTGGTGCGCACCGCGATCCTGATCCCGTACGGCATCGTCACCGTGGTCGCGTCGTACAGCTGGTACTACGCCTGGACGCCGGGAACGGGCTATCTGGCCAATCTGCTCCCGCATGGTAGTGCGCCGCTGACCGCGCAGATCCCGTCGCTGGCGATCGTCGTGGTCGCCGAGGTCTGGAAGACGACCCCCTTCATGTCGCTGCTGCTGCTGGCCGGATTGGCGTTGGTGCCAGAGGATCTGCTGAAGGCCGCCCAGGTCGACGGCGCCGGCGCCTGGCGCCGGCTGACCCGGGTCATCCTGCCGATCATCAAGCCGGCGGTAGTGGTCGCGCTGCTGTTCCGAACCCTGGACGCCTTCCGCATTTTCGACAACATCTACGTTCTGACCAACGGCGCCAACAACACCGATTCGGTGTCGATCCTGGGCTACAACAACCTGTTCAAGGGTTTCAACGTCGGGCTCGGCTCGGCGATCAGCGTGCTGATCTTCGGATGCGTGGGCCTCATCGCGTGGGTGTTCATCAAGGCCTTCGGCGCGGCGGCGCCCGGTGGTGACGTCGATGGCCGCTAACGTGCAGGGCGCGCGGCGCACCGCGATGTGGGCCGTCATCGACATGGTGGTCGTGATCTACGCGCTGCTGCCGGTGCTGTGGATCTTCAGCGTCTCCCTGAAACCGACGTCAACGGTCAAGGACGGCAAGCTGATTCCGTCGGCGGTGTCCCTGGACAACTATCGCGGCATCTTTCGCGGCGACCTCTTCAGTTCGGCGCTGATCAACTCCGTCGGGATCGGGTTGATCACCACCGCGATCGCGGTGGTGCTCGGGGCGATGGCGGGCTACGCGATCGCCCGCCTGGAGTTTCCCGGCAAGCGGCCGCTGGTCGGCGCTACCCTGTTGATCGCCATGTTTCCCGCGATCTCGTTGGTCACGCCGTTGTTCAATATCGAACGCTTCATCGGCCTGTTCGACACCTGGCCGGGCTTGATCCTGCCCTATATCACGTTCGCGCTGCCGCTCGCGATTTACACGTTGTCGGCGTTTTTCCGTGAGGTCCCATGGGATTTGGAGAAGGCGGCGAAAATGGACGGCGCCACGCCGGCTCAAGCCTTCCGCAAGGTGATCGTCCCCCTGGCGGCGCCCGGTGTGGTCACCGCGGCGATCCTGGTGTTCATCTTTGCGTGGAACGATCTGCTGCTGGCGTTGACCCTGACCGCCACCAAGGCCGCCATCACCGCGCCGGTGGCGATCGTGAACTTTAGTGGCAGTTCGCAGTTCGAGGAGCCGACCGGGTCGATCGCAGCCGGGGCCGTGGTGATCACCGTTCCCATTATCGCTTTTGTTCTAATCTTCCAACGACGAATCGTCGCCGGATTGACCTCTGGCGCTGTGAAGGGATGATGCGATGGCCGAGATTGTGCTGGACCATGTCAGCAAAAGTTACCCCGACGGCGCCGTGGCGGTGCGCGACCTGAACATCACCATCGCCGACGGTGAGTTCCTGATCCTGGTCGGCCCGTCGGGCTGCGGTAAGACCACGACGTTGAACATGATTGCCGGACTTGAAGATATCTCTTCGGGTGAGCTGCGCATCGGCGGCGAACGGGTGAACGAGAAGGCGTCCAAAGACCGCGATATCGCGATGGTGTTCCAGTCCTATGCGCTGTACCCGCACATGACGGTGCGGCAAAACATCGCGTTTCCGTTGACGCTGGCCAAGATGCCGAAGCCCGAGATCGCGCAGAAGGTCTCCGAGACCGCCAAAACCCTTGACCTCACCGAATTTTTGGACCGCAAGCCATCGCAGCTGTCCGGTGGGCAGCGGCAGCGGGTGGCAATGGGTCGCGCGATCGTGCGCCATCCCAAGGCGTTTTTGATGGACGAGCCGTTGTCCAACCTGGATGCCAAACTGCGCGTTCAGATGCGCGGCGAGATCGCCAGGCTGCAGAAGAGGCTGGGTACGACGACGGTCTACGTCACCCACGATCAGACCGAAGCCATGACCCTGGGCGACCGTGTGGTGGTGATGCATTCCGGCGTCGCACAGCAAATCGGTACTCCTGACGAGCTTTACGAGCACCCGGCCAACCTGTTCGTTGCGGGCTTCATCGGTTCGCCGGCGATGAATTTCTTCCCCGCCGCGATGACGCCGATCGGGCTGACGCTGCCCTTCGGGGAGGTGATGCTGACACCGGAAGTCCAAGAGGTGATCGCCCAGCATCCGGCACCGGACAGCGTCATCGTCGGTGTGCGGCCCGAGCATCTGTCCGACGCGGCGTTGATCGACGGTTATCAGCGGATCCGGGCGCTGACCTTCGAGGTGAAGGTCGACTTGGTCGAATCGCTGGGCGCGGACAAGTATGTGTACTTCTCCACCGCGGCGTGGGCCGCGCACTCGGCTCAGCTGGACGAGCTGGCCGCCGAGGGAGATGCGCACGAAAACCAGTTCGTGGCACGGGTTCCCGCCGAGTCCAAAGCGGCCATCGGGCAGTCGATCGAGTTGGCATTCGACACGACAAAGCTGGCGGTCTTCGACGCCGACTCTGGGGCCAACCTGACCATCGCGCCGTCGGGCTCGCAGTGACCCAGCCGTTGGAGCAGGTGCGCGCGCACGTGCGTGCCCACTACGGTGATCTCGAGCCCGATTCGGCGAGCGTGACATTTCTGGGCACCGAAACCATCGAAGTGCTGCGGTTTCGCGAGGCGAGCGGGTTGGTGCACTACGTCTCCTTGGGCTGCTCGCGCCACCCGATGACCGAACCGACCCTGGACATCGCCGACCCGGTCCGCGGCCCGCGCGCCGAAATCGTGCTGCAGTTGCGCGATCCCGGCCCGATCACCGGAATCGCCCGCAGCGTCGCGATACTGGCGGCGACCCCGGCCGTCGAGGGTGCCGTGTTGAGTGCCGATGCACTGATCGACCTCGGCTCGCCGCTATGGGCCTCGCAGTCGCGGCGCGTGCCGTTCACCGCGGTGTTGTTGGGCCACAGCGAGATCCGGGATCTACCGCTGGATCCGCCCCGCGACCCGGTGCGGTTCTTGTCGGCGACGCCCATCACCGCGACCGAAGCGGCGTGGGTGCGGCTGAAAGGCGCCGAGGCGATGCGGCAAGCCTGGGACAACGACGGCGTGGACGTGCTGGACACGAATCGCCCTGCCGCCCAGCCCACCTGACTCCGCTCGGCGAAGAACGGTCAGAGCCAGTTGCGGTTGCGGAATTGGAAATACAGGACCAGGCAGACGACCACCATGACGGCCATGATCCCCGGGTAGCCCCACGTCCAGCTCAGCTCGGGCATGAAACGGAAGTTCATCCCGTAGATGGCGGCGACCATGGTGGGCACCGCCAGGATGCCGGCCCAGGCAGCCATCTTGCGCATGTCGTTGTTCTGCTGCATCCCGACCCGGGCCAATGCCGCCTGGATCAACGAGTTGAGCGTGTCGTCGTAGCTGGCGATCTGGTCTGCGGCCTCGGAGTGGTGGTCGGCGACGTCGCGCAGATAGCGCCGCACTTCCTTGGAGATCACGTCTTTGTTGTCCATCTGGATCCGGTGGAACGCGGCCGACAGCGGGTTGACGCACCGGCGGAGCTCGACGACCTCGCGTTTGAGCAGATAGATCGGTTCGACGTCGATCTTGCTGCCCGGGGCGAACGCCAGACCCTCGATGCTGTCGATGTCGGACAGCATCAAACTGCTCACCTCGAGGTAGTGGTCCACCACATGGTCGGCGATCGCGTGCATCACCGCGTAGGGGCCCAGCCGCATCTGCTCCGGGTTGCCGTCCATACGCTTGCGCACGTCGGACAGTCCGCCGTGTTCACCGTGGCGCACCGTGACCACGAAATCGCGGCCGACGAAGACCATGATCTCGCCGGTCTCGACGATCTCGCGGGCCAGCACTACCGATTCGTGGCGGACGTAGTTGACGGTCTTGAGGACGAGGAACAGTGTGTCGTCGTACCGCTCCACCTTGGGTCGCTGATGGGCACACACGGCGTCTTCGACGGCGAGCGGATGCAGCCCGAACACGTCGGCTACCTCCTGCATCTGGGCCTGACTGGGTTCGCGCAGGCCCACCCAGACGAATCCCTCGTGCCCCTGCGTTTCGATCTCGCGCACTTTGTCCAGGGACGCGGCGTAACGGACCTTGCCGGACAACCGGTGGCCATCGGCGTAGACGGCGCAGTCAACCAGGGTTTCTTTGGGTGGTTGAGATTGCCGGTCCGGTTCCTGCGCGAGCGGCCGAAGCGCCTCGGGCAAGGCGTCGAATCCTTGGAACACATCCACCTCCCACGCAGCGCAGGTTCGACCAGGCGGTGCTCCATGCTACGCGTCCCGCCTGTTCAAAGCCTGACGATCAGCCGCTGGAGAAAGCCCTGGTAGCGGACCGGAGATTGTGGTCGGGGAAAGGTGCGCTAGTTTCGAGCCGAAACCCGAATCTGCACGAACTTCTCCACAAGGAGTACATCGACGTGAGCGCAAGTCCTCTCAAGGTCGCCGTCACCGGCGCCGCCGGCCAGATCGGCTACAGCCTGTTGTTCCGTCTGGCGAGTGGCTCGTTGCTGGGCCCCGACCGCCCGATCGAGCTGCGCCTCCTGGAGATCGAGCCCGCCCTCAAGGCGCTCGAGGGCGTCGTGATGGAGCTCGACGACTGCGCCTTCCCGCTGCTGTCCGGCGTCGAGATCGGCGCGGATGCGAACAAGATCTTCGACGGCGTCAACCTGGCGCTGCTCGTCGGGGCGCGGCCGCGCGGCCCGGGCATGGAGCGCAGCGACCTGCTGGAGGCCAACGGCGCGATCTTCACCGCCCAGGGCAAGGCGCTCAACTCGGTCGCCGCCGACGACGTCCGCATCGGCGTGACCGGTAACCCGGCCAACACCAACGCGCTGATCGCGCTGAGCAACGCCCCCGACATCCCCAAGGAGCGGTTCTCGGCGCTGACCCGCCTCGACCACAACCGGGCAATCTCCCAGCTGGCCAAGAAGACCGGGGCCGCGGTCACCGACATCAAGAAGGTGACCATCTGGGGCAACCACTCCGCGACCCAGTACCCCGACATCTTCCACGCCGAGGTCGGCGGCAAGAACGCCGCCGAGGTGGTCAACGACCAGGCCTGGATCGAGAACGACTTCATCCCGACCGTCGCCAAGCGCGGCGCGGCCATCATCGATGCCCGCGGCGCGTCCTCGGCCGCGTCGGCCGCCTCGGCGACCGTCGACGCCGCCCGCTCCTGGCTGCTGGGCAGCCCGGAGGGCGACTGGGTGTCGATGGCGGTCTTCTCCGACGGCTCCTACGGCGTGCCCGAGGGCATCGTCTCGTCGTTCCCGGTGACCACCAAGGACGGCAACTGGTCGATCGTGCAGGGGCTGGAGATCGACGCGTTCTCCCAGGGCCGCATCGACAAGACCACCGCCGAGTTGGTCGACGAGCGCACCGCGGTCACCGAGCTCAAGCTGATCTAGCGCGGCAGAGCCGGGTGCAGCGGGTCGCCACTGAGACCCACATCACCAATTAGGGCTACTAACGGGTAGTCAGTACCCTGAAGCCCGTGTCCGAATTGCTTGAATCGATACAGACGCAGGCCGA
The DNA here is from genome assembly GCF_001667315.1 of Mycobacterium sp. 852002-10029_SCH5224772. Classification (GTDB taxonomy): domain Bacteria; phylum Actinomycetota; class Actinomycetes; order Mycobacteriales; family Mycobacteriaceae; genus Mycobacterium. The sequence goes on from NZ_LZHT01000027.1 coordinate 71,394, forward strand.
GCATGGTGCGATCACCGACGCCGAGATCTTCGAGGCACACGTAGGCGGCAAGCTTTCGGTGAGCATGACGTCCCCGCTGGACACCCAGCGCGCTTTGTCGATCGCCTATACCCCCGGCGTGGCGCAGGTCAGCCGTGCGATCGCCGCTGACCACGCCCAGGCGGCCCGCTACACCTGGGCGAACCGGCTGGTGGCCGTGGTCAGCGACGGCAGCGCGGTGCTCGGCCTGGGCGACATCGGGCCGGCGGCGTCGCTGCCGGTCATGGAGGGCAAGTGCGCCCTGTTCCAGGCGTATGGCGGGCTGAACGCCATCCCCATCGTGCTGGACACCAAGGATCCCGACGAGATCGTGGAAACGCTGGTGCGCCTGCGCCCGACGTTCGGCGCCGTCAACCTCGAGGACATCTCCGCGCCGCGCTGCTTCGAGATCGAGCGCCGCGCCATCGAGGCGCTGGACTGCCCGGTGATGCATGACGACCAGCACGGCACCGCCATCGTTGTGCTGGCCGCACTCATGGGCGCCAGCAAGCTGCTCGGCCGGGATATGAGCTCGCTGAAGGTAGTGGTGTCCGGAGCCGGTGCGGCCGGCGTCGCGTGCACCAATCTCCTTATGGTGATGGGTGTTTCGGACATCACCGTGCTCGACTCGCGCGGAATTCTGCACACCGCTCGTGACGACATGAACGACGTCAAGGTGGCTCTGGCGCGGCGCACCAATCCCGACGGCCTGACCGGCAGCGCGGCGGAGGCCATCCGGGGCGCCGACGTGTTCCTTGGTCTCTCGGGCGGGGTGGTCCCCGAAGAGATGATCGCCACCATGGCGCCGGGCGGGATCGTCTTCGCACTGTCCAACCCCGATCCGGAGATCCACCCCCGCATCGCGGCCAAGTACGCCTCGGTGGTGGCCACCGGCCGCAGCGACTTCCCGAACCAGATCAACAACGTGCTGGCCTTCCCCGGCGTGTTCCGCGGTGCGCTGGAAGCCGGCGCGCGCCGGATCACCGAGAAGATGATGGTCGCCGCGGCCGAAGCGATCTTCTCCGTCGTCAGCGACGACCTTGCTCCCGACCGGATCGTCCCCAGCCCGCTGGACCAGCGTGTCGGGGAAGCGGTCGCGGCGGCCGTGGCGATCGCGTCCGACACTTCCCTCTCCGGGGGGTGAGAATCGGCAGGCTGGCGGCACCGCTGCTCGCCGCCATACTCACCGTGGCCGGCTGCGCGACCGACACCGGGGGCGATCGTCGCGCCCGCGCGGAAGTGGTGGTCGGGTCCCGGTCTGATGCCGAGTCGACGCTGCTCGCCGGCGTCTACGTTGCCGCGTTGCGGTCCTACGGATTTGGCGCGCGGTTCCAGGCGACCGCCGACCCCAAGGCCCAATTGGATTCGGGCGCAGTCACTGTCGTCCCCGCCCTCACCGGCCGTGTGTTGCGGGCCCTGCAGCCCGGCGCGACGGCGGTGTCCGACAAAGACGTCTACCGCGCGATGATCGCCGCGCTACCCGAGGGCATCGCGGCGGGCGACTACACGACCGCCGCCGAGGACAAACCCGTACTGCTGGTGAGTCGAGCCACCGCCAAGGCGTGGGGCGGCAGTGATGTCAGTGCCGACTTGAGCACGCTGCCGCAACACTGTGCCGGTCTTGTGGTCGGTATCATCGCCGGACACCTGGCGCCATCGGCCGTCGGCCCCTGCCGGCTCCCCGCTCCGCGTGAATTCCCCGATGGCACAACGATGTTCGCCGCGGTTGCGGCAGGACGGGTCACCGCGGGATGGACGACCACCGCCGACCCCGGCGCTCCCGCCGACCTCGTCGCGCTGGCCGACGCCAAACCCGCGCTGATTCGGGCCGAGAACGTGGTGCCGCTGTATCGTCGCAATGCGCTCAGCGATCGGCAGTTGTTGGCAATCAACGAAGTGGCCGGCGTCCTGGACACCGCGGCGCTGGTCGACATGCGCCGGCAAGTGGCCGCGGGCGCCGACCCGCAGGCGGTGGCGGCAGGCTGGCTGGCCGAACACCCACTTGGGCGCTGAGAACAGGGTCAGCGCTTGGGCAGCAGCCGGGTGACAAAGTCTTTCACTCGGCCCATCACGGGCCCGCCCACCAGTCGTTCATAGTTCGGACCGGCCACCCGGATCAGCAGGTCCATCGCCTTGACGTCCGGCCCCACCAGCACCCGGGCCTTGTTCTTGCGCACCCCTTCCAGGATGACTTGGGCCGCTCGGAGCGGGGTGGTCTTGGCCTGCTGTTCCTCGAACAGGGTGGCCAGCTCGGCGTGGTCGAGCCCCTCGACGCCGGTGGCATTGCGCGCGAACGCGGTTTTGATCCCGCCCGGATGCACCGTCGTCACCCGCACCGGGTGACCGGCCCGCGCCATCTCCTGATGCAGCGCTTCGGTGAACCCGCGGACGGCGAACTTGGCCGAGACGTATGCCGCCTGGCCGGGCGCCGAAAACAGGCCGAGCGCGCTCGAAATGTTGATGACGTGTCCGTCGCCGGAGGCGATCAGGTGCGGAAGGAACGCCTTGGTGCCGTTGACGACGCCCCAGTAGTCGACGTCGATCACGCGTTCGATGTCCTTGAACCGGCTGTCCTCGATGGATCCGATGAACGTGATGCCGGCGTTGTTGTAGATCTGGTTGACCGCACCGAAATGCTCGTTGACAGCGTCGGCGTAGGCCAGGAAGGCGTTGCGTTCGGTGACGTCGAGCTGGTCGACTTTGACCGGAGCGCCGATCGCCGTCAGTTGCTCGGCGGTCTGCGCCAGTCCTGCGGTGTCCACGTCGCTGATCGCCACCCGGGCGCCGGCGCGGCCCAGCTCGACCGCCAGCGCCTGGCCGATGCCTGAGCCCGCGCCGGTGACAACGGCGACCTTGCCGGCGAACCCATCCATGCAACACTCCCTCGACCAGGCTTGACCGCGTTGACGCTAATCGTTACCAGTGATGGTGGCTAGAGCAGGGGGAAATGGTGAACCGTGCGCTCGGCGCAGTGAGAGATCGGTCACTGTTTGGGCAGCAGCCGGCCCATCACGGGACCGAACAACCGCTGATAACCCGAACCCGTCAGCCGCACGAGGATGTCCAACACCTTGGCGTCCGCCCCGACCAGCACCCGCGCCTTCTTCTTGCGCACCGCGTCCAGGATGATCTGGGCCGCGCGGTGGGGAGTGGTCTTGGCCAGCCGTTTGTCGAACAACTTGGCCAGTTCGGCCTGGTCGAGGCCCTCGGCGGTGGCGGCGTTGCGCGCGATCGCGGTTTTGATGCCGCCCGGGTGCACCGTGGTCACCGCGACCGGGTGGCCGGCCGCCGCCATCTCCTGGCGCAGGGCCTCGGTGAAACCGCGGACGGCGAACTTGGCCGAGTTGTAGGCCGCCTGCCCCGGCACCGAGAAGAGCCCGAACACGCTGGAGACGTTGATGACGTGTCCGTCGCCGGAGGCGATCAGGTGCGGAAGGAATGCCTTGGTGCCGTTGACGACGCCCCAGAAGTCGACGTCCATCACGCGTTCGATGTCCTTGAACTGGCTGACCTCGACATCCCCGGTGAAGGCGATGCCGGCGTTGTTGTAGATCTGGTGGACCGTGCCGAAGTGCTCTTTGACCGCGTCGGCGTAGGCCAGGAACGCTTCACGCTCGGTTACGTCGAGACGATCCGCCTTGACCGACGCGCCGATTGCCTTCAGCTGTTCCTCGGTGTGGGCCAGGCCCTCGAGGTCGACGTCGCTGATGGCCACCTTGGCGCCCGAGCGCCCCAACTCGAGGGCCAGCGCCTGCCCGATACCCGAACCCGCACCCGTCACCACCGCGACCTTGCCGGCGAACCCTTGCATGAGCACCCTTCCTTGTCGGCCCGTTTGCGTCGAGGCTAGCCGGTACCGGCGGTACCGCTCTCGTCGGGTGCGCGTCGACTCGTCGCGCGAAAACGCTCGAATCAGCCGAAGGCCGTGTCGATGATCTCCTGCTGCTCGACGGCGTGCACCTTCGACGAGCCCGACGACGGAGCCGACATCGCCCGGCGGGAGATTCGCTTGAGGCCCGTCAGCTTGTCGGGCAGGAGCTCGGGCAGTTCCAGACCGAACCGCGGCCAGGCGCCCTGGTTGGCGGGCTCCTCCTGGACCCAGAAGTACTCCTTGACGCTCGGGTAGCGGTCCAGCGTTTCGGCCAGGCGACGCTTCGGCAGCGGAGCGAGCTGTTCGATCCGGACGATCGCCACATCGTCCCGATTGTCCTTGGCCTTGCGGGCCGCCAACTCGTAGTAGAGCTTGCCGCTGGTCAGCAGGACCCTGCTGACCTTGTTGCGATCACCGATGCCGTCCTCGTAGGTCGGCTCTTCGAGCACCGAGCGGAACTTGATCTCGGTGAAGTCCTTGACGTCGCTGACCACCGCCTTGTTGCGCAGCATCGACTTGGGCGTGAACACGATCAGCGGCCGCTGCACGCCGTCGAGGGCGTGCCGCCGCAACAAGTGGAAGTAGTTCGACGGCGTGGAGGGCATCGCGATCGTCATCGAACCCTCCGCCCACAGCTGCAGGAAGCGCTCGATGCGGCCCGAGGTGTGATCGGGGCCCTGGCCTTCGTGGCCGTGCGGCAGCAGCAGCACAACGGTGGACAGCTGGCCCCACTTGGCCTCACCGGAGCTGATGAACTCGTCGATGATCGACTGCGCGCCGTTGACGAAGTCCCCGAACTGGGCTTCCCACAGGACGAGGGCGTCCGGATTACCCACGGTGTAGCCGTATTCGAAGCCGACGGCTGCGTACTCCGACAGCGGGGAGTCGTAGACCAGGAACTTGCCGCCGGTGGGGGTGCCGTCGGGGCTGGTCGCCAGCAACTGCAGCGGCGTGAACTCTTCGCCGGTGTTGCGGTCGATGATCACCGAGTGCCGCTGCGAGAAGGTGCCGCGCCGGGTGTCTTGCCCGGACAGCCGCACCAGCTTGCCCTCGGCCACCAGCGACCCCAGCGCCAGCAGTTCGGCGAAGGCCCAGTCGATCTTGCCCTCGTAGGCCATCTCCCGGCGCCGGTCCAGCACTGGTTGCACCCGCGGGTGCGCGGTGAAGCCTTCGGGCAGCGCCAGGAATGCGTCACCGATGCGGGCCAGCAGCGCCTTGTCCACCGCGGTGGCCAGGCCCGCGGGCAGCATCTGGTCGGCCTCCACCGATTCGCTGGGCAGCGCGCCGTGCTTCTCCAGTTCGCGGACCTCGTTGAACACCCGCTCGAGCTGGCCCTGGTAGTCGCGCAGGGCGTCCTCGGCCTCTTTCATCGAGATGTCGCCGCGGCCGATCAGGGCTTCGGTGTAACTCTTGCGGACACCGCGCTTGATGTCGACGACGTCGTACATGGCGGGGTTGGTCATCGACGGGTCGTCGCCTTCGTTGTGCCCGCGCTTGCGGTAGCACAGCATGTCGATGACGACGTCCTTCTTGAACTGCTGCCGGAAGTCGACGGCGAGTTTGGCCACCCACGCGCAGGCTTCCGGGTCGTCGCCGTTGACGTGGAAGATAGGCGCCCCAACCATTTTCGCCACGTCGGTGCAGTATTCGCTGGAGCGGGAGTACTCCGGCGCGGTGGTGAAGCCGATCTGGTTGTTGGCGATGATGTGGATGGTGCCGCCGACGCGGTAGCCGGGCAGGTTCGCCATGTTCAGCGTCTCGGCCACCACCCCCTGGCCGGCGAAGGCGGCGTCGCCGTGCAGCATCATCGGCACCACCGAGAAGGCTTTGTCGTCACCCTGGTCCTCGGCGCGCCGGTCCAGCAGGTCCTGCTTGGCCCGCACCAGTCCCTCCATCACCGGATCGACGGCTTCCAAATGCGACGGGTTGGCAGTCAAGGAGACCTGAATGTCGTTGTCGCCGAACATCTGTAGGTACACGCCGGTGGCGCCCAGGTGGTATTTGACGTCGCCGGAGCCGTGTGCCTGCGCCGGGTTGAGGTTGCCCTCGAACTCGCTGAATATCTGCGAGTACGGCTTGCCGACGATGTTGGCCAGCACGTTGAGCCGGCCGCGGTGCGGCATCCCGATGACCACTTCGTCGAGCCCGTGCTCGGCGCACTGGTCGATCGCCGCGTCCATCATCGGAATGATGCTTTCCGCACCTTCCAGTGAAAACCGTTTCTGCCCAACATATTTGGTTTGCAGGAAGGTTTCGAACGCCTCGGCCGCATTCAGTTTGCTCAAGATGAACTTCTGCTCGGCCACCGTCGGTTTGACGTGCTTGGTCTCCACCCGCTGCTGCAGCCATTCCTGTTGTGAGGGCTCGAGGATGTGGGTGTACTCGACGCCGATGTGACGGCAGTAGGCATCGCGCAGCAGGCCCAGCACGTCGCGCAGCTTCTTGTACTCGCTACCGGCGAAGCCGTTGACTTTGAACATCCGATCGAGATCCCACAGCGTCAGGCCGTGGTTGAGGATCTCGAGGTCGGGGTGGCTGCGGAACCGGCTGCCGTCCAGGCGCAGCGGGTCGATGTCGGCCATCAGGTGGCCGCGATTGCGGTAGGCCGCAATCAACTCCATCACCCGGGCGGTCTTGTCGACGATCGAGTCCGGGTTGTCGGTGCTCCAGCGCACCGGAAGGTAGGGGTTGCCCAGCTCGCGGAAGATCTCGTCCCAGAACGTGTCCGACAGCAGCATCTCGTGGATGGTGCGTAAGAAATCGCCGGATTCCGCGCCCTGGATGATGCGGTGGTCATAGGTCGACGTCAGCGTGATCAGCTTGCCGATCCCCAACTCGGCGATGCGTTCCTCGCTGGCGCCCTGGAACTCGGCGGGATACTCCATGGCGCCGACGCCGATGATCGCGCCCTGCCCCGTCATCAGCCGCGGCACCGAGTGCACGGTGCCGATGGTGCCCGGGTTGGTCAGCGAAATCGTCACGCCGGCAAAGTCTTCGGCGGTCAGCTTGCCGTCGCGGGCCCGTCGCACGATGTCTTCGTAGGCGGTGACGAACTGCGCGAAGCGCATCGTCTCGCAGCCCTTGATGCCGGCCACCACCAGGGAACGTTTGCCGTCCTTGCCGTGCAGGTCGATGGCCAGGCCCAGATTGGTATGGGCCGGGGTGATAGCAGTCGGTTTGCCGTCGATCTCGGCGTAGTGCCGATTCATGTTCGGGAACTTCTTGATCGCCTGTACCAGCGCGTACCCGAGCAGGTGGGTGAACGAGATTTTGCCGCCGCGGGTGCGCTTGAGCTGGTTGTTGATGACGATCCGGTTGTCGATCAGCAGCTTGGCGGGCACGGCGCGGACGCTGGTCGCCGTCGGCACGTCCAGCGATGCCGACATGTTCTTGACGACGGCCGCCGCGGCGCCGCGCAGCGTCTGCAATTCGTCGCCTTCCGCCGGCGGGGGGGCGGCGGCTTTGGCCGGCGCGGGCCGCGCCGGGAACCCGTTGCCGGCGGCCGTGCTGACGGGGGGTGTCGTGCTGGTGG
>NZ_LZHT01000028.1 GCF_001667315.1 Mycobacterium sp. 852002-10029_SCH5224772
CTGCGCCTACTTCGAGCGTGACGACATGACCCTCGAAGAGGCCCAGATCGCGAAGTTCGATTTGGCGCTGGGAAAGCTGAACCTCGAGCCGGGGATGACGCTGCTGGACATCGGCTGCGGCTGGGGTGGCGCGCTGAAACGGGCCGTCGAGAAGTACGACGTCAATGTCGTGGGGCTGACGCTCTCGGAGAATCAGGCCGAGCACGTGCAGAGGACCTTCGACCAGATGGACACCACCCGGACCCGCCGGGTGCTGCTGGAGGGCTGGGAGAAGTTCCACGAGCCGGTGGACCGCATCGTCTCGATCGGTGCGTTCGAGCACTTCGGCCGCCAACGCTACGGGCGTTTCTTCAAGATGGCCTACAACGCGCTGCCGCCCGGCGGAATCATGTTGCTGCACACCATCGTTCGGCCGTCCTTCAAAGAAGCCCGGGCCAAGGGCCTAAGGTTGACCCACGAGATCGTTGAGTTCTCGAAATTCATCCTCGCCGAGATTTTTCCCGGCGGCTGGCTTCCCACCCCGCAGACCGTCGGCGAGTACGGGGTGACCGTGGGCTTCGAGCTCACCCGCGTGCAGTCGCTGCAACTGCACTACGCGAAGACGCTGGATCTGTGGGCCGAGGCGCTCGAGGCGAATCGCGAGCAGGCCCTCGCCCTTCAGTCTCAAGAGGT
>NZ_LZHT01000029.1 GCF_001667315.1 Mycobacterium sp. 852002-10029_SCH5224772
GCAGGCCACCGGGATCGCGCGCATAGCTCGCGGTCACCCGGTAGGTCGCCCCGGTCTGACGGGTGCCGATCGCGACCACGTCCACGTCGGCGACCTCGACGGCCGCGCCGCGCTCACTGAGCGCGGCCGACAACCAGGCCGGGGTCACGTCGCCGGGGTAACGCGGTATCGACAGCACAGCACCCATAAGCAGCACGCCTCCTGTACGCAGACAGCTCGGTCCGACTGACAAACTGTAAGGCATACCGCAAGAGTTGCGGTGAACCGCGGTCCGCTAATCGGCCAGAATGCGCCATTCGGCGGCTTCGTGCTGCTGCCGCCAGAATTCGTCGAAACGACCGCCCGCAGCGAGCAATTCGTCAACCGTTCCGTCTTCGGCCACCCGGCCGCCGTCGACGAACAGGACGCGGTCGGCGTGACTGATGCTGGCCAGTCGGTGCGCGACGATCACCTGCGTGCGCGATTGCGGGTCGGCGGTGAGCGCGTCGACCACGGCGGCCTCGTTCTCGGTGTCCAGAGCGCTGGTCGCCTCGTCTACCAGCAGTATCGGTGCGGGTTTGAGCAAGGCGCGGGCGATGCTGACGCGTTGGCGTTCACCACCGGAGAGCGCCGAGCCGGCTTCGCCGACGACGCTCTCGGCGCCGTCGGGCAGCCTTTCGACGAGCTCGTCGACGCGGGCGAGCGCCACCGCCCGCGCGAACCGGTCATCGCCGGCGCCGGGATCTCCCGCGAACACGTTGTCGCGGATCGACCCGTGGAACAGGTAGGGATGCTGGAACACGACGCTGCTCGCCGCGCGCCGGGCTTCGGCGTCCAGCGTCGCGGCGTCGACACCGTCGATCAGCACCCGGCCCCGGGTGGGCTCGTGCAGGCCGGCGATCAGCGCCAGGATGGTGCTCTTGCCGGACCCGGACGGTCCGACGATCGCCGTCGTGCTTCCCGGCTCCAACGAGAAGCTCACCCCGTCGAGCACCAGGTCGGTGGCGCCACCGACAGCTGGGTAACGGAACACCACGTCGTCGAATTCGATACGCGGGGCCGCGTCGCCCGCCAGCGTCGCGGCGCCCGCGTTCATCAGCGGGGCGGTGAGCACCGAGCGGATGTTGTCGAGCGTCGCGCGGGTGCTCTCCAGCGCCGGCCCCAGCTCGCTGATGGTGGTGAACGGCTCGAGGTAGCGCACGATGACGACGATCAGCGCGATGGCCTCGGGCACCGACAGCGTTCCGTTCACGGTCAGCGCGGTGGCCGCCCCGGCCAGCAGGATCAGCGCCAGCTGACTGGCGAGGCTGAACAGCAGCTGACCCGGCACCTGCATGGACAGCAGGCGCATGGTCGCGCCGTGCTGGGCCGCCAGCGCATCGCCGACCAGGCTCCTGGCCGGTTCCACGCGTCGCGCGGCGCGCAACGCCTGCTGGGTTCGGGCGAACTCGATGATCCGCTCGGTGAGCGCGCTATTGGCTTCGGCAGCAGTGGAATCGGCGCGACGCGCCAGACGTGCCGACGCCCACAGCGCGCCCAGCATCAGGGGCAGGCCGCCCAGGGCGGCGAGGCCCAGCTGCCAGGAGACCGGCACCAGGACCACCGCGATGGCGGCGGGCAGCAGCACGGCCGAGATCAGCGGTGTGAGCAGGTTGACGACGAGACCGACGAGTTCCGGGCCGGTCGCCGCGATCGCTTGCCGCGCCGTCGCGGTGTGCCCGGCGGTGAACCAATCCAGCCGCACGCCGGGCAGCCGGTCCGCCACGTCATGCTGGCTGTTGTCCAGCACCGCGAAACCCAGGTTGAATCCGATACGCGCCGTTGCGGTGTCGATTACCCAGCCGGTCACGGTGGCCGCGGTAAGCCAGCCCAGCCAGACCAGCGCACGCTGCGGCGCATCACTGAACAACGCGCCCACCAAGGGGACCAAAAGGACGGTGGCCACCGCCCGCACCACCACGGAGATCAGCGCCAGCGCCGTGTAGGCGACGACCCGGTTGCGGCGATCGGCCGGGACCAGACTCAACCACGTGCGGATCATCGGGCACCCTCGCCGGCCGCACCGGCGGACACCTGGTCGCGGCGGCCGCCCTCCCACAGGCGTCGGTACCGGCCGTCGGCCGCCAGCAACTCGTCGTGGGTGCCGCGTTCCACGATGCGGCCGTGGTCAAGCACGACGATCTGGTGGGCCCGGGTGACGGTGTGCAATCGGTGGGCGATCACCAGCACGGTGCGGTCCTGCGTCAAACGGTTGAGCGCTTGCTGCACAAGGTATTCCGATTCCGGGTCGGCGAACGCGGTGGCCTCGTCCAGGATGAGAACCCCCGTGTCGGCCAGGATCGCGCGGGCGATGGTGAGCCGTTGGCGTTCGCCGCCCGACAGCCCGCTTCCGGCGCCCAGCATGGTGTCGTAGCCGTCCGGCAGTCGCATGATGCGGTCGTGGATCTGGGCCTCGCGCGCCGCGTGTTCGATTTGCGCGGGGGTGGCATCGGGGACGGCGAGCGCGATGTTTTCCGCCACGGTGCCGTGCACCAATTGCGTTTCCTGCAGCACGAATCCCACTTGGGCGTAGAGCTGGTCGGCGGTCATCGACCGAATGTCCTGTCCCCCAACGTGTATCGAGCCCTGATCGACGTCGTGGAACCGGGCCAGCAGGGCGGCCAGTGTCGACTTGCCGGATCCCGACGGGCCGACCAACGCGGTGACCGTGCCTGGCCGCAAGGTCAGCGACACGTCGTGGATAACCGGAACGCCGGAGCGGTAGCCGAAACCGACGTTGTCGAACACCACCGCCCTCGACGACTCCGCGTTGGGTTCGTCGTGGTCGCGCACGTCGAGTTCGGGTTCGTCGAGCGTGTTCTGCAGGCGCCGCGCGGCCAACATGCCGGCGCGGATGCCGCCGAGGCCGTAGGCGATGCCGAGCAGGCGTGCGCCGAAGGTGGTGCCCAGCAACAGGAACGGCAGCAGGTTCACCGGATCCATCCGGTCCCCGACGACGAGCAGGGTGCCGGTGGCCGCGATGAGCCACAGGAACGTCGAAGGACGGGTGACAAGGTCCATGAAGGTCTTCTTGCCGGCCAGCGGGCGCTGCCAGGCGACCAGGAAACCGACGTATTCGTCCAGGCGGCGCCGGAAGGTGGATGCGGCGGCCCCGCCGAAGACGCGAATCACCGGCTGGCCTTCCAGGTACGCGCCGGCCTCGCCGCTCATCGTCTCGGCCCAGCGCTGCGACTGCGGGATGCGCGGGCCCGACTGAATCGTGAGTGACGACGTCAGCACCAGGTAAACCAGGACGGGCGCGAACAACACCAACGCCACCCGCCAGTCGACAACGAACAGATACACCAGCACCGCAACCGGCGCGACGGCCGCAGCGACCGCGTCCGGGATGGCGTGGGTGACCAGGTAGTGCAGAGACAGCGTGTCGTCTTGCAGGAGTTGCTTGATCGAACCCGACCCGCGTGCGGTGAACCAGCCCAGCGGTAGCCGAGACAGCTTGCGCAACAACCCGGAACGTAAATCACGGGCGAAGCGCGCGTCGACCACATGGAGCCAGAGTGTGAGGGCGGCACCGAGCAACGCCCCCAGGCCCAGTAGCGACACCGCGGCGATGCCGATGTTCCACAGCCGGGAGGCGGGCGCCCCGGATACCAGCAGCCGGGCCAGCTCGACCAGCAGCACGAACGGCGCCAGCTGCACCAGCGTGATCACCGCCTGCAATACGCCCGACAGGATCAGCGCCGAGCGCAGCGGCGCGAGCAGTCGGCCGGCGCCCTGGGCACGCCAGTTTCCGCGAGACACCGGGGCGGGCGGCGCGTCGGATACCTGTTGAACAGACTCCAGCTGCGCCGCAACGTCTTCCGCGGAGACGGTGGGCGCGACGCTGTCGGATCCCTCGGGCTCGTCACCGCGGCGGGTGCCCATCGCGCGCCCGGCGCTCCAGTAGGCCTGGGCGTGCACCTCGGATTTGGGAAAGCCGAACTCGTCGCGCAGCCGCGTTCGCACCTGCTTGAGCGTCGTGGCCTCCGGGGTCGCCCACGCATACCAGTCAGACCAGTCCCGGCTCTCGATCGCGGCGGCAAGGGACTTCTCGTCCTGGCGGGCAACCCAGTGCAACCGCAGCCGCGGATGCTGCGCGATCGGGATCAACGTGTCGTTGTCGTCGTGCTTTTCGAGGTACATCTCGATCGGGACGTCGTCGGGGACGACGCCGATGATCCCGTTCATTCCCGGGATGGACGCCGAGTCACCGATGAGCAGATATCCGGCGGGCTGCTCGTCGGGCACGTCGAATCGCGATGAGCCCATGAGCGCCATCACCGCGATGGTGGCTCCGGGCTGTACGGTGCGCGCCCATGACGACGCCGGGCCGGCGGGATCGTGCAGCACGATGTCGACCGCGAAGCGTCCGGTCGCAACGTCTGCCTCCGAAATCGTGTACGCGCGCTGAAATTCCGTCTTCGAGCCGTCCGGGTCCGGGAACCAGAACCGCAGCCATGCGGCCGGTTCGGCATCCACATCTTCGAAGAGCGTGGGCGACGTCATGCGTACCCGCACGAAGTGCGGTGCGATCCGGACGGTTTCGATCACCGTGGCGTTGTGGTCGCGCGCGCCGAAGCTGCGCAACATCACGCCGGAGAATCCGCGCGCCATTAGCGGTCCTTTCTCGCGGCGCAGCCCCGGATCGGTGCGGCCGCCAAGGACCGCTCAAGCGCTGAAATCGACACCTGCCACAACCCCATCTGGGCGGCACCCCGCCGCTAATCACCGGCCAGCCGGTCACGACTTGGTACGTTACCCCCACAAACTAAGGGTTGCCTTACCATAGGTCAACTCGGTGCCTGTCCAGAGTTCGCGCCCGTCAGTAGCCTGGGAGATATGAGCGGTGAATCGGCGGCACCCGTCCTGCTTTACGACGGGGTGTGCGGCGTGTGCAACCACTCGGTGCGCACGATCCTTCGTGCCGACCCCACCGGCCCCCTGCGCTTCGCAGCGCTGGAGAGTGTCTTCGCCAAGGTCATCGTCGAGCGGCACCCGGAGATCGGCGGCGTCGACTCGGTGGTGTTTGTCGATGACCCGGGCGGGCCGTCGGAACGGGTGGCGGTCCGATCCGCGGCCGTGCTGCGCGTGGCGGATTACCTTGGCGGACCGTGGCGGCTGCTCAAGGTCGCCGGCGTCATCCCGGCTCCGCTGCGCGACTGGCTCTACGACCGGTTCGCCGCGATCCGCTATCGGGTGTTCGGCAAGTACGACAGCTGTCCGCTGCCGCCGCCGGAGGTGCGCGCCCGCTTCGTCGAGGACTGACGGGCGTTGAAATCAGTGCGGGCGGAGGGACTCGAACCCTCACGCTCTCTCGAGCACCGGCACCTAAAGCCGGCATGTCTGCCAATTCCATCACGCCCGCTGCGTGGCGATCGTATCGCTTGCGACATCGCCAACTTGTTGGCGACGGGCGCTCGTTGACGAGCGGTACGGTCAAGGGGTGTCCACTACACACCGTCGCAGACCCGCGCTGATCGCGCTGGTGATCGTCGCGGCGTGCGGCTGCCTGGCCCTGGGCTGGTGGCAGTGGACCAGGTTCCAATCCGTCTCCGGCTCGTTTCAGAACCTCGGCTATGCGTTGCAGTGGCCGCTGTTCGCGTGGTTCTGCGTGTACGCGTACCGCAAATTCGTCCGCTATGAAGAGGAACCGCCCCAGCCGCGCAGCACCGGTTCGATGACGGAGATCCCCACCGGGCTGCTGCCCGAACGACCCAAGCCCACACCGCAGGCACCCGATGACCCGGCGCTGCGGGAGTACAACAACTACCTGGCCGAGCTCGCCGCGCAAGATGCCGAAAAGCAGAAGAGGACAACCGCATGACCACACCGGAGACGCCCAGAGGATCGGTGCCCGCCCTGCCCGCCGACAAGATCCGCACCGCCTTGCTCGGCTACCGGATCATGGCGTGGACGACGGGTCTGTGGCTCATCGCGCTGTGCTACGAGATCGTCTCCCACCTGGTCTTCGACCATGAGATCCGGTGGATCGAAGTGGTCCACGGCTGGGTGTATTTCATCTACGTGTTGACCGCGTTCAACCTGGCGGTCAAGGTGCGCTGGCCGATCGGCAAGACGATCGGCGTGCTGCTGTCCGGCACGATTCCGCTGCTCGGCATCATCGTCGAACACTTCCAAACGCGGGACGTCAAAGCCCAATTCGGCTTGTAAGCCACATCCGCCACACGCGTCTCTCCCGGGGACGACAACCGCAATGCCCACCTTCGCGCGACAACGCGAGCGGGGTCGCCAACAGTCGCTGTGAGGCGGGCACTTCGCCCATCACCCCGCGCCGCGACTGGTGTGACAACTGTTGCCAATGCGTCGCGAGGTACCGGGGTTCAGCCCTCGGACCGGGCCAGGGCTTCGAGCGCCGGCAACAGCAGCCGCAGCGCGCGCCCGCGATGCGAGACGGCGTCCTTGTCCGCCGGGCTGAGCTCGGCGGCCGTGCGGTCTTGCCCGCTGGGCACGAAGACCGGGTCGTAGCCGAAGCCACCGTCGCCGCGGGGTTCGCGGGCGATGCTGCCGGGCCACTCGCCCCGGACGACGACCTCACCGGAAGCCGACACCAGTGCGCACGCGGACACGAAGGCCGCACCGCGCCGCTCGTCGGGCACGTCGCGCAATTGCGCCAACAGCAACGCGGTGTTGCCGGCGTCGTCGCCGTGGCTACCCGACCAGCGCGCCGACAGCACACCGGGCATGCCGTTGAGCGCGGCCACCTCCAGCCCGGAATCGTCTGCCACGCTTGGCAATCCGCTCGCGGTGAATGCGTCACGCGCCTTGGCCAACGCGTTCTCCTCGAACACCGCGCCCGTCTCCGGCCCCTCCTCGAACGGGGCCACATCGTCGAGCGACACCAACGTCAATCCCGTCAGGCCGGCGGCATCGAGCACCCGGCGCAACTCGGCCAGCTTCTTCGGGTTGCGGCTGGCGACCAACAGGCGCGTGCGCGTCAGCTGCCGAACGCTTTCGGCGCCCGAGCCCCCTCGGGGAGCGCACCGGGGTACGGGAGTTGCAGCGCCTCGCGCTGGGCGGCGAACAACTTGTCGCAGGCGGCCAGCGCCACGTCGAGCAGTTTGTCCAAGGTCGAACGCGGGAAGGTCGCCCCCTCGCCGGTTCCCTGAACCTCGACGAGGGTCCCGGTGTCGGTGGCGACGACGTTCATGTCCACCTCGGCGCGGGCGTCCTCCTCGTAGGGCAGGTCCACCCGGACCCTGCCGTCGACCACGCCGACGCTGACCGCCGCGATGGCGCACGACAACGGCCGGGGATCCGACAGCTTCCCCGCCGCCCCGAGATAGGTCACCGCATCGGTCAGCGCCACGAACGCGCCCGTGATGGCCGCGGTGCGGGTGCCGCCGTCGGCCTGCAGGACGTCACAATCGACGGCAATTGTGTTCTCCCCCAACGCCGCAAGGTCGATGCACGCCCGCAGCGATCGCCCGATCAGCCGGCTGATCTCCTGGGTGCGCCCCGACAGCCGGCCCTTCACCGATTCGCGGTCCGAGCGCGTGTGGGTCGCCGACGGCAACATCGCGTACTCCGCGGTCAGCCAACCCAGCCCCGAGCCCTTGCGCCAGCGCGGCACGCCCTCGGTCACGCTGGCGGTGCACATGACCTTGGTGTGGCCGAATTCGATCAGGACCGAACCGGCGGGGTGGTCGGTGAAACCGCGGGTGATGACCACGGGCCGAAGCTCGTCGTCAAGGCGGCCGTCTTCTCGTCTCGTCACCCGAGCAACACTAGCCAACCCTAACGGGGTGCGCTCAGACCCTCTCGGAGCGGCAGATATCGAACGTCTCACCGCACACGACCGCGTGCACGGGACCATCGAACTCGGCCTTGGCCTCGCTGATCACGTCCTCGCGGGAGGTCCACGGCGGAATGTGCGTCAGCAGCAATTCGCGAACCCCGGCCTCGGCCGCGGCCCGGCCGGCTTCGGTCCCCGAGAGATGCAGCGCGGGCGGCCGGTCCGCCGCGTGCGTCCAAGAGGCCTCGCAGAGAAACACATCGGCATCGCTGGCCAACTCGACGAGCTGATCGCAGACGCCGGTGTCACCGCTATAAACGAACGACGCGCCGGACGGGTCGGTGATCCGCAAGCCGTAGGACTCGGTCGGATGAGCCACCACCCGCGGCGTCACGGTCAGCGCCCCGATCGTCACCGGCTCACCGTCGGCCCAGTGGCGAACGTCGAAGATGTCGGAGCAATCGTCGATCTCGCCGCCGTAGGGTGACGACGCCGCGCCCAACCGCGACCACGTGTCGCCCGGGCCGTAGAGCAACGCCTTACCGATCGGGCGCGCCGGATGATAGCGCCGCCATACGAACAGCCCGGGCAAATCCAGACAATGGTCGGCGTGCAGATGCGACAAGAGCACGTGCACGGAGCCGGGATCGGCGTAACGTTGCAGCGCGCCGAGAACGCCCCCGCCGAAGTCGATGACCAGTGGCGGAGTGTCCGGTGCCCGGAGCAGATAACCCGACGCGGGCGAGTCCGGACCCACCACGCTGCCCGAGCAGCCGAGCACGGTTATTCGCACGGACACCACTGTGCCATGCCCGATGGGACCGTGACGAAAACATCGCCGCATTGGTGTGACGAGAATCTCGCCCGGCCGTCAATCACTGCGCACCCGTTGAACGGGCTGGACTCCGGACACGGCGGGACCCAGGAATCGCGCCGCCAATGTGGTGAATGCGTCGGGGTCCCCGGTGGCTTCAAAGACCCGGGTCGCGGGCGCCGCATCGTGGGGGCGAAGCAAGTCCCGTTCGGTGAGCACCCGAAGCACTTCCTTGGCGGTTTCCTCCGCACTGGACACCAGCGTCACGTGCTCACCCATCGCCAATTGGATGAGGCCCGACAACAACGGGTAGTGCGTGCACCCGAGCACGAGGGTGTCGACCTGCGCGCGCTGCAGCGGCTCCAGGTATCCCTCGGCGAGTCCGAGCACCTGACGCCCACTGGTCACGCCGCGTTCGACGAAGTCGACGAACCGCGGGCAGGCCACCGCGGTGATCTCGGTGTCGCGGGCGGCGGCGAACGCGTCCTGGTAGGCGTGCGAGTTGATGGTCGCCTGGGTGCCGATGACGCCGATGCGTCCGTTGCGCGTGGTGGCGACCGCGCGACGCACCGCGGGCAGGATCACCTCGACCACGGGCACGCCGTAGCGTTCGCGAGCGTCGCGCAGGCAGGCCGCGGATGCCGTGTTGCAGGCGATGACCAACGCCTTGACGCCCCGGCCGACGAGGTCGTCCCCGATGGCCAACGCGTGGGCACGGACCTCGGGGATGGTCAGCGGGCCGTAGGGCCCGTGGGCGGTGTCGCCGACGTAGACGATGTCCTCGTCGGGCAGCTGGTCGATGATCGCCCGCGCGACGGTAAGTCCCCCGACACCGGAGTCGAAGACCCCGACGGGCGCCAGCGGTGAGCTCATGTCTTGGGGCGCGGCGACGCGGCGCCGGCCGTCCTTCCCGCCCGGGCCTTACGTTCCGGCGCGGACAACAGATAGGCGGCCACGACGCCGGCGACCGCTCCGCACAGGTGTCCCTGCCAGGACACGCCACCGCAGAGGCCGAGCACCGGCATGGCGCCGAGCAGTACGCCGCCGTAGGCGAACATCACGACCAGCCCGATGATGATGTTGGACACCCGGCGGACGAATATCCCGAACACCAGCAAGAAGGCCAGCCAGCCGAAAATCAGGCCGGAAGCCCCGATGTGGTCGGTGGGGCCGCAGCTGCTGCCGACGTCGCCGATGAGCCAGGTTCCGAAGCCGCCCAGGATCCACACGATCGCGGTCGCCCAGACGAACCGGGACAGCCCCGCCAGCGTCATGAGGAATCCCAGGACAAGCAGGGGCACGGTGTTGGCCATCAGGTGTTCCCAGCCCGCGTGCAACAGCGGGGCGAAGACGATGCCCCACAGGCCGTCGACCTCCAGCGGGCGAATGCCGTTGGCGTCCAGCGAATGCCGGGTCATCTGGTCGATCAGCTCGACGAGGTAGAGCAACACGACGAAGGTGAGGATCGTGGCGGCGCCCACCATCGGAGTGGACCGCTTCTTCACCTGGGCGACCGGCACCCTCGGAGCGGTCTTACCCATGGCTGCCCTTCCAGCGCGTTTCCAGCATCCTCAAGGCTACCGGCGCGGCGCTCGGCGGATTTCTCATCGGCCGAACACGCCGGGCAGCACGCCGCGGTAGCTCGGTATTCCGGCGATCGATTCGGCGGCCAGCACACCGCCCAGCACCGCTTGCGCCAAGCAATCGGCCGCGGCGACACCGACCTCGGTGACCAGGCGCGTCTCCGGGGAGAACGCGGCCGGTGGTGGTGTTGAACCAGCCGGGGGATCGACCTCCACCGCCCCGGTCGCCAGGACGAACACCGTGTCCCCGTCGACCGGCGTGTGCGCCGGCCGGATGCTGCGCGCCAGGCCGTCGTGGGCCGAGATGGCCACCCGCCGACACGCTGCCGGACTCAGCGCGGCGTCGGTGGCCACCACCGCGATGACGGTGTTCAGGGGATTGTCCAGCGGGTCCGACGCGGAGGGCAACCGGGCGAACGCGTCGACCTGCTCGGGCGGCGGTGCCTGCAGGCCGAACTGCCGGATCAAATCCGCCATCCACGGCAAACCGGTCGCCCGGTCGACAACCTCGCCCGCGCAGTTCACCACGGCCAACGCGCCGACGGTCACACCGCTGGGCAGCGCCGCCGAGGCCGTCCCGACCCCGCCCTTGAGCGTTCCGGCCCGGGCCCCCACCCCGGCGCCGACGTTCCCGACGCCCATCGCCGCGCCGTCGCCGCCTTGTTGCAAGGCGGCCACACAGGCCAGGTAGCCGAACTCGTCCGTCGGGCGGCAGTGCCAGCCGCCGACCGGCAGATCGAAAATCACCGCTCCCGGCACGATGGGCACCACTCCCTCGCCCATCGCCACGCCCCGTTCCTGTTCTTCCAGCCAGCGCATCACACCGTCGGCGGCGGCCAGGCCGTAGGCACTGCCGCCGGCCAGCAACACCGCGTCCACGAACCGCACGGTGTTGGCCGGGTCCAGCAGGTCGGTCTCCCGGGTGCCGGGCGCACCGCCGCGGCAATCGACCGCGCCGACCGTCCCCGGTGGCGGGAGCACCACGGTGACACCGCAGGCCCAGCCGGCGCCCAGGGAAGCGTCGGGATCCAGTCGTTGGTAGTGGCCCACGCGGATCCCACCGACGTCGGTGATGGCGCCCATCGCGATCACCGGGATCCCATGAGCACCAACACCAGGTACTCCTGCAGGACGGTCAGCCATTGATACACGTCGAAGTGCACGGCCAGTGGATGATCGTCCGGCAGCCGCTCGGGGCCCTCCGGCCCGACCTCGAGCATGACCCCCAACGTCAGCCGGAGGTCATTGACCGCCGCGATCCAACAGTTTGCGTCTTCCTCGCTCAGCTCGAACCGGCCACCAGCCTCGGGGACCGTGCTCAGTAACCGCTGTGCCGCAACGCGTTTGGCGTCGACGATACCGGGCTCGTGCAGACTGCGTAATGCGGCGTTCAGGCTGACGGCGTCATCGGGAGGCGGGCCGTCGTTGTCGTCGTTTCGGTAGAAGTCGGGCAGCAACCGGCGCAGGGTGGGATCCTTCGGCGGTTCGGCGTTGCCGGTCTTGATTCCGGTGATTTCCTCGAGTTCGTCTGCCGGCGAAGAAGATTCACGCTCGTCGAGCAAGCCGAGCATGGCGGTGGCCAAATTTTTGAGCAGGGCCGCCTCATGGGACGCCAAGCTGGACCGAAAACGGGGACCGTCAGCGGTCTCGACCCGCCTCCATTTGCGCACAGGGAATCGCCAGCGCCTCGAGTGTCAGCGGTCCTGCTGCAGCGTCGCCCACAAACCGGCGGCGTGCAGCTTGGACACATCGACTTCCATGGACTCCCGGCTGCCGGCGGACACCACGGCCTTTCCCTCGTTGTGCACCTGCAGCATCAGCTTGGTGGCATGCGGCTCGCTGTAGCCGAACAGCTTCTGGAACACGTAGGTCACGTAGGTCATCAGGTTGACCGGGTCATCCCAGACGATCGTGACCCAGGGACTCGCCGTGACCTCGACCGGTGCGGACTCGCGTTGTCCTGTAGTGCCCGGCTTAGTGGGCGCTGACATAACAACCATGGCCTATACGATACCGAGGGATCCGCGACGTTTCCGAGCCCAGCGGGCAGCCGATACCGTTATGGCATGAACGAGCCGGTCGTCGCTGGGCTGCTGACCGACAAGTACGAGTTGACGATGCTGGCGGCGGCGCTGCGGGACGGCAGCGCCAATCGCCGGACCACCTTCGAACTTTTTGCCCGCCGGCTTCCCGAGGGGCGCCGTTACGGCGTGGTCGCCGGCACCGGTCGGCTGCTCGAGGTGCTGCCGCAGTTCACCTTCGACGACGAGGCGTGCGAGTCGCTGGGGCAATTCCTCGACCCAGACACGTTGCGGTACTTGCGCGATTTTCGGTTCGGCGGCGACATCGACGGCTACGCGGAGGGCGAGCTGTACTTCCCCGGCTCCCCGGTGCTGTCGGTGACGGGGACGTTCGCCGAATGCGTGGTGCTCGAAACCTTGGCGCTGTCGATCTTCAATCACGACACGGCGGTCGCGTCCGCGGCCGCGCGAATGGTGAGTGCGGCCAGGGGACGCCCACTGATCGAGATGGGGTCACGGCGAACCCACGAACAAGGGGCGGTCGCCGCGGCCCGCGCCGCCTACATCGCCGGCTTCGCCGCGTCCTCCAACCTCGCGGCTCAGCGCTGCTACGGAATACCGGCCGAGGGGACGTCCGCGCACGCGTTCACCATGCTGCACGCGCGGGCCGACACCCCCGCGGAATCGACCGAATTGGCGGCCTTTCGGGCGCAGGTTGACGCGCTCGGTGTCGACACCACCCTGCTGGTGGACACGTATGACGTGACGACCGGCGTCGCCAACGCCGTGGCCGCCGCCGGCACCGGGCTCGGCGCGGTGCGCATCGACTCCGGCGAGCTGGGCGTGCTGGCCCGCCAGGTGCGCCACCAGCTCGACGAGCTGGGGGCCACCCAGACCCGCATCGTGGTCTCCGGTGATCTCGACGAGTTCTCCATCGCCGCGTTGGCCGCCGAGCCGGTGGACAGTTACGGCGTCGGCACGTCGCTGGTGACGGGCTCGGGCGCGCCGACGGCCAACATGGTCTACAAACTCGTCGAGGTGGACGGCCTGGCGGTGCAGAAGCGCAGCAGCCACAAGGAATCCCACGGCGGGCACAAAGAGGCGCTACGCACCTCGCGCAGCTCCGGCATCATCACCGAGGAGATCCTGTACCCGGCCGGTCATCAGCCCGACGTCGGTGAACCGGCCCGGGTGCTGACCATCCCGTTGGTGCGCGGGGGGGATCTGGTGTCCAAACCGAACCTCGCCGCGGCGCGCGAGCTGGTAGCTTCCGGGCTGCGCAGTCTGCCGTGGGAGGGGTTGAACTTGTCGCACGGCGAACCCGCGGTCACGACAACGCAGATCCGGGCCTGACCGAGGGAGTGACCACGTCCGACGTGTCCGTGTCCGAGCTGCTGGCCACCGCGGTGGGCGCGCTCGGTGGCAGTGAACGCAGCGGCCAACAGCAGATGGCCGACGCGGTGGCGCAGGCCTTCGCCACCGACGAGCACCTCGTCGTGCAGGCCGGCACCGGCACCGGCAAGTCGCTCGCCTACTTGGTGCCCGCGATCGTGCACGCCCTGAGCGACGACTCCCCCGTCGTCGTGTCGACGGCCACCATCGCCCTGCAACGCCAGCTCGTCGATCGCGATCTGCCCCGCCTCATCGATGCGCTGGCCGGCGCGCTGCCGCGCCGCCCACAGTTCGCGCTACTCAAAGGTCGACGAAACTACCTGTGCTTGAACAAGATTCACAACGGCGGGGCCACCGACGGTGACGACGCCGACGGCCGGCCGCAAGAGGAACTCTTCAACCCCATGGCGGTCAGCGCTTTGGGCCGCGACGTGCAACGGCTCACCGAGTGGGCGTCGACCACCGAAACCGGCGACCGCGACGATTTGAAGCCCGGTGTCCCCGACCGATCCTGGTCGCAGGTCAGCGTTTCCGCGCGCGAATGCCTCGGGGTGGCCCGCTGCCCGTTCGGCACCGAGTGCTTCTCCGAGCGGGCCAGGGGCCTGGCCGGTCGCGCCGACGTGGTCGTCACCAACCACGCGCTACTGGCCATCGACGCGGTGGCCGAATCCGCGGTGTTGCCCGAGCACGCGCTGCTGGTGGTCGACGAGGCGCACGAGTTGGTGGACCGGGTGACCTCGGTGGCCACCGCGGAGCTGACGTCGGCCGCGCTCGGGGTGGCCTCGCGGCGGATCAGCCGGTTGGTGAGCCCGGAGCTGATCCAGCGCCTCGATGCGACGACGGCCAACTTCGCCGCGGCCATCCACGACGGCGCCCCCGGCCGCATCGATCGCCTCGACGACGACATGGCGACATACCTGACCGCGCTGCGCGACGTGGCGAGCGCGGCGCGGTCCGCGATCGACACCACGAACGACGCCAAGGCGGCGTCGGCGCGCGCCGAAGCGGTCGCCGCGCTCAGCGAGATTTCGGAGACCGCGTCGCGGGTGCTCGCGTCGTTCGGGCCGGCCATCCCCGACCGCACCGACGTGGTGTGGCTGGAACACGAGGAGAACCGGGGTTCGCCGCGCCCGGTGCTGCGGGTGGCCCCGCTGTCGGTCGCCGGCCTGCTGCGGCAGCGCGTGTTCTCGCGTTCGACAGTGGTGTTGACATCGGCGACGCTGACGATCGGTGGCTCTTTCGACGCCATGGCCGCGGCGTGGGGCCTGACCGCCGCTACGAACGGCGACGGCGACGCACGATGGCGCGGCCTGGACGTGGGGTCGCCGTTTCAGCACGCCAAGGCCGGGATCCTGTACGTGGCCGCGCACCTGCCGCCACCCGGGCGCGACGGCGTCGGCTCGGCCGAACAGCAGACCGAGATCGCCGAGCTCATCACCGCCGCCGACGGCCGCACCCTGGGGCTGTTCTCGTCGATGCGGGCGGCCCGCGCGGCCGCGGAGGCCATGCGCGAACGACTGTCGACGCCGGTGTTGTGCCAGGGCGACGACAGTACGTCGGCGCTGGTCGAGCAGTTCAGCGCCGAGCCGCAGACCTCACTGTTCGGCACCCTGTCGCTGTGGCAGGGCGTCGATGTGCCGGGGCCGTCGCTGTCGTTGGTGCTGATCGACCGCATCCCGTTTCCGCGCCCGGACGATCCCCTGCTGGGCGCGCGGCAGCGCGCGGTCGCCGCGCGCGGCGGCAACGGCTTCATGGCCGTCGCGGCCAGCCATGCCGCGTTGCTGCTGGCGCAGGGCTCGGGTCGGCTGCTGCGCCGCGTCACCGACCGAGGGGTGGTGGCGGTGCTCGACTCGCGCATGGTCACCGCCGGCTACGGCGGCTACCTGCGGGCTTCGTTGCCGCCGTTCTGGCAGACCACCAACGGGGCGCAGGTGCGCGAGGCGCTGCAGCGGCTGCGCAGCGCGGCGGACGCGCAAGAAGACCTGCCGGCCTGAGGGGTTCGCCGCTAGCGGGCCAGGGTGACCAGACCGAGTTCGTTGCTGGCGGCCAGCATCGGATGGTGGGGCAGCACGCGCACGGTGTAACCGACCGATCCCGCCAGCGGCAGCGGCGTTGTCGTCGAGAACACCTGGTTGCCGCCCTCGGCGGTACCGGTGTACGCCATCTCGATGGTGACCGGTTCCAGCAGCGCATCGCTGGCGTCGACCCGGCCGATCACGGCCTGGACCGTGACCTCGTCGGGCGACAGCCCGGCGAGCTGCACGGTGGCGGTCAGGGTCAGCTTGGAGCCAAGCACCGGACTGTCCGGCAGGCCGGTGCTGTCGACGTCGGTGATCACGATCTTCGGCCATGCCTCGGACACGCGCCGGCGATAGGCGGCCAGCTCGCGAGCGGCGCCGAACTGACCGCCGCCTGCCGCGCCGTCGGCGGGCGCGATCGTCTTGCGCAGCGATTGCGCCGCGGGCGTGTAGTACTGCTCGACGTAGTCGCGCACCATGCGGGAAGCCAGGACCTTCGGGCCGAGTGTCTGCACGGTGTGGCGCACCATGGCGATCCACCGTGGCGGCACCCCGTGTTCGTCACGCTCGTAGAACTTCGGTGCCACGGACTCTTCCAGCAACTTGTAGAGCGCGCTGGACTCCAGGTCGTCGCGGCGCGCCTCGTCGGTCACACCGTCGGCAGACGGTATCTCCCAACCATTTTCGCCGTCGTACCATTCGTCCCACCAGCCATCGCGGATGGACAGGTTCAGCCCGCCGTTGAGTGCGCTCTTCATTCCCGAAGTGCCGCAGGCCTCCAACGGCCGCAGCGGGTTGTTCAACCAGACGTCGCAGCCCCAATACAGCAGCCGCGCCATCGACATGTCGTAGTCGGGCAAAAACGCGATGCGGTGCCGCACCTCGGGCCGGTCGGCGAAGCGCACCACCTGCTGGATCAACGCTTTGCCCCCGTCGTCGGCCGGGTGTGACTTACCGGCGACGATCAGCTGGATCGGCCGCTCGTCGTCCAGCAGCAGCTGCTCCAGCCGGTGGGGGTCACGCAGCATCAACGTCAACCGCTTGTACGTCGGCACCCGCCGGGCGAACCCGATGGTCAGCACTTCTGGATCGAAAGCCGTTGCGATCCAACCTAATTCGGCGTCCGAGGCGCCGCGTTCCAGCCATGAGCGGCGCAGCCGGCGGCGGACGTCGTCGACCAGCAGCGACCTCAATTGCGAGCGAATCCACCACAGGTGGCCGGCATCGACCTGCTGGAGGCGCAGCCACACCCCGGGATCGCTGAAGGAATCCGACCCTGCCAGCTCACGGCCCAGCTGCAGCCATTGCGGCGCCGCCCAGGTGCGCGCGTGGACGCCGTTGGTGATCGACCCGATCGGCACCTCGCGCCTGTCGAATCCGGGCCACAGCTCGTTGAACATGGCCCGGCTCACCCGGCCGTGCAGCGACGACACCCCGTTGGCCCGTTGGGCCAGCCGCAGCCCCATGTGGGCCATGTTGAATTTGGTCGGGTCGTCCTCGGCCCCGAGCGCCAGGATGCGCGCCGTCGGTACCCCCGGCAGCAATGCGGGCGCCCGGGTGGCATCGGCCGTCGCGCTCTGCTGGCCGGATTCCGACTCGTCGCCGACATGGTCATCGAAATACAGCCGCACCATGTCGACCGGGAACCGGTCGATGCCGGCGGGTACCGGGGTGTGGGTGGTGAACACGGTGCTGGAGCGCACGACCGTCAGCGCGGTGTCGAAGTCCAACCCCGGACCGGTCATCAGCTCACGAATGCGTTCCGCGCCGAGGAACCCCGCGTGCCCCTCGTTCATGTGGAACACCTCGGGCGCGGGCAGGCCATGGATGGCGGTGTAGGCGCGGATCGCCCGCACCCCGCCGATGCCGGCCAGGATCTCCTGCCTCATCCGGTGTTCCTGATCGCCGCCGTACAGGCGGTCGGTGACACCGCGCAGATCATGCTCGTTCTCGGGGACGTCGGAATCGAGCAACAGCAGCGGGACCCTGCCGACCTGCGCAACCCAGATCCGGGCGTGCAACTGCGCGGAGTCCGGCAGCGTCAGTTCAACCAGGGCGGGATCGCCGCTGGCATCGGTCAGCAGCCGCAACGGCAGCCCCTGCGGGTCCAGCGACGGGTAGGTCTCGTGCTGCCAGCCGTCGGCGGTCAATGACTGGCGGAAGTAGCCGGAGCGGTAGTAAAGGCCCACCGCCACCAGCGGCACACCCAGGTCCGATGCGGACTTCAGGTGGTCACCGGCGAGGATTCCCAGGCCACCGGAGTAGTTGGGCAGCACTTCGGCGATGCCGAACTCCATCGAGAAGTAGGCGACGGTGGCGGGCATGGCTCGCCCGTGTTCCGAACCCTGTTCCTGCTGTTGCTGGTACCACAGCGGACGGCTCAGGTAATCGTTCAGGTCGGCGGTCAACTCATCGAGGCGGCGAAGAAACGCCTCGTCGATCGCCAACTCGTCAAGCCGCGCCGGGTTGACCGCGCCCAGCAACGCCACCGGATCGCAGCCGCACCGCTGCCACAGGTCCGGGTCGATGGTCGCGAAAAAATCTCGGGTCGGCCTGTCCCACGACCATCGCAGGTTGGTCGACAGCTGGTCCAGCGCGGTCAGACGCTCGGGAAGATGAGCACGGACGGTAAACCGGCGGAGGGCTTTCACGCGTCCCTACCTTACTGAGGATTCCGGCCGGCGCACGACGGCGGGAAAGACCGCTTTCCGCAGCGGGGTGTGACCGAAGACTAGGGTGGGTATCGGTTAGTTATCGGGGTCGCAACGATGCTTCCCCGCACAGAAAGTTCCCCACGACAGGAAGTTTCCCGACGAGCGGCATTCCGCACGGAGCACACCGCCGGGTTGTCCGCGCACAATCGGAACGCTCCCGGTGACGATTGCGGCCCGCGAAGCGGGGCGCGGAGGAACCGGGCAAATCGGAACGGAGTGGTGGTGCCCGGTCGTGTCGAGATCGATAACGTCCAGCCGGTAGTTTCCTGTGGCGCGTTTCCCGCGAAAGCTGTGGTCGGCGAAGTCGTGCCGGTCAGCGCCGCGGTATGGCGCGAAGGCCACGAGGCCGTCGCGGCAACGCTGGTCGTGCGCTACCTCGGGCCGGGCTATCCGCAAGTAACGGAGACTCGCCGCGTCAAAGCGGTTCAGGCCCCGGCAAAGCCGGTCACCGATCGCGACGGCAGGGTCGACCAGCAACGGATCAAGCCGCTGTCGCTGCCGATGTCGATGGGCCTGGAACCCTATGTGTTCCACGGCCAGTTCACCCCCGACCAGGTCGGGCTGTGGACTTTCCGCGTCGACGGGTGGGGCGACCCGATTCACTCCTGGCGGCATGGGCTGGTCGCCAAACTGGACGCCGGTCAGGGCGAGAAGGAACTGTCCAACGACCTTCTGGTCGGCGCCGGGTTGTTCGAGCGCGCCGCGACGGAGGTGCCACGCCCCCGGCGCGAACCGCTGCTGGCCGCCGCCGCCGCGCTGCGCACACCGGGCGACCCGGTCACCCGGACCGCGCTGGCGCTGGGAGCGGAGATCGAAGAAATCCTGGCGGACCACCCGCTGCGCGATTTCGTCACCCGGGGCGAGCAGTACAGCGTCTGGGTGGACCGGCCGCTGGCCCGGTTCGGCTCCTGGTATGAGATGTTTCCCCGCTCGACCGGCGGATGGGACGCCGACGGCAACCCCGTGCACGGCACCTTCGCCACGGCGACCGCCGCGCTTCCGCGCATCGCAGCGATGGGGTTCGACGTCGTCTACCTGCCGCCGATCCATCCGATCGGCAAGGTACATCGCAAGGGGCGCAACAACTCCCCCACCGCCGCTCCCGGAGATGTGGGGTCTCCCTGGGCGATCGGCAGCGACGAGGGCGGCCACGACGCCGTCCACCCGGATCTGGGCACCATCGAGGATTTCGACGGCTTCGTCGCCGCGACACGCGAATTGGGCATGGAGGTGGCG
The DNA here is from genome assembly GCF_001667315.1 of Mycobacterium sp. 852002-10029_SCH5224772. GTDB lineage: Bacteria > Actinomycetota > Actinomycetes > Mycobacteriales > Mycobacteriaceae > Mycobacterium. Next base: position 19,550 of record NZ_LZHT01000029.1, read on the forward strand.
CTGGATCTGGCGTTGCAATGCGCACCGGATCATCCGTGGGCGCGTAACCACCGCAGCTGGTTCACCGAATTGCCCGACGGCACCATCGCCTATGCGGAGAACCCACCGAAGAAGTACCAGGACATCTATCCGATCAACTTCGACAACGACCCGGCCGGCCTGTATGACGAGGTGCTGCGCGTGGTCCGGCACTGGATGGACCACGGCGTCAAGTTCTTTCGCGTCGACAACCCGCACACCAAACCGCCGGACTTCTGGGCGTGGTTGATCGCCGCGGTCAAGGCGATCGATCCCGATGTGCTGTTTCTGTCCGAAGCCTTCACCCCGCCGGCCCGCCAGTACGGACTGGCAAAACTGGGATTCACGCAGTCGTACAGCTACTTCACCTGGCGCACGGCGAAGTGGGAACTGACCGAATTCGGTAACGACATCGCCGCCCTCGCCGACTTCCGCCGACCCAACCTGTTCGTCAACACCCCCGACATCCTGCACGCCATCTTGCAGCACAACGGGCCCGGGATGTTCGCCATCCGTGCGGTGCTGGCCGCGACCATGGGACCGGCCTGGGGTGTGTACTCGGGGTACGAACTGTTTGAGCACCGTGCCGTGCGCGAGGGCAGCGAGGAGTACCTGGACTCGGAGAAGTACGAATTGCGGCCGCGCGATTTCGCGGGCGCACTCGCCGAAGGAAGGTCGCTCGAGCCATTCATCGCGCAGCTCAACGCGATTCGGCGACTACATCCCGCGCTGCAGCAGCTGCGCAACATCCATTTCCACAACGTGGACAGCGACGCGTTGCTCGCCTACAGCAAGTTCGATCCGGCGACCGGTGACTGCGTGTTGGTGGTGGTGACGCTCAACGCTTTCGGTCCCGAGGAAGCGACGCTGTTTTTAGATATGGCCGCACTGGGTATGGAGCCTTACGAGCGCTTTTGGGTGCGCGACGAGATCACCAGCCAGGAATTCCAATGGGGGCAAGCCAATTACGTTCGCATCGATCCCGGGCGGGCGGTCGCGCACATCATCAACATGCCGCTCGTGCCGCATGACGCCCGAATGGCGCTGCTGCGCAGGCATTGAGACACGACATGAAACGGACCGGAGGTGAAAGGGACATGAGCCAAGCCGACCAACTCGCTCGGACGCACCTGGCGCCCGATCCTGCCGATCTGTCGCGCCTGGTCGCTGGCACGCACCACAACCCGCACAACATTCTGGGAGCTCACGAATACGGCGACCACACCGTCATTCGGGCGTACCGGCCACACGCGGCCGAAGTCGTCGCGCTCGTCGGCGAGGACCGCTTCCCGATGCAGCATATCGAATCCGGCCTGTTCGCCGTGGTGCTGCCGTTCACCAACCTGATCGACTACCGGCTACGGATCACCTATGAGGGTGCCGACCCGTACGTCGTCGCCGACGCTTACCGCTTCTTGCCCACCCTGGGCGAGGTTGATCTTCATCTGTTCGCCGAAGGCCGCCACGAGCGGCTTTGGGAAGTCCTTGGCGCCCATCCTCGCTCGTTCACCACGGCCGACGGCGTCGTGAACGGGGTGTCGTTTGCGGTGTGGGCGCCCAACGCCAAGGGCGTCACCCTGATCGGTGAGTTCAACGGCTGGACCGGGAACGAAGCCCCGATGCGGGTGTTGGGCTCCACAGGTGTGTGGGAGCTGTTTTGGCCCGGCTTCCCGCTCGAGGGCCTCTACAAGTTCCGCGTCCACGGCGCCGACGGCGTCGTAACCGAGCGCGCCGACCCCATGGCCTTTGCCACCGAGGTGCCGCCGCACACGGCCTCCCGGGTGACCCGCAGCAGGTACACCTGGGAAGACGCCGACTGGATGACACAGCGCGCCGGGCGCAACCCGGTGTTCGAGCCGATGAGCACCTACGAGGTGCACCTGGGTTCATGGCGGCCCGGGCTCAACTACCGTCAGTTGGCCCGCGAGCTGACGGATTACGTCGCGGAGCACGGATTCACCCACGTCGAACTGCTGCCCGTGGCCGAGCATCCGTTCGCCGGGTCCTGGGGATACCAGGTCACGTCGTACTACGCCCCGACGTCGCGATTCGGCACACCCGACGAATTCCGGGCCTTGGTCGACGCGCTGCACCAAGCCGGTATCGGCGTGCTCGTGGACTGGGTGCCGGCGCACTTCCCGAAGGACGCGTGGGCGCTGGCACGCTTCGACGGCACCCCGCTCTATGAACATTCCGACCCTCAGCGCGGCGAGCAACTCGACTGGGGCACTTACGTTTTCGACTTCGGCCGCCGTGAGGTGCGCAACTTCCTGGTGGCCAACGCCCTGTTCTGGCTCGAAGAGTTCCACATCGACGGCCTACGGGTGGACGCGGTGGCGTCCATGTTGTACCTGGACTACTCGCGGCCCGAAGGTGGCTGGACACCCAACATCTACGGCGGTCGAGAAAACCTCGAAGCGGTGCAGTTCCTGCAGGAGCTGAACGCCACGGCCCACAAGGCCGCCCCGGGCATCGTCACCATCGCCGAGGAGTCGACCTCGTGGCCCGGGGTTACCCGACCGACAAACCTTGGCGGCCTGGGCTTCTCGATGAAGTGGAACATGGGCTGGATGCATGACACGCTCGACTACATCAGCCGCGATCCGATCTATCGCAGCTACCACCACCACGAGATGACGTTCTCGATGCTCTACGCGTTCAGCGAGAATTACGTGCTGCCGATCAGCCATGACGAGGTGGTCCACGGCAAGGGAACGCTGTGGGGACGGATGCCGGGCAACAATCACATCAAAGCCGCGGGGCTGCGCAGCCTGCTGGCCTACCAGTGGGCGCACCCGGGCAAGCAATTGTTGTTCATGGGCCAGGAATTCGGCCAGCGCGCCGAGTGGTCCGAAGAGCGCGGCCTGGATTGGTGGCAGCTCGACGAGCAGGGATTCTCCAACGGGATCCTGCGCATGGTGCGCGACATCAACGACGTCTACCGCAGCCACCCCGCGCTGTGGAGCCAAGACACCGTTCCCGATGGCTACTCCTGGATCGACGCCAACGACTCGGGCAACAACGTCTTGAGCTTCCTGCGTTACGGCAAGGACGGCTCGGTGATGGCGTGCGTGTTCAATTTCGCCGGCGCCGAGCATGGCGGATACCGGCTGGGCCTGCCGTCGGCCGGCCGCTGGCGCGAGGTGCTCAACACCGACGCAACCATCTACAACGGTTCGGGAATCGGCAACATGGGCGGTGTCGACGCCACCGACGACCCGTGGCATGGGCGACCGGCCTCGGCGGTGCTGGTGTTGCCGCCCACGTCGGCTCTGTGGCTGGAACCCGAGTAGGGCTGATTACCGCGCCGAACGTGGACTCGTTGCGCGGTTTCGGCGCTGTGCGCCCCGACAACTCGACGTTCGTGGAGCTGAATTCGCGTCAGTAGAGCGCGTTGGCGAGGTTGCGCCGTCCGACGACGACCTCCGGGTCGGCCGGGTCGAAAAGTTCGAACAGCTCGACCAGGCGAGTGCGCACCAGGGCGCGGTCGTCGCCGGATGTGCTGCGCACCAAGGCAATCAGGCGCTCAAACGCGGCGGCGACCTCCTGGTTGAGGATTTGCACGTCGGCGGCCGCGAGGGCGGCTTCGATGTCGCCCGGCGCGGCGTCGGCCACAGCGATGGCGTCCGGGCGTTGCGCGGTCGCGCGCGTCAGGAAGTCGATTTGCCGGATCGCGCCCTTGGCCTCCACGCTGGCCGGATTGGCGTCCAGGATCGACTGATACGACGCCTTGGCGGCCTCGAAGTCGCCGTCCTCCAGCTGCTGGCGGGCCGCGGCCAGCTCGGGGTCGACGACATCGGGCTCCGCGGAACCCGTTGCGCCCCTGAGCTTCCCGGCTGTCGCGGAAAGGATTTGGTCCAGCCAGCCGCGCAACTGCTCGGGGGGCTGCACGCCTTGGAAACTCGAGATCGGCTGCCCGGCCGCGAGCGCCACCACGGTCGGGACCGCATCGACACCGAAGATCTGCGCGACCCTTGGCGCGACATCGACGTTGACGGTCGCCAGCGACCACTTGCCGTTGTCCTGGCCGGACAGCACGGACAGCGTGTCGAGGAGCTGGACGCATGCGTCGCTGCGCGGCGACCACAGCAGCACGACGACCGGCACTTCCTCAGACCGGAGCAGAACCTCGGCTTCGAAGTTGGCCTCGGTGACCGTGGTGATGCCGGCACCGCCGTCGGCGGGCGCCGGCGGTGGTCCCCCGGCAGCGCCGCCTGCCGGCTGGGCGCGCTGCTTGAGACCGGACAGATCGACAGCACCGGTCAGTGCGGGGCCGATGGGGGGTCGCGGACGCGTCACGCCGTCAAGTTTGTCATGCGCGAGGGCTACCGCTCCACCCGGTGGTTGCAGTGCTCAGGCGTGCGGTCGGCGAGGCCAAAAACCACTTCAAAAAAAGGGCGTGATCGGCCGATATGACGAAGATCACACTAGTTCCCCCCGTTTCCCTCCCCAGCAACGTCGCGGGGAAGGCCCAATCGCTGGCTAACTTGCCCGCAGGATCAGGGCGTCACCCTGTCCGCCGGCCCCGCACAGCGCGGCGACGGCGTACCCGGAGCCCTTCCGGGCCAGTTCGAGGGCCGCATGCAGCGTGATTCGCGCTCCCGACATCCCGATGGGATGCCCGACGGCGATCGCACCGCCGTTGACGTTGACGATGTCGGGATTCAGGCCGAGTTCGCGGGTCGAGGCCAGCGCCACCGCCGCAAACGCCTCGTTGATCTCGACGACATCGAGTTGGTCTACGGAGATGCCCTCGCGGTCGATCGCCTTCTTGATCGCGTTGGCCGGCTGCGACTGCAGGGTGGAGTCCGGCCCGGCCACCACGCCGTGCGCACCGATCTCGGCCAGCCAGCTCAGCCCCAGCTCCTGCGCCTTGGCTTTGCTCATCACCACCACCGCGGCCGCGCCGTCGGAGATCTGGGAGGCCGAACCCGCGGTGATGGTGCCATCCCGGCGAAATGCCGGCTTGAGGCCGGCCAGCGACTCCCCGGTGGTGTTGGCGCGGATGCCTTCGTCCTCGGTGAACTGAAGCGGATCACCCTTGCGCTGCGGGATTTGGACCGGCACCACCTCGTCGGTGAAGACGCCGTCCTTCCACGCCGCGGCCGCCTTCCGATGCGAACCCGCAGCGAACTCGTCCTGCTCCTGGCGGGTGAATTTGTCGACGTCGTTGCGCTGCTCGGTGAGCGCGCCCATCGGCTGGTCGGTGAACACGTCGTGCAGACCGTCGTAGGCCATGTGGTCCAAGACCGTGACGTCGCCGTACTTGTAGCCCGACCGGCTGTCCATCAGCAGGTGGGGCGCCTTCGACATGGACTCCTGACCGCCGGCCACCACCACATCGAACTCCCCGGCGCGAATGAGCTGGTCAGCCAGCGCGATGGAGTCGATACCGGACAAACACATCTTGTTGATCGTCAGCGACGGCACATCCCAGCCGATGCCGGCCGCCACGGCCGCCTGGCGCGCCGGCATCTGACCGGCCCCGGCCGTCAGCACCTGGCCCATGATCACGTAGTCGACCGCCGACGCAGGCACGTTCGCCTTCTCCAGCGCGCCGGCGATCGCGATGGCACCCAGATCGCTGCCCGAAAAATCCTTCAGCGAACCCATCAGCTTGCCGATGGGGGTCCGTGCTCCAGCAACGATCACCGACGTCGTCATGATTCTCTCCTCAGGCCTACTAGCGCGCCCTGGATGGCCCTTTCGACCTCCCGGAGAAGCGCAATCTTTGCCGTCAGGTTACCGTTATGTGATGACGACCGATCAAGTTGACGCCCGTCAGATCCTGGCCACCTCGCTGGTAACGGCGATCGATCACGTCGGCATCGCGGTCGCCGACCTGGACGCCGCCATCACCTGGTACCACGACCACCTCGGCATGATCCTGGTGCACGAGGAAGTCAACGAGGAGCAGGGAATCCGCGAGGCCATGCTGGCAGTGCGGGGTGCCCCGGCGGGCACCGCACAGATCCAGTTGATGGCCCCGATCGACGACTCCTCGACGATCGCGAAGTTCCTCGACAAGCGCGGACCGGGCATCCAGCAGATGGCCGTTCGGGTCAGCGACCTCGACACCATGGTCGAGCGGCTGCGCGAGCAGGGCGTGCGGTTGATCTACGAGGCACCGCGTCGCGGCACGGCAAACTCCCGGATCAACTTCATCCACCCCAAGGACGGCGGCGGAGTTCTGATCGAGCTCGTCGAACCGGCCGCCTGAGAGCCGACACTCAAGACCACCTCCTGGTGGGACCGCGGGTTGCGCGGTGCGCCCAGCACGGCGTGTGCCAATGCCGGCGGTCCTCGACGTGACCCGCGCCGCCCCCGAACGCCGATTCGATCGGCCACACCACCAGATGTGCTGAGCCGGAGCGGATTTCGTGATCACACCCGGGGCACCGATAGGTCTTGACCGCACGGGCCGCCGCAACGGGACGAACCTCGTACTTGTGGCCGTCGGGCCCGACCTCTACCCGGCGCAGCGCCGGCGGCGGCGCTGACGGCCGCTGGCGACGTGGCGGTGTGCGGCGCCGAGGCATGCGATCAGTCTAGTGACGAGCCTTCAAAACAGCCGGTACTCGTCGCTGTCCATGCCGCGCATCTTGTCGTAATCTAGTGTCACACAACGGATCCCACGATCGACGGCGAGGGTGCGCGCCTGCGGCTTGATTTGCTGAGCCGCGAAGATCCCTTGCACCGGCGCCAGCAGGCTGTCGCGGTTGAGCAGCTCGAGGTAGCGCGTGAGCTGCTCAACACCGTCGATCTCGCCGCGCCGCTTGATTTCCACCGCCACCGAGCCACCGCGTTCGTCACGGCACAGTAGATCGACGGGCCCGATGGCGGTCATGTACTCGCGGCGTACCAGGCTGTACCCCTCGCCCAACAGTTGCACGTGCTCGGCAAGCAGCGCCTGCAGGTGCGCTTCGACACCGTCCTTGACCAGCCCCGGGTCGACGCCGAGATCATGGCTGGAGTCGTGCTCGATCTCCTCGACGGTGATGCGCAGTTGTTCGCCCGCCTTGTTCTCGACGACCCACACCGGCGCCGGATCGCCGGCCTGTTCGCTCAGCCAGCAGGGCGGGCTCATCCAGTTCAGCGGTTTGTAGGCACGGTCGTCGGCATGCACGCTGACCGATCCATCTGCCTTGAACAGCAACAGCCTGCGCGCGGAGGGCAGGTGCGCGGTGAGCCGGCCGACATAGTCAACGGTGCACTGAGCGATCACTAGACGCACCCGACTCACCTTAGAGCGTGGCCGACAAATTAGGCTGACGCCACCATGTCGGCCAAGCAGTCCGTGGCACAGCGAATCGGCGGGGTGCTCGAGCGGGTCACCCGTCAGAGCGGCCGTCTGCCAGAGACGCCGGCGTATGGCTCCCTGCTGCTCGGGCGGGTGGCGGAAAGCCAGAGCCGGCGCCGGGTACGCATCCAAATCATCATGACGGTGCTGGTGCTGGGAGCGAACCTGATCGGGGCCGCCGTCGCCCTGCTATTGGTGACGGTCGCCATTCCGGTGCCGAGCGTGTTCGACGACGCGCCGGCGTGGATCACATTCGGCGTCGCACCGGCCTACATCGTGGCGGCCTCGGCATGGGGCACGTATTGGATCACCCGCCGGACCGTAATCGCCCTGCGCTGGGCGATCGAGGAGCGCAAGCCCACTCGAGAGGACGAGCGCAACACCTTTGTCGCCCCGTGGCGCATCGCCGTTGTCGACCTCGTCTTATGGGGCATCGGGACGGTGCTGCTGACGACGCTGTACGGCATGGTCAACACACAGTTCATCCCGCGGTTCCTTCTCGTCGTGAGCTTCAGCGGGGTGGTGGTCGCCACCGCTAGCTACCTACTCGCCGAGTTCGCGCTGCGTCCCGTCGCCGCGCAGGCGCTCGAGGCCGGGCCACCGCCACGACGGTTGGCGGCGGGCATCATGGGCCGGACGATGGTGGTCTGGTTTCTGGGTTCGGCCGTGCCCGTCATCGGGATCATGATGCTGGCCTTTTTCGAGCTCGTGTTGCGCAATCTGACCCAGACCCAGTTCGCGGTGGGCGTACTGATCGTGTCGATGGTCCCGTTGGTCTTCGGGTGCACCCTGATGTGGATCCTGGCCTGGCTCACTGCGACACCGGTGCGGGTGGTCCGTGCCGCGCTGGCCCGCGTCGAGCGGGGCGATCTGCGCGGGGACCTCGTGGTGTTCGACGGCACCGAACTCGGTGAGCTGCAACGTGGCTTCAACACGATGGTCGACGGTCTGCGGGAGCGCGAACGTGTCCGTGATCTGTTCGGTCGCCACGTCGGACGTGAGGTCGCGCTGGCCGCGGAACGCGAGCGGCCGAAGCTGGGCGGCGAAGAACGCCATGTGGCCGTCGTGTTCATCGATATCGTCGGGTCGACACAGCTGGTGACGAGCCGACCTCCGGCGGAAGTCGTTGCGGTGCTGAACCGTTTCTTCGCGATCGTCGTCGAGGAGGTGGATCGCTACTGCGGGCTGGTCAACAAATTCGAAGGCGATGCATCGCTGGCCATCTTCGGGGCGCCGAACCGCCTGGATAGTCCCGAAGATGCAGCCCTGGCCGCCGCGCGGTGTATTGCCGAGCGGCTGGCCGACGAAATGTCCGACCTCGAGGCCGGCATCGGCGTGGCGGCAGGCCAAGTCGTCGCCGGAAACGTCGGCGCCAAAGAACGATTCGAGTACACCGTGATCGGTGCGCCGGTCAACGAGGCTGCCCGGCTGTGCGAACTGGCCAAGTCACACACCAACCGTCTGCTTGCGACCGCCGACGCCGTCGAGGGTGCAAGCGAAAACGAGCGGGCGCGTTGGTCAATGGGCGACACCGTCACCCTGCGCGGGCACGAGCGCCCTACCCGTTTGGCGTCACTCGGCGACGTCGCTCCACCCGCTCAGTAGGTTTCGGCGGGCTCAGACCGCCACCTGGCGGTGGCGACTTTGGTTGCCGCCGCACCGTTTGGCTTCATACATCGCGGTGTCGGCCTGGGCAACCAATTGATGGAACGCGTGCTCGGCATAGTCCGAGACGACGCTGCGCAGCGCCAGGGTAGCGATTCCGACGCTGGCGGTCACCGAGGCGTTCATCTCGGCTATCGCGTCACAGAGGTCTCCGCCCCACTTCGGCAGCTGTTCCGCGGAAACAATGTCGGCGACCAAGAATTCCTCCCCACCGACGCGGCCGACGATGGCGGTCTCACCACTAGCGGTCGTCAGGGTGCCGGCCACCTCGATGAGCGCCTCATCGCCGGCGGCGTGCCCGCGGGTGTCGTTGAGCTCCTTGAAGCGGTCCAGATCAACCATCGCGACCGCCAGAAACATGTGATGGGCGCCGGCGAGCATCCGACCGACTATCGCCCGGTCGCAGGCTCGGCGGTTCAGCAAACCGGTCAGCGGGTCGCGGTTGGCCCGCGAGAGGTCCACCCAGAGGGCGCGCACCACGACCTGGATGGCGAGCGGAACGACCACGTTGAGTTCCAGAACCAGAAAGTATCCGGTGAAGGCCAGCACCGCCTGCCCGGTGGCGGCGAGGCGCACCGCTTGCCAGGCGCCGATCGCGCTGGCCACGCAGAAGTTCAGCGCCATGAGCCTGGAGGTGTGGAAGAAGGCGATGTAGCCGCCGGTCACCGACAGCGCCGAGCATGCCATCAGCCCGACCAGCGGCTGGGGCTGCCACAGGCAGCCTCCGCCAATGGATACGCAGCCGGTCATGATGTAAAAAATGGACTGGCGCCGAGTGGGCCACCCACTCAACCACAGCGCCGTCATCACCATCCCGATCACGGCGGCCAGAACCGAAACCGTCAGCGCCACATGCGGATACAACGGGACCGGTCCCCACAACACGTTGACGGGCACCAGGACCAATGAGGCCGCCACAACGGCCAACACCCTGCGGGTGTTGGTGCTCAGCCCGTGGGCTTGCAAATAGCCTGTCAGCCAATCGAAGTGGTCGTCCTGCCCCCACCACGTCGCCAGCCGCTTCATCAGTTCGCCTTTCCCCGAACTCACTCACCCCGTCGGGTCACACCGCCAGAGCCGGCGAGTTGGGTCACAGTAAATACCATCGCGTGCTGCACGTGCCTCGAATCGACAAGAAAGCCGGATGTATGGTCAGGCCGGCCCACTGCGATGCGTCGTCGCGCGTACGCGCGTCCACGACGATGTCGCTTTTCCGCTAGTTTTGTCGGCGCGAGGGTGTAAGTCTGGAAGCGTGCACGACGATTTCGACCGCTGCTACCGCGCCGTCCAGTCCAAGGACGCGCGGTTCGACGGCTGGTTCGTCACCGCGGTGCTGACCACCCGGATCTACTGCCGGCCCAGCTGCCCGGTGCGGCCGCCGTTCGCCCGCAACGTGCGGTTTTACCCCACGGCGGCGGCCGCCCAGCGCGCCGGCTTCCGCGCCTGCAAGCGGTGCCGTCCCGATGCCTCACCGGGGTCCCCGGAATGGAACGTGCGCGGTGACGTCGTGGCGCGGACGATGCGGCTCATCGCCGACGGCACGGTGGACCGCGAGGGCGTCGGCGGCCTGGCCGCCCACCTCGGCTACACCACTCGCCAGCTGGAACGGCTGCTGCAGGCCGAGGTCGGAGCCGGCCCCCTCGCGCTGGCCCGCGCGCAACGTGCACAGACCGCCCGTGTGCTGATCGAAACCACGGACCTGCCGTTCGGCGACGTCGCATTCGCCGCCGGCTTTTCCAGCATCCGCCAGTTCAACGACACCGTCCGCTCGGTGTTCGAAGTCACACCGAGCGCGCTACGCGGGCGCGCCGCAGCACGCCCCGCATCGGGGGGCAATTCGCCTGGCACCGTGTGCCTTCGGCTCCCGGTACGCACACCGTTCTCCTACCAGGGAGTCTTCGGCCACCTCGCGGCCGGCGTCGTTCCCGGTTGCGAGGAGGTCCGCGGCGGCGCATACCGACGCAGCTTGCGCCTTCCGTTCGGCAACGCCATCGTGACCTTGGACCCTGCTGCCGACCATGTGCGCTGCGTCCTCGTCCTCGACGATTTCCGCGACCTGACAACGGCGATCGCCCGCTGCCGGCGGCTGCTGGACCTCGATGCGGACCCCGAAGCGGTGGACGAAGCCCTGGGCGGCGACGCCGAGCTGCGCCCCGTGGTGGCCAAGGCGCCCGGGCAGCGCATTCCCCGCACGGTCGACGAAGCCGAACTCGCGGTACGCGCGGTGCTCGGACAGCAGGTGTCCACCAGGGCCGCGAGCACCCACGCAGGCCGCTTGGTCGCCGCGTACGGACAGCCGGTCGACGACGCCGAGGGATCGCTGACCCGCACGTTCCCCTCCGTCGAAGAGCTCGCCGACATCGACCCCGTCCATCTGGCGGTGCCCAAGGCTCGCCAGCGCACGCTGGGCGCGTTGGTCGCCGGCCTCGCCGACGGCAGCATCGTCTTAGACACCGGAAGCGACTGGGACAGCGCCCGCAAACAATTACTCGCGTTGCCGGGGGTGGGCCCCTGGACCGCCGAAGTGATCGCGATGCGCGGCCTCGGCGACCCGGATGCCTTCCCCGCCAGCGATCTAGGGCTGCGCCTGGCCGCCAAACAGTTGGGATTGCCTGCCGACGAACGTTCCCTCGTCGAACGCAGCGCCCGCTGGCGCCCCTGGCGTTCGTATGCCACCCAATACCTTTGGACCACTCTCGAACATCCGGTAAACCATTGGCCGCCACAGGAGGTCGCATGATCGAGTACCGCACCATCGACAGCCCCATCGGACTGCTGACCCTGGCCGGGCGCGACTCGGTGCTGACACACCTACGGATGGTCGACCAGACGTATGAACCGAACCGCGCGGGCTGGGCGCCGAACCCCGGGGCGTTCGGCGACGCCGTCGAGCAACTGGCCGCCTACTTCGCCGGTGAGCGCACCGACTTCGATTTCGCGTTCGATCTGAACGGGTCCGAATTTCAGCGGCGCGTGTGGAAGGCGTTGTTGAAAATCCCGTATGGAGAGACGAGGTCATACGGTCGTATCGCCGAGCAGATCGGCGCCCCGGGGTCGGCCCGCGCTGTGGGATTGGCCAATGGACACAACCCGATCTCCATCGTCGTCCCGTGCCACCGGGTGATCGGCGCGAACGGCAGTCTCACCGGCTACGGCGGCGGCCTGCAGCGCAAACGCACCTTGCTAGACCTGGAAAGGACCCACAGCTGCGCAACTTTGTTCGATTAACGGCCGGGCGCGGCGATCACGTAGGCTGCGCGCATTCACGATGACTCACGTTTCCTTTTGCCAGGTCCGTCCAACGGCGATATCGTCCATAATTGTGGACGACAGTGCGAAGGACCCAGCCGTGGTTCTGCCGTACCTGGTGGGTAGGCCTTTGGCGGCTACCGAGGTCTACGAAGCATTCGGTTACCGCAAGTCCGCGTACTACAAGGCGGCTCGCGAGGGCAGGCTGATCACCGCAGACAACCTGATCAGGGCGGCTAAGTTTTTAGGGTTGAACCCAGTTGACCTGCAGGTCCGCTACGGCCTGATCGACCCCGACTCGGTCGCCGAGTACCTGGAGTCCCAGCCCGGCCCGCCCAGATTGCGTGACCTTCGCCCCGATCCCAACAGTCCGCCCGTCTGAGCGGCGCTGCCGGGACCGTTTGAATGATCAAAACCGCACTCATCGTCGCCACCCTGGTCGCCATCTTGTGCAGCCTGTGGATCCGGCGGGATACCTGGCGCTCCCGATGGGAGGCCGGCGCCACCCGCAACATCGCACTGCATGGCTGCGCCGTGCTGCTGATGTCACATTGGGCTGCGGCCGCGCTCGGTCCGCCCCTGCACCGCGCCTTCGGGCTGTGGAACGTCCAACATCTCCTCGGCCACATCTGCTGGATCTTCGCGGTGACGGCCATCATTCGGCACGGGCTCATCCGCCTCGTGGATGAAACCTACGAGCGCGAATTGTTGCGCAAATACGTCACGCGTCCGCTACGGGTGGCGGTTCCGCTGCTGGTGGCGCTGTTCGTCATCGCCGACGAAGGTCATCACCTCGACTTCTTCGCCGCCCCGGCCAGCGACTTCTGGCTGGCGGCTTACTGGTTGGTCTTGGGCGGCCTGATGATCTACCTCCTCGTCTATGCCGGACGAGTACTCCTGATACTGCGGACGGATCCCCGCTCGACGACGACTGTCGACCTCTATCTGATCTCGGCCGCATTCGGCGTGGCAGCTACCGCGATCCAGATGGGCACCTCCTGGGCGGGCTCCGATATCGTCTTGCCCGTCTGGTTGTGCGCCTGTCTAAGCGCAATCGGTTTCGCCTACGGTTCTGCCCGATCTTGGCAAGCCAAGGTCGCGTGGTTCACGTCCGGCGACTAGGCCACCCGCGGGATTCGTCACCCGCGATCGGCGCGCAATCGCGACCCTAAGCGCTTATCCGCCGACTACGTGCCGCGCCACCACTATTTGACGGAACCCGTAGCGCTGTCCGACGATCTTCCCCCCGGTAGCACGGCCCGTACCCGTCAGCGGTATGCCGCGGAGCAGGCCCCCTCCCTTGGCTTCGGGGCCGACACCAGCGGAGGTGGTGACAGCCGACGGCGCGATTTCCCCGCTTGTCGCCGGGGCCGCCGCGGCCCAGCTTTGCGGCACGGACAAGTGGCCCACCGTGCCCGCCCTGCCCAGACCCGCCGACACCGACGAGGACGCACCCGAGGACAGCGGGGCGCCGCCCAGGGTTCCACCCACACCGCGCAAGCTGACCGCGGCCGCCGCACCTTTGCTGCCACCGGCGGCTGGCATCACACCTTCCCAGATCTTCATCATGTGCTCCCAGTCGCCCATATGGCTATAGGCCATCCCAAGGTGGTTGGTATACAGTGATGTCCACTTTTTCATAGACTCCGATGCAGACGATCCGCTAGTCCCAGCGGCTCCATCCACCGCTCCGCCGGCGGCTAAGCCGGAGTTTGCCAGCGCCGAGGACGTACCGGGCTGCGCGCCTGTCTCGGCGGCCGCGTCCGCGGCGTGCGCGACCGCGGCCGCTTGACCGGCCTGCCCCGCCGGGTTGGTGGTGGATGGCGGCTGGTCGAAGGTGGTCAGCGTGGCTGCGCCGGCCGACGCGGCTGCGTAACCATACATCGCGGCTGCATCCTGGGCCCACATTTCGGCGTACTGGGCCTCGGTAGCCGCGATCGCCGGCAGGTTCTGACCAAAGAAGTTCGTTGCGATCAACATCATCAGTTGTGCGCGGTTGGCCGCGATCACCGGCGGCGGGACCGTCATCGCAAACGCCGCCTCGTAGGCCCCCACGGCCGCCTTCGCCTGGACGGCCGTCTGCTCGGCCTGGGCGGCGGTCGCGGTCAGCCACGCCGCATACGGGGCCGAGGCGGTGGCCATCGCCGCCGACGCCGGACCCGTCCACACGCCCGTGAGCTCGGAGATCAGCGAACTGTAGGAGGCTGCCGTGGTGTACAGGTCGATGGCCAACCCGTCCCAGGCCGCCGCGGCCGCCAGCATCGGCCCTGACCCCGCACCGACGTACATCCGTCCGGAGTTGACTTCCGGCGGAAGCGCCCCGTAATCCACTAATTGGCCCCCTCGCCTTGTCGACGGCTTTCGCAAGCACACCAACGCCGCCCGAAACTGTGGTCAGATACTTGTGCGCGGGTACCGTCCGGCGCTGCCGACACCGTCGGCCATGGAGTCACGAACGCGAGGCCCTTCTTCGGCCGCGGCGGCTATCCCTCAGAAGTGGACGATGGTTCACATATGTGATCGTAAGAACGCATATGTACGTGTCAGTTCATAGAAATGAACTGAATCTAGCTGAAGATGAACATTTGTCTTTGCTATTACACTCTCGGCCACGCAGCACTTAACCTCGCAGATGAGCGGCTTGTGATAGCCGAGGAAACCGTTGAACCGGAACCAGCGAGGAGACAAATCACCGTGTCGTTCGTGACCACCCAGCCGGAAGCGTTAACCGCCGCAGCCCAGAACTTGGCTGCCATCGGTGCGGGGCTGGCCGCACAAAATGCAGCTGCGTCGGCGCCGACGATGGGAGTGGTTCCCGCAGCAACCGATGAGGTGTCGGTGCTGGTTGCGGCCCAGTTCGCCACGCACGCCCAGATGTATCAGACGGTCTGCGCCCAGGCCACGGTGATCCACGAGAGCTTCGTGAGAATGCTGCACTTCGGCGCCGGTTCATATGCGGCCACCGAAGCCATCAACGCCGCCGCGTCCAGCTGAGGGGGATACGTGCTGGATTTCGGAGCGTTACCCCCGGAGATCCATTCTGGCCGCATGTATTCCGGCCCGGGCCCTGGGTCGATGATGGCCGCGGCATGGGCTTGGAACATGCTGGCCGCGGAGTTGGATTCCGCAGCCACTGACTACGACACGATCATCACGCAACTGGTAAGCGAAGAGTGGATGGGCCCGGCGTCGGCACAAATGGCCGAGGCTGCCAAACCCTACGTGACGTGGATGCGCGCCACCGCCGTGCAGGCCGAACAGGCCGCCATTTCGGCCAGGGCCGCGACGGGCGCTTACGAAGCCGCGTTTACCGCTACGGTGCCCCCGCCGTTGATCGAAGCCAACCGCACCCAGCTCGCCCAGGCGGTGGCGACGAATGTCCTGGGTCAAAACACGCCGCTGATCGTTGCACTCGAGGCGCAATACGCCGAAATGTGGGCGCAAGACGCTACCGCGATGTACGGCTACGCCGGCCAGGCCGCCCCGGTCACCCAGGTGACACCGTTCACTCGGCCGACGGAGACCACCAATCCGGCTGGAGAGGCGATGCAAGCCGCCTCGGTCGCCCAGGCGGCCGGCACGTCGGCCGGCGCAGAGTCGACACAGTCACAGTTGCTCTCCTCGGTACCGCCCACACTGCAGGCGCTCTCGTCGCCCGCGGCGGCGAACACGCCCCCACCGCCGATCACAGACGTGCTGGAACAAAATCCCGTGTTCGACATGTGGGCCGAATACGCCAGCCCGACCCAGAACACCCTCGCGATGATGTATCGCGTTACCGGGATGTCGACCCACTTCCTATCGCTCTCAAAGGGTTTGGCGCCTGCTGCCAAGGCCGCCAGCGAGGGAGCCAAGGCCGCAGCGGGCCTGCCGGCCCTTGGGGCGTCGCTGCGCGCGGCGGGTGGTAGCGGCGCCATATCGGCAACTTTGGCTTCCGCTGCACCGGTCGGCGGCCTATCCGTGCCGCCCACCTGGTCCTCCGCGGCGGGCCCGGCGATAGCTTCTGGGACATCGCAGATTCCGATCAGCCGCTTCATCACCACCCCGGAGACGTCAGGGCCCGGAAACCTGTTGGGCGGGATGCCGCTGGCGGGTGTCGGCGGCGGTTCGAACGGCGCCGGTCCGCGCTACGGGATCCGTCCTACGGTGATGGCGCGCCCGCCGTTTGCCGGATAACCGGCTGGCGACATGTCGGCCATCCGGGTCGAGACCCGGTTCAGGGCAAGGCCATTCGATCAGCTGTAGGGCTGCCCGCAGGTCGGGCAGGTGAACGCGCGTCGACACCTGGTGCGGCGACGGAAGTTTGGGCCTTCACTGCGGCCGGCCCCAGGGCGCATCCCGTGTTGCCTGCTGACGGCAGCCGCGTGCTGGTTTCCCGATCGGACTCACGGCCGTCCGCGATGGGCCGGCCCGACGGGGCGCACCGCCATGTCCCTAAATCCCTGTGCCCCACTGATTTTGGCCGCACATGCAAAAACACCCCCGTTGCCGGGGGTGTTTTTGTGTATGTTCGGCGGTGTCCTACTTTTCCACCCGTATGGGCAGTATCATCGGCGCTGACAGGCTTAGCTTCCGGGTTCGGAATGGGACCGGGCGTTTCCCTGTCGCTGTGGCCGCCGTAACTCTATTTAAATTTGTTTGGTGGGGGGTGCGGTGTTCATGGCATTGCTGCCATGAATTGGACTGTGGTTGCGATTGTGTGTTGGTAAGTTTTCGGCCGGTTAGTGCCAGTTCCCTGCACTCATTACTGAGCTTCCAGGTCTGACCTATCGATCCCGTGGTCTGCGGGGGGCCTTATCCCTCTAAAAGGGTGAGAAACCTGATCTTGGAGAAGGTTTCCCGCTTAGATGCTTTCAGCGGTTATCCTGTCCGAACGTGGCTATCCAGCCGTGCTCCTGGTGGAACAACTGGTATACCAGAGGTTCGTCCGTCCCGGTCCTCTCGTACTAGGGACAGGTTTCCTCAAGTTTCTGACGCGCGCGGCGGATAGAGACCGAACTGTCTCACGACGTTCTAAACCCAGCTCGCGTGCCGCTTTAATGGGCGAACAGCCCAACCCTTGGGACCTGCTCCAGCCCCAGGATGCGACGAGCCGACATCGAGGTGCCAAACCATCCCGTCGATATGGACTCTTGGGGAAGATCAGCCTGTTATCCCCGGGGTACCTTTTATCCGTTGAGCGACACCCCTTCCACTCGGGGGTGCCGGATCACTAGTCCCGACTTTCGTCCCTGCTTGACTTGTAAGTCTCGCAGTCAAGCTCCCTTGTGCACTTACACTCAACACCTGATTGCCGTCCAGGTTGAGGGAACCTTTGGGCGCCTCCGTTACATTTTAGGAGGCAACCGCCCCAGTTAAACTACCCGCCAGGCACTGTCCGTGAACCCGATAAGGGTTCGACGTTAGGTGTCCAATACGATCAGAGTGGTATTTCAACAATGACTCCATACAAACTGGCGTCTGTATTTCACAGTCTCCCACCTATCCTACACAAACCGTACCGAACACCAATACCAAGTTGTAGTGAAGGTCCCGGGGTCTTTTCGTCCTGCCGCGCGTAACGAGCATCTTTACTCGTAGTGCAATTTCGCCGAGTCTATGGTTGAGACAGTTGGGAAGTCGTTACGCCATTCGTGCAGGTCGGAACTTACCCGACAAGGAATTTCGCTACCTTAGGATGGTTATAGTTACCACCGCCGTTTACTGGGGCTTAAATTCTCCGCTTCACCTTGCGGTTAACGGGTCCTCTTAACCTTCCAGCACCGGGCAGGCGTCAGTCCGTATACATCGTCTTGCGACTTCGCACGGACCTGTGTTTTTAGTAAACAGTCGCTACCCACTGGTTTCTGCGGCCGAATCCCGCTCCCACCGCAAGGGTGTTCACGGTATTCCGGCCCCCCTTCTCCCGAAGTTACGGGGGCATTTTGCCGAGTTCCTTAACCATAGTTATCTCGTACGCCTTGGTATTCTCTACCTGACCACCTGTGTTGGTTTGGGGTACGGGCCGTGTATGTGCTCGCTAGAGGCTTTTCTTGGCAGCAGAGGATCACCGAATTCACCTCAATCGGCTATGCATCACCTCTCAGGATTAATGAGCGACGGATTTGCCTATCGCTCTCCCTACAGGCTTGCCCCAGTATTACCACTGACTGGTACGGCTACCTTCCTGCGTCACCCCATCGCTTGACTACTACCAACGAAGGTCCCACGCAGCCCCGAAACTCCGTGCCCCCGAAGGGGAACGGTCGATCCGGTTTTGGGTGGTTAGTACCGCTGATTCATCAGGGACGCCCATACACGGGTACGGGAATATCAACCCGTTGTCCATCGACTACGCCTGTCGGCCTCGCCTTAGGTCCCGACTCACCCTGGGCGGACTGGCCTGGCCCAGGAACCCTTGGTCTTACGGCGGGCAAGGTTCTCACTTGCCTTATCGCTACTCATGCCTGCATTCTCACTCCCCCATCCTCCACCACCGGTTACCCGGAGGCTTCGCTGAATGAGGGACGCTCCCCTACCCACACCCACCGTACGGTGAATGTGCCGCGGCTTCGGCGGTGTGCTTGAGCCCCGCTACATTATCGGCGCACAATCACTTGACCAGTGAGCTATTACGCACTCTTTCAAGGGTGGCTGCTTCTAAGCCAACCTCCTGGTTGTCTTTGCGACTGCACATCCTTTTCCACTTAGCACACGCTTAGGGGCCTTAGCCGGCGATCTGGGCTGTTTCCCTTTCGACGTACGGAGCTTATCCCCCGCCGTCTCACTGCCACGCTTTACACCACGGCATTCGGAGTTTGGCTGACGTCAGTAACCTAGTAGGGCCCATCGGCCATCCAGTAGCTCTACCTCCGTGGTGAACCACGTAACGCTGCACCTAAATGCATTTCGGGGAGAACCAGCTATCACGGAGTTTGATTGGCCTTTCACCCCTACCCACAGCTCATCCCCTCAGTCTTCAACCTAAGTGGGTTCGGGCCTCCACGCGGTCTTACCCGCGCTTCACCCTGGCCATGGGTAGATCACTCCGCTTCGGGTCCAGAACACGCCACTACACCCCAAAAGGGGATGCGCCCTATTCAGACTCGCTTTCGCTGCGGCTACCCCGCACGGGTTAACCTCGCGACGTGTCCCTGACTCGCAGGCTCATTCTTCAAAAGGCACGCCATCACCCCACAAGGAGGCTCTGACGGATTGTAGGCACACGGTTTCAGGTACTATTTCACTCCCCTCCCGGGGTACTTTTCACCATTCCCTCACGGTACTAATCCGCTATCGGTCATCGAGAAGTATTTAGGCTTACCGGGTGGTCCCGGCAGATTCACAGCAGATTCCACGGGCCCGCTGCTACTCGGGAATTGATACAAGGTAGGTGACAGGTTTTCGCGTACCGGGCTCTCACCGTCTACGGCAGACCATCCCAGGCCACTTCCGCTAACCACGACACTTTCTGACTACCCCTCAGCCAGGTAGAGCTGAGATGTATCCTCCCACAACCCCGCACACACAACCCCTACCCGGTATCACATGCGTGCGGTTTAGCCTGTTCCGCGTTCGCTCGCCACTACTTACGGAATCACAATTGTTTTCTTCTCCTACGGGTACTGAGATGTTTCACTTCCCCGCGTTCCCTCCCGCACCCTATATATTCAGATGCGGGTAACACGACATCACTCGTGCTGGGTTTCCCCATTCGGAAATCCTCGGATCAATGCTCGGTTGGCAGCTCCCCGAGGCATATCGCAGCCTCCTACGTCCTTCATCGGCTCTCGATGCCAAGGCATCCACCATGCGCCCTTAAACACTTACTTACACACAAAAAAAATCAAAAAGAAATTACACATTTTGATGAACACGTCAGCCACAAGGACTACGCGTTCATCTAGATGCTCGCAACCACTATCCAATACTCAAACACCACACCCCACCACCAAGATGGAGGGACTCCACACGGATCGACCGAGTGTTGTCTCAGGGCCCAATAGTGTGTCTGGCAATCATTTGCTGTTGTGCACCCGGCTCCCATCCACTACAGACGAGAACCCCTCACGGCTCGCACCCCACCAATTGGAGTGCTTTTCGTGGTGCTCCTTAGAAAGGAGGTGATCCAGCCGCACCTTCCGGTACGGCTACCTTGTTACGACTTCGTCCCAATCGCCGATCCCACCTTCGACAGCTCCCTCCCAAAGGGTTAGGCCACTGGCTTCGGGTGTTACCGACTTTCATGACGTGACGGGCGGTGTGTACAAGGCCCGGGAACGTATTCACCGCAGCGTTGCTGATCTGCGATTACTAGCGACTCCGACTTCATGGGGTCGAGTTGCAGACCCCAATCCGAACTGAGACCGGCTTTAAAAGGATTCGCTTAACCTTGCGGCATCGCAGCCCTTTGTACCGGCCATTGTAGCATGTGTGAAGCCCTGGACATAAGGGGCATGATGACTTGACGTCATCCCCACCTTCCTCCGAGTTGACCCCGGCAGTCTCTCACGAGTCCCCGGCATTACCCGCTGGCAACATGAGACAAGGGTTGCGCTCGTTGCGGGACTTAACCCAACATCTCACGACACGAGCTGACGACAGCCATGCACCACCTGCACACAGGCCACAAGGGAACGCCTATCTCTAGACGCGTCCTGTGCATGTCAAACCCAGGTAAGGTTCTTCGCGTTGCATCGAATTAATCCACATGCTCCGCCGCTTGTGCGGGCCCCCGTCAATTCCTTTGAGTTTTAGCCTTGCGGCCGTACTCCCCAGGCGGGGTACTTAATGCGTTAGCTACGGCACGGATCCCAAGGAAGGAAACCCACACCTAGTACCCACCGTTTACGGCGTGGACTACCAGGGTATCTAATCCTGTTCGCTCCCCACGCTTTCGCTCCTCAGCGTCAGTTACTGCCCAGAGACCCGCCTTCGCCACCGGTGTTCCTCCTGATATCTGCGCATTCCACCGCTACACCAGGAATTCCAGTCTCCCCTGCAGTACTCTAGTCTGCCCGTATCGCCCGCACGCTCACAGTTAAGCCGTGAGATTTCACGAACAACGCGACAAACCACCTACGAGCTCTTTACGCCCAGTAATTCCGGACAACGCTCGCACCCTACGTATTACCGCGGCTGCTGGCACGTAGTTGGCCGGTGCTTCTTCTCCACCTACCGTCAATCCGAGAAAACCCGAACCTTCGTCGATGGTGAAAGAGGTTTACAACCCGAAGGCCGTCATCCCCCACGCGGCGTCGCTGCATCAGGCTTGCGCCCATTGTGCAATATTCCCCACTGCTGCCTCCCGTAGGAGTCTGGGCCGTATCTCAGTCCCAGTGTGGCCGGACACCCTCTCAGGCCGGCTACCCGTCGTCGCCTTGGTAGGCCGTCACCCCACCAACAAGCTGATAGGCCGCGGGCCCATCCCACACCGCAAAAGCTTTCCACCAAAAGACATGCGTCTAAAGGTCCTATCCGGTATTAGACCCAGTTTCCCAGGCTTATCCCGAAGTGCAGGGCAGATTGCCCACGTGTTACTCACCCGTTCGCCACTCGAGTACCCCCGAAGGGGCCTTTCCGTTCGACTTGCATGTGTTAAGCACGCCGCCAGCGTTCGTCCTGAGCCAGGATCAAACTCTCCAAACAAAAACTCCTCGATGAACGAGGTGAATTCACAATCAGAGAAAATCTGACCTAACAAAAAGACACCAAAAACTGGCATCAAAAATCACCATACCCACACACGGGGGGTGTTAGGTATGGCCAAAAAACAACAACAAATAAAAAGACCAAACACACTATTGAGTTCTCAAACAACACTTATTTCGCCCGTTTTGGGGCAACCCTGCCAGCTTAATACGAGTCCGGCAGTGGAGTCAACTCCCAGTTTTTGGTCTTCCAGAGACCGTGTCGGGAGCAGCCGTGCCAGGCTAGTACCAATCCAGCGAGAGAGTCAAGGCCCCGCTCTCGTCCACCTTCGCGTCGGTGATCGCGCTTGTGGGGCACTGACTTTGGTTACTCTACCCGCTCGATCTCCGCTCCCAAAATCGCCAGGTTCTCCACGAACAACGGGTAGCCGCGATCGATGTGGAAGACGTCGTGGACCTCGGTGTCGCCGTCGGCGACAAGACCCGCCAACACCAGGCCGGCGCCGGCCCGAATGTCCGAACACCAGACCGGCGCGCTCGACAATTGCGGCAGCCCGCGGACGACGGCGTGGTGTCCGTCGGTGCGGGCGTCGGCGCCCAGACGAATCATTTCTTCAACGAAACGAAAGCGCGCCTCGAATACGTTCTCGGTGATCATCGAGGTGCCGTCGGCGATCGACGCCAGGGCGATCGCCATGGGCTGCAGGTCGGTGGGAAACCCGGGAAACGGCAGGGTCGCCACGTTGACGGCCTTCGGCCGCTCGTACTGGGCCACCCGGAAGCTGGTGTCGGTTTGGGTGACGGTGGCGCCGGCGTCGTGCAGCTTGTGCAGCACCACCTGCAGGTGTCCCGGATCGATGCCCGTCACCGAGATGTCTCCGCGAGTCATCGCGGCGGCGATGCCCCACGTGGCGGCGACGATGCGATCCCCGATGACGCGATGTTCGGTCGGGTGCAGCCGCGGCACGCCGGTGATGGTCATGGTCGGCGAACCCGCGCCTTCGACCTGGGCGCCCATCTGATTCAACATCGTGCACAGATCCACGACATCGGGTTCACGTGCCGCATTGTGGATCGTGGTCACACCCTCAGCCACGACCGCCGCCATCAAGATGTTCTCGGTGGCCCCCACCGACGGAAATTCCAACTGAATCTCCGCGCCGCGCAACGTATCAGCCTGCGCCACCACGCATCCGTGCTCGATGTTGCACTGCGCGCCCAGCTGGCGCAGGCCGGCCTGATGCATGTCCAACGGCCGCGACCCGATCGCGTCACCACCGGGGAGGGCGACGCGGGCCCTCTTGCACCGACCGACCAGCGGCCCCAGCACGCAGACCGAAGCCCGGAACTGTCGCACCGCGGCAAAGTCGGCATCGTATTTCGGCTCATCGGGAGAGGTGATTCGGGCGACGTCGCCGTCGAGTTCGACGGTGGCGCCCAGGCCGCGCAGGACCTCCGCCATCAGCGGCACGTCCAGGATGTCGGGGCAGTTGGTGATGGTGCTGGTGCCCTCAGCCAACAGCGTCGCGGCCATGAGCTTGAGCACGCTGTTCTTGGCGCCCCCCACCGCGACTTCGCCTGACAACCGGTTGCCGCCGGTCACCACGAATCGCTCAGCCACCCGCGTCAGTCTAGTGAAGCGGTATCGGCTTGTCAGTCGGCCAGCAATCGAGCCAACTCCCGGCCTCTTCACCCGCCGCAGTACCGTTTGTTCATGGCAGTACACCTGACTCGCATCTACACGCGGACCGGCGACGACGGCACCACGGGGCTGAGCGACTTCTCGCGGGTCCCCAAAACCGACCCCCGCCTGGTGGCCTACGCCGACTGCGACGAGGCCAACTCGGCGATCGGCGTCGCCGTCGCCATCGGTCGGCCCGACGAGGAACTCACGGCCGTGTTGCGCCAGATCCAGAATGACCTCTTCGACGCCGGCGCGGATCTGTCCACCCCGGTGGTCGAGAACCCCGAATATCCGGCGCTGCGGGTGACCCAGCCCTACATCGATCGGCTCGAAAACTGGTGTGACACATATAACGAGTCGTTGCCGAAGTTGAATTCCTTTATATTGCCGGGTGGTTCGTCGTTGTCGGCGTATTTGCACGTCGCCCGCACCGTGGTGCGACGGGCCGAGCGCTCGGCATGGGCCGCGGTCAATGCCGCGCCCCAGCAGGTCAACGTCCTGCCGGCGAAATACCTGAACCGCTTGTCGGATCTGCTGTTCATCCTGTCGCGCGTGGCCAACCCCGACGGCGATGTGCTCTGGAAGCCGGGCGGCAGCGCGAGTTAGCGCGAGCAGACCGAAAAAGTGGCCTAGATGCTGCGCCGGCGGGAACGCGGCGACGGCCGCGACTCCAGCCAGGACAAGAACGCGGTCAATGCGCCCTTGTCGAACGCGATCTCGTAGCCAGACCTGCGGTCCTGGGTCGTGTCGCGCAGCTCGATGACGACGATCTCGTCCGTCATGATGTCGAACTCGTCGCCGCGTGGCGCACGCCGGGCCACGATCTCCACCCCGCGCCGGCTCAGCCGTCGGTCCGGCCACAATCGCAGACTGGAGAGCCGGTAGAACGCGGCTTCACCGCCGCGGTAACGGATTACCCCGTGACGCCAGCCGTGGCCACCCACCGCAGGAACGTCTCTCATGATCCCCGCCGTGCCGCCCTGGCGCAGCTTCCACAACCGATAACTCAGCGCAACGACAGCGGCCGCCAACACGACGACGAGCACGACCATGCCGGTCATGGGCGCGCTCATCGGCGGTTAGTCGATCGCGCCGACGGCGCGCAAACGCGCGCGCCCTCTGGCGGCGATACGAGGATCGTCCGACTCAGAAGCCTCTCGCGCGGCGCTCTCGTCGATCTCCGACTCGAACTCCGCGGATTCGGCGAGGATGGTCACCGTCTCCTCGGTGACCGACAGGAAGCCGCCGTCCACCGCGATCCGGAGATCGTCCTCGCCTTCTCTTTCGACGCGCACCATTGCGTCGTCGACCAATTGCGCGACCACCGGAATGTGCCGGGGCAGGATGCCGATCTCACCGACGGTGGTGCGGGTGAACAGAAAAGTTGCCTCACCCGACCAGATCTTTCGGTCAACGGCGACGATCTCAACGTTCAATTCGGCCATGCCACAGACCCCTTCGATAGCGTGCGAGCCAGTTTTCGGCCCAGCTGCAAGTTAGAGCTTGGCGCCAAGGCTCTCCGCCTTCTTGGCCAAGTCGTCCAGGCCACCGATCAAGAAGAAGGCCTGCTCGGGCACGTGGTCGAACTCGCCCTTTGTCACGCGGTCGAATGCCTCGATGGTCTCCTTCAGCGGAACCGTCGAACCCGGCTGACCGGTGAACTGCTCGGCCGCCATCATGTTCTGCGACAGGAACCGCTCGATGCGCCGCGCGCGCTGCACCAGCTGCTTGTCCTCTTCGGACAGCTCGTCGATACCGAGGATCGCGATGATGTCCTGAAGGTCCTTGTACCGCTGCAGGATTCGGATGACCTCCTGCGCCACGCGGTAGTGCTCGTCACCGACGACGCTCGGGTCGAGGATCGTCGAGCTCGAGGCCAGCGGGTCCACCGCGGGGAAGATGCCCTTGGAGAACACCGAACGCGACAGCTCGGTGGTGGCATCCAGGTGCGCGAAGGTCGTCGCCGGAGCCGGGTCGGTGTAGTCGTCGGCGGGCACGTAAACCGCCTGCATCGACGTGATCGACCGGCCACGGGTCGAGGTGATGCGCTCCTGCAGCTCGCCCATCTCGTCGGCCAGCGTGGGCTGGTAACCCACGGCCGACGGCATACGACCGAGCAGCGTCGACACCTCCGAACCGGCCTGGGTGAACCGGAAGATGTTGTCGATGAACAGCAGCACGTCCTGGCCGGCCTCGTCACGGAACCACTCGGCCATGGTCAGCGCGGACAGCGCCACCCGCATACGGGTGCCGGGCGGCTCGTCCATCTGGCCGAACACCAGCGCGGTGTCCTTGAGCACGTCTGCTTCTTGCAGCTCGACCCAGAGGTCGTTGCCCTCGCGGGTGCGCTCCCCCACCCCGGCGAACACCGAAGTACCACCGAAGTTACGGGCAATACGGTTGATCATCTCCTGGATGAGCACCGTCTTGCCCACACCCGCACCACCGAACAGCGCGATCTTGCCACCACGCACGTACGGGGTGAGCAGGTCGACGACCTTGAGGCCGGTTTCGAGCATCTCGGTACGGGGCTCGAGCTCTTCGAACGGCGGCGGCTTGCGGTGAATCGACCAGTGCTCGAAGTCTTCTCCGTAGCCCGGCTTGTCCAGGCAGTGCCCAAGGGCGTTGAACACGTGGCCCTTGACCTCTTGGCCCACCGGCACCGAGATGGACTGACCGGTGTCGGTCACCTCGACCCCACGCACCAGGCCGTCGGTGGGCTGCAGCGAGATGGTGCGCACCAAGTTGTCCCCGAGGTGCTGGGCGACCTCGAGCGTGAGGGTCTTCGCCAGTTCCTCGAAGGTGATCTCCGCATTCAAGGCGTTGAACAACTCCGGCACGGAACCCCGTGGGAATTCGACGTCGACGACGGGTCCGGTGACCCGTACCACCCGGCCGCTGGTGTCGCTCTTGGCCGACTTCTTGGACTTCTCGTCGGTTGCTGTAGTAGCAGGCATAATTTCTTTCGCTCCTAGTGGTGCTACCTAGCGGGCATCGGCGAGCGCGTTTGCGCCACCGACGATTTCGCTAATCTCCTGGGTGATCTGGGCCTGCCGCTCGCGGTTCGCCATCAGCGTCAGGGCCTTGATGAGGTCATCTGCGTTGTCGGTGGCCGACTTCATCGCGCGTTGGCGCGAGGCCAGCTCCGACGCCGCGGCTTCGAGCAGCGCCTCGTAAACGCGGGTGGTCAGATAACGCGGCAGCAGTGACTCGAAAAGCGTTGTCGCATCCGGCTCGAACGAATACAAGGTCCGCACCTCGGGCTGCTGTTCCTCGACGTATTCGACCATCATGGGGGCGATCCGGTGGGCGGTTGCAGACTGCGACAACATCGACTTGAACTCGCTGAAGACGATGTGCAACTCGTCGACGCCCTCGACGTCGGACTGACTTTCGTCCTCGTCGCCGGTACCCAGCATGAACGCATCGACCAGGGTCTCGGCGATCTCGGAGGCATTCTCGTATTGCGGCTGCTCGGAGAAGCCCGTCCAGGATCCGCTGACGTCCCAGTTGCGGAACTTGTAATAGTTCAGCGCTTTACGGCCGACGGTGTATAGCACCGGCTCCTTGCCTTGCTCCCGAAGCAGGGAAAAGAGCTCCTCGGCGCGACGGAAGATGCTCGCGTTGTAGGCGCCGCACAGACCTCGGTCGGACGTCACCACCAGTACGCCCGCACGCTTGGGTTCTGGCCGCTCGACGAGCAATGGGTGATCCAAGGCGGCCTCGGCGGCCAACGTGGTGAGCATCGCGGTGATCTGGAAGGCGTACGGCCTGGCGGAGTCGAGCCGAGCCTGCGCCCGCCCGATACGCGACGTCGCGATCAACTCCTGGGCCTTGGTGATCTTTTTGATCGACCCAGCCGAGCGGATGCGTCCGCGCAATTCACGAAGTGTGGCAGCCATCGGTTGCTACTTCTTTGCCTTCTTCTTCGGCGCAGGCTTCTTGACCTTCACCGATTCCTTCTCCAGCTCTCCCTCGTCGAGCGCTTCGACATGCTCGTCGGGTACCACCGATCCGCCCCCGGTGGCGGCGAAGCCCTTCTTGAAGTTGTTGATGACCTTCTCGAGTTCGTCGGAGGCTTCGTCCGAGAGCTTCTGGGTGTCGCGAATACCCGACAGGATCTTCTCTTCGGAGGCCCGGATGTGGTCCAGCAATTCGGTTTCGAAGCGCCGGACGTCCTCCACTGGCACAGAGTCCAAATGACCGCCGGTGCCGAGGAAGATCGAAATCACCTGCTCCTCAACGGGCATCGGCTGGTATTGCGGCTGCTTGAGCAGTTCGACCAGCCGCGCACCACGGTCCAGCTGGGCCTTCGAGGTCGCGTCGAGGTCGGAGGCGAAAGCGGCGAAGGATTCCAATTCGCGGAACTGCGAAAGGTCCAAGCGAAGGCTTCCCGCTACCTCTTTCATGGCCTTGATCTGCGCGGCACCACCCACACGGGATACCGAGACGCCGACGTTGATGGCCGGCCGCACACCCTGGTTGAACAGGTCGGACTCCAGGAAGCACTGCCCGTCGGTGATCGAGATGACGTTGGTGGGAATGTAGGCCGAGATGTCGTTGGCTTTCGTCTCGATGATCGGCAAGCCGGTCATCGAGCCGCCGCCGAGTTCGTCGGAAAGCTTGGCGCAGCGCTCCAAAAGCCTTGAGTGCAGGTAGAACACGTCACCCGGGTAGGCCTCGCGGCCGGGGGGGCGGCGCAGCAGCAGCGAGATCGCGCGGTAGGCCTCGGCCTGCTTGCTCAGGTCGTCGAAGACGATCAGCACGTGCTTGCCGTCGTACATCCAGTGCTGGGCGATCGCCGAACCCGTGTAGGGCGCAAGCCATTTGAAACCGGCGGAGTCGGAGGCCGGCGCCGCGACGATGGTGGTGTAGTCCATCGCGCCGCCCTCCTCGAGGGCGCGCCTCACCGAGGCGATCGTGGTGCCCTTCTGGCCGATGGCCACGTACACGCAGCGCACCTGCTTGCGCTCGTCGCCGGTCTCCCAGTTCTGCCGCTGGTTGAGGATGGTGTCGACGCAGACGGCCGTCTTGCCGGTCTTGCGGTCGCCGATGATCAACTGGCGCTGGCCGCGGCCGATCGGCGTCATCGCGTCGATTGCCTTGATCCCGGTCTGCAGCGGTTCCTTCACGCTTTGCCGCTGAACCACCGAGGGCGCCTGAATCTCCAGCGCGCGCCGCGTGTCGGTTTCGATGTCACCCTGGCCGTCGATGGGCTGACCCAGCGGGTTGACCACCCGGCCCAGGAACGCGTCGCCGACGGGGACCGAAAGGACCTCGCCGGTGCGCTTGACCTGCTGGCCTTCTGCGATCTTCTCGAAGTCACCCAGGATCACCGCGCCGACGCTGTGCTCGTCGAGGTTGAGCGCGACGCCGAGCACGCCGCCGGGGAACTCGAGCAGTTCCTGGGTCATTACGGACGGCAGGCCTTCGACGTGGGCGATGCCGTCACCGGCGTCGACGACGGTACCGACCTCTTCGCGGGAGGTGTCGGAGGTGAAAGAGCCTACGTACTCCTCGATGGCGCTCTGAATGTCATCAGCGGAGATTGTCAACTCGGCCATGGCTTTTCGTCTTCCTACTTGATCTTCGTATCGCGTGTGTCGGAATAGGTTCGTGATTGGTCTGGGGTGGTCAGTCGGGCAACTGCGCCTCGGCCGCGGTCAGGCGGGACGCGAGCGTCCCATCGATCACTTCGTCGGCCACGGCGATGAGCAGCCCGCCCAGCAGGTCGGTATCGATCTGCAGTTGCACCGAAACCGGATGGCTGTAGATGCGGCCGAGCACCTCGGTGAGACGGGTGCGCTGAGCGTCGCTCAGTTCGGCCGCGGCGCTGACTTGCGCGACGACTTCGTCGCGGCGCGCCACCGCAACCTCTGCCAAAAACTGAATGGCCTCTTCGGCCGGCTGGCCTCTGAGCAGCTCGACCGTCTGGGTCAGCAGTGCGGTCACGATCGGGTTGACCCTGGCGCTCGCGCTGTCCAGCACCTTGCGCAGCAACGCAACTCGGCCTTCCACCGGAACGGCGTAGTCACCCAACAAGATACCCAGCCGCGGTTGCGCATCCAGGATGCGCGAGAACCGGAACAGCTGTTCCTCGACGTCGTCGACTTTGTCCTCACGTTCGGCGACTTCGAGCAAGGCCTGCCGCGACACGTGCTCGAGGCCGTCGATGAGGTCGGAGTTGGCCGACCAACGCTCCGATACGGCTAGGCGCAGAACGTCGAGGGTAGGGTCGCCGACCTTGCCGGAGAGCAACCGCTCGATCAACTGAGCCCTGGGGGCCCCGTCCTCGGCTGGCACGGTGAGATACCGGGTGACAACGATTTCGCGATCCAGCATCTGGGCCACCGCGACCAGTTCACTGGACAGGGCGGAAAGTCCCTTGTTGTCAAGGTCTTTGGCGATGCTGTTGAACCGCTCCGAGAGGTTGGTCAGCGCGACGCGGCTCGACGAGCGCATCTTGGTCATCAGCGGATACTGGACGTCGGTCGATGCGGGCGCCATCTCGTCGAGGTCGTCGAGGAATCGATCCACGGTCGCCGACTGCTGCTCGGCGTCGGCGACGAAGTTGCGCACCAATTCGCCGGCCTGGCGCACCGCTTCGTGACCGAGTTCCAGACGGAGCTGACGGGTCAACTGGGTACGCAGCAGGTCGACCTGGCGGCCGCCCTGCGACTTGATGCGTTCGGCCTCGACGCCGGCCTGGTTCCCCAGCTGCTCGGTGATGCGCTTGGCGTCCGACTCCGCCTCTTCGACAACGCGTTTCGATTCCGCCTTGGCGTCTTCCACGGCCTTGCTATGGGCGGTGGTCGACTCGGTCAATCGGTCGCCCGCCGCGGCCGCGTCCTTCAATTGTTGGCGCACCGTGGCTTGCCGCGCGGCCATCAACCGACGCACCGGCGGCACGACATAACGCACCACCAGGAACACGATGGCCGCAAAGCCCACCAACTGGCCGATGAAAGTCGACATACGTAATTACCGTCCGGATGTCTTGGTTGCGGATGTGGTCGCTGCAGCGGGGGCGACGTCGACGCCGAGGATTCGGCTGGCCAACGTCGTCGACATGGACGCCACGTTGGCACGCAAGTCCAGTTCCACGGCGTCCCTTTCCCGCTTCAATTGCTGGGCGGCCAGCTGCAACGCCGACATCACCTCTTGCTCGGCCCGGGCGCGCGCGTCTTCCACGACCTTACGGCCCTCGGCGCGCGCGTTGTCGCGCAACGACGACGCCTTCACCCGGGCTTCGGTCATGGCTTCTTCGTAATCGGCCTGAGCGGCTTCGAACTGCTCGGCCGCCTTCTTGGTGTCGGCGACCGTCTTGGCGACCATGGCGTCGCGCTCGCGCAGCACCTTCATGACCGGCGGCACGACGAAGGTGCCGATGACGGCCAGCACGATCAGGAAGATGGCCAGCACGAAGAAGAAGGTGCCGTTGGGAACGAGGAAGTTGTTGCCTCCCTCGGCCACCACCTGGCTGGACGCCAGAACGCTCAGGCTCGCGTCACCCATCACAGCGAACTAGGTACCGACGGGTGTGGCGAAGACGAACAGCGCCATGAAGGCCAGGTTGATGAAGTAGGCCGCCTCAACCAGACCGACGGTGATGAAGAACGGCGTAAACAACCGGCCTTGCGCTTCGGGTTGCCGGGCGATCCCGGAAACCAGCGCGTTGCCGGCGATACCGTCACCGATACCGGCACCGATCGCGCCGCCGCCCATGATGAGTCCACCGCCGATGAGTGCAGCGGCAGCGACTTGGGGGTCCAGAGCCATTCTTATCCTCCTTGATATCTGGTAGGGGTCTACCAGGCCTCTGTAATGGTGCTTGGGACAAAACGATTCATGGTGGCTTTAGTCATGGTGATCCTCGATCTCCATGGCTTGGCTGAAGTACAAGATGGTCAGGATCGAGAAGATGAAGGCCTGGATCGCGCCGACGAAAAGGTCGAAGGCTTTCCAGATCGCGTTGGGCGCCCACATGATGTACGGCGGGAACAGCGCGATCAGCGCGACCAGGATGCCGCCGGCGAAGATGTTGCCGAAAAGTCGGAGCGACAACGAGATTGGCTTGGCCAGCTCCTCGACGACATTGATCGGCGCCAGGAACGCTACGTGGCCTTTGATCACGGCGAGCGGGTGCCCGACGACGCCGCGGCGCCAGATGCCAGCCACGTGGTAGCAGACAAAGACGAAAAGAGCCAGCGCCAGAACGTAATTGATGTCCGCCGCGGCCGACTTCAGCAGCTCGGTGGTGTGCCCGGAAGCGTCGGTGTATTGCAGTGGGAGCACCGAAAGCCAGTTCGACATCAGGATGAACACGAAGATGGTGACGGCCAGCGGCAACACGAACGGCGCGATGCGCATGCCGACCGCGGCCTCGATCTGATCGCGCATCTGGACCGTGATGGCCTCCCAGAACAACTGCACGCCGCTCGGGACGCCGGTCGAGGTGATCTTCGCCCGCAGGAAGAAGGCCAGCGCGAGCACGATCAGCGCGGCGATCCCCGTCGACAGGATCGTGTCGGTGTTGACGGTCATGCCGAGCCAGGTGGCGTGGCTGTGCTCGCCAACCTCGATCGCGGCCTCGGCCAGGAACGTCGTCTCAGGCATCGGGGGTGTTCCTTCCTTCCGTACCTTCCGATCCTGCGATGACGCCGCCTTCGGCACCGTCCGCGGATTGCGCCCAGTCGCCGGCGCGCAGCTTCTTCCACACCGGCAGCGCTGTCGATGCCACCAAAAGGATCTGGAACAGTGCCAATCCGAACACCACGCCCAGGCCGGCGGGCCGGAAGACGTAGGCGATGATCAGCCCGACGATGGTGATGATGGCCAGCCGTGACGCCGAGTTGACGGCCATCGACCTTTTCAGCGGGTGATCCTTGGCGGTGATCGACTCAACCGAGCGACGCACCAGTACCGCATTGAGCAAACCCAGGAGCAGCCCGATCCCGAAGAAGACGCCGACCATCAGGTGACCGGACAATCCGGCGGCGAGCACCGCCACCGCCGTGATCGCAATGCTGATCGCAAAGAGCCGAACCGGACGGAAAGCAACAGAGGGAAACACCAACGGCGCGTCCTGCGCTGGTGTCGTCACTGCAGCACCTCAATCCCAGGTTGATGAACGGGAACCCCTCGACCGACTGATCGGTGGCCCGCCGAGCGTATCGCACGTCACAGTCGAATCACCCAAGGGGTATCTCCCGAGGCCGGTCTTCAACCAGCCCGATCGGATTACCCTCCGAGGGGCCGGTCGCCTGTGCGGCTTTTTAGGGTTCTACCTGGACCGTACCACATAACAAGGCCCTACTACTACTCTTCGTCGTAGTCCTCGTCGCGCCGGCGTAAGAGCGGGATCGCCGTCGCGACGCCGGCCACCACGATGGCGCCCAGCATGACCGCCGCGGTGTCGCGGGGGCGGAAAAAGATCGTGCTCGCCGCCCCGAACGCGACGATGCCGACCCATAGATAAATCAGCAGCACCACGCGGCGGTGCGAATGGCCGATCTGTAGCAACCGGTGATGCAGGTGCATCTTGTCGGGGCTGAATGCGCTGCGGCCGGCGCGGGTGCGACGCACGATCGCCAGCAGCAAATCGAGCATCGGCACGAAGATCACCGCCACCACCAGGAGGAACGGTGACAGCAGGGCAAACACGTCGCGGGCGCCGTAGGCGTTCTGCGAGACGGGGCCGGCGGCCGTCGTGGACGCCGCCGCGAGCATCAAGCCGATCAGCATCGAGCCGGAGTCGCCCATGAAGATCTTGGCCCGATGAAAGTTGTGCGGCAGAAAGCCCAGGCACGCCCCGGCGAGCACCACCGAGATCACGGCCGGCGGGTAGAACAGGACGTCGCCGCCGTGGTCGCGGAGCAGCCCGACCGAGAACATGCAGATAGCCAGCGCGGTGATGAGTCCCAGCCCCGCGGCCAGGCCGTCGAGCCCGTCGACGAAGTTCATCGCGTTGACCACCGAGACGGTCAGCGCCAGTGTCAGCAGGATCGAGGAGGCCTGGTCGAGAACGATGGTGCCGACGCCGCCGAAGGGGATGTAGAGGACGCTCCAGGCCACGCCCATGGTGACCAGCACGCTGGCCGCGGTGATCTGGCCGGCGAACTTGGTCAGAGCATCCAGACCCCAGCGGTCGTCGATCAGGCCGATCCCCATGATGACCGCTCCGGCCACCAGGACCGCGGGCATGCCGGTGGAGTAGACGAACCCCCGGGTGAGCGCCGGAAGTTGCGAGGCGAGGAAGACAGCGATGACGACGCCGAGAAACATCGCCAGTCCGCCCATGCGCGGGGTCGGCGTCACGTGTACGTCGCGCTCCCGCGGATACGCGACGGCGCCCAGCCGGGTCGCCAGCACGCGTACCGGCCCGGTTGCGAAGTAGGTGATGATTGCCGCGGTCAATCCGACCAGCGCCAGCTCGCGCAGCGGAACACCGGCACCGCGGTCGGAAAGGGCGAGCACACCACCGGCAAGGTTGGTCACGTCGCTGGACACCAACGAGACCGTAGTGCACAAACCTGGGAGATCGACAACCGCTCCAGTCAGGCCTGCGCGGTCAGGTTTTCCTGATCTACACCAAGCACTTCGGCGATGCGTTCCACGCTCACCGGACCCGGACGCAGGATGCGCGGCGTGGCACCGGTCAGGTCGACGATCGTGGAGGCGGCGCCCTGCTCGGACGGACCCGCTTCCAGGTAGACGTCGACGAGATCGCCGAGCTGACTGCGCGCCTCGCCGGCGTCGACGGCGGCCGAACGGCCGGAGATGTTGGCGCTCGAGACCGCCAAGGGCCCCACTTCACGCAGGAGTTCGATCGCAACCGGGTGCAGCGGCATCCGCAGCATCACGGTGCCGCGGGCATCGCCGAGATCCCACTGCAACGACGGCGCCTGTGTCACCACCAGGCTGAGCGCGCCCGGCCAGAACGCGCGGATCAGTTCGCGGGCGCCGTCCGGCATGGTGTAGACGAGCCCCTCGATGGTGTGCCAGGAGCCGACCAGGACGCCCACCGGCATATCTCGGCCCCGCCCCTTTGCCGACAGCAGCGCCGACACCGCGGCGCTGTTGAACGCGTCGGCACCGACGCCGTAGACGGTGTCGGTCGGCATGACGACGAGCCGGCCGCCCTTGAGAGCCCCTGCCGCCGCGGCGATTCCGAGCGCGCGCTGGTCGGGATCGGCGCAGTCGAACACGTCAGTCATCGGCGACACTCCTCCTCATCGCTGCACTCTTCCGCCGAGCCGTCACGAATCGTGGACGGCCGGTCAGGTCCTGCCGTGCCCGGACGTCCTCGAAAAGCCCCGTGCGGTCGAACAATTCCACCGTCTCTCGCGAAGTGGTGTCGTCGTGCTCGATGCCGATCAGTCCTCCGGGGCGCAGCCAGCGGCCGGCGAGGCGGACTATCGGAGCGATCACCGCCAGACCGTCCGGCCCGCCGAACACCGCGCGGTGGGGATCATGTTCGGCGACTTCGGGGTCCAGCACGGCACCGTCGGGGACGTAGGGCGGGTTGGCCACCACCAAGTCGACCCGTCCGTCGAGTTCCGGAAGCAAGCCCGGCTCGGTGACGTCGGCGCGCACGACCTCGATCGCCGTGCCCTCAGCGTTGCGGCGCGCGTACTCGAGGGCCGCCTCGGAGTTATCGAGAGCGACGATTCGCCCGTCCTGCCCGCGTCCGGCCCGATGGTGGGCCAGTGCCACCGCCAACGCACCGGACCCGGTGCACAGGTCGACGATCACGGGCCGCGGCGCAAGTTGTTGCGCGGTGGCCCATTCCAGCATGGCCTCGGTTTCGGGACGCGGTATGAACACGCCGGGACCAACGCGCAGCAGCACCGGACCGAACGCCGCCGTACCCAGCAGACGCTGCAACGGCACACGCCGTGAACGAACTGCCACCGCGTCGCGATACCGTCCGAGAAAGTCCTCGCCGGGCGATTCGACCAAGGCCAGGCGACCGCGGTCGATGCCCGCCAGGTGTGCGGCGAGTTGCTCGGCATCCCAACGCGCGGAATCGATTCCCGCTTCGGCGAGAGTGGCCGTCGCATCGTCGATCGCGCGCCGCAGACTGAGCTCGATTGTCCCGCTCCTCCTCATCGCTTCACTCAGCATCGTCGCCGGGACGTCATGCTTGTTGGAGTCGGCTTTGCTTGTCGGCCGCGGCCAGGGCGTCGAACAAGGCGTCCAAGTCGCCGTCGAGCACTTGATCGAGATTGTGTGACTTGAAGTTGATGCGGTGGTCGGCGATCCGGTTCTCCGGGAAGTTGTAGGTGCGGATGCGCTCGCTGCGGTCCACCGTGCGGATCTGGCTGGCCCGGTCCGCCGACGCGTCCGCCAGCGCCTGTTCCTCGGCCAATGACTGCAGGCGAGCCGCCAGCACCTGCAGCGCCCGCGCCTTGTTCTGCAGCTGCGAGCGCTCGTTCTGACAGGTGACCACGATCCCGGTGGGCAAATGCGTGATCCGCACCGCGGAGTCCGTGGTGTTCACACCTTGACCGCCCTTCCCCGAAGAGCGGTAGACATCGATGCGCAGGTCCGACTCGTCGATCTGCACCTCGCCGACTTCTTCGGGTTCGGGATAGACCAGCACGCCGGCCGCCGAAGTATGAACGCGGCCTTGGGATTCCGTCACCGGAACGCGTTGCACCCGGTGTACCCCGCCCTCGAACTTCATCCGCGACCAGACCCCGTCGGCTGAATCACCCTTGCTGGCGATGGACAGCGTCGCGTCCTTGTAACCGCCGAGGTCCGAGGTGGTTTCGTCCAGCAGGGTGACGGTCCAGCCGTGCCGCTCGGCGTAGCGAATGTACATCCGGGCCAGGTCGGCGGCGAACAATGCCGACTCTTCGCCGCCCTCACCGGATTTGACCTCGAGCACGATATCGTCCGCGTCGTGCGGGTCGCGCGGGGCCAGCATGTCGGTGAGCGCAGTGTCCAACTCGGCCACCCGGGATTCCAGGTCGGTCGCCTCGGCGGCGAACGAATCGTCGTCGGCGGCCAGCTCGCGCGCGGCCTCGAGGTCGTCGCGGGCGGCCATCAGCTTGCGGTAGGTGCCCACGATCGGCGCCAGCCGGGCGAAGCGGCGTCCGGCCTTGCGGGCCTCGTCGGGATTGCTGTGCAACTCGGGGTCGGCCAGCCGTTGCTCGAGGTCGGCGTGTTCGGCCAGCAGCACGTCAATGGTCTGTACCGGCTTCGTCATGCCACACCTCCTGCCCCGTTTTCGCCTGTCATTACTCCCAAACGCAAACCGACGCCCGGCCTGTGCGACTGCGCGCACAGTTCGGGCGTCGGTAACCGAGCTATTTGTCGGCAGCGGCTCCGGTGTTGCGCTTGCCGTAGCGCTTCTCGAAGCGCGCGACCCGGCCGCCGCTGTCGAGGATCTTCTGCTTGCCGGTGTAGAAGGGGTGGCACTGCGAGCACACCTCGACGACGATGCGGCCGCCATCCTTGGTGCTGCGCGTCTGGAAGGTGTTGCCGCACCCGCAGAGCACCGTGGTCTCCGCGTAAGCGGGGTGAATGTCAGCTTTCATCGTGTTCCTCTTCGATCGTGTCGAGCGTGATTATGCCAGGTCAACCACTGTCCCCCAAAACAACGGGGCGCACCTTGGCATTCCCGCCACCTGGGTGGCTGGCGTTGAGACGTCCACCACGGCGACCTCACCCGGCGTGCCGTATGCGTCGTTTATGTGTCGCCACGGCCGCTGAGTGGGCTAGTCGTTGTCCATCCCGGGCGTCGTCTTGGACACCTGAACCAGGAACTCGTAGTTGTTCTTCGTCTTGCGCAGCTGCGACATCAGCAGGTCGATGGCCTGATGCGAATCCAGCCCCGACAGCACGCGGCGCAGCTTGTGCACGATGGCGAACTCGTCCGGCGACAGCAGCAACTCGTCCTTACGGGTACCGGACGGGTTCACGTCGACCGCCGGGAAGACCCGCCGTTCGGAGATCTTGCGGTCCAGCTTGAGCTCGGCGTTACCGGTGCCCTTGAACTCTTCGAAGATGACCGTGTCACCGGTGGACCCCGTCTCGACCATCGCGGTGGCGATGATGGTCAGCGATCCGCCTCCCTCGATGTTGCGCGCGGCGCCCAGGAAGCGCTTGGGCGGGTACAGCGCGGTGGAGTCGACACCACCGGACAGGATGCGGCCCGACGCGGGCGACGCGTTGTTGTAGGCGCGCCCCAGGCGGGTGATCGAGTCCAGCAGCACGACGACGTCCTTGCCCTGCTCCACGAGCCGCTTGGCGCGCTCGATGGCCAGCTCGGCGGCCTGGGTGTGGTCGGACGGTGGGCGGTCGAACGTGGACGAGATGACCTCGCCCTTGACCGACCGCTGCATGTCGGTGACCTCCTCGGGCCGCTCGTCGACGAGCACGACCATGAGGTGGCATTCCGGGTTGTTCTGGGTGATCGCGTTGGCGATGTCCTGCAGGATGGTCGTCTTGCCCGCCTTGGGCGGCGACACGATCAGCGCGCGCTGTCCCTTGCCGATCGGCATGATCAGGTCGATGATCCGCGTGGTCAGCCGGTCACCGGTGGTTTCCAGGCGAAGCCGCTGGTTGGGGTACAACGGCGTCAGCTTGGAAAAATCGGGCCGCTTCTTGGCGTCCTCGATCGAACCGCCGTTGATGGTGTCGAGGCGGACCAGCGGGTTGAACTTCTGCCGCTGGTTGGGCTGTTCGCCTTCCTTCGGCACACGGACCGCGCCGGTCACGGCGTCGCCACGGCGCAGGCCGTTCTTGCGCACCATGTTCATCGACACGTACACGTCGTGCGGGCCGGCCAGGTAGCCGGACGTACGCACGAAGGCGTAATTGTCGAGGACGTCAAGAATGCCGGCGACAGGCTGAACCACGTCGTCCTCGCGCAGTTCGGCGTCGCCACCCTCGCCGGATCGCTCGCCCCGGCGCCGGCGGTCGCGGAAGCGGCGTCCCCGCCGGCCCCCACGCCCCTCGCCGTCGTCGTCTTGCTGGTTCGACCCACCACGACCCTGCTGGCCGCCCGAGCTTTGTTGATCCTCGCTGCCGCCGCCTTGGCCGCGGTCTTCGTTCTGGTTGTCTTGCTTGCCTCGGTCGCGGCTGTCGGTCCCGCCGGTGGCTGCGCCATCTCGGCTGCCGGTGCGCTCGCGGTCGGCGTCGTCGTTGCCGCGGGCGGCTGATCCCCCGTCGCGGGAAGCGCCGCGTCGTTCGCGGCGGGGCGCCTCGGCTGTTGCACCATTCTGGCCTTCCTTGGCCGCCGGCGCTTCGGCGCTGTTGTCGTCCTTGTTGTCTTTGGTGTCGGCGCCTTTGGTGCCTGACTTTCCGCTGTCCTCAGCGGACTTCGTGCCGTTGGCGGGAGCGCCGTTGGCCTGTCCCCTGACTTCCTTGATCGCGGCGATCAGTTCGTTCTTACGCATTCCCGACGTCCCTTTGACGCCGACCTGGCCCGCCAGCGCGCGCAGCTCGGGCAGCACCATGGCGGACAAGGAGCCGGTCGAAGCGTTCGTCTTCGCGTCGGGAGCGTTGGTGGTCACGGCATTAGACAGTTGATTGGCGTCAGTGTTTTCGCCAGCCGTGAACAGGTCCGTATCAGTCACGGAGTTCCTTTCTTCCCCCGCTGATCACGTCATACGGGGGGTTCGTTGCATTCAGCCAAATTGCCGAGTGCGCCCAATCATCGACTCTGCAACGGTGATCGCCTGGATCGGCGGAATAAACGGCGAACCTCGTCCACAAGAAGAATTGGTGTTGTCCTAGCGGCAAGGCAGTATGGATGCAGATGCAGATGCTGCGATTGCTGGACGGCTCCGAGGATAGCCCCCATCCCTGCTGGAAGCAAGCAAACCCTCCGGCCACGCTGTTGATCAACCCGCGACGGTGACCCCCGGGCCCCAGCGAACCCGTTCGCCGGCGGCCATCTTGATGAGGGCAAATCCGTTGGTGGCGCCGTACTCCACCGCCTCCGAGGGCAACTGTGCGACCGTAGTCACAGCGATCACCGATGGACCCGCCCCGGACAGCGTCGCTGCCACGTTATGACGCCGTAGCAGTCGCAAATATTCCGCTGAGGCGGGCATGGCCGGTGCGCGCTGGGGCTGGTGCAGCACATCTTCGGTTGCCGCCATGAGCAAGTCCGGTCGTTCGGTGAGCGCTACCACCAGTAACGCGGTGCGGCTGACGTTGAAGCGTGCATCGTCATGGCTGACCTGCGCGGGCAGCAGCACACGAGTCTCCGCGGTCAACGAGCGTTCCTCGGGAACCGCGCAGTACAGGTGGATATCGGGGTGAAGCCGCAACGGCACCGCCGCGTACCGCGGGTGGTCACCGCTGCGGTCAACCCACGAAACGATGGCACCGCCCAGCACGGCGGCCGCTGCGTTGTCGGGATGACCCTCGAAGTCCGAGGACAGCTGAATCAGCTGGGCATCGTCGAGTGTGTTCCAATCCGTCTGCGCGACAAGGCCATTCGCGGCCGCAAGGCCTCCGACCACCGCCGCCGCGGACGAGCCCAGGCCGCGGGAGTGCGGGATGGCGTTGCGGCAGCGCACCACCAGGCCGGGGGCGCGGACCCCGACAGCTTGCAGGCCGCGCTCGAGGGCGCGCACCACTAAATGGTCGGGGCCGACCGGCAGCTGGCCGGCACCCTCCCCCTCGACCGTGACCACCAAACCGGAAGAAGTTGTCTCCACGGTGATTTCGTCGCAAAGACTCAACGCCAGACCGATACTGTCAAAGCCCGGGCCGAGGTTGGCACTGGACGCCGAAACCACGGCGGTGGCCACCAGCCCGGCGGGCAGCATCGAGGTCACCAACAGCCCTTCGTTACGTGACGACCCGCTGCGCCCGGCTTCGCCGCGCTTGCGATCGCCACGCAGCCCAATACGTGACGACCCGCTGCGCCCGGCTTCGCCGCGCTTGCGATCGCCACTAGGCCAGCCCCAGCTTTTCGACCACCAGAACCGGATCAACCGGCAACGCAGTGACGGTGGGCATATCCCGCAGCGCAGTGTCCGGATCCTTGAGCCCGTTGCCCGTCACCGTGCATACGACCGTCGACCCCCGGTCCACCCAGCCGTCGTCGACGGCCTTGAGCAGACCCGCGATGCTGGCCGCCGAGGCGGGTTCGACGAAGACACCTTCGGACTCGGCCACCAGGTGGTAGGCGGCCAGGATCTCCTCGTCGGTGGCCGCCAGGAAGCGGCCATTGGATTGCTGCTGCGCGTCGACCGCGGCCGTCCACGACGCCGGCGCGCCGATGCGGATCGCGGTCGCGATCGTTTCCGGGTTCTTGACCGGCGCGCCGTTCACCAGCGGGGCTGCGCCGGCCGCCTGGGTGCCCAGCATCCGCGGCAGCTTTTCGATCAAGCCCTCGTGGTGATATTCGGTGTAACCCTTCCAATACGCGGTGATGTTTCCCGCGTTGCCGACCGGAAGGGCGTGCACGTCCGGCGCGACGCCCAGCGCGTCGACGATCTCGAAGGCGGCCGTCTTCTGGCCCTCGATGCGCACCGGGTTGACCGAGTTGACCAACGAGATCGTCGGAAAGTCAGCGGCCATCTTGCGGGCCAGTTCCAGGCAGTCGTCGAAGTTGCCGTCGATCTGGACAATCTTGGCGCCGTGCATGACCGCCTGCGCCAGCTTGCCCATCGCGATCTTGCCCTGCGGGATCAACACCGCACAGGTGATGCCGGCGCGGGCGGCATAGGCCGCCGCCGACGCCGAGGTGTTTCCGGTCGAGGCGCACAACACGGCCTGCTGGCCGCGTGCCACCGCATCGGTGACCGCCATCGTCATGCCCCGGTCTTTGAAGGATCCGGTCGGATTGAGGCCCTCGACCTTGAGATGAACTCTGCAGCCGGTCTTTTCCGACAGGCGGGTCGCCACGATCAGCGGGGTGCCGCCCTCGAGCAGGGTGACCGGTGTCCAGTCGTCGCCCACCGGCAACCGGTCCCGGTATGCCTCGATGAGGCCGGGCCACGGCTGATGGACGGCGGTGCGCGGCGCACTCATAGGGTGGTCCCTTCCAGTCGCAGCACGCTTGCGACGCTCTGCACGGCATCCAGATCGGCCAGCGCGTCGACGGTTTCGGACAGCGCGGCGTCCGTGGCGGTGTGGGTGACCACGACGATCCGGGCCCCCACCCGCCGCCCGCCTTCGTCCGCGACGCCCTCCTGCCGCACCTCGGCGATGCTCACCTCGCGCTTGGCGAACTCGGCTGCCACCGACGACAACACGCCGGGCTTGTCGGCCACGTTCATGCTGACGTAATAACGCGTGGAGATGAATCCCATTGGGGCGATGGGGAGTTGGGCATACTTGGATTCCCTCGGCCCACGGCTGCCCAGCACCCGGTTGCGTGCGGCCATCACCAAGTCGCCGGCCACCGCGGACGCGGTCGGCGCGCCGCCGGCACCCTGACCGTAGAACATCAGCCGCCCAGAGGCCTTGGCCTCGACGACAACCGCGTTGAATGCGCCGTTGACCGTGGCCAGCGGGTGCGACAGCGGCACCAGCGCGGGATAGACGCGGGCCGAGACCCGCTCCTGGCCGTCGTCGCCTGCGATGCGCTCGCAGATGGACAGCAGCTTGATCGTGCAGCCCAGCGCCCGGGCGGACTCGAAGTCGGCCGGGGTGACTTTGGTGATGCCCTCGCGATAGACGTCGTCGGCGGTCACCCGCGTGTGAAAAGCGATGGATGCCAGGATCGCGGCCTTGGCGGCGGCGTCGTAGCCCTCGACGTCGGCGGTGGGGTCGGCCTCGGCGTAGCCCAGGGCGCTGGCCTCCGCCAGCGCGGTGTCGTAGTCGGCGCCGGTGCTGTCCATCGCGGACAAGATGTAGTTGGTGGTGCCGTTGACGATGCCGGCCACCCGCAGCACCGTGTCACCCGCCAGCGACTGGGTGAGCGGCCGGATGACGGGAATGGCGCCCGCGACCGCCGCCTCGAAATACAAGTCGACGTGCGCGCTTTCGGCCGCCTGCGCCAGCTCGCCGGTGGAGATGGACAACAGCGCCTTGTTCGCCGTGACGACCGATTTGCCGTGCTCGAGGGCGCACAGGATGGCCTTGCGGGACGGCTCCACGGGCCCCATCAGCTCCACGACGATGTCGACGTCGTCGCGTGCGGCGAGCCCTTCGATGTCGTCGGTGAGCAGCTCGGTGGGAACGCCGCGGTCATCGGCGACGCGGCGCACTCCGACGCCGCGCAGCACCAGGGGCGCACCGACGCGCGCCGCGAGGTCGTCGGCGCTGTCCTCGAGGATGCGGACAACTTCGCTTCCGACGTTGCCCAACCCGAGTACCGCTACACCGACCGGCTTTTCGTCACGGGGCACAGTTCACCTCACTTCCAGACTCAATAGATCGTCGACCGTCTCGCGGCGCAGGAGCAGGCGCGCGCGCCCGCCGCGCACCGCGACGACGGCGGGACGGCAGATCATGTTGTAACGACTCGACAGCGAATAACAGTAGGCACCGGTGGCGGCCACCCCGATCAGGTCGCCGGGTTGTAGATCGCCGGGCACCCAGGTGTCGCGCACGACGATATCGCCGCTCTCACAATGCTTTCCGACAACGCGAGCCAGCTCCGCCGGCGCATCGCTGATCCGGGAGACCAGCCGGGCGTCGTATTGGGCGTCGTAGAGCGCGGTGCGGATGTTGTCACTCATGCCGCCGTCGACGCTGACGTAGCGGCGATGTGCGGTGGCACTGACATCGACGTCCTTGACGGTGCCCACCTCATAGAGGGTGACGGTGCCGGGCCCGGCGATCGCGCGTCCGGGCTCGACCACCAGCCGCGGTGTCGGCAGCCCGACGGCCGCCGACTCGTTCTTCACGATCGCGCTCAGCTTGGCGGCCAGTTCGCCCATCGGCGGCGGATCGTCGGC
Organism: Mycobacterium sp. 852002-10029_SCH5224772; assembly: GCF_001667315.1. Lineage (GTDB taxonomy): Bacteria > Actinomycetota > Actinomycetes > Mycobacteriales > Mycobacteriaceae > Mycobacterium. Next base: position 62,969 of record NZ_LZHT01000029.1, read on the forward strand.
AGCTAGATACGAAATGCCAAGTCCACCACCGAGATCCACGGTGGAAATCTGGGCGGTTTGCTCGACCCCGAACTGCTCGACGGCCTCGTGCAGCAGGCCGAGCACACGGCGCGCGGCGAGTTCGAAACCGGCAACGTCGAAGATCTGCGAACCGATATGGCTGTGCAGACCGACCACCCGCAGGTGTTCGGTTTCGAATACCCGGCCGACGGCGGCCAGCGCCGCGCCGCTGGCCACGGACAACCCGAACTTCTGGTCCTCGTGTGCGGTGGAGATGAACTCATGGGTGTGCGCTTCGACGCCGACGGTGAGACGAACGAAGACGTCCTGGACGATGCCCGCCTCGGCCGCGATCGCGTCCAGGCGTTCGATCTCGGTCATCGAGTCCAAAACGATATGGCCTACACCGGCTTTCACTGCAGCGGTCAACTCCGCCACAGATTTGTTGTTGCCGTGGAAAGTAATCCGTTCCGGTGGAAAGAAGGCGTGCAGCGCCACGGCCAGCTCCCCGCCGGTGCACACGTCGAGCGATAGGCCTTCCTCTTCGATCCAGCACGCTATCTCGGTACACAGGAAGGCCTTGGCGGCATAGTGCACATTCTTGCCGCCGCCGAAGGCCGACGCGATCTCGCGGCAACGGGAGCGGAAGTCGTCCTCGTCGACGACGAACAGCGGGGTCCCGTACTCCTGGGCGAGGTCGGTCACCGCAACGCCCGCGATGGTGGCGACACCGGATTCGTCGCGAGCTGTGTTGCGGGGCCACACGTTTGGCGCCAGCAGCAGCAGCTCCTCGGGGGATTGCGGCCGGGGCGGACTTTCGGCGTGGCGGGTCTCTTCGGCGTGCCGAGGACCGGCGGGATGAACGTTCACATTCGCTCCGGGGCAGTGACGCCGAGTATCGCCAGGCCGTTGGCGATCACCTGGCGGGTCGCCTGGCACAGGGCCAAGCGCGCGGTGTGCAGATCGTTGGGTTGCTCGTCGCCCTGCGGCAGCACCCGGCAGGAATCGTAGAACCGGTGGTAGTCGCCGGCGAGATCTTCCAGGTAGCGGCAGATCCGGTGCGGTTCACGCAGGGATGACGCCGTGGTGAGCACCCGGGGGAATTCGCCGAGGGTGCGCAGCAGCGTCCCCTCCTTGTCGTGGCTGAGCAGGCCGAGGTTCCCGGTGTCGGGGATCAGGCCGAGCTCGGCGGCGTTGCGGGCCAGCGCCGAGAGCCGGGCGTGCGCGTATTGCACGTAGTAGACCGGGTTTTCGTTGGACGCCGACGACCACAGCGCCAGGTCGATGTCGATCGGGGTGTCCACCGAGGACCGGATCAGGCTGTAGCGCGCGGCGTCGACCCCGATCGCCTCGACGAGGTCGTCGAGTGTGAGCACGGTTCCGGCGCGCTTGCTCATCCGGACGGGCTGGCCGTCGCGGACCAAATTGACCATCTGGCCGATGAGCACTTCGACGGTGGCCGGGTCGTCGCCGAGGGCCGCAGCCACGGCCTTGAGGCGGGCGGTATACCCGTGGTGGTCGGCGCCCAGCATGTAGATGCACAGGTCGAAGCCACGCTGCCTCTTGTCCAGGTAGTAGGCGATGTCACCGGCGATATAGGCCGGCTTGCCATCGCTTTTGATCACGACGCGATCCTTGTCGTCACCAAAGGCGCTGGCGCGCAACCACGTTGCGCCGTCCTTCTCGTAGATGTTGCCGGTCTGACGCAGCCTGGCGAGAGCCTCGTCGACCCGACCGCTGGTGTGCATCGCGTCTTCGTGGGTGTAGACGTCGAAGTCGATGCCGAATTCGTGCAGCGACTCCTTGATGTGGGTGAACATCAGGTCGACGCCGATGGCGCGGAAGGTCTCGTGCATCTCGGGATCGGGCAGGCGCAGCGCGTCGGGCGCCTTCTGCACGATCTGGGCGGCGATGTCGTTGATGTAGCTGCCGGCGTAGCCGTCTTGCGGAATGGGTTCGCCCTTGGCGGCGGCGATCAGTGAGCTGGCGAAGCGGTCGATCTGGGCGCCGTGGTCGTTGAAATAGTATTCGCGCACCACGTCGGCGCCCTGGGTAGACAGCAACCGGCCCAGGGCGTCGCCGACCGCGGCCCACCGCGTTCCGCCGATGTGGATGGGTCCGGTCGGGTTCGCCGAGACGAATTCCAGGTTGATGTGCTGGCCGGCCAGCGCACCGGAGTGGCCGAAGCGATCGCCGGCGTCGATGACGTTGTTGACGATGACCGCCTGCGCCGACGCCTCGAGACGAATGTTGATGAAGCCCGGCCCGGCCACCTCCGCCGACACGATGCCGTCGGCCTGTGCCAGCGCCTCGGCGAGCCATCCGGCCAGGTCGCGGGGGTTGGCGCCGACCTTTTTGCCCAGCTGCAGCGCCAGGTTGCTGGCGTAATCGCCGTGCTCGGGATTGCGGGGTCGCTCCACGGTAACCGTCTGCGGCAGCGCGGCAGCGTCCAGCCCACGCTCGGCCAGCACCGCGGCGGCGGTGCTTTTGAGCAGCTCGGCGAGGTCAGCGGGGGTCACGAGCGTCCATCCTATTGGCTGGGGTGCCCGGGCCCCGAATCCATTGCGGTGGCGGGGCAGCCGCCTCGATGCGTTAGTCTGTGCGTGCTTGTTTGAATGCCCCATGGCGCAACAGATATGTCGGTGCGCCCCCGTAGCTCAGGGGATAGAGCGTCTGCCTCCGGAGCAGAAGGCCGCAGGTTCGAATCCTGCCGGGGGCACCAGCGTTATTGCAGGTCGGAGGTGGTTTCCGAACCACCTAGCAGTGCCGTTCGTGCGATCGTCGTGCGGGTTTTCTATTTGTCAGGGCCGTCACATCGCGTCGCCTTGACCCTCTCCCTGGGGGAGACCCGACCGTGGTGACATGACAGCCGACAGCTCAATCCCACGACACCAGTTGCCCGCGGCGATCACCACCTACCTCACGGCGCATCAGCACCGCGAGGCGGCCACGGCGATGACGACCTTCACCACCGATGCCGCCGTCACCGACGAAGGCCGCACCTACCGCGGCCACGACGAAATCGCCGACTGGCTGCGCAACGCCGCCAGCGGATACACCTACTCAATGGAATTCGTCGGCGCCACCCGATCCGACGACAGCCACGTCGACGTCGTCCAGCACCTCGAAGGCGACTTCCCCGGCGGCGTGGCCGATCTGCACTTCCGGTTCACACTCGACGATGGACTCATCAGCGGACTGGTGATCGAGCCATGACGAAGACGTGGTTCATCACCGGTGGCACCCCGGGCGGGTTCGGTATGGCGTTCGCCGACGCCGCACTCGAGATCGGCGACCGGGTCGTCCTCACCGCCCGCCGGCCGACCGAGCTGTCCGACTGGGCACAGCAGCACGGCGACCGTGTACTGGTGCTGCCGTTAGACGTCACCGACTCGAAGCAGGTGCGCGAGGCGGTGCGCGCGGCGGAGAAGAATTTCGGCGGCATCGATGTCCTGGTCAACAACGCCGGCCGCGGCTGGTATGGTTCGATCGAGGGCATGGCCGATACCGCGGTCCGAAAGATGTTCGAGCTCAACGTCTTCGCGGTGCTGTCCGTGATCCGCGCCGCACTGCCCGGTATGCGTGCCCGGGGCAGCGGGTGGATCATCAACATGTCCTCGGTCGCCGGACTGAGCGGCGTCACCGGCTTCGGTCATTACAGCGCAACGAAATCGGCGGTCGAGGCCATCACCGGGGTCCTCCGCAAGGAGGTGGAGCCCCTCGGCATTCGTGTCATGGCGGTCGAACCCGGAGCGTTCCGCACCCGCGCCTACACCGGCTTCGCCGACGAACCGATCGAAGAGTCCGTTTCCGAATACCGGCCGCTGCTCGAGCAGGTCCGCGCCGCGATGGTCGAGCAGGACGGCGCCCAGCCAGGCGATCCGCGACGCGGAGTGCGTGCGGTGATCGCGGCCATGGCCCAAAACCCGCCGCCTCGGCGGCTCATCCTCGGCAGCGGCGGCTACGGCACCGTCGTCACCGCACTCGAGGATGCTCTCGAAGATATCCGCGCACAGGAAAAGCTCTCTCGCGAAACGGATTTCCCGCCGGGGGCCTAGAACTCAGGCCGTCGAGTCGAGGTCCCGGTCGGCATCTGGCGCGACCCGGAACACCGGCCAACCGATCTCAGTTCGCCATTGGGTGGGTTCGGTCGTGTCGCGGGGACCCACGACGTAGGTTTCGTGGATCGGCCCGTCGACGGTGAGCGCGTTCTCCACCACCCAGGCCCCGAGACGGCCGTAGGTGACGTCGAGATCGTCATGCGGGCCTTGATGCACGGTGACGGCGAGATCGGCGGGCGGAAGCTCGACGACCTCGATACGGCCCGACGCCCGCGGAGAGCGCACTGGCCGGAAGACGGTCATCGACCCGGCGGCCTCGGTGAACAGTTCGTTGGCGTACCGGCCGCCGGGCGGTCCCGTGCGCTCGGCTTCGGGAAAAGCCGCATCCAGCTCGGCCATCGCCGCGTCGTACCACCCGAGCGAATCGTCGAGCTGGACAACGCCGGTGATCGCGGCGACCCTGCGGGCGGGAACCGACCGCAGTTCGACGTCGGCCGGCTCGGGGTTCAGCAGCCGGCGCAGGGACACCACTGCGGCACGGGTCCGCTCCAACTCGGCCTCGAGCCGCCGCACATGACCGGCGATCACCTCGGCCCGCCGCTGTGCATCCTCGGTGTCGAGGATGGACCGCACTTCGGCGAGCGGCACGTCGAGCTGGCGAAGCCGGTGGATCACCTGGGCGGTCGGGATCTGCTCGACGGAGTAGTAGCGGTATCCGGTGAAGGGATCGACGGAGGCGGGCTCGAGCAGCTTGGCCTCGTGGTAGCGGCGCAGTGTTCGCACGCTCAGATGCGTCACCGTGGCGAACTCTCCGATGGTCAAACCCGACCGCATGCGGCCAGTCTGCCTTCCCGCCGTCTATCCTGCGCCCATGGGTAGCTCGCGAGTTTCCGGCGGCGTGGTGCACAAGCTGCCGACCGACCTTGCGTAAGGCATTGCTCGCCAACGACACCGCACTCGCCGCGTGGAACGACATCACGCCGTTGGCGCGCAACGAGTTCATCTGCTGGGTCGAGGACGCCAAACAGGAAACGACCCGCGAACGGCGGATCCGCCGGACACAGGAGGAACTCGAAGAGGGCAAGCGCCGGCCGTGCTGTTGGCCCGGTTGTAAGCACCGCGAGCGAAACGGCAAATGATCACTTCTCGTGGGCGGGAGCCGCCTGCAGATCGGGTGCGGCGGCGGCCAACAACGCCGCACGGTCACCTGTCAGCGGAGGAGGATAGATCCGCTGACCGTTGATGATCCGCTTCGTCGCCTTGGCCGCGGCGCCAGTGCTGACGACGTGGCGATCCCAGCCCTCGGTGTACACCGCACCGGCCGGCCCGAGGTCGAGCACCGTGACGTACCACGGAATGCGCAGCGTCCTCATCGGCAGGCCCAGCAGATCACCGATCACGCTGTAGACGCTGTAGACGCTGAAAGCTGTTGTGCACCAACATCTATGCTGGATACGGACTATGTTTGCTGAAACTGCGTCCGCATATTCGAATCCTGCCGGGGGCACCAGCGTTACCGCTGTTCAGCCTTGTGAAGCTAATCCGAAGACTTGTCCGACTCGTCGGAGTCCTCTGACTCCTCAGGCTTATCGGAATCCTGCGACTCGTCGGTTTTCTCGGCTTTGTCGGAGCCCTCGGTGTCCTCCGCGTTGTCGGATTTTTCGGCCGTGTCCGACTCCTCGGCCTCATCGGACTCCTTGGCCTTGTCGGCATCCCGCGCCTCGTCGAGCTTGTCCGCATACTTCGTCAGCAACCCGGCCAGGTCGCGCGCCTCCTCAGCAGCCAACGAATCCTCGAACAGACGCTCGTCGCTGTCGGAGATGCGCTCGACGTAGACGGCGGCTTCCCTGACTCCGACGTCCCATCGGCCTCCCTCGTGACGAACCATGTGCTGCCGCCTTTCGACCGGTGACTCGATTCCGAACCTGACGCCCCGCGCTAGTGCGTTGTTTACCCACTTCTGCGGTGGCCGATACGGCCACATTTGCTTGCACGAAGCGTGGCGGGCCCTTCGCCGCGCCGCTGAAATCTGCCGGGGGCACCAGTCTTCGGAAAACATCGCCCCACGCGTCACAGACGACGTTAAGCTGCTGGTCGTGGGCGTGAGGATGTTCGCCAAGGGCCGTGGCCGATGGCTGGCGGTCGCGGCGTCGCTCGTCGTCTCGGCCGCCATGATCCACGCCCAGGGCACCAAGCCGCGGTGCTGTGTCGAGCCGCCCGCACCGACCCCCACCAGCGCCGCTGCGTCCCCAACTCCGCCAGCCAGCGCGCCGCACACCGCCAGTCCGGCCGAGGTGGAGGCGCTCACCGCGCTGGCACCCCCCGCCCCCTCGGCGGGTCAGCAATTCCAGCTCGCGTTGCCGCGCGGCGTCGCGTCCGAGGACCGGCTGCAGGTCAAGACCATCTGGGCGGCCCGCGTCATCGGCGTGCTCTTTCCCCAGATCAAGACCATCTACGGGTTCCGGGAGGACCCGCTGCCGTGGCATCCCAACGGGTTGGCCATCGACGTGATGATCCCGAACTTCCACACCGCCGAGGGCATCGAGCTCGGCAATCAGATCGCCGGGTATGCGCTGGCGAACGCCAAGCGGTGGGGCATCAACCACGTGATCTGGCGGCAGAAGATCTACCCGGGCGTCGGCGGGGGCAACTGGATGGCGGACTTGGGCTCAGAAACCGCCGACCATTACGACCACGTACACATCGCCACCGGCGGTGGTGGCTATCCGACCGGGCACGAAATTTATTACATCGCCTCCATGACGACCGCGCCACCGGACTGATCGACGGCGCCTCCGTTCACGCCCGCCCGGCGGCGAACGCCGCCACCGGCATCTCGACGGATCCGCCGCACGGGCCGCCGATGATGTCGGTATGCCAGACACCGCGCAACGATCCGTCCGCCTGCGGGGTGTAAAAGGCCCACGACCGCGCGGGTGCCCACACCTTCTGCACGCCTTCGCCCCGATAGCAATCCCATTGGAAGTCGAAGCGCTCCACCCATTTCGCCCCATCCCAGGTGTAGCGGGACGGCTGGGGCAGCGTCGGGTTCTTCGGAGTGGGCCCGTTGGTGGCGGTGGCCACGCACGTGCCCGACGAGCACGCGGTGGTGAAGACGTAGTCGGCGCTGAAGGTGGGTTCGGTTTGCGTCGCCGCGACACTGGTGCCGGATTTGCCGGCCGCATACCGCACCAGCGAGTATTTGCCGTTCCACGCCGGTGACACCGCTTGCGCGCCGACGGCGGGCGTGCCGGCGACCGAGGCAGTCACGGCAGCGAGCACCGCGACTACCCGAAACCTCGGTCGCATTGGTCAATGGTGGACGTTCGACGACGCGGTCTGATCTCGGCGAGGACACGATCACGTTGTTCCAACGACGTTTGTTCTCAGCGCAACAGGAAAAGGCCGTACGCGGCGATCGACTGCGCATCGGCGATGATGCCCCCGCGAATCATCTGCTCGATCTCGTCGCGCGAGAACCACGCGCTGCGCATGTCCTGCTCCTCGTGCTCGCGGTTTGCTTCGCCCTCGACGATGCCCGTGGCCAAAAACACCCAGCCGCGCTGACTGGTCATCCCCGGAGCGACGTCGAGCTCGCCGAGCGCCTCGAACGTCGTTGCGCGCAAACCGGTTTCCTCGCGCAGCTCGCGCTCGGCCAACTCGTCGGGTTCGGCGTCGGCCAGGTCCGGCGCGGTGCCTTGGGGAAACTCCCAACGACGCTCCCCGATGGGGTAGCGAAACTGCTCGACCAACCGGAAGCGGTGCCCGTCATAGGGCATCACGAGCGCGTAGGTCGGTTTGTCGACGACGCTGTAGAGGCCGGTGCTGCCGTCCGGGCGGCGGATGTCATCCTCGCGCAGCACCATCCACGGATTCCGGTAGATCTCGCGGCTTGCGAGGCGTTCGATGAAGGTCACGCCGCCAGTATTGCCGTGAATACCGCACCCGACGCGGTGGCTATGGGCGAGGAGTAGCGTCCGAATCCATGCCGTCCCCCGAAGCCATCACCGAGACCGTCAATCGCTACCTCGCGCTCGTCGCCACGGGCACCGCCAACGACATCGTGACCCTGTACGCCGCCGACGCCACCATCGAGGACCCGATCGGGGCCGACATTCGCCGCGGGCACGACGCCATCCGCGGCTTCTATGCGGGGTTCCAAGACGCCAAGAAGGAGACCGAACTCGCCGAATTGCGGGTTTCTGGCAGCGAAGCCGCCTTCTTCTGGCACCTCACGCTGGACGCCGGCGACAGCCGCACCCGAATCTCACCCATCTCCACGATGTCGTTCGACGCGGACGCCAAGATCACCGCGATGCGGGCATTCTGGTCACCGGCCGACGTTGAGGTTTTGTAGCCCGACCGCCAATTCTGTTGGCATCCGGTAGTGCGCAACACACCTGGGTCAGGAAGCAGACCAGTCCATGGACCCTTGGGGGCCGGTGCCGTCCGCGTCGCCGCCGTGTCGCGCACACCAGCCGGCCAATTCCTGGCGCGCCGCGACAGTCACCGGATGCTCATCACCGAGTACGCGGGTCTCCTCCTCGACCAGCGCTTCCCATGCGGCGACCCCGTCCGTGACGCCGGCCCGGTTCGGGGCCCAGAGCGTGAACATGTGCCGCGCCATGAGCAGATGAACGTGGTCGTCGCCCAGCTTGTCGCGCAGTTCGCCGATCAGCCACTCGAGTTCGGTGATCGCCGCGGGGATATCACCCGCCCGGCCCCGCCAGATCGCCAGCATCAAGCGAGTTCCGAGGGTGTCGGCGTGACCGTCGCCGAGCACCCGACGCCGCGCCGCGAGCACGTGTTGCCCCTCGGTCATGGCGCCGCCGAAATCACCGATCTCCCAACGCTTCTCAGCGACCCTCTCGCGGGCCATCAGCGTGCTCTCGTGTTCGGCTCCCAGAATGCGCTGTTCGTCGGCGACGAGCTGCGACCATTCGGACAGCGACGACAGCGGGGGTTGCTGGCGGCCCGCCAGCAGGTGACGAGCGGTCAAGGTGCTCAGGTGATCGCGACCGAGGACCTCGACGAGATCAGGTATCAAACCTTCGAGGTCGGTGTAGACGACGGCGTCCTCGCCCGCCCGCAGCTGCAGGGTGGCCAGCGCCACCTTGAGCTCGAGGACGTTGGGATTGCGCTCCCCCAGCGTTGCCCGGCAGAGGGTCACCAGCTCGTTAGCCTGCAGCGCGGCACCGGCGAAATCGCCGTTGTTCGCACACTGCGCCATCAGCCCGGTCATTTCGGCCAGCGGGGCGGGCAACTCCTGCTGCGTCATATCGCTAATGAAAACGCCACTGCGCCGATGCGGCAATTCACCCTGTGCCGCCCGCCGCGCAGCCCTGAGTCGCGACCAGCTACAGCCGCCCCGCCACGTCCGCCGCGCGGCGAAGCTGATCGGCATCCGAGCTCGTCGGGATGAGCTGAACCTCGTCGGTGCCGATCTCCTCGAACCTGCGCAACACGTCCAGCAGCTCGTCCTCGCTACCGGCCCAGCCGGTCATCGGCGCCATGGCGTCGACGTATTCGCCCGGTATCCAGTTCATGTAGCGACGCAGATGGCGGTGCACCTGGGCGCGGGACTCCTCGGGCGAGCCGAACGCGAACCAAAACGAGGTGATCAGGTGGGGCTTGGGCTTGCCGGCCTGCGCCCACGCGTCTCGCGTGACGTCGAACAGCTCGTTCTGCTTGGCGACGTCGAGGTCCAGGGTGGTGCCGGCCAGCCCGTCGGCCCATGCCGCGGCGCTGCGGATGGTTTTCGGTCCGATACTGCCGACGAACAGCGGCGGACCGCCGGCCTGCACCGGCGCCGGCCCGACGGGCAGCACCGAGTCGGCGGTCTTCTCCCCCGCCCACACGCGCTTCATCACGGCCACCCGTTCGGCCATGCCGCGCATGGTCTGCGTCGCCCGATCGGCGCTGACGGCGTCATAGTCCTCGTGCCGGCCGCCCACCCCGATGCCCACGGTCAACCGGCCGCCGCTGAGCATATCGCCGCTCGCCAGGCCCTTGGCGAGCATGACCGGGTCGTGCAGCTGCGGCACGATCACCGTCGTCAGCAGCCGCACCCGGTTGGTCCAGGCGGCCAGCGCGCCCAGCAGGGTCAAGCTGTCCGGGTTATCAAAGGCGATGCGCTCACCCCAGCACAGTGACGAGAACGGGCCCTCGTCAATACTGCGCGCCCAGGTCTCGAGCACCGTCGCATCCAGATCCGGTTCCATCACCGGCATGGTCATCGCTATCTGCACGACGGCGATTCTGACATGTTTAACATGCGGCCCATCAGTGGAACCATGGTGCGAATGGACTTCACCAGCACCTCCATCGCGCATGTCCGACTGACCGTGACCGATATCGAGCGATCCCGGCAGTTCTACGAGAGCGTGTTCGGTTGGCCGGTGTTGCTCGAGGTCCCAGAGAACGCGGACGAATCCACCCGCAATCAGTTGAGCTTCCTGTTCGGCGGCGTCATCTACGACCTCGGCGGAACGCTGCTCGGGCTGCGGCCCGTCGCCGCAGACCGCTTCGACGAGGATCGCGTCGGGCTGGACCACATCGCGTTCCGTCTCACCAGTAAAGACGAATTGGATTCGGCAGCAACACATCTCGATGAGCTCGGGGTGGATCACCAGCCGGTCAAAGACATCGGGCCGTCATACATTCTGGAGTTCCGCGACCCCGACAACATCGCCCTGGAGCTGACCGCGCCGAAGTAGCGGGAGGCTCGTGGCGTTGTCGCGCCGGGCGACCGGTGGTTGACTGGACAGAACTATGACCATCAGTTTCAACCACACCATCGTCGCGTCCCGCGACAAACGCGAATCCGCCGAATTTCTCACCGAGCTGTTCGGGCTGCCCGACCCAAAGCCGTTCGGCCACTTCATGGTTGTCGAACTCGAGCACGGCGCCAACCTCGACTACGCTGACGCCCCCCAGGGTGCGGACATCCCGCGTCAGCACTACGCCTTCTTGGTGTCCGAGCAGGAGTTCGACACCATCTACGACAAGATCCGGTCACGCGGCCTGCAGCACTGGGCGGATCCGGGCGCCCAGCGTCCCGGCGAGATCAACCACAATCACGGCGGGCGCGGCGTCTATTTTCCGGACCCCTCCGGCCATGCCATGGAGATCCTCACCCGCCCCTACGGGTCAGCAGGCTGAGCCGTGGAGCGAGTTGCCTAGTCGCCGGTGCGCGCCGTGCCGTGCCGCTGCCTTTCCTGCTTGCGATAGTCATCGGCCAGTTGCGCGACGTGCTTGGGCAGGCCGCCGGTAGCGACGTCGGCCAGGGTGGTTTCTTCCAGCACCGATCGCATGCTGGCGCGTAGCGCCCGCCAGACGTCGGTGAGCGCGGCGGTCGGTCCCGAATACGGCAAGTCGCCGAGTCCGATGTCACGGACGCTGGCCAGTGGTCCATCGATGCAGCGCAACACGTCGGCGATGCTGATATCGCCGCCGGAACGGGCCAATTCGTAGCCGCCCTCGCGACCGCGATGGCTGCGCACCAGCCGGTCGGTGCGCAGGTTGGTCAGGATGTCGACGAGAAATTGCGGTGGGATGCCCTGGGCCTGGGCCAAGTCGTCCGTCTTCACCAGCGTCCCGTCGGACACCGTGGCGAGCTGGATCATCGCCCGCACGGCGTACTCCGCCTTCGCTGACATGCGCACTCTCAGGATTGTGCCATCCAGTGCGAACATTTCGGTGCAGCCGGGCTGGACCGGCGCGCTACCCGCGCGATTCGAGCAGGTCGATGACCCGCTGCGCCTGCTCCTCGACGGTACCGTCCGGGGTGAGTCGCAGGTCGGGATTCACCGGCGGCTGATACGGACTGTCGATACCGGTGAACTGCGTGATCTCGCCCGCGCGCGCCTTCGCGTACAAACCCTTGGGGTCACGCTTTTCGCATTCGTCGAGCGGGGTGTCACAGAACACCTCGATGAAGTCGAAACCGGCGTCGGCGTGCACTTGGCGCGCCAATTCGCGTTGCTCGGCCAGCGGGCTGATCGCCGGCACCAGCACCACGTTGCCGCAGTCGGCGAGCAGCGCCGCCACGTGCGCGAGCCGACGCAGGTTTTCGGCGCGGTCGGCCATGCTGAAGCCCAGGTCGGCGTTCAGACCGTGCCGCAGGTTGTCACCGTCGAGAACGTAAGCCAGAGCGCCGTTTTCGAGCAGCTTTTGCTCGACCAGCATCGCCACCGACGATTTGCCGGAACCGGACAGTCCAGTGAACCACACCGTCGTGCCCCGGGGCCGGACCTCGGCAATGGCCGAGGGCTTGTGCCGCACGGTGTTTGGGCTCGCCGCCTGCGCCGACGCGTCACGCAACACCATGCCGGCCGCCACGGTGCCGTTGGTGTGCGGGTCGATGAGGATGAACGAGCCCGTACTGGGGTTTCGGGTGTACTCGTCGAGCAACAGCGGGACCTGGGTGCGCAGCGAAATGCGGCCAAGCTCATTGAGCTTCAACGCCGTCGCGGTCTTATCGCGGTGCAGCGTGTTGACGTCGAGCCGGTAATCGAGCGCCGTCACCTTGGCTTGCGTGGTGCGGGTGGTGTGCTTGATGACGTAATCGCGGCCTGGCTCGAGCGCCGCGCCGTCGGCCATCCAGCACACCGTCGCGTCGAACTCCTGCGCGACCCTGGGCTGGTTGTGGGTGCGCGCGATCAGATCGCCCCGCGAGATGTCGATCTCGTCGGCGAGGGTCACCGATACGGCCATCGGCGGAAACGCTTCTTCCACAGGACCATTCGGCCCCTCGATCGCGGTGATCCGGGTGCGCTTGCCGACGGGCAGCACCACAACCTCATCCCCCGCGCGCATGACGCCGCTGGCGACGGTGCCAGCGTAGCTGCGGTGGTCTTGATGTTCGCGGGTGTGCGGGCGGATGACGTACTGCACCGGGAACCGCACGTCGACCATGTTGCGGTCACCGGCGATGTACACCTCTTCGAGGTGGGACAACAACGCCGGCCCCTCATACCAGGGCGTCTGGTCCGACTTGGTCACCACGTTGTCGCCGTGCAGGGCGGAAATCGGGATGGTGGCCACGTCGTGCACATCCAACCGCGCGGCGAAAGCGTGGAATTCGTCGCGGATCGCCTCGAATTTCTCTCGGTCCCAACCGATCAAGTCCATCTTGTTGACCGCGAGCACGATGTGTTGGATGCCCAGCAGGGACGCCAGGAAGGCGTGCCGGCGTGACTGTTCCAACAGGCCGTGCCGCGCATCGACGAGCACGATCACCAGTTGGGCGGTCGACGCGCCGGTGACCATGTTGCGGGTGTACTGGATGTGGCCGGGGGTGTCGGCGATGATGAATTTCCGCTTGGGAGTGGCGAAGTAGCGGTAGGCGACGTCGATCGTGATGCCCTGCTCGCGTTCGGCCCGCAGGCCGTCGGTCACCAGCGCCAGGTCGGTGTAGTCGTGACCGCGGTCCTTGGACGTCTGCTCCACCGCCGCCCACTGGTCTTCCATGACGGCCTTGGAGTCATAGAGCAGGCGACCGATCAGGGTGGACTTGCCGTCGTCGACGGACCCCGCGGTTGCGAGCCTCAATAGCGTGGTGGGCGGGGCCATCAGAAGTATCCCTGTCGTTTGCGGTCTTCCATGCCGGCCTCCGAGATCCGGTCGTCGGCTCTGGTCGCCCCGCGTTCGGTGAGCCGGGAAACCGCGGTCTCGGCGATGACCTCGTCGACGGTGGCGGCTTCGGATTCCACGCATCCGGTGCATGTGACATCCCCGACGGTGCGGAAGCGCACCGTCGCTTCGAACACCGGCTCGTCGGGGTTCGGCTGCATGTTCCGGTCGACCGCCAACAGCATGCCGTCGCGGCGAAAGACCTTGCGCCGGTGCGCGTAATAGATCGACGGCAGAGCGATGTTCTCGGCGCCGATGTAGGACCAGATGTCGAACTCGGTCCAGTTGGACAACGGGAAGACCCGGATGTGCTCGCCCTTGTGATGGCGCCCGTTGTAGAGGTTCCACAGCTCGGGCCGCTGCACCTTCGGATCCCATTGACCGAACTCGTCGCGGAAGCTGAACACGCGCTCCTTGGCGCGGGCCTTCTCCTCGTCGCGGCGCGCCCCGCCGAACGCGGCGTCGAACTTGTTCTCCCGGATCGCGCGAAGCAGGGTCACGGTCTGAATGGGGTTGCGTCCCTGGCGCGGCTCGACCACCCGGCCGGCGTCGATGTCTTCCTGGACCGAGGCGATGACCAGGCGCACCCCGTGCTCGTTGACCAACGCGTCGCGGGTCGCGATCACCTCGTCGAAGTTGTGGCCGGTGTCGACGTGCATCACCGGGAAGGGCAGCCGGCCGGGGCGGAACGCCCGCAACGCCAGGTGCAGCATGACGATGGAGTCCTTACCGCCCGAAAACAGCAGCACCGGCCGCTCGAACTCGGCGGCCACCTCCCGGATGATGTGGATCGCCTCTGCCTCCAGCGAGCGCAGATGGCTCAATTCGTACTGTCCGACCGCGGGGGCCGTCTTCAGATCACTGGTCATAGCTTCCTTCGGCTACTCGCTAAAACCTGGCAGAACTGACCATATTTAGCATCTTAGCGATATATGAGACCAGCTGACTTCGGCGCTGTCAACCTGAGGGGTGAGCACGCCTGGCGACCTACCGGCTCGGAGGAGGTCGCGAGCGTAACGGGGCTGCGAAAATTCACCCGATTTTTCGCAGTGTGGTTACGCTCGCGGGCCGCCGATTACAGCGTGACCTCGTGGAGCTTGCCCGTGGCGACGTCGAAGAAGAATCCGCGCACGGAGACGTGTTTGGTGACGAACGGATTGCCCTCGATGCGGCGCAGCGACTGCCGGACATCCTCGGCGACATCCGGGAACGACTCGGGCGCCCACGGCGGTTTGACCCCGGTCTCCTCCTGGATGCTGCGCTTGAAGTCATCGTCGGTGAAGGTGAGCATCCCGCAATCGGTGTGGTGAATCAGGATGATCTCTCGCGTTCCCAGCAGTCGTTGGCTGATGGCCAGCGAGCGGACGACGTCATCGGTGATGACCCCGCCGGCGTTGCGGATGACGTGGGCCTCGCCCTCGTTGAGCCCGAGGAGGCGATAAACGTCGAGCCGCGCGTCCATGCACGCGACGACCGCGACATGTTTGCCCGGCGGCATCGGCAGCGGCCCCTTGAAGCTGCTCGCATACTCGGCGTTGTTGGCCAGGAAATCATCGGTAACCGTCACGCAAGCCTCCTCGGGACTGTCGCGGTCTGAGACGTGCTGCGATTGCCGCACGGCTGCGTACCGCGGTGGATGCTAACAACTGATCACACGCGATTCACGCATGAGAATCAAGCAGATCGGAATGTCATCGAACGCGCCGGGCGCTGCACACGCGACGCTGTGCTGCCGGCTCGATAACCTGTCCCAATGCGACGTGGGCTGTGCGGACGGGCATGACTCGATTCCTGGCACGCCGGTTGCTCAACTACGTCGTCCTGCTGGCGCTGGCATCGTTTTTGACGTTTTGGCTGACGTCGGTGGCCTTCAAGCCGCTGGACAGCCTGCTACAGCGCAACCCGCGGCCGCCCCAAGCCGTCATCGACGCCAAGGCCCACACGCTCGGTCTCGACGAGCCGATACCGATCCGCTACGCGCACTGGGCTTCGCACGCCGTCAGCGGCGACTTCGGCAAGACCATCACCGGCCAGCCCGTCGGAGCGTCGCTGTGGCGGCGCATCGGAGTAACGCTGCGCCTGCTGATCATTGGCTCGCTGGTGGGCACCGTCGCGGGCGTCGCGGCCGGGGCGTGGGGCGCCATTCGGCAGTACCGACTCAGTGATCGCGTCGTCACCATGGTGGCTCTGCTGGTCCTCAGCACCCCCACCTTCGTCATCGCCAACCTGCTGATCCTCGCCGCGCTCCGGGTGAACTGGGCCGTGGGCCTTCACGTTTTCGACTACACCGGGGAGACCTCGCCGGGTGTGTCCGGCGGGACGGGGGCGCACCTGCTCGACCGGTTACGGCACTTGGTGTTGCCGTCGCTGACCCTGGCGCTGGCCGCCGCGGCGGGTTACAGCCGTTACCAGCGCAACGCGATGCTCGACGTCCTCGGACAGGATTTCATCCGCACCGCGCGGGCCAAGGGGCTGACCCGCCGGCGTGCGCTGGTGAAGCACGGATTGCGCACCGCGCTGATCCCGCTGGCCACCCTGTTCGCCTACGGGGTGGCCGGGCTGGTCACGGGAGCGGTGTTCGTGGAGAAGATCTTCGGCTGGCACGGCATGGGCGAATGGCTGGTGCAGGGCATCGCGACGCAGGACACCAACATCATCGCGGCCATCACCTTGTTCTCCGGCGCGGTGGTGTTGCTGGCCGGCCTGCTCTCGGACGTGTTCTACGCCGCTCTCGATCCGCGGGTCCGGGTGTCATGACATCGCAGGCGAATATCGATGGTGCCCACGGGTTTTCGGGTCACGAAGTGGCGGGCTTCACCTCGCGCCGCACCCTGGTGCTGCGCAGGTTTGCCCGCAACCGGCTCGCGGTGGCGTCGCTGACGTTGTTGGTGCTGTTGTTCGTCGGCTGCTACGCGCTGCCCGCGGTACTGCCCTATTCCTACGAGGACCTCGATTTCACCGCGCTGCTGCAGCCGCCGAACGCGCGCCACTGGCTGGGCACCAACGCGCTGGGCCAAGACCTGTTGGCGCAGATCCTGCGCGGAATGCAGAAGTCCATGCTGATCGGTGTCTGCGTCGCGGTCATCTCCACCGGCATCGCCGCCACCGTCGGGTCGGTCTCAGGCTACTTCGGCGGTTGGCGTGACCGCGTGCTGATGTGGGTGGTCGACCTGCTGTTGGTGGTGCCCAGCTTCATTCTGATCGCCATCGTGACACCGCGAACCAAGGATTCGGCCAATATCTTGATGCTCGTTCTGCTGCTGGCCGGGTTCGGCTGGATGGTCAGTTCCCGCATGGTGCGCGGGATGACCATGAGTTTGCGTGAACGCGAATTCATCCGCGCCGCACGGTATATGGGCGTATCCAGCCGGCGCATCATCGTCGGGCATGTGGTACCCAACGTGGCTTCCATCCTGATCATCGACGCGGCGCTCAACGTCGCCTCGGCCATCCTGGCCGAAACCGGTTTGAGCTTTTTGGGTTTCGGCATTCAGCCGCCGGACGTGTCGCTGGGAACCCTGATCGCCAATGGCACCCAATCCGCGACCACCTTTCCCTGGGTATTCCTGTTCCCCGCCGGGGTGCTGGTGGCGATCTTGGTGTGCGCCAACCTCACCGGCGACGGCCTGCGGGACGCGCTCGACCCCGGCAGCGCGCTGGTCCGAGGCGACGGCCGATGAGCCCGCTACTCGAGGTGAGCGACCTGGCCGTCACGTTCGGAACCGGCCGTGACCCGGTGGCCGCGGTGCGCGGCATCAGCTACCGCATCGAACCGGGCGAAGTCGTCGCCATGGTCGGCGAATCCGGTTCGGGCAAGTCCGTTTCCGCGATGGCGGTCGTGGGCCTGCTGCCCGAGCACGCACGGGTGCGCGGCTCGGTCCGGTTGCACGACACCGAACTGCTGTGCCTGGGCGACGACGCGATGTCGCGGTTGCGCGGCAAGGCGGTCGGCATGGTGTTTCAGGATCCGATGTCGGCGCTGACGCCCGTCTACACCGTTGGCGACCAGATCGCCGAGGCGATCGAGATCCACCAGCCGCGGGTGGGCAAGAAGGCGGCCCGCCGCAAAGCGGTGGAACTGCTCGAGCTGGTGGGCATCGCGCAGCCAGAGCGGCGCGCCCGCGCATTTCCGCACGAGCTCTCCGGCGGCGAACGACAGCGGGTGGTGATCGCGATCGCGATCGCCAACGACCCCGACCTGTTGATCTGCGACGAGCCCACCACCGCACTGGATGTCACCGTGCAGGCGCAGATCCTCGAAGTACTCAAGACCGCACGCGACGTCACCGGCGCTGGGGTGCTCATCATCACCCACGACCTCGGCGTGGTCGCCGAGTTCGCCGACCGCGCGCTGGTGATGTACGCCGGGCGGGTCGTTGAATCCGCCGTCGTGGATGACCTTTACCGGGATCGCCGCATGCCCTACACCGTCGGGCTGTTGGGCTCGGTTCCGCGCCTGGACGCCGCACAGGGCACCCGGTTGGTGCCGATCCCCGGCGCACCGCCGTCATTGGCCGGCCTGGATCCCGGCTGCCCCTTCGCCCCGCGCTGCCCGCTGGCCATCGACGAATGCCGGCTCGAGGAGCCGGAATTGCTTTCCGTCGGCGCCGATCATCGGGCGGCGTGTATCCGCACCGATCAGGTCGACGGCCGCAGCGCCGCGGACATCTACGGCGTCAGCACCACAGGCCATCCAGCGCAATCCGGGGACTCGTCGGTCGTCGTCCGGGTGCGCGACCTGACCAAGACCTACCGGCTGACGAAGGGGGTGCTGCGCCGCAGCGCCGGCGAGGTCCGCGCGGTCGACGGGGTCAGCTTCGAGCTGCGACAGGGCCGCACCCTGGGCATCGTCGGCGAGTCGGGTTCGGGCAAGTCGACCACGTTGCACGAGATCTTGGAGCTCACCGGGCCCGAGTCGGGATCGATCGAAGTGCTGGGCACCGACGTGACCACACTGAACACGGCCGGCCGACGATCGCTGCGGCGCGACATTCAAGTCGTGTTCCAGGACCCGGTCGCCTCGCTGGACCCGCGGTTGCCGGTGTTCGAGCTGCTCGCCGAACCGCTGCGCGCCAACGGGTTCGACAAGAGCCGCACCAACGCGCGCGTCGCCGAGTTGCTCGAGATCGTGGGCCTGCGTCGCGCCGACGCGATCCGTTACCCCGCGGAGTTCTCCGGCGGGCAAAAGCAGCGCATCGGCATCGCGCGTGCGCTGGCGCTGCAACCGAAGATCCTGGCCCTCGACGAACCCGTCTCCGCGCTCGATGTGTCCATCCAGGCCGGGATCATCAACCTGCTGCTCGACCTGCAAGCACTCTTCGGTTTGTCCTATCTGTTCGTCTCCCATGACCTTTCGGTGATCAAGCACCTCGCGCACCACGTGGTCGTGATGTACGCGGGCTCGATCGTCGAGCAGGGCGACAGCCGGCAGGTCTTCGACAATCCACAGCACGAATACACTCGGCGGCTGCTGAACGCGGTGCCGCAGCCGGATCCGGGCAAACGTGTCTAGCCGTCCCGGCATCCGTTTCGCAACAGTGCTTCTCACGATGGCGCTGGCGCTGTCGGGCTGCTCGCCGGCCATCAACGTGATTCCCGAAAACGGGCATAACGCGCGCATCGGTACGACCAGCGACATCAACCCGCACGATCCGGTCACCCTGCAGGACGGCGGCGACCTACGACTGGCGCTCACCGCCTTCCCGCCGAACTTCAACATCTTGCACATCGACGGCAATTCGGCCGAGGTCGCCGCCATGATGAAGGCCACCTTGCCGCGCGCCTTCGTCATCGGGCCGGACGGCTCGACAACGGTGGACACCAACTACTTCACCAGCGTCGAACTGACCGGCACCGCACCGCAAGTGGTGACCTACACGATCAACCCCGAGGCGGTGTGGTCGGACGGCACACCGATCACGTGGGAAGACATCGCCAGCCAGATCCACGCACTGAGCGGTGCCGACAAGAACTTCGAGATCGCCGGGCCCGCCGGCGCCGACCGCGTCGCCTCGGTGACCCGCGGCGTCGACGACCGGCAGGCCGTCATGATCTTCGCCAAGCCCTACGCTGAGTGGCGCGGCATGTTCGCCGGCAACGGAATGCTGCTGCCCAAGAGCATGACGGCCACCCCGGAGGCGTTCAACAAGGGCCAGCTCGACGGGCCGGGCCCGTCGTCCGGCCCGTTCATCGCATCGTCGCTGGACCGGACGACCCAGCGGATTGTGTTGAGCCGCAACCCGAAATGGTGGGGCTCGCGACCCCGTCTGGACAGCATCACCTACTTGGTGCTCGACGATGCCGCGCGGCTGCCGGCGCTGCAAAACAACACGATCGACGCAACCGGGGTCGGCACGATCGATCAACTGACCATCGCGGCGCGCACCAAGGGAATCACGATCCGGCGCGCCCCCGCCCCGGCCTGGTCTCACATCACCTTCAACGGAGCGCCGGGGTCGATCCTGTCCGACAAGGCGTTGCGGGTCGCGGTGTCCAAGGGCATCGATCGGCAGACCATCGCCGAGGTGGTGCAATACGGCCTCACCAGTGACCCGGTGGCATTGGGCAATCACATCTACGTCGCCGGGCAGAAGGGCTACCAGGACAACAGCGCGGTGGTTCCCTACGACCCGGCCGCGGCAAGACGCGAGCTTGACGCCTTGGGCTGGAAGCAGGTCGGCCAATTCCGGGAGAAGGACGGCCGCCAGCTGGTGATCCGTGATCTGTTCTATGACGCCCAAGGCAGCAGACAGTTCGCGCAGATCGCCCAGCACAGCCTCGCCCAGATCGGTGTCAAGCTCGAGCTTGTCGCCCGCGCGGGCAGCGGATTTTTCACCAACTACATCAACGTCGGTGCTTTCGATCTCGCCCAATTCGGTTGGCTCGGAGACGCTTTCCCGCTCTCGTCGCTGACCCAGATCTACAAATCCGATGGGGAGAGCAACTTCGGCAAGATCGGCAGCCCGCAGATCGACGCGGCCATTGAACGAACCCTGGAAGAACTCGACCCCGACAAGGCGCGGGTGCTTGCCAACGATCTCGACAATCTCATCTGGGCGGAGGGCTTCAGCGTTCCGCTCACCCAATCGCCCGGCGACATCGCGGTGCGCAGCACGCTGGCCAACTTCGGCGCGGCGGGCCTGGGCGACCTGAACTACACCGCTATCGGATTCACGCGGAGCTGAGCCGACGCAGCAGCCGAGTCGGCACCGGCAGCGCCCCTTCGGCGGCGGCCGCCGTTCCGATCAACTTCCACAGCAGACGCACCTCGGGCCGCGGCGGAAGCGCGTCCAGCGCCGACGCCCGGGCGGCGAGCCCATCCAGATCGCCACGCCGAACCGCGTCGGCCACGGCGAGCGCGACGGGCTCACGAAAATCCAGCGCGCTGTGCGCCATGCTGGGCAGGCTCACGAGCACCGCATGGGGCAGCAGCGACGCGACGCGATCGGCCACCGCAGGCGGGGTGATGAGATCACGTCCCCCGGAGAGCACCACGGCGGGCCAGCTGAAATTCGGCATTTCGGCGGGCAGGTCATAGGGCTCGTCCTCGAAAGTCACTCGCTGCGTGCGCGCTTCGCTTTCGGCCACCGAGGGATCCAGCGGCAGGCCGTCGGGTTGGGCCGCGTAGTCCAGCTCGCGGAACGCGATGCGGCTCACCAGATCTTCCTCATAACGGAACGGCAGGTTACTCAGGGTGGTGAACCGGGACAGCGTCCACCACAAGAGTTTCCGGCGTTCCAGCAGCAGGTCGAGTTGCCGTTCGAGCAGGTCGGCACCACCGTACCCGTAGATGGTCGCGACGACATGTGTCGCCGCAGGGGTCATGACACCGCCGTCGACGAGTTTGCGCATTTTCGGTGCCAGGGTGGCGGTTTCGGGGCTGTCGCCCCTGAGCAGCAGCCGGCGGATCGCCCGTCGCACGATCACGATGTCGTGCCGCGACAGCAGCGGCGAATCGAGCACCATTGCGTGTACGCGGCCGGGATGGCGCACACCGACTCCGGCCGCGATATAGGTGCCGTAGGACGCGCCATAGATGATGGCCGAGTCCGTGTGGGCGTCGTCGAGCACGGCCGCGACGTCGTCGACAACCTGATTCACGGTCATCGCCTGTGCGGGCAGATCGGCACCCGAATCGTCATGGCGCGACATCCCGACCCCGCGGTGTTCGATCATGATGACGTCGAGACCGGCCGCCGCCGCGCGCCGGCGCAGCCCCTTGTACATCTGCACCGACGCGACCCCCGGCCCGCCGGGGATGATGACCAGCGGGTGGGCGGACTTACGGCCGGTGCGCACGTAGTACAGATCGAACTCGTCGGCGCTGTGCGGCGAGATCGGCCGGCGTACGGCGCGCACGCCGGGCAATGCCGCCAACTTCTGCTGCACCCGGCTCCGCTTTGCGTTCATCGTCATTGGTGTCGGACCGCCATGGTCCCATTCTGCAGGCAAGGCGTCCCGGCAGCGCCGAGTCGTCAGACCGGCCGTATCGAGTGAGGTCAGCCGCCCGGGTTTAAGCGCTGAGATCGATGCGGTGCGCGCCCTGGACACCGTCGTAGCGGTCGGGACTGCAGGTGAGCACGATCACCTGCCCGTGCGTCCCGACGCTGTCGAACAACTGGCCCATCTTGGCCAGCCGGTCGGGGTCGGTGAAACCCAGTGCATCGTCGACGACCACCGGGACGGCGTCCTCCTTGGCGACCAGGGCGGCGCCGGCCAGCCGGGCCAGGATGCCGAGTTGCTCCTTGGCGCCGCCGGACAACGACTCGTAGGGCACCGTGATGCCGTTGAGCGTGCGGCTACGGATGCACAGGTCGCTGTCGATGTCGACCTCGAAACTGGGGCCGAACACCGGCCGGCCGAGCCGCTGCAGCTCCGCGCGGTAAGGCTCGACGTAGCGTCGCCGGGTGGTGTCGCGGTGGCGCGTCATGACCGAGCGCAGCAGCTGCGCGGCGCGGGCGCGCCCGCCGATCTGGCTGTGTTCGGTGGCGGCGTGCTCGAGTTCGGTTTCCGCGGCGTCCAGCTTGCCCTGGCGCCCCTCACTGCCGAATACGGAGAGTTCGATAGTGATCTCACGCAACGCGCGGGCGGCGTCTTCGTAGCGCTCGCGCAGCGACTCGGCTTCCTTTGTGGCCTCGGCCAATTCGGCGGCCACCGCGTCGGGGGACGCCGCCGCCAAGGCGTCGGCGAGCTCGGTCGCCCGTTGCCCCGCGGCCTGCTCGGCCCGCAACGCCGAGTCCGCCGATGCCGCCAGTTCCTCGTCGCTGACCGAGGCGCGCTCGGCGGCCAGCCGGCCCGCGGCCGCCTGTAGCTCGGCGCGTTGAGCTTCCACCGTGTTCTGCAGAACGGTTGCCCGGGTGGACAACTCGGCCAGCTTTGCGGCGGCGGTGGCGGCGGCCAGTCGGCGGGCCTCGCATTCGGTCGATGCGTCCGCGCGGCTCTGTCGGGCCGCGTCGAGTTCGGTGCGGGCAGCGCTGATGTCGGTGACAACGGGATCCGGCTCGACCGGGTGTTCGGCGCGTAGCTGCGCCAGGCGCAAGCGGAGCTCGTCGATCTGCTCGTCGCCGCGCAAACCGGCCAGGGTGGCGCTGAGCTGATCACGGGTGCTCTGCAGCTCGCGGCGACGCTGGTCGACCGATCGTGCGGCGGCGAGATCGGCCACCCCGGCGACCTCCAGCGCAGCGGCCATCTCCTGTTGTGCCGCAGCATGTTTCGCGTGGATGTCCAGCGTGGTCGCGCCCGGGTTGACCCGGGCGGTCAGGACGTCGGTAACCTCAACCACGGCAGACCCGGCGGCGGTGATCGACCAACTTTGCCCCGCCGCCAAGGAGATCCGTTCACCGTCGACCACCAGGTGAATGTCCGCCGCAGCGGTGAATTCGATTGCCGCAGACGTCAACGCCAACTGGTCGCCGGTACGATCGACCGCGGCGGCGGCGTCCTCGATTCGTCGCAGCAATTCCTCGGTGACGGTGATCGTGCTGAGCTCGGCGCGGATTCGCTCACACTCCCCCTCGATGGCATCGACCTTGGCCAGCCTGGCGCTCAACCGGTCGGCCTCCTCGCGGCCGGCCAACCGGTCGAGCGCGCACCGTGCGTCGTCGACGCGGGCGTGCAGGTCGGCAAGGACCTGGGTGGCCTGCTGCAGCACGGCGTCGCACGCTTCGGCCTCGGTTCGCGCCGCCGATTGCGCGGCCGCGGCCTCCTCGACGTTGGCTTCCGTCGCGGCGACGGCGCCGGCGCGGGTGTCGATTTCGGCCAGCAGCTGCACACGTCCGGCATGGGCGGCGGCCGCCGCGACGCTGCTCGCGTCCGCGGCCTCGGCGACCAGCTGGGCTTCGCGCCGCTGCGCGGTGAGCGCTGCGATCTTGTCGGCCGCTTCCTGCGCGGCCGCGACGCGCGGGCCGGCGGCGATGCGCCGCCGGGAGAAGTCGGCCACCTGCTCGGTCAAGATAGCGTGGCGGCCCACCCGATCGTCGACCTCGGCGACGGCGGCCGCGCACTCGGCGATCGCGGCCTCGGCGTCGGCCAGCCGGGCGATCGCGGCCGCCCACTGCCCCGTCGGGCGTCCGGTCGGGGTGAAATACCTTGCGTATTCGGCGTCGATGCGTTCGATCAGCAACGGCTCAGTGCCGCACAGCCCCCCGCTGTCACCGGCGGCGACATCGAGCGCGCGCGACAGCGCGTCACACCCGGACAAATCCACCGCGGCGGTCGACGCCGACTGCAACACGCGCTGGGCATGCCACAGGTCGCTGTCCACCGTCTCGGCCAGCATCGCCCGGACCCGTTCGTGGGCTTCGTCGCCGGTGAGCTGTTCGCGGCACGGCGTGATGACCGTCAGCTCCGTTTCGCACTTCTTGTGAAACCGCTTGCGATAGACGAAACGGTATGGGCCACAGCTGATTTCGGCGGACACCTCGGAGCCCACGTCGCTATGGGTGGGCTTGACCTGTTTGACTTCCTTCTTCGTCGAGCGATCGCGGGACTCCAGAAGAAGATCCAGGGCCTCGATCATCGATGACTTGCCGATCTCGTTGGCGCCGCACACCACCACGACGCCGTGGTCGGGGAATTCGATCTCCCGGTGCGAGATGCCGCGGTAGTTCGTCAGGATCAGCCGGTGCAGCTTCACGCCGCGCCCCGATCGGCGAGGCGCAGCAGCAGCGCCAGCGCGGCCTGCGCGTCGACGGCGGTGGCCGAATCGTCCTCGCGGGCCGTCACCACCAGCTCCTCGACCGCCGCGGCGGCGAATCCCCCGATGCCGAGATCGCTGAATTCGCCGTCGGCCGGGATCACCGCCAGCTCGGTATGCCGTTCCCACAGCCCCAGCCAGGCGAACAACCGCGCGTACTTGTCCAGGCAGGCGTCCAGCGCGGCGCGGTCGGTGACCGTCAACGAGCCGGTCAGCGCCAGGCGCACCACGGTTCGGTCCTTATCGGCCATCAGGTCCAGGTTCACGTCGAGGTCGGCGATGTCGCGGCCGGTGTCGACCTGCCGGTGCATCGTGACGAAGCGCCAGCATCCGACGTGCCGCGCGGTCACGGAGACGGCGCGCTGCGGGTCGGCCTCGTCGACGTCCACAACCAGGACGTGGCCCGGGTTGGATTCCACATCGTCGAAGTTGGTGACTTCCGGCGACCCGGAGTACCACACCCGGCCGGTGCTGCCGACCTGGGTCAGGGAGTGCTTGTCCCCCAAGGCCACATAGTGCACCGCGCCGCGGGACAGTGCGTCGTCGAGCTTGGCGAGCCGGATCAGCGAGGGCTTGTCCCGATCGGGGTCCAGGACGTCGACTCCGCCGTGCGCGACGAGGATCCGGGTGCCCGCGGCCGCGGGCAGGCCGTCCAGAACCTCGGCGACCAGGTCGGTAGTCGGCACCTTCGACCGCCACGGCGCGGCGACGATTTCCAGCCCGGGACGCACCTGATGTACCCCGGCACGGTCGAGCACCACCACGTTGTCGGGACACTCCGCGGTGAACAGCGCACTGGTGTACACCGATGAGGCATCCAGGGGATCGTGGTTACCCGGAAGCAGATACACCGGAATTCCGATGGCGCGCATGGCTTCCAAAGACTGGCCGATCACCTTCGGCGAAAGCTGGTTGTGCTCGAAGACGTCCCCCGACACGACGACGAACTCGGCGCCCACTTCCGCCGCGAGCGCACCCAGGCCGGCAACCGCGTCGCGGCGGGCCGCCGAATAGCGTGGCTGGGCGTCGCCGGCGAGGAAGTGGCGGGTCATGCCCAGCTGCCAGTCGGCGGTGTGCAGGAATCGCATGCCGGCGACCCCCTTTCGAACTGCGTGTTTACCGGGGCATCGCGAGTTTAGGTCTGTGCACCGACAAGACGCGGGACCTCGATCGGCAGGTCTTGGTGTGAGAAATCCGGCCAGATCCTGGAGTTCTTGATCGGCGGATCGAGTCCGGACCGATACCGACTCGAGGTCGCGGTCAGAAATCCTCGCGACCATGCCTCAGATGAGTTGCACCAGTGTGAATCAAGACCAGAGGCCTGCACAAGCCGCTGCAGTCAGTCTCGCATGCTGGTACTCGGGAACTGCCGCAATACCTGGAGATCAACCCGGTCGAGATGCCATGGCCGCACGCTTGGGCAGCGACGTAGGAGATGGCTGCGACACAAGCTAACTTGGCGGGTTCACAGGCCTGCCGGGATTCGGAAACGCCGGGTTCGTGTAGGCCGGCGTCTGTGGCTCATCGCCGGGAATCGGATTCATGGTTGGTGGTGGCCCGGACTCTGGCTCAGCTAATGGAGGCGGGGGTGCCCGGTGTTCGGGCGGTGGCGGCTTGGGCACCAAATAGTTCTTCCACGCGCCCGGTGGATTCGGTGCAGGGCCGATGGTGTTATCCGGCCAGCGCCATGAACAGCTACCGGAAGCACCCCCGAAATCGCCTGCGGGAATGGTCAACCCAAAACCCATGAAACTTCCGCCGATGGGGGCGTTGCCACCTGGACCGCCCATGTTCCATCCGCCGTATTCGCAGTGCCAGTGCGTGCTGTTCTCTTCGATAGGAAAATCGCAGTAGTACGTCGTGGCCCCCGCCTCGAAAGTACTTCCGCCAACACCGGGATAGTCGCACACGCCGGGACCCGGAAGGTTGCCGCCCGGCCCAGCCCAGGCTGCCGGCGAATTGAGGATTACCCAGAAGGTAACTCCCGGTGCCACAAGTAATCTAATTCCCGTGCGCAACGATTCTTTCACTGTAACGCCTTCTGGCTTCGGCAAATGGCAGCGCGTGCCTCGAGCGGGGGACTGCTATTCCAAGTTCTACAACGCCCGGGACAAATTCGCAGAGGAATTAGGATTCGTCCCCTTAGGCTGGTCCTGGCGGTCGGCGCCGAGACCGTGCTGCCAGTCGACCGACGTCTCCACTCGCTAGGCCTGCCGGATACAACCGAGCTCGGCCGCTTCGTCTGCCAACCAACCCCGGCCACCACCCCGAGAAACTGCTCGTCGACGACGCGGATGACGACGACTTGCCGCAGTCATTAATCTGATTGCTCGTGACTGGCCAGCGCACCTTGCTGTTGATGCGGCATGCGAAGTCCGACTACCCGGCCGGGGTCGCCGACCACGACCGGCCGCTGGCCCCACGCGGCATCCGGCAGGCCGGGCTCGCCGGCGATTGGTTGCGCACCAATGCGCCCGCCATCGACGGCGTGCTGTGCTCCACGGCGACACGCACCCGGGAGACGTTGCTCAACACCGGCATTGACGCGCCGGTGCGATACAGCGAGCGCCTCTACGCCAGCACCCCCGGCACGTTGATCGACGAGATCAACACGGTGGACGACGCCGTCGGCACGCTGCTGGTCATCGGGCACGAACCGACGATGTCGACACTGGCGCTGGGGCTCAGCGGTGCCGGGGACACGAATATCGGTGCCGCCGAACGAATTTCGGCCAAGTTCCCCACGTCGGCGATCGCGGTGCTCGCCGTGCCGTGCGCGTGGAAAAAGGTGGAACTCGGCGTGGCCACGCTCATCGGCTTCGAGGTGCCGCGATGAGCCTCGATCAGGAGTTGGTGGCCAGCGTCAGCTCCATCAGCTTGATGGCCTGCCCGCACGCATCGATACCCGGCGCCTGCGGGTTGACCCACCAGCCGACCACCCCGGCCGCATCGCTGGCCACGCCGCACGCGCCGTTGGCGTCGTCGGGACGCATCACGATTGAGTCGATCCCCGCGATCGGCCGCGACTCGACCTTGTACTTCAAGAACTCCGCGACCTTGCGCTCGTTACTCAGACTGCCCTGCTCGAACCAGAACCGGGTGATGTCGATCAGGCCGGCCGGATTGGCCGCCTGCCACCGGCAGATCGCGCCGACGAACGTGCTCTGGATGTCGAGCGGATCGGCGCCGACGGTCTTGGCCAGAATGTCGCTGGTCAAGACCTCACACTCCTTGAGCAGGTTCGGGTACTGCTGCTGGGAGTTGTTGTTGCGGGGCACGTTGCCGCCCGCCTTGACCGCGTTGCCCCCGATCGACCTGGAACACCCGGTCAGCGCCAGCAGCGCGGCCAGCAACACCGCTGCGGCGGCACGGGCAGTCGTCCTGCCCGGCGACCCGGCGCGCATCGAGGCCGTCATTTCGAGTTCGCAATCGACTGACGAGCCAGTTCTTTCGCGATGTCGCACGGCGGCGGGAACGGCTTCTGACTGAAGCTGATCGACCATTCGATGAAGTCGTCCTGAAACTGAATGCCTACTTCGCACAGCGAGTCACCCAGGTTGGGTTCGTTTCCGACGGCGATGAATCCGCCGTGGCCGTTGATGTTGATGTCGTCGACGCTGGCACGGGAGAGCTCCTCGGTCTTGCGTTCACGTCCGATCGGGCTACCGCGATACCAGGAGAAGGAGAAGTGGGGCCCGAGGATGCCGCCGCCGGCCAGCCACTGGCACCCGACGGAGTTGCGGGCGGTATTGATCAGTCCGGTCACCCTGGTGAGCTCCGCCACCGTCTGGTCGCTGATGCCGCCGCATTGCGGAAACATCGGCCCGTGGTTGCCTTGCCCTTTCTGCGGCGTCGACGACGCCGTCGCGCCGGGTTTGTTGCCGCCGGAATCGGAGCAGGCTGCCACCGCGGGAAACAGGATCGTCAATGCTGACGCCACAAGGGCCAGCGCCCTCGCGTTACGCCGCACCGCTACCCTGCTTCCGTTCCGCCCGCTGCTGGTCCACACGATGCACTGTAGCGGCAGCCCAGCGGGTCAACCACCGACGCGCCTGAGCAGGTATTTCGACGCCGCCAACGAGTGCGGTGCGCGCGTTGGCCATCCGGCGGTTGGCGGGGACGCCCGGCCCGACGGTGTGCGACAGTTACCCCATGCTCCTGGCACTGCTGCGCCAGTACATCCAGCCGTACCGGCGGCTGGTCGCGGTGCTGATGGTGCTGCAGCTGATCAGCAACCTCGCCTCGCTCTACCTGCCGACCGTCAATGCCGCCATCATCGACGAGGGCGTCGCCAAGGGCGACACCACCACGATCGTCAGGCTCGGCATGGTGATGCTCGGGGCCACCGGATTGCAGGTGTTGTGCTCGGTCGGCGCGGTCTATTTCGGCTCCCGGACCGGAATGGGGTTTGGTCGCGACCTGCGCGGGGCGGTGTTCGAACACGTCGTCACCTTTTCCGAGCGCGAGAGCGCCCGATTCGGCGCGCCGACATTGCTGACACGCAGCACCAACGACGTGCGCCAAATCCAGTACCTGGTCCAGATAACGGGCACCGTGCTGGTGACGGCCCCGATCATGTGCCTCGGCGGAATCGTCATGGCCATCCACCAAGAGGCGGCGCTGACGTGGCTGCTGCTGGTCAGCGTGCCGATCATGGCGGTGACCAATTACTGGGTGATGTCGCACATGCTGCCCCTGTTCCGCAGAATGCAGGGGCTGATCGACGGCATCAACCGGGTGATGCGGGACCAGCTGGCCGGTGTTCGGGTGGTCCGGGCGTTCGCCCGGGAAGGTTTCGAGCGTGACCGCTTCGCGCGAGCCAACACCGCGTTGTCGAATACCGCACTGACCGCGGGCAACTGGCAGGCGTTGATGCTGCCGGTGACCACGCTGACCATCAACGTGTCCAGCGTCGCACTGATCTGGTTCGGCGGGCTGCGCATCGATCGCGGCCAAATGCAGGTGGGCTCGTTGACCGCCTTCTTGGCGTACTTCACCCAGATCCTGATGGCGGTGTTGATGGCGACGATGACGTTGGTGGTGCTACCGCGCGCCGCGGTGTGCGCCGAACGGATTACCGAGGTGCTCTCCACCCGCCCGGCCGTCACCGACCCACCGAACCCGAAGTCTCCCCCGGGCCCGATCACCGGTGTGATCCGCCTGGACCGTGCGACTTTCACCTATCCGGGCGCCGACCGCCCAGTCCTGCAGGACATTTCGTTGACCGCCCGGCCCGGGACCACCACCGCGATCGTCGGCGGTACGGGTTCGGGAAAGTCGACGCTGGTCTCGCTGATCTGCCGGCTCTACGACGTCACCGGCGGAGCTGTCCTGGTCGACGGCATCGACGTCCGCGATTACCACACCGAGCGGCTGTGGTCGGCGATCGGCCTGGTCCCCCAGCGCGGCTACCTCTTTTCCGGAACGGTCGCCGACAACCTGCGTTACGGCGCCGCCCCGGGACAGGTCATCACCGAGGCGGATATGTGGGAGGCGTTACGGGTGGCCGACGCCGACGGGTTCGTGCGTGCACACGACGACGGGCTGCGCATGCGGGTGGCCCAGGGCGGCATCAACTTTTCCGGCGGGCAACGACAACGACTCGCCATCGCCCGGGCGGTGATACGTCACCCGGCCGTCTATCTGTTCGACGACTCGTTCGGCGCCCTCGATGTGCACACCGCCGCGCGGGTGCGCGCATCGTTGCAGCCGATATCGAGCCGGGCCACCGTCATTGTTGTCACCCAACGGGTTTCGACTGCCGCCCAGGCCGACCAGGTGATCGTCCTGGATGGTGGAAGGCTGGTCGGCGCCGGATCGCATGAGTCGCTGCTCACCGACTGCGCCACCTACGCGGAATTCGCCGATTCGCAAGCGGTGGGCGCCATGCCATCGGGTCGAATCCGGGGCACGCAATGACGCCGTCGACTCACGCCGCGACCCGCGGCGCGGCCCCGGCGCCGGCCGGGCGGTCTCGCGATTTCTGGGGTTCGGCCGCTCGCCTGGTGAAACAGCTTGCGCCGCAACGCAGGCTGAGCATCGCGGTGATCACGCTGGGCATCGTGGGCACGGCGATCGGCGTAATCGTTCCGCGGATCCTCGGCCATGCCACCGATTTGCTGTTCAACGGCGTCATCGGCCGCCAGCTCCCCGCCGGCATCAGCAAGGCGCAGGCCGTCGCCGCCGCGCGCAGCCGGGGTGCGGACACCTTCGCCGACCTGCTGTCCGGGATGAACGTGGTGCCGGGCCACGGTGTGGACTTCGACGCGGTCGCACGAACGCTGACGCTGGCGCTGGTCTTCTATCTCGTTTCCTCGGTGTTGATCTGGGCGCAGGCCCGGCTGCTCAACCTCACCGTGCAGCGCACCATGGTGGCGCTGCGCCGCGATGTCGAGGACAAGATCCACCGGTTGCCGTTGTCGTACTTCGACGGACGCCAGCGCGGCGAACTGCTCAGCCGGGTCACCAACGACATCGACAACGTCCAATCGTCACTGTCGATGACGATCAGCCAGCTGCTGACGTCGGTTCTCACCGTGGTTGCGGTGCTGGCGATGATGCTGTCCATCTCGCCGCTGCTGGTCGGGATCACCGTGCTGACGGTGCCGCTGTCACTGCTGGCGACGCGGGCGATCGTGCGGCATTCTCAGCGCCTGTTCCTCGCCCAGTGGACGAGCATCGGACGCCTCAACGCCCATCTCGAAGAGACCTACAGCGGGTTCACCGTGGTCAAGACCTTCGGTCACCAGGCCGCCGCCCGCGAGCAGTTCCGCACCCTCAACGACGACGTCTACCAGTCCAGTTTCGGCGCCCAGTTCTTCTCCGGGCTGGTGGCACCCGCGACGACGTTCATCGGCAACCTCGGCTACGTCGCCGTCGCCGTGGTGGGCGGCCTGCAGGTGGCCACCGGGCACATCACGCTGGGCAACATCCAGGCTTTCATTCAATATGTCCGGCAATTCAATTCGCCACTGAGCCAACTGGCCGGGATGTACAACACCCTGCAATCCGGGGTGGCCAGCGCCGAGCGGGTCTTCGCCCTGCTCGACGAGCCCGAAGAACCGCCGGACCCCGAGCCCGCGACGCGGCCCTCGCCCACCGGCACGGCCCCGCGGCCCGGTGGGCGCGTCGAATTCGTGCACGTCAGCTTCGCCTACCGGCCGGGCGCCCCAGTGATTGAAGACCTGTCGCTGGTGGTCGAACCGGGCAGCACGGTGGCGATCGTCGGACCGACCGGGGCCGGCAAGACCACGCTGGTGAACCTGCTGATGAGGTTCTATGACGTGGACGCCGGCCAGATCCTCATCGACGGGGTCGATATCACCACGATCGACCGGCATTCGCTGCGGTCGCGGATCGGCATGGTGCTGCAGGACACCTGGCTCTTCGACGGGACGATCGCGGAGAACATCGCCTACGGACGCCCCGAGGCCCGCGACGACGAGGTGGTAGCGGCCGCCGAGGCGGCCTACGTCGACCGGTTCGTACGGTCCTTGCCGGCCGGTTACCACACCCGGGTCAGCGGCGACGGCGCCAACATCAGCGCCGGCGAAAAGCAACTCCTCACCATCGCGCGGGCGTTTCTCGCCCGCCCGCAGCTGCTGATCCTCGACGAGGCGACCAGCTCGGTCGATACCCGCACCGAATCCCTCATCCAGCACGCCATGTGTGATCTACGCCGCGACCGGACGAGTTTCATTATCGCGCACCGGCTTTCGACCATCCGCGATGCCGACCGGATCCTGGTGGTCGAGGCCGGCCGGATCGTCGAACAAGGCAACCACGCCGAACTGCTGGCCCGGCGCGGCGCCTATTACGCGATGACCCGGGCCTGACACCGAAAGCATCTGGCGCAGGTCAAGCGCGGCGATTGTGGCCGTTATCGTGCGCCGGGACGGGTGTGCGCTTACCGTCATGATTGCTCAGTCACGGGTCGCGATCGTGCGTCCGCCCACAACGCCGGCAGTAGGACCGGCGGGGCCGGGGTCGGGTTGGAAGGATGAGGAATGAGCGACGAGCAGGCCTCACGGGCGGGGTCGATGTTCGGCCCCTACCACCTGAAGCGGCTGCTGGGCCGCGGTGGAATGGGTGAGGTCTACGAGGCCGAACACACCGTCAAGGAGTGGACCGTGGCGGTCAAGCTTCTCTCCGAAACCTTCAGCCGAGACCCGGTCTTTCGCGAGCGGATGAAACGCGAAGCCCGCACCGCGGGCCGTTTGCAGGAACCCCACGTGGTGCCCGTACACGACTACGGAGAAATCGACGGCCAGATCTTTTTGGAGATGCGTTTGATCGAGGGCACCGACCTGGACAGCGTGCTCAGACGCTTCGGCCCGCTTCCCCCGCCGCGCGCGGTCGCCATCATCACCCAGGTCGCCTCCGCACTCGATGCCGCCCACGCCGCCGGGGTCATGCACCGTGACGTCAAACCGCAAAACATCCTGGTCACCAGCGACGACTTCGCCTACCTCGTCGACTTTGGCATCGCCAGCGCCACCACCGACGAAAAACTCACCCAACTCGGCACCGCGGTCGGCACCTGGAAATACATGGCGCCAGAACGGTTTTCCGACGCCGAAGTCACCTACCGCGCCGACATCTACGCCCTGGCGTGCGTGTTGTTCGAGTGCCTGACCGGGTCCCCGCCCTACCGTGCCGACAGCGCCGGCGTGCTGGTCTCCGCTCACCTGATGGAGCCCATACCGGCGCCCAGTCAGCGGCGCCCGGATATCCCCAAAGCCTTCGATGCGGTGATCGCCCGCGGCATGGCCAAAAAGCCTGAGGACCGCTACGCGAGCGCGGGTGACCTCGCGCGGGCCGCCAAGGAAGCGCTGAGCAACCCCGACCAAGACCGCGCCGCCACCATCTTGCGCCGCAGCCAAGACGCCGCGCTGCCGAGGCCCGACCATCCCGACCCCCGGCTGAACACCGCACCGGCGCCTCCCCAGCCGTATCAACCCGCTTTCAACACCCCACCGCCGTCGCCGTTCGCGGCACCGTATTACCAAGGCGGCAACGCCAACTGGGGCGGCCCGCCACCGCAGTTCGCCCCCTCGACGCCCTGGGGCCGGCCCCCACCCAAACCGCACCGCAACGTCTGGCCCGTCGTCGCGGCCGTCGCCGTGGTGGTCGTTCTCATCGCGAGCGGGGTGAGCGTCTGGCTCGTCATGCGGCCCAATCCGGAGCCGCCGCCTGCCGAACCCTTGGGGGCGGAGCGTCTCAGCGCCCTGCTGCTCCCTCCGTCCGACATCAATGCCGTGATGGGCTCATCGACGATGCAGCCGGGCAAACCCATTACGTCGA
This sequence comes from Mycobacterium sp. 852002-10029_SCH5224772, assembly GCF_001667315.1. Classification (GTDB taxonomy): domain Bacteria; phylum Actinomycetota; class Actinomycetes; order Mycobacteriales; family Mycobacteriaceae; genus Mycobacterium. Next base: position 97,160 of record NZ_LZHT01000029.1, read on the forward strand.
CTGACAGTTCGTCGGTGACGGTGTCGGTGCCCGACTGCCAGGGTGCGCTCTACACGACCCAAGATCCGGTGTACGCGGGCACCGGTTACACATCGGTGAACGGGCTGGTGTCCTCCGAGCCGGGCGACAACTACGACCACTGGGTCAACCAGGCCGTCGTGCTGTTCCCGTCCGCCGACAAGGCCAAGAGCTTCCTGCAGACCTCGGTCGAGAAGTGGAAAGGCTGCGCCGAAAAGACGGTGACCGTCACGAACAAGACCAAGACCTATCGGTGGACGTTCGCTCAGGTTCAGGGCACTCCGCCGAAAATCACGCTGATGGACAGCCAGGAAGGCGCCGACGGCTGGGAGTGCCAGCGTGCACTGAGCGTGGCCAACAACGTGATCGTCGACATCAACGCGTGCGGGTACCGCATCAGCGATCAAGGCGGCCGGATCGCGGACAAGATCGTCGCCAAAATCGACAACGAGTAGCCGGGCTCTTACGCGCCAATGCCGTTGGAGCGCTGCGACATTGCTACGACGGCAGATCGGGACCCTGCGCGCGCAGGTCGTCGACTGCCGTCATCGCGTCGCGCAATTTGGCCAGCCACTCCTCGGCATGTTCACCGACCAGCTTCACCGACCACGCCAGCGCGTCGGCGCGTGACCGGGCGACACCGGCATCGACCAACGTGTCGAGTACCTGGCGTTCCGGTTGCTTGAGCCGGGTCATGACCGGTACTGCGATGTGGGTGAACAGGATTCGCTCTGTACCCGTTGCGGAGGCGACCTCGACCCCCCAGGAAACCTTGCGTCCGTAGCGATCCTGAGCTTCGTCGGCGATATGCATGCGCTCGGACCGCGTTTCCTCGCGGAATCGTGACGCGCGCCCGGCCGCGCGGGCCTCGCTCTCTTCACTTTCGGAGTTCGCCGCGTCCGCGAGCTTTCCGACGACGGTGATCTCTTCGCGGTCGACGGTCACCGTGGGGTCGCCGTCGAACCACTTTTCGGGAAGACGCCCGGCGAACCATTCCGCGGCGTCACTGGCGTCGGGCTGCTGGGCTTGCTGCCAGCCTCCGGGGCGGCCGTATCGCCGCCCGTGTGCATGATGGGCTTTCATGATTACATAATTACACCGTTGCACTAGTTACGGAACCCTGTTCACCGGCAGCGAAAAGACGGCCGGCACCGATCTCATCCCTGACCCGGAAACCCGTTGATCCGGGCTGTTCGACGGCGTATTTTGGGTGACGAAGCAGGCCCGGGAAGCGACCGATTCGAAGTGCCGGAACACGGGGTAGGAATCCGGCCGCGTAGGACACGCGTAAGACGGAGTCAGACGCCCCCAGGAGGCGCACCGGGCCTGCCCATATCGACAGACGCCACCCATTCGCCGCGCCAGCGGCGGTCAGTCGCCGCCGTCGCCCCGCCGGATGCGAAACAGCTTGACCTCGCCCTTGATGCCCTTGAGTCGGCGGGCACCGGCGAACGACCCCGAAAACTCACCGCGCTCCCCGATGACGTCCCACACCGAATCCGCCACCACGACCGTGCCCGGGCGCGCCACGCTGGTGACACGGCTCGCCACGTTGACCGGGCTGCCGAACCAATCGCCGGCCCGGCTCACCGCCATGCCGGAGGCCACCCCCGCCCGCAACCGGGGAAAGTCGTTGTCGGAATCGACCGCATCGACGAGCTTCACGACCACATCGAGCAACGGATGCGGGTCGGAGCACACGAACATCACCGCGTCGCCGATGGTCTTGATGAAACGCACCGGAGGAACGGTCATGTCGCGGGCGAGGATGGCCAGCCGGTTGGCCAGGTGCCCCAGCTCTTCGGGCGTGACCGCCTCGCCTATTCGAGTGAATCCGACCAGGTCGGCGAAGGCAACGCTGATCTGGCGCGCCCCCGGGAGCGGCTTGCCGGCGGCGCGCTCCGCGGCGTTGACCGCTTCGGTCTCCATCATGTGGCGCAGCTGCATGAACAACATGTGCTGGATCATCGGGCCGAGCATGGGCGCGATTTCGGTCACCAAAGCCTTTGAGGCCTGCGCGATTTCGAGCTCAGTGGCACCCGGGCGCATGATCGCCGACAGCGCGGAGTACCTCATGACTTCGGCGGTCCGAGACAGACCTTCGGCCAGCACCTGGACCACCAGAATTACGTGCTCGGGATCCAGTCCCACCTCGACGAAACGCTGGCTGAAGGCGGCGGCCTCACCGTCGGCGCGCATGTGAACAGCCGCGTCGGGGTCGTCGACCCGGACCAGGCCGATGGCGCGCTGCACTCGCTGCAGCAGCCCCAGGTCGATGCCGTGGGTCTCGCTGATCTCCCGGGTCGACACGTACGTGCCATCGTCTCCGATGATGTGGCGGGTGGCCAGCAACAGAGGCGGATTTGTCGTCCGGATCTCCTCGGCGGTGATGCCCTGCTCGAGCAGCCACTTCACGAGCTCGGCCCGTTCCGTGCGCGCCGTGCCCTCCAGCCCTTCGAGCAGGTCGTCGATGGTGTGGTCGTCCCGGTCGTGCACGTCGCCAACGTACAACGCCGGCACGCCATGATGTGAGGGATGAGCACACCCCTGCTGCGGGGATTCCCGCCGATCATCGACGAGCGCGTCACAACGCTGATCCTGGGCTCGTTTCCCAGTACGCAATCACTGGTGGCGGGCCAGTACTACGCCAATCCGCGCAATGCGTTCTGGACGATCACCGGTGAGCTTTTCGGCTTCGAGGCGACCGCGCCCTACGACCGGCGTCTGGCGGAACTGCAATCCCACGGAATCGCCCTCTGGGATGTGCTGCACACGTGCCGGCGCAGCGGCAGCGCCGACGCGGCGATCGATCCGAAGACTCTGGTGGTCAACGATTTCGGCGAGCTGTTTGCCGACTACCCCGGCATCACGGCGGTGTACTTCAACGGCGTCAAGGCCGCCGAGCTGTACCGCAGGCTGGCGTCAGCACCCGAAGAGATCCAGTACCACCGGCTGCCGTCGACCAGCCCGGCCCGCGCGATGCGGCCTGGTGACAAGCTCGCGGCGTGGGCCAGGGCTTTAGGCGCGGGCGCTTGACCCTCTCATGACACCGGCGGCCGGCGAAGGGCCCACGGTCGAGCGGCTTCGATCTGCGCCGACAGCGACAACAGGGTCGCCTCGTCGTACGGCCGGCCCACGAGTTGGACCGACATCGGCATCCCGTCCCCATCGAAGTCCCACGGCACCACCGCGGCGGGCTGCCCAGTGAGATTCCAGATCTGTTGGTAGGGAACGTACTGCCCCACCCTCAGCAGCGTCGACACGGCGCCGCGCCGCTGATACGCGCCGATACGAGACGGGCCCGTCGCGGTTCCGGGCGTGACGACGACGTCGACATCGTCGAAGATCGCCTGGATCCGCGAGACGACGGCCCCCTCGCCCGCGCGGATTGCCTCCATCCGGCGGTCCGAGAAGAACGACCCCAAGCGGGCCATGTTGCGGGTCCGTGGTTCCAGTCGTTCCGGGTGCGCCAGGGCGTCCGCGTCGTCGCAGATCCCGCGCAAGTAGCGAGGCAGGTAGTTGGTGAACATCGCCGATGCCGGATACTCCGGGTCGGCGGTGATGACGTCATGGCCGAGATCGCGGAGCAACGCACCGGCCTGGTCGACCGCCGTCAACTCCCGCTTGCCGACCCGGACCGGTTGCGGGGTTGGGACCTTGGTGCTCAACGCAATTCGCAGCCGGCCGGGGTTGCGCGTCGCCGCAGTGACGAACTCCCCCTCGGGGCCGGGCACCGTCGAAGTGGCATCCAGGAACACGGCTGCATCGATCACCGTCCGAGCGATCGGGCCGTTGACGCTCAACCCGTACCAGGCACCGTCATGGGGTTCCAACGACACCCGATCGCGTTGCGGCTTCAGGCCGAACACGCCGCACCAGGTCGCCGGGATGCGTATCGAGCCGCCCCCGTCGGATCCCAGCGCGAGCGGAGCCAGCCCGGCCGCGACCGCGGCGGCGCTGCCGCCGCAGCTGCCGCCGGGCGTGCGCCTGGGATCCCACGGGTTACGGGTGGCTCCGAAAGTCAGCGACTCGGTGTACGGCAGCATCATCAACTCGGGCACATTGGTTTTGCCGATGATGACGGCGCCCGCGGCGCGCAGCCGGCGCACCACCTCCGCGTCGGAGGTCACCGCGGGTCGGTGTCCGCCGCTGCCGAAGGTCGTCACCTCGCCGGCGACGTCGACGTCGTCTTTGATCGCGATCGGCACGCCCAGCAGCGGCAGCCGTTCGCCCGCGTCCAGGCGGTCCTGCGCCAGGGCGGCCTCGTAGCGAGCCTGGTCGGCGAGCACCACGCGGTAGCAACGCAGCTGGCTGTCCAGTTGCGCGATCCGCTCCAGGTAGACCTCGAGCAACTCCGGTGCGGTCAGTTCACCGTTGGCCAGCAGGCGCGCTTGTGCCGCCGCGCCGGCGAAGGCGAGATCATTCACTGCGGCAGCGTATCCGTTGCGAGTAGGGGCTGGCCGCTACCGGTCTCGAACGTGGTTGCGGGGCGGCAACAAGTACCGTGGGCGACATGTCCTGCGTGTTCTGTGCGGTCGTCGCCGGGGAAGCTCCGGCCATCCGGATCTACGAAGACGACGACTACCTCGCGATTCTCGACATCCGCCCGTTCACCCGCGGCCACACGCTGGTTGTGCCCAAGCGGCACAGCGTCGATCTCACCGACACCGCGCCGGAGACGCTCGCCGGAATGGTCACCCTGGGCCAACGCATCGCCCGGGCCGCGCGCACGACGGAACTGGCCGACGCGACCAACATCGCCATCAACGACGGCGCCGCCGCCTTCCAGACGGTGTTCCACATCCACCTGCACGTCCTGCCGCGCCGCAACGGCGACAAGTTGTCGGTGGCCAAAGGAATGCTGCTGCGCCGCGACCCCGACCGCGACGCCACCGGCCAGATTCTGCGCAACGCGCTGGCCCGTATCGACGCAAGTCAACCGGATTAGGCTCGGCGCCCGCCGCCACAAGGTGAGGCAAGCGGCCGCACCAACCTGGCTAAAGCCACACTTAGCGCACATCCGCGGCGGTTTAATGCCCTGGTGGTGAAGTTGTTCGCTTCTTCACCAGACAGCAGGGGAGCGGCTGGAGCGGCTATGAAACGGCGGGTGTTGAATCCGTGGCGGCGGTCGGGGGTGCCCGCGCCCGCCGGGTGGCTGCTCGCCGGCGTATACGGCACAGCCGGGGTGTTGATCCTGCTGTCGTCGTTCTATGGGTGGCGCGGAGCGTACGGGTCGCGGCCGGTCAACGAGTTCGTCATCGCGGTATGTCTGGTCATCACGGCGGCATGCGCGGCGCACACGGCCCGATCCAGTGTTGGACGGCAGCGATACGGCTGGCTGGCGCTGGTTACGGCGCTGCTTGGCTGGGGGGCCGGCGAGATCATCTGGGCGGTCTACGACGTGCGCCCGGAATACGATCACGCCGTCCATCCGGCGGTGACCGAGTACGTGCTGATGTTGTGGCCGATCGGCGCCACAGCGTCGTTGATCCTGCTGTCCCTGTTGTCTCGCCACACTCCCCGGCGCCTGCTGCTCGACGGTCTCATCGTGGCGACGTCGCTGTTCGTCATTGCCTGGGTGTTCGTGGTCGAGGCGCAGCTGCGGGAACGCTCCGGCACACAACTGGTGACGCTGGGAGAGGTCTTCGCCGACATCGTCCAGCTGACGATTGCAATCCTGATGTTGTCCCGGGCTCGGCCGGGCGACCGTCCGAGTCGCAGCCTGCTCGCGGGCGGCATCGCGACCATCTGCGGTGCCGACCTGCTGCTCGTTTTCCATACGGGCCTCGGCAGCTACCACACCGGCGAGGTCAATGACTTGGTCCGGGTGGCCGGGCTGGCGACGTTGGCGCTGGCAGCACTGTCCGCCGTGCACGCGCATCCCGCGCCGGCATCGCCGGATGAGATCGAATTCCGGGCCCGGCTGTGGCTGCCCTACTTGCCGCTGATCGTGGCGGCCGCGGTGGGTTGGGGACATGCGGCGGGCAATTCGATGCATGAACCCGTAATCGGCGCGCTGGGCATACTGGTGGCCGCCGTCTTGGCCCGCCAGTTCGTCGTCCTGATCGAAAACCAGGATCTGCTGTCGGAAGTCGCGCGCGAGGCGTATCGCGACCACCTGACCGGTCTGGCCAATCGGGCCCTCTTCCTGCACCGGCTGCAGCAGGCCGTTGCGCGCCGACATCCCAACGGCACGCCCATCGCGGTGTTATGTCTGGACCTCGACAACTTCAAGGCGGTCAACGATGCCCTGGGCCACCCGGCGGGTGACGAACTCCTTGTCCGGGTGGCCGGGCGGCTCACCGCGACGTTGGGCGAAAGCGGCACCGTCGCCCGACTCGGCGGGGACGAATTCGCGGCGATCATCGAGGCTTCCGTCAAGGAATCGCAGGCGGCCGCGCATCGGATCCTCGACGCATTCTCCGGGGCCGTTTTGATCGACGGCATTCCGATCACGGTTCGGCCGAGCATCGGGTTCACGGTGTGCACCGGCGCGTCCGCCTGCACGGTCGATCAGCTGATGCGGCACGCCGACCTGGCCATGTACGCCGCCAAACGCGAAGGCGGGCAATGCATCCGCAGCTTCATGCCTGACCTCCCGATGCCGTACGCGTTTCCGCCGCCTCCCAGCTCGAAGGAATCCGCGGTTGCGTCGGGTGTTGGCGGCAACGGCAGCGCCGAGGCGACACCACAGCCGCCCGTCTCCGGCGTTGTGGCGGCGACATCGAGCCCGCCCTCCGATGCCGCCGACGCCGGCCGACGGCCACCGGGAGGTATCCAGGCCGCCTTCGCGGTGCTGGCGATCGGCGTGACCGCCTTCGCCGTGTCCACGGCCCTACATCCCGCTTCCGGACATGGCATCTTCTCGGCAACGACGTTGTATTCGGTGCTGAACGCGGTGGCGGCCGGTCTGATCGCCCTGCGCGCATACCACGTCCCGGCCGACCGCCTGGCGTGGTCACTGATCGCCGCCGGTATGGCGTTCTCGGCCGCGGGCGACGTCGTCTACGCCTTGTGGGTGCCCGACGGTCGATCCCCATCGGTGGCTGACCCGGTGTACCTGGCGTACTACCCCTTTGTCTACGCGGGGCTGCTGTTGCTCATGCGGGCACGGTTCAAGCGGCTGCCGATCCCGGTTCAGCTCGACTCGGTGGTGTGCGCGTTGACGTTGGCGGCGGTGGCCGCGGCCTTGACCGAGGGGCCCATCCGGGCGGCGACGCTGCGCACACCGGCCACCGTATGGATGGGTCTGGCCTACCCGTGGGTTGATCTGGTGCTCCTGGCCCTGGCCGCCGGAATGTTGCCAATACTCGGTTGGCGCAATGAAATTCGCTGGCCGCTGCTGGTGGCCGGATTGGTTCTGTTCGCGGTGGCCGACGGCGCGTACATGTTCCAGACCTCCGCCGGCACGTACCGCGCGGGCTCCCTGCTGGACGTCTGCTGGCCCGCATCGTCGCTGCTCATCGCGATGGCGAGCTGGGCCCGTTCGTCGCCGACGGCGCCACTGCCCAGACACCGATTCGGTCCGTATATCACCCCGGTGGCTTCCTCGGTTGTGGCATTGGGAGTGATTGTCCTGGCACATTACTCGCGATCCGCCGCGACGCTGGCGGCGTTGAGCCTGGTTGTGGCCGCCGGGCGGTTCTCGCTGACCTTCCGGGACGTGAGCCTGCTGCAAACGCACGCCAAGCACGCCATGACCGACGAGCTGACCGCGCTGCCGAACCGGCATTCACTGGCGACGGCTCTAACCGCGCTGCCCGCTGCGGAGTCACCGGCGGCGGCGTCGATGCCGAGCAGGGCACACGCGCCGTGGGCACTGTTGTTGTTGAGCCTGAGTGATTTTCACGAGATCACCGACTCGATCGGCCGCGAATTCGGCGACGAGCTGCTGTGCCATATCGCAAACCGCCTGTCCGGCAGTGTCCGTCGTGACGATGTGCTCGCACGGGTGGGTTATGACCAATTCGCGGTGCTGCTCGCGGACGGGGCCAGTCTCACTGCCGCCAGCGCTCAGGCGGGGCGGCTGCTGGAAGCGTTGAGTGAACCGATCGCCTTGGATCCGATCACCGTGCAAGTAGAGGGCCGCATCGCCATCGCGCTTTGTCCCGACCACTGCGACGATCCGCAAGAGCTGCTCAGCCGCGCCGAGACCGCCATGTCGCACGCCAAATCCGCCCGCAGCAAGATCGCGGTCTACGACTCGTCGTTCGAGATTTATCGGGACAACGACCCCAACCTCATCGAGGAGTTGCGTACGGCATTGTTCGACACCGACGAGCTGAAATTGCACTACCAACCCAAGATCGACGGCCGCGACGGCAGCGTTCACAGTGTCGAGGCGGTGCTGCGCTGGCAGCATCCCCGCCGCGGAACTCTGCTGCCGGAGGAGTTCTTGTCCGCCGCCGAACGAGCCGGACTGATGCGCAAGATCTCCAACCGCACATTGAGCATGGCTCTGAAGCAGGTCCGGTGCTGGCGCGAGCAGGGCATCACGCTCACCGTCGCGGTGAACCTGTCGACGACCAACCTGCTCGATATCGAGCTCGTCGGTACCGTTGAGCGGCTGCTTGCAAATCACGACCTTCCCGCGGACGCGCTCATTCTCGAGATCACCGAGAGCGCGCTGGTGGATTCCGTGCGATCTCGAAACACCGTCACCGCATTGCAGCGCCTGGGGATTCGTATATCGCTCGACGACTACGGCACCGGCTGGTCGTCATTGGCTCGCCTGCAAGAGGTTTCGGTCGACGAGCTCAAACTCGACCGCATTTTCGTCTCGCGCTTGGCTTACGACGCGCGCTCGGTCGCCATCGTCCGGTCCACGGTGGCGTTGGCGTCCAGCCTGGGCGCCGATCTGGTCGCCGAGGGCGTCGAAAACGAGGCCACCCTGAACGCCCTGCGGCGGTACGGCTGCATGATCACCCAGGGGTTCGTGCACAGCCCGCCGTTGCCGCCGGAGGAGTTACAGGACTGGATCGCCAGCCACGCGCCGACCCCCCACTCCAGCCGATCCAACGGGTGACGGGCCTCAGAACAACTCTTTGGCCAGCAGCTCGAGCGTCGCGACGCGCGCCGGTGCGGCGCCGGGGTCCGTGCCGCGGCGGGCCGAAGCCACCGGGTTCACCATCACCTCGTCGACGCCGAACCGTTCGGCAAGCGCCCGGATCTGCGCGGCGGCCTCGGCCGACGCACCCAGCACGGAGCGTTCCAGACCGCTTTGGACGATCCGCTGCTGCTGCCCGGTCAACTCGGCCGCCGCGGCCTCTTCCACCAGCGGCACCGGCCCGAGCGGCTGCCCGGTCCGCAGCCGGGCCATCATCTGCAGGTTGGGCAACATCAACGCCGTTGCCTCCTCCCGGGTGTCGGCCACCGCCGCGTTGACCGTCAAGAAAGTCAGCGGCTCCGCGGCCACGGCGCTGGGCTTGAAACGGGAGCGGTAAAGCTCGAGCGCCTCGTCGGTTCCCTGGCCGGAGAAGTGATGTGCGAACACGTACGGCAGCCCCTTGGCGGCGGCCAAATGCGCCGAATACATCGACGAACCCAGAAGCCACAGGCGCGGTTCGGTGGCGGCGGCCGGGGTGGCCTTGAGGGTGTAGTCGCCCGAGCGCAACGGAACCCGCACGCCACGCGCGCTCATCAGCGCCGCCACGTCGTCGAGGTATTCGGGGAAATTTTCGATGTCCCGGTCGTCGTGTCCGCCGCGCAGGGCGTAGGAGGTCACCGGGTCGGATCCCGGTGCCCGCCCGATGCCGAGGTCGATGCGGCCCGGGGCGGCGGCTTCCAGTAGCGCGAACTGCTCGGCCACCGCCAGCGGCGCGTGGTTGGGCAGCATCACCCCGCCCGAGCCGAGCCGCAGCTGCGAGGTCTGCGGGGCCAGATAGGCGAGCACCACCGGGGGGCTGGTGGCACCCACCGACGGCATGTTGTGGTGCTCGGCGACCCAGTAGCGGGTGAAACCCAGCCGATCCGCGGCCTGTGCCAGCTGCACGGTGGCCGCCAGCGCGTCTGCGGTCGTCTGGTCGGTGCGCACCGGGATGAGATCAAGGACGGAAAGACGCACGATGGCGTCAACGCGCGCGGGCCCGCAATCGTTCCCGGCCCGGCTCAATACTCCTCGAGGGACAATTCAGCACCGTCCCGGTCGACGACGGAGCCGCCGCGGATTTGCGTCGTACGCTTCTCGGTGGCGGCCAGCAGCCCCATGCGGTCCAGCACGGTCAGCGAATATCCGTGCCGCCCAAGCCAAACGCGGTCACCGTACCCGCCACGCTGGCACCGGAGAACAGAGCCTGGTTCACGTGATCCCCGCCAGTTCTTTTGCTTCGCGAAAGACGTCGTCGAGCATTGCCGGTGTCAACCTGCCGGTGAACATGTTTTGCTGGCTCGGGTGGTAGCAGCCGAGCAACCGCACGCCGGGCGCCAGGTCGGCAACGACGCCGTGGCCGAACCGGGGCTTGCGTCCCACTGCTCTACCGGCGGCGCCCGGCAGCCGCAGCGCGATTTGCCAGCCGAAACCGCCGAGAGCCACCACGACGCGAACGTGCTCGGCCACCAGCTGCCATTCGGCCCGCAGCCAGGGCCAGCAGGTATCCCGCTCGGCCGGGGTCGGGGCGTTGGCGGGAGGCGCACACCGCACCGGCGCGACGATGCGAATCTTTTTGGTCTGCAACCCATCCGCGGCGTCGACGCTGGTCGGTTGGTTCACCAGACCGGCCCGGAACAGCGCCGCGTACAACTGGTCGCCCGAGCGGTCGCCGGTGAACATGCGGCCGGTGCGGTTGGCGCCGTGCGCGGCGGGCGCCAGCCCGACGATCAACAGCCGGGGTCGCGCCGCTCCCCAGCTGGGCACCGGCCGCCCCCAATACGGTTGGTCGGCGAAGGCCCGGCGTTTGACGACGGCGACCTCCTCGCGCCAGTCGACCAACCGGGGGCAGGCCCGGCACACGCTGACCAGGGCGTCGAGTTCGGGTATCGAGGTGGCCTGTTCCGCGAGCGCGACCACCTGAGCGGCATCGGCCGCCACCGGGGTTTGCGGTGTGGCCGGATCCCCGGGCCATCCGGTACCCGCGGCAACCGGAGAGTCGAACGGCTGGCCGGTGCGGGGGTGGTCGAGCACATGAACATCCTGCATTGGGCGGCGGCCTCCACGAAATCCATTGGTTTGCCGACGATCGCGGCCGTGACGCGGGCTTAGTATCGGGCCGTGAGCTCTGACGCCCTGGCCAGCCTGATCGCCGACCTGCCCGACGGCATGGTTGTCACCGATCCCACGGTGACCGAGGGCTATCGCCAGGACCGCGCGTTCGACCCGTCGGCCGGCAAACCGCTGGCCGTGGTGCGGCCGCGGCGCACCGAAGAGGTGCAGACCGTGCTGCGCTGGGCCTCCGCGCACCGGGTACCCGTCGTGCCCCGGGGCGCGGGCAGCGGCCTGTCCGGCGGGGCGACCGCGCTGGACGACGGCATCGTGCTCTCGATGGAGAAGATGCGCGACATCGCCGTCGACCCGGTGACCCGGACCGCGGTATGTCAGCCCGGGCTGTTCAACGCCGAGGTGAAGAAGGCCGCCGCCGAACACGGCCTGTGGTATCCGCCGGATCCGTCCTCATTTGAAATCTGCAGCATCGGCGGCAATATCGCCACCAACGCCGGCGGGCTGTGCTGCGTGAAGTACGGCGTCACCACCGACTATGTGCTGGGCATGCAGGTGGTCCTGGCCGACGGCACCGCGGTCCGGCTGGGCGGGCCGCGACTCAAGGACGTCGCGGGGCTTTCGCTGACCAAACTCTTCGTCGGCAGCGAAGGCACGCTGGGCGTCGTCACGGAAGTGACGTTGCGGCTGGTGCCCAAGCAGAACGCGTCCAGCATCGTCGTCGCCAGCTTCGCGTCGGTGCAGGACGCGGTCGACGCGGTGCTCGGGGTCACCGCGCGGCTTCGCCCCTCGATGCTGGAGTTCATGGATTCGGTGGCGATCAACGCCGTCGAAGACACCCTGCGCATGGACCTGGACCGCGGGGCGGCCGCCATGCTGGTGGCCGGATCCGACGAGCGCGGCCGCGCCGGTAGCGAGGATGCCAAGATCATGGCCGAGGTGTTCGCGGAACACGCTGCGACGGAAGTGTTTTCGACCGACGATCCCGACGAGGGTGAGGCGTTCGTCGTCGCCCGGCGGTTTTGCATCCCGGCCGTCGAAGCCAAGGGATCGCTGTTGCTGGAGGACGTAGGGGTGCCGCTTCCGGCGCTGGGCGAGCTGGTTACCGGGATCGCGGGCATCGCCGCCGAGCGCGACCTGATGATCTCGGTGATCGCGCACGCCGGCGACGGCAACACCCACCCGCTGATCGTCTACGACCCCGCCGATGCCGACATGACCGAACGCGCCCATCTGGCGTTCGGCGAGATCATGGACCTGGCCGTCGGTCTCGGCGGCACGATCACCGGCGAGCACGGCGTCGGCCGGTTGAAGCGGCCCTGGCTGGCCGGCTATCTCGGACCCGACGTGATGGACCTCAACCGACGCATCAAGGCGGCGTTGGATCCCCACGGCATCCTCAATCCCGGGTCGGGCATCTGAGCTGCGGCTGCGGTTGCTGCTGCGGCTGCTGCTGCTGCTGCTGCTGCGCGAATCTGCGGCTGCGGCTGCGCGAATGTGCGGCTGTACGCACATTCGGCGGTCAATGTGCGGCTGTCCGCACACTCGGCGCCAGCGATGGTTGACATATTGCTGTATCTGTCGTACGAATGAGACATGGCTGTCGTTATGTCTCACCACGCGCCGGTCGCCTTCCAGCTCGCGACCGCCGCCACCTGGCCGAACCCGTGGTCGATGTACCGCGCGTTGCGCGACCACGATCCCGTGCACCACGTCGTGCCACCCAGCCACCCCGAGCATGACTACTACGTGCTCTCCCGGCACGCCGACGTGTGGGCCGCCGCCCGCGACCACGAAACCTTCTCCTCGGCAAAGGGTTTGACCGTCAACTATGACGATCTGGAACTGATTGGGCTGCAGGACAATCCGCCATTCGTGATGCAGGATCCGCCGGTGCACACCGAGTTTCGCAAGTTGGTGTCGCGCGGCTTCACGCCGCGACAGGTCGAGGCGGTGGAGCCCAAGGTGCGGGAATTCGTCGTCGAGCGCATCGAGGGGTTGCGCTCGGCCGGCGGCGGCGACATCGTCACCGAGCTGTTCAAACCGCTGCCGTCGATGGTGGTTGCACATTACCTCGGTGTGCCCGAAGAGGATTGGGTGCAATTCGACGGCTGGACCCAGGCGATCGTCGCGGCTAACACCGCCGAAGGCGGCGTCGCCGGCGCGCTGGAAACCGTCGGCGATGCGGTCGGGTCGATGATGGCCTACTTCACCGGCCTGATCGAACGTCGTCGCACCGACCCCGAGGACGACACCATCTCCCACCTGGTGGCTGCCGGGGTCGGCGCCGACGGTGACATCGCCGGCACGCTGTCGATCCTGGCCTTCACGTTCACGATGGTCACCGGCGGCAACGACACCGTCACCGGGATGCTCGGTGGGTCGATGCCGGTGTTGCACGAGCGGCCCGACCAGCGAAAGCTCCTGGTGGACAACCCCGAATTGATCACCGACGCCGTCGAGGAGTTGCTGCGGATGACCTCGCCGGTCCAAGGACTGGCGCGCACGACCACGCGCGACGTGACGATCGGCGATACCACCATTCCCGCCGGACGCCGGGCGCTGCTACTCTACGCGTCGGCCAACCACGACGAACGCCAATACGGGCCGGACGCCAACGAGCTCGACGTGACCCGATGCCCGCGCAACATTCTGACGTTCAGCCACGGCGCACACCACTGCCTGGGCGCCGCCGCGGCCAGGATGCAGTCGCGGGTTGCGCTCACCGAACTGCTGGCCCGATGCCCGGACTTCGAGGTGGACGAGTCGGGCATCGTCTGGGCGGGCGGCAGTTACGTGCGGCGGCCGCTGTCGGTGCCGATTCGAGTGCAGTCCTGATGGCCGGGAACGACTGGCTTTCGTCGCGCCGCAACGAAGCGGCCGCCGACCGGATCCTCGACGCGGCCGAGGAGCTCTACACGCAGCGCGACTCCGATTCGATCGGCATGAACGAAATCGCCAGGGCCGCAGGGTGTTCCCGCGCAACGCTGTACCGGTATTTCGAAAATCGCGACGCCCTGCGCACCGCTTATGTGCACCGCGAGACCCACCGGCTCGGCCGCGAGATCCTCGCGCGCACCGGCAGCATCGAGGACCCGCACGAAAGGTTGATCGCGAGCATTCTCGTCACCTTGACGATGGTGCGCGAAAGTCCCGCGCTGGCGTCCTGGTTCGCCACGACCCGCCCGCCGGTCGGCGGTGAGCTCGCAGGGCAGTCCGACGTGATCGCGGCCCTGGCGACGGCGTTCCTGCACTCGCTGGGAGCCGATGATCCCGCGGCCGTCGAACGCCGGGCCCGCTGGGTGGTCCGGGTGATCGTCTCGATGCTGATGTATCCGGGCCGCGACGACAACGAGGAGCGGGCGATGATCGAGGAGTTCGTCGTCCCGATCGTGACGCCGGTGTCCGCCCGCGGCTAGGCGCCGCCGGATTGGCCGACGTCGGTCGCTCAGTCCCGGACCCGCGTGAAGCGGTGCAGCAGCCACGCCAACGGGATCGTCAGCACCAGCGTGGCAACGAACAGGTTCAGCATCGGGCCGGTATAGACGCGCGCGCCGACCACGTAGTCCATCGCGAATTCCATGGTGATCAGGTGGATCAGGAAGATTTCGTAGGAGATCTCCCCCAGCCACACCATGGGGCGGCTGGCCAGCAGCCGCGAATACCATCCGTGGTCCCCCAACGCCAGGGGCGCCACCGCCAGTGCGGCGATCACGGCATAGAAACAGGTCTTGAACAAGGCTTCGCTCAGCGTCGCCGGGGATGTGGTGGGCGCGCCGGCGATGGGGGTGGACACGATGAAATAGCTGATGGTCGCCAGCGGGATGGCGATGAACCCGTAGCCACGCACACCCATCTCTTGCAACACCGTGAGCATCATGCCGGCAAGGAACCAGGCCAGGTAGGTGGGCAGCCATAGCCGCGCGCCGTCGGGAAACCAGTGGTCGGTGTGCACGAGAACCAGCCACGCCGGGCTGATCAACGTCATGCCCGCCAGGGTGCCCAGCACCAATTTCGGTTGCCATTGCCGCCGGCAGATCAGCACCAGCAGCAGGTATGCCAGCAGCGGAAGGATGACGTAGAAGGAGGCCTCTACCGCCAGGCTCCACATCTGGGTCAGCCCCTGGTGCAGATACTTGCCCAGGTAGCCGTTGCAATAGATCTGGGTCAGCGTCAGGTTGCGCGCCAATCCCAGCCACGTGTGTCCGGGGTTGGGCCCCGCCTCGCGGTAGTGGTACAGCACGTAGGCGAACAGCACGGTGACGACGTAGGGGGGCATGATGCGCCGAACCCGGTGCCGCGCATAGCGACTCAGCGACGGCGACGGGCCACCGGTTGCGGCGGACTTCACCCACGGACGGAACAGCAGGTAGCCGGAGAGCACGAAGAAGATCGGCACCCCGATCTCCATCCGGGAACCGACCAGGCCCCAATAGCCGTGGGTGTATTTGCCGGTGGTGTAGGCCGCGTGGGTCCCAACGACGAGCAGCGCGGCGACAGCGCGGACGCCGGTCAGTGAGGCGACGCGGTCGACGCGAGAGGTCTGCTCGAGCCCGCCCTGGGCGTCCTGTTCTTCGGACAGTGTCATCCGCCGTGTTTCCTGCGCGGCTTCCCGCCGTCCCGGGCGCGGGCCTTCCCGGAGGACTTGTCCGGCTGAAGGTTGATCAGCACCCCCGAAATGCGGGTTTGCTCCAGTCTTTTCAGCGTCGAATTGGGTAGCTTGGCCGGCAGTTCCACCAGCGAGAAATCCGGCCCGATCGAGATGTGGCCGAAATCGCTGCGGTGCAGCCCGCCCTCGTTGGCAATGGCGCCGACGATGGCGCCCGGACCGATCTTGTGACGCTTGCCCACCGCGATGCGGTACGTGGCGAACGGCCTTGTCGACCTTGGCTTTTCGGGGCGATCGCGCTGTTCGGTACGCCGCTCGCGCCGCTCGCGCGGAGGCTCGGGCGCCATCAGGAATTCCTCGCCGTCCCGCGATAGCAGGGCCAGCGCGGCGGCGATATCGGCCATCGGGGTGTCGTGCTCGCGCTCGTAGTCCTGGACCAGCTTGCGGAACAGGTCGATGCCGGAAGCCCCGAGCGCGGTGGTGATGGAATCGGCGAACTTGGCCACGCGCTGCGCGTTGACGTCCTCGACGGTGGGCAATTCGGTTTCGGTGAGCGTTTGCCGCGTGGCCTTTTCGATCGCCTTGAGCAGGTGCCGTTCGCGCGGGGAGACGAAAAGCAGCGCGGTTCCCGAACGCCCGGCCCTGCCCGTGCGCCCGATCCGGTGCACGTACGACTCGGTGTCATGCGGGATGTCGTAGTTGAGTACGTGCGAGATCCGCTCCACATCCAGCCCGCGGGCCGCCACGTCGGTAGCGACCAGGATGTCGATGCTGCCGTCCTTCAGAGCGGCGACAGTCCGCTCACGCTGACCCTGCGGGATGTCTCCGTTGATGGCGGCCGCAGAAAAACCTCGCGCCCTTAGCTTTTCGGCGACTTCCTCGGTGGCCTGTTTGGTTCTGACGAAGACGATCATCGCCTCGAACCGCTCGACTTCCAGAACCCGTGTCAGCGCGTCCATCTTGCGCGGGCCGGCGACCTGGATGTAACGCTGCGAAATGTTCTCGGCGGTAGCGGTTTTCGCTTTGGTGCTGACCTCGAGTGGATCGTGCAGGTACTTGGTGGTGAGCTTGCCGATCGCGGACGGCATGGTCGCGGAGAACAACGCCACCTGTTTGTATTCCGGGGTCTCCGACAGAATGCGATCGACCTCTTCGGCGAAGCCCATGGTGAGCATCTCGTCGGCCTCGTCGAGCACCAGGTAGTCGACGTGGGACAGGTCCAGCGTCCCCCGTTCGAGGTGGTCGATCACCCGGCCGGGCGTGCCGACCACCACGTGGGCGCCGCGCCTGAGCCCGGCCAGTTGCACGCCGTAGGACGAGCCGCCGTAGATCGGCAGCACGTTGATCTTCGGCAGGTGGGCTCCGTACCGGCTGAACGCCTCGGCGACTTGCAGGGCCAGTTCGCGGGTGGGGGCGAGCACCAGGGCCTGGGTGGCGGTGCTGGTGACGTCGATCTTGGACAGGATCGGGATCGCGAACGCGGCCGTTTTGCCGGTGCCGGTCTGCGCCAGCCCGACGACGTCCGATCCGGCCATCAGCGCCGGGATCGTCGCGGCCTGGATGCCGGTCGGTGATTCGTAACCGACATCAGCGACCGCCCGCAGAACCGAGGGGTGGATCTGCAGGTCGGCAAACGTCGTAGAGGCAGCCTCAGCCGGGCTGTCTGAGAGGGTCATCGCCCAAGGAGTCTAGTGGTATCGCCAGCTCAGCAGAGCGGAGTGCAGCGGGTCACCACGGAAGGACCCCAGCGTGATCGCCAGCTCAGCAGAGCGGAGTGCAGCGGGTCGCCCCCTGTCCGGCGGTCCGCGTGATCATCAGCACAGCCGAGCGGGCCCCGGCCACGCCTGCCACACCCGAGGAGCCGATGACGGTACGGTGCGTCGATGTGTGGTCGCTACCGTGTCGTACCGAGCCACTGACCTGCTCGGCCGCTGTCGCATTGCTCACCTTCGCGTTGACCGGCTGCGGTTCAGGGGACTCGACAGTCGCCAAGACACCGCAGGCGAGGACGACGTCTGAGACCGCGTCGATCACGGCCCCGGCCACGCCATCGCCGGCTGCCCGGCCCGGCAACGCGCCGCCGGCCGATCCGTGCGCGGTCAACCTCGCCTCGCCCACGATCGCGAAGGTGGTGTCCGAGCTGCCGCGCGACCCGCGCAGCCAGCAGCCCTGGAACCCCGAGCCGCTGGCCGGCAACTACAACCAGTGCGCGCAGCTGTCGGCGGTGATCATCAAGGCCAACACCAACGCGGTCAGCCCCACCACCCGCGCGGTGCTGTTCCATCTCGGCCAATTCATCCCGCAGGGTGTCCCCGATACCTACGGATTCAACGGCATTGACCCGGCACAAACCACGGGCGACACGGTGGCGCTGACCTACCCCGGCGGGATCAAGGGCTTGAACACCAACGTGAAGTTCCATTGGAACGGCAACGCGGTCGAGCTGATCGGCAACACCCCCGCGCACTAAGCCCGGGCGCGCCCGCCCGGCGCGACCATCCTGTCGGGGCCCTGACCTACAGTGGCTCCAGTGTTTGTGACCGGCGACAGCATCGTTTACAGCGCGTCGGACCTTGCCGCTGCCGCCCGCTGCGAATTCGCGCTGCTGCGGGATTTCGACGCCAAACTCGGCCGCGGGCCCGCGACCGCGATCGAGGACGAACTGCTTGCGCGGACGGCCACCCTCGGCGACGAGCATGAGCGGCGCGAGCTCGCGCGATTGCGCGAGCGGTTCGGGGATGCCGTCACGGTCATCGGCCGCCCGGCCTACACACCTGCCGGGCTGGCGGCGGCGACCGACGCGACGCTGCGCGCCGTCGCCGGCCGCGCACCCGCGGTGTATCAGGCCGCGATGTTCGACGGTCGCTTCCTCGGATTCGCCGACTTCCTGGTACGTGACGGCGAGCAGTATCGAGTCGTCGACACCAAGCTGGCCCGCTCCGAAAAGGTGACCGCGCTGTTGCAGCTGGCCGCCTACGCCGACGCGTTGGCCGCCTCGGGTGTGCCGGTCGCGCCCGAGGCCGAACTGCGGCTCGGCGATGGAACGGCCGTGCGGCACCGCGTCTGCGACCTGGTCCCGGTTTACCGTTCGCAGCGGGCACGGCTGCAACGGCTCCTCGACGACCACTACGCGGGCGGGACCGCCGTCCGCTGGGACGACGAAGGCGTGGCCGCCTGTTTTGGGTGCCCGGTGTGCGTCGAGCAGCTGCGGGCTGCTGACGATGTGCTGTTGGTCGCGGGCTTACGGGTAAGCCAGCGGGACAAGCTGTTTGAGGCCGGTATCACCACCGTCGCCGAGCTTGCCGCGCATCGCGGACCGGTGCCCGAGCTGGCGCCCGGTGTCGTCGCCACCTTGACCACCCAGGCAAAACTGCAAGTCCGCGAACGCGACACCGGCGTTCCGCAGGTCGAGGTCATCGACGCGCAGCCGCTGGCGCTGCTCCCCGAGCCGGACCCCGGTGATCTGTTCTTCGACTTCGAAGGCGACCCGCTGTGGACCACCGATGGCCGTGAGTGGGGCCTGGAATATCTGTTCGGCGTTTTGGAGGCCGGGCCGGCGGGCGCCTTCCGCCCGCTGTGGGCACACACCCGGACAGACGAACGCAAGGCCCTGACCGATTTCTTGGCGATGGTGGCCAAACGCCGCAAGCGCCGCCCGAATATGCACATCTACCATTACGCGCCCTACGAGAAGACCGCGTTGTTGCGGCTCGCCGGGCGTTACGGCGTCGGCGAGGACGAAGTCGACGAACTGCTGCGCAGCGGTACGCTGGTCGACCTTTACCCGTTGGTGCGCAGGAGCATTCGGGTCGGCGCGGAGTCATTCAGCCTCAAGGCGCTCGAGCCGCTCTACATGGGGACCCAACTGCGCGTGGGCGACGTGACCACCGCCGCCGGCTCGATCACCTCCTACGCGCGGTTCTGCGAACTGCGCGCGGAGGGCCGCGGCGACGAGGCCTCCTCCGTGCTCAAGGAGATCGAGGATTACAACCACTACGACTGCCGGTCGACTCAGGAATTGCGCAACTGGCTGATGCTGCGCGCCTATGAATCCGGCGTCGTACCGATCGGTGCCCAGCCCGTGGGCGACGGCAACACCGTCGAGGACCGCGACCGGCTGGCGGTGACGTTGTCGGCCTTCACCGGGGCCGCCGGCATCGACGAGCGCTCCCCGGAGCAGACGGCGGTGGCGCTGCTGGCCGCCGCCCGCGGCTACCACCGGCGCGAGGACAAGCCCTTCTGGTGGGCGCATTTCGACCGGCTGAACTTCCCCATCGACGAATGGGCGGATAACACCGATGTTTTCGTCGTCGAGGACGCATCCGTCAGCGTCGACTGGCATACGCCTCCCCGCGCGCGCAAGCCGCAGCGACGGCTGGAGTTGAGCGGCCAGCTGGCGCGCGGTGATGTGAAGAGCGACGTCTTCGCGCTGTACAAACCGCCGGCGCCGCCCGGCATGACCGACAGCCCCGACCGGCGGGCGGCCGGACGGGCCACGGTCGTCGAGGCCGACGATCCGGCGGTACCCACCACCGTGGTCGTCCTTGAACGAGTTGGCAGCGACGGCAAGCCATTTCACCAGCTGCCCTTCGCGCTGACCCCCGGCCCACCCATTCCGACCACGGCCCTGCGGGAGTCGATCGAGGCGACGGTCGCCGCGGTGGCCGACGGACTGCCGCGCCTACTTTCCAGTGCCGTCGTCGACGTCCTGTTGCGCCGCGCGCCCCGCACGCGCAGCGGCACTCCCCTGCCACGCGGCACCGACACCGTCGCCGACATCACCGCCGCGCTCCTCGATTTGGACTCGTCGTACCTGGCGGTGCACGGGCCGCCCGGCACCGGCAAGACGCACACGGCCGGACGGGTGATCCAACACCTGGTCACCCAGCACGGCTGGCGCGTCGGCGTGGTCGCGCAATCGCATGCCACGGTAGAAAACCTGCTGGACTGTGTGATCGACGCCGGCCTGGATCCCCAGCGGATCGCAAAGAAGCGTTATGACCACCACGCTCCACGCTGGCAAGAGATCGACGGCAGCGCGTACGCCGCGTTCCTGGCCGACACGCCGGGCTGCGTGATCGGCGGCACCGCATGGGATTTCGCCAACGCGAACCGGGTGCCGCCGGGGAGCATCGATCTGCTGGTGATCGACGAGGCGGGCCAGTTCTGTTTGGCCAATACCATCGCCGTAGCCCCGGCCGCCGCGAATCTGCTGCTGCTCGGCGACCCCCAGCAATTGCCGCAAGTCAGCCAGGGCACGCACCCGGAACCGGTGGACACTTCCGCGCTGGACTGGCTGGTCGACGGTCAGCGCACTCTGCCCGACCAACGTGGCTACTTCTTGGACCGCTCCTACCGGATGCATCCGGCGGTCTGCGCCGCGGTTTCCGCCCTGTCCTACGAAGGCAGGCTGCATTCCCACGAATGCACCGCCGCCCGCCACCTGGACGGGCATCAGCCCGGTGTGCGGCTGCTTTCGGTTGAGCACCAGGGCAATTCGACCGACAGCCCCGAGGAGGCCGACGCGATCGCCGCCGAGATCCGGCAACTGCTCGGCGCGTCGTGGACCGATGAGCACGGCACCCGGGCATTGACCGCCGACGATGTGCTGGTGCTGGCCCCCTACAACGCCCAGGTGGCCCTGCTGCGCCGCCGGTTGAGCTCGGCCGGACTCGGCGCGGTCCGGGTGGGGACGGTCGACAAGTTCCAGGGCGGGCAGGCGCCCGTGGTGTTCGTCTCGATGACGGTTTCCTCCATGGATGTGGTGCCCCGCGGAATCTCCTTCCTGCTCAACAGGAATCGACTCAACGTGGCGGTCAGCCGGGCGCAGTATGCGGCGGTGATCGTGCGGTCGCCGTCGCTGACGGAGTACCTGCCCGCCACGCCCGCGGGCCTGATCGACCTGGGCGCATTCCTGGCGCTCACCGAGCCCGGTCTGCGCTGAGGGGCCTAATTGCCCGACGAGTGCCGGCCGCGGCCGCTGGGGTCGTCGTCCGGATCGGGGCGGTGGTGCTGACCGCGCAGCGACTCGCCTTCGGTGAGGTGGTGACCCGCCGGCCCGGTGTGGGGGCGACGCGGCGGCCGGGTGAGCCGCTCCACCGGCGGGCTGGGCTTGACCGGGCGTCGCACCGCCACCTGACGAAGGCGCTTGCCGTTGTCCACATGAGACCCGTTGTGAGCAAAGCCAATTGGCTGCACTTGTGCAGCCGGCTCGTCGAGCACACTGTGCCACGAATCGACCGGACCCCGATGCCGCAGCGCCGTGGGCGGCGACGCGACGTCAGCCCGCCGTCCTGATCGCTGGCCGCCGGCGCCCCGCTCGACGGCGGGTTCGCGCAGGAGGACGAATTCGACGTATTCGTCGTCGTCATAGTCGTCGTCGACGATGCCGTCCTCGTCGGGCCCGAAGGGGTCGCCGCCGCGTCCGTCGCGGGTGCGGGACCAGGGCGTGAAGCCCACCAAGAACAAGGCGGCGATGATCCCGAACAACGCGATGAACGCCGGCAACAGCACCGACTGCGACATCGCGGCGGCGAACGGTTCGCGCAGGAAGCCCGGCAACTGCAACGTGATGGCGTCTTCGTCGATGCCCCCACCGGACGGCTGTCGCGGCATCTCGGCGCTGATGCGCCACGTCATGAATGCGGCCATGCCAGCGCTGCCGAGCACGGCGCCGAATTGGCGGACGGAGTTGTACACCGCGGAGCCCGCGCCGGCCAGCTGCGCCGGCAGGTTGCGCGTCGCGGTCGCGGTCAGCGGCGACCATACGAACGCCATCCCGACGCCCATCGCGAAGAACGGCAACACCAGCCGCCAGATCGGCGTCGTCGGCGACATCTCGAAGGTGAGCCAGGTCAGCGCGATCGCCAGCACCGAAAAGCCGAAACCGAGTACCGGCCGCGGATCATATTTGTCGACGATCTTGCCGACGAACGGCGCGAACACGCCGTTGGCGATCGCCATCGGCGCGATCAACAAGGCCGAGCGCGTCGGCGAGAGGCCGCAGACGGCCTGCGCATAAAACGTCAGCGGCAGCATCATCGCCGTCGCGGCGAACGAGACGATGGCCACCCCGACGTTGCACAAGCTGAAGTCGCGGTCACCGAAGATCACCAACGGAATCAGCGGTTCGTGGGAGTTCATCGATTGCCAGAACACGAACACCGTCATGAACCCGATACCCGCCACGACCAACGCCCAAATCCACGGCTCCCAGTGCGCGGCCTGCCCCTGTTGGAGTCCGAACACGATTAAAAATATGCCCACCCCGGACAGCGCGACCCCGAGCAGATCGAAACGGTGCGACTGGGTGGGCAGGACCGGGATCAGCCAATACGCCAACCCCAGCCCGATCACGCCGATGGGCACGTTGACGAAGAAGATCCACTGCCAGCCCAGCCCGTCGACCAGCACGCCGCCGGCCAGCGGCCCCACCAGGCTGGCGGCGCCCGCGGTGGCGCCCCACAAGCTGACTGCGATGCCGCGCCGCTCCGCCGGGAAGATCCGGGTGATCGTCGACAAGGTCTGCGGCGTGAGCACACCCGCTCCGATGCCTTGCACGACACGGGCCGCGATCAGCATGGCGGCGCTCCCCGACAGCCCGCACCACACCGAGGAGACGGTGAAGACCACCAGACCGATCAGGTACAGGTTTTTGGGGCCGAATCGGTCGCCGAGGCGCCCGGCGACCAGCAACACCACGGCGTAACCCAGCAGGTAGGCGCTGGTCACCCAGACGACGGTGTCGTAGCCGATGCGCAGATCGGCCATGATGGTCGGGTTTGCGATCGCGACGATGGTCGAGTCGACCATGATCATGAAAAAGCCGATCATCATCGCCCAAAGCGGGTTCCAGGGGTTCTGTGAGTGCGGCGAGCTCCGGGTGATGAAGTCCCAGCGATGGGTGGCCCGCGCCGGCCCCGAACCCGCGCGCCACTCACCCCCGGGCGTGCGGGGCGCAGCCGTGGTCATCCGCCCACCTCGTTTCGCTCCCGACGATGTCGTTACCCCGTATCGGCCCCGTCTGGTCGACGAACCTGAACTACCAGGTCATCGACCACGCGCACGGCGAACCGTCCACCACGATGACCGACCAGCGGCACGGCCGTCGCAGACATCCAGCCTGCATTATTCCCGGCGACGCAAGAGGGCCGGCAGCCACGGATCCGATGGGGATCGATAACGCGTCGGGTTTGGCCGCGGGCACGTTAGCCTGAAAGAACCCCATTTGCAGGAGAGACAGTATGCGGGCCCGACGGAACAGGTCGCCGAAGCGGCTTTTCAACATGGCCAACGCGGGACAGCCGCCGACCACCAAGAGCGGTCGGCCCAAAGTGTCCGCGCGGGCGTTGGCGCAGGTCATCGAGCGCAGCTCGCGGATACAAGGCCCGGCCGCCGAGGCCTATGTGACCCGGCTGCGCAACGCTGATCCCGATGCCACCCCGGCGCAGATCCTGGCCAAGCTGCAGAAGCATTACGTGGCCATCGTGACGGCCGGCGGCGTTGCGGTGGGCGCCGCGGCGACCGTCCCCGGAATCGGTACGTTGAGCGCGCTGTCGGCGGCGGCCGCGGAAACGGTGACGTTTTTGGAGGCCACCGCGTTCTTCGTGTTGGCGGTGGCGGTGGTCCACGACGTTCCGGCCGATCACCGGGAACGACGCCGTGCCCTGGTGCTCGCGGTGCTCGTCGGCGACAACAGCGAGCACGCCGTCGCCCAGCTGATTGGTCCGCGGCGCACTAATGGGGGCTGGGTTTCCGAAAGCCTGGCCGCCCTGCCGCTGTCGTCGATGTCGCGACTGAACTCGCGACTGCTCAAGTCGTGGGTCAGGAAGTACACCCTGCGCCGGGGCGCCCTGCTGTTCGGCAAACTGCTGCCGGTCGGGATCGGGGTGGTGGTGGGAGCCGTCGGCAACTATCTCGCCGGCAAGAAGATGATCCGCAACGCCAACCGGGCGTTCGGCGCCCCGCCCGCGCGCTGGCCTCGCGCGCTGCATCTGGTGCCGCCGATCCACGAAGCCGGTTAGTGGCGATCGCAAGCGCGGCCGTGGCGATCGCAAGCGCGGCCGTCGCGATCGCAAGCGCGGCCGTCGCGATCGCACGCGCGGCCGTCGCGATCGCAAGCGCGGCGTAGCCGGGCGCAGCGGGTCGCCACCATCAGCACCGGCCACAGCCCACCCCGAGGCCCCCGGTCCGCCTGGCAGATTGGTGGCGAAAGGTTAGCCTTTATAGGGCGGAACAATAGGTACCGCCGTGCGTGTGAGGTGCTCGGCCCCCCGGGGCCGACAAGGGTGCAGGCGCCGCGCGATAGCGCTGCGGTGACCCCTGTAGGACAAAGGGATTGAGGCGAACTGCGGTCGTGAGCAACATAAGTTCACCATTCGGGCAAAACGAGTGGCTGGTCGAGG
>NZ_LZHT01000030.1 GCF_001667315.1 Mycobacterium sp. 852002-10029_SCH5224772
CGTCGAGGCGGGCGTGCTCGTCGGCGCCGAGCACGTCGATCGACGACAGCCGCCGGGCGGGGTCGGCGGTGATGGCCATCAGCACGCGGTGCAGCCGGCCGATCAGCGCTTCGATGGTGGCAGTGTCGAACACGTCGGTGCGGAACTCCACGGCCCCGCCGATCCCCTCGGGCTGGCCGTCGGCGGTCCAGCGTTCGGCCAACGACCACGCGAGATCCATGCGCGCGGTGCGCGTGTCGACCGGCAGCGGGGTAACGCGCACGTCGCCGAGGCTCAGCTCGGCGGACTCGGTGTTCTGCCAGGCCAGCATGACCTGCACCAGTGGATGATGCGCCATGCTGCGGGCGGGGTTGAGCCGTTCCACCAGCACCTCGAACGGCACGTCCTGATGCTCGTAGGCGGCCAGGCTGCGCGCGCGTACATGGGCCAATACCTCGGCGATGGTGGGGTCGCCGGCCAGGTCGACGCGCAGCACCAGGGTGTTGACGAAGAAGCCCACGACATCATCGAGGGCCGGGTCGCGCCG
>NZ_LZHT01000031.1 GCF_001667315.1 Mycobacterium sp. 852002-10029_SCH5224772
GCGCTGGCGTAGGCGTACATCGCGGCGGCGTCCTGCGCCCACATTTCCCCGTATTCGGCCTCGGTGGCGGCGATCGCGGCGGTGTTCTGCCCGAAGACGTTGGTTACCAACAGCGTTGCCAGCTGGAGGCGGTTGGCCGCGATCTCGGGCGGCGGCACCACCGCCGCAAAAGCCGTCTCGAAGGCGCTCGCCGCCGCCGTCGCTTGGACGGCCGCCGTCTTTGCCTGCGCCGAGGTGGCCGCCATCCACGTCACGTAGGGCGCGGCCGCGGCGGCCATGGCGACCGCCGACGGGCCGGTCCACGCCTCGTTGGCCAGGCCCTCGACGATCGAACCGTACGACGACGCCGTGGACTGTAACTCGGCCGCCAGGGCGTCCCACGCGGTGGCGGCCGCCAACATCGGTCCGGCCCCCGGACCCGTGTACATCTGGCCGGAGGTGATTTCGGGTGGCTGGAGCGCGAAATTCATCGCCGTGCCCTTCGGGTCGCCAAAGCGCTGGCAAACATCGCGTGAGTCGCCGGCGTGTGCGGCTGTGCCGCTACGTTCCGTTGGATCAATGCCATGTGAGGTGTCATGTCGAAGGCCCCTCAATCCGCCGGCACCACAATGATCGTGGCGGTGGTCGCGATGTCGTCGGCTGCCACTGCGGCCATGCCGGTAGTGCCGTTGCTGACGGTGCGCACGCCCGCGCCCGCGAGCGCGCGTCCGGCCACACTCGCCATGGCCATCTCGCCGAACATGGCCCCGTGCGACGTGGCGGTCATCGCCGGGACGGCGCCCAATCTCGCGCCCGGCAGTACAGAAGCGACCGTCTTCATCACGGGGGCGGCCGTGGCCCAGCCCTGCGGCACCGACAGGGAACCCACCAGGGTCGCACGACCCATCGACCCGGCTGCGCCCCCCACCTCCGGTGTCACCGCGGAGACGTAGCCGCCCCGCAGCGGCGCCAGCGGCGACAGTCCCCCGGCGATGTTCTTCCCACCGCCAAGCAGTTCGGCGACGCCCGGCACGTTTTGGGCTACACCTAAGGGCTGGAGGGCAAACAGGAACCAGCCGCCGGGCACGATGAGTGCCCCGATGGGGCTGTAAGCGCCGGTGACGGCGGCGAAAAAGGGCCGTAGCGCGGCCGTGATGGGGTAGATCGCTTCGATGATCGATGCCGCGGGTGTCGCCGCCGCGGCCGACGGGGCCGTTGCCAGGCCTTGCAGCATCGTCGGTGTCACGTTGATCAGCGCGGACAGCTCAGATTGGGTGTCGGACGCGGCGCTGTGCGCCATCGCTGCGGATTGCCGTGCCACCGCGGACGAATCGGTGGTCGGCGGCGGCTCGGTGAAAGGCGCCAGCTGGGTGGCCGCTGCCGACGAGGCGGCGTACGCGTACATCGCGACGGCATCCTGGGCCCACATTTCGGCATACTCTGCTTCGGCCGCCGCGATGGCCGCGGTGTTCTGGCCGAGGATGTTCGTGGCGATCAGCGTCATCAACAGGCTGCGGTTGGCGGCGATCACCGGCGGGGGCACCGTCGCCGCGAATGCGGTCTCGTAGGCTGCTGCAGCGAGTCTGGCCTGCATCGCCACCTGTTCTGCCTGGGCGGCGGACGCCGTTGCCCACGCCACGTACGGCGCGACCGCGGCACTCATCGATGTCGCTGCCGGCCCCAACCAGGACCCGACGGTCATGCCCGTGATCGTCGAGCTGTAAGCCGCTGCGTAGGAATGCAGTTCGGCTCCCAGCGCGTCCCATGCCGCGGCGGCGGCCAGCAGCGGCCCCGATCCGGCACCCACGTACATCCGTCCTGAATTGACCTCTGGTGGCAGCGCCCCAAAGTCCACCCGTTGCCTCCCGTACTCCTCTGGCGCAAGGGTAGGGGCGAATATGCGGCTAGCCCGCAATTGAGCTGCGGCTCAAATGGAATTCATGAAATTTGCCGGTGCAGCATATGTGTATTCCATGTGTCTGACCGGCGGTGCTCCTGGGCGTCCTTCGACTGAGAAGTTCTCAGGATCGGCATCCGCCCGCGGCGCAGGCGCCGATCCCACACTTCAATGGTTGCGAGCTGTTGGCGAATCGGTCACCGACGGCGTGACGCGCGATCGACCCGGCGGTGTCAGGCGGGATTGTGACTAACGCGAATTATGTATGCACGCACCGGTGTTCGGACGTGACACGCGCCGGTGCGAACGCGCGATCGCCACGTTGCCCGGAAGCTATCCTCTGTTAAGTTGCTGCGGGCAATAGTATTTCGCTGCGATCGCCAAGAACGATGTCGCGTGATCGTTGGTGAGTCCGGGGTTTTCGGTCTTCAATTCGTCCACCATTTGGGGACCCAGCTCGCCGTTACCCATCGACACGCATACGGCTTTGGCGAATTTTATCGCCCCATCCGGGGTGGCGTAGGTGATGCCTGCGCTGCGCAGCGACGCAAGAAAACCGGTCTCGTCGCCACCGGTTGCCCCCGGCTGGCCGTGCGCGAGCGGGGACAGACCGATCGCGGCCGAGACGCCGAGACCCAGCGCCAGCAGCAGTCTCATAACTGGCGATTGTCCCATGCCGCGGCGCCGCGTGCAGTGTCAGGCGTCGAGACCCAGACATGTTGAGCAACAATGTATTCAGCCTTGACCCGCCGACGTCTCACGCTTTGGAGAGCTGGTTGGGGCAGTAGAACTTCGCGGACAACACAGCGAAATTCGATGCCATCTCCATATCCATGCCGGGGTTGCGGGCTTTCACGTCGTGGACGACCTCCAAACCCGGTTCGCCGTTGTCCAAGCACGAGCACACCGCCCGCCCGGCGGCGACGGCCGAGCCCGGCGTGGCAAAGCTGAAGCCGGCTTGCCGCAGCGCCGCGACGAAGCCTCCGTCATCACCGCCCGGTTCCGGCCCAGGATCAGCGTAAGCCGGTGCGGCAAATCCGATCGTCGCGAACGCGCCGAGTAGCGCCAGTAGTCGTTTCATGATTCATCACCCTTCCGTTGTCACATGGCCGGTGGCGCGGACGCTGATTACCTTGTGCCCTATCCCAACTGAGCCTCCGGCGGTAGGACTGTGGCCTTGTTCGCCTTCCTCAGGTGCACCGCATGAATGCCGGGTTTCTTGGCCAGCTGCTCGAGCAGCGCGTCGAGGTTCTCCTGATCGACGTTGTGGTGCTGCACGCTTTCGGGCTTCTCCGAGATCTGTGCGACCAGGCGTTTCAGCTGTTCCGGTGATTGCTTGTCTTTGAGGTCCTTGATCGGAGCCATCCGGGTGCGGACGCCGCCGCGGACCACGGTGGGCCCCCCGGAGCCCAGCGCGCTGCCCAGCATCCCGGCCAGCCCCATCGAGCTGAACAGGCTTCCCTCGCCAAGCGCGGCCGCCGGCACGGCCTCGGTCCCGGCCGCCGACAGGGCGGCAGCGACGGTCCTGACCGACGGGGTGGCCGTGGCCCAGTTGGGCGGGATCGAGAGCTTGCCGACCAGGGTTCCGGCATTGCCCATGCCGGCGAGGGGGCTGATCGCGCTGTACAGGGTGCCGCGACCGAACCCCAGCGCCCCGAGCCCTGCGCCTAGCGCGTCTTTGGGCAGCGCACCGTACGCGACGGGCGGGGCGAACTTGAGCCACTGCGACAACGGAAAGTTGATCAGCAACCCGACGTCGTTGAACTGCGTGGTCAGACCCAAGGGCACCTTCACGGCGTTGTACATCGCCGTGTAGAAGCTCGCCCCGCCCGGCACGGTGTTGAAGAGATTCGTCATGAACGTTTGGTAGAAGTTCGCCAAGTTTGCGGCGCCGGAAAACAGGCCGCTGTAGGGCAACGTGGTAGTCGCTGCTGCCGCCGCGGTGTTCGCCACATTGGCGGCGGGGCTACCGGCGGCCGACGTCACCGCGGCCGCTTGCATCGGTTGGGCGGCCTCATTGGTGGTCTGGGGCGCCGGGCGGAACTCGGTCAATGTGTTGGAGGCGGTCGCCGACGAGGCGAAGTAGGTGTCCATCGCCGTGGCGTCCTGAGCCCAGAACTCGCCATATTGGGCTTCGTTCGCGGCGATCGCCGAGGTGTTCTGCCCAAAGATGTTCGTCGCCACCAATTGCGCCAGCAGGGCACGGTTTTCCGCGATCACCGCCGGCGGCACGTGTGCGGCGAATGCCGTCTCGTAGGCGGTCACCGCCTCGGTAGCCTGGGTCGCGGATTCGGCTGCGTGGACGGCGGTTTCCTGCATCCAGGTCACGTACGGGGCGGCCGCGGCGGCCATGGCAAACGACGACGGACCCAACCAGGGCCCGGCGGTCAGGCTCGAGATCACCGCCGCATAGGACGTTGCCGTGGACTGCAATTCGGTGGCCAGGCTCTCCCAGGCCGTCGCCGCGGCCACCAACGATCCAGCACCCGGACCGCTGTACATCCGGCCTGAATTGAACTCCGGCGGAAAGGCTCCGTAAAACATCTCTCGTACCCCTTACCTAGGCCTTCGGGCGGACAGTGCTTGGCTGCCATGCGGTTTGGTCATCGCGGTCACTCCTCGATGCAGGGGATGACGATGATGGTGGCTGCGGCCGGATCGGCCTCCGCGGCTACGCCGCCCCCTACGCCCGCCGCCGAGGCGACTCCGCCGACCGGACGGGTTGCGGCAGCGGCGACGGCGCGTCCGGCCAAGCTCGACAGGGCCATCTGGCTGAACGCGCCTTCCTCGCTGGCCAGCGCGGCGGGCGCCGCCGCCATGCTGGTCGGCAACCCCTGGGCGAGCATCCGGATCGCCGGGGCGGCTTCGGTCCACCCCTGCGGCACCGACATGCCGCCCACCAGAGCGGCCTTGCCGATCGTCCCCGACACCTGTCCCGCGCCGACCGCGGAACTGAGCATGGGCTTGACGGCACTGGCGCCACTGGTCAAGGGTGCCAACGCCCCCGAGATGGCTTTCGGCCCAGCCAGATACGCGGCAGCGGCCTGCCCGTTCTGCCCCCAGGCGTACGCCTGGCCGAACGACAGGAACGGTCCGCCGGGGATGCTGCTCCACGACTGCGGCGAATACACCCCGGTCAGCACGGACCAAAACTCGTTCCAGTTGGTAATGAAACTGGGCGTCGTCAGCTCGGTGGAGGTGGCTCCCGTCGAGCTGGCGTTAGTCAAGGTTTGTACCGCCGGTTGCATCGTGGTGCTCAGTTGGGACAGCTGCGACGCGGTGTTCGAGCTGGACTGCCCGCCGCTCTGGACGACCGCCGCGGCCTGCCTCGCCGCCGCCGAGTCGTTGGTGGTGCGTGGCGGTTCGGCGAACGGTGACAGCTGAGAGGCGCTCGCCGAGGACGCCGCGTAGGCATACATCGCGGCGGCATCCTGCGCCCACATCTCCATGTATTGGGCCTCCGTCGCGGCGATTGCCGTGGTGTTCTGGCCCAGAATGTTGGTTGCGACCAACGTCGCGAGCAGGGCACGGTTGGTCGCGATTACCGGCGGCGGCACGGTGGCCGCGAAGGCGACCTCATAGGCGCCTGCGGCGAGCTTGGCCCGGGCGCCCGCCTCCTCGGCCTGCGCGCCGGTGGCGTGCATCCACGCCACGTACGGAGCGGCCACCGCGGCCATCGCTATGGATGACGGGCCCGTCCACGGACCCGTCGTGAGCGTCTCAATGGTCGAGCTGTACGCCGCCCCCGCCGTCTGCAACTCCGCGGCCAATTCGTCCCATGCGACCGCGGCGTCGAGCAGTGGCCCCGATCCAGCGCCGACGTACATTCGCCCCGAGTTGTATTCCGGCGGGTATGCACCGAAATCCAACATCTAGGACCTCCTCTCGTGGCGGCTGTGGTGACCACGGCGTCGTAATCCCCGTCTCGACAAACTCGCCGCGCTAAGGACATTCGTGGAACCCGTTTTCAAATGTCTGTGCAGATTCCGTGCGTCGAAGACAGCAAGCGTCCACTCCCCTACTACAGACCGGGCCCCATAATTGACGAACAAATTACGAGCTAAGCGTCATTGCTATTCACTGACAAGGGTGCACGAAAGTTATTCAATCGGCGTTCCCGTCAGGTAAACTCAGGTAAAACATCGATGTCGGGGGCTTTCGGCCATGTGTGAGAATGGCTGGTGAATACGAGCAGGTTAGTGGCGTAAATCACTCGCCCTTACCCCTTTTAGCCCGGCTTCACCCGCGGGTTACACGGTCAACCGCGTCAAGCGGCCGAGTTGGCTGAATCAACCGGGTGGCGTGCATCGATATGGCAATTTCGTCTGAAATTGCACACACACAAATACGGGTTCTAAAAGTCTTGT
Source organism: Mycobacterium sp. 852002-10029_SCH5224772 (assembly GCF_001667315.1). GTDB lineage: Bacteria > Actinomycetota > Actinomycetes > Mycobacteriales > Mycobacteriaceae > Mycobacterium. The sequence goes on from NZ_LZHT01000031.1 coordinate 6,244, forward strand.
ATCTCGTTCACTCCCAACAACGCGTACGCAATATTTTGTCCTTGGAAAAACCGCTTAAGTGCGACATCATTGTCACGTACCACGCGTCCCACTCGTCCAATTCCGCAATTCCGCGGAATACGACTACGCTCAGCTGGAACCCGACGGCGCTGTCGGCGGTGGCCATATTGCTGCCCACGGACCACCGAATCGTCGGCCCATGGGAGTTGGCCCCTCGTAGATCAACACAAGTTGTCACCGAGCTCGAGTCGCCCCAAGGCCCACCGTTGCAAGCACTGGCGGCTGATCGTCACACCGGCCTCCTAATGTCTACTCATACGACTAGACGCGTCGAGCCTGCTGTGGCACTGATTAGCGACTGGTAGTTCCCTGTGAGTGGGTTTTCTTCACACACAACGACTTTCGAATGTGATATGACCCGATCGGCCAGAGATCGGTCCGGCGCCAGCGCCGCGAATTTATCCAATCGCCGATGTAAAGATCTGGGCTGCAGTGATTTTCCCGCAACAGGGCACGCATGTAGAACAGGACGTCGCCGGCCGGCGACTGCCGGCCCGCGACATTGGCTATCCGGCGGCGGGCGGGCGCACAACGAAGTTTGGCCGGAAACCGTACTGCGGCACGGCGCGTCCGAATCCCTGGCCGCCCATGCCGCCGAACGGTATCCCGGGCATGCCGGCCGCCATCGCCGGCGCCGGCGCCACCATCGGGGTGCCACCCAGCGTCGACGCCAACGGGCTGGCCACCGGCGCGGGCGGGGCCCAACTCGGCGGCACCGACAACGGACCGACCAGGGACGCCCGGCCCAGGCCCGCCGACACCGACGCCCCCGCATTGCCCATGCCCGCCAAACCCGACAGCCCCTGGGCGCCTGTCCCGATGCCCGTCGCCAGCGGCGCCCCGCTTGCCAGGTCGGTGAGGGCACCGGCGCTGGCGCCGATCAGCGTCGAACTCGTCACGGTCTGCACCACCTGGGCCGGATCAAGCGCGCCGGTCGACGTGATCGTGTTCCAGAAGTTGCTGTTCGGGTCCAGGATCGACGACATGCCCGATGTCGACGACGTCGACGATTCCGTCGGCGACGACAGGGTCTGCAGCGCATTGGGTACCGCGGTGTTCAGCTGCGACAACGTGGCCTGCTGGTTCCCCGCCGAAGTGCCCGCTGCCTGGGCGACCGCGGCGGCCTGCCGGGCTTGCCCGTCCTGGCTGGTGGTTTGCGTGGGCTCGGTGAACATTGTCAGGCGGGTCGCCGCAGCCGACGACCCGGCGTAGCCGTACATGGTCGCCGCGTCCTGGGCCCACATTTCGCCATACTGCGCCTCGGTGGCCGCGATGGCAGGCGTGTTCTGACCCAGAACGTTGGTGGCGATCAGCGTCGCCTGCTGCGCACGGTTTGCTGCGATCACCGGCGGCGGCACCGTGGCCGCGAATGCGGCCTCGTAGGCCGCGGCCGCGGCTTCGGCCTGGGCGGCGGCCTGCTCGGCTTGCGTCGCGGTGGTGCTCATCCAGGCCACGTACGGCGTCGCCGCGGCGGCCATCGCCGCCGAGGCGGGGCCGTGCCATTCCTCACTCGTCAGCACCGAGAGCGTTGACCCGTATGACAATGTGGCCGAACGCAATTCCGCGGCCAAGCCGTTCCACGCCGACGCGGCGACCAACATCGGGCCGGAGCCCGGTCCGGCATACATGCGGGCGGAGTTGATTTCCGGTGCAAGCATTGCGAAGTCCACGAACATTTTCGGGCCCTCTCCCCTAGTTCGTTGCGATCGTGTTGGCAATCGCCTGTGCCCTTGATATCTGGCACGCGGCGACGTCGACGCTGAATTGTGTTGCGGTTAAGGCAGATAAATGCACAGCCGCCACTGCTTCGCGCCGCGTCATGGCGCAGGACATCGGAGTTCTCCTCACAGAAAAGGACCGAACTCAGCCGTGATTCGCCAGTGCCGTGGCTCATTCCGCGCACACTCGCGCACGCACGCGTAAAGCGTTGGCGTGCGCGGGAATATGCGGAATGAGCCGATTCAGGCTACGAAACGTGGCCGGGGTCGGATCGCAACGAAATGCTCATCGATCTGGGATACGGACTATCACCGGAACTCATTTCGCTCTCACCTCCTCGCGGCCAGGGCATACGGGGATGCCATACGTCACACACGGGGAGAAGCACCCAACGCGAGAACCGTTGGGCGCGCACCCCTCTCGTCAGAGCTTCGGCACCACACGGCGTATCCGGTCGACCAGAGCCGGAAGCCACTTGGGCTCAACCCTTAATCCGGGAGGAGCTGTCCTGACCCTGGGCGTCTCTCGACGTTCGAGGTCAGTGGCCTATGTCCGTGCAGACGCCTCACCTAGCGAGGTGCTTGCACTGGCCATGGTGGCACTCGGGCTTCGTTGAGTCAAATTGACGTGCAACACAATCCCAACCATGCGCGGGCGCGTCACCCTGAAACCGGGCCCACCACTAGTTCGATGGTGGCGACCCGCTGCGCCCGGCTACGCCGCGCTGGCGATCACCACTAGTTCGATGGTGGCGACCCGCTGCGCCCGGCTACGCCGCGCTGGCGATCACCACTAGTTCGCCTTCTCGGCCACCGCTGCCTTGAGGCCCTCCGCGAGATCCTCGCGGGTTAGCTCCTTGAACCGCAGCAGCTGGCGCTCGCTGAACTCGGTCACGTCGCTGGCCAGGACCGCATCCAGGTCCTCGTCGTCCAGACGGAAACTGCGGTGATCCCGGGCCTTCTCCACCACGTTGCGCACGAAACCGGCGTTGCCGAGCGTATCGATGCCGCGGATGAGATCCCCGTCTTCCGAATATGTTTCGTCGAGATAGAACTTCGTGTATGACGGCAGCAGGGCGTGCGCCGATTCATCGGTGATGACGTCCTCGTTTTCCTGGCCCATCAACCGGGTCAGCGCGACGAGCTCGTCCGGGGTGTAGCTGAAGAACTCGATCACGGTCGAAAATCGCCGTCGCAGACCCTGATTCACTTCGAGCATCTTGTCCATGGCCTTGGCGTAGCCGGCGCCGAAGACGACCAGCTCGTCGCGATGGTTCTCCATGTACAACAGCAACGTGTTGATGATCGCGTTGCCGTAGGGGTCACCCTGCTGGTAGCCCTTCTCGTGCAGAGTGTGCATCTCGTCGAAGAACACCGCACCGCCCAGCGCGGCCTCGAGCATCTCCTCGGTGTTCTTCTCCGCGTCGGCCATGTACCGGCCCAACAGCTTGGTCCGGCTGGTCTCCACCACCACCGGTTTGCGCAGCACGGTCAATCCGCACAGCTGCTTGCTGAAAGCCCTTGCCACCGAGGTCTTTCCGGTCCCCGGAGGGCCGAGCAACAAAGTGTGGCGCGACGTCACGGGCACCGGAAGACCCATCTTGGCGCGCGCCAGGTTCACCTTCGTCGTCGACTTGATCAGCTTGATTTCCCGCTTGGCCCGGTCCATGCCCAGCATGGCGTTGAGCTCGGCGTCGCCCTCGGCCAGGTACTTAGCCGCCTCCTCGGCGTGGCGGGCGGCCTCCGCCTCCGCGCGCGTGGGCGCGCTGTCGGGGTCCCACGGGTCGGTACGGGCCTCGATCGTTTCCGGGTCGGTCAGGATCAGGCGATAGTTCGGGTTGTCCAGCGCTTCGCGGGCGGGGGTGAACTTCGGATCCCGCGAATAGACCCGCCGCAGCAACTCGACGGCCTCGTCCTCGCGCCCCAGGTGCCGCAGACACATGCCCTGGGTGTACAGGGCGATGTTGGCTGCGCCCGGTACCCGGTCGCCTTCGATGGCGTCCTGGCCGCGCCGCAGGGCCTCTTCGAACACTCCGAGCGAAGCCAGCGCCGTGGTGGCCATCGCCGCCCCCGCCGCCTTCAACTCGGGCTGGCGCCATCCCTTGCCCTCGCTGAATTGGTTGAGCACATCGGGCCACCGCCCGGTGCGGAAGTACAGTACGCCGCGCACATAGCTGACCAGCTCCTCCTCGACGGCCTGGCGCGGTTCGACGCCGTCGAGCAGTTTCGATGCTTCCGCATAGTGTTTGGCTTCGGCGAGCACCGCGGCGTACGCGCACGCCAGCGACTCCACGCTGGTCACCGCCAGCCGCAGGAACAGCCCGTCGGAGACCTCCGGGCGGAACTGCAGCTCGGTGACCCCGAGGCGGCGGGTCTCCCACCCGAACGTCCGGATCGACGACCAGGCGCCGGCGAGCACGTCGAGGCTCTGCTCCCCCGCGAGCATCCGCGCCAGCCAGGCGTCACACATCGACGGATCGAGGTTGGTCGCCGTGGTGAACATCTGGGATGCAACCTGCGGATTGTGGCTGGGTTGCAGCCCGTTGACCGATACGCCCGACGCCAACAGGCCGGCGACCATGGCGTTACGGGCGCCTTCGGCGGTGGATTGGGGCCTTGTCATTGCGCCACAGGGACGCCCGCCGGGCTCCCTCGCAGCTGATCGACGGACAGCGCGAGCTCATCGTCGTCGGCGCGCAACGGGCGGCTCGGCACGACCAGGAGCGTGCGGGCGGTCGGGGCCGGCAGGCTGGCTCGCACCGCGGCCAACTGACGGCCGGTGAGACGGTTGAGTCCCGACGATACGTTTCTGCGCAGCCGCTTCTCGGTGTGATAGCGCACCCACGCCGACACCTGCGGACGGCCGCCGCGAGAGGTCAGCCGAATGGTCAGCACGGTGGCGAACGTGTCGTCCTCCCACAGCTCCTCGAGCTTGTCGGTGGTGATGTCCGACGGTGTGAGCCACAAGCTCGTCACGAACCCGTTGAAATGCTTGAGGCGGCGCCATCCCGGGCGGCTCCAGGTCGGCTCCAGATCGGCCAGCACCGCGCGGTCCACCTCGGCGAGCTCCTCGGCGGTCAACGGCCTTGCCGCACAGGTCAGCCCGTCAAGGTCTTGGGCGAGCCGTTCGGTGGCCGCCACCAAGGTCGACGCCAGCGAATCGCGGGCCGCCACCGCGGCGACGTTGCGCTGCGGGTTCATCCGCAGCACCAGCCAGGTCCGGCGAACGTAGGAGCTGGGCTGATCGTTGGCCACCTCCCATTCCTCGGGGCCCCAATCGTCGAGCTTCGACAACTCGGCGGCGCCGGTGTCCGGGCCGCCGCGGCGCACCTTCACCGACACGATGTCGATGTCGTCGAGCTGAATGTCGAACTGGCGCAGCCCCGACGCGACGGCCTGCACCAGCAACGTGGGGCGCGACGACCGGTGCCGGTGGCGTGACGCCGCGTCGTCCTCGCCCCCGTTAATGGCGATCACCGTGACGAGCTGGCCCTGGTACTCGCGGACGCCGACCTTGTCGCGGCCGAATCTGCGTTGGTGATCGATGGCCGGGGTGCAGCCGGCAGCCAGCGCTGAGCCCGGATCGGCGGACCAGTCCCACAGCCAAGTCGCCAGCCCCGACGTCACCGTCAGGCCGTGGTAGGTGACCAGCGACAGCAGCGTGATCAGCACGGCCAGGCCGACCCCCACCCAGAACGCGATGCGGTAGGTGCCCTGCCAGGACTCCGGGCAGTGACTGGCCACCGCCATGATCACGACGTCGACCAGGAACACCGTGGTCAGCCGCGGCCACGACAACGACAACCCCAACCTGCGCTGCGACTTCATGAGTGTTGCTGCTCCGCCCCTATTGCTGTTCCTATTGCTGTTTGCGAGATCGCTTCATCAGCATCGCGGTACCGAACACCCCGCCGCCGATGAGCAACGCCACGAGCAGTCCTGCGGCGGCAACCCATACTGGCACCATATCCCGGGCCGGGGCCGGTTTCGGAACGGTCAGCGGCGCCGACAGTTGCTGCGGCGGCTTCACCGGACCGTCGGGTACGTCCCAGGTCAGTGCGGCGACCGGGTCGACGATGCCGTGGCCGACCTGGTTGTCCACGCCGCGAGCCGGCGCGCGCGCGGTGCGCATCAACCGGTTGATCACCTGATAGGCCGACAGCTGCGGGAACTTGGCGCGCACGAGCGCGGCCACCCCCGACACGATCGCCGCCGAGAAGCTGGTGCCGGAGGGAACCAGCAGCGTGTTGTCCGGCCCGTCGATCGCGTTGATGAGCCCGTCGTCCCGGGGCGACAGTCCGGCGACGTCCGTTCCGGGCGCGGCGATCCCCACCCACGGGCCGGCCACGCTCGTCGACGCCTGGCCCTGATTGCCCTGGCTGAGCGGGTGACCTCCCTCGTCGACCGCGCCGACCGACAGGACGTAGTCACTGAACCAGGACGGCGTCACGACGGTGGTGACGGCATTCCAGTTGCGAGGATCGTTGGGCTGCAACGGATCATGGGGTGGATTCTGCTTGCAGTCCTTTTTACTGGTGTCACCGGCCGCGGCCACGATGACGACGTTCTTGTCGACCGCCGCATATCGGACGGCGGCACCCAGCGCGCGCTGGTCGATGACGTTGCGCGCGCTCATGCACGTCACGTCGGAGATGTTGATGATCGACGCGCCCATGTTGGCGGCGTGCACGATCGCCCGCGCCATGGTCTGGACGTTGTCGATCTTCGCCGACGTCTGCGGGTCCTCGTCGCCGGTGTAGGCGTCCTTGAGACCGAAGGCCTGGCTGGATTGCCGGATCGCGATGATGTCGACATCCGGTGCGATTCCGCTGAACGCATCCGGACCGCCCTTGGGCGGCGCGGGTGGCGGCGGCTCTGGCGGCGGC
>NZ_LZHT01000032.1 GCF_001667315.1 Mycobacterium sp. 852002-10029_SCH5224772
TTGCTGTCGGGAAGGGTCCACGACCGGGTCTTCATCTCGGTCCTTGCCTACGAACTGGGCCGCGACAATTCGAATGAAGCTCTGCACCAGGCTCTTTCAAAGACGCTGAGCGACTTCTCGCTCACCGCCACGACGGGCTGGCGCACCGTTTGCCCCGCGTGATCGGGTGAGGGGCCGCTAGTCGTTTGCACGTGCTTGGCGAGGGCAACCGTGGGGCCGCCACGTGATGTGACCCTCCTCACAAATTGCCCACTTATGTGACCTATGTCCACTAGCGTCACTTCGGCGACACGGGGGCGCAGAGGGACGCGGCAACGTCAGTCCAACTTGCCAAGACGTCGTAAAAGGTTCTAGCGAATGGAATTCATGCTGCGCGGGGGCCGTAGACCGACGCCTTTTCGCTGCTCCCTTGCTGCGCAAAAAATGTCCGCATACGGGGAGGAACGACTTAAGAAAATGGTCGCACTCGGCAACATCAACGAATGGCAACCACCGCACGGTCCGCTTACCATGTGGACGCCCACGCAGGCAGCGCATCACGCGGCTCGCACCGCACGCAGATGTGCGATGAGTCCGAGTTATCAGCAGAATCAACATCTTTGGGCCGCCAACGTCGGCCGAACCATAAACAGGCACCTGCCGCGCCTGATGGTCGTGGCGTGGGACATCCCCGGCGCATGCGACGTCCCGGCGATGACCGCGGCGATCAACGCGCACGTTCGCCGTCACGACACCTACCACAATTGGTTTGAATTCGAGGACGGCTCCATCGTGCGTCGAGCGATCGACGACCCTGCCGATATCGAACTCGTTCCGGTGTCGTTCGGGCGCATGAGCGCCGAGGAAGTGCGGGCCCACGTCTTGACGACGACCCCGGAAACACTCGAATGGGGTTGCTTCACATTCGGAATCGTCGAGCACGCCGACTATTTCACGTTCTACGCAAGTGTCGATCATCTGCACATCGACGGTTTATCCGCCGGCCTGATCTTCGTCGACATCCATCTGGCGTATCAGGAACTGTCCCAGGGCACGCAGCGATATCAGCCCGAGCTCGCCGAGGTAAGGAGCTATCGCGACTACGTCGCGCGCCAGCGCGAGGCCGCGGCGGGCCTGACCCTGTCATCCCCTGAAATCAAGGACTGGATCGCGTTCGCGCGTGACACCGACGGCGCATGGCCGAGTTTCCCACTGTCGCTGGGTGATACGTGGGCGAGCAGCGCGGGCGATTTCCTGACAGTCCAGTTGTTGGATGCGGGCGAGACGGAGTCATTCGATGCCGCGTGCCGCGCGGCCGGCGCCCGGTTCATCGGGGGAGTGCTGGCGTGCACGGCCTTGGCCGAACACGAATTGACCGGAAGCGCGACCTACCGCGGCTTCACGGCCAAGGACACCCGGATGCCGGGCATCGAAACGATGACGTTGGGTTGGTTTGCCAGCCTGATTCCGGTTACCGTGCCGACCGCGGGCGTCTCATTCTGCGAGGCGGCCCACGCCGCCCACGAGTCTTTCGAAGCCGCGCGAGGTCTTGCTGAAGTGCCGTTTGAAAGGGTGTTGGAGTTGGCGACACCGGAGCAGCTGGGCATCAAGTTACCGACGAGCCTGCCGATGATGTTGTCCTTCCTCGATTTCCGGAAGATACCACTCGCCGGATTGTGGGGGGAGACCAATTTCGGTACCTACGGCGACAACCTGTCCGCCGGCGGCATCAACATGTGGATCAACCGTCACGCTGAAAAAACCTCGGTAACAATCTCCTTCCCTGACAACGAGGTCGCGCATGAGTCGGTGCGGCGCTACATCGCGACATTGATTGAGGTGTTCACGCAGGCCGCCAGAAGCGTCGGAGCCAACGCGGGTGTGGTTGCACCCCAAGGAAGTCCGGATGTACTGGAGGACCGTGCGGACGAAGACGACACCGAGGCGGCCTAGAAATGAGCAACGTACTGGATCTGGCCGACCAGGCCCTCTTTCTGGGGGAGCGCGCGACGGGCACTACCAGCTTGGTGCAATGTGTCTGGGTGTACAACCGGCCCGTCGACATCGACGGCCTGAAACGGTTTAATGACCATCTGGGCAGGGGACGGCTGGCCCGCCGAATCAAGCGGTCCCCCTTGCCGTTCGGCCGCCACCGCTGGGTATCGCCCGGCGAGCGGCCGGGCCTCGAAATCGCCGCGACACCCCGCCCGCGTGCGGAGTTCGACGCCTGGTGCGACGAGCAGGCAAACCTGCGGCCGGATGCCGAGCATGGACCCGGATGGCACCTGGCGCTGCTGCCGTTCACCGACGGCGGAGCGGGGGTGAGCCTCGTCATCACCCATTGCCTCAGCGACGGCGTCGGACTGTGCGAGGCGGTGGCGGACGGGGCTTGCGGGCGCGACGACGCGATCCGCTGGCCCGCCGCGCAATCGCGACGGCGCTGGCGGGCGCTGCGCGAGGATGCGCGCCAAACTATTTGCGACACAACAGACGTCGGCCGCGCGGTGGTCGCGGCGGCGCGACTGGCCCGGGCAGATCGCCGCGGTGCCGGACCCGTCGCCCCGCCCTCCGAAAGGCGACGCGCGCCGTTAACCGGTCCGGATGAAAGCCTCACGCTCCCCGCGGCGACGATCTTCATCGACGCCGACGAGTGGGACGACCGCGCTCGTGCCCTCGGGGGGACCGGCAACGCGCTGCTGGCGGGAATGGCGGCCCGGCTCGCCCAGCGAGTGGGACGCGTCGTCGCCGACGGCTCGGTGAATGTGGGGATGCCGGTCAATGAGCGCGCCCCGGGTGATACCCGCGCCAACGCGGTCACCAATGTCGACGTCACGCTGGGCCCCGCGGCGATCACCACGGACCTGCGCGAGATCCGCGCCGCGATCAAG
>NZ_LZHT01000033.1 GCF_001667315.1 Mycobacterium sp. 852002-10029_SCH5224772
TTCGCGCACGCGGCGCCGATCATCTTGACCGTCTCGGCGGGCGATTCGGCGACCGGCATACTGCCGAAACCAAAGCAGATCGGGGGCGTGCCCTGGGCGATCCACGCCAACACCTCGTCATCGCATTCGGTCGTCAGTTCCATGGTCAGCGAGCCCACGAACGGCCGCTGGCCACCCCACTTCGCCCATTCGTCGGCCAGGCCGGGGAAGCAAACGTCGTCGTAGGCCTGGATTTCCAGCGAGCCGCGCTCGGCGATCCGTCGCGGCGAGGCCACCGCGGCGGTCGGCAGGCCGAGCTCGCGCCGCTGCCGATCCTCGGCCTTCTTGTTCATCCGCCAGCACATCCAATCGTAGGCCGCCATTCCGGTGCGGACCATGGGGCCGGGCATCCCCGGAACGAGCCGGCCGTTGGGACGCATCGGAATGTAGTGCAGGGTGGCCATCGGGATGCCGTAATAGTCGGCGACGTTGATCGCCAGATCCTGGTAAAGCTGGCCGGTGAACAGCAAATCGGCTCCGGCCCCCACCGACATCAGCGCCGAATTCATTTCCTGCCAGTTCTTCAGCACCGGTTCCCAGGCTTCGCGCATCAACTTGACCGGGCCGCGAATGAAGTTCTTGAAGAAGTCGCGGATGAACTCGTCGCTCCAAAAGTCGTGCATGTCCGGCCCATAGGCGATCGCCGGAAGACCGGCCGCCTCGGCCAGATCGACAAGATTGGGCGGAACCGCCATGCGCACCGAATGGCCTCTGCGCATCAGTTCACGACCGATGGCCAGACAGGGCTCGATATCGCCACGCGTTCCATAACTTGCCACAGCAAATTTCATCGCGACTGTTACCTTAATCAATCCCCGACGGCACGGGCAACTTTGACGGCGGCGTTTCCACTCGGTAATCTGCGGCCCGGCGTTGGCACCGGGGCCCCGCCAGAGTCATTGGTTGTCGTTGTTCCGCAAGGGATTTGGCATCCCGCAGCCACGCGGGATGGTAACGGTGCACCGGAATTGCCGAGTGCGACAAAGCCAACCTCATCGGCCTTCCCCCCGACCGTAGAAGTATGACGACCCATAGGCTGAACCCCAGACATCGTCGCTCGATCTTCCCGTCAGTCTGCCAGACGATCGCCATCGTGTCCGCGAAAACGGGAAGTCGGCCCGGATCATCCCCGTACCTAAACCGATAACAAATTCGACTATTCCCCCAGTACAACGGCCCTAAACCTGTTTGCTGCGTCAGGCCCGACTGCGCGAGCGGACAAACGCCTCCACGACGTCGGCGGCCTTGACAACACTGTCCGCCGGCTTGGTCATCCGGGCGGCGATCTCGCCAGCGCGCCGAGCGTAATCCGGGGCGAGGATCCGGCCCAGGTCTCCCACCAATGATTCGCGATTGGTGGCTGAAAACCGCCGTGTGGTACCGACTTTCAGTCGTTTGAGCTGGGCTCCCCAAATGGTCTGATTGGCGTCCATCGACAGGATCAGCGTGGGAACCCCGGCGCGCAGACTGGCGGCCGTAGTTCCCGAGCCGCCGTGATGAACGACCGCGCGGCAGGCGGGAAAGACGGCTGCGTAGTTCACCGGGCCCACCACTTTGACGTGGTCGAACTGCGGGACGCC
>NZ_LZHT01000034.1 GCF_001667315.1 Mycobacterium sp. 852002-10029_SCH5224772
CAACGCAACCACGACGCCCTGCTGGCCGGGCTGCGCGCCCTGCTGGCCTCCGGCGAGTTGGGCTGCCACAACGGCCTCCCGGTGTCGGTCGTGGTCACCACCACCCTGCAGGATCTGGAAGCCGGCGCGGGCAAAGGCGTCACCGGTGGCGGGTCGTTGGTGCCGATGTCGGATCTGATCCGCATGGCCAGCCACGCCCATCACTACCTGGCGATCTTCGACCACGGCAAGGCCCTGGCGTTACACCACACCAAACGGCTGGCCTCACCCGCGCAACGAATCATGTTGTACGCCAAAGACCGCGGGTGTACGAAACCGGGCTGCGACGCACCGGCTTACCATAGCCAGGTCCACCACGTCACTGGCTGGACCAGCACCCACCGCACCGACATCGAAAACCTCACCTTGGCCTGCGGCCCCGACAACCGACTAGTCGAAAAGGGTTGGACCACCCGCAGAAACGCCCGAGGCGACACCGAATGGCTCCCACCACCCCACCTCGACCAGGGCCAACCCCGCACCAACGCCTACCACCACCCCGAACGAATCCTGAATTACGACGAAGACGACGACCCCGTTTGAGGCTAAGGCAGCACGTCTTCCAGTAGCTCCCCCACGCGATGGCGTTCCCACGCGCTTAGCAGGTTCGACAGCATCTGCAGCGGCGCGCGCACGCTTTCGTCGTCTCTGATGCGCGGATCCTTGCGGGTGCGCGGCACGGTAGCGAATCGCTTGCGGATCAATGCCGGCACGTCCAGCAGCCAGACGACCCCCATCGCGGCCGCATACAGCAGCATGTGCCGGCGCAACCGGGCCGGGTCGAGAAGCGCACCGCCGCAGCGCTCGTATTCCGTGACGAACAGGCGCAGTAGCTCGTCGAGATGTGCGTCCCACATGTCGGTTTCCGCGCCGGACAAGGCTCCCCACAGGGCCATGCCCAGGTTCATCTGGCCGACACATCCCCAGTCCATCAGGCCGCAGTGCAAGGTGCCGCCGGTGTCGCGCCAGAACCACGCGTTGTCGATGTTGGCGTTCCAGTGGCACAGCGCGACATAGTCGGAGTCGTCGGCCAGTTGGCCTGCGATCGCCAGCTCGTGCAGGGCCACGCGGGGCACGTCGTCACGCAGGCGGGCCAGGAATTCCGCTGAGCAGACATTCGCCGGCAGCAGCCCGGGATGGGTCTGCGCGAATTCGGCGAGCTCGCTCACCCGCCGGTGCAGCTTCTCCTCGGACAGTGGCGCCCGCTCCCCGACCGTCGCCGCCTGCACATCCAACGGAAAGTGAGCCGTCAGTTTTGTGGGCAGCCGGCCGGAGCGGTGCGTGCCGGCGAGGCGCGCGAGCGCGGTCAGCAACGCGCGGTAGTGCTCGAGGGGTGCTGGCATTTCGTAGTCGAGGCACTTGTGGTACTGGCGCTCGATCCCGTTGCTGCCGAAGCTGATTCGCTCGGTGATCAACAGGCCTGTGCCGGTGGGGCGGTGGTAGTCGCCGAACTGCGGACACGGTACGGCGATGGGGAATTCCGGGGCCAGCGACAGCGCGGCGAAGCGGACCTCGGGTTCCATCTGTGTCTTGCCCCGGTCGCGCACCGGATTGTCGAGATCTCGGGAGAACTTCACGAACAGGTCGGTGTGCAGATCGGCTGCGGGACGGTCGTATTCGACCGACAGCGCCACTTTGCGTCCGGTGCTGCCACCGCTGATCTCGCGGTAATCGCTGATGCGAGCGACGCTGTTGTCGCCGAGCATGCCCGAGGCCCGAAAAGCCCTCGTGAGGAACGAGGCTCCACCGTTGAGCAGGGTCGCGGGATCGGCCGGGATCGGCAATCCATGCTGGTCGCCGACCACCCAATGCGACGTCACACCGCTACCAGGTCTGCTCGGCGGCGCGCACCAGCATGTGGTTGACTGCAACCCTTCGGTCGCGGGTGACCATGAACAGGACCGCCTCGGCGATATCCTCGGGCCGCAGCATGACCATGCCGGATGTCTGTTTTTCGAAGGCTTCCCGCGATGATTCGGACAGGTGGCTGAAGATTTCGGTATCGACCGTTCCGGGGCCGACCACGCCGACCCGCACCCGCCTGCCCAGCACCTCTTGCCGGATGCCTTCGCTGAACGCGTTCACCCCGAACTTGGTGAGCGAATAGACGGCCGTGTTCGGCCGGGCCACCCACCCGGCGGTGGAGCTGATGGTGACCAGGTCCGCAACACCCCGTGGCGAGTCGGCGGCGGCATCGATCAGGTGCGGCAGGGCCGCACGGGTCGCGTAGAGGACGCCCTGCACGTTGACGGCCAACATGTTGTCCCAGTCCTGCAGCGGCGCTTCGGTCGCGGGCGCCGACTGCATCAGGCCGGCGTTGTTCACCAGAGTGTCGAGGCGTCCGAACTCCGCGACGGTGCGCCGCACGGCGGCCGCCACCTGCTCGGCGTCGGTGACGTCGGCGGTGACGACGAGTGCTGTGCCGCCGGCGGATTCGATCTCGGTTTTCAGCTCGGTCAGTCGCTCGGCCCGGCGTGCCAACACAGCGACTGCCGCGCCTTGGGCGGCAAGTGCTTTCGCTGTCGCCGCTCCGATGCCACTGCTGGCGCCCGTCACCAGTGCCGCGGTCTGTGTCAGAATCATTACTCGCCCAACGTCGGTGGTGCAGCCGGTATTTCGTGGAGGACGTAATCGGTGTCCTCTCCCAAGTCGGGAGCCCCCTTCTCGATCCGGGCGGACCCGCGCGCCATTCGCCACGACGGTCCCAACACCGGTCGCTGGCCTTCGCGATGATCCGAAACGAAACGATACAGCTCGCGGTCCCAGAGTCGTTGATCACCAATCACATCGATCGCGGTGGCGCTCTTGGTCGCCGGCACCCCCGCCGCCCGCAGCCGGTGAGCGAGTTCCTCGGCATCGAGATCGCGGGTCAGTCCGGCGAGGTCGGTGTCGAGCGCGTCGATATGCCGATGTCGCCCGTCGGATGCGGCATACCGGGGATCGTCGGCTAGTGACGTGGCGCCGAGCACGCCGCACAGCCGCCGCCATTCGGCGTCGCTCGCGACGGCCACGCTGACCCAGGAGCCATCCGAGCACGGATAGCAACCATGTGGGCACATGTCGGGATGGTGGTTGCCAGCGGGCCCGAGGCGCCGCCCGGTGAGACTGTGTTCGAGCAGGCAGTCCCCGATCATCGAGGAGAGGGTTTCGACGGCCGACACGTCGACGAATTGCCCCGCGCCGCTGAGCTCGCGGTGCAGCAGCGCCGCCACGGCGGCGAATGCGGCGGCGGCGCCGACCGTGGAATCCCCGTAACGCATGCTGGTTCCGAGCGGGGGCCCGCCGGGGTAGCCGACCAGCGGCGCCAGGCCGGCCAGTGCGGCGAAACAGGGTGCGTAGCCGGTTTGATGGCCCAGCGGCCCGTCGTTACCCCACATCTTGATCGACACCGAGATGATGTCGGATTTGATTTCGGTGAGCCGCTCGTACCCGAGGCCTTGGCGCTCCATCGCGCCCGGGCGCAGGTTGTTGATGACGATATCGCTGCGGGCGATCAGCTCACGCAGTTGCGCCATGCCCTCAGCCGACTTGATATCGATGTCCACGCTCAAGATCTCGGGGTTGATGCTCAGGAAGAACGGTGCGTGATTGATGTCGGTGCCGCCGTAGGCGCGCATCTCCTCGGGCAGCGCCGCGGTTTCGACCTTGATCACCTCGGCGCCCAACAGCGCCAGCAGTTTACCGGCGTACGGGCCGGCCCACACCTTGGTGAGCTCGACGACGCGAACCCCCTCCAGAGGGCCGCCGCGCGGTGCCTTGGGCGGCTTCAGCTGCGCCGAGCGCACCGTCGGTGGCGCGTGGGGAGTGCCGAGACCGCCCAGGACCGACGCGCTGTGTTGACCGAGAGCAGGTGCCGCGGAGTTGATTTCGGCCGGGGACGCGCTGAGCAGGTAGGGCACCGTGGGATACGCCGCGTCACCCAACACGGGATGGCTGACGTCGGAAAAGAAGCCGCGGTGGCGGTACTGGGGCGAGCGGTGCAGGTCTGCGGCGTCGTTGACCGGCACCAGCGGCACGCCCAGGCGCTGAGCCTCGTCGGCCGCCGTCTCCTTGGACAGCTCGCGGACCCACGCCGCGAACCCCCGCTGGAACGCGGCGACCTTGTCCGGGGTGACGGAGAATTCCAGCCAGTCGTCTTCGAACTCGTCGAGCCAACCCGGGCGACCCATGAGCTCCTTGACGCCGAGCCAGTGGGCGCGGCTGGTCACATACAGATAGACGAAGCCGTCGGCGCAGGCGAAAAACGACGCCGGTCCCTGCTGGTCGTAGTCGTCGCGGGTGCCGACGGCGGGGACTTCGCCGGTGACTAAACGCCCCAGAATGCAATCGGCGCGCGAGACCAGGACCGCCTGCTGCGAGACGTCGATATCTTCGCCATGGCCGGTGTGCAGACGCCCGAACAACGCCGCCGCGATGCACAGCGCCGCCTCCAGCCCCGCCTCGTAGTCGGCCAGGAATCGGCCGGGCCCCTGCAGCGGCGGCTTGCCGGGGTCCGGATGGCTGGGTGTGTGATATCCCCAGCCGCTGGCGTGGAACACGTTGATGCTCTTCGCATTCGCGTACTCGGCCGGGGCGTCACGGCCGAACGGCGTGATCGAACAGAACACCACGCCGGGGTGCCGCTGCGCCCCATCGGTGGCGCCGTCATCGATGACCGCGTCGGCGCCGGCGATGAGCTTGTCCAGGACATCGCAATCCGAGGCGGCGTCGAGAACGACGGACCGCTTGTTCGTATTGAGGTAGGCGAACAACGCACTGCCCTCGCAGCCGTCGGCAAGACGGGGCGCCATGGCCCGGGTCGGGCTACCGCGCCCCGCCGCCTCGATCTTGATCACCTCGGCGCCGAAGTCGGCCAGCAGCTTTCCGCAGTACTCGCCCGCGACCGACCCCGCCAGCTCAACGACCCTGAAGGCCGTCAGCGCCGACATGCGCGCCCTCGCAATGCGGTCAGGGCTTCGCGCGGCCGGAGCGACTCAGGCGCCACTCCGGTGGGAAGTTCATGTCGTTGTCCTTGACCACGTTGTTGAGGCCCTTCTCGAAGGTGCCCGCGGTCAGGTCGACCTCCTGCGCGTCGTTGGCGATCATCGGCAGCATGCCCTCGACCATGCCGGTCAGCAAACTGCCGAAGTACTCACCCTTGTGCTGCTTGTAGAGCTCGAGGAACGTCTTCTGCACGGCGACGGTGTCGGTCGGGCGGGCCTTCGAGCACGCCAGCGCGTACTTCAAGGTCTCGTCTTCCAGCTTGTCGCGGGGCACCACGCTGTTGACGAACCCGCACTCGTACATCTCCTTGGCGCTGAACGGCCGTCCGGTGAACAGCATTTCGGAGAACTTGCGCAGGCCCATCGTCTCGGCCCACCACCACAGGCGGGGTCCCCAGCCCACGTAGCGGAATGCCGGGTGGCCGAACAGAGCGTCGTCGGAGGAGATCACCAGGTCGGCGTCGCCCGCCTGGTAGAAGTGCCAGCCGTAGCAGTAGCCCTTGGCCTCGATGATGCTGATCTTCCGAAGTTCTTGCAGCGGCCGGTTTCCCGCCTTGGCCTTGGCGTAGAAGTCGGTGACCGTGGACAGATAGCGGTAGGAGCCGCCGGGCGGGTACTTGACGTCGTCGTCGTTTATCGCGAGCTCGTGCAACAGTGGCATGCCCGGGTTCTCCAGCATCCCGCGCTGTTCGGGCAGGTCCCCGCCGCTACCGAAGTCCTCACCCTCACCACGGATCACGACGACCTTGACGTCGTCGTCCACGTTGCACTTGTGGATCAGATCGGCATAGTTCTGCCGCATCCCCAGCGTGGTGGAGTTCTGCGCGTCGGGACGGTCGAAGGTGATGTAAGCGATCCGGTTCTTCTTGTCCTTCTCGAACTTGATGTACTGCTCGGCTTCTTTCTTCATTTCTTCGTAGTCGTATTCAGGCATAGTCTTCTTCCTTCGGTCGAATTTGATTAGCGCCTACTTGAGCAGAGCGCCCGCGTCGACGGGCAGTGAAACGCCGGTGACATAACGAGATTCGTCAGAGGCGAGGAACAGGACGGCGTTGCTGATGTCGACCGCTTCCACCCAGGGCACCGGCATGGTATGCGTCATCTGTGAGAACGGCGCGAAATCCTCCGGCCCGGGGTTTTCCAGGTCCGGACGAAACAGTCGGAACGTCACCTCGTTGATGGTCATCGGCGTGTTGACCTGGCTGGGGTGTACCGAGTTGACCCGAATATGGTGCTCGCCCAGCTCGACGGCGAATGCTCGCATCAAGCCCAAAACGCCGTGTTTAGCCGCGATGTAGTGGCCGGTGTGGGCCATGGCCTTGTGTGATCCGACAGAGCCGGTCAGCACGATGGAGCCACCGCGGGCACCGGCGATGATATGTGGCACACCGGCTTTCACCGTGTGCCACACGCCGGAGAGGTTCACGTCGATCATGTCCTGCCAGATGTTCTCGCGGATCTTGTGCAGCTTGTTACCGAAGGTGCCGATGCCCGCGTTGGCGACGATGATGTCGAGGCGGCCGAGTTGTTCCACCCCGCTGTCCACTGCGGCCTTCAGCGCGTCGTAGTCGCGGACGTCGACCTGCGCGGTCACGATGCGACGGCCGACGCCCTTGACCAGATCGACGGTCTCGTCGAGGTCTTCCGGCGTTGAGTGCGGATACGCCAGGTTCTCGATCGGCCCGCAGACGTCGATCGCGATGATGTCGGCGCCCTCTTGCGCCAGGCGCACCGCGTGGCTGCGGCCCTGCCCGCGCGCGGCGCCGCTGATGAAAGCTACCTTCCCTGCTACCCGCCCATTCACCCGACTTGTCATCGTGACACCAGCGCCGGCATGCATTCCCAGCCCCGCACCGTGGAGGTCGGGCTGAGGGTGGCGCTGCTCAGGTCGACCTCCCACTCGGGGAATCGCTTGAGGATCTCCTCCAGCGCGACGCGGCCCTCCAGGCGCGCCAGCGCCGAGCCCAGGCAGAAGTGCGTGCCCATGCTGAAGGTGAGGTGCGGGCGGACCGTGCGATGGATGTTGAATTCGCCTGCGTCGGGCCCGAACTGGGCCTCGTCGCGGCACGCCGATCCGATGAGCATCATCATCACGCTGCCTTCGGGCACCGTTTGGTCGTGCACGGTGACATCGCGGGTCACATACCGGGACACGTGCGGGGCCGGGGGCTCGTAGCGCAACAGCTCCTCGATGGCCTGCGGGACGAGCGCGGGGTTCTCGACGAGGTCGCGGCGCTGGTCGGGGTGCTCGGCGAGAACCTTTCCGGACCAACCGATCAGCCGTGTCGTCGTCTCGTTGCCCGCCCCGGCGACGACGTTGAGGTAGACGAGAATCTCCTCGCGGGACAGCCGCCGGGTTGTGCCGGTTTCGTCGACGAACTCGACGTTGAGAAGTTCGGTCATGATGTCGTCGGACGGGTGCTCCGCGCGCCAGTCGATGTAGGCCTCGAACTGCTCGCCGACGGACAGGCCGTGCTGGGCCGCGTCCATGGGCTTGCCGGCCTCGGTGCGCAGCTGGGCGTTGCCGCGGTCGCGGATGTACTCCTGGTCGTCTTCGGGGATGCCGAGCAACATGCTGATGACCTTCATCGGCATCTGCGCGCCCAGGTCGGTGACGAAGTCGAAGTGGCCTGACCCCACCAGCGGATCCAGGAGTTGAGCGCAGAAGTCGCGGATCATCGGCTCGAGCGCGGCGATCCTGCGCGGGGTGAACATCCGCGACAGCAGTTTGCGGTGCACGTCGTGAATAGGCGGGTCTTCGAAGATCAACATGCCCGACGGGATTTCGAGGTTGGCTTTGATCAGCTCCAGGATCGCGCCGCGCGCGGAGCTGTACGTCTCGTGGTCCACGAGCGCCTTGCTGACGTCGGCGTAGCGACTCACCGCATAGAAGTCGAATTCGGCGTTGTAGTACAACGGCGCCTCGTCGCGCAACCGCGCGAACATCGGATACGGATCGGCGATCAGCCCGACATCGTATGGATCGAAACGAACATGGCTGTCGGTGCTCGTCGTCACGAAACCCCTCCTACCGCTGCAGTTTTAGCTACCCGCATCACCGGCACCAGGGCTCGCGCTGCCAGCGTTGCAGCGCTGGATTCGGTCCGGGGCAATTTACACACTCCGCTTAATTGCGTCGCTCTGACACGTGCGCGAGTTCGGCTGAAAACGACGCATGAACGTGAGCTCACTCTATTCTTGTAGAGAACCATACCGGGGGTGCTCTGGCAAGGGCCAGAGGCGCGCGGGCCGCATCCGGACGGGGCTCTCATCGGGACCCGGCCGCCCCCGGGCGCAGCACCCGCAGGCCGCCCGCCTGGGTGAGCCGCCCCTTGCCCGAGCTCTTCAATATCCCGGCCGCGATCGCCGACAAGACCCCGTCGAGCTGTTCGGCGCTGTCGACGATTCGGTCGCCGTGGGCGAACCGCTGCAGCAGCCCGTTGATGAACGTCAGCGTGACGTTGCTCAGGTCCTCGACGACCGCCGGGTCCAGGTCCGCACCGTGCGGCATGAGCTGCACGAGGATTTCCCGGTGCAACTTGGTGAACTCGTCGGTGGCCTGCTGCAGGATCGCGGCCAGCGCGGGGTCGCGCGTGGCCTGCATGGTCAGCTCGTATCGAGCCCTGGTGCGGTACAGCTGCGGGTCGCTGCCGGCTTGGATGACGACCTGCGACAACCGTGAGGGCGCGGGCGCCTCACCGCCGGCATCGGAGCTGTCCGCGATCGCCTGCAGTTCGGCGAGGTCGAGCTCGGCCGACCGCTCCGCGACGGCCCGCAGCAGCGCCGACCGAGTGCGGAAATAGAACGATGTCGTGCCGTCCGGGACGCCCGCCTTGCGATCCACCTTCAAATGGCTCAGCCCCTTGGCCCCGTCATCGGCCAACAATCGAATCGCCGCATCGCATAGATCGCGGCGGCGCTCGGCGGGATTAGGCTTTCGTCGTTTATCCATTGCTGTTCAGGTTCGAGACACTACTCTATATTCGTAGTGTCAGTAAAGGATGGCGTCCTTCGAGCGCGTCGGCGCACCGCACGCGGACCGGCCATCCGGCGCGACGGACACCCGGGGATCGCCCCGGCACGGCACCAAAGAAACTGCGGTGCAAGAGTTCCGAGGACTCAACGGATACGTGAGTAGAGTGTGTTTCGATGAGTCCCCGTCGAGTCCGCGTAAGCAATGCCGTTGCCTGGCTTGGGTCCATCGGTCTGCTTGCCGCGCTGATGTGTGGCTGCCATGCGGCGCACAAGCCCGCGCCGTCCAGCCCGCCGACCACCAAGGCGCCCAGCACTTCCGCCGCGCCGGCCGCGCCGCCGCCGATCATCAAGATTGCGCCGCTGCCCGTCCGGCCCGTGACAAAGTCGCATCCCACGACGCCCGCCACCACGTGCCCGGAGATGGGTCCGAACGTCCCGGTGGCCCCGACCGACGTCCTCGACACCTGTGACCTCGGCCGGGCCAACGTGTACACACTGGGTCCCGAAACCCTGCAGCTCGGGCTGATACACGTGGAGCCACCCAAGGCCCTGACGGCAGACTTTTACGAGGTGACCCTGGTGCTCGACTCGCCGTCGGCGGATGCGTGGGCGACGTTCACCGCCGCGCACATGAAAGACCATGTGGCCTTTACCCGGGACAACCTGGTGCTGGAAGCGCCGATCATCGAGCAACAGGTCACCTCGGGACGGATCGTGCTGACCACCCAAACAGCCGAGCGGGCCGCGCAATTGGCCCAACTGGCGGGTCACCCCGCATGACGCTGACGGGGCGTCCCGACCGCCTCGCGATCGGTATGCTCAGCGTATTCGGCCTTCCTTCAATCGAATTCGTGGATCTGGTCGCGGACTCGGATGTCGTCACATTTCAGCAGCTCGCCTTCTCTCCAGCTTCGGCCCGGCCGCACCGGTCTCCGTGGCGGCGCTACCTGTTGCACCCTTATGGATGACCCCTGCCGCCGGAGCGTCGTGCGGTTTAGAGTCAGGGTATGGGGCAGGTAACGGAGCGCTGGCGCGCCGCTCGGGTGGCATCCGCGCTGTATAACACGGCTGTAATGCATGACGGCGTCGCTGCGGTGGGTGCAAAAGCGCTGTGGGGATTGGCGTTACACGACCTCCTGGACTTGGTTCAACGTGTCGGTGATGCTCCCGCCGGCGCCAACATCCTTGACATCCCGTGCGGTGGAGGTTTTGCCTTTCGCGGCTTGCGCCCCAGGCAGGATTGCCGCTATGTGGCCGCCGACATTTCGTCGGACATGCTGAGGCGGGCACGCAGCCGCGCAACCCAGTTCGGTGTGGCCGACTTGATGGAGTTCACCGAGGCAGATATCACGGATTTGCCCTTCCCAGACAACACCTTTGACCTAGCTTTGACATTCAACGGTCTGCATTGCCTTCCTGACCCGCACGCCGCGGTAGTCGAGCTTGCCCGAGTGCTCAAGCCGGGTGGGATTCTTCGCGGGAGCACGTGTGTACGTGGTCGCGGCTGGCGCCAGGATCGTTTTGTGACGGCGTTGCAGGCGGCCGGCTTTTTTGGGAACACGCCCCGGGCCGGTGACGTGCAGCGCTGGCTCAGGGATGCGGGACTCGAAGTCTTGGTCGCACGGCACAGTGGTTCGGTCGAGCTATTTGAGGCGCTTCGACCCAGCACGTGATCGAGAAGCGGTGGCGGCGGCAGTCCTGGCGCGGTCGCGGCGATTTTCCAGCAGGGTGACTCCCACGGGTGGCTAGAGTTCGGTGTCGAACACGGAAACGGGTTCGAGGAGCACGCCGGTCTCCTCCACGTAGCGATCCCACAGCGCCACCAGCTCGGCCAGCTTGTCGGGATGCGACGCGGCCAGGTCGTCGATTTCACCCGGGTCGGAAGCCAAATCGTAGAGCTGCCACTCGCCCGGACCGTACGGTGCCGGCAGGTGCAGCGCCTTCCAGTCGCCCTGCCGGATGGCGCGGCGGCCGAACAGCTCCCAGCCAGTGCCGGTGTCCGCGTCGTGCACGGTCTCCGCGGCGCCGGTCAGATACTCCACCAGCGAGCGGCCGCGCATCGCGGCCACCTCCCGTCCGCGGTAGGACGTGCCCGGGTGCGCGGCGCCGGCCAGCTCCAGCAGGGTGGGGGCGATGTCCATGACGGTGCTGAACGCGGTGCCGATCTGCTGTTGCCTCGCGAAGCCCGGCCAGCTGACGAAACCCGTCACGCGGATCCCGCCCTGGGTGGTGAAGGCCTTGTGCAGGCGCGACGGCGCGGTGGCGGCTTGTGCCCAGCGCGGGCCGTACCAGATGAAGGACGTGGGCCGGCCGAGGTTGTCGAGGCTGTTGTCGCAATGCTTTTCGATCTGCGCGGCGATTTCCGGGCCGCGCAGCGGCATCGCCTCCACGATCGCGCCCTCGGCGCCGTTGTCGGACAGAAAGATGACGACGGTGTCGTCGAGTTCGCCGCTGGCCGACAGGTAGTCGATCACCCGGCCGACGTTGTGGTCCATCCGGTCCACCATCCCGGCGTAGACCTCCATGCTGCGGGCCGAGTGCGCGCGCTGCTCGTCGGTCATGTCGGCCCACTCCGGTGCCCCGTCGGCCACCACCGGGTGCGCGTTGACGTCGGGCGGGCACAGGCCGAGCCGCTTGAGCGCCGCCAGTCGCTCCGCACGCAGCGCGTCGGGTCCGTCGTCGTAGCGGCCGCGGTACTTTGCCACGGATTCGTCGGGGGCCTGTAACGGCCAGTGGGGCGCCTGGAACGGCAGATAGGCGAAGAACGGGCGGTCGTCGCCGGGCGCGCGTTCTTCCAGGTACCGCAGCAAGGTGTCGGTGTAGGAGTCCGACGAGTAGAAGTCGTCGCCGACGGTGACGAATCGGTCATCTTCGGTGTAAAGCGTTGGCACGGGCGAGAACCCGCGCGCCCCCGCGCCCCCGTAGTGGCTGGCACCGGCGGGCAGCAGCGCGAACGAGCGCTCGAAGCCGCGCGCCCACGGTGACGTCTCGATCGTGGCCCCCAGATGCCATTTGCCCGACATGAGCGTCAAATATCCGGCGTCGCGCAGGAGTTCGGGCAACGCGACGACCCGATCGTTCAGATAGCCCTCGTAGCCGGGCGCGCCGCGGAATCCCGGGGACGCGACCTCGAGCATCGTGCCGATGCCGGCGATGTGGTGGTCGGTACCGGTCAACAGCATCGCCCGGGTCGGTGAGCAGGCCGGCGCCGAATGGAAATCGGTGAGCCGGATCCCGGCGTAGGCCAGCCGATCGAGGTTGGGCGTCTCGATCTCGCCGCCGAACGCGCCGATGTCGGAAAACCCGAGGTCGTCTGCAACGATCACGAGGAAGTTGGGGCGCTTCACGCTCAAGCATCCTGCCAGGTCCCTCGGCACGGTGGAATGCTGCCGCACCGGCCGAGCGCCGATATTGTCAGGGCATGGAGATGTTGGCGCAGTTCGGGATGTCCATTCCGCTGGTTGCGGCGCCCATGTCGGGCGGCCCGACCACACCGGCCATGGTGTCGGCCGCCGCCCGCGCGGGCGCTCTGGGCATGCTGGCCGCCGGCTACAAGACCGTGGAGGCCATCGAGGCCGAGATCAAAACCGTTCGCGCCGAAGGGATCCCATTCGGCATCAATGTGTTCGCACCGAACCCGGTGCCGGTCGACCCGCAGCGCTACCGGGCCTACGCCGCGATCATTCAGGCCGACGCCGACCGGTTCGGCCTGACGCTGCCGTCCGAGCCCATAGAGGACAACGACAGATTCGACGAGAAGATCGAACTGCTGCTCGACGATCCGGTTCCGATGGTGTCGTTCACGTTCGGGATTCCGCCGCGCGACGTGATCGCGGCGCTGCAACGAGCCAAGAGCGTGGTGGTCCAGACGGTCACGACGGCCGAGGAGGCGGCGCAGGCACACGACGCCGGGGTCGACATGCTCGCCGTGCAGGCGGCGGCCGCTGGCGGGCACTCCGGCACCCTGTCACCGTTGCGGCCGTTGACGCCGGTCGGAATCGTCGACCTCGTCAAGCAGGTCGTCGCGACGGTTCCCCTGCCGGTGCTGGCCACCGGCGGGCTCGCCACGACGGCCGCGGTGGCCGAGGTGATCCGGGCGGGCGCGGCCGCGGCCGCCGTCGGCACCGTGCTGCTGCGCGCCACCGAAAGCGGCGCGTCGGCCACTCATCAGGCCGCCCTGGCCGATCCCGCGTACACCGAGACGGTGCTGACCCGGGCCTTCACCGGCCGCCCGGCCCGCGGCCTGCGCAACGCGTTCATCGACGCCCACGAAGCCGAGGCACCAACGGGGTATCCCGCCATCCACTACCTGACCAGCCCGTTACGCAAGGCGGCAGCGGCGGCGGGAAAGCCGGACTACGTACACCTGTGGGCGGGCACCGGATATCGGCACGCCACCGCCGAGCCCGCGACCGACATTCTGCGTCGACTGGCATCCGACCTGTGACAGTTCAGTATTCGAAGCGGTTGAGCACGTCGTAGCCGCGCCCGCCCGTCATCCACGTCAGCGTGTAGATCATCCGCACCACAGTCGACGGGATGTGCTCGTAGCCGGCCAGCGCGGGCGTCTGCTCGAGGAACCGCAGCCGGGGATGCCAGTCCGCAAGCGTGCGTGCGTCCCGGATTCCCCAGGCGATGATGCCTCTGGTGAAGACCTTGGACAGCAGCGGCGCCAGGGCGGACAGCGTATCGAAATGCATTTCGCCGCCGGGGAATCGGTCGATCAAACGCGCCAGCAGCTGCCGGACTTGCTCCTCGCGCAAGTACATCAGCAGGCCCTCGGCGACCACCAGGGTGGGGCGCCCGGTGGGGACGTCGTCCAGCCACCGCAGTTCGGTCACCGACGAGCCGATCATCCGGTAGCGCTCGGTGTCGTCGTAGAGCTGCCGCCGCAGCCCGATGACACTGGGCTGATCGACGTCGACCCACGAAACCGAGGGCGGCACGGCAAGTCTGAAGGCCCTGCCATCGAGGCCGCAACCCAGGTGCAGGACGACGGCGTCGGGATGACGGGCGAGGAAATCGGCGCACCAGTCGTCGAACTTCTTGGCGCGCAAGGCGACCAGGTATTGGTTGGTGGCGGGCAGCGTGCTCCGACGCATGCGCGAGAAGTCGTAGTTGATCCGGTCCACGGCATCCGCGGCCACCTTGTCCCCCAGAATCGGCCGCTGCGAACGGCTTTCGCATGCGCGCAGATACAATGTGACGAGGTTCGTCCATTCCACGGAGCCCCAGGCAACCGAGGTGAAGTCGATTTTGTCCGCTGCGGTCATGGCTGTCTCCTTTTCGCCCGGTATTCGGTCCACATTTCCAGGAGCTGATCGCGGTAGGCCCGCGTGCAGAATTCGCAGAAATCGCGGAAGTCCTCGACGCGCCGGCGTTGTTCGGCACGGTCCTCACCCAGCACGGACAGCGCGAACTCGGCGGGCTCGATCCCCCGCCGCATCAGCGACAGCTGGGTTTCCAGCACGCTGGTGAACCCGCCCGGCGTGACCCGGTAGAGGTGTTGACGGTTCGGGCTCGGCAACCGCTCCACCATGCCGCCTTCCAGCAGCTGGCGGGCAACGGTGCTGACCGACGCCTTGCTCACCGACAGCGCAGCGGCCAGCTCGGTCAGCGACTGCTGTGGCGGATCGCAGATCAGCAGCCACCCATAGAGCCGGCCCATCGTGCGGGTGGCGCCCAGGAGCTCGAAGAACAGCCCGAGGCGGTCGACGAACTCGGCCTCTTCCGGCGACATGAGCCTCCATCAGATCGTTCAGTACATACTAAACGTAACGTACACCAAGTGAGCCACTCACGGAACCCGCGGAGATCAACGATGCCGGCGCAACCTGGCAGGGTCAGAACGCGTCGGGGTCCTGCTGCACCGCGTCCGGCACCGGGTGCCGATACAAGCGGGATGCGTTCTCCCAGCTGAATTTACGGATGACGTCGGGCGGCAGATCACCGATCTGTTCGTGGATGGTTTGTTGGGTGTGCGGCCACGTCGAATCGCAATGGGGGTAGTCGGCTTCCAGCATGATGTTCTCGACGCCTATCCGGTCGCGCTGCACGAACGACGACTTGTCTTCGACCGCGCAGAACCAGAAGTTGCGGATCAGCACCTCCGCGGGGGTCAGTCGCTCACCGAGCGCTTCCCAGGTGCCATACATCGCGTGGTAGCTGAGCATGTGGTCGAGCCGGTCGAGCAACCCCGCCACCCAACCGATTCCGCCTTCGGACAGGCAGATCTTCAGCTCGGGAAACCTGCTGGGCAGCCCGGAATACAACCAGTCGACCGCCGCGGAAATGGCATAGGCGAAAAACAGCACCCCCTGCACGTCCGGTGGCGCGTCCGCGGTGGTGGACGGCGACGACCCCGACGATCCGATGTGCAGGTTCACCACGGTGCCGGTCTCGGCGCACGCGGCCATCATCGGATCCCAGTGGTCGGTGTGAATGCTCGGCAGCCCCAGCATCGCCGGGTTCTCGCTGAACGTCATGGCGTGAAAGCCACGTTCGGCGTTCTCGTAGATCATCTTCGCGCCGAGCTCGGGATCGAGCAGCCACGGCAACTGGCATCCGATGATGCGGTCGGGATACGTGCCCGCCCAGACGTCGAAATGCCAGTCGTTCCAAGCCCGGACGGACGCCAGCGCCAGGTCGCGATCGTTGGTCACTTGCTGCAGCCGCTGTCCGGCGAAGCCCGGCAGAAACGAGGGGAAGTTAAGCGAGGCGTAGATTCCGTTGAGGTCCATATCCTTGACGCGCTCATGGATGTCCCAAGCGCCCCTGCGCATCTCGTCGAATCGGACCGGCTCGAAACCGTACTCCGCCACCGGCCGGCCGACCACCGCGTTGAACCCGACGTTGGGTAGCTCTTGGCCGTCGTACACCCAGGTCTGTCCCCCGGTGTCGGTGTCCACGACTTTGGGCGCCCGGTCTCCGAACCTGCGGGGCAGGCGGCCGGTGAAGGTGTCCGGGGGTTCGACGATGTGATCGTCGACCGAGATCACGGTGTAGCGGCGCGGCGCCCGGGGCGGATCGGGCAGCAAGGTGACCGAACGCTGCGCGCCGGTCTTCGCGGTGGTGAATCTCAGGTCGGTGGCCAGCTCGTCGATCGATTTCACGCGTCAATCTCCTTGTGGCTCAAGTCAGCACATCGGGATCGGCCTTGATCGTCATGCGCGCCGCCCCGGCCCAGTACACGTCGGCGGCCCGTTCGATCAGCGAGCGTTGCATGCCGGCCATGTCCGACCACTGCATGGCCACCGGCTCCTTGCCGGTGAGCATCACGTCGTAGGCCAGCTTGCAGACTCGTTCGATCGAGGCCGCGCGGTAGACGGCTTCGGGGAGGTTACGCCCCGTCGCGATGACGCCGTGGTTGGCCAGAATCGTCAGGTTGGCGCCACCGATGCGGGCCGCGAGGTCCGCGGCGCGGGCGGGGCTGTCGACCTCGCCGTCGTAGGCGTCGAGAAGGCACAGGTCGTCGAGGAACAGCGAACCGGTTTGGTGCACCAACTCCGGCAGCCTGCCCAGCGCGGCGAGCACGCAGACGTAGTACGGGTGGTTGTGGATGACCACCCGGGCGTCTTCACGGGCGCGGTGCAGTTCGGTGTGGATGTGGATGGCCGGCGTGACGTCCCAGCGGCCGCTGACCACGCGCGCGTCGGGATCCACCACACAGATATCGGAGGCGGTGAGCTCCTGCCACCACAGACCCCATGGATTGACAAGCATGTCCGTCTGGCCGTCGCGCTGCCAGGTGATGTGTCCGGCCATGTTCTCGGCGAACCCGATGCCGGCGAGGTGACGGAACGCGATCGCCAGCGCCTGCTCGTGGGAGAGCTCGACGCCGATCGGCGGAACCACCGACGGTGCCCAGACTTCCAGCCCGCCTCGGCGTGCGTTAGGAGCGTTCATGACCAGCCTCCATCCTGGCACCAATATCCTCGCGAAGTCGGCCTTTGGCTATCTTTCCGCCCGACGAGCGGGGCAGTTCGTCGAGGACGATGAGTCGCTCGGGCAGCAGTTCCTTGGAAACTCCCAGTGCCAGCAGGTGTTCGACGAGCGCGGCAAGGTCGATGGTGGCGGAGTCGGTGAGTTCGGCGTAGAGGCAGACCCTTTCGCCGAACACCGGGTCGGGCATCGCGACCGCCGCCGCCACCCCGATGGCCGGATGGGTGGTGACGGCGTCTTCGACCTGGCTCGCGCTGATGTTCTTGCCGCCGCGCACGATGAAATCGGAGGTGCGCCCGGTGACCCGCAGATAGCCGTCCTGGTCGATTTCACAGATGTCGCCCATGCGCATCCACCCGTCGCGGGTGAACAACGTGTCGTGGTCGGTGCCGCCGAGATAACCGAGGCTGGTCGCCGGGCCCCGGCACGCGGGCTGGCCCCGCCCCGTTGCGGTGACCTCGCGGTCCCCGTCGAACAGCCGGACCGACATCTCGGGGATGATGCGACCGCCGGTGCGCAGCCGGCGTTCGCGCGAGTCGTCGACGGTGGTGGCGCTGAGCATCCCGGTTTCGTTCGAGCCGAAGAACTGCAGGATCTTGGCGCCGGTGAGCTCCTCGAACTCCGCCGCGGGCCGATACGGCAACGCCTCCCCGCCGGTATAGACGACGCGCAGCGAACTTAGGTCGTGTTCGCGGCTGGACGGGTCCGCCATCAGCATGGTCAATTGCGTGCTGACGCAGCACAATACGCTGACCTTGTGCTGGGAAATCGCCTCACACGTGGCTCGGGTGGTGAACCGGTCCAGGATCACCGCGGTGGTGCCAAGGTAGATCGGCGTGGTGTGGCTGGTCCAGAGCCCGAACCCGAACGGCGTGGGTATCACCGGCAGGAAGACGTCGTCCGGCGTCAGCTGCCCATTGGCGACGGCCTTCTGGTGGAAGTAATACCAACGGTTCTGGGAGTGCACGACGCACTTGGGCAGCCCGGTGGTCCCGGACGTGGAATTGATCAGGAAGACCTCGTCGGGGCCCAGCTGGGAGTCGCTCGGGAGCGCCTTGGGTTTGGTGTCGACATCCAGGCGAAGCGTCCGGCTCAGGAGCAGCGCAGGCAGCCCGAGTTCGTCGGCCACATCCGCCGCGGCCACACGGTGGGATTCATCGCTGATCAGTACCTTCGGCCGGGCGCTGCGCAGTATCGCCGTGGCCTCGCGGGTCCCGGCCCGCGCGCCGACACCGACGACCACCGCCCCGCAGCGTTCGATCGCCACGAACAGGACGTGGATGGCCGCCGAATCACGGTGCCATACCGCCACCCTATCCCCGCGCACGACGCCGAAGCCCGCGAGCGCTTCGGCTAAACGAGTTGCCGCGTGGTCGAATTCATGCCAGGTCAGCGATGGGCCGGCATGGTCGATATAGGCGGGACGGTCTGGTGCTTGCTCGGCGTTACGACCCACCGCGTCCGACAGCGTCGTATCGCACCACCAGCCCGCGGCGCGAAACCGAGCCGGGTCCTCATCGGAGAATGCCGGCGACGACGCGATATCCAGCCCACCGGCGCTCATTCGGTAAATGATAAGAAAGCGTCCGCGAACACCGGCGTTAGGGATTCGGCGCGGCGCGCACCGCCCGTTCATCGGCGCCCGGACGGCACACTCCAAGAATCCGTCAAGACGATCCAAAGAGGGTTATGTCGGCCGCGGCATTGGGATCGGCAGCGGCGCGGGTGGTTTGAGTCGGCTGCTGGCCCCCGTGGCCCACCTCCGACAGCGAATATCGTGCGCAGCGCCTAGACATCGCCTCCGGCGGGGACCGCCGCCCCGGCGCTTGTGTTCTCCAACGCGGCGACGAGGTGGGCGAGATCGCGGCGCCGCGATCCGGCGGGCCACACAACCCAGGTACGACGTACCAGCGGTCGTCCGGCAAGGGGCAGCCAGCGAACCGAGTCCGGAAGCGGTTCCAATCGCCCGGCCGGCGCCAGCGCGAATTTCCCACCCGCACTCACCGTGGCCAGCTTTACTTCCGGCAACAAATCCTGGTCGTACGACGCGGGCGGGCCGGGCTCAATTCCGTGGCTGCGCAGCACGGCCGTCAATTCGTCGTACCAGGCCGGGCTGCCAGCGCGAGGAAACCCAAGCCACTGCGGACCCGACAGTCGGTCCAGCCGCACCGCCCCGTCGACGAGGTCCATCGCGTCGGCCTGCTCGACCGCGAGCAGCACACCGAGCGGTTCTTCGATCACCATCGAGACGTCGAGCCGTCCACCGAGCGGACGTTCCCGCACCAAGCCCACGTCCAACTCCCCGGCGTACAGCGCTTCGGTCTGCTGGGCCGTCGACAGATGGCGAACCTTTACCACGGTCAACGGGAAGGCCGTCGACAGCGACGCGAGTGCCCCCGAGAGCGGCTGTGCCGGCAACTCGAGAGGAACGCCGACCCGTAGTGACCGGCCGACCTGCGCCGAGTGCTTCGCCATCGCGGTGATCGCTTGGTCGTAGCGAGCGATCACCGCGCGCGCCTCGCCCAGCAGCGTCATACCCGCCGGTGTGGCCGCCACGCCGGCGCTACTGCGAGTCAACAGCTGCACGTCAAGCTCCTTCTCGAGGGCCTGGATCGTCTGTGACAGCGACGGCTGGCTGATGTGCAGACGACGCGCCGCCGCAGAGAGCGCCCCGTCCTCCACCACCGCGACGAAGGCTCGCAAGTCCCAGATCTCCATGCAGTACTCCAACACGCCGTCGACCCACGGGTGTTCCATCGCAGTATCCGATGATGTCCATCGCGCATCGGAATGGGCGATGTTTGACGCCGGCGCCCCGTCGTCCGGTTGTATTGAGGGATGCCTGACAAGGAGCCGGCCACATGAACGCCGCGGAAGTCACCCGGTTGCTCGAAGGTTATCGATCCTCGGGGCGCACCTTCAGCGCCGACGGCATCTCATCGTTCGTGATCGAGGCGGGCCCGCACGACGCCCCGCCGGTCGTGTGCGTGCACGGCGTTCCGGCATCGGCATACCTCTATCGCAAGGTGGTGCCGGAACTGGGGATCCGAGGCTTGCGCGGCATCGCCGTCGACCTGCCCGGGTTGGGATTCGCCGACCGGCCCGCCGCCGCCGACTACACCTGGACCGGGCTCGGCCGGTGGCTGCTCTCGGCGATCGACGCCTTGCAACTCGATCGCTTCCACCTTGTGGTGCATGACATCGGCGGCCCCGTCGGATTCGAGGTGGCCAACGCCGTGCCCGAGCGGGTGCTGTCGTTGACGCTCCTGAACACCATCATCGAAGTGGAATCATTCCATCGGCCCTGGCCCATGGAACCTTTCGCGCATCGCGGCATCGGGGAAGCCTGGTTGGCCTCGATGCGGGTACCGGGCGCCTTCCTGGCGATCATGCGACTAGTCGGGGTGAGTCGGCGCGTCCCGGCCGCCGAACTCGCGTGTTGGCTGCCGCTGCTGTTCGGTGACGACGGCGGGCGAGCGTTCCTGAAAATCATGCGCGGCTTCGAACTGACCGCCGCCAAGCAGCAGCACTACCTCGCGGCGCTGCGCCAAACGCGGTACCCCGTACAAATCATCTGGGGTGAGCGCGATGCGATGCTCCCCTGGCGGCGTTACGGCGTCCAGGCCCAGCGCGCCGCCGGCGTGGGGGATCCGATTCTGTTGCCGGCCAAGCATTTTCTTCAGGAGGACCACCCCGAGGAGATCGCCGCGGCGGTTCATCGCCTGACGACGCGGACCGCGTAGATCGCGGCGCTGATCCCAAACATCGCCGCGGTCAACAGCAGCCAGCGAATCAGGAACGGGTCCTGGGTCTGACCGGTCGCGGCCCAGTATGTGGTGGCGCCCTGCTTGATGATGCCCGGAAGGAACACCACCAGCGTCAGGCCCGCCCCCAGCGCGGGCACCCGGATGTGATTGACCACAGGCACGCGCGGCGGCGCCAGCCGAAGGGTCCCCGACAGTATCCGGTCAAGAAACGCGTAGACCGGGAACAACACCAGGTCGTGGGCGACGATGGCCGCGGCGAACCACACGATGATCGACTGCCACCACACGTGCGGGCTCCACAGCGCGACCGGTTTGAAGGTGGCCACCACGTAGCCCAACAACGCGAACCCGGCGATCAGGGTTAGCAGATGCAATGGGCCCGACCCATAAAGCCGTACGAAAGCCGCTCGCGCGCTACGCATTTGCGGCCTGTCGGAAGTCGATGGACTCCACCCACTTGGTGTTGTGCACCCCGGGCAGTGCCGGCACGATGATGCGCGCGGGGTAGCCGTGGTCCGGGGACAGGTCGGTGCCGTTGACCCGCAACGCCAACAGCGCATCGGGGTGCAGCACCTGGTTCCCCTGCAGTGTCGCGCGGCCGAACGGACCCGAACGTTCCAACGACGAGACGTGCGCCGACTCCGGTGCGGGAACGCCGGCCAATCGAGCTAGGTCCGCCAGCCGCACACCGGTCCAGGTTTGGGTGGTCGACCAGCCTTCCACGCAGGCGATCGGCAGCACCGCGGTGTGCTGTGGCATCGCCATGAGCGCGGCGCGCTCCAGTGCCACGGGGCGGGGACCGCCGCTCAGGGTAAGCCGCCAGCGCTCGCCGGTGTTGTCGGCGGAAATCCCGGCCACCTCCGCGGTCCTATTGATCTCGAAGTCGTTGGGTCCGGCCCCGCGCGTGCGCCCCCGCGGCAACAGCAGGGCTGTGGGTCGCGTGTAGCCGCCCAGGGTCTGGCCCGCGGTGATGACGGCCATGAACAGGGCACCGCCGCCCACCAGCGCCAGGGCGCCGCGGCGGCTCAACGTCGCCGGGCGCGGGTCCGCGGCGACCAGCCCGTCCGGCTCCCACCGCTCCGCTGTGGTGTCGGCGCGCCCGGTGCGCAGGACCTCGCGCGGCGCGATCGAGCGCAGGCCAGACCACATGGTCGGGAGCTTGATCGCGATATGCACGACGAACCCGGCGATGAACACCCAGGTGCCGAAGTAGTGCGCGGTGTAGAAGCTGAAACCGAAGATGTAGTCGTACTGGATGTTCAGCACGCCCGTGACGATTTCGAACAGAATGCCCCCGACCAGCATCAGCAGCGAAACCCGTTCCAGCAATTGGGCAATGGACCGGGCAGGCGGCCACACAAACAGCCTCGGTATCACCGACCACAGTTTGGCGAGTACCACCGGGATCAGGACCAGGCCGAGCCCGACGTGCAATCCCTGGGTCAGTCGATACAGCCAGGACGGGTTGGTGGGCCAATCGAACGTCGGGAGCTTCAGCCACCCCACGCCGCCGGGGATGGCCTGGCCTAACCGCGGCCCGTAAGCGATGTAGGACAGCAGGCCGGTGATGATGACGATCGGCAGCGTCACCAGGAGCACCGATCCGAACACGGATGTCAGCCACGGCCCCCGCAGGGGGCTGCGCCACCGTTGCGCTCGCCCGACACCCGGGGGTGGGTGCTCGTCCAGCAGGCGCCACAGCCGCGCGGGGAACCCGTAACCGAGGGAATCAGTCGTCGGTTCGCTGTCTTCGGCATCGGATCTGCGGATGCGGTGCATCATCGATGATCATCCATGACCGGCCGGGAAAAATGGTTCGATCCGGCGCCTGTTCTTCAGACAGCGGCGCCACCTCCGTCGACGTACAACGTCGATCCCGTCACATAGCTGGCCCGCGGCGACGCCAGGAACAGCACCGCCTGCGCGATCTCGGCCGGGCGCGCGGTGCGGCGCAGCGGAAGATTGGTCGCGATGTCCTCGATGGACTCTCCCCACTCCGCCAGCACGCCCGCGGTGCGCGTCGGGCCCGGTGAAACGCTGTTCACCCGGACACCGTGCGGTCCGAATTCGGCGGACCACGTTCGCGTCAGTGACGTCAACGCGGCCTTTGTCGCGCCGTACACCGATGCCCCCGGAATCCCTTTTCCCGCTGCCAACGATGTGACGTTGACGATGCTGCCGCGGCCGCGGGCGATCATGCCCCGGACGAGTTGGGCGACCAAGAAGTAAGCGCCCCGAACGTTGGTGTCGAACATGGTCTCGAACGACGTCAGATTTTGCTCCACGGTGGGAGCGACCGGAAAGGCGCCGGCGTTGTTGACCAGAATGTCGACCGCGCCGGCTTGGCTCACCAGCTCGGCGATCGAGTCCATGTCACCGAGATCGGCCCGGACAAACCTGATGTTGCCTTTGATTTCGGCAGCCGCCCGGGCACCGCGCTCGGGGTCGCGGCCCGAGATCACGACCTCGGCGCCCTCGCTTGCCAGCAGGCGTGCCGATTCCAGGCCAATGCCGGCCGTACCGCCGGTCACCAGCGCGATCTGGGATTCGAGTTCCATGACGCCAGTCAAGCCGACCGTCGGTCACCGCGAGGCGCCCAGCCCATTGCGATCGCCGATGCCCTCGATAGAAAATCCCGATGAGATCACCGGTCGAGGTGAGTACCGTCAGTCTTTGCCCCGCGGCGGCGGCTGCACCGAGACACCGGTGGACTCGTGTTCGGGACCCGCGGCCGGGTGTTCGGCGGGGACACGTTCGCGGAACCGGGCACCCTCGCTGGGTCGCTGCGCTTGCGGCCGGCCGTCCGGGCTCCGGTATGGTCCCGGTTTCCGGCGGGGCTTTCCGCCGGGAAATGCCAGCCGAACGATGGTGCGCTGCACCATCAGCCACTGCTTGGAGAACCGGCCGGAGTTGTACGGCAGCTCGTAGCGCTCGCAGATGTCTTTGACCTGGGGCGCGATCTCCGAGTACCGGCTACTCGGCATGTCTGGATAGAGATGATGTTCCACCTGATAACCAAGGTTGCCGCTGATGATGTGGAACAGCGGGCCGCCGTCGATGTTCGCGGCCCCGACCAACTGGCGCAGATACCAACCCCCGCGGGTCTCGTCCTCAACGTCTTCCTCGCTGAAGGTGTAGGTCTGGTCGGGAAAATGACCGCAGAAGATGATCGCGTTCGACCACACGTTGCGGATGACGTTGGCCACCGCGTCGGCGCCCATGGTTCGTAGATAGGTGCTTTCCACTCCCGGCATCACCTTGTCGAGGAAGGCGGCCGTGGCACCCACGCGGCCCTTGCCCGACACCCTGCGAAGCGCCCTGCCCAGACGCGACCGCGCCGGCTGGTCGATTCTGCCGTGCGCGGCCAACTGGACGAGCGCGAAGGCGCCGGCGCTGATCAGTGGCCAGCCGAGATAGTCCTTGAAGATCTGCGCGCGCACTTTGCCCCCGATGCCTCGCAGATCCTTGCGCACCTCCGACCATGGCTTCTGGCGGGTGCGGATGGCGTCGATGTCCATGTCGTGAATGGCCACGCCCCACTCGAACAGCAGCATGAGCAAGACGTTGTACAGCGGCTGAAAGAGAAAGCGCGGTTGCCATTTCTGATTCGGGTCGATCCGCAGGAGCTCGTAGCCGAGATCTTTGTCCTTGCCCAAGATATTCGTGTAGGTGTGGTGAATGTAGTTGTGTGAATGCTTCCAGGCTTCGGCGGTCGACGCGGTATCCCAGTCCCACACCGAGGAATGGATATCGGGATCGTTCATCCAATCCCACTGCCCGTGCATCACATTGTGGCCGATCTCCATGTTCTCCAGGATCTTGGCCATTCCCAGACAGGCCGTGCCCAGGACCCAGGCGGTTTTCGAGCGCGATGCGAGCAACAGCACGCGGCCGACCACGACGATCTGGCGCTGGACCGAGATCACCGTCTTGATGTAATGCCGGTCCCGTTCACCGAGATCGGCGAATACCTCGTCATGAATCGCGTCCAGTTCTTTCGCGAGCTTTTCCAGCTCTTGCTCGCTCAGGCGGGCAAGAAGCTCGCCCCCAGTGGTTTTCGCGGCGGTCGTCATAAGCCGCTCCTTTCGATCACAGTTCGAGCTCAACATCGCCTTCGGCGGTGTTGATGCAGATCCGTATGTCTTGTTCGGTGGGTTCGATCACTTCACCTGAGCGCAGGTCACGCAGCTTGCCCGACTTCAGCGTCCCGACGCAGGTATGACAAATTCCGATTCGACAGCCGTAGGCGAGGTTGAGACCGGCCTTCTCCCCCGCCTCCAAAATCGAT
This sequence comes from Mycobacterium sp. 852002-10029_SCH5224772, assembly GCF_001667315.1. Classification (GTDB taxonomy): domain Bacteria; phylum Actinomycetota; class Actinomycetes; order Mycobacteriales; family Mycobacteriaceae; genus Mycobacterium. The sequence continues at coordinate 24,993 of NZ_LZHT01000034.1, forward strand.
GTGCCCCCGTCACATTCGACGTCCTTCTCGCTGTCCAGGAAACACACTGTGCCGCCCTCACCGGCGTTGGCGTCGCCGCCGATCTTGGGCTGGAAGCGCTCAAAGTGCAGGCGGTCGCGGTCCCCGTTGCTTTCCCAGTGCTCGATCAGCGCGTCGAGCATGTCGCCGGGACCCGAGCAAAAAGCCTCGCGCTCGCGCCAGTCCGGGCACACCTCGTCCAGGTCGCCTGGCTCCAGCCGGCCGCGTTCGGCGGTGAGACGCAAGTCCAGCCGCATCCCTTGGTGGCGGCGCTCGAACTCTTCGAGGACCGACAAGAACATGACCTGCTCACGGGTGCGCGCACAGTGGATGACCACGACATCGCCGAAATCATCCCCGTGATCGATCCTGCGCAACATGCTGATGATCGGCGTGATGCCGCTGCCCGCGCTGATGAACAGCATCTTGGCCGGCAGCGGTTCGGGCAAGGTGAATACGCCTTCGATCTCGCCGAGCCGCACCAGATCGCCGGGTTGGATCTTCTGCACCAGATATGGCGACACCACCCCGCCGTCCACCTTCTTGGGCGTCACGCTGATCAACCCGTCCTCGGGCGCAGGATCCGACGTCAGCGAATACGCGCGCCAGTGGTAGACGCCGTCGACGACCACGCCGAGCCGAACGTATTGACCGGGCTTGTGGCCCGGCCATTCGTAGCCGGGCCGGATCAGAACGCTCGCGGCTTCCGAGCCCTGGGGCTCGATGCGTTCGACCTTTCCGCGCAGTTCCCTGGTGGTCCAGAGCGGATTGATCATCTCCAGGTAGTCGTCGGGCTGTAGTGGACTGAACAGCCGCCGCACCGCGCGCAGGAACAACCGACGCCCGCGGGGGACGTTGGGCTGTGCGCCGCGTTCAGCCATGCCGTCAGAGTACACAGTTGTACACCGCTGCTAAACATCGATTTGAATTATGTTGCAACACAGGCGATACCATGCATCGAGGTCCGTGCTCAAATAGAAGTAACCGTTTACTGACGGATGTCTATTAATTGTGGGCGGTTGCGACGGATACCTGTGCCGTGTTCCCCGGTAGCCCGCACCCAAACCTTTGTTCAGAGGCTTCGCGTCGACCACCCACCGGGCGCCGCGCCGCTGCCGCGCCTAGTGTCGGTGGGTGTGCTGATCGGGTTCCTCCTCGCGCTGGGCTGCTCGGTCTGCTACGGCACGGCGACGGTGCTGCAGGCGGCCGGGACACGATCGGTGGAAGCGGGCAGCGGCTCGGGTGTCGACACCGTGTTGCTGCTGCGAGCCATCCGGCAATGGCGCTACCTGATCGGTGTCGGCCTCGACATCGTGGGGTTTGCGCTTCAAGTGGCCGCGCTGCGTCTGGTTCCGATTTACGTCGTCGCAGCAGCGCTGGCGGCCTCGATCGCGGTCACCGGCGTCGTGGCCGCATGGGTTTTGTCGGCGCGGCTGTCAGCGGCCGAATGGACGGCCGTCGGCGTGGTCTGCGTCAGCCTCGTCGCGCTCGCCGTGGCCGCCGGACCCGGCCACTTTCGACATGCTCCGACCGGCCTCGGCTGGGCGCTGCTGGGCGTGGTGGCTGCGATATTCATCGCCGGCGCCGCAGCCGGCCGCCTGCCCGACCGCGCGCGTGCGCTCGCACTGGGTCTTGGCGCCGGGAGCGGCTTCGGCGTCGTGGAGGTCGGTGTGCGCCTGATCGACGCGATCGATCCCACCCGGCGCTCCTTCTATATCAATCCCGCCTTGTACGCGGCCGCGGCCGGCGGCGCCGCGGGGTTTCTCCTGCTCACTTCCGCCCTACATCGTGGCTCGGTGACCACCGCCGTCGCGGGGATGGTGGTCGGCGAAACCCTCGCGCCGGCGTTCGTCGGTGTGGTGTGGCTAGGTGACGCCGCGCGCGACGGGCTTGGCTGGCTGGTGGTCGCGGGGTTCGCCGTCGCGGTGTCCGCGACGCTGGTACTGGCCCGGTTCGGCGAAGCGCCCGCACCGACCGAAGCGGCCTGAAACGGGCACTTAGTTCATGACCCGGCGGCGGTGGATGCCCCACGGCCATCGGCATTTTCGTTCGCCGGAGCGTAGGTCGTGCCGCGGGTGGGGCGCGCCCACAGCACCCCGTCCTGTGCGCTCACCCCCGCGGCGATGAGCGCGCGCTTGAGGATCTTGTTGGTGGCGGTCGCGGGCAGTTGGTCGTTGATGCGCACGTAGCGCGGCCACGCCTTCGGCGACAGATCCGGCTGCGACGCGAGGAATTTCTCGAAGTCGTCCGGCGTCAGGTCCGCCCCGGCGCGCAGCACCACGGCGGCCATCACCTGGTCGCCGACCTGGTCGTCGGGCACGGCGTAGACGGCGACCTGGCTGACTGCGGGCAGCCGCGCCAGGATCCGCTCGATCGGCGCGGCGGCCAGGTTCTCCCCGTCCACCCGCATCCAATCGGAGGTTCGCCCGGCCAGGTAGATCCACCCGTCGGCATCGCGGTAGGCCAGATCTCCCGACCAGTACATCCCGTGCCGCATGCGCTCGGCCGTGGCGTCGGGGTCGTTGTAGTAGCCGGCGAAGGGCCCAGCTCCCTGGGTGTTGACGAGCTCTCCGACGGCCTCATCGAAGTTGGTCAGCGCCCCGTGTGCGTCGAACGTGGCGACGTCACATTCGGTCAGCGTCGCCGAGTTGTAGATGCTCACCCCGGGGTACGGCTTGCCGATGGAACCGGGCGGGGTGCCGTCTTCACGGACGACGATGACCGCGAACTCGCTGGATCCGAAGCTGTCCACCACGCGGCAACCGAAACGCCGTGCGAATTCGGCGATATCGCGATCGGTCGCCTCGTTGCCGAAGGCCACGCGCAACGTGTTCTCGGCGTCGTCGGGACGCTCGGGGGTGGACAGGATCAACGCCAGGGGCTTGCCGACGTAGTTCAGGTAGGTCACGTTGTGGCGGCGGACGTCGTCCAGGAAGCGGGACGGCGAAAATTTCGCGGGGACCATGGTGGCCCCGCTGCCGACGGCGACCGCCCACCCTGCGGCGACGCCGTTGGAGTGAAACAGCGGCATCGCCAGATAGCAGACATCGGCGGCGGTGACGTCGTACTGGAAGATCAGGCTGGCGCCGCACATGATCGCCATGCCGTGCGCAAACCGGGCCACCTTCGGGTCACCGCTTGTCCCCGAGGTGAAGATCATCATGAACGTATCTCCGGCGGCGACCTCGCGGTGCGGTGCCAGCGGTGGCGCCGCGGCCACCGCATCAGCGTAGCGCGCGCCGCCCACGTCAAGAACGCGAAGGCCCTGGAGATCCAGGCCCTCCAGCAAGGGCATGTGTTCGTCGTCGACGAGCAGAATTTGGCAGTCGGAGCGGTGGATGTCGGCAAGCAGAGCGGGTCCTCGTCGGGTCGTGTTCAGGCCGCACAGCACGTAGCCGCCGAGCGCGGCCGCGGCCATCGCACGCAGCATGGCCGGTGAATTGCCCAGGGCGGCACCGACATGCAGCGGCCGGGTGCGATCGGCGCACGCGATCAGCGCCGCCGCCTCGGCCTCGGCTTCGGCGAGGTGCTCACGCCAGGTCCACGTCTTTTCGCCGTGCGCGATCGCTGGGGTGTCCTCGTGCATGCGCTGCCGCAAGAGCTGCTGAACCGTCTCCAGCACTGTCTCACTTCCTCTTGCTGTCATCGGGTGTGCACCTCCGACGCCGCCGACGCTGACGCCGCTGCCGGGATCATGCCGGCCGGTACTTCAGTAACGTGATTCCACGGTGCAGATCGTCGAACACGGGCTCCACCCGCATCCCGATCCGGATGTCGCCGGGATCGACGTCGACCAGCTCGGTGCTGAACTTCGGGCCGGCATCCCACTGCACCACCGCGAGCAGCTGCGGCAACGCGTCGGCCCAGGGCGGACCGGTGGGCCGGCGCGCGATGGTGAAGGTGTACAACGTTGCGGCGCCGTCGATTTCACGCCATTGCAAGTCGTCGGCCAGCGTGCCCGGGGCGAGGGTCCGCGGGTAGAACACGTAGCGCTGCAGTGACGGCGAGTACTGCACCAGGATCCGGTGCTGCGCCAGGCCGTCCCAGAAGGGTTGCGAGACGGGTGTGGGCTCGGGGACAGGATGGGTCATCGCTAATCCCCCCGCATGAGCAGGGCGACTTGCTCGCTCATGATGCCCCCGTTGCCGGTGACGAACGCGGTGTGGCAATCGGGCACCTGCGCGTCGCCGGCGCGTCCCATGATCTGCCGCGCGCCGTCGACGACGTGATGCATGCCGCCGGCCATGCCGGCCTGGCCGAAGGACAGTTGGCCGCCCGCGGTGTTGAGCGGGAAATCACCGCGATGGGTCAGGTCGTGTTCGCTAATCCACGACACGCCTTTGCCTTTCGCGCAGAATCCGGCGTCCTCCAGGCTCATCAGCACGGTGATCGTGTAGCAGTCGTAGATCGAGGCGACGTCGACATCGGACCGGCTCAGCCCGGCCATCGCGAAGGCCCGCTCCGCGGCGCGTGCGATCGGGGTGGACAGCAGGTCGTCGGCGTAGGTCGGGGTCTTGAAGGCGATGTGTTCGCCGAACCCCTTGATCCAGGCCGGGCGGTGGCGGCCGCTTCGCGCGATGTCGGCGTTGGCGATCAACACCGCGGCTCCCCCGTGCACGCGCATCACCGTTTCCAGCATGTGGATGGGGTCGGCGATCATCGGGCTGTCCAGCACGTCGTTCACGGTGATGGGGGTTCCGTGAAAGACCGCTCCGGGGTGGGCGCACGCGTTGGCGCGCTGGTCGACGGCGATCTTGGCGACCGCGGCGGGGTCGTAGCCGAATTCGGCCGCGTACCGCTGGGCGATCTGCGCGTAGGGCGCGTTCTGGCCCACGTTGCCGTAGGGGATTTCGAATTCCGCCTGCGGCGAGCCGTAGTTGTTGGAGGACGCCCCATACCAATTCGGCTCGGGCGCGGGTCGCCGCTCGGACTGCGGTACCGATGTAGATCCGGGTACCACGGCCAGCGCCGCCTCGCAGATGCCGAGTTCGACCGCCGCCGCGGCCCGCCACACCATGCCGGCGGCCGTGGCTCCGCCCAAATCGACCCGTTCACCGAAATCCAGCGCCAAGCCCAGGTATTCGCACAGGGTGGCCGGTGCGAACATGGCCGACTCGGCGACGCCGTGGGTCAGCAGGCCGTTGACGCAGCCAGGATCGACGCCGGCGTCCTCGATCACCAGCTTCGCCAACAGCGCGTACTGGTCGAGGGTGAACAGCGGCGGCCGGGTGGGACGCCGTTCGGCCGGCAACTCGGCGATGCCGACGATCGCGGCCTCGCCGCGCAGCCCGCTCATGCCCGGGTCCCCCGCCGCGGCAGCTCCACCGTGGCGGTGCCGGGCATCAGCACCGTGTCGTCGCGACGCCCGGCGATGTCCAGATCCACTTGCCCGTATCCCCCAACACCATCGTCGCCCAGGCGCTTTCCGGTGATCACGGCACCGAAACTGAGCGGCTCACCCGGATAGGCGATCGCCCGGTTTTGCACCGAGAACGTCACGAGCCGGCCCCGCCCGCCGATCCAGTCCCCGAGGGCTCGGGCCAGCAGCGCCGCCTGCAGCGGGCCGTGCACCAGCACGTTGTCGTAACCCTCGGTGTCGCGAGCCCACTGTTTGTCGTAGTGGATGCGGTGGCCGTTGTACGTGGCGGCGCTGAAGAAGAACATCTGGGTCTCGTCGACGGTGACCGTCAGCGTGGGGATGTGGTCGCCCACGGCGACGTCGTCATAGAACACCTGCGCCGCGGTCATCGGCACCACTGCTCCTCATCGCTTCGCTCTGCATCGTCGTCGGCGCGGGTCATAAGCACCACTCCTCCTCATCGCTTCGCTCTGCATCGTCGTCGGCGCGGGTCATGGGCGGGCGATCATCGACGTTGACGCTTCGGCCAGCAGGTCGCGGTCCTGGTTGCGGTACACCGTGTGCCAGGTGACGAGCACGAATCTGCCGGAACGGCCCTGCTTTTCGACGATCGACTCGATGGTGCGGACCATCTGGATTTTGTCACGGTGGTAGGCCGGCAGGTGAAACGTGAAGCTCTCCCCGCCGGCCATCCGCTTGGGGGCGCGGGGAAACGCGAGGCTGCCGGAGACCGCTCCGGAGGATCCGTCGGGGCGCAGCGAGTCGAGCCGCGATACCCCGAGGATCGCGTACTGCAGAAACAGCGGAGGGCAGATGATGTCACGAAAGCCGTTGGCGCGGGCGTACTCCGGGTCGAAATACAGCGGGTTGTCCTCGCCCACCGCGACCGCCCATCGTTGCCAATCGCGCCGGTTCACCTCGCCGGTCGCCGACGCGGCGACCGTGCCCACCCGCGACGCCGACTCGGCGTCGATCAAGCTGTCCTCACTCACCGGCGCTCCCTTCGTCCATGCTCTCCTGAAGCCACGATGCGGCGACGTCGGCGCCGCCGCCGAGCGTCGAACCGAACCGGGCCCGTTCGGTCCACAAATGCAGGTCGGTCTCGGTGACATAACCCATGCCGCCGTGCAGTTGGTGGGCGTCCAGCGTGATCAGCCTCGCCGCGGTGGCGGCGTGCATGCGCGCGATGGCGGTTTCCCTGTTCGCGGCGCGGCCGCGCCCCAGCCAAAACACCGCCGCGTGCCCGGCCAATCTGGCGGCCGACAGCGCGATGTGCATGTTGGCGATCAGATGCTGGGCGGCCTGAAACGACGCGATGGGCCGGCCGAATTGATGACGCAGCGTGGTGTAGTCGACGGTGCGGTCCAGCACGGCCTGCCCGACGCCGACCAGGTCGAGTGATCCGAGCGCCACCGCGGTGTTGGCCAGCCGGCGCAATCCCGCCGCGGTGACACCGTCGAGCACGGCTTCGTCGGCCACGACGACGTCGTCGAAGCGCACGGCGAACGCCCGGTGCCCGCCGGCGATGTCGAGTGGCTCGACGGTCACACCGTCGGCATGAACGTCGACGACGAAGGCCAGGGTGCGTTCGGCTACGTCCCGCGAAGAGGCGGCCGACACCACGATCAGATCGGCGACGTCGGCGTCGGCGACGTAGTCCGCGGTTCCGTTGAGTCGCCACCGTTCCGGGGCGAGATGGGCCCGCAGCGGCGGAGTGACGAGCGCGGCGTCGCGGGCGTTCCACAGCGCGGTGGTGGCGCGCACGCTCCCGGACGCGAGCGCCGGCAGCCAGGCGGCCTTGGCGTCCGCGGAGCCGAGCCACTCGACGGCGAGGGCGGCGTGCACGCTGCTGTGCACCGTCGTGGGACACAGCGCGCGACCGGCTTCGGTGTAAAACACGGCGAGGTCGTCGAGTGAGCCGCCGGCCCCGCCGTACTCCTCGGCGATGGCGAGGCCGAAGACGCCCGCGTCGGCCAGCGCCTTCCACAGCGCCGGGGTGCGGCGGTCCGCGCCCGGTTCGCCGAGGGCGCGCACCAGACTGACCGGGTTCTCGGCGGCCAGCAAGGCGCGTAACGCCGACGCGAACTCGCGCTGTTCGGCGGTGGGGATCGTCTTCATCGGTGGTGTGCGCGGCTCGGAATCAGCGTCCATAGGAGGGCATTGCGTGCCCGCGCTGGGCGATGATGTCGCGAAGCACCTCGTTGGTACCCCCGCCGAAGCGCATCAGCGGGGCGGCCCGATAGAGCCGCTCGAATTTGCCGGCCAGCGGGGCCTGTGCGCTGCGATGCGCCAACAAGCCGTCCGGGCCGAGGAGATCAAGCGCCAGATCGGCGATGCGCTGCCGCAGCTCGCTGGTGAACACCTTTTCGACGCTCACTTCGACGGTCGGAATGACACCGCTGTCGAGGATCGAGGCCGCCTCGTAGCCCATCAGGATCGCCGCCGCGACGTCGGCTTCGGCCTGCGCCAGCCGACGCCGAAGCGACGGGTCTTCGGCGGGCACCGTCCCGTCCCGCCGGGGACTGCGCGAAAGCTCGTGCAATTCCTCGACGGCGCGGCGCAGGTCCCCGGCGTTGGTCAGCGCGCCGCGCTCGAGGTCGAGCGCGCCGGTGATGTAGGTCCAGCCGCGGTTGACTTCGCCGACCAGGTTGGTGACCGGCACCCGCACGTCATGGAAGTGCACCTCGTTGGTGCGGTAGCCCGACCATGCGTAGAGCGGGCGGATTTCGATACCTGGGCTGTCGATCGGCACGATGATGACCGAGATGCCGCGGTGGCGGGCCTCGGTCGGATCGGTACGGACGCAGAGCCATTCGTGCGTAGCCCGTTGCGCGCCGCTGTTCCAGATCTTGGTGCCGTTGATCACCCATTCCTCGCCGTCACGGGTTGCGCTGGTCCGCAGGTTCGCCAGGTCGGTCCCGGCCTCGGGCTCGGAATAGCCCACCGCACAGATCATTTCGCCTCTGGCGATCGGGGGCAGCCATTCGCTCTTGTTCCGCTCGGTGCCGTGCCGCATGATCATCGGCGCCACCGACGTGACGGTGAGGTCGGGGCCGGGCACACCCCAGTATTCGAACTCGCTCATCAACAGATGCAGGTGAACGGCGCCGAGGCCCCTTTCACCGGCAAGCCCGCCGTACTCGCGTGGCCAGTTCAACCCGAACCAGCCCTTGGCGCCGATCGCCCGACGAAACCGCGCCACCTCGCCGTCCGGAAACTCCAAATCGTGCGCGGCGAGCTCGGCGCGCAGGGCGGGGGTGACGTTGTCGTGCAGAAATTCGCGGACCTCGGCCAGCCAGGCGCGCTGCCCGGCGTCGAGTTCGAAATCCATTCCGGCGCCTATGCCTTTCTCGGAGTCCCCGGCCAAGCCTTACATCGAGCAGCGTCAGCGTAACGCCGGCGCGAGATCGCGCGAGGCATTCTCCAGCGCGTCCGCCACGAGTGGCCGGGGCCCGGACTGTAAAACGGCTGTCAAACTCCCGTTAAATCCGGTCGACGCTCTGGCGGATCCGCCGAAGTGCTGCGAAGATTTTCAGATCGTTTGGTCGACGCGGACCAGGGATTCTGCCCCAGCCCGAGGGAGAAATCATGCCCACCGTTGAGATGCGCCTCCGCGAAGATTTGCGCAACTACGCCGTCGAATTGAGGCAACTGGCGTACACCCTTCCCCTAGGCGTAGGCGAGCACAATCTTTTGCAATTGTCCGATCGCATGCGCGCCGCGGCCGACGAAATGGTCCGCAAGGGCGCCTGACGCCGCACCCCGGCCGCGAGCGATCAGCCGCCCTTGAGGCGAATCTTGAAGCGCACAAAACCCAGATAGACCGCGCTGATGAGCACCAGCATGCCGACGTCGAACCACCAGGCCGCCGGCGTGTGCTGCCAGTGCGAATCCTTCGGGGTCAGCGGGCCCGGCACCAGTCTGGTCAGGTCGGCCGTGGACGCCGACGCCGCGAATCCCCATCGGGCGGGCGTGGCCCACGCCATCTGATCCAGCCCCACCCGGCCGGTCACCGGGATCATCCCGCCGGAGAACACCAGCTGCGACATCACCGCCACCACCAGCAGGGGCATGATCTGCTCGTTGGACTTGGCGACGGCCGAGAGCGCCAACCCCAGCATGGCGGAGGCGACACACGTCAGCGCGACGTCGACGAACAACTCCAGACCGGGCTTGCCCAGCGCCACCGCCCCCTGGGTCGGCGCGCCCTTGCCCAGCACCGCGATAACGCTCACGATCGCCGACTGCACGATCGCGAAGACCGTGTAGACGCAGACCTTCGCCAACAGATACGCCGACGTGGACAGGCCGACCGCCTGCTCGCGCAGGAAGATCGCGCGCTCCCCGATGAGGTCGCGGATGGTGAGCGCGGTGCCCATGAACACCGCGCCGACATTCAGCAGCACCAGGATCTGCCCCGGCTCGTTGGGTGCCGCTCCCATCGGGTTCGGGATGCCGAAGCCGACATCGCCGGGCACCGACATCGACAGCGACCCCATGATGAATGGCAGCAACGCCAGGAACACGAAATAGCCGCGGTCCGAGATGATCAACCGCATCTGACGCCTGGCGATCGTGGAGAACTGCCGGAACAGGCTGGTGTGTGCCGGATCGCCGAGTTCGGCGGGTTTCTCCGCCGGCGGCGGCGCCGGGGGCGGGCCCGTCCGGGCCAGGTAGCGCGCCCGCGATCCGTCGGGATCGCTGGCGACGGTGCTGAAGATGTCGGCCCAGTTGGTGGTGCCCATGGCGGCACCGATCTGGTTGGGCGGCCCGCAGAACGCCGTCTTGCCGCCGGGTGCGAGCAGTAGAACCTGATCGCAGACGTCCAGGTAGGTCAGCGAGTGGGTGACCACGAGCACCACCCGGCCGGCGTCGGCCAGCTGTCGCAGCATGGTCATCACCTGCCGGTCCAGCGCCGGGTCCAGGCCGGACGTCGGCTCGTCGAGGATCAGCAGCGACGGTCCGGTGAGCAACTCCAGCGCCACCGACGCGCGCTTGCGCTGGCCGCCGGACAGCTTGTCGACCCGCGTGTGCAGGTGCTGGGTCATCTCGAGTTCCTCGAGCACCCGGGCCACCACCTGGGCGCGGTCGTCCTTCGTGGTGTCCGGGGGCAGGCGCAGCTCGGCGGCGTACATCAGCGCCTGCTGCACGGTCAGCTGACCGTGCACCACGTCGTCCTGCGGCACCATCCCGATTCGGCTGCGCAACGAGGCGTACTCGGCGTGCACGTTGTGGCCCTCGAACGACACCGTGCCCGTGGTGGGGTGCGTGTACCCCGCGACCAGCCGGGCGAACGTCGATTTGCCGGCTCCGGACGGTCCGATGATCGCCGTCAGCGTCCCGGGCAGGGCGGTCAGCGAGATGTTGTCCAGCAGCGTCTTGTTGTTCTCGATCGTCCAGGTCACCCCGCGCGCGTCGAGGCCGCCGGTACGCGTCGCCGTCGCCGTCTGGTCGCGGCGGGCCAGGGCGCCGCCGGCGAAGACGAGGTCGATGTTGCCGATCGTGACGACGTCGCCGTCGCGCAGCGCGGCCGAATCGACCCGGACGCCGTTGACGAATGTGCCGTTGATGCTGCGGTTGTCATGGATCACGGTGCCGTCGGCTGTCGGGATCAGCGTGGCGTGGTGGCGTGATGCCAGGACCTCGGGGATGACGATGTCGTTGTCGTTGGCGCGGCCGATCGTGACCGCCCCCGGTGTCGACTCCAGTCCGGCCTTGCCGGGCCGCAGGATCTTCATCATCGACGTCGCGATGAGCGACGAGTCGCCGCCGATGCGGCCGGTTTGCGACGCCGCCGGCTGCGCGGTGGTGGGCGGGGCCGCGTGCATCGACGGCGCCCGGTAGATCTGCGGCGCGGGCTGCGGTGCGCTGGGCGGCGCGGCCAGCGGGCCGCTGGTCGGATAGCGGGGTTGCGGGCCGGACGGATAGCTCGGGGTCGCCCCGCTGGGTGGCTGACTCGGGACGGGTCCGCTCGACGGGGGGCTCGGCTGCGCGGCGGTGGGCGGATGCACCGGGTGCCGAAACGAGGCCGACACCGGCGGCTGAGGCTGGGCGGAACGCTGCGTGCTGGTCGGCGGGCCCTGCGGCGCCCCCACCATGGACCCGCTGGGCACGCTGACGATAGGCACCGACGTCGTCAGCGGCGGCCGCCCGGCCGAACCCTGGTGGCGGCCGACTTCGAAGCTCAGCGCCGGGCCGTCCGGATTACCGACGTTGACGCGCAGGCCATCCTGGATGTCGATGACCGGGACGCGGCGGCTGTTCACGTAAAGGCCGTTGAGGCTGCCGTTGTCGAGGGCGATCCACCGGCCCTGGTCGTACCTCACGATGAGGTGGGTGCGGGAGATCAGGGGGTGGGCGACCCGGACGTCGGCCCGAAGGTCACGCCCGATCACCACGTCGTTGCCTGCCGCGAAAGTGCGCTCGGATCCGTCATACCGCACGGTCAACGCAGGCGGGGCTGGTGGGCTCATCAGGACCAACTGTAACGGCAGCGCGGCGACTCAGGCGCGGCGTGCATCCCCGGGTATCGCATTGGGCCGGCAACCAACGGCGGCAAAAAACCGAGGTCGGCGGGAATGAATGGAGCGCGCGTCCCCCGAATCACCCTGCAATGCAATTACTTTCGATCGCTTCAGCCTGCGGCCGCGGCGCCGCGCAGGCTGCGCACGCTCCGGGCCTTGCTGCGGGCCTTGTTCCCCAGCGGGGTGACGTCTTTGACGAAATCCCCCAGATATTTGATGGCCCGCCTGCCCTCCGGCAAGATGTCGGCGGCCAACGGGAAGTCGTGGATTTGCCCGTCCCACAGGTGCAGATCGCACCGGATCCCGCTGGCTTCCAGGCGCTTTGCCATCAGCTCGGCGTCGGCGAGCAACAATTCGTCCGAGCTCGCGTGGATTGTGACCGGCGGCAACGCGGACAGGTCGGCATCCACCGGTGAGGCGACCGTGGATTCGCCCCGGCCTTCCACGACCTGTGCTTCGCCGAGGAACCGAGCGAACATCGAGAACGCCCGGCGGGTGAACATCGAGCACTTGCGCGCGTTGCGGTGCTTGAGCTTTCGCACCGGGTCCGCGTCGGTGAACGGTGAGATGGTCGCCACCCCGGCCGGCTCCATCACGTCCTCACTGATCGCCAACAACGTGGTCATAAAGGCCAGGTACCCGCCGGCCGAGTCGCCGGCCACGACAACCCGGTCGCCGTCGTAGCCGCGATCCTGCAGCCACCGCAGGCCGCTGATCCCATCGTCGATGGCATCGCTGATCTGATGCGCGGGCAACTTCCGGTACGCAACGGTGAGCACGGCGGCGTCGGCCTCTTTGGACAAGCGGGTCACCATCGAGCGATGCGTGTTGAGGCCGCACGTGAGGAACGCGCCGCCGTGCAGATACAGGATCGCCCGCTCCCCCGAGACGCCTGGGGCGCGAATCCACTCCGCGGCACAGTGCTCGAGCCGCACCGATTCGGTGTTCGCCGCCGATCCGACACGTGGAAACAATCCCGCAAGGCTGTCGACGTACTCGAAGGGCCAATGCAGGTTCGGCGTCACCGCCCAGGCCCGGACCGCGTTCTTCACGATCAGGCGGCTGGCGAGGGACACAGCAACCGACTGCGGGCTATGGCGATGATGGATGCGCCGCGTCGTCGCCGCGCTCGGCAATATGCGGACCGGATCGATTGTGCTCACCATGTGTCATCAACTCCTAAGTGGACACCGGGTACCCCCGGTACCGGTCGATCCAGCACGCAGCAAATATGGCGTACGTCACGTTTGCTGGCCCCCGAGATGGGTAACACTTGCTCACTGCGATCGCGGTGGCCGCGCGGCCTGATATCGGCGGGACCGGCTGTGGCCCGGCTCGCCGGGTGGCCCAAGATATGAGCGATGACACACGCAGAGCACCCCGACCCGTTGCTGGCCGACCGGGTGGCGGTCGTGACGGGCGGCGGCGGCGGCATTGGCGCGGCCACCGCGCGGCTCTTCGCCCGCCACGGTGCGCACGTCGTCATCGCCGATATCGACGGCGAGCTCGCCCAGACGACCGCGGCCGCGATCACGGCATCGGGTGGATCCGCGCGGGCGGTCGTCACCGATGTCCGAGTCGCCGCTGAGGTCGCCCGCCTGGCCCGCACCGTGCTGGACGGATATGGCCGGGTCGACGTGCTGGTCAACAACGTGGGCCACTGGTTGCGCCACCCCGGAAACTTCGTCGACACCGACCCGCAGCTCTGGGATGAGCTGTACCAAATCAACCTGCACCACGTTTTCCTGCTCACCCAGGCGTTCCTGCCCGCCATGGTGGACCGGCACGCCGGGGCGATTGTGAACGTCTCGTCGGTCGAGGGGCTGCGCGGCTACCCGGAGGATCCGGTGTATGCCGCCTTCAAGGCCGCGCTGATCGGATTCACCCGCAGCCTCGCGGTCCAAGTGGGCAACCACGGCGTGCGGGTCAACGCGATCGCCCCCGACGTCACCGAATCCCTGCAAGTGCCCTACTCGCAATGGCTTTCGCCCGAGGAGCAGACGCAATGGCCGCAGTGGGTGCCGGTCGGGCGGATGGGCGTGCCCGAGGATCAGGCCCGGGTGGTCTTGTTTCTAGCCTCGGACCTGTCGTCGTTCGTCACGGGGCACACCATTGCGACCGACGGCGGAACCGGCGCGGCCGGCGGGTGGTTCCGCTCGTCACGCCGGCCGGGCCGCGAGTGGACGAATCGGCCAGTCGACCCCTGAGGGTGTTTGGTAAACCGCGGCCGCCCTCAAAGCGCTTGTGCGGGTTGGAATCTGGCTTGATCATTGACAGTCGTCACATCATCCGGGCACGGTCTTGCTTAATTGCTTTGCCGTTCAGGGTATTTGGAATGCCCTGACGATACCGGCACGGGGATGATTCTGGCGTGTCGGCTACGCTGTTGACCCGATATCGCTGCGCTCCGGTGCGCCGGCGAGAGGAGCCGTAACAGTGGAAATGTGGGAGCTGGTGGCCCGTGAGCAAATCCGCGACACCTTGGCACGCTACAACTGGTCCGGCGACGCGGGTGCGCTCGACGGCCTCGTGGAGACGTTCTGCCCGGACGGTGTCCTCGAGATACGCGGGTCAGACCCATTGCGCGGGCGATCGGCGATCGCGGAGTTCCTGGGCGGTGTCACCGCAAAGGTGGCCGTCGACGTCGGCCTCGGCGTCAAACCGATTGTGCGCCATAACGTCGCGAATGTGTTGTTCACCGAACTGGCGCCCGGCCAGGCGCGCGTCAAATCGTACTTCACCGTCGTCACCCACATCGGGCTCGACCATTGCGGCCGCTACCGGGACATCCTGGTGCCCGAGGATGGCACCTGGCTGATCAAGCACCGCCAGGTGTCGACCGACTGGGCAGCGCCGGATTCGGCGATGGCCCGGTAGCCCTGCGGGACCGCCCCGTGACGGCCCCGTCAAAACCCATGGCCGCGTGGGCTTTTCGTCTCGCACCGGGGCAGCGATCGCGTCGCCAGTGGGAACCGGTGGGTCGCGGCGAGCGACCACGAGGTGGCGATTTCGTTCAATGTACCGGCGAAATGTTTGCCGCAAGCCCCCCAGCGGCTACAGACAAGTGTCACACCAACAGGTTGCGGTCACCCCACCGGTGCGTCCACTCAAGAGTCCCGGGGATGACCAATGGTCAAGTGACCAGCGGTCAGGGCCGCGCACAGGAAACGAGCAAATATGCAACGACTCAGCGGTCTCGACGCGTTCTTTTTGTACCTCGAGTCACCGACGCAGCCGGTGAATGTTTGCTGCGTTCTGGAGCTCGACCCCACGACCATGCCCGGCGGCTATAGCTTCACGCGTTTTCGTGCGGCCCTGGCGGCGCGGCTGGACGCCGTGCCGGAATTCCGCCTCAAGCTGGCCGACAACCAACTGAACTTCGACCATCCGGTGTGGGTGGACGACGACCGATTCGATCTCACTCGTCACGTTCATCGCGTCGCCCTGCCATCGCCCGGCGGACCCCAGGAATTAGCGGAATTCTGCGGCCACGTCGCCGGGCTGGCACTCGACCGCGATCGTCCGCTGTGGGAAATGTGGGTGATCGAAGGCCTGCGCGGCGGCGAGGCGCTGTCCGTCGTCCTCAAAGTCCATCACGCGGTGATCGATGGCGTGGGCGGGGCCAAGCTGCTCTCACAGTTGTGCGGCGCCGAGCCCGAAAGCCCGCCGCCGGAACCGGCCGCCCGCACCGGCGCGGAGAATCCACTACGGATCGCCGCCGGCGGGCTGATCGGGGCGGCGTTGCGGCCGTGGCGCCTGGCCAGGGTCGTGCCGGCAACGGCGCTGACACTGGCGCAGACGCTGCTGCGCGCGCGCGGCGGCGGCCATACGATGGCGGCCCCGTTCGCGGCCCCGCCCACGGCATTCAACGGCCGTTTCACCCGGCGCCGCAACGTCGCATTGACCAGCGTGGACCTCGGCGACGTCAAAACCGTCAAACGACGGTTCGGCGTAACCGTCAACGACGTGGTGACCGCGATGTGCGCCGGAGCGTTACGGCAGTTCTTGTCCGACCGCGATGCCCTGCCGGACATCCCGATGGTCGCCAGCGTGCCGGTGTCCGTGCACGGCAAGTCCGGTCGGCCGGGCCGCAACCAGACCAGCTGGATGCTGTGCCGGCTCGAAACCCACATCGACGACCCCGTCGAACGCCTTACCCGCATCACCGACGGGAACACCGCGGCCAAGGAGCACGCCGCCGCGATGGGCGCGACCCTGCTGCATGACTGGACCCAAGTGACCGGCCAGACCATCTTCGGCGCCGCGATGAAACTGCTGCCCCGCATCCGGCTGCCCGAGAGACCACCGCACAACCTGGTGATGTCGAACGTGGCCGGGCCCCGAGACCAGCTCTACTTCCTGGGTTGCCGGCTCGACGCGATGTATCCGCTCGGTCCGATCATCGCCGGCGCCGCGCTGAACATCACCGTGATGTCACTGGGCGGCCGGCTCGGCGTCGGCATCGTTTCCTGCCCCGACCTCGTCCCCGACCTGTGGGACCTGGCCGACGGATTCCCCGTCGCCCTCAAGGAGCTGATGAACTCCAGCCCACCGGTTCGCGGGCGAACCTGACGGCGACCCGTTCAGCGGAACCCCGTCTGCTCTCGGCGCCGCGGCATGGCAGGGTGACATCCGTGGCAGACACTTCTGGACAGACTCTCGCGGAGCAAGACCTGCGTGAAATCAGCACGGAAAAAGGCGCTTTGCGCTATTACGACACCGGGGGCCCCGACTCCGGCCCGGTGCTGCTGTTCCTGCACGGCTCGGGGCCCGGCGTCACGGGGTGGCGCAACTTTCGCGGGGTGCTGCCGACCTTCGCCGAGCGGTTCCGCTGCCTGATCCTGGAATTTCCCGGGTTCGGGGTCAGCGACGACTTCGGCGGCCACCCGATGGTCACCGCGTTCGGCACCGTCTCGCCATTCTTGGATGAGCTCGGGGTCGACAAGGTGCACATCGTCGGGAACTCGATGGGCGGCGGTGTGGGCATCAACTTCGCCACCCACAATCCCGATCGCGTCGGTCGGCTGGTGACCATCGGCGGAATCGGCACCAACATCTTCAGCCCCAGCCCCAGCGAGGGCATCCGGCTGCTGCAGGAATTCGTCGAGGACCCGACGCGGCAGCGCCTCGTGGACTGGCTCAAATCGATGGTCTACGACCAAGGGCTGGTCACCGAGCAGCTGATCGAGGAGCGCTGGCAGCTGGCCACCGACCCCGACACCCTGGCCGCGGCGCGACGGATGTACGGCAAGGCGGCGTTCGGCGCGATGAATGCCGCGCTGAACGCCTCTGACCGGCCGCTGCCGTGGGCGGTCATGCACAAGCTCACCGCGCCCACCCTGCTGACCTGGGGTCGAGACGACAGGGTGAGCCCGCCCGATATGGCCCTCATCCCGATGCGCACCATTCCCAACGCGGAACTGCACATCTTCCCCAACTCGGGGCACTGGGCGATGATCGAGGCCAAGGAGGCGTTCGAAAGCACCGTGCTGGCGTTTCTCTCGCGCGGCTAACGGGTCGCCGCTCTCAATCAATAGCGGGCGCCCGCAAGGCCTTTCGTCAACAGTGCGTGCGCGTCGGGGTTACCGTCGAGCACCCGGCTGGTGCGCGCGCCGATCCGCCACTGACCGTCAATCCGCTGCAGTGCGAAATGGTTTGCGGTGCAGCGCCATACGCGGTAGCCCTCCTTTTCGCAGGCGAGGCGGACCAGGACGACGGACTCGCACACCGCCACCGCCTCATCACCGTCGACCGTCACCACGCAGGGCCCCAGAAAGTGGCAGCACCCCTTGGCCACCAGCTTCTGGTGAGCATCCGAGCCGATCATCGCGTGCACTGCGGCCCGGCCGTCCATGCGCCAGCCGTCGACGTCGTAGCTGCCCTCACTTGCCCACAGGCCGGCGGTGGCGTCGGCATCGCCGGCATCGACCGCCGGACCGTAGGACGCAATCAACCGGGCGATGTCGCGTTCGTCCTCGAGCCGGCGCAGCCGGACCAGCAGTTCGTCGACGGCGGTCATGGTGTTCTCCTCATCGCTGGGTGGCGCCCGCGTCGACGGGCAGGGTGATCGCGGTGATGTAGCGCGCCTCGTCGGAGGCCAGAAACAGCGCGGCGTTGGCGACGTCGACCGCGTCGATCCACGGCACCGCAAGCATGTTCATCGAGCGGGCGGCGTCGGCGAATTCGGCTCGCGTGGGCGGCCGGTCCAGATCGGGCCGGAAGGCACTGCTGACGACGTCGTTCTGGATCATCGGTGTGTCGACGTTGGTGGGGTTGATGCAGTTGACCCGAACGTGGTGTGGTGCAAGCTCACTGGCCAGCGAGCGCATCAGGCCGACCGTGCCGTGCTTGGCGGCCGTGTAATGCGCGACGCCGACCAGCCCGCGCAGTCCGGCGATGGAGCTCGTCAAAACCATCGCTCCTGCGCCGCGCGCAATGAGGTGGGGCCCGCCGGCGCGGCAGGTGTGCCACACCCCGGTGAGGTTGACGTCCAGCATGGTGCGCCAGGCGGTTTCGTCCAGCTCGACCGCCATGCCGCGCGATGTGATCCCCGCGGTCGCGCACACCACGTCCAGTCCGCCGAACCGTGCCGCTCCGCGGTCGGTGGCGGCCTGCATGCCGGCGAGATCACGGACGTCGACGATTTCGGCGTGCACCCGTCCACCGGCCTCGCCGACCAACGTCGCGGTGGTGTCGAGGTCGTCCGGCGTGCTGTGCGGGATGATCACCGTGTCGATCGGGCCGCACGCGTCCAGTGCCACGATGTCGGCGCCCTCCTGAGCGAACCGCACCGCCTGCGCGCGACCGATCCCCCGCGCCGCGCCGGTGATCAGGGCGACCTTGCCCGCCAGCCGCCCGGTTCGCGCGCCGCTCACGTGGTCTTCTGGGTCAGACCGGCATCGACGACGAGCTGGGTGCCGGTGATGTAGCGGGCCTCGTCGGAGGCCAGGAACAGCACGGCGTTGGCGATGTCGACGGGCTCGACCCACGGCACCGGAAGCAGGTTACGGGCCCGCAGCACCTCGGCGGCGTCGGCCTCCGTGGGGTTTTCCAGGTCCGGCCGTAGCCGCCGAAAGGTGGCCTCGTTGAGCACCATTGGGGTCGCGACCGGTCCTGGGTGCACGGTATTGACCCGGATGCCGCGCGGCCCCAGTTCGTTGGCCAGCGTGCGCGCCAGCCCCACCACCGCGTGCTTGCTGGCGGTGTAGTGGGCGGTGTTGGGCAGGCCGCGGATCCCGCTCGTGGAGCTGATGATGACGACCGAGCCGCCGGTGTCGCCGTCGCGGTCACGCATGTGCGGCACGCCCGCCCGCACGGTATGCCAGACGCCGGTGAGATTGATGTCCAGCGTGCGCTGCCACACCTGCGGGTCCAGTTCCCACGACGGCGCACCCGGCAGGTGGACGCCGGCGTTGGCGACGATGACGTCGAGGCGGCCCAGCTCGGCGACGCCGGCATCGATGGCGGCGGTCACGGCCCCCAGATCTGTGACATCGGCCAGCCCGGTTACGCAACGCCGGCCGCGATCGGCGACGTTCTCTGCGGTGTCGCGCAATTCGTCGGCCGCCGCGGGCGAGTCGAGCGCGATCACATCGGCGCCCTCGTCGGCGAAGCGCTGACAATGCACCCGCCCGGTTCCTTTGGCGGCCCCGGTGACGACGACGACCTTGTCCAGCAGCCCGGTCATCGTTCGATGAGATCGAAGCCCCGGTAGCCGTCGTCGGCGACCTCGGCGCAGATGTCGTTGTAGGTCGCGAAGCCCCCGACGAACAGCATGAAACCCCGTGGCTTTCCCGGCACGTTCGCGCCCATGTACCAGGAGTTCGCCTTGGTGAACAGCGTCGTCTCGGCCCGGCGGGCACATTCGACGCCCCAGGCGTCCACGCTGTCGACGGTGGCTTCGATTGCGGCGTAACCGTGGTCGTCGAGGAACGCGATGGCATCGTCGATCCAGTTCACCTGGGCTTCGGCGTGCAGCACCATGTTCGCCAGCACGGCGGGGGCTCCCGGGCCCGAGATCAAGAACAGATTCGGGAAGCCGTCGACGCCCAGTCCCAGATATGTGCGGGGCCCGTGCGCCCAGTCGTCGCGCAGGGCGGTGCCCCGGCGTCCGACGATATCGATCCGGCCCAGAGCTCCGGTCATCGCGTCGAAACCCGTTGCCAACACGATCATGTCGACGTCGTAGCGAGCTTCGGTGGTGTTGATCCCGGTGGCGTCGACGGATTCGATCGGGGTGGCGCGCACGCTGATCAGCGACACGTTCGGGCGGTTGAAGGTCTGAAAGTAGTTGCTGTCGGTGCAGATTCGCTTGGTACCGATCGGGTGGTCGTTGGGAATCAGCAAGTCGGCGACGGCCGGATCGTCGATGATCGCGCGGACTTTCGCTTCGTAGAATCTGCGGGCTTCTTCGTTGGCCTCCAGATCGGTCATCTGGTCCGGGAACGTTTTCGAGAACAGCACACCGCCCAGCTGCCAACGCTTTTCGAAGGCCGCGCGCCGCTCCTCGGGCGTGAACTGCATGGTTGGCTTCGGGGCGGTGATGTGCGGTGAGCCGCCGCCACTGCGCCACGACAGCGCGCGTCGCTGCGCGTAGCCGGCCTTGAGATCGCGGAGCTCGTCGGGCGACAGCGGTCTGTTACCCGCCGGGACGCTGTAATTGGGTGTGCGCTGAAAGACGTAGAGGTGCGCGGCCCGTTCGGCGATGACCGGGATCGATTGAATGCCGGAGGATCCGGTGCCGATGACGGCCACCCGCTTACCGGTGAAGTCGACGGGATCGTGCGGCCATTGCGCGGTGTGGTAGATCTCGCCCGCAAAGGTGTCGAGGCCGTCGAAGTCCGGGGTCAGCGCGGCCGACAACGGCCCGGTTGCCATGACACAGAACCGCGCCGAGATCGTCTGCCCGGTATCGGTGGTGACCGTCCAGCGCAGCGTCGTCTCGTCGAGCGCCGCGGAGACCACGCGGGTGCTCAGCGCAATGTCGCGGCGCAAATCGAGTTTGTCGGCGACCCAGTTCAGATACGCGAGGATCTCGGCCTGGGTGGCGTAGCGCTCGGTCCAGTTCCATTCCTGCTGTAGTTCGTCGGCGAACGAATAGCAGTAGTCGACGCTCTCGACGTCGCAGCGCGCGCCGGGATACCGGTTGTAGTACCAGGTGCCGCCGATTTCGGGGGCGGCTTCCAGCACTCGCACCGTCAGGCCCCGGTCGCGCAGCTTGTGCAGGGCGTACAGGCCGGCGAACCCCGCGCCGACCACGACGACATCGAGAGCCTGTTGGCCGGGATCGTTCACAGCATTCACGGTAAGCCCTGCGACG
Source organism: Mycobacterium sp. 852002-10029_SCH5224772 (assembly GCF_001667315.1). GTDB lineage: Bacteria > Actinomycetota > Actinomycetes > Mycobacteriales > Mycobacteriaceae > Mycobacterium. The sequence continues at coordinate 46,213 of NZ_LZHT01000034.1, forward strand.
GCGCGGACCGCTCCCGCTCCCGGTCACCGGACGCTGGCGGCGAGTTTTCCCGACCACCGGGCACGCGGGCGCACTGTGTCGCCGTCATCACCCACGATCGGCGCATGCCCCAAGTCGCGCACGTCGAAGTCGAATTGGACGGTCAACGGCATCGTTTGCGCTGGCCCCACGGTCAAACACTGGTCGAGACATTGCTCGAGGCGGGGATCGCCGTGCCCCACTCGTGCCGGGAAGGCCGCTGCGGCTCGTGCGTGGCGACCGTGGTCGCGGGCCACGTCGACATGGCCCCCTGCGAGGTGTTGGACGCCGGCGATCTCGAGGAGGGCCTGATTCTGGCCTGTCAGGCGAGGCCGGCCGGCACCGAAGTTCACGTCGAATTTTGACGCCCACGGTGTCCGCTCATCGGGATTTCCTTTGGGACGGGCCGGGACTGCGGTAGACCATTACTAGGCACCCACAGGTTAGGACGAAAACATGAGCGAGCGGGTAATCGACCGGGTAGTGGCGATAGCCGATCAGTTGCGCGATCAGGCCGCGGAAGCCGAACAACTCGGCCGGCTCACCGACGACACCGTCAAGCTGATGAAGGGCGCCGGCCTGATCCGGCTGCTGCAGACCAAGCAATATCAGGGCTTCGAGGTCCATCCGCGTGAGTTCGCGGAGACGACGATGGCCACCGCGGCGCTGGATCCGGCGGCCGGGTGGATCGTCGGCGTGGTGGGGGTGCATCCCTACCAGCTCGCCTATGCGGACCCGAAGGTCGCCGCGGAGATCTGGGCCGACGACGTCGACACCTGGATGGCCTCCCCGTATGCGCCGCAGGGCGTGGCCAAACCCGTCGACGGCGGCTACCTGTTCAACGGCCGCTGGCAGTTCAGTTCGGGCACCGACCATTGCGACTGGATCATCCTGGGGGCCATGCTCGGCGACGACAAGGGCATTCCGTTGATGCCGCCCCAGATGCTGCACATGATCCTGCCGCGCAAGGACTACGAGATCGTCGAGGACTCGTGGAATGTGGTGGGGCTGCGCGGAACCGGCTCCAAGGACGTCATCGTCAAAGACGCGTTCGTCCCGAGCTACCGGACGATGGACGCGGCGAAGGTGATGGACGGCACCGCCCAGCGCGAGGCCGGCATGACCGAGCCGCTGTACCTGATGCCGTGGTCGACGATGTTCCCGCTCGGCATTTCGGCGGCCACCATCGGCATCGCCGAGGGCGCGCTGGCCGCGCACCTGGATTACCAACGGGGCCGGGTGGGTGCCACCGGGACCGCGATCAAGGATGATCCCTACGTGATGCACGCGATCGGCGAGGCCGCCGCCGACATCAACGCGGCCCGCCAGGAGCTACTGGCCAACGCCGACCGCATCTACGACATGGTCGCGGCCGGCAAAGAGGTGTCGTTCGCCGACCGCGCTGCCGGGCGCCGCACCCAGGTTCGCGCGGTGTGGCGCGCGGTCTCGGCTGTCGACGAGATCTTCGCCCGCTCCGGCGGCAACGCGGCCCGGATGGACAAACCGCTGCAACGGTATTGGCGTGACGTGCACGTCGGTCAGATGCACGCCATCCACGTGCCCGGCACCACCTATCACGCGGCGGCGCTGAGTTCGATCGGCATCGACCCGCCCGACGGCCCGCTGCGGGCCCTGATCTGAGCCGGAGAACTCCAGACGTGAGCGACCTGAAAAGCCTGGGCTACATCACCATTTCGACCAACGACATCGACCGTTGGCGGCAGTTCGCCTTCGGGGTGCTGGGTTTCGCCGAGGGTAAGGGCCCCGACCCGTCGGCGCTGTATCTGCGGATGGACGAGCGCGCGGCCCGTCTCATCGTGGTGCCCGGCGAGACCGACCGGGTGCTGACCATTGGCTGGGAAGTGCGCGACCACTCGGCATTGCGGCGCGTGCAGGCCGCCCTCGACGGCGCCGGCGTGGCATACAAGCAGCTCTCCACCGACGAGGCCGAGGCCCGCCGCGTCGAAGAGGTGATCACGTTCGAGGACCCCGCCGGCACCACGCTCGAGGTGTTCCACGGCGCGGTGCTCGACCACAGCCCCGTCGTCACGCCGTTCGGCGCGCGATTCGTCACCGGCGACCAGGGCCTGGGCCACGTGGTGGTGCCCGCCACCGATCCCAACGGGCTGTTCGATTTCTACACCGAGGTGCTGGGTTTCCGCGCCCGCGGCGCTTTCCGGGTGCCGCTGCCCAAAGAGTTTGGCCCGGTGCGGGTTCGGTTCCTGGGCATCAACGAGCGCCACCACAGCCTGGCGATCGTCCCCGCCGCACACCAGCGCGACCCGCGCCTGGTCCACATCATGGTCGAGGTCGACACCCTCGACGCCGTCGGGCAGGCGCTGGACCGGGTCAACGCCGAGGGGTTCCAACTCTCGTCCACCCTCGGTCGGCACACCAACGACAAGATGGTCTCGTTCTATGTCCGCGCCCCCGGCGACTGGGACATCGAATTCGGCACCGACGGGATGCGGGTCGACGAAACCTATTACACCGCAGAGGAAATCACCGCCGACAGCTACTGGGGCCACCAGTGGGTCGGCGAGATGCCCGCGGCGATGCGCCTGTGACGCCCGAATCGGACGTGACGCCGGTGGCGGCGTCCTCGATCACTTCGTGGGACGCCGAGGCCGACGTCGTCATCGCCGGCTATGGGATCGCGGGCGCCGCGGCGGCCGTGGAAGCGGCCCGGTCCGGCGCCGACGTCCTGGTGCTGGAGCGCACCGGCTCCTGGGGCGGCGCAGCATCGATGGCCGGCGGATTCATCTACCTCGGCGGTGGCACGGCACTGCAAAACGCTTGCGGTTTCAGCGATTCCGTCGACAACATGGCGGCATTCCTCAATGTGGCGATGGGGCCCGGGGCCGACGAGAACAGGATCGCCGACTACTGCGCCGGCAGCGTCGCCCACTTCGACTGGCTGGTCGGCTGCGGCGTGCCGTTCAAGGCTGAGTTCTTCGCCGAGCCCGGGTGGGAGCCCATGGGCGATCAGGGGCTGATGTACAGCGGCGGCGAAAACTCTTACCCGTTCAACACGATCGCCTCCCCCGCCCCGCGCGGGCACGTCCCGCAGATGCAGAACAAGAAGCAGGGCGAGGCCAGCGCCGGCTACATGCTGATGAAGCCGCTCGTCGAAACCGCCACCGCCGCCGGCGCCCGAGCGCTCTACGACGTGCGGGTGCAGCGGCTGATCACCGAATCCGGCGGCCGGGTGGTGGGCATCTGCGCCCGGCAATACGGAAACGACATAGCGGTCCGGGCCCGCCACGGAGTCGTGCTCGCCACGGGCAGCTTCGCCTACAACGACGCGATGGTGGCGCGTTACGCGCCGCGCATCGCGGGGCGGCCGGCCGCGTCGATCGAGCAGCACGACGGGCAGGCCATCCGGATGGCGCAGGCGCTGGGCGCCGATCTGGCGCACATGGACGCCACCGAGGTCGCGATCTTCGTCGACCCCCAGCAGCTGGTGCGCGGCATCCTGGTCAATGGCCGGGGTCAGCGCTACGTCGCCGAGGACACCTACCCGGGCCGGATCGGGCAGCTCACCCTGTACCAGCAGGACAACGTCGCGTATCTGATCATCGACGGTGACGCGCAGGAGGAGGCGGAGGCCTCGTGGTCGCCGAAGCTGATGCTGCGACCGGCGACCTGGGTGGCCGACAGCGTCGCCGACCTGGAACGCGACATGGGCCTGCCACCCGGTTCGCTGCAGGCCACCGTGGCCGCCTACAACGAAGGCGCCGCGCGCGGCGAGGATCCGCTGCTGCACAAGAAGCCCGAGTGGATCAAGCCGATCGGCTCCCCGGTCGGCGCGATCGACCTGCGGGAAAACACCGGCGGCTTCACCCTGGGCGGGCTCGCCACCACGCTGGACGCCGAGGTGCTGCACGTCAGCGGCGCGCCCATCCCCGGGCTCTTCGCCGCCGGCCGCTGCACCGCCGGGCTGGCCGCGTGGGGTTACGCCAGCGGCGTCTCGCTGGGTGACGGCAGCTTCTACGGCCGCCGCGCCGGGCGCTCGGCGGCCAAGGGCTGAGCTTCTCTCGCGAGCAGACGTAAAGCACCCGCACGCACGACGTGTCGGGTGCTTTTGCGTCTGCTCGGCAATGTTGGCGTGCTATGTGACAGCGGCCACAGTCATGTGCTAGAACTATATTCCTAATAGGAATATGCCAGCCAGGAGGACTTATGCCGGCGCCTGTCGAAACCCCCACCGCGGTCATCGACCGCATCTCGCTGGTCCTGGACGCATTCGACGGCCCCGGACGGCTGACGCTGGCCCAGATCGTGCGGCGCACCGGCCTGCCGCGCTCCTCGGCGCACCGGATGCTCGAGCGCCTGGTTCAGCTGCGCTGGCTGCGCCGCAGTGGCCGCGACTACGAGCTTGGCATGCGACTCGTCGAGCTGGGTTCGCTTGCCGTGCACCAGGATCGGCTGGTGCGCGCGGCCGCCCCCCTGCTTGGCGAATTGCACCGCGCCACCGGGCTTGTCGTGCACCTCGCGGTCCTGGACGGTGCCGACGTCGTCTACCTCGACAAGGTCGGCGACCACAGGATCCCCACGCGCGTGGGCGCTCGTCAGCCCGCCCACTGTACGGCCGTCGGCAAGGCGATCCTGGCCTACTGCGACGGTGAGCCCGAACTCGACCTGCGGGTGCGTCAGACGAAGTACTCGATCTCCAGCGGCACCCAACTCGCCGTCGAACTGGCGAAGGTGCGCGCCCATGGCGTCGCCTTCGAGCGTGAGGAGTCGCTGCTCGGATTCGGTTGCGTCGCAGCGCCGATCGGCGGCACCGGTGAGACCCAGAAAGTCATGGCCGCGGTGTCGGTATGCGGCCCGATGAATCGCATGATGTTCGATCAACGCCTGGCCGCCCCGGTGCGCATGACGGCGATGGGCATCTGGCGCAACGTCGAAGACGGACCGCAGCGGGTGGCGCCGACGCTGCAGCCGTTGCGTCCGTTGCGGCCGGCGCGGCCCGCGCTGCAGTACGCGTGAGCCTCGACCCGCAGATCGCTGCGATCATCGAGCAATTGGATGGCGGGTTCCCACCGGTTCAGGAGATGAGCGGCGCCGAGGCACGAGCGCTCATCCGATCCAGGTTGGTGCCGCCGGCGCAGCCCGAACCCATCGCCGAGGTCGACGATCGCTCGGTCGAGGGTCAGGGCGCTCCGATCCCCGTCCGCGTATACCGGCCTGAGGCCGTGGGGCCGCTCCCCCTGCTGGTGTACGCCCACGGCGGCGGGTTCGTATTCTGCGATCTGGACAGCCACGACGAGCTATGCCGTAACATCGCCAACCTTGTTCCCGCCGTTGTTGTTTCGGTCGACTATCGGTTGGCTCCGGAGAACTCCTGGCCGGCCGCCGCCGAGGACGTGTACGCCGTGACGTGCTGGGCCTACGACAACGCCGCAGCTCTCGGGGCCGATCCCAGGCGTCTGGTGGTGGGCGGCGACAGCGCCGGAGGCAACCTGGCCGCGGTGACCGCGGTGATGGCCCGCGACCGCGGCGGCCCGACGCCGGCCGCCCAACTGCTGCTCTACCCGGTGATCGCGGCCGACTTCGACACCGAGTCCTACCGGCTCTTCGGGCAGGGCTACTACAACCCGAAGCCGGCGCTGCAGTGGTATTGGGATTGCTACGTGCCATCGTTCGAGGACCGCGCGCACCCGTACGCCACACCGCTGAACGCCGACCTACGCGGGCTGCCGCCCGCCGTGGTGGTGGTCGCCGGCCACGATCCACTGCGCGACGAGGGATTAGCCTTCGGCGCTGCGCTCGAGGCGGCCGGCGTGCCCACCGCGCAACTCCGTTACGACGGCGGCATCCACGGGTTCATGACGATGCCGATGCTCGACATCGCGCACCGGGCGCGCACAGCGGCGAGCGCGGCCCTGGCCGATCTACTGCAACGGTAATTCGTTGGTGCGCAGTGCTTCTGCCGCACCGTAGCGCTGGTCCGGATCCAGCACGCAGTGGGTCCGCCCGAAGACGGTGACCATGCACTTGTTGTTGTGAGTGCACCGACTGCGTGTTGCGGGATCGGCGATCATCCTGGAGACCAGGTCCGGTTCGCGCAGCAGTGCCCGCCCCATCGCGACAAAATCGAAGCCTTCGCGCATACCGGTCTCCACGTGCTCGCGGTTGGTGATGCCGCCCAACAGGATCAGCTTGGTGTTGCGCATGACCGGGACGAACTGGCGGGCATTCTCCAGCATGTAGAGGTCGTGGTAGGGGTAGTCGCCCATCGCCCATTTCCCGATGAGGCGGATCCCGGTGCGCATGGGCTGCGGCATGACCTGCGCGAATTCCTTGACCGGGACATCACCACGGAACAGGTACATAGGCTTGAACACCGAAGAGCCCTGGGTCAATTCGATCGCATCCAGCACAGCGTCGGCGTCGAGCAGCGCGGCGGTACGCAACGCCTCGTCAACCCAGATGCTACCGGGTACTCCGTCGTCCATATCGAGCTTGGCGGTCACCGCGACGCGGTCACCGACCTCGTCGCGCACGCGCCGGGCGATCTCGCGGCAGAACCGTGACCGGTTGTCGATGTCACCGCCGTATTCATCCTTGCGCCGGTTGATCAAGGGACTCAAAAACGAGCTCGGCAGGTACAGGTGACCGAAATGCAGTTCGACCGCGTCGAAGCCCGTGTCGGCGGCCACCCGGGCGGCCGCGCCGAATTGGTCGATCACCCGGGCGATCTCGGCGCGGGTGATCTCGCGGCAGTAACCCATGGAAGCGGGGTTGATGAACCTGCTCGGCGCCACCGGAGTGACTCCGGTCAGCTTCTTCTGCGCCACCACGCCCGCGTGACCCAGCTGGGCCGCGATCGCCGCACCCTCGCGGTGGACCGCGTCGGTCAGCTTCCGGAGCCCCGGAACGGCCGCCTCGCTCATCACGATCTGCCCGGGCGCGCTGGCTCCCTCGGGCGACACGCAGCAGTAGGCGACGGTCGTCATGCCGACGCCACCCCGGGCAAAGGCGCGATGGAAGTCGATCAGATCTTCGGTAACCAGGCCACGCGGCGATCGGCCTTCCGACGTCGCGGCCTTGATCACCCGGTTACGCAATGTCACCGGCCCCAGGACAGCGGGGGCGAACGGGTCGGACGGCGCTGCGCTCATGCGGCGACCCTTGTCCCGCATCCGGAGATCGTCAACGGTAGGTTCCCGGTGGTCGGGAGCCGCCGCCGCCGCGTCCCCGGCCTGTCCTACGGTCGGCTCATGGCCGACGGCGAAGTCTTCGTGATCGACCGGGTGGTGACGCGACCCGGATGTGCTCGCCGATTCGTCGACGCCTACCTCGCCGAATACGCCCCAGGAGCGCGGGCACGGGGTATGACGCTGCGCGACATTCTGGTGAGCCCACCGATCTGGTTCGACGACGACACCAACGTCATCACGGCGACCTGGACCCTGCCCGGTGCACAAGCGTGGTGGGAGATGACCTGGAAAGGCCGGCCGGATCCGGCGCTGGGCGAATGGTGGTCGCGGACCGACGAATTGGTGACCGAGCGGTCGCGGTCTTTTGCCGCGGCGGCCGATGACGTAGACGGACTGTGCGATGTATAACCTCACGCGACTCGTCGACGTCGCCGGGGTCGACCACGACCGGATTCTCGACGAGTTGCGCAGGGCCGCCGGTGCGGCGGCGCCGCTGCGCCAGGTGGTGCAACCGACCCTGCCCGGCTCGCGCAACGGGGGCGATATTCTGGTGCATCTGCGGTTCGCCACCAAGGCCCAATGTGACCGAGCGACAGATGATCTCGCCGCGGTACTCGTCGACCCCTCGGTGGGCAGGGTCAATGGCGTGGGCTATGCGGGCGCCCCCGTTCGCACCGGCGACAAACCTGGCACGGTCTACCGGGCGCTGCTGTTGCGTGTGCAGCCAGGCACACCCGAGGACACCCTCACCCGGTTCGAGCGCGAGCTGTCTTCGATGCCGCGGTATCTACCGACGATCCGGGCCTGGCAGCTGAGCCGGGTGTCGGCGGCGGTCGGAACCTCCTCGTGGACGCACGTATTCGAGCAGGAGTTCGCCGACGTCGAGGCGCTGATGGGGCCCTACCTGATGCACCCTGTCCACTGGGCGGTGGTGGACCGCTGGTTCGACCCGGAGACCACGGACGTGATCATCCGCGACCGGGTGTGCCACAGCTTCTGCGCCATCGCCGACCCGGTGCTGGTCTAGACGCCGGCGGGCAGAACGTTCGGATTGGCAGTCGCCGGCGGCTCTAACGGGGGCAGCAATTCGGTACCGTCCAGGCTATGCACCGGTAGCTGCTGCGACCACGGGTAATGCAGGCTGAAGGCGACCAATCCCGTGCGCTCCTCGGCGGGTACATGACACATCGCCAGCACGGTCTCGGCCAGGTACTCGACCGGTTCGGTCGGGAACGAATCCGGGATCAGCTGCGCGGCACCGGGTGTGCGGACCGCCGTTGACGGGCCGACGCAATTCACCGCGATGTTGGCGTCCAGCAGCTCGGCGGCCACGCCCTGGGTGAACCGGTGCAGGGCGGCTTTCAGGGACGCATAGATCACGTCGCCGGATGTCTTGTTGTATTCCCGGTACGGCCGGACCGGGGCCACGCCCGTGACGGAACCGATGTTGACAATCCAGCCCGCCCCCCGGTCACGCATGTGCGGCACGGCCGATTTCGTCAGCACGAACGGAACCCGCAGGTAGTGCTCCACGGTGCGGTCGAATGTTTCCAAACTCATGTCCTCGACCAACGAGTAGTCGGCGAAACCGGCATTGTTGACCAGGATGTCGATGCGTCCGGTGCGGGCCAGGACCGCATCGACCAGACTGTCACGCTGCCGCGCATCCTCCAGGTCGCTCGCAATACCGAACGCCGAACCACCGGCGGCCTCGATCAGCTCCACCGTTTCGCCGATGGTGCCGGGCAGGGCGGTGGTCGTTCCGGCCCGCGCCGATAACGAGGGTGTGTGCGATCGCGCCGTGACCGCCACCGTGGCGCCCTCGGCCGCCAGTCGCTGCGCAATGGCACGGCCGATACCGCGGCTGCTACCGGTAACCAAAGCTGTTTTGCCCGAGAGTAACCGGCTCATCGAAGCTTCAGATCCTCTTCGACCGGGGCGCGATGGTCGCGCCAAAAGTCGACCAGGCGGTACGGGAAGGCGATCACGATCCGGCCGCCCGAGCGATAGTAGGTGTGCGCCGATGGGGTGTGGCGCCATACGGTGCCGGCCATGGTCGCATCGATGCGGTCGACGTAGTCCTCGTAGGCGCGCTGCGTCACCTCCATGCTGGCGGCCTTGCGCAGCGCCATCAACTGCAGGCATTCCATCACGTAGTGCACCATCACTTCGACACCGAAGTTGTGCCCCGCGCCGTGTCCCGGACTGTAATTCGGGGCAGAGGAAATGAACAGGTTCGGGAATCCCGGCACCATCCCGCCGCGGTAGGCCCGGGGGGAGTCGCCCCATTCCTCGGCCAATTTCTTGCCGCCGCGGCCCCGAATGTCCACGGTGGAAAGGAAATCCAGGTAATAGCCCGTCGCGTAGACTATGACGTCGAGGTCGATCTGCCTGCCGTCCTCCGTCACGATTCCGGCCTCGTTGACCAAGGCCGGCTCACTGGCCTCGACGTCGACGTGCTCACGGGCCAGCGCGGCGTAGTAGCCGCCGGGATCGCGGATGATCCGCTTGCCGTAGGGAGCGAAGTCGGGCGTGATCTTGCGGGCGAGTTCGCTGCCCGCACCGAACACGCGATCGATGTAATCGAGGCACATCTGCAGCAGCACGTCGTTGGCCGGCGAGATCGACAGATGCTCGGCCGCCCACTGCTCGTCGTGCAGGATCACCGGATAGTTGTTGTCCGATGTCCCCCAATAGGACTTGAGTCGAACCCAATTGGCGTAGTACGGCAGCCGGGTGCCCAGCCAGCGCCGGTAGGCGGGAACATCGTCGGATGCCCGCCGTCGCGGCGCGACCCAGTGCGGCTGGCGTTGGAAAACGGTCAAGTGCGCGACCTGGTCGACGCACGCGTCGACGATCTGGACCGCGGTGCAGCCGGCTCCGATGATCGCGACCCGCCTGCCCGTGAGGTCCAGCGTCCGATCCCACCGCGCGGAATGGAGGGAAGTCCCCGAGAACGTCTCGCGGCCAGGCAGATCCGGCCAACGCGGCCGGTTGAGATATCCGGCGGCCGGGATCACCACATTCGCGTAACTGACGTCGCGCGTTCCGTCGGGGGCGACCGAGTGGATCTGCCACTGCTGGCGCTGCTCCTCCCACCACAAGGCTTCCACCTCGGTACCGAACCGCGTGTGCCTGCGCAGACCGTTCTTGTCCGCCACCGACACCAGGTATGCCTGGTACTCCGCACCCTGCGGGTAGTAGCTCGACCAGTCGCCGTTGATGTCGCGTGACAACGAGTAGTACGCCGACGGCGTGTCCACCCCGATGCCGGGATAGGTGGTGGTGTACCAGGTGCCGCCGACCTCGTCGTTTCGCTCGACGATCTGGTAGTCGATGCCGGCCTCCGCACACGCAAGGGCGGCGGTGATCCCGGCGATGCCCGCGCCGATGATGACAACCCGGAAGTCCGCGGGAAGCTTCGCGGTGCGCGGTAGCACCGGTTGCGAAGGCTGGAATCCGCCTTGCTCGAGCAGGAGTTGGAGATATTCGGGGCCGATCTCTCCCCCGAGCGCGACGGGGGCGACACGTGTGAAGAGGTCCAGGTCGTCGGCGGGCACCGCGTCCGCCCGGCGCGGCTCCCGCAGCGCAGCGACGATCTCCTCGATGAGCCGCGCGGCCGTCACCGGGTCGGTGGCGCCGGCCTGCTCCGGCGGGTCTGGCACATAGGTGATTCGCGGCGCGAACCGGTCAACCACCGCCGGATCGCCGGTCAATTGCGCCAGGACGGCGACCAGCACCCCGGGATCCGCCTGACGCAGGTTGGCCCGCAGTTCGTCGACGTCTGCGGGATCCGCACCCGCCCATCCGGCGGTCTCGGTCGTGATGGGGACGCCAGTGCTCATGCCCACGAGTATCGGGGCGATCCGCGGCCAGGGGCAGGGCTTTGTCTACTCAGCGGGACGCGGACGAGGCGCTGATAGGCGTTGCCGCTTACCGTGGCCGGCATGCAGTCCGATGACCTCGACGCCATGATCGAACGTGCGCGTAGCCATGGACTCGGCGATATTCCCCGGCGGTCGGCCCGCCGGCAGCCGGACAAGATCGCGGTTATCGACGATGCCGTCGTGCTCACATTCGCCGAGTTCGACACTCTGGTGGACCGGGCGGCGGCAGCGTTGCACGACAGCGGTTTTGGACCCGGCGGCCGGCTCGGCCTGTTGTCGCGTAACTGCTGGCAGTACGCCGTGCTGGCATTCGCGACGGCGCGTGCGGGAGTGGTCTTGGTGCCGGTCAACTTCATGCTGACCGCCGAGGAGATCGCCTACATCCTCGATCACAGTCAGGTCGGCGGTTTCGTCGTCGAAGCGGAGCTGACGCCGACCGCCGACGAGGCGATGCGGCGCGGCGGTGTGGTCAGGACCAAAGTCGCCCTGCTGCCGAGCGGACACGAAGGCATAGCCGGTTGGGCGGATTTTGCCCAGTGGCTGACCACCGACACGCCGGCGCCGAGCCCGCACATCGACGACGACCAGCCCGTGCGGCTGATGTACACCAGCGGAACCGAATCCCGCCCCAAGGCCGCCATCCACACCAGCCGCAGCCTGATGTGGCAGTACGTCAGCACGATCGTCGCCGGCGACATGTCGCCCGACGACGTCGAGATCCACTCGCTGCCGCTGTATCACTGCGCCCAGCTGGACAACTTCCTGGCCACCGACATCTATCTGGGCGCCACCAGCATCATCCTGCCGCGTCCCGACCCCGAAACGGTGTTGCGCACCATCGAGCGTTACCGCGTCACCAGCTATTTCGCTCCCCCGACGGTGTGGATCTCGCTGCTGCGCTCACCGGTGTTCGATCAGGTGGACCTGTCCAGCCTGCGTAAGGGCTATTACGGCGCCTCGGCGATGCCTGCGGAGATCCTGCACGAGATCCGCGAGCGGCTGCCCCACCTACGACTGTGGAATTTCTACGGCCAGACCGAGATGGCGCCACTGGCCTGCGCGCTGGGACCCGACGAGCAGGACGCGCACGCCGGTTCGGCCGGACGGCCGGTGCTCAACGTGGAAACCGCCATCCTCGACGACGACGACCTCCCCGTCGCATCCGGCGTGGTCGGCGAGATCGCCCACCGCAGCCCGCATTTGACCCTGGGTTACCTGAACGACCCGGAACGCACCGCGGCGGCTTTCAGGGGCGGCTGGTTCCACTCCGGCGACCTGGGCTACTACGACGAGCACGGACTGCTGCACGTCGTGGATCGCAAAAAGGACATGATCAAGACCGGCGGCGAGAACGTGGCCAGCAGGGAGGTCGAAGAAGTCCTCTACTGGCACAACGGTGTTCAAGAGGTTGCGGTGTTCGGCCTGCCCCACCCGGTGTGGGTGGAGGCGGTGGTGGCCGCCGTCGTTCCCCGCGACGGCGTCACCCTCACCGAAGAGGAACTGTTCTCGCACTGCCGCGCGCACCTGGCCGGATTCAAGACGCCCAAACGTGTGTTCCTCGTGGATGCGCTTCCGAAAAACCCCAGCGGCAAATTGCTCAAACGTCTGCTGCGGGAGCGTTTCAGTCTCGAACAGCACGCGTTCGGTTGAACCGAACCGGCCTCCCCGGGTTCGAAGAGTGTCTGCGGACCAAGTCACTACAGTTGCCCGCATGAGCGTGCCTCTCGATATCGACACCGACGGACCGACCCAAGTCTGGACCATCAATCTGCCCGCGCAGCGCATCGCGAAGTGGACGAAACGCTGATGACACTCCCCCGTCTGGTGCCGCCCGCCAGCGTCGACGCCGCGACGACCGAGGAGTTGCGCGACGAGGTGCGCGATTTTCTTGCCGACCAATTGGCCGCCGCGGCGTTCACCCCAGCAGTCGATGCCTGGCTGACGGGTTGGGACGAGACATTCACCGCCGCGCTCGCCGCGCGCGGTTGGTTGGGCATGACGGTGCCGTCGGAATACGGCGGCCACGGGCGATCGTTCCTGGAACGGTTCGTGGTGACCGAGGAACTGCTGGCCGCGGGCGCACCCGTCGCCGCGCATTGGATCGCCGACCGCCAGATCGTGCCCTCGCTGCTCAAATACGGCACGGAAGAACAGAAGCAGGAGTTCCTCCCCCGCATCGTGCGCGGAGAATGCTTCTTCGGCATCGGGATGAGCGAGCCGGATTCGGGCTCCGATCTGGCCAGCGTGCACACCCGCGCGACCCGCGTCGACGGGGGCTGGTCGCTGACGGGCACCAAAGTGTGGACCTCGGGCGCCCACCTCGCGCATGCGTTCATCGCACTCGCGCGCACCGCGCCGGTGGACCCGGCGAATCGGCATGGGGGGCTGAGCCAATTCATCATCGACCTGCGCGGACCCGGCATCGAGATCCGGCCGATCGTGTCGATGAACGGCGCCCACCACTTCAACGAGGTGATCCTGGATTCGGCGTTCGTCCCCGACGCCATGGTGTTCGGTGAGATCGGCAACGGCTGGCAGCAGGTGACCTCCGAGCTCGCCTTCGAACGCAGCGGCCCCGAGCGGTTCCTGTCCACGTTCGTGTTGCTGGCCGCCTGCGCCGATCGCATGGCGTCAAACGCCATCCCTCGCGATCCGGATCTGGGGCGACTGGTGGCCCGCATCGCCGGCTTGCATCAGATGTCCACCGCGGTGGCCGGCGCGCTGGAACGGCACGAGCCCGCGGACCTACCCGCCGCGGTGGTCAAGGTGCTGGGCACCACCACCGAAGGCGACGTCGCGGAATTCGCCGACCTGCAGGATTCCCCCGACGCGGGGTTCTCGGCCCTGGTATCTGCGGCCTTGGATCAGCGGCCAGGCTTTACGCTGCGCGGCGGCACCAACGAGGTCTTGCGTGGCGTGCTCGCGCGCGGATTGGGCATGCGATGAGCGCCCGCCCTCCGGTTGACGCCGCGCTCGTCGACATGATGGAGGCGGTATTTTCCGATTACCGCGAAAAGCACCCGCCCGCAGGGACGGTCGAGCGCGACCCCGCCCTCTGGCAGCGCCTCGACGAGCTTGGCCTGGTCCGACTGACCGGGACGGAACAGCACCGCGGCAGCGGGGCAAGTTGGTACGAGGCGGCCGAACTCATGGCCACAGCCGTCCGGCATGGGGTCCGAATCCCGTTGGCCGAGCACGACTTATTGGCATGCTGGCTGCTGGAGGCCAGCGGGATGCCCGCGGGCGACGCGGTTCGGACCATGTGCGTGCTCGACAAACAGGGAACCGCGACAGACGTGCCCTGGGCCGCCTCGGCCGACCGGATCGTGGTCGTGTGGCGAGCCGAGGGCGGGCACCGGGTCGCCGACGTCGCCGCCGAGCAGCTCACGATCACCCAGGGTGGCAACCTGATCGGCGAACCACGCGACACGGTGGCCGCCGAACCGGCCACCCTGCACGGCGTCCCGGTCACCGCAGCCCTCCTCAACCAGCTGCAGCTGAAAGCGGCCCTGGTGCGATCCATCCAGGTGAGCGCCGCCCTGGATCGGATCCTGCAACTGTGCGTCGACCACGCGGCCGCACGAGTCCAGTTCGGCCGCCCCCTGTCCAAATTCCAGGCGGTACAGAACCTGATCTCCGACATCGCCGCCGAGGCCGCACTCGCCCGGGCGACGACCGAGGCCGCACTGCACGCCGCGGTCATCGGCGAATGGTCGACGCCCGACCTGGCTTTCCTTGTGGCCGTGGCGCGTTCGTGTGCCGGCCACGCGACTTCAGTGGTGGTACGCAACGCCCACCAGGTGCACGGCGCGATCGGCACCACCCGTGAGCACGCGTTGCACGAGTTCACCCGGGCCGCGCTCGCATGGCGTTCGGAGTTCGGCTCGGTGCGGTATTGGGACGAACGGGTCACCGACGCGGCGCTGCACGCCAGCGCTGGAGCCCTGTGGGAGCTGATCACCGGTTGAATTCAGACCATGTTCCACTGACCGGGCATCGGCGGTGTTAGGAAGGCCACACCGGAGTTGACTGGCGCCATGAGCAACGACATCACGCTGCCCGAATTGCAGGAGTTCATCGCGTCCTTCTGGTACCACTACGACGAGGCCCACTACGGCGAGCTGGCGGCCAGCTATGCCGAGGATGTGCACTACCTGACCCGAAGCGATTCCGGCGCAAGTCCTTTCGAGGAATTGATGTCACCGGAGCTCAACGGCCGCGACGCGGTGATGGAATGGCTGTCCGAGCACCGCAAGCAGAGCCCCTACCCGTTGCGGCACCACGCCACCAACCTGTGTCGCACCGGCGCCGACGGGGACGTCACCCGCGCGCGGTTTTACATCTTCGTCAACCACATCGCCAACTTCGTACCATTCGCGGTATCCAGCGGCGTGGTCAACGTCGGCGTTCGGCGCGGCGCCAATGGACTGGAATTCACCGAGATGGACGTAATCCTCGACGCCACCAACTCGGTTCTGCTCTCGGAATTACACGCCGAAAGCCGCGCCGACTCATAGTCATGGACGCTCAGAAAGCCTTCGGGGACGGGGTCGCGGTCATCACCGGTGCCGGATCCGGCATCGGCGCCGGGCTGGCCCGGCACGCCTCCCGGTTGGGCATGACGGTGGTGCTGGCCGACGTCAACGGGGACGCCGTCGCCGCCCTGCGCGACGAGTTGTCCGCGGTGGGCGGCGTGGCTCACGATGTCGTCTGCGACGTGCGCGACCCCGACGCCGTGCAGGATCTCGCCGACCGTGCCTACCGTGACGTCGGGCCGGTGCGCCTGCTGGTGAACAACGCCGGCATCGAACAGTTCGGCTACCTGTGGGACACGCCGGTGGCCAACTGGCAGCGCATCATGGACATCAACGTCAGCGGTGTTTTCTACGGCGTGCGCGCGTTTCTGCCGAAGATGATGGCCACCGATGAGCAGGCATGGGTGTGGAACATCGCATCGGTGGGCGCGGTGGTGGCGATCCCGTTGCAGGCGCCCTACATCGTGAGCAAGCACGCGGTGCTGTCGCTGACCGAATGTTTGCACCTCGAAGTGCAGGCGGCGGGGCACGACCACCACATCCGCGTCCAGGCCGTGCTGCCCGGACCGGTGCGCTCCAACATCTTCGAGTCGGCCGGCGGCGTCGACCCCGGCGCCGCCAGCGACGCGGCGGCCGCCGAAACCCACCGCTCGACCATGCTCGGCATCAAGGCCGCAGCCATGGAACCGCTGGAGGCCGCCGGGATGATGTTCCGGCAGTCCGCCGAAGGTCGCTTCTACCTGCACACCCATCCGGACAGCGTCGGGGCGGCGATGACCGAACGGGCTAATATGCTTGCCGCGCAACAACACCCACGACTACGGACCGGAACGCGGTTCGAATCCGCGCCGCAATGACATGGCTGCCGACGTGACGGCCGACATGACCTCGCACGCCATGGATCCCGACGCGGCCGCCCGGGTGGCCTCGTTCGGCGAGATCGCCCCGATGCGGCAACGGGGTTTGGCCGCGGTGCGCGCCGGACTCGAATCCGCACCGCTGCCGCAGGACATGCCCGAGATGACCAGCGTCACCGAGTGGGCCGTCCCGGGCGCCGTCGGCGATGTAGCGGTCAGGATTTATCGTCCGACAACGGATTCCGGCGCACCGGTGTTGATCTATCTACACGGCGGCGGACTGGTGATGGGCTCCAACCGCTCCTTCGAGCCGCTGGCGCGTGAGCTGGCCTCGGCCTCGGCGGCGACCGTCGTGGCCGTGGACTACCGGCTGGCCCCGGAGTCACCGCCGCCCGCGCAGTTCGACGATGCCTACACCGCCACCGAATGGGTGTCACGAAACGCCGGAGAACTGGGCGTCGACGCCGACCGGCTCGCGGTCGTCGGCGACAGCGCCGGCGGCGCGCTGGCCGCGGCGGTGGCACTCGCGGCGCGGGATCGCCACGGACCGGCCATCTGTGCGCAGGTGCTGCTGTATCCCGGCCTGGACCGCGACATGTCCGTTGCCTCGATCGCTGCGATGCCCGACGCGCCGCTGCTCGCCCGCGACGACATCGAGTACGTGCACGCGCTGGCCGACGGCGACGCCGGACCGCCCACGGACCCGTATCTGGTTCCGGCGTACGCGGCCGACCTGTCGAGTCTGCCGCCGGCGATCGTGGTCACCGGGGGCTGCGACCCGATCCGGGACTGGGGTGAGCGCTACGCCGACCGGCTGCGCGACGCCGACGTGCAGACCACCGTCACTCGTTATCCCGGCATGTACCACGGCTTTCTGATGCGCTCCGATGCCACCGCACGGGGCCGGCTGGCCATCGCGGAGGTCGGGGCGCTACTGCGGGCCAAGTTCGCCCACCCGCTCCGGTTTGACGTCCCGATCACCGGACAGCCGTCTCCCGCGTCGCGGTGACGCTGCGCACAATCAACCAATCTTGAACTGCAAAGGAGACAGCTGATGCTCACCGACGAGCGCCGGATGGAGCTTTCCGACGTGCTGCGGCCGGCCGCGCCGCCCCGCGAGATCGACGACGTCTACACCGACGACCAACGCGAGCGCCTCCTCGAGGTGGTGCACACCGAGGGTCCCTGGAAACTGATCATCGCTCAGCACTTTGCGTCCGCGGACGAGTTGATGGCGACGATGAGCGGCATGTTCCCCGAGGGGTTCAGCCCGTCGCTGGATTTGTTCCTGACCCCGACCTTCCGCGGCTACCTCGCCAACTACGGCGCGGTGCTCTACCCGCAATTGCACGACTGCTTCTACAACGAGCGCTTCCTGCAGCTGGCCAAGGACTATTGGAACGCCGAATACGCCAAGCCGCAGATGATGCTGTTCAACATCAACGGCCCGTGCGCCAATCGCGACCCGGGCCACCTGGATGCGCCGAGCTTCCGCGGTGTGCGGCACGAAAACGCCCCCACGTGGTTGACGAGCGTCATGGGCAAATCGGGCCTGTTCCGCGACTATCTGATCAAGATGGCACAGGTCATCACCTGGTTTTCGCTCGACGCCGGCAGCGGCTTCACCTACTGGCCGCACGGACCACTCAAGGCGCCCCAGCGCATCCTGCCCCCGATCAACAACCGCGGTGTGGTGGTGCAAAACGAGATGATGGTGCACCGCGGTGAGGCGAACGGGCCACTGGACCAACAGATTCCGGCGGGCCTGGCGTTCGACACCGTGTTCATCGGGGACCCCACCAGCCGCGAGCATTGGCTGCTGAAAAACGCTGAGGACGTGATCGCCCGCCACCACACCGACGAACTCCGGTTTCTGGTGCACTGGTCGGCCGAGGTGTTCTCCGACTTCGACGAGCTGAAAAAGAACATGGACGGCACCGATGACCTGACCGTCGACAAGGCCATCGACATCATGGTCGACGACCTCAAGGGCAAGGGCATCAACCTCGACATCCCCGGCGAACCGCTGCACGATCCGGACTTCATCAGCGCGCTGAACGCCGCCTATGACCTGGGCGGCCCGGCGACCTACCCGGAGGAAGCCCCGATCAGCGCCTTCCAGCTCGCATGAGCATGATTGCCCTGGTCGCTTCGGACGGCGGCGCACATGCCTAGCACCACGGAATAACCGCATGGATGATGAACGATTGCAGGCTGTCTGCGATGAACGCGACGTCGAGCGCGCACTGAATCTGTTCGCGAGAGCCATGGACAATCGTGATTGGGACACGATGGCCGAGATCCTTGCCGACGATGCGCGCGGCGATTTCGGGACCGGGAGTCTGGAGGGACGCGGGACGATCATCACGATGATTCGCGGGTTCCTCGACAAGTGCGGTCCCACTCAGCACCTCTTGGGCAACGTCGTTGTCGACGTCACGGGAGACACCGCAGTGAGTCTCGCCTATATCCGCGATGTGCACTTGAACTCGACAGCTGACCCGACGACGCGGTTCTATACCATCGGCGACTATCACGACACCTGGCGGCGCCGGCCCGATGGATCGTGGTGCTTGACGGAGCGGGTCAAGATCAACCGCGCGTACGTCGGCCCGCTTGAAATATTCGGCAATTGACCGGTGCCGTTGGACATCTCACGGCGCCTTGGTCACGTCCGGATCTGAACGGCGTCGTCGACGATGGACAAGTCGCCGAGTCGCACCGCGTCCAGAATCGACCCACGCAGCGCCGAGCACGCCAGGAACACGCCGCGGCTGCCGGGCCCCGAAATCTGCTGCGCCTCGGCGCGTTCGGCGCACCGGGTCGTCGCCGCGGCATTCCACTGCACGCTGGTCTGGTTCCAGCTGCTCTTGCGCGCCAGCACTTCCGCACCACAGGTGCGGCACACCACGGGAATCATCGGCATGTCCTCGAGGCGATTGTCGGCCCGGACCGACCAGTCGAGTGCCATCACACCGAGCCCGCCGCCTGAGCGGCCATGTTCGCCTCGACCTCTTTCATCCACGCCTCGTACGGGCGGGTCGTGTCGAGCTCGAACTCGAAGCGGTCCACCATATCCGGCTGTACGTCGGCGGCGTCGACGTAGAACTGCTGATACCAGCGGCGCAGCTGGTAGACCGGACCGTCCTCTTCGACCAGGAGCGGGTTGTCGATGCGCGCCTTATGCCGCCAGATCTCGACGTCCTGCTCGAAACCGAGCTTGACATAGTCGCCAAGGGTGATCGCGGTATCCATGGCCTGATCGTCGGGCATCATCTCCGACTTCTTCACGATGATGCCGTATTGCAGCACAAAGGAATTCGAGTCGATCGGATAGTGGCAATTGATGAGGATCGTCTTGGCGTCGCCATACTCGTAGTGATACGTCAGGTCGTCGACCATGAACGAGGGGCCGTAGTACGAGGCCACCGATGTCGTACCCAGCATTTGCGACCCCGTGCCGCCCATGTCCGGTCGGCTTCCACCGTTCATGTATTGGGTGGCGACGTGCCCCTCGAAGATATTCTTGAAGTACGTGGGCAACGAACCGTGAATGTAGAAGAAGTGCGCCATATCCACGACGTTGTCGATGATTTCGCGGCAGTTGCTGCCGACCACGGTCGTGTACCAATGCCAGTCGGTCCACTGGTCGCTGGTGGCGCCCTCGATGCGCGGGATCGTCACCTCCGGTGACGGCGGTTTGCCCTCGGGGTCGTTCCACACGAACAGCAAGCCGTCCTGCTGCAGCGTCGTCCACGCCTGTGTGCGGGCCAGTTTGGGGGTGCGCCGGCTGTAGGGCACCTGCTTGCAGCGGCCGTCGCCGCCCCAGCGCCAGTCGTGGAACGGGCACGCGATCTCGTCGCCCTTCACCTCGCCCTGGGACAGGTCGCCGCCCATGTGCCGGCAGTAGCCGTCGAGGACGTTGATGTTGCCGTCACCGCTGCGGAAGACGACGAGCTTCTGCCCGAACGCGTTGACCGCGTGGGGCTTGCCGTCGCCGAAATCTTTGGTCAGCCCCAGGCAGTGCCAGCCGCGGGCGAACCGCGCCGGTGCGGCCTGCGCTTCTATCAGCCGAACCTCGTCGGCCTCCGTCTGCGACGTCATGGCCGCGATTCAACTCCCCCGGACCGGCCCGCGGGCCACGTTGTTCCACTCATCAGGACGGCTCTTCCTGCGCCGCGGCGCCGCGGCCTAACGTTTCGGACGTGACGACGCGCAGCACGACGATCCCCGCCGGGCTCCCCGTGGCCGACACCGCCGTTGATCTGCTCGTCGTCGGCTCCGGCACCGGCATGGCCGCGGCGTTGGCCGCCCACGAATCCGGGCTGTCGGTGTTGATCGTGGAGAAATCGTCGTATGTGGGCGGCTCGACCGCCCGCTCCGGTGGCGCGCTGTGGCTGCCCGCGAGCCCGGTACTGGCCGAAGCCCATGCCGGTGACACCGCCGAGCGCGCCGGCGCCTACCTGGACTCGGTGGTCGCCGGATCGGCACCCGCGCAGCGGTCGGCGCAATTTGTGGCGCACGTGTCGGCGACGGTGGAGATGCTGCGCCGCACGACGCCGCTGCGCCTGTTCTGGGCGCGCGACTACTCCGACTACCACCCCGAGGAGCCTGGCGGCAGCGCTGCCGGGCGCACCTGCGAGTGCCGCCCGTTCGACACCGCGCTGCTCGGCGAGTACCGCACCCGGTTGCAACCCGGTCTGATGGAGGTCAGCATCCCGATGCCGACGACGGGCGCCGACTACCGCTGGATGAACCTGGTGGCCCGCATGCCGCGCAAGGGCATTCCCACGTACGGCAAGCGACTGGCGCAGGGCGTGGCCGGCCGACTGCTGGGCAGGCGCTACGCCGCGGGCGGGCAGGGCTTGGCGGCGGGGCTGTTCACCGGGGTGTTGCGCGCGGGGATCCCGGTATGGACCGATACCGCGCTGGTGCGCCTCGCCCGCGATGGTCAGTGCGTGACCGGCGCCGTCGTCGACCAGGGGGGCCGCGAGGTGACGATCACTGCGCGGCGCGGCGTCGTGCTGGCCACCGGCGGTTTCGATCACAGCATGGAGATGCGGTGGAAGTTTCAGTCGGAAGCGTTGGGCGCCGATCTCAGTCTGGGTGCCGCGGCCAACACCGGCGACGGGATCCGCGCGGGCCAGGAAGTCGGCGCCGACATCGATCTGATGGATCAGGCATGGTGGTTTCCCGCGGTCGCGCCCCTGCCCGGCAAGGCGCCCGTGGTGATGCTGGCGGAGCGGTCGCTGCCCGGCTGCCTGATCGTCGATCACCACGGGCGCCGGTTCGCGAACGAAGCATCGGACTACATGTCATTCGGGCAGCGGTTGCTCGAGCTGGAACGATCCGGCAGCCCGGTCGAGGCGATGTGGATCATCTTCGATCAGCAGTACCGCAACAGTTATGTCTTTGGCGCCGAACTCTTTCCGCGCATGCGGGTCCCACAGGCCTGGTACGACGCCGGCATCGCGGCCCGCGCGGACAACCTCACCGATCTGGGCGCGCGGATCGGCCTCCCGGTATCGGAGTTCTTCGAGACGATGACGCGGTTCAATCACAACGCCGCCGCCGGTGAGGATCCCGACTTCGGGCGCGGCCGCAGCGCCTACGACCGCTACTACGGCGATCCGACGATCAAGCCGAACCCCAACCTGCGTCCGTTGGTCAAAGGCCCCTTCTATGCCGTGAAAATGGTGCTCTCCGATCTGGGCACCTGCGGCGGGCTCAAGACCGATGAGCGGGCGCGGGTGCTGGGCGAAGACGGCGGGGCGATCGCCGGACTGTATGCGATCGGCAACACCGCCGCGAACGCGTTCGGCACGACGTATCCGGGCGCGGGCGCGACGATCGCGCAGGGGCTGGTGTACGGCTACATCGCGGCGAAAGACGCGGCGGGTCGCCGCCATCAGAGCTAGCGGCGATCGCGAGCGCGGCGCAGCCGGGCGAAGCGGGTCGCCGCCATGAGAGCTAGCGGCGTCGAAAGCGCTCTGTCCCAACGTCAAACGGGGTCGTCGTCTTCGTCGTGGTTGAGGAATCGCTCGGGGTGGTGGAAGGCGTTGGTGCGGGGTTGTCCGTGGTCGAGGTGGGCTGGTGGTCGCCATTCGGTGACACCGTGGGCGTTTTTGCGGGTGGTCCAACCCTTTTCGGCCAGCCGGTTATCGGGGCCGCAGGCCAAGGTGAGGTCGTCGATGTCGGTGCGGTGGGTGCTGGTCCAGCCACTCACGTGGTGGACCTGGCTATGGTAAGCCGGTGCGTCGCAGCCTGGTTTCGTACACCCGCGGTCTTTGGCATACAACATGATCCGCTGCGCGGGGGAGGCCAGCCGCTTGGTGTGGTGTAACGCCAACGCCTTGCCGCGGTCGAAGATCGCCAGGTAATGATGGGCGTGGCTGGCCATGCGGATCAGATCCGACATCGGCACCAGCGACCCGCCACCGGTGACGCCTTTGCCCGAGGTCTTGCAGGGTGGTGGTGACCACGACCGACACCGGTAGGCCGTTGTGGCAGCCCAACTCGCCGGAGGCCAGCAGGGCGCGCAGCCCGGCCAGCAGGGCGTCGTGATTGCGTTGCGCCGGGCTGCGCATATCGCGGCGCGCCGCATCCTCATCAGGAACCTCATCGATGAGGGGAACCTCATCGTAGGGGTTACACGCCCCGGGGGCCCCGAGTTTGGCCAGCACGGGTTCGAACGTGGCGCGCGCCTCGGGGGTCAGATACCCGCGGATGGGTGACATGCCGTCGTAGTGCTGGGCCCCGATGGTGATGCCGCGCTTGCGGGCACGTTCGGCATCATTGAGTTTCCCGTCGGGGTTGAGCCAGCCCATCGCCCGGCGGGCGTATTGGCCCAACTCATCGGGGCGAAACCTGCTGGCCTGACGCGCCAGATCGGCCTCGGCGTCCTCGCGGGTGCAGGCGTCGATCTCGTAGGGCAGGTCGGCAAAAAACCCGCGAATCACCCGCACATGCCCATCGCCGATCAATCCCTGGCGTTGGGCGGCCGCGGTGGCCCCCAAGGTGGGCGCCAACAACTCCCCGGTCAGCGCACGACGCTGCCCGAGATCGGCGGCCTCGGCCACCCGGCGCCCGGCCTCGGCGGTGGTGATGCGTAACCGCTCGGCCAACGCACGCCCCAGCGTGTCGCCCAGCTCTGTCGTGGTGGCCTGGGCGCGTAGTTCGTTGATCAAGGTGTGCCCGGGTACGCGGACCCGACGCGCGCCGGGCTCGAGCTTCA
>NZ_LZHT01000035.1 GCF_001667315.1 Mycobacterium sp. 852002-10029_SCH5224772
GAGCGCGCATGTATCGCACCGGCGACCTGGTGCGGTGGGGGGCAGACGGGCAGCTGCACTACCTGGGCCGCGCCGACGACCAGGTCAAGATCCGCGGCTATCGCATCGAACTCGGCGAGGTGCGCTCGGCGCTGGCCGCCCTGGACGGGGTGGACCAGGCCGTCGTCATCGCGCGTGAGGACCGTCCCGGCGATAAGCGCCTGGTCGGCTACGTCACCGGGGAAGTGGACCCGGCCGAGCTGCGTGCCCGGCTGGGCGAGCACCTCCCGGCCTACATGATCCCGGCGGCCGTCCTCGCTCTCGAGGCGCTGCCCCTGACCCCCAACGGCAAGCTCGACGCGCGCGCCCTGCCGTCACCCGACTACACCGATGTCGATCGCTATCGCGCCCCACAGACCCCGGTCGAGGAGACCCTGGCCGGCATCTACGCCCAAATCCTCGGTATCGAGCGCGTCGGCGCCGACGACTCGTTCTTCGACCTTGGCGGGGACAGCATTTCGTCGATGCAGGTGGTGACAAGGGCCCGGGCGGCCGGCCTGGCGCTGCGGACCCGCGACATCTTCACCGAGCAGACCGTGGCCCGGCTGGCCCGGGTGGCCGGCGTGGCCGACGGCGACGACGGTGTGGTCGACGAGGGCACCGGCCCGGTCACCGCCACCCCGATCATCCGCTGGCTGCGCAGCCTGGAAAGGGCAGGCGGCCCGGTCGATCAGTTCAACCAGACGATGGTGTTGCAGGCGCCCGCCGGCGTCACCGAGGCCGACGTGGTGGCCGTGTTGC
>NZ_LZHT01000036.1 GCF_001667315.1 Mycobacterium sp. 852002-10029_SCH5224772
GAGCGTCCGGCGGCGGGGGCGGTGCGTCTGGGGCCGGCGGAGGGGCGTCCGGCGCAGGCGGCAAAGCCTCCGGCGGAGGCGGCGCGCCACCGTCCTCCAGTTCCACCGGAAGGAACATGTGGTGCGTGAATCCTGCCTGGTAGGCGCCCGGGCCGCCGAGGTGCACACCGCCGCGCTCACCGCTGGCCACCGACGTTCCATCGGGCAGTGTCACCGCAGTGTGGCCACCGTTCCAACCAATGACCAAGGCGTTGGGCGCGGTCCCATATTGGAACCCCCGCGCCAACAACGCGGCTTCCTCGTTTCCGGTATTAAATCGATCTCCAAAAACTGGCCGATCAGTCGCGGCATTCGCAATCCACGAAGCGAGTCCCGAACAATCGGTTCCGGCGGGAGAATCCCCACCCGCAATATACGGGGTGCCGGAGACCTGATTGATCAACGACATCAATGTTGCAATAACGACCATGGGCAGCGAGGCTAGCAATAACATTTATTGCGAACCAAAATTTGTGGCGTAGGTCATTCGGTAAACCGGCAATGACCTACGCCGCAGCTAAAGCAAACTTATTACACACGGGTATATTTTTGGCGGCGAATTACTTGCGCTTTAGACCAGGCGCGCCGATCGGCGACCCGAGCCCTTCAGCGCCAGCCATCCGACCCGCCCAACGCCACCGACCGAAGCCACCTGCCCGCGAGCGGCGGTGTTGCCTCAGACGGGTGTCCATATGCCGTTGTTCCAGATGCCCCAATCAGCGTCAGTCGGGTTCCACATCATTTGAGCCCCGGGCGCCCACGCCGGTTGAGGTGGTGGCGGCGGCGCCCATGCCGGTGGGGGACCCCATGGCCCCCAACCCGCCGGGGCGGTCGGCCCGCCTGGATGTTGCCAGTCGTGGCAGCGATTCCAGTCCCAGTCCAAGACATTGCCCCACGCCGGGTTCCATGGCTCGCCCGGGCACCAGTGATCGGTGGGGGCCGGCGCCGCCTGCGCGACGGGGCCGCCGGCCAGGCCCAAAACGGACAGCGCCAACACCAGCACGGTCGTCGCCTGCCGCAGCCACGATCCCGATCGTTCGACAGTCGTCATCTCCCAAGGATTTCCCTGGACCGGACTCCGGGCAAGTAGTTGTTCGGATTTGCCGGAGTCTCCGGACTCGATCAGACTCCGAACTTGGCGCGTGCCTCGTCGGTGACCGGAGTGAACAGGTTGACCAAATTTCCGTCCGGATCCCGGAACAACAGCGCGCGATTGCCCCACGGCATCGTTGTCGGCGTCGTCACGATCTCCGCGACATGCTCGCGGAGCCGCTCGTATTCGGCGTCCACGTCCTCGACGATGAATTCCACGATCGCGCTCCGGTTCGCTGCCGGCTCGGCGGATCCGTCGCCGAACAGCGGCACCGTCTTGTCGCTACCGATGGCCAGCGTCCCAACCGGGGTCGGAATCTCCGCAAACAGCTCGTTTCCCCACACGGCCGACACTTCGGTGACCATCTCGTAGAAACTGACGAGCCGCTTCACGTCTGCGGTGATGATGCGGGTCGATACGAACTTCATGCGGTCCTCCTCGCGGCCCCGGTGGTGTGGTGTCGTGCGCGAAGGATGCTAACCGCCGCCTCCGACAACGATCGAGGTCACCGGACGTCGGTCTGGCACACCGAAGTGCGAAGGGTCGCGCCCGGTCATCGGGCCGGTAGCGTTCTCCTCGCCTGCAACGTGACGCCCGGCACCGTGTTCGCCAGGTCCGGTCGACTCTTCGCGAAAGCACGAATCGTCCGATAGAACGACCAAAGTTGGCGAGGCGTCGGAACTTTCGGCACCCAGGCCAACTCCCAGTGAATTCCATTGATCGGGTCGTCGAAGAACACCGCGTAGTAGCCGGGCCAGTACTGCGGGTAGTCCTTTGGCTCGTCGGTGACGGGGATCGCGCGTTCGACCAAGAATTCACGATGGAAGCGGTCGACCTCTGCCCTGCTGCGCGCCCACAACGCGATGTGGTTGATGCCGACCGCCTGGTCGGAGTGCGTCAGCTTCCCACCGGTGCGCGCGGGCTGGATGCCGATGTAGCTGTGCGGGTTGACATTACGCGTCATGTAATACGTCGACTGGTACTCCATGTTGAGCGACGAGAAACTGCTGTAGCCGAGCCAGCCGAACAACGCGTCGTAGAACGCGATTGAGTCGTCATAGTCCAACACCGCGAACTCGACGTGACAAACACCCCGCCACCGCATAGCGCCTCCTCAGGCCGATCCATTCCAGAATGCGGTCAGCACCACTTGCTCGACGACGTCGCCGTCGGCGTCGGCGTCGGCGTCACGACGTGCTAGATGATATTCGCCCGCCGACCGGACGCCCTCGTCGCCTGGGCTCCCATCACTTCATCCAATAAGCCGTGCCGCATCAGTGTCCGTGCTCTACGGTCGTCAAATGGGGGTCCGGGACGCGGTCATGGCGGGTATTGCTCAGCAGCTCGGTCATCCAAGTGGTCTGCGCGGGCGGCTGGTTGGTGCGGCGCTCAATCGGGGCAACCGGCGCTTCGTGAGCGCCGCCGTGCGGGCGCTGCAACCCGATGAAGCATCGGCGGTCGCCGATGTCGGATTCGGTGGCGCAGTGGGGCTGAAATTCCTGCTTGACAGTGTCGGTCCGTCGGGCAGAGTGCATGGTGTCGAGGTGTCGGAGACGATGCTCAGCCGGGCCGCGGGGCGCTACCGCCGTGACATCGCAACCGGGCGGCTGTCTTTGCATTCCGGGTCCATGACGCAGTTGCCCTTTCCCGATGGGGCATTGGACGGCGCCATCACCGTCAACACCATCTACTTCGTCGCCGAGCTCGACAGGGCGTTCAGAGAGCTTGCCAGGGTGATTAACAGTCGGGGTCGACTCGTCATCGGACTGGCCGACCCCGACGTCATGGCAAAACTGCCATTCACGGGACACGGCTTTCACCTCCGTCCGGTGCCGGACGTGATCGACGCGTTACGCAGGACCGGCCTCACAGTCGAACACCGTCAGATCAGTGAGGACGCCAACGCACCGCACCTGCTGATCGCCCAGGCGGTCGCGTGAAACGTCGCGAACAGTGCGGGACTTCGATCGAGGCAGACTTTCGGCTTCGTTCGAAAGGGACCGCCCTGCTTTGACGGCTTAGACGTTGAACCGGAACTCGACGACGTCGCCGTCGGCCATGATGTAGTCCTTGCCCTCCATGCGAACCTTGCCGGCCGCCTTGGCCGCCGCCATCGAGCCCGCGGCGACCAGGTCGTCGTAGGAGACGATTTCGGCCTTGATGAAACCTTTTTCGAAGTCGGTGTGGATCACCCCGGCGGCCTTGGGCGCGGTGTCGCCCTGGTGAATCACCCACGCACGCGCCTCTTTTGGGCCCGCCGTCAGGTAGGTCTGCAGCTTGAGCGTGTGAAAACCGGCCCGCGCCAACGCATCTAGCCCACGCTCGGTTTGCCCGATGGATTCCAAAAGCTCGGCGGCCGACTCGTCGTCCAGCTCCTGCAGCTCGGCCTCGATCTTCGCGTCCAGGAACACCGCGTCGGCAGGCGCAACCATCGCGGACAGCTCGGCCTTGCGGGCTTCATCAGTCAGCACGGACTCGTCGGCGTTGAACACATACAGAAACGGCTTGGTGGTCATCAGGTTCAGCTCGCGCAGCAGTGCCGCGTCGGCACCGGACGCGAAGAGTGTCTCACCCGAGTCCAGCACGGCCTGCGCGGCGACGGCCGCCTCGTGCACGGGCTTGCGCTCCTTGTTGTTGCGGGCTTCCTTCTCCAGCCGTGGCACGGCCTTTTCCAGGGTCTGCATGTCAGCGAGGATCAGCTCGGTCTCGATCACCTCGATGTCGGAGGCCGGATCGACCTTGCCGTCGACGTGCACGACGTCGTCGTCGGCGAACACCCGCACCACCTGGCAGATCGCGTCACACTCGCGGATGTTGGCCAGGAACTTGTTGCCCAGCCCGGCGCCCTCGGAGGCGCCCTTCACGATGCCGGCGATGTCGACGAACGTCACCGGTGCCGGCACGATCTTCTCGGAATCGAACATCTCCGCCAGCTTGTCCAGCCGCGGGTCGGGCAGGGGAACGACGCCCTCGTTGGGCTCGATCGTCGCGAACGGGTAGTTGGCCGCGACCACGTTGTTCCGGGTCAGCGCGTTGAACAAGGTCGACTTGCCGACATTCGGCAGGCCGACGATTCCCAGGCTCAGGCTCACAGGGAGCCAAGTCTAGGGGTCATGGCGGCGCCGGACGATCGGGACCGTCACGCGGCCGATCGTGCGTTGGAGCGGGGCACGCCACAGGGTCCCCGCGAGGTATTTACGGGCCTTTCGGTCCATTCCCGGTACGGTCTACATGTGTCAGCACAGCGGGCAAGTGCGACGGTGGACAGTGCTCACCGTTCGATTCACCCCAACATCCCAGGCGCCCCCTGGTACGCAGCCCTGCTTGTCGCCGTTACCGCGACAGCTATCGGCTACGGAATCGACGCTGGTCACAAGGAACTGACCCACGTATTCGCGGGCTTCTATATAGCGGGTTGCGTGGCGGCTGTGCTCGCGGTGCGCCAGGACGGCATCTTCACCACGATCATCCAGCCGCCGCTGATCCTGTTCTGCGCGGTACCCGGCGCCTACTGGCTGTTCCACGACGCCAAAATCGGCCGCCTCAAAGACCTGCTGATCAACTGCGGCTACCCGCTGATCGAGCGCTTCCCGCTGATGCTCGGCACCGCCGGCGTCGTGATGGCGATCGGACTGGCGCGCTGGTATTTCGGAAACGGCCAGGGCAGATCCACGGGGAGCACGTCCGCCGACTCCGCCGGCGCCACCAGCGTCGACGTCAAGTCCTTCTTCAGCAACATCGGCGCCAAACTGCAGTCGGCGTTGCAGCCCGACGCCGAGGACACCGACGAGGCGTCCGGGGCACGCCGCGGTCGCACGTCGGGCTCGTCGGCGAGAACCCGCCGCACGCCGCGCGACGGTCGCTCGTCCACGCGTTCCGCGCGGACCGGCTCCCGGCACGCACGGCCGTCCCTCGACGATGACTCGGTCGAGCGGCCCGCGCGTCCACGGCGCAGCAGCAGCCGTCGAAGCTCCGCGTCGGCCCGCGATTATGACGCCGCCGAACCACCCCGGCGGTCCCGCCGCCGGCCCAGGCCCGACAGCGACCCGGAGCTGCGGGGCCAATCTCCCCGCGAACCGCGCGCCCGCCGCAATCCCTACGAGCGGCCCTACGAGCGGCCCGCGCCGCGTAGCGGCCGATTCGACGGCTTTGAGTCCTACGGCGACCGGCACGACGACGGCCGCGAGCCCTATGAGCCGCGGCGCCGGCGGCCGCCCTCGCCCGGGAACAGCGGGACGCATCACCCCATCTCGCAGGTCCGCTACCGCGGCGGCACCCAGGACCAGCCGCGCGAGCCGCACACCGAGCGCCGGAGTCGCTCACGCACGCCCGGGCGCGCGCACGGGCGCCCCCCGGCCGAATCGTGGGAATACGACGTCTAGCGGCGATCGCGAGCGCGGCGGGTCGCCGCCAGCGGTCTAGGAGCTCAGCGCCTCAGCGGGGTGATCGGATCTCGCGCGGCAGCGCGAACACGAGGGTCTCCTGTGCCGTGGTCACCGGTTGCACCAGGTCGTAGCCGCACGCGGCGAGCCGCTCCAGCACACCTTGCACCAAGACCTCGGGAACGGACGCTCCGGAAGTGACACCCACCGTGGTGACGCCCTCGAGCCATGCCGGGTCGATGTCATCGGCCCAGTCGACCAGGTGAGCGGCGTCGGCCCCGCCACCCAGCGCCACCTCCACCAGCCGCACCGAATTCGACGAATTGCCGGACCCGACGACGATCACGAGCTCACACTCCGGCGCCATCGCCTTGACCGCGACCTGCCGGTTTTGCGTCGCGTAACAGATGTCGTCGCTGGGCGGATCCTGCAGCTTCGGGAATCGTTGCCGCAGCCGCCCGACGATTTCCATGGTCTCGTCGACCGACAACGTGGTCTGCGAGAGCCACACCACCTTGTCCTCGTCGCGGACGGTCACGTTGTCCACGGCGGCGACTCCGTCGACCAGCTGCACGTGGTCGGGCGCCTCCCCGGCGGTGCCGACAACCTCCTCGTGGCCCTCGTGGCCGATGAGCAGGATGTCGTAGTCGTTGCGGGCGAATCGCCGGGCCTCGTTGTGCACCTTGGTCACCAGCGGGCAGGAGGCATCGATGGTGCGCAGGTTACGTTCGGCGGCCGCCGCGTGCACCGAGGGCGCGACGCCGTGCGCGGAGAACACCACGATGGCGCCTTCGGGGACCTCGTCGGTCTCCTCGACGAACACCGCACCGGCCTTTTCCAGCGTGCTGACCACGTGCCGGTTGTGCACGATCTCGTGACGCACGTAGACCGGCGGGCCGTGCTTTTCCAGCGCGCGCTCCACGGTCTCCACGGCCCTGTCCACGCCCGCGCAGTAACCGCGCGGCTCGGCCAGGAGCACACGCTTGCGGGTCGGGGTGGCGGCTACCGAGCTGGATGCGCCGGGTATCCCCATGTCGACGGTCGAGGGCATGTCCCCCAGGGTACGTTCTGCCGACACGGGGCTGCCAGCTCGCGCCGGTGGGCTTGGAGTTAGCCGCCGCTTAAGGCAATCTTGGACCCATGGCTACTGCACCGTATGGGGTTCGGCTGCTGGTCGGTGCGGCGACGGTCGCCGTTGAGGAGACCATCAGGCTGCCGAAAACCATCCTGATGTACCCGATGACACTGGCCAGTCAGGCAGCACACATGGTGATGCGCTTCCAGCAGAACCTCGCCGAGCTGGTGATCAAAGGGGACAGCACCCTCGAGTCGATTTTCCCGCCCAAGGACGAGAAGCCGGAATGGGCGACGTTCGACGAGGACGTGGACGACGCGATCGACGGGGCGTATGCCGCGCTGCCCGACGGCAGCGAGGGCGAGCGCAGAGCCGAGGGACGGTTCGCGCTCTACTCGGTGGCCGATGCGCACGAAGACGCCAGCGCCCTGACCAAACCCGCCCGCCCCTCGAAGAAGCCGCCGGCCAGCGCGGCAGTTTCCCAACCCGAGGTGGCCACCGAACTGGACTACTCGGCCCTGACGCTGGCCCAGCTGCGCGCCCGTCTGCAATCGCTGAGCGTCGATGAACTCGAGGCACTGCTGGCCTACGAGCAGGCGACCAAGGGCCGCGCGCCGTTCCAGACGCTGCTCGCCAACAGGATCACCCGCGCGAACGCGAAGTGACCCGAGCCGCGACGTCCGAACCGAACTCCGCCGAGAACCCGTTTCCGGTGCGCGCGGTGGCAATCCGGGTCGCGGGCTGGATCGACAAGCTGGGCACCGTCTGGGTGGAGGGTCAGCTCGCCCAGGTCTCGATGCGGCCTGATTCCAAAACCGTGTTCATGGTGCTGCGTGACCCGGCGGCCGACATGTCGCTGACCGTGACGTGCCCGCGGGATTTGGTGCGCAATGCGCCGGTGAAGCTGGCCGAGGGCACCCAGGTGGTGGTGTGCGGCAAGCCATCGTTTTACACCGGTCGCGGCACATTCTCGTTGCGGCTCAGCGAGATTCGCGCGGTGGGGGTTGGTGAGCTGCTGGCCCGCATCGATCGGCTGCGCAGACTGCTGGATGCCGAGGGGCTTTTCGATCCCCGGCTCAAGCGGCCAATCCCCTTCCTGCCCAACATGATCGGCTTGATCACCGGCCGGGCCAGCGCGGCCGAGCGCGACGTGAAAACCGTGGCCGCCGGGCGCTGGCCCGCGGTGCGTTTCGCCGTACGGAATACGGCGGTCCAGGGGCCCAACGCCGTAGCGCAGATCGTCGACGCCCTACACGAGCTCGATCGCGATGCCGACGTCGACGTGATTGTCCTGGCCCGCGGCGGCGGCAGCGTCGAGGACCTGCTGCCGTTCTCCGACGAGACGCTGTGCCGCACCATCGCGGCGTGCCGCACCCCGGTGATCAGCGCGGTCGGTCACGAACCCGACAACCCGCTGTGCGATCTGGTCGCCGATCTGCGTGCGGCCACCCCCACCGACGCGGCCAAGAAGGTGGTCCCCGACACCGCGGCCGAGCAGCGGCTGATCGGCGACCTGCGCCGCCGCAGCGCGCAGGCGCTGCGCAACTGGGTATCTCGCGAGCAGCGGGCGCTGGCCCAGGTACGCAGCCGCCCGGTGCTGGCCGAGCCGCTGACGGCGCTGACGGCGCGCGCCGAGGAGATTCACCGCGCGCGGTCGGCGATTCGCCGCGACGTCACTCGGCTGGCCGCCACCGAGACCGAGCGGATCGGCCACTTGGGCGCGCGGCTGGCGACGCTGGGGCCGGCGGCCACATTGGCGCGCGGCTATGCGGTCGTGCAAGCGGTGGGGCCCACCGAGAGTCAGGTGCTGCGTTCGGTCGACGACGCGCCGGCGGGCACCCGGTTGCGGGTGCGGGTGGCCGACGGCGCCGTGGCCGCGGTCAGCGAAGGACCGGTCGATGGCGCGTAAAAACGACGGCGGGGACGGCTCCGCCGGCCCGGAGGGGACCGAATCTATTACACCTATTAGTGACCTGGGCTATGAAGCGTGCCGGGACGAGCTGATCGAGGTCGTGCGGCTGCTGGAGCAGGGAGGGCTGGACCTGGATGCGTCGCTGCAACTATGGGAAAGAGGCGAACAGCTGGCTAAACGGTGCGAAGAGCACTTAGCTGGCGCACGCAAGCGCATTGAGGATGCGCTCGCGGCGGGCGACGCCGAGGACGCCTGAATCGCACACCATCGGGGGGGCTGAGTTGAACGACTTTTTCCGAACTGGAACACGTTTCAGTTATGATTTCGCGCATGGGTGATCCATCACTGACGGCCGAGCTCGGCCGCGTCCTGGTCACCGGGGGTTCCGGGTTCGTCGGCGCCAACCTGGTGACCACTCTGCTCGACCGCGGGTATCAGGTCCGCTCGTTTGACCGCGCCCCCTCGCCGCTGCCGGAGCATCCTCAGTTGGAGGTGCTGCAGGGTGACATCACCGACACGGCCGTGTGCGCCCGAGCGGTCGACGGCATCGACACGGTATTTCACACCGCGGCGATCATCGACCTGATGGGCGGCGCGTCGGTGACCGACGAGTACCGGCAGCGCAGCTTCGGGGTCAACGTCGGCGGGACCGAGAACCTGGTCCGCGCCGGGCAGGCGGCCGGGGTGCAGCGCTTCGTCTACACCTCGTCCAACAGCGTCGTCATGGGCGGGGAGAACATCGTCGGCGGCGACGAGACGCTGCCCTACACCAACCGGTTCAACGACCTGTACACCGAGACCAAGGTGATCGCCGAGCGATTCGTGTTGGGGCAAAACGGTGTTGAAGGCCTGCTGACGTGTGCCATTCGGCCCAGCGGGATCTGGGGCCGCGGCGACCAGACGATGTTTCGCAAGCTGTTCGAAAGCGTGATCGCCGGCCACGTCAAGGTGCTGATCGGCCGCAAATCGGCCCGGTTGGACAACTCCTACGTGCACAACCTGATTCACGGTTTCATCTTGGCGGCCCAGCACCTGACACCCGGCGGTACCGCACCCGGTCAGGCGTATTTCATCAACGACGCCGAGCCGATCAACATGTTCGAATTCGCCCGGCCGGTGGTCGAAGCGTGCGGGGAGAGGTGGCCCCGGGTCCGGGTGAACGGACCCGTCGTGCGCGCGGCGATGACCGGGTGGCAGCGGCTGCATTTCCGGTTCGGGATACCGGCGCCGCTGCTCGAGCCACTCGCCGTCGAGCGGCTGTATCTGGACAACTTCTTCTCGATCGCCAAGGCGTCTCGTGACCTTGGCTATCAGCCCCTGTTCACTACGGAGCAGGCCCTGTCGGAATGTCTGCCGTACTACGTGGGCATGTTCGACCAGATGAAGCGAGAAGCGTTGACGGCCAAGGCTTCCGTTTAGCGGAAGCTCACCATCTCGGTGCCCCACGCGGCGCGGATGTCCGCGTCGACGTCCTGCGCGAGGGCGTCCTTTTTGCCGATGAGCAGGCAGGCACGATCGTTCGCCCGGTACGGCGCCCAGTCCGGCTCACCGGCAGGGCCCGCGGGCTTGCCGTGCGCGGCGAAGTTGACCCATCGGGTACGCACCCTTTTGGAGACCGCTTTGGCGGTTCTGGTACCACCGAGCTTCAGCGTGGGATCCTTGGGCGCACCGAGAGTGCCCCACACGTAAGGCAATTCGGTCGCGTGCGCGGCCCCGACCGTCAGCAGCTTGAACAACGGCGTGGAGTAATCGAAGCGGTACAGATACACCGGCGCCACGCGGGCGTGCCCCTCGGCGAGCCACACCGACGGCATCCGGAAGCCGACGTCGGTCGCGATGCTCAAACTCCGTGCCTTGCGCCGCAATCGCGAGTACGCCGAGCCGATCTCCTCCTCGGTGGGCAACTGCAAATCGGGTTGTTCGGCGGCAATCTGATTGAACATCGACGTGATCGCGCTCGGGGTGATCGGCATCAGCGGCGAGCGCATCAGCCGGAAGAGCGCCGCCTCGTGTTTGTTGGTGCCGATGATCAGCGGGACCGGATGGGTGCGGCCCTCCTGCGCCAGCTTGACCGGGTAGTCGCCTAACACGTCGCCGTCGACGATCGGCACGAACGCCAGCGTCCCCGGGTTGCGCGCCGGCACTTCGTCGAACACCTCCTGCGACGCGGCCAGGATCGTCGCCATCGGCATGTCGACCAGCCGTTGCGACTCGGACGGGGCGATTCCCAGCTTGCCGAGGAAGGCTTCGGTGACCCGGCGCGCCCGGTCGCGGTCGTAGACCGAGGTGGCCGGTGAGCTCTGCGCGATCGCGCCGGCGAACAAGCCCTCGGCGGCCGGGCTGGCCAGCAGCGTGGTGACCATTCCCGCACCGGCGGATTCACCGAACAGCGTCACCCGTTGCGGATCGCCCCCGAAGGCGGCGACGTTGTCGCGCACCCACTCCAGTGCCGCCAGCGCGTCGCGCAGCCCCACGTTCGAGTCGAAATGTCGCCCCGCGGCGTCGAACGACGACAGGTCGAGAAAGCCGAGCACCCCGAGCCGGTAGTTGACCGTCACCACCACGACGTCGCCGTGGCCGACCAGTCTGCGGCCGTCATAGAGGGTCTGGCTGCTCGACCCCAGGACGTAGGCGCCGCCGTGCAGCCAGACCAGCACGGGTTTGGCGTCGCCGGGCCGGGTGTCAGCGGACACCCAGACGTTGAGCCGCAGGCAGTCTTCACCCTGCGGCGCGCCCAGATCCAGCGGCATGTTGGGAAATACCGGCTGCGGGCAGGCCGGGCCGAACGCGGTGGCGGCGGCGACCTCGGTCCACCGCTCGGGCGGTTGCGGCGCCCGGAAACGCAAGTCGCCCACCGGCGCCGCCGCGTAGCGAATGCCTTTCCACGCCTTGGCGCGGCCCTCGTCGACGCCGCGGACCGGGCCGTAGCTGGTTTCCACCACCAGGTCGTCGATCACCATGCGCGTGCTAGGTGAGCCGCTCGGTCAGAAAATCGACCACACGTTTGCGGGCTTCGTACGCCGGCTGGCCGTCGATCTCGCGGACCTCATCGGTGAGCACCGAATGCGCCATCTTGCCAAAGCCGTGTTCATTGCCGGGTCCCGAATCGATATCGATCACCTCGAACGCGTCGCCCAGGCGCTCCTTGAGCGTCGCGAACCGCTCGCCGGGCGCCATTTTGTCCTCGCTGAACCGCAATCCCATGGCGCACAGGCCGTCGTTGTCGCACCGGTCGGCCACGGTGGCCAGCTCGGACTCGCTCAAGCCGGGGTCGCGCCGCCGCGCGGCGCCGAGCGGGAACGGGACCGACGGTTGAGAAAGCACCGGTGCCAGCACGCTGTCGTCGACCGCGGCGGCCAGCGCGAAGCCGCCGGTGAAGCATTGGCCGATCACGCCGACACCCTTGCCGGGTGTCGAGGCGTTGAGGTCACGCGCCAGTGCCCGCAGGCATACCGATACCGGGCGTTGCTTGTTCAGCGCTAACGCCGCGAATTCCCTTGCCACGCAAGCTCGTGCGATGGCACTGACGACGTAACCGGGCGTCTTGGCCTTGCCCGGCTCGCCGAACAGCGACGGAATGGCGACGGTGAAACCGTTGTCCACCAGGTGATTACCCAAGGCCAGCACACCGGGGTGGATACCGGGGATCTCGGGGATCAGCACCACGCCGGGGCCGGTGCCCTTGCGGTAGACGTCGTGGGTGTAGCCGCCGCCGGTGAACGGCGCCGCCGCCCATCCGGACAGATCGGCCTCTGGTGCGCTCACGCGAGTCCCCTTCTATCGGCTGGTCGGCAGCGGCGGCTGCGATTGCGTCGCCGACGCCAGCGTACGAAATTGATCGCTGTTTCCGGCGCCGGTTATCGCGATCTGCGTGGCACCGCCCGGACCGCTGAGGCGGGTCGTCCACACCGCCTCGGCGTCCGCGCCGCTTTCGCCGGAACCTTGATAGACGACCCAGTTGGTCCCGGCGACATCGACCGCCCCGGTCGGGTACGACGACGGATGGATCGAATTGACCAGCTTGTCCTCGTCGGCGTTGCTCTGGGTCAGGCTCAGATACATGCCGCTCGGACTGATGTATCCGACCACCGAGATCGGAGCGTTCACCCGCTGACCCGTCGCGGGGTCTGCTCGCCCGTGGGGGATCCCGCCGCGGCGCCCGGAGTTGGCCTGCCAGCCGGCCGGCAGCTGCGGTTGGCGGATGGGGAAGCCCAGCGTCTCCGCGTCCGCCCGCAGGGCCGCCGCGGCGTCATAGGACGGGATGGGGCCCTTGTGGCTGTCGAGCTGGAACGAACACATGCCCAGCAGCCCGGCCAGCACCACGCAGCCGATTACCAGCGGAATCAGGGACCAGAACATGTCCCGGCCGTCCTGCAGCAGCCGGGGCTTGGCCGGTCGGGGGCCCGGGCCCGCGACCGGTTCGGCGGCAGGGGTCGGCTCCCCGGCGACATAGCCGTCCGAGCTGGCATTCAGCGGCGGCTTCTCGGTCATCCCCCGAGTATCCCAGTTCCAGCCGACCGATCCGCTTCTGGGACAATCACCAACCATGACAGTTGAGGGCGACCACTCATCCACCGCCAATGGTCGAGCTCCGGCGCAGACGCGGCCGCGCGGTGAGGCTCCAGACCGCAACCTGGCCTTGGAACTGGTCCGCGTGACCGAGGCCGGCGCCATGGCCGCCGGCCGCTGGGTCGGGCGCGGCGACAAAGAAGGTGGTGACGGGGCGGCCGTCGACGCGATGCGCGAGCTGGTCAACTCGGTCTCGATGCGCGGTGTGGTCGTCATCGGCGAGGGCGAGAAGGACCACGCGCCGATGCTCTACAACGGCGAGGAGGTCGGCAACGGCGACGGCGCGGAGTGCGACTTCGCCGTCGACCCGATCGACGGCACCACGCTGATGAGCAAGGGCATGCCCAACGCCATCTCCGTGCTGGCGGTGGCCGACCGCGGCGCGATGTTCGACCCGTCGGCGGTGTTCTACATGAACAAGATCGCCGTCGGCCCCGAGGCCGCGCACGTGCTCGACATCACCGCGCCGATCGCCGAAAACATCAAGGCCGTCGCCAAGGTGAAGGCGCTGTCGGTGCGCGACATGACCGTGTGCATCCTGGACCGGCCGCGGCACGCCCAGCTGATCGAAGACGTCCGTGCCACCGGAGCCCGCATCCGGCTGATCACCGACGGCGACGTCGCGGGCGCCATCTCGGCCTGCCGGCCGCACTCGGGCACCGACATGCTGGCCGGGATCGGTGGCACCCCGGAAGGCATCATCGCCGCCGCCGCGATCCGCTGCATGGGCGGCGCCATCCAGGCGCAGTTGGCGCCCACCGACGACGACGAACGCCAAAAGGCCATCGACGCCGGCTATGACCTCGATCAGATACTGACCACCGAGGACTTGGTGTCCGGCGACAACGTCTTCTTCTGCGCCACCGGGGTCACCAGCGGGGACCTGCTCAAGGGCGTGCAGTACTTCCCCGGTGGCTGCACCACCCAATCGATCGTCATGCGGTCGAAGTCGGGCACCGTCCGGATGATCGAGGCCTACCACCGGCTTTCGAAGCTCAACGAATACTCCGCCATCGACTTCACCGGCGACAGTTCTGCCGCCTACCCCCTGCCCTGACCGACCGGATCGAAGAACGAGGAAGCCAGCACTCTATGGCCTTGAACAACACTGAAGACGCCGAGTACCGCATCGAGCACGACACCATGGGCGAGGTCCGCGTACCCGCAAAAGCGTTGTGGCGCGCCCAAACCCAGCGTGCGGTCGAGAACTTTCCGATCTCGGGCCGGGGTCTGGAGCGCACCCAGATCCGCGCGCTGGGCCTGCTGAAGGGCGCCTGCGCGCAGGTCAACAAGGACCTCGGGCTGCTGGCTGCGGACAAGGCCGACGCGATCATCGCCGCGGCCGCCGAGATCGCCGACGGCCGGCACGACGACCAGTTCCCCATCGACGTCTTCCAGACCGGTTCGGGCACCAGCTCCAACATGAACACCAACGAGGTGATCGCCAGCATCGCGGCCGCCAACGGCGTCACGGTGCACCCCAACGACGACGTCAACATGTCGCAGTCGTCGAACGACACCTTCCCCACCGCAACCCACATCGCGGCCACCGAAGCCGCCGTGCGCCACCTCATTCCGGCGCTCGAGGTGCTGCACGACGCGCTGGCGGGCAAGGCCCGCGAATGGCAGACCGTGGTCAAGTCGGGCCGCACCCACCTCATGGACGCCGTTCCCGTGACGCTCGGGCAGGAATTCAGCGGATACGCCCGCCAGATCGAGGCGGGCGTCGAGCGAGTGCGCGCCACGCTGCCCCGCCTGGGTGAGCTCGCGATCGGCGGGACCGCGGTGGGTACCGGCCTCAACGCCCCCGACGGCTTCGGCGCCAAGGTGGTCGAAACCTTGGTCGCTTCCACGGGCCTGAGCGAATTGCGTACGGCGGCCAACTCGTTCGAGGCTCAGGCCGCGCGCGATGGGCTGGTCGAGGCGTCCGGTGCGCTGCGCACCATCGCCGTGTCACTGACCAAGATCGCCAACGACATCCGCTGGATGGGGTCGGGCCCGCTGACCGGCCTGGCCGAGATTGCGCTGCCCGACCTGCAACCGGGTAGCTCGATCATGCCGGGCAAGGTGAATCCGGTTCTCCCCGAGGCGGTTACGCAGGTCGCCGCGCAGGTGATCGGCAACGACGCCGCGGTCGCCTGGGGCGGCGGGAACGGCGCCTTCGAGCTCAACGTGTACATCCCGATGATGGCCCGCAACGTGCTCGAGTCGTTCAAGCTGCTGACCAACGTGTCGAAGCTGTTCGCGGAGCGCTGCATCAGCGGGCTGGCGGCCAATGTGGAGCACCTGCGCGAACTCGCCGAATCGTCGCCGTCCATCGTGACGCCGCTGAACTCGGCGATCGGCTACGAGGAGGCCGCCGCGGTCGCCAAGCAAGCCCTCAAGGAGCGCAAGACGATTCGCCAGACCGTCATCGACCGCGGCCTGATCGGCGACAAGCTGTCGATCGAGGAGCTCGACCGCCGGCTGGACGTGCTGGCCATGGCGAAGGTCAAGCCGGAAGACTAAGGCCCGGCCGTCATGCGGCGGCGGTGGTCGATGAGAGTAAGGGTGGTATTTGCATGACGGCTCCTCCCGGTGGACCCTACGGTCAGGGGCCTTACGGAAGCAATCCGTATGGACAGGAGCCGAATTGGGGCGGCCAGCCGCAAGCCGGCGGCCCCGGCCCCTACCCGCAGGGGCCGTACCCGCAGGGCGGTCCGTACGCCTACCCGCAGGGGCAGTACCCCTATCCCCCGCCGGGTGGTCCAACCGGCAACCCGTACCAGACGCCGCAGTATCCCCCACCAGGACAACCCTTTCCGCCCGGCGGGCCCTACCCACCGGGCCCACCCCCCGGCGGATCAAAGCTGCCCTGGTTGATAGTCACCGGCCTGGTCGCGCTGGCCGTGATCGCGTTGGTGGCCACCCTC
Source organism: Mycobacterium sp. 852002-10029_SCH5224772 (assembly GCF_001667315.1). Classification (GTDB taxonomy): domain Bacteria; phylum Actinomycetota; class Actinomycetes; order Mycobacteriales; family Mycobacteriaceae; genus Mycobacterium. Next base: position 15,983 of record NZ_LZHT01000036.1, read on the forward strand.
GTGGTGATGAAAGGCGGCCACGGCAACAAGCCATCGAGCGCCGCGCCCCCGTCCACTAGCACCTCGGTCTCGCAACCGAAGAATTCGGCACAGAACGCCACCGATTGCACGCCGAACGTGTCCGGCGGCGAGATGCCCCGGACCGACTCGATCGCCGCCGGCAAACTCTCGTTCCCGGCCAGCGCGCCGCCCTCCGGGTGGACGGTGTTCTCCGACGACCAGGGCCCGAACCTGATCGGCGGGCTCGGCGTCGCCCAGGACGTGCCCGGCGCCAACCAGTGGATGATGACGGCCGAGGTCGGCGTCACCAATTTCGTTGCCAGCATGGACCTCTCGGCGCAAGCCACCAAACTGATGCAGTGCGTGGTCAACGGGCCCGGATATGCGAACGCGATACCCACGCTGGGACCGGTCAAGACGTCGTCGATCACCGTGGACGGGACCAAAGCGGTGCGGGCCGACGCCGACGTCACGATCGCCGACCCCACCCGCAACGTCAAAGGCGACTCGGTCAGCATCATCGCGGTCGACACCAAACCGGTCACCGTTTTCATCGGTAGCACACCCATCGGTGACACCGCCTCGGCGGACATCGTCGGCAAGATCATCGCCGCGCTGAAGGTCGCGAAGTCCTGACGCGACCTGGTCCTCCTAACCGGCCGGGCCCGTCGGCGCCGAGACGTGGGTTGTCTCGGATCGCCCACGCAGCACGGTGGAATAGCATTCGGCCCAGTGCCCGCGTTCGGCCTCACCGGCCGCATCGATCGCGGCCGCCGAACACAGGATTCGCCGGTCGGAAGTCTTGGCGAGGTCGGCCAGTCGCGCTGCTTCGTTGACGGCGTCGCCGATCACGGTGTATTCGTAGCGGTTTTCGGCCCCGACGTTGCCGGCGAAAACGCGCCCTGCGGAGACACCGATGCCGAAATCGACTGGCAATCGCCGCAGTTGAGTGGCCAGCGTGCGGGCCGTCGCCAGGGCCGACGACGCCGGGTCGCTCGTCGGCAACGGCACCCCGAACACGGCCAGCGCGGCATCACCGGCGAATTTGTTGATCATCCCTTGGTGTTCGTCGACGGCGTTGACGACGATCCTGAAGAAGTCGTTGAGCACCTCGGCAACCTCCTGCGGGGGATGGCTTTCCGCGAGCTGGGTGGAGCCCACCAGGTCGATGAAAAGCACGGCCGCTTCGACTACGTGCCCCGACAGCGAGGCGCCCTCTTCGACGGCGCGCTGGGCGACGTCGGCCCCGACATGGCGCCCGAACAAATCACGCAGCCGGTCGCGCTCGGCGAGCCCGGCCACCATGCGGTTGAATCCCGTTTGCAGCCGCCCGATTTGGGAACGTTCGTAGGCGCCGACGTAGGTTTCCATCCGGCCATGCTCGACCTCCGCCATGGCGTCGACGACCTCGCCGATCGGATCCGAGATGGACCGCGAGGTCAGGATCATCGTCGGCAATCCCAGCACCAGCGCCGCCAGCGATACCACCAGGATCGGCACGTCCAACGATGCGGACTTCTCGATCAGCCACCCATACGAGCGGAGAACGACCATCGTCGCGATGACCGCGATGGGAAACGCGCTGCAGAGAAACCACAGCAGAACCAGTCGCGCGTACACACTCGGCACCGCCAGCCGTGGCTCGGCGCCCAGCGTGGCGGCACGCATGATGGGCCGCAGGGTGCGTTGCGCGAGCAGCATCCCCGTCCCGGCGGCAGCCGTGCCGCCAAGCAGCACGCCAAGCATGATGGGCAGCAGAAGTCGGGCCCCGCCACCGAGATTCAGCAGAATGAAGGTTCCGCCGCTCAGCGCCCAGGCCGTCACCAGGATCGCCGACTGGCGGCCCGCCAGCTTCATCACGGCGTCGCGTTGTTCCGGCGTCGGTTCGTCGCCTGGCACAAACCACCGCAGGGTGGGGGCCAAGCTCAGGGCACCGGCCACCGAGACACCGGCGATGCCCAGCACGACGAGCAGCGCCACGGGAACGGTGCTGTGCCGCGCGAAGTCGTCGTTGGCCCCGACGGAAGTGTGGCCGCGCAACGGGATCAAGATGGCGGCCGCTTCGACGACGGCCAGAACATACGACAGGCTCAGGTCAAGTCCGTAGTGAAACATCCACCGCCGAGCGGACTTTCGTCCTTTCATGGCGGGCCCGAGACTTGCGCTAGGCACCGTTGTTCGGCCCGCCGGAGTTCTGCCCCGGGATGTCGGTGATCGGGAAGTTCGGCATCGGCTTCGGCGAGGGCGTGTCGGGCAGTGTGGGGATGTCGCCCGCGGGGATGTCGTGCAGGCCGTTGACGGGTGGCCCGTTCTCCCGCCCGCCGTAACTGCTGCCCGGGGCGCGTGGCCCCAGCAGTTCGCTGACCGTCACCAGCCGGTAGCCGTTGGCCTTGAGCACCGGGATGAACTGGTACACCAGATCGACTGTGCTCGAGTAGGTGTCATGGAACAACACCACCGACCCCGGCTTGATGTAGGTCATCAGCATAGATCGCGTCGCTGCCGTGTTCGAGTCGTTGGCCCAATCGAAAGGGATGACATCCCAGAGGATTTCGGCCAACCCGAATTGCCCGGCGGTCTGGCGCACCATCGCGTCGGACAGTCCGCCCGCGGGCCGGTACAAAGTCGGCGTATGGCCGGTCGCGGCGGCGATCGCGTCATTCGCCTTGGAGAACTGCGCGGCGATGTCCTCCCGCGGGATGGTGCTCATGTTGGGGTGTTCCCAGGTGTGGCTGCCGATCTCCATCCCCGCGTCGGCGATGCGCTTGGCCCCCGCCGGGTCGGCGGCCACCTTGTTGCCGATCAAAAAGAACGTGGCCTTCGCGTCGTTGTCCTTCAGGATGTGCAGCAGCCGTTCGTTGAAGGGTCCGGGCCCGTCGTCGAACGTCAACGCGACGCATTTGATGACCGAGCAGGACAGGTTGTCGGCGCGGGTCACGTGCCCCGTCAGCCCGCCGATCACCAGCACGGCGACGGCCGCGACGACACCGACCAGCGTGCGCCAGTAGCGCCAGGCCAAAGTGTCGGGTCGTTTCGCCACCGTGGAAGTTTATCGAAGGGAGGCCCGCCATGGCTCGACGGCGCTGGTCAGGCGCCATCAGTGCGGTCCGGCGATCTCCTCGAGCATCTCGGTGACCAGCGCGGCGATCGGCGATCGCTCGCTGCGCAGCAGCGTGATGTGGGCGAACAGCGGGTGGCCCTTGAGCTTCTCGATCACCGCCGCGACCCCGTCGTGGCGGCCGACCCGCAAGTTGTCGCGCTGGGCGATGTCATGGGTCAGGACCACCCGCGACCCGGTGCCCAACCTGGACAGGACGGTCAGCAACACGTTGCGCTCCAGCGACTGCGCCTCATCGACGATGACGAACGAGTCGTGCAGCGAGCGGCCGCGGATGTGGGTCAGCGGCAGCACTTCGAGCATGCCGCGGGACAGCACTTCCTCGAGCACCGCCGGGCTGGCCAGACCCTCGAGGGTGTCGAAAACGGCCTGCGCCCACGGGCCCATCTTTTCGCTCTCGCTGCCGGGCAGGTAACCCAACTCCTGGCCGCCGACGGCGTACAGCGGCCGGAAGACCACCACCTTGCGCTGGGTCCGCCGCTCCAGCACGGCCTCCAGGCCTGCGCACAGCGCCAGCGCCGACTTGCCGGTGCCGGCTTTGCCGCCCATCGACACGATGCCGACCGACTCGTCGAGCAGCAGGTCCAGGGCCACCCGCTGTTCGGCGGATCGCCCGCGCAATCCGAACACTTCGCGGTCACCGCGGACCAGCTGAACGCGCTTGTCCGCGTTGACCCGGCCCAGCGCGTGGGAGCTACCGCCGAGCAACCGAATACCGGTGTGGCAGGGCAGGTCTCGGGCTTCGGCCAGGTCAATCTCGCCGTCGGTGAACAGCGCGTCGATATCCTCGGTGGCGGTCTCGATCTCACGCATCCCCGACCACCCGGAGACCACGACGTCTTGGGCGTGGTACTCGTCGGCGGCCAGCCCCACCGCGGCGGCCTTCACCCGCAGCGGAATGTCCTTGCTGACCAACGTGACTCGCTTGCCTTCGGCGGCGAGGTTGGCGGCGCAACTGAGGATCCGGCAGTCGTTGTTGTCACTGCGGAAGCCGGCGGGCAGCACCGCCGGGTCCGTGTGGTTGAGTTCGACGTGGAGCGTACCGCCTTGTGTCCCAACGGGAATGGGCTGATCCAAGCGGCTGTGTACGAGCCGAAGATCGTCGAACAGGCGCAACGCCTGGCGGGCGAACCATCCCAGCTCGTGATGGTGGCGTTTGGCCTCCAGTTCGCTGATCACCACCAGCGGAACAACCACCTCGTGTTCGGCGAACCGGCTGCACGCCCACGGGTCGGACAGCAGCACGGAAGTGTCGATCACGTAGGTCCGGATATCGGTCACGTAGCGCTCCTCGAGCGGGATGAGCCCGCGCGGACCCGCACAGGCATGTCGACGGGAACTGCAGCACCAGGACCGGGGCCGGTCCTTCCGTTGTGATGACGGGAGGTGCCGCCCTGGCAGCAGAGCATGACGCTGACCATCGAGAACGACGCTACTCCCGTGGTCGCGTGCCCGCTGTGCAGGCGCGCCGACATGACAAGCCGCGACAAACCCCGAGGGGAATGAGCGAGGAGCGTGCCGGCCGGATCAGCCGACGATGAATTGCCGCAATTCGGGCGCGTCCGCGACCCCCCATGCGGTGATGCGGTCGGAGATCGCCTGCCGCAGCTCCTCCGGGCCGAAAATGCCTGCCTCGGCGACGTTCTGCACCTTGTCCCGGTAGGCGTCGATGTCGGCGCCGGGCACCTGGAGGTCGACCGCACGGGCGGCGATCGCCGCGATCGTCTCGTCGCGCGTGTACTGCAGGCAGTGCGCGATGAGGTTGGAGAAGAACAGCTCGTGGCGCCGCTCGTCGCGCGCGATCCGGTCGATGAGGCCGGCCAGGATGGGCTCCTCGAGCTTGGCGGCCAGGTTCTCGCAGAACACCGCGTGCGTGCGTTCGGTGAACGCCAGGTGCACCAGGGTCTCCACCTGCGAGTAGGTGTCGGCGCGGTAGCCCTTCATCACGTACTGGACGCGGGCCTCTTCGTTGGCGGTCGGATCGACCTCCCGAGTCACCACCAGGTATTCGCGCAGCGCGATGGCGTGCAGGTGCTCCTCGGCGGTCCACCGGCCCAGCCAGCGGCCCCAGTAGTCCTCCAGGATGAAATGCTCGACAAGCTCGCGGTGGTGTGCGGCCAGGTTGTCCTTGAGCAGCAGCATGATCTCGCAGGCGTCGGTCAACGGCCTCGGCAGCGTCATCGACGACGGGTCCCAGTCGCGTCCGCCGAGGAAGGCGAAGTTCTCGCCCCGTTCGAACGGCACGTAATCGTGGGCGAACCAGAGTTCTTCGGTGGACAGGTGGCGGTCGATGTTGGCTTCGACGACCGGCTCAAGTTCCAGGGTCAGCGCATTCGCGACAGGTCTCTGTGCCATGAGATAACTGTAACCCGCGTACACAGGTTCATGAAATCGCCGGGGTCGTGTCGGAGCAACTGGTGACTTTGGTCCTCGAACCCGGATCAGCCGTGCCGTCCGGCCGGCATCGTGCCGGTCAGCGGCCGACCAGCGCCCAGTCTTCGAGGCCCTCGTACAGCGGAAACTCCTGGGCCAGCCGTGTCACGCGCTGCCGCAGTCCCGTCACGTCGGCCGAGCTACCGGCCGCCAGGGCGGTGGCGATGACGTCGGCGACCTCGCTGAACTCTGCGTCGCCGAAGCCGCGGGTGGCCAGGGCGGGCGTGCCGATCCGCAGACCCGACGTGACCATGGGCGGGCGCGGGTCGTTGGGCACCGCGTTGCGGTTGACGGTGATGCCGACCTCGTGCAGCAAGTCCTCGGCGGCCTGGCCGTCGAGCGGTGAGTTGCGCAGATCCACCAGCACCAGGTGCACGTCGGTGCCGCCGCTGACCACCGACACGCCGGCGTTGGCGACATCGGCGGCCAAGAGCCGGTCGGCGAGGATGCGCGCGCCGGACAGGGTGCGCTGCTGCCGCTCGACGAATTCGGGGGTGCTCGCGATCTTCAGCGCGACGGCCTTGCCCGCGATGACGTGCATGAGCGGTCCGCCCTGCTGGCCGGGGAACACCGCCGAGTTGATCGCCTTGGCGTACTCCTGCTTGCCGAGGATCATGCCCGAGCGGCCACCGCCGAGCGTCTTGTGAATGGTGGTCGACACGATGTCGGCGTGCGGCACCGGCGAGGGGTGCAGTTCGGCGGCGACCAGGCCCGCAAAGTGCGCCATGTCCACCCAGAGCTTGGCGTCGACCTCGTCGGCGATCGACGCGAACGCCGCGAAGTCGAGTATCCGCGGATAGGCCGACCAACCGGCGATGATCACCTTGGGGCGGAACTCGAGGGCCTTGGCGCGCACCGCGTCCATGTCCACCAGATGTGTGGTGGGGTCGACACCGTAGAAGCCGTTCTCGTAGAGCTTGCCGGAGAAGTTCAGCTTCATGCCGTGCGTCAGATGACCGCCGTTGGCCAGGTCCAGACCCAACAGCCGCTCCCCCGGCGTCATCAGCGCGTCCAGCACGGCGGCATTGGCTTGAGCGCCCGAATGCGGCTGCACGTTGGCGAAGTCGGCGCCGAAGAGCGCCTTGGCCCGGTCGCGGGCGATGTTCTCCACGACGTCGACGTACTCGCAGCCGCCGTAGTAGCGGCGCCCCGGCAGTCCCTCGGCGTACTTGTTGGTCAACACGCTGCCCTGGGCCTGCAGCACCGCGCGCGGCACGAAGTTCTCCGAGGCGATCATCTCGAGCGTGTCGCGTTGCCGGCCGAGCTCCTTGCCGAGCAGCTCGGCGATGTCCGGGTCGACCTCGGCCAACGGGGCAGACATGACAGAGGTCGAGGTGCGGGCGTCAGGTGCGGCAGTCACGGCGCCAGTCTATCCAGCGCCGACTTTTCACCGGCCCAGCCGTCGGGCTTTTCAGCGCTCCTGCAACACTTGCACTATGCCGCGGCTTAGCGAGCCGAGCCCTTATGTGGAGTTCGACCGAAAGCAATGGCGTGCGCTTCGTATGTCGACGCCGCTGGCCCTCACCGAAGAGGAACTCGTCGGCCTGCGCGGTCTCGGTGAACAAATCGACCTGCTGGAAGTCGAAGAGGTTTACCTGCCGCTGGCCCGGCTGATTCACCTTCAGGTCGCGGCCCGCCAGCGGTTGTTCGCCGCCACCGCCGAGTTCCTGGGCGAACCGCAGCAAAACCCCGACCGGCCCGTGCCGTTCATCATCGGGGTCGCCGGCAGCGTGGCGGTCGGCAAGTCGACCACCGCGCGTGTGCTGCAGGCGCTGCTGGCCCGCTGGGACCACCACCCCCGGGTGGATCTGGTGACCACCGACGGCTTCCTGTACCCGAATGCCGAGCTGGACCGGCGAAACCTGATGCACCGCAAGGGGTTTCCGGAAAGCTACAACCGTCGGGCGCTGATGCGGTTCGTGACCTCGGTCAAGTCAGGCTCGGATTACGCGTGCGCCCCGGTGTATTCGCATTTGAAGTACGACGTCATCCCCGGGGCCAAGCACGTCGTGCGTCATCCCGACATCTTGATCCTGGAGGGACTCAACGTTTTGCAGACCGGTCCGACCCTGATGGTGTCGGACCTGTTCGACTTCGGCGTGTACGTGGATGCGCGGATCGAAGACATCGAGCAGTGGTACATCTCGCGGTTCCTGGCCATGCGCGGCACCGCCTTCGCCGATCCCGAATCGCACTTCCACCACTACGCGGCGCTCAACGACACCAAGGCCGTCGCCGCGGCCCGCGAGATCTGGCGCTCGATCAACCGCCCCAACCTGGTCGAGAACATCCTGCCCACCCGGCCGCGTGCCACGCTGGTGCTGCGCAAGGACGCCGACCACTCCATCAACCGGCTGCGGCTGCGCAAACTCTGAGCGCGATCACGCCGCCTCGAGGCGACGCACTCCCAGGTACTGCAACGCGGCGAACGCCGCCGCGTAGGCGCCGCCGGCCAGCGTCAGTGCGGCCCCGGTAACGGTCAGCGGCAACGCTTCGGCCGTCAGGATCGAGACCAGCGTGAAAAAGACGTTGGCCACGATGACGCCGATACCCACACCGCGCAGGCCCGGCATCGCCCCGAGGCTGAACACCACGAGACCGTAGAACACGAAGAAGGCGCCGATCGCGTAGTTCTGGAAGGACGTCAGGCCGGTCAGCGACGAGAGCGGGTCGGCGAAAAATGCGATGACCAAGCCGAACAATCCCGTCAGCGTCGCGTCGGCGCGCACGGCAAACCGCAACAGCGAGTCGGTCGAGTCGTAGAGGGGCCGCGTGGTGAGGCCGGATACACCAGAAACAGACATCATGTGATTACTCCTCGCGATGGCGGGCTCGGCTATTGCCACGGATACAAAGACGAGGGGGTGCACCCGGCTATTCCCGGTATCGGGTAAATATTTGACACGCGCCAGTCCTGCGGGCACAGCAACCCCACGGGTCACAGGAGCCGCGGCGCCGGCCCTACTTGCCGTAGCGGCGATGCCGCTGGCTGTAGTCGCGCAGCGCGCGCAGGAAGTCGACCCGGCGGAAGGCGGGCCAGTGCGCCTCGGTGAACCACATCTCGGAATACGCGCTTTGCCACAGCAGGAAACCGGAGAGCCGTTGCTCGCCCGACGTGCGGATCACCAGGTCGGGGTCGGGCTGCCCGGAGGTGTAGAGGTTTTCCGAGATCGCGTCGACAGTGACCGTGTCGATCAGCTCTTCGGCGGTCGCGCCGTTGGCGAGCTCCTTGCTCAACAGCGAGCGCACCGCGTCGACGATTTCGCGGCGGCCGCCGTAGCCGACGGCGACGTTGACGTGGAAGGGCGCCACGACCGGGGTGGATTCCACCGCCCCGCGCAGGCGGCGGGCCGGTTGCTCGCCGAGCAGCTCGAGGTCGCCGACGGTGCGCACGCTCCAGCGGTTGGCCGGTGCGCAGATCTCCTCGACGACGTCGGTGATGATTTCGATGAGCCCGGCCAGCTCCTCGGGATCGCGCTGCAGGTTTTCCGTGGAAAGGAGGTAGACGGTGGTCATTTCGATGCCGGCTTCCTGGCACCAGCGCAGCATCTCGGCGATCTTGGCCGCACCCATGCGGTAGCCGTAGCTCACGTCGTCATATCCCGCGTCGCGCGCCCAGCGCCGGTTCCCGTCGCACAGCACCGCGATGTGGCGCGGCAGTTCCGACTTGGGGGACGTCAGGCCCTGCCGCAGCCGCATCTCGTAGATCCGATACAGCGGCTCTTTGAGTCGCGGCGGGATGATTTCCACGAAGACCCACCCTACTGCCAGCGGCGATCGATTCCGGGATGCAATTTCGGCCTGGTCATAGGAGAAGTCGCGCGAGAAGTCGACACGGTGTCGTAACCATCTCTGGCTACTCTGGCTTTTACGCGTCGCCAGACGGCGCGCCCACCAGATCCCTAGCGCGGAGACAAACCACAGGAGACATGAGCAGCCAGACCAGCACCGCCCCTAATCCGGAGCGCGAACCCGAGCCGATCACCCCGGGCAACACCGTCGAGCGACTCGCCGAAGGTGCCGCCGATGTCTTGGGCAAACCCCGGATGCGCGGCTGGATCCACTTCTACTCGGCCTGGCTGGCCGTCATCGCCGGCGCCACGCTGGTGTCGGTGTCATGGGCGGCCTCCTCGCCGCGCGCCGGTCATTCGACGCTGATCTACGCCGCGTGCACGGTGGCGCTGTTCGCGGTCAGCGCCACATATCACCGGGTGCACTGGAAATCAGATCTGGCCCGGATTCGGATGAAACGGCTCGACCATTCGATGATCTTTGTGTTCATCGCCGGCAGCTACACGCCATTCGCGCGGCTGGTCATGCCGCAGGACACCGGGGTCGTCGTGCTGTGCATCGTGTGGGGCGGCGCGCTGGCGGGCATCACCCTCAAGCTGTTCTGGCCGACGGCGCCGCGCTGGCTGGGTGTGCCGCTGTATCTGCTGCTGGGCTGGGTGGCGATCTGGTACGCCCCGACGATCCTGCACCAGGCCGGGGTGGCCGCGATGGTGCTGCTGGCGGTGGGCGGTGTGTTCTACAGCGTCGGAGGCATTTTCTACGCGCTGCGCTGGCCGGACCCGTGGCCGCGGACGTTCGGCTATCACGAGTTTTTCCATGCCTTCACCGCGGTCGCGGCGATCCTGCACTACATCGCCATGTGGTTCGCCGTCTTCTACACGAGCGAACACGCGTGGCTGCTGGGGGCTTGATCGGCGGCTAAGGCCCGTTTGGGCTAGCTCTGCGCGACGTCGTCGTCGGGCGACCAGTACGCATCGCGGCGATCTTCCCGCTGCCGTCGAAGACCATGACGTCGATCGGCTCGATCACCATCCGGTGCTCGCCGGCGGTCACGGTCAGCCGGAATTGAAAGGCCGCTTCGTTGCCGGCCACGCGCAGTGTCTTCAGTTCGCATTCGCGCTTCAGGTTGTCGACCGCGGAGTAGAAGCCGTGGATCGCCTGGCGCCCGATGTGCACCTCGCCGCCGACCGGGTCCTCGACCGTGGCGTCGTCGGCGTACAACTCGACCAAGTCGTCGGCGCTGCCTTTGGCGACCAGCTCGATGTAGCGGTGGACCGTGCTCCTGATCGCTTCGGCCTTGGCATTCGGCATGTGACGCAGGGTAACCCGGCGCTAGTGGCCGGACGCACCGAGGGCGGCGGCCAGGTCGGGCGCCGCGGTCACCGGCAGGTCGCAGACCCGGCCACGGCAGACGTAGGCGGCGTCGGCGCCGGCCACCCGGCCCCGTCCCGCCAGCAGTGCCGACGAATCCGCCTCCCCGCCGACGACGATCGCCCCGCCGGGCGCCAGCCGCCGCGCCTCCGCCAGCAGCGGCGACCGCGACGGGTCGCAGGCCACCGCGATCTGCAGGGGTCCGCGCACCGCCGCCTCGGCGACGGCAAGCCAATGTCCGGCCGAGCGCGGCGCGCGCTGCAGCAGCACCGAGTGCGCGCGCAGCGAGTCCGCCGCGGCCCGCAGGTACCGCTCGGCGCGCGCCCCGTCGACCACATGCGTCGCGGTCAGCAGCGCCTCGGTGATCGACGACGCCCCCGACGGGGTGGCCCCGTCCAGCGGGTCGGCGGGCCGGAGCATCAACCGCTCGGCGTCGTCGGCGGTGTCGAACCAGCGGCCGGGCTGATCCGGATCGGCGAAGTGTGCCAACGCGGTGTCCAGCAGTTCGGTCGCCCTGGTCAGCCAGTCCGCCTCGGCGGTCAGCTGGTAGAGCGCCAACAGCCCGGTGGACAGCATCGCGTGGTCCTCGAGAATGGCGACGCTGTCGCCGACCACCCCGCCCAGGCTGGCGCGCCGCAGCCGGCCGTCCACGACGTGCAAGTCGAGCAGCGCCCGCGCGCAATCCCCTGCGGCCTGGGAGAACTCGGGTTCGCCCAACGCCACGCCGGCCTCGGCCAAGGCGGTGATCGCCAGCCCGTTCCAGGACGTGACGACCTTGTCGTCGCGGCCGGGCTGGACCCGCGCGCGACGGGCGGTCAACAACGCGGCCCGCACGCGTTCGGCCCGCTGCGGATCCGCCGGATCGGCGGGCAGCTGCAGCACCGAGGCGCCGTGTTCGAACGTGCCGGTCGGGGTGACCGCGAAAACCTCTGCGGCCCAACGTCCGTCGTCGGGTCCGAGCGCGTCGTTCAGCTGCTCGGGCGTCCACACATAGGTCGAGCCCTCGCGGCCGTCGGCGTCGGCGTCCAGCGACGAGGTGAACATGGCGCCGTCAGCGAGATCGTCGAGCAGAAACCGGGCCGTCTGGTCGGTGATCCGGCGCGCCAGCGGATCGCCGGTGCGCCGGGCCCAGTGCGCATATGTGCGCAGCAGAAGCGCATTGTCGTACAGCATCTTCTCGAAATGCGGTACCACCCAAGCGTTGTCGACGCTGTATCGGGCGAAGCCGCCGCCGAGCTGGTCGTAGATGCCGCCACGGGCCATCGCGTTGCCCGCGCGCGCCACCGCCTCGAGCGCCGCCGGCGACCCGGTGCGTTCGTAGTTGCGCAGCAGCGCCTCGAGCAGCGCCGACGGCGGGAACTTGGGCGCACCGCCGAACCCACCGTGCACCGTGTCCTCATCTTTGAGCAGCGAGGCGACGGCGTCGTCACACAGCTCGGGCGCCACCGCGGTTCCGCTATCCGGAAGGGCCCCGGCCATCTTGCGTAACTCGCCGGCGATATGGTCGGACGCCTCCTCCACCTCACCACGGCGCTCCCGCCAGGTGGCGGAGACAGCCGAAAGTAGTTGCAGGAAGCCTTCTTTCGGATAGTAGGTGCCGCAGAAGAAGGGCCGGCCATCCGGTGTGAGGAAACACGTCATCGGCCAACCGCCCTGCCCGGTGAGGGCGACGGTGGCGTTCATGTACACCGCGTCGATGTCGGGGCGTTCCTCGCGGTCGACTTTGATGCAGACGAATCCCGCGTTCATCGCCGCGGCGACGTCGTGGTCTTCGAACGATTCGTGCGCCATGACATGGCACCAGTGACACGCGGCGTAGCCGACGGACAACAGGATCGGCACGTCGCGGGCCGCCGCGTCGGCCAGCGCCTGTGGTGTCCACTGCTGCCAATGCACCGGATTGTCGGCGTGCTGGCGCAGATATGGGCTGGTGGCCAGCCCCAGGGTGTTCGTCGCGGACGGGTCAGCCTGGTTCATCGCCGGTTCCCGGGGGTCGCGGTGACCCGTCCGCCTGTTCCGGGCCGTGGTCTGGGTCCGGGTCGACCGCGTCGGTCCCCTCGTCGGCGGCCTGGTCCGGCTCGGGATGCTGGGGGTCGAACGACTCCGGCACCTTCTTCAGCTGGCGGTTCATCGAGCGCAACAAAAACAGCGTGCTGATCAACAACAACACGACGATCAGCAGCCCGACCGGGCTGGCCTTGCCGAAGTCGGGGCCGGTGTGCTGCGGCGCGCCGTCCGCCTGCCAGGCCGCGGCGGTCACGATCAGAACGACGTGATTCACGCGTCCGCCTCGATCCCGGCGAACAGGTCGTCCTCGGGCAGCCGCGCGGGGACCCGCGAGCGGGCCAACTCAAATTCCTCGGTGGGCCATAGCCGTTGCTGCCATTCGATGGGAGCCGCGAAGAAGTCGTGCTCCGGATCGATCTGCGTGGTGTGCGCCCGCAGCGCGTCGTCGCGCTGGCTGAAATAGGCCGAGCATTCGACCCGCGTGGTGACCCGGGACTCGAACGGGTCATGCGCGGCGTCCCAGTGCTCGAGCCATTTCTTGAACGGGGGCTCGTGACCGTGTTTGAGGGCCTCGTCGTGCAGCAACTGCATCCGGGCCCGCAGGAACCCGTGGTTGTAGTACAGCTTGGACACCGTCCACGGTTCACCGGCGTCGGGGAAGCGCCGATAATCGCCGGCCGCCTCGAAGGCGCCGACCGAAACCTGGTGGCAGCGAATGTGATCGGGGTGGGGGTAGCCGCCGTTTTCGTCGTACGTGGTCATCACGTGCGGCCGGAACTCGCGTACCACACGGACCAGCGCCGCGATCGACTCCTCCAGCGGCACCAGCGCAAAGCATCCCTCGGGCAGCGGGGGCGGCGGGTCGCCCTTGGGCAATCCGGAGTCGACGAAGCCGAGCCAGGTGTGCTCCACCCCGAGGATTTCGGCGGCCTTGGCCATCTCGTCGCGGCGGATTTCGGCGATGTGCCCGTGCACCTCGGGCAGGTCCATCGCCGGGTTGAGGATGTCGCCGCGCTCACCGCCGGTCAACGTCACCACCAGCACCCGATGGCCCTCGTCGGCGTAGCGGGCCAGGGTGGCCGCGCCCTTGCTGGACTCGTCGTCGGGGTGGGCGTGCACCGCCATCAACCGCAATTCGCTCACGTGCTCCCTTGTCACCTCTGGTGGTCGCCCGGTCTGACCCTATAATTCCAGTTCCACATCGTTGCATGCTGTCGGCCGGTGCCCGGCAGCCGAAAACCAGGCATAACCAGGTATGACCGAAACCCCCACTCCGCGTCCGGAGGCCCGCTACGGGCGTTCCCGGCTGGCGCGTCTCCCCCGGCGATGGGTGATCGTCGCGCTGGGCGTGCTGGTCGTCGCGGCCGGGCTGGTCGTGGCCGTCATCGGCTACCACCGGTTCGGCACCAGCGACGTCAAGGGGACGCTGGCCGGTTACCGGGTGATCGACGACCAGACGGCGTCGATCACGATCAGCGTGACCCGATCGGATCCGTCGCGGCCGGTGGACTGCATCGTGCGGGTCCGCTCCGCCGACGGCAGCGAGACGGGACGGCGCGAGCTGCTGGTCCCGCCGTCCGACGCAGCCACCGTGCAGGTGACGACGACGGTCAAATCCTCTCAGCCGCCGACGGTGGCCGACATCTATGGCTGCGGCACCGATGTGCCCGCCTACCTGCGCCCGTCCTGACCGTTGCGATCGACCGCGAACAGCGAATATGGAGTCATCGACTGTTCGCCCGGTGGTAACATGGATGAATGCACGGTTCCGATTGGGACCGTGTTGCTGCATTAGCGGCCGTCGGCAGAACGGCGCCGCAGCACCCGGGGATGGACCCGCACGCTTCGGACGGCGGAGTAACAGGACTTACGCGAACTCGCGGAACAACATACGAGGAGCACGACGAGATGACGGACACTTCGGTGACCTGGCTGACCCAAGAGTCACATGACCGACTCAAGACCGAGCTCGACCAGCTGATCGCGAATCGTCCGGTCATCGCCGCGGAGATCAACGACCGCCGCGAAGAAGGTGACCTGCGCGAGAACGGCGGGTACCACGCCGCCCGCGAGGAGCAGGGCCAGCAGGAGGCCCGGATTCGCCAGCTGCAGGATCTGCTCAACAACGCCAAGGTCGGCGAAGCGCCCAAGCAGTCCGGGGTCGCGCTGCCCGGTTCGGTGGTGAAGGTCTACTACAACGGCGACAAGTCCGACAACGAGACGTTCCTCATCGCGACCCGCCAGGAGGGCGTCAACGACGGCAAGCTCGAGGTGTACTCGCCGAACTCACCGCTCGGCGGCGCCCTGATCGACGCGAAGGTGGGCGAGACCCGCAGCTACGTGGTGCCCAACGGCAACACCGTCGAGGTCACCCTGGTCAGCGCGGAGCCCTACCACTCCTGAGCTTTTCTCCCGCGAGTGTGAATTCTGCGACGGCTTAACGACGTGTCGCGTCGTCAGATTCACACTCGCGATGCCTAGGCGAGGGCCTGCTCGAGGTCGGCCAGCAGGTCGGCGACGTCCTCGATGCCGACCGACAGCCGCACCAAATCGTCCGGCACTTCCAATTGCGACCCGGCCGTCGACGCATGCGTCATCGCGCTGGGGTGCTCGATCAGCGACTCGACCCCACCCAGCGATTCCGCCAGGATGAACACCTTGGTTTCGGCGCACAGATCTTGGGCCGCTTCCCGACCGCCCCGCATCCGCACCGACACCATGCCGCCGAACCCGCGCATCTGCCGCGCCGCGATCTCGTGCCCGGGGTGAGTGGGTAGACCGGGATACAGCACCGCGCTCACCGCCGGATGCCCCACAAGGAATTCCGCGACCGCCGAGGCGTTTTCGCAGTGCCGCTGCATGCGCAGTACCAAAGTCTTCAGTCCGCGCATCGTCAGGTAGGCGTCGAACGGGCCGGGCACCGCGCCCGCCCCGTTCTGCAGGAACCCGAACGCGTCGTCCAGTTCCTGGTCGTTGGTGACCAGCGCGCCGCCCACCACATCGGAATGCCCGCCGATGTATTTGGTGGTGGAGTGCAGCACGATGTCGGCACCCAGCGTCAACGGCTGCTGCAGCGCGGGCGAGGCAAACGTGTTGTCCACCAACACCTTTACCGGCTTTTTCGTGTCCTTGCCGGCCGCTAGTTCGGCTATGGCGGCGATATCGGCGATGGCCAACAACGGGTTCGTCGGGGTTTCCACCCAGATCATCCGGGTTCGCGGCGTGATCGCGGCGGCAACGGCGTCCAAGTCATGCAGCGCGACCGGCGTGTACTCGACGTTCCACTGCGTGAAGACCTTGTCGATCAACCGAAACGTGCCGCCGTAGGCATCGTTCGGGATCACCACGTGATCGTCCGGCCGCAGCACCGCCCGCAGCGCGCAGTCGGTGGCGGCCATCCCCGAGGCGAAGGCCCGGCCGTAGTCGCCGTCCTCGACGGCGGCCAGCGCGGCCTCCAGGGCGGCCCGGGTCGGGTTGCCGGTGCGCGCGTACTCGAACCCGCCCCGCAGCGCGCCGACGCCGTCCTGGGCGAAGGTGCTGCTGGCGTAGATCGGGGCGTTGACCGCTCCGGTCGCCGGGTCCGGCCGGTAGCCGGCGTGAATCGCTTTGGTGGCCAGCCCGGTGAACTCGGGGTGTCGGTTGCGGTCGTCGCTCATCGACGCTCAGCCTAGGCGACGGGTGGCCTTTCGGCGCCGTCGATCGGCAGGCACACCGTCGTCATGATCTTGTCCGCCAACGTCTGACGCTTCGAATCCCACAGCGGGAAAAGGAAACCGATGAAGCAGATGATCGCGTCGATGAAGTGCGCCAGCGCGCGCACCACGGACATGCCGAAGCCGATAGGTTGGCCGGTGACCTCGCTGACCACTTTGAACTTCATCACCGACTTGCCGACACTCGACCCCGTCATGCCCTGCTGGTAGCCGTAATTCCAGATCAGGTAGAACAGCCCGACGATCGACGCCAACCACTGCGCCACCATGCCGATGGTCGAGTTCTGGGTGGCGCAGTACTGGTTGACGGCGTACTGCGTGACGTCGGTGATGCAGGCCGTCTGCTGCGTGGCGAGCAGGATCGCGGTGCCGATGCCGTGCACGACGACGTACGGAAGGATGTCGATGACGAAGGCCAGCGCGCGGGGCTCCGGCGGGCGATGCGCGTCTCGCCCGTCCGTGAAACGCTCAGGTACGGTAATTCGGCCAGTCCAGCTAGAGACGTCCAGCTGTTCCGCAGTGGAAGGTTGCCCATGACCGATCAACCGCCGCCCGGCGGCGCTTACCCGCCGCCTCCCTCGTCGCCCGGTCCCTCCGGCGGGCAGCAGCCGCCATCCGGTGGCCAGGAGTTCCCGCCCCCGCCGCCACCCATCCCTCCGGCGCCCGGGGGCGC
>NZ_LZHT01000037.1 GCF_001667315.1 Mycobacterium sp. 852002-10029_SCH5224772
GGCAGCGCGGGGTCGATCGGCAGGTACGCCGCCCCGGACTTGAGCACCGCCAAGATCGACACGATCGCCTCGGCCGAGCGCGAAAACAGCAGCGCCACAAACTCACCCGGGCCCGCACCCTCCTCGAGCAGGACGTGCGCCAACCGATTTGCGGCCTCGTCGAGCTGCCGGTACGTCATCGACCGGTCCCCGAACGTCAGCGCCACCGCGTCCGGGGTGCGCGCCGCCTGCGCGGCGAACAACTCCACCACCGACACCGGCGTCGCCGCCCGGCCCAACGCCGCGGCGTTGCCCCACTCGTTGAGTCGGGCGCGCTCGTCCGCGTCGATGGCATCCAGTGACAGCAGCCGCCGGGTTGGATCGGCCGTCATCGCCGCCAAAAGCTGCTGCAGCCGCGCCGCCAAGTCGGCGGCCTCGAGATGCGACCACGGTTCCCACTTGCCCGCCGTGCTGAGAAACAGCTCGTCGCCGTCGCCGGAAAAGATGAGGCCGAAGCCGTCCGCCTGGCCGGAGTTCGTGTAGGACGCCGACGCCGTGACGCCGCCGAAGGGCAGCGTGAACGCCGACGGGATGAAATTGACGCTGACCCTTTCGGGCGGCTTCGTCAGGCCGCGAACCTTGCGTTCCAGCGCGTGCACCGGGAACCGCTGGTGCTCGATCGCTTCGTCGATGCGCGTCTCGACGTGCGTGCAGAAGGCGGCGACCGTGGCTTGCGGAGCGACGCTCAACACCAGCGGCACGACGCCGGCGACCATCCCGGGAAGGGTCTTCAGCTCCGGGCGCACGCGCCGGCTGACGGGGAAGTCGAGCACCACGTCCGCGCCCTCAGCGGACCATCCGCGCACCAGCAGCGCGCAGGCGGCGGTGATGACCGACGTCTGGGAGACGCCCCAGACCTGGGAGAACCGATCGACTCGGCGCAGCACGCCGGGGTCCAGTGCTATCGGGGCGGACGGCCACGGGTCACGCTCGCCGGCGCCCTGGGGCAGCCGGTGGTGCCCCTCGCTGTCCGGCGGGAGGTTCGCCGACCAATACGACTCGTCCGCCCGGTAATCAGCGGAACCTTCGTACTGTGTTTCGCAGTCGATCAGCTCCTGCAATGAGCCGAAGACGGCCGTCGGAATGGGGCCGGCGGCGACGATCGCGGAGTAGATCGAGGCGATGCGGTGACCGACCAGCCCGACGCCGGTCCCGTCGATCACGATGTGGTGGCAGCAGGCGAACAAGAAGTATTCGTTGCGCCGGGTCGCAAACAGGACGAACCGGAACAGCGGCCCGGTGAGCGCCATGGGCGTCCGCTGGATCGCCAACGCTCGCCGGCGCGCTTCCTGCACGGGATCGTGCAAGTCGGTCAGGTCGTCAAAGGTCAGTTCGACGTCCGGATAGTCGATTGCCCGCTGGAAAACCTGACCGTCCACCTCGACGAAGGCGACCCGGGTCGGTTCGGCTTCCTGCACCGCCTGCCGGATCGCCCATTGCAGGGCTTCGCGGTGGACCGGGCCGTCGATCCGCACGAACAGTCCGAGCTGCCACTCGGTATCGGAGTGACCGGTTTCGCGCGCCAGCCAGATATCTAGCTGTCCGCGCGTAAGCGGAAGTGCTTGATGATCAAGCTGCATCCAACTCCCCAACCACAGGGTCTCCCTTTCAACCCCCCGGTTGACTGAAGCCGCTCGCGCAGAAGCCCGGTCCGTTTCTGCTCGATGTAGCCCGGGCATCCGGCTCGGCCGCCTTGCGGCGCCCCACCCAGCAACCGGCTGGAGCGTCAGCAAGGCCGACCGCAACCGTCGTTGCAGTTCGTCGCTGACCGAGACGACCGAGCCGGCGGGTGTCGCTATCTAAGGCCGACGCTCACCGACTCCGAAAATCTCGTAGTCAACATGAGTGCAACAGTTGGGAGGCTAGTAGAGGAGCACCCTGCTAGTCCAGGTTTATTCAAACTTAATGTCCTGTGAATTACCGAAAACTGTATGTCGTACCTTAACAATCGGCTACTACGCATACTAGTAGTACTGATCAGGGGGGTTAACGCAACATACGGTATGGACTGGGTCAGCGGCGTTTTGCCATTCCGCCGCCACGCACGGCGGCCTGGCCGTTATCGCGGAGTTATAGGTACAGGGATTGGGCATGCAGCAGCGGGGGGGGGGGGGGGGGGGGGGGGGGGGGGGGGGGGGGGGGGGGGGGGGGGGGGGGGGGGGGGGGGGGGGGGGGG
>NZ_LZHT01000038.1 GCF_001667315.1 Mycobacterium sp. 852002-10029_SCH5224772
CGAGGCGTCAGGCCCAGCTGGAGCCGACGGCGCTGTCGGTGCTGGCCATGTTGTTGCCCGCGGACTGGACCTTCTGTCCGTGGGAGTTGGCCTGCTCGTAGATCACCTGGAAGTTGCGGCCCAACTGGGTGATGAACTCCTGGCACGCGACCGAACCGGCACCGCCCCAGAAGTCACCGGCGGCAAGCACATCGCGAACGATGGCCTGGTGCTCGGCCTCCAAGGACGCGGCCTGCGCGCGGATCAGGGCACCGTGGGCGTCCACGTCGCCGAACTGGTAGTTGATGCTCATTGCGTAGCTCCTTAAAAGTGTTGGGCAGCAGCAGTTCTGGGCTAGCTGCTGAGGATCTGCTGGCTGGCCTGCTCTTGCTGCTCGTAGTTGTTCGCGTCGCGGATCAGCCCGTCGCGCACCGAGTGGAGCATGTTGACGATGTTGCGGAAGGCCTGGTTGACCTGGCCCATGGTGTCATACGACGTCGCCTGCGCCTGGCCGCTCCAGCCCGCACCGGCGATGTTCATCGACGACGCCCACATCTTGCGAGCCTCGTCCTCAACGGTCTGGGCGTGCAC
>NZ_LZHT01000039.1 GCF_001667315.1 Mycobacterium sp. 852002-10029_SCH5224772
GGCCAGCACTGGGGGACATCCATCACGCTGCGGTGCGTGTGCCTGGCCCCGCTGAACGCGCACCATGACACGCTGGCGATGGTCGTGGTGGGTCGCGACGGCAGCCAAACCCGGCTGGCGACGTGGGTGGCCGTGCCCGGCCACACCGCGTCACCCGCGGGCGCCATCTCGACCCCGGTCGACCAGATCGCCGCCGTGCAAGTGGTCGCCGCCGACAGCGGCAAGGTGCTGTTGCAGCGCTCGCTGTAGCGGATCGGAGCCAGCGTGTTCGGCCACGGGCGTTCGCTACGGGTGCTGGTGGCGGGCGCCGGCGTGGCCGGCATCTCCGTTGCCCGGGGATTGCTGCGCGACGGGCATGACGTCACCGTCTTCGAGCGCCGTCCCGACGTGCGGGCGGCCGGCGGGGCGGTGACGATCTGGTCCAACGGCGAGACGGTCCTGAATCAGCTGGGCGTCGACATGGACGGCGCCGGTCAGCTGCTGGCTACCGTGCGGGCCGTGACGTCGCGGGGCCGCCCGCTCGCCACCCTCGACGTCACCACGATGGTGCGGCGTCTGGGCGCGCCGGTGCGGATGGTCCCGCGCCGGGTCCTGCTGGAACGGGTGCTGGAGGGGTTCCCGGTCGAGCGCGTCCGCTGCGACTCCCGGGTGACCGCGGTGGTCAGTGCGGGCGACGGGGTCCGCGTCGAGTTCGCCGATGGCACCGCCGCCGACGGGGACGTGTTGATTGGGGCCGACGGGCTGCACTCGACGGTGCGCGAGTGGGTCGGCGCGCGCGACGCGAAGCCCACCGGCTGGTGCAGCTGGCAGGGACTCGTCACCCTTCCGGAGTGCCCGGAGATCACCGAGTCCGATGCCGCGCTGATGATCATCGGTGCGCGCGGAAACCTCGGCCTGTGGCCGGCCGGCGGTTGCGATGTGCAGTGGTGGTTCGACTTGCCGTGGTCGCATGACTTCGTCCGGCCGCAACGTCCGGTCGAGATGATCCGGTCCCATTTCGCCGGATGGTCCGAGGCGGTCGATCGAGTGCTCGCGACATTGACCGACGACGATCTGGCCCACTCGCCGTTCCCGCATTTTCGCCATCCGATCCCGCGCAGGGGCCGGGGCCCGGTGACGTTGCTCGGCGATGCCGCACACACGATGCCGCCCACGCTGGCGCAGGGGACCAACCAGGCGTTGCTCGACACGATGGTCCTGCGCAAGGCGCTGGCGGACGTGGGTGGGGCCAGCCGCCGCCGCACCGATGTTTCGAGCGCGCTGCGCTGGTATGAGAAGACCCGGCGACGCAAAGTCATGGCCGTGTCGTGGGTGGCGTCGTTGCCGGTGTCGCACGGTGAGGTCGTGCTGGGACCGGCCGCATTGATCTCCGACCGGCTGCAGGCCTGCGCGCTGACGGCTTTTCTGCGCGTCACGAGTCACCGCCGGATGTCCGCGGAAATCAGCCGAAACTTGGGGGTAACGGCGACGGTCCTCCCCTCCAGCCCGTGAACGATCCGGCCGATTCCGTAAGGGTGCGAGGCGATTTCGATACGCCTTCGCGCTGGCTCTGGCTGGTGAAGTGGTGTGTGCTGGCGCTGCCGCACTACCCGATATTGATACTGCTCTACCTGGTGTATCCGCTCTCGACGGTCGCCGCCGGCGTGGCCATCTTGTGCACCGGGCGCTATCCGCGGCCGCTCTTCGAATTCAACGTCGGGGTGTTGCGCTGGTCGTGGCGAGTGATGAACTACCGGTTCCCGATGAACAGCACCGACAGGTATCCGCCTTTCACCCTCGCGTCACGGCCCGACTACCCCGCAGACCTTGTGGTCGACTATCCGGAGCGGCTGAAAAACGCGGCGGTGCTGGTGAAGTGGCTGCTGGCGATCCCCCAGGTTCTGCTGTGCTGGTCGATGGAGGCGCTGCTGCAGGTGCTGTGTGTCATCGCCGCGCTGACCCTGTTGTTCACCGGAACGATCCCGCAGGGCACCTTCGACCTGCTCATGGGCATGGTCCGCTGGCGATACCGGGTGGCCGTGTACGTGTCTTTGATGCGCGACGAATATCCGCCGTTCCGAATGGATTTGGGTGGCCGATGACCCTGCGAAATATCCTGTTCCCCTACGTCTATCGATTCGGGCAGCCGGTTTTCGACCGGCTGTTCTACCACCGGTATCGACGCGCCGCGCTGAGCAACGCCACCGGACGGCTGCTGATGCTCGGTCTGGGGCCGGGGACCGACTTGATGTTTCTGCCCGCCGCGGTGACGTCCGTCGCCGCCGTCGAGCCCCAGGCGCCGTTTCGGCGGATGGCAGGCAGGCTCGCCGAGCGCCGCGGCGTCGCCGTCGACATCGTCGAGGGAACAGGCGAGTCAATTCCCTTCCCGGACAACTCCTTCGACTCCGTGCATATCGGACTCGTGTTGTGCTCGGTCGACGATGTGGCCGCTACCCTCGGTGAGATCCGGCGGGTGCTGATGCCCGGGGGCAGACTTGTGGTCCTCGAGCATGTGCGCGGGGACGGCGCGACCGGCCGGTTTCAAGACCTGATCGCCACGCCGTGGTCGTGGCTGGCCGGCGGTTGCGAGCCGAACCGCCGAACCCTCGAGGCCATCGCCGCGGCCGGATTCGACACCACCGCGCTGCGCAGCATTCCGCGAACGCCGGTGCCCTTCCCGTGCACACCCCACCTGCAGGGATTCGCCACCCTCAATCCACGCTGACCGCCTCGATGATGTTGAGCTGCGCCGCGCGCCGTGCCGGCGGCACCGAACCGAGCAGGCTGATCGCCAGCGCCCCCAACGTGAAGGCGAGCGCCAGCGGGCTCAACCGAAATCCGACTTCGAAATTCATGATGTCCCCGCTGATGCGACTGAACAGCCACTGGTCCGTCAGTCCCACCGCAAGCCCCAAAACGCCGCCGACGAAACCGATTCCGGCCGCCTCCGCCAGCACCATCCGCAAACTGAACCGCCGGCTGGACCCCATCGCCCGCAGCACACCGATTTCGCGCCGGCGCTCGGTCACCGAGAGCGTCAACGTGTTGAGCAGTGCGACCGCGGCCACCACCACGACGATGATCCACACCGCGTTGGCGATGAACATGCTCTGGTGCAGCGGGGCCGCCAGCCCCGCCAGCGCCGCCGGGCCGTCGTACACGTGGTTAGGGGCCGGCGCCGCCTCGCGGACGCTGGCCAGCAGTCGCTGCCGATCCACTCCGGGGGCCGCGGCGACCTGCAGTATCGTTGCCGCCGGGCGATCGAACCATGCCCGCATGCGATCGAGATCGATTCCGACCGTGCCGATGACGGTCGAGAAGAACGGCACCAAGGCCAGCACGGCCACCGACCGCGGCCCGTGCGGCGTCTGCAGCCGCAGTTGGTCGCCGGCCCGGACGTGCAGAATCGCGCCCAGATTCTGCGTGAGCACCACACCGCGCCCGGCGAGCACCTCGTTCCGCACTCGTTCGTCGAGCGCGCGCAGCAGCGCATCGTGGCTGCCGGTGGAAAACCCGTCGAGCAGGACGCGGGTGCCACCGACGACGGCGAACCCGAACGCCCCCTCGGTCACTTTCGCTACGCCGGGAAGGGCGGCGACCTTCTCGGAAAGCCCCTGCGGCAGAACGTCGGTGGGGTAGCTGTCGGGGGGATCCGCGCTCACCCAGACGTCGGCATCGGCGACCGGCGCGAAGATGTCCCGTGCCGATCGAATCATGTCGGCGTTCGTGCCGGTGATGACGACGGTGGTGAGCACCCCGATGAGCACGGTCATCACCGTCGCCCACACCCGCCGGGGCGCACGCCTGATCGTCGCCGCCGCGAGCGCCCCGCACGATCCGAACATTCGCGCCGTCGCCGCCGTGGCGGTGACGATGGGCGCGGTGAGCGCGAACCCCAGGGCGATCTCGGCGCCCAACACCGCGGCCATCGCCACGACGGCCGCGCTGCCGCGCTGACCCGTGACGACCCACATCGAGGTCGCGAATACCGCCGCGGCACCGAGGCCACTCGCGATGCGCAGCCACCGCGGCACGGCGTCGGCCGCCGAGGCCCCGACCGGGGCCAGCGCCTCGATCGGCGAAACCTTGTACACCTGCCGCGCCGCCATCGCCGACGCCGCCACGCTGGTGAGCGCCGTCGCCGCGAGCGCCAGCGGTATCGCGTAACCGGGCAGCCAGTACTCGACGCGGGCCTCCAGCCCCTGCGTCACCGCCGCAGGCAACCGGCCAATCGCGATGTGGCCCGCCACAATTCCCATGCCGGACCCGATGGCTCCGCCGACCAGCCCGAGAATCGCGGCCTCCGCGAGCATGTCGCCGACAATGGTGGGGCGCCGGCCACCGATCGCGCGCAGCATCGAGATGACCGGCCGGCGCGCGGTGATGGCCATCGTCATCGTGGTGTAGATCAAGAACGCGCCGACCACCAACGCGACCGCGGCGCCCAGCAAGGCCATGTAGTTCATCAGCTTGACGCCGTCACCGGCGCGGGCCGCCCGGAAGCTTGGGGCCGCGACGATTGCGCGGCCGTTCACCGCTGCGGTGACCGCGGCGCGAACGGCGCCGAGGTCGGCGCCCGGCTTCGTGGTGATCAGAATCGAGTCGAGTTGGCCGGAGCGGCCGGTGGCGTTCTGCGCCAACGCCAGTGGCGCAAGGACGTAGTGTCCGCCGTTGAGGTCCGCATACGGCTTGCCGGCGAGCACGTCGGTGACCGTGACCGAAGCCGAACCCAGTTGAAATGCCTGCCCTTTGGCGAAGCCGACGCGGGGGCCGACCTGGACGCCGGTCGGCGTCGAGGACAGCGCCTGCACGGGCCGGGCGACCGCGTCTTTGAGGGCGCCGCCCAGCGCGGCGGTGCTCGCGTCCGCACCCAGCAGCAGCACCGGCCCCGACGGTGTGGACGTCGACGTCCGGATCATCGGTGCCGCGGTGGCAACGCCGGGAACGGCGGCTACTTCGGCCAGGATCGAGTCGGAGAATCCGGCGTCGGTGATACCGGACACCTCGAGCGCGGCGACCCCGGCGATCCCGTCGGCCAGTCGGCCGACGGAGCCGGTGATCGACCCGAAGATGCCGAAGATCGCCACCAAATACGTTGCCGAGACCGCCATTACGGCGATCGACGCGAACGTGCGGCGCCGATGCACAGCAAGCTCCCGCAGGCTGAAGACGCGCAGCCTGCTCGCCGTCGCCGCGATCTTAAAGCCGCGTTGCGCCCCGGATCTCACCCCGCGACCGCCATGACGTCGGACCCGACCCGACCGTCCTGCAGCGTGATCACCCGGTCGGTGGCCGCGGCCGCATCGGAGTTGTGGGTCACCATCACCACCAGCCGGCCCCGACCGTCCTCGTGTGCGACCTCGGCCAGGAGCCCCAAAATGGATGCGCCCGTCGCGGAGTCCAGGTTTCCGGTCGGCTCGTCGGCGAGAATCAGCGGCGGGTCCATCATCAATGCGCGCGCCACCGCGACCCGCTGCATCTGGCCGCCGGACAGCTCCGCCGGCCGGTGCTGGGTCCGGTTGCCGAGCCCGACCCGGTCGAGCAGCCGGACCGCATCCGGTTTCGCCCTGCCCAGCCGGACACCGTCGAGCAGCCGGGGGACGGCGACGTTCTCCCAGGCCGACAGCGTCGGCAACAAGTTGAAGAACTGAAAGATGAAACCCACCCGGTGATGGCGGAACCGCGACTGCTGTTCATCGCCGAGGCGGCCGATCTCTTCGCCGTCGAAGGCGATGGACCCCGAATCGGGGGCATCAAGCGCGCCGAGCAGGTGCAGCAACGTGCTCTTACCCGCCCCGGAGGGCCCGACGACCGACACGAACTGCTCGCCGGCCAGCCGCAGGCTGACGTCGTCGAGTGCCCGCACCGTATGACCGCCGACCCGGTATTCGCGCACCACGTTGCGCAGTTCGATGGTCATTCCGACATCACGATGACCGCGGGTGAACGGTTCATTAGCCGGCGATGAACCGGCCGGCCGCCTGCCTCGTTTCTTCAGGCATGCTCGGTAGGAACCGGGTGGTCGACCACATCGTCGGGCACCTCGCGGCAATCGGAGTCGACCACGTCTTCGGCGTGGACGGCGCCAACATCGAGGATTTGTACGACGCCGCGCACTTTCGCCACGACATCAACGCCGTGCTGGCCAAGCACGAGTTCTCCGCGGCCACTATGGCCGACGGGTACAGCCGCAGCGGTGCCGGCCTGGGCGTGGTGGCCGCGACCTCGGGCGGCGCAGCGCTGAACCTCGTCGCGGGTCTGGGCGAGGCGCTGGCGAGCCGGGTCCCGGTGCTGGCGCTGGTCGGCCAGCCGGCCCGCGCGATGGACGGCCGGGGCAGCTTCCAGGACACCAGCGGCGCCAACGGATCGTTGGACGCCCAGGCGCTGTTCTCGGCGGTGTCGGTGTTCTGCGAGCGGGTGCTCACACCGTCCGACATCGTGTTACTGCTGCCCCGGGCCATCGCCACGGCGCGTACCGGCGGCCCGGCGGTGTTGTTGCTGCCCAAGGATATTCAGCAGGCATGCATCGACGGCGGGCATGGTGTCCGCAACGGTGGCGCGCGAGGGCGGATCGGCAACCCGCATCCGATCGTCGCCGAACTGCGCCGTGCGCGGGGGCGGGTCACCATCATCGCCGGCGAACAGGTGGCCCGCGACGACGCCCGGGCCGAGCTCGAAGAGCTGCGCACGGTGCTACGCGCGCGGGTTGCCACCGTGCCGGACGCGAAGGATGTTGCCGGCACACCGGGTTTCGGATCATCGTCATCGCTGGGGGTCACCGGCGTCATGGGTCACCCGAGCGTGGCCGACGAGGTGGCCGCCAGCGGTGCGTGTCTCATTGTCGGCACGCGCCTGACGGTCACTGCGCGCACCGGACTCGACGACGCGCTGGCCGCGGTGCGGACGCTCTCGATCGGATCGATGCCGCCGTATCTCGCCTGCACCCATGTGCATACCGATGACCTACGCGGCTCGCTGCATACGCTGACTCAAGCGCTGCTCGGCCCTGGTCGGCCGCCCGGGCTGCGTGTGCCCGACGTGGTGCGGCGCACCGAGATGAAGCCCCCGGCCTGCGCCGGACCGGGTGTGCGGTACCGCGACGCCATGGCCGTGCTGGACGACGTCGTACCCGACGGGGCCGACATCGTGGTCGACGCCGGCAACACCGGTGCGTCGGCGATCCACCACCTGCCGGTGCGGCGCGGAGGCAGGTTCGTCGTCGCGCTCGGCATGGGCGGCATGGGCTACAGCTTCGGGGCCGGGATCGGAATGACGTTGGGGCGCACCAACAGTGGCCGGCCCGGCGGCCGCACCGTGGTGATCGCCGGGGACGGCGCGTTCTTCATGCACGGCATGGAGGTGCACACCGCCGTGCAATACCGGTTACCGATGACGTTCGTACTGTTCAACAACAACGCGCACGCCATGTGCGTGACCCGCGAGCAGCTGTTCTATGACGACCTGTACAGCTACAACCGTTTCCGCCCCAGCCGGCTCGGCGCCGGTCTGGCGGCGATGTTCCCGGGCCTGACGTCGGTGGACGTCAGCGACGTCGAAGGGTTCGCCGCGGCGATGGGCGCGGCGCTCGACGTCGATGGCCCGGCGGTCGTCAGTGTCGAGTGTGCCGCCGACGAGATCCCACCGTTTGCACCATTTCTCACCGCGGTTCCTGTCAAAGGTACTGCCGTGGACGCGATTTCACTTACCGAGGAGAACTGCGCCAATGTCGCTGCCAGCGCTTGAGGATATTCCCGACCTCATCGACGGGGTCACCCGCATCGAAACCAGTCCCAGGGAGCAGGCCACGCCGATCATCATGGACATGATGCGGTCGGTGTACCCGCACGACCAGGTCTTCGGACGGTATTGCACCGTCAACGATTACGTCGACTGTCCACCCGACGAGTTGTACGAGTACATGGCCGACACGCGCAGCCTGGAGGAGTGGACGTACAGCCTGCGCGGGTTCACCCCCACCGAGGAACCCGGGTTGTGGCTGGCATACGACCGGCTCGGCTCGGAAACCCCGATCTACACCCGCACCGTCGCCAATGCGCAGGCGCGGACGGTGGACTATCACTGCGCCTGGGATCAGGGCAAGCACCTGTGGATGATCTACCTGATGCGTGTCGTCGACGCCCAGGCCGTCCTCGACAAGCCGGGATCGGTTGTGCTGTGGACCAATTGCCATCACCCGTTCTATGACCACAATCCGTATCCGGAGACGGCGCCACCGTCCCGGCCGGTATGGGTCGGTGACTTCTGGGATATGTTCGGCGCCGGGCACGCGCTGGAGATGAACAACCTCAAGGCGATCGCCGAGTACCGCCACCGCAACGGCCTGCCGGTGTCCCCGGTGTGGATGAGATGAGTGCACCATGGGTAAGCCAAGCGTCAGCCTGATCGACGTCTCCACGTATCTGCCGGGCGCGCCGATTCCCGCCGACTACTACGCGCGATTCGCCGAATCCGACGAGCTGCGCGACAACGTGATGTTCCGCGCCCCGAAGTTTCGCCATCACGTCGGCGCGGACGAGAGTTCCGTCGACATGATCGAACGCGCGGCCCGCGGCCTGATCGAGCGGCACGGCCACGACGTCGTGGAAGGCGCCGACGTGCTGATCACGCACACGCAGGTGCCCGACATGGCGTTCTACGGCCAAGGCGGCAGCATCGCGCATCGGCTGGGAATGCGGCCGTCCTGGGTGCTCGACCTGAACAACGGAGGCTGCGCGGCGTTTGTGTTGGCGCTCAACGTGGCCCGCTCATTGTTGTCGACGGGCCAAGGGCGCACCGCGCTCATCGCCATCGCGCAGAATGCGGCCGGACAATTTTTCGATCAACCGAGCATCCGCCGCAAGGCGCAGTCGGCGGTGCCCGGCGATGGGGCAGCCGTAGGACTGGTCGCGGTGAGCGAACAGTCGCCCATTCTCGATGTCGAGTGCCGCACCTACGGTGAGTATGCGGGCGAGATGACGCTTTCCTACGACCCGCCGCGCAAGTGGTGGCAGGCCGGCCCCGGTGAGGGCAGCATCGGTTTCACCGACAGCAAGATCACCAAGGTGCTGGCCCGCGGAAACCGGCAGGTTCCCGACGTGGCGCTGGCGGTGTGCGATCGAATCGGATTGGCCGCCAAAGACATCGACTTGCTGGTCACCAACCAGCCGAACAGGGCGTTCCTGCGCAATTGGCGCGACGCGCTCGAGTTGCCCAAATCCAGACACTGCGACACTTTTGACGAGTGCGGCAACCTGTTCGGTGCCGGGATCCCGATCAATCTGGACCGTGCGATAGCTGACGGCCGGCTCCACGCCGGGGAGGTGGTCATGATGGCGGCATTCGCGCATGCCGGCGATTTCGCCGGCGCCGCCTCGGTGCGCTGGGGCGGACGCGGCTGATGCACCCCGCCGGAGGCCTGGTGGCCGGCGAGACCTGCGACGTGCTGCCCGATGCGGTGGATCCGTTTGCCTTGTCGCTCAACGAGAACCCGTTTCCCCCGCTGCCGTCGGTACGTTCGGCGTTGATCCGTTCCGTGTGCGCGGTGAATCGGTATCCGGAGTTCCTGCCGGAGCGGTTGCGCGACGTGATCGCCGGCCACATCGGGGTGCCCGCCGACCAGGTGGTGCTGGGCGCCGGGGCCACGGGTGTCGTCTTTCAAGCGCTGCAGGCACTGACCGCACCGGGTGACACGATGGCGATGGCATCGCCCACGTTCGACGGTTATCCGATCGTCGCGCGCATGGCGCGGCTGAATTCGTCACTCGTTCCACTGGACGAACACGGCCACAACGACCTCGACGCGCTGGCCGACGCGGCCGCGGCCGCCCGCGTGGTGGCGGTGTGCCGGCCGCACAACCCGACCGGCACGCTGGAGCCAACGTCCGCCGTTTTGCGGTTTCTCCGCCGGGTGCCGCGCGACACGGTCGTACTGCTCGACGAGGCCTACATCGAGTTCACCGCTCCCGAGCACCGTTTCGACGTAGCGGCATTGGTCGCGCGTTTTCCCAACGTCGTGGTGGTACGGACCTTCTCCAAAGCCTACGGCTTGGCGGGCCTGCGGATCGGCTATGCGGTGGCATCCCGCGAGCTGGCGCCGACGCTGTGGACCCAGCAGGTGCCGTTCGGCATCGCGATCACCGGCCTGCTTGCGGTCGCGGCGTCCTATGACGCGGAATGCGAACTGCTGCGACGGATCCGGTCGATCACCGCCGAACGCCGTTATCTCCGGATGCGCCTGAGCGCTATGGGGATATACACGACCGACGCGCAGGCGAACTTCCTGTATCTGCCTTCCGGGACGGGTGGGCGGTGTCGGCCGTGGGGCGAGGTTTTCGGCGGCAGCGGCCCGCGTTTGCGGTATTACCCAGATGGTGCCGCGAGGATCACCGTGGGCGCCCGGGCGTCGACGACCGCGGTGCTGTCGGCGTTGGGAAAGGCCACGCTGGGGCTCCAAGTGCGGTAAGAAGGGGCGTGGCGCAATCACGACCGGACAAACGTGATCCGATCGCCGCGGCGCGTGCCAACTGGGAGCGTGCCGGGTGGGGCGACGTGGCGCCGGGCATGGTCGCGGTGACGTCGGTGATGCGTGCGCACCAGATCCTGCTGGCCCGCGTCGAGACGGCGTTACGCCCCTACGACCTCAGCTTCTCCCGGTACGAATTGCTGCGGCTGCTGGCGTTCAGCCGGACCGGGGCCCTTCCGATTACGAAGGCCTCCGACCGGCTGCAGGTTCATGTCACCAGCGTGACCCACGCGATCCGCCGGCTGGAGGCCGACGGGCTGGTGCAGCGGGTGCCGCACCCCACCGACGGGCGCACCACGCTGGTGCAGATCACCGACCTGGGCCGCTCGACGGTCGAGGACGCCACCGTCACGCTCAACAAGCAGGTGTTCGCCGATCTCGGGATGTCCGACGCCGAATCGCAGGACCTGGCGACCTGCATCGAGACGTTGCGCCGCAACGCGGGCGACTTCTGAGCTCTGGACGCCTGCGCGCGCCCCACGTCCTGCTGCTGCGGCGAAATCGGCTTATTTCCCAGCACAAGTCGACGTTCGGCGCTAGATCAACGCAGTGTCTCGATGATCGCGCTGAAATCCTTGTCCCCGTGGTCGGCCGCGAATTTCGCATAGATCTCGGCGGCGTGGCGGCCCAGCGGGGCGACCGAACCGCTGGAGGACACGGCATCCATCGCCAGGCCCAGGTCCTTGTTCATCAGGGCGGCCGCGAAGCCCGGCTCGAACCCGTTGTTGGCCGGCGATGTTGGAACCGGGCCCGGCACAGGGCAATTGGTGTGCACCGCCCAGCAGTTCCCGGTCGCGCCGGTGATCACGTCGAACAGGGACTGCGCCGACAACCCGAGCTTCTCGGCCAGGACGAACGCCTCCCCGATCGCGATCTGCTGCACCGCCAGCACCATGTTGTTGCACACCTTGGCGGCCTGGCCGGCCCCGGCCGCGCCGCAGTGGATGATCTTGCCCGCCATGGGTTCCAGCACCGGCCGCGCCCGTTGCAGGCTTTCCGGGTCGCCGCCCACCATGAACGCCAGCGTCCCGGCGACGGCGCCCTTCACCCCGCCCGAGACGGGCGCGTCCAGCTGGGCGACGCCGCGCGATTCCGCCAGCGCATGCACCTCGCGGGCGTCGTCGACCGAGATCGTGGAGCTGTCGATGAACAGCGCACCCGGTCGCGCGGCCGGCAGAATCTCCGCGTAGCAGCGTTTGACCAACTCGCCGTTGGGCAGCATGGTGATGACGACGTCCGCCCCGGTCACCGCCTCAACGGCGCTGCCGAAACCGGCGACGCCGGCCGAGGCCGCCGCGGACAGCGCCGCGGGCACCGGATCGAACCCGCGCACCGCATGGTTGGCGGCAACAAGATTCGTGGCCATGGGGCCGCCCATATGGCCCAAGCCCAGGAAAGCCACGGTCAGGTGCTCGGTCATCTCGGACCCTATCTATGCGGTGGTTTGAGAAGCTCGAAATCGTGCGGCTTCCGCCCGACCGATGACCACTCGCATGATTTCGTTGGTCCCTTCCAGGATTCGGTGCACCCGCAGGTCGCGCACGATCTTTTCCAGACCATACTCGCGCAGATAGCCGTAGCCGCCGTGCAGCTGCAGGGCTTTGTCGGCCACCTCGAAGCAGGTGTCGGTGACATAGCGCTTGGCCATCGCGCACAACTCGACCTTGTCGGGATCGTCGGTGTCCAACGCATTGGCCGCCCGCCACAACATCATTCGCGACGTCTCGAGTCCGGTCGCCATGTCGGCCAGGGTGAACCGGATGGTCGGCTCGTCGAGCAGCGACTTGCCGAACGCCTGCCGGTCGCGCACGTAGGCTCCGGCCTTGTCGGCGGCGGCCTGGGCGCCGCCGAGCGAGCACGCGGCGATGTTGAGCCGCCCGCCGTTGAGGCCGTTCATCGCGATGCCGAATCCGGCGCCCTCGCCGTCCGCGCCGCCCAGCATCGCGTCCGCGGGCACCCGCACCCCCTGAAGGATCACCTGCGCGGTCGGCTGGGCATGCCAGCCCATCTTCTCCTCCAGCGCGCCGAAACTCAGCCCGGGAGTGTCCTTTTCGATGACGAACGCCGAGATGCCGCGCGGACCCTCGGCGCCGGTCCGGGCCATCACCACGTAGACGTCCGAGGCGCCCGCCCCGGAGATGAACTGCTTGACGCCGTCGAGCACGTAATCCGAGCCCTGCTTGACGGCGCGGGTGCTCAACGCGCTGGCGTCGGACCCGGCGCCCGGCTCGGTCAGGCAGTAGCTGGCGATGACGTCCATCGACGCCAACCGCGGGACCCAGACCTTGCGCTGTTCGGCGGTACCGAACGTGTCGATCATCCACGCGCACATGTTGTGGATCGACAGGAACGCGGCGGTGGTGGGGTCGGCGATGGCCAACTGCTCGAAGATGCGGACCCCGTCGAGCCGGCGCAGCCCGCTGCCGCCGACGTCGTCGCGGCAGTAGATCGCCGCCATGCCGAGCTCGGCCGATTCACGCAGCACGTCGGTCGGAAAGTGTTCGGCCGCATCCCATTCCAGGGCGTGCGGGGCCAGGCGCTTGGCAGCGAACGCGGCGGCCGTCTCGGTGATGACCCGCTCGTCGTCGTTCAGGGTGAACATGACTTACCTAA
This sequence comes from Mycobacterium sp. 852002-10029_SCH5224772, assembly GCF_001667315.1. Lineage (GTDB taxonomy): Bacteria > Actinomycetota > Actinomycetes > Mycobacteriales > Mycobacteriaceae > Mycobacterium. The sequence goes on from NZ_LZHT01000039.1 coordinate 13,115, forward strand.
TCCATTGTGGGAATGACGAATTCGGCGCCGTCCTTGATGCCGGACGGCCACCGCTGGGTCACGGTCTTGGTCTTGGTGTAGAAGAGAATCGACGAGGGCCCGTGCTGGTTGAGGTCGCCGAAGCCGGAGCGCTTCCAGCCGCCGAAGGTGTGGTAGGCCACCGGCACCGGGATCGGCACGTTGACACCCACCATGCCGACCTGCACACGGGAGACGAAGTCGCGGGCGGCGTCGCCGTCGCGGGTGAAGACGGCCACGCCGTTGCCGTACTCGTGCTCGGACGGAAGCCGCAGCGCCTCCTCGTAGTCATGGGCGCGCACGATGCACAGCACGGGCCCGAAGATCTCGTCGGTGTAGATCGACATGTCCGGGGTGACGTGGTCGAACAGGGTGGGCCCGATGAAGAAGCCGCCTTCGAGGTTGGCGTCACCGAAAGTCAGGTCGTCGCTGGCGCGTTCGCGGCCGTCGATGACCAATTCGGCGCCCGCGTCGACACCCTGGCCGATGTAGTCACGCACCTTCGCCACGGCGGCCTCGGTCACCAGCGGACCGTAGTCGGCCTTGGGGTCCAGGCTGTGGCCCACGCGCAGGTTGTTGATCCGCTCGATGAGCCGGGCCCGCAGCCGGTCCGCGGTCTGCTCACCGACCGGGACCGCCACGCTGATCGCCATGCAGCGCTCGCCCGCGCTGCCGTACCCCGCGCCGATTAGCGCGTCGACGGCCTGGTCCAGGTCGGCATCGGGCATCACGATCATGTGGTTCTTGGCTCCGCCGAAGCACTGCGAACGCTTGCCGGTGGCGGCCGCGCCCGCGTAGATGTACTGGGCGATGTCGGAGCTGCCGACGAATCCGACCGCCTGAATGTCGGGGTGGTTCAGGATGACGTCGACGGCCTCCTTGTCGCCGTGCACGACCTGGAACACACCCGGCGGCAGGCCCGCCTCGAGAAAGAGCTCGGCGAGGCGCACCGGGACCGACGGGTCGCGCTCGCTGGGCTTCAGCACGAACGCGTTGCCGCAGGCCAGCGCCGGGCCCGCCTTCCACAGCGGGATCATCGCCGGGAAGTTGAACGGGGTGATGCCGGCGACCACGCCCAGCGGCTGGCGCAGCGAGTAGACGTCGATGCCCGGTCCGGCGCCTTCGCTGTACTCGCCCTTGAGCAGGTGCGGGATGCCGACGGCGAACTCGATGACCTCGATGCCGCGCTGAATGTCGCCGCGTGCGTCGGGCACCGTCTTTCCGTGCTCACGCGACAACAGCTCGGCCAGCTCGTCCATGTTCTGGTTGACCAGCTCGATGAAACGCATCATCACCCGCGCGCGGCGCTGTGGATTTGTTGCGGCCCAGCCCTTTTGGGCCTCAAGGGCCGACGCCACCGCGGCGTCGATGTCGGCTTGGCCGGCCATCGGCACCTGCGCCTGAACCTTCCCGGTGCTGGGGTCGAAGACGTCGGCGGTCCGACCGGACTGGCCGGCGGTGCGCTGACCGTCGATGAAGTGGGGAATTTGTGTGGTCATGGGGCCCTCGAGTGTGATTGACGCGCTTAAGCGGATACTTGCATATCCTAGTAACCCGGTTCGGGCCTTGGCAAGGTGGGTGGCGGCTAGCCTCACAGCTGCATGCACACCATCGAGGCTGACTACCTGGTGGTCGGGGCGGGCGCCATGGCCATGGCGTTCATCGACGCGCTGGTCTCCGAGGCCCGGGTCCGGGAGCGGTTACTGAGCATCGCCACGCCCGTGCTGATGGCCGACGAACCCGCACTCGCTGCGCGCTGACCCGAGGTTCGCGCTGTCGCCGACGGTGGGGCCCTTCGGTTTTTCAGAGCGGTGCTGGGATCCGCCGCCGTGCGCGGCGATCATTGTGGTCGCGCAGATGTTCACCCTGGCGTTGTGGAGGGCTCGTCGCCTCCGGCTTCCGCGGAGGCCGACCACTTCTGTTTCAGGCGGCGCTTGAGTGCCATCGAGGGCTTTTCGATGAGGAACCAGCTTGCCGCGGCCAGCGGTAGCGTGGCCACCACGGCGACGGGAAAGAGCACGATCGGTTGCAGACGCGCGAGCCCGCACACGGCCAGCAGCTGCTGGGTCGGGAACGCATAGATGTAGACGCCGTAGGACAGGTCGGTGCGCAGCACCAGGCGGCGGTTCTTGAGCAGGGAGCCGGACACGATGATCGCGTAGGCCAGCGGGAGGGCGGCCACCACCCGGTAGTCGGGCAGCCTGCTGGCGGCCAGCACGATCACGACGCTGACCGCGACGAGTGACCAGCGGGCGGGGATCACGTCTTTCCACTGATAGATGACGGCTCCAGCAGCAAACGTGATGGCGGAGCGCACGGCGATCTGCGGGATGGTCCATGTGCCGGGGAAAGTCATCGGCGGCGTCACCGTTGCCAGACCCGTAGCGAGGAGCAGGATCGCCGGAGAAACCCACCGGCGATCGGCCAGTCCCGCCAGGCCGATACCGGCGACCGCGAGGTAGCAGATCACCTCCCAGGCCAGGGACCACAGCGAACCGTTCCAGAGCCCGGAATGTGGCACACCGCTTGGTGTTCCGCCGATATCGAGATGGACGTAGGCGACGCCGCTGTTTTTCAGGATGTATTCGAGCGGCGCGCCGGAGGACATGAGCTTACCTACCGAACCGCCCTGGATCGCCACACTGAGCGGGGCGAAGACGAGTGCCGTCATGATCAGGCAGACGTAGTAGCCGGGCAGGATACGAAGGGCGCGGGCGGTCAGGTAGTCACGTACTCGCGGGTCTTCGAGCCAACTCCTGGTGATGAGGAATCCCGAGATCGTGAAGAAGCCGTCGACCCCTACCGAGAAGAGGAGTTGCAGCGTCGCCGCGGGTGGCAAGCGGTCCGTGATCGGCCAGCAGTGCCACAGCATCACTTCGGCAGCCAGCACCAGCCGCCACGCATTCAGCGCATTACATCGCGCATCGAATACCTGCCCGAGGGTCATTGGCCTCCGCCCGTCGTGTTCACCCCGCGGTATCGGCGGGAATACTGATCGCCATCGGATAGGGAGGGTCGGGCTGTTCGAGGTTTTGCCAGCCGGGGGCGACCCGGGCTAGGCGGTACCCGGGGCCTCCGGAGCCGGCCGCTCGCCCACGACGTTGGCCGTGCTGACAGGCCCGGCCTCGTCGGAGCTGGACGCGACGGGAGCCGACCACTTGACCCGAAGCCGGCGTTTGAGGGCCATCGAGGGTTTCTCGATGGCGAACCAGCTGATCGCGGCGAGCGGCAGGGTGGCGGTCACCGAAACGAGAAAGAACAGCACCGGGTGGAGGCGCGTCGCGAGTCCACTGACGGCCAGCAATTGCTGGGCCGGGAAGGCGTAGATGTAGACGCCGTAGGACAAATCGGTGCGCAGCCTCAATCGCTCGCTCTTGAGCAAGGAGCCCGACACGATGACGGCGTAGGCCAGCGGAAGCGCACCAACCACCCGGTAATCGGGCAGGAACCCGGACGCGGCCACGATGACGAGGCAGACCGCGACCAGCGACCATCGGGCGGGGATGACGTCTCGCCACTGATACATGATGGCTCCGGCCGAGAACATGATGGCCGAGCGCACCGCGAGCTGCGGAATGGTCCAGACCCCGGGAAATGTCAGAGGCGGCAAGACCAACGCGCCCAGCGTTGCCACCGCCAAAGCCGCGGGGGAGACCCAGCGACGATTGCCCAGTCCCGCCACGCCGATAGCGGCAACGACGAGGTAGCACAGCAGTTCCCAGATCAACGACCACATCGAGCCGTTCCAGGCGTTTCCGCCCGGTACATCGCGCAGTGTTCCGTCGATACTCGGCTGCAGGTACGCGATCGCACTGTTTTTCAGGACGTACTCGAGCGGGGCGATGGACCCCAGCAGCTTGGCGGCCGAACCGCCTTGAATCGCCATACTGAGTGGGGCGAAGACGAACGCGGTCACGATCAGGCAGACATAGAAGCCGGGCAGAATGCGCAGGGCGCGGGCGGCGAGGTAGTCACGCAGGCGCGGGTCGGTGAGCCAACTCCGGGTGATCAGGAAGCCGGAGATCGCGAAGAAGCCGTCCACACCCACCGAGAAGAAGAGCTGCAGAGTCCCCTTCGGGGGCATGTGTCCCGTGATCGGCCACGAATGGAACAGCATGACCTCGGCCGCCAGCGCCAGCCGAAGCGCGTTGAGCGCGTTTCTTCGCGGATCGAATACCTGTCCTAGCTTCATCTGCCTCCGTCGCCCGTTGCACCGTCGGCGCCATCGTATCGGCCGGCAGCCGGTGGGCGGGGTACAACCGCTGGAGCCGGTCGAGCCGTCGTTTCAGTCGTTGAGCTGTCGCAACCGACGCTATGCGGCGCCCGGGACCTCCGGAGGCAACACCATCGCCGCTTCGCGGGCACCCGCAGATTTCCGTTTGATGCGCGCCTTCAACGACCTGGCCGGCTTTTCAACGAGGAACCAGCTCGCTGCGGCCAGCGGCACGGTCGCTGCCGCCACGGTGAGACAGAACACGAACGGGTTGAGGCTGAGCAGGCCGAGGACGGCCAAAAGCTGCTGGGTCGGGTACGCGTAGATGTACATGCCGTAGGACAGGTCCGTACGCAACCTCAGGCGCTTGTTGTGCAGCAGGGAGCCGGAGACGACGACGGCATACGCCAGGGGGACGGCGGCGACCACCCGGTAATCCGGCAGCTGGCCGGCCAGCAGCACGATGACCACGCTCACCGCGACCAGCGACCACCGAGCGGGAATGACATCGCGCCATTGATACAGCAGCGCTCCCGCCGCAAACATGATCGCGGCGCGGCACGCCAGGAAGATGATGACGGTGCCCACGTTGCCCGTCGGCCGATTGAACACCTCGGGGAAGGTGACGGGCGGCATCATCGACGCTCCGATGGCCGCCGCCACCAGAATCGCCGGGGAAACCCACCGGCGGTTGGCGAGTCCGGCCACGCCGATAATGGCAACGACCAGGTAGCACATCACTTCCCAGAACAGCGACCACAGGGATGCGTTCCAGATGCCCGCGTTGGGAATGTCGTGCGGCGTGCCACCGACGTCGGGCTTGAGCCACATCACCGCGATGTTTTTCAGGACGTACTCGAACGGAGCGAACGAGAACAGCAGCCTCGCCGCGGAACCGCCCTGGATCGCCACACTGAGCGGGGCGAACACGAAGGCGGTCACGATCATGCAGACATAGAAGCCGGGCAGGATGCGCAGAGCGCGAGCGGCGAGGTACGCGCGCAGCTGGGGGTTGCTGATCCAACTCGCGGTGATGAGGAACCCCGAGATCGCAAAGAAGCCGTCGACGCCGACGCAGAGCAGCAGCTGCAGAATGGCCCGCACCGAAGGGAGATGACCGCGGATCGGGTAGGTATGCCAAAAGATGACCTCGGCCGCGAGCGCTAACCGCCATGCGTTCAGCGCATTGCTTCGCGGATCGAAAACCTGCCCAAGTTTCATCGGCATTTCCCGCCGTTTGAACAGGGCATCGTGGTCATCATCGGCGCCATCCTAACGCCACGCAACGCCGAAAAGGGCCGGTTTACGGTAGTGGGCCAATTCGATTGCGGCAATGCGTATTGATAGATATATGTCTAATAAGCGGGTCGCCGCGCGAAGGCAATTCCGCGCTCGGTGAGCGCCAAGAACGTTGCGGGGTAACGCACATCGCGGGAATGGACCGATTCACCGCGTCAATTCGTGGGCTTTGCCCGCAGATCATCGAGGAACGCCGTCGTCTCCGCCCAGGTGGGAAGCAGGCCGGAGGCGCGCACTTCGTCGAAGCTGGGGGCGGCGGCATCGCGCTCGGACAGGGTGGGCGGTGCGCCGTCGACCAGTGGCCAATCGATTCCCAGCGCCGGATCGGTTGCGCAAATGGAGTGTTCGCGTTGCGGGTTGTATTCCGCCGAGCACAAATACATCACCGTCGAATTGTCTTGCAATGCCAGGAATCCATGCCCGAGGCCTTCGGAGAGATAAATCGTCCTATGTTCGGAGTCGTCGAGCAGCACCGAGTCCCACTGCCCGAATGTCGGCGAGCCCACCCGGATGTCGACGACGACGTCGAACACCGAACCGCGCACGCAGGTCACGTACTTGGCCTGGCTCGGCGGTACCTGGGCGAAGTGCAGCCCGCGCAGCACCCCCGCCGATGAGACCGAGCAATTGGCTTGCCGGACGTCCAACCGGTGACCGGCGAAGGAGCTGAATCCCTTGTCGGTGAGCCATTCGAAGAAATGGCCGCGCGAATCGCCGTGGACGGCAGGGGTGATCTCCCAGGCGCCGGGAATTTTCAGTTCGCGGGCTTTCACGTCACTGCCCGCGTTCTTCGTAACGGGCTTCCGAGGCGTCTTTCAACGGGCGCCACCACGATTCGTTCGCGCGGTACCAGTCAATGGTCTCACGCAGCCCCTCCTCGAAGTCGGTATGCTTTGGCGCCCAACACAATTCGTCGTACAACGTCGATGGGTCGATGGCGTAGCGCAGATCGTGGCCGGCGCGATCGGTGACGTGGTCGAAGTCGTCGGGCTCGCGGCCCATCATCTGCAGCAGTGTCCGCAGCACGGTCAGGTTGTCGCGCTCACCCTCGGAGCTGATCAGGTACGTGCGGCCGATCTCGCCCTTTTCCAGGATGCGTCGCACCGCGCTGTTGTGGTCGTCGACGTGGATCCAGTCGCGGACGTTGGCGCCGGCGCCGTACAGCTTGGGCCGGCGCCCGGTGAGCACGTTGGTGATCTGGCGCGGGATGAACTTCTCGACGTGCTGATACGGCCCGTAGTTGTTGGAGCAGTTGGAGATCGTCGCGCGCACCCCGTACGACCGCACCCAGGCCCGCACCAGCATGTCGGCGGCGGCCTTGGTCGCCGAATACGGGCTGGACGGGTTGTAGGGCGTCGCCTCGGTGAACCGCTGGGGGTCGTCGAGCTCGAGGTCGCCGTAGACCTCGTCGGTCGAGATGTGGTGCAGCCGCACGCCGTAACGCCGCACCGCTTCGAGGATGGTGAAGGTCCCGACCACGTTGGTGTGCAGGAACGGCTCGGGGCCCTCCAGCGCATTGTCGACGTGGCTCTCCGCGGCGAAATGCACGACGGCGTCGGATTCGGCGACCAGCCGCGACACCAGTTCGGCGTCGGTGATGTCGCCGACCACCAACTCGATGGCGTCCTCGACGCCCGCCAGCGACTCGCGCCGGCCCGCATAGGTGAAGGCATCGAGCACCGTCACGGAGTCCTCGGGGTGTTCGCGCACGGTGCTGTGCACGAAATTGGCGCCGATGAAACCAGCGCCGCCGGTGACCAGTAACCGCATGCCCCAAACCCTAACCGAGCCGATCGGTCAGTTTGTGGCAGTTAGCCCCAGAGCCCCGGCCAATTCGGTTAGCGCAGGTAGCAGCGATTCATCGGCATTACCGCCCAGCACCTGCACGGCCACGTGGTCGGCTCCGGAGTCCAGATGCTCGCGCAACCGCCCAGCGATGGCTTCCGGGGTGCCGTGGGCGACCACCGCGTCGATCAGCCGGTCGCTGCCGGGCGTGCGCACGTCGGCTTCGGTGAATCCCAGCCGCAGCCAATTGTTCACGTAGTTGCTCAGGCCCAGGTAATGCTGGACGGTCTGGCGGCCGATCTCGCGGGCCTTCTCGGTGTCGGTGCTGAGCACCACCTTGTGCTCGGGCGCCAAATACACTGCCCCGCCGAGCAACTCGCGCGCCTTGGCCGTGTGTTCCGGGGTGGTCAGATAGGGGTGTGCGCCGGCGCTGCGCTGCGCTGCGAGCCGCAGCACCCGCGGCCCGAGTGCGGCGACCACCCGGCGACTGGTCGGCACCAGGGCCGCATCGAGTTGGTCGAGGTAGGCGACCAGGGCGTCGTACGGCTTGACGTACTCCTGGGTGTGCTCGGGGTGGCCGACCCCGATACCGAGCAAAAACCTTCCCGGGTGGCCGGTTTCGATGCGCTTGAAGGAATCGGCGACGGCCGGGGCGGGCGCCGACCAGATGTTGACGATTCCGGTGGCCAGTTGCAGCGACGCCGTGCGCGCCAGGGCCGGCTCGACCCAGGACAGGTCGGCGTCCGGCGAGCCGCCGATCCAGGCGGCGCCGTAGCCCAGCGATTCGATTCCCGCGGCTAGCTCGGGGGTGATGGATCGCGTCGGCAGCCACACGCCGAACCGGCCCAGGTCGGGCTTGAGCGAAACACCCTCGGTCATCTAGCTCCCCCTGCGAGTCGTCAGGACGGATTCAATCCCAGTGGCCCCGCCAGTTCGGCCAGCGCTGAGACCAGGTTTTCATCCTTCGTCAACACCTGTACGGGGACGTGGTCGGCTCCGGCGTCGAGATGCTCTTTGAGCCGAGCCGCGATCTGGTCCACGGTGCCATACGCCACGACAGCGTCCACCAGCCGGTCGCTGCCCGGCCGGGTGACCTCGTCGTCACCGAAACCCAGCCGCTTCCAGTTGTTTCGGTAGTTGGCGAGATTGAAATACACGTCGAGCGCCTTGCGGCCGACCGCCCGGGCCTTCTCCACGTCAGTGGTCAGGATCGCCTTGTGCTCGGGCGCCAGGAACGCCGACGGGCCGATGATCTCGCGGGCCCGCGCGGTGTGTTCCGGCGTGGTCAGGTAGGGGTGTGCCCCCGCGGAGCGCTCGGCGGACAGCCGCAGGACGCGCGGGCCGAGGGCGGCGACCACCCGGCGGTGGGCGGGCACCCCGTAGTCGTCGAGCTGCTTGAGATAGTCCGCCAGGGCGTCGTAGGGCTTGCGGTATTCGGTGTGGGCCTCGGGATGGCCGACGCCGATGCCGAGGAGGAAGCGGCCCGGGTAGGCCTTGTCGATGCGGTGGAAGGATTCGGCCACCGGCTTGGCGGCCGCGGTCCAGATGTTGACGATGCCGGTGCCGACCTGCAGCGTCGTCGTCGCTTCCAGGAGGGGTTCGACCCAGGCCAGCTCGGCGGCCGGCGAACCGCCGACCCAGACGGCCCCGTAGCCCAGCGCCTCGATGTCCTTGGCCTGCTGCGGGGTGACGCCGCGTCCGAACGATCCGAACCGGCGGAGATCGGGCTTGCTTGCTGCATCGGTCATGGTCATCCAAACCGGGCGCGGTGCGGCCCTATTCCGGGGTGGCGACGTTTTCGTCCGTCTCGCCCACGTCGGCGTCGAGGTCGGCGACGGCGGCGGGCGGCTCGAGCGGCAGCAGCACGATGAATCGGGTGTCGCCGGGCGCCGATTCGACCCGCAGGTCGCCGCGATGTTTCTTGACGACGATGTTGAACGCCAGGTCCAGCCCCAGGCCGGTGCCTTCGCCGAACGGCTTGGTGGTGAAGAACGGCTCGAAGATGTGCTCACGCACGTCCTCGGGTATTCCCGGCCCGGTGTCGCAGATTTCGACGCGCGCCATGTTCTCGCCCTCCCGGCAGGTGAGGATGGTCAGCGTCCCCCCGGTATCGCGCATCGCGGCGATCGCGTTGTCGATGATATTGGTCCACACCTGGTTGAGATCGCCTGGATAGCAAGGGATTTCGGGAAGCGACTGGTCGAACTCCTTGACCACGGTGACGCCGTGCGAATTTTTGCCCCCATCCTTGGTCAACCGGTCGGCGAACATCACCAGCGTGCTGCGCAGCAGCTCGTGCACATTGGTCACCTGGAACGGGGCGCGGTCCAGCTGCGAATACTGTTTGGCGTCGGCGACCAGCGCCGAAATCCGTTTGCTCGCTTCAAGAATCTGGTTCATCAGCAGCTCGCTCTCGATGGTGTAGTTGATCCATCGGATCGCCTGCTCCACCGACGTCGACGCGAGTTCGTCGCTGACCGCGGAAATCCGCTCCAGCCAATCGGTGTCGATGCCGCCCTCCACGAACGTCGGCGCGATGTCCCACCCGCCCTCGATGCCGTGGTCGTCCAGCCAGTCCCCGACGGCGTCCTCGCGGTCGGCGGTCTCGAGGGCGCTCAGGTGCGCTGACGCGGATTTGGCGACCTGTTCGGCCACCCTCTCCTGCAGCCGCACCAACGCGCTGAGCGCCTCGGCGGAGATGGTCCCGTCGGCGAGCATCGCCAGCTTGTGCCGCATGGCGGCCACCCGCTCGCGCAGATCCGACGCGGCCCGCGAGATCGCCGCCGCCGGGTTGTTGAGCTGATGGGTGAGCCCGGCCGAGAGCCGGCCCAGCGCCAGCAGCTTCTCCCGGTTGTCGATGATCCGGCGAGTCCGGTCGGTGCCGACGGCGATGCCGTCGAGCAGGTGCACGGCCATCGGGAACTGGTCGCGCATGAAATGCGCGAAGACGGGCGCGTCCATGACGAAGAAGCGCGACGGCTTGGTCACGTGGACCGAGGCGTCGTAGTTCTTCTGCTTCCCGCCGGTGAACGCCCGCCAGGCGCCGCAATACACGCCGCGCTGCGAGGTCCGGTTGGTTTCGATGTCCTGGCCGCCGGAGAGCTTGGACATCATCAGCTCGCCCTCGATCAGCACGTAGAAGCAGGTCGCCGGTTCACCTTCGACGCAGATCGGTCCGGGTTCGTAGTTCTCGATGTGCCCGTTGGCGCACAGCACCGCGAGCTGCTCGTCGGTCAACGCCTCGAACAGGAACAGGCTGCGCAGCTCGTCGGGCTCGCAGGGCATGGTCCTCGGTTCGGCGCCGGTCATGGCCCCTCCTAGCTCTCGGCCAGGTAGCGGTGGACCAGCATCACGGCCATCGACCCCTCGCCGACGGCGGCCGCGACCCGCTTGGCCGACGTCGAACGGACGTCGCCGGTGGCGAACACCCCCGGCACGCTGGTTTCCAGGTGATGCGGCGGACGGTCCAACGTCCAGCCGCACACGTTGCGCAGGTCCGGGCCGGTCAGGATGAAGCCGTGGTCGTCGCGGGCCAGCACCCCGTCGAGCCAGTCGGTGCGCGGCGCGGCGCCGATGAAGATGAACATGCGGCCGCAGGTGACGTCCTCGATTTTGCCGGTCCGGTTGTTGACCAGGCTCAGCTGCTCCAGGTGGCCTTCGCCGGCGGCGCGCTGCACCTCGGTGCAGGTCAGCACGTTGATCTTGGGATTCGCCTCGATCTGCTGGATGAGGTAGTAGGACATCGACGCCTGCAGCGACGGGGCGCGCACCACGATGTTGACCGACTTGGCCGTCCGCGACAGGTACATGGCGGCCTGGCCGGCGGAGTTGGCCCCGCCGATCACGTAGACCTCTTCGCCTTCGCAGTCCGCTGCGACCGAGACGGCCGCCCCGTAGTAGATGCCGCAGCCGGTGAGCTCCGAGCATCCCTCGGCGTTCAGTTGGCGATAGGCGACGCCGGTGGCCAGGATGACCGCGTGCGCGTCGATGGAGCCGCCGTCGGCGAACCGCACGGCGCGCTTGGATCCGTTCACCTCGAGGGCGGTGGCCTTGCGGGCGGTGATCAGCTCGGCGCCGAACTTCTCGGCCTGCCGGCGGGCCCGGTCGGCCAACTGGCCCCCGGACACCCCGTCCGGGAAGCCCAGATAGTTCTCGATGCGCGAGCTCTGCCCGGCCTGACCGCCCGTCGCGGTGTGCTCGATGAGCACCGTGCGCAAGCCCTCGGAGGCGCCGTACACGGCGGCGGCCAGACCCGCGGGTCCGCCGCCGACCACGATCAGGTCGTAGAACTCCTGGGAGGGCGTGGTGGTCAGGCCCAGGGTTTCGGCCAGCTGTGCGTCGGTGGGTTCGACGAGGGTGTCGCCGCGCTGGGTCACGATCACCGGCAGCCGCAGGCCGTCCGCGCCGGCGGCGCCCAGCAGCCGCTCGCCGGCGGGCTCGTCGGCCATGAACCAGGTGTAGTAGAGGCCGTTGCGGGCCAGGAAGTCGCGCACCTGCCAGGACCGCGCCGACCAGCGGTGACCGATCACCTTGGTGTGCGGGATGGGATGCTCGGGCGCCGCCCGCCAGGCATCCAGCAGCCCGTCGATGACGGGGTAGAACTTCTCCTCCGGCGGGTCCCACGGTTTGAGCAGGTAGTGGTCCAGGTCGACGACGTTGATCGCGTCGATGGCGGCGTGGGTGTCGGCGTAGGCGGTGAGCAGCACGCGACGCGCCGCCGGATACAGGTCCATCGCCTGCTCGAGGAATTCGATGCCGCTCATCTGCGGCATCCGGTAGTCGGCGATGAGCAGCGCGACCGTCTCGCCGCGCAGTTTGAGCTCCTTGAGCGTGCCCAGCGCGTCGGGCCCCGACTCCGCGCGCACGATCCGGTGGTCCTCGCCGTAGTGGCGACGCAGGTCGCGCGCGACGGCCCGGGAAACCGAGGGATCGTCGTCGACGGTGAGCATGACGGGCTTGCGCTGTGGTGCGGTGTCGGCGGGGCGTGCGGGTGTATTCACTGGCGTTAAGTATGCGCTCGTCAGCGGGCATATGGGAGGTCGAGCGGGCGGCCCGCATTGCGCCGACGGCGATTTTGGTGCAGGCCGATGACCAGGTATCGTGGAACGACGGTGCGGCATCCGCGCCGACTTTTTGTGTGTCCTGTCCTAGGAATTTCCTGTCACCGGCTCACGTTTCAAGTCGGTGTGCCATGTTGCGCCGCTCTGGGCGCAGACGAGAACGAGACTAAACGACGAGGATTCTTAACTAGTTATGGCCAAAAAAGACGGCGCCATCGAGGTCGAAGGCCGCGTGGTCGAGCCGCTGCCCAATGCGATGTTCCGCATTGAGCTGGAGAACGGTCACAAGGTGCTTGCCCACATCAGCGGCAAGATGCGGCAGCACTACATCCGCATCCTGCCCGAGGACCGGGTGGTGGTGGAGTTGTCTCCCTACGACCTGTCCCGCGGCCGCATCGTGTACCGGTACAAGTAAAAAGCCCAATCGAACCAACCTACGAACGACACAGAACAGGATCGAACAGCTGTGAAGGTGAACCCGAGCGTCAAGCCGATCTGTGACAAGTGCAGGGTGATCCGTCGGCACGGGCGGGTCATGGTGATCTGCTCCGATCCGCGCCACAAGCAGCGCCAGGGCTAGCGATAGCACCCTTCGCACCACCACAACTGAATGCAGACCTCCCAGCACCACTGAGCGAATACGTCGCTCATCCACGCCCGGACGGAGGCCGGGCCCCGCGAGATAGCACCGCCCCTACCGGGGTTGCGGGAACGGGCTGGGATCAGACCTCCGCCGAGAAAAAGAGGAAACGCCACCTATGGCTCGACTAGTAGGCGTCGATCTGCCGCGTGACAAGCGGATGGAGATCGCGCTGACATACATCTTCGGCGTCGGCCGGACCCGTTCGAACGAGATTCTGGAAGCGACGGGGATCGACAGGAACCTGCGCACCAGGGACCTCACCGACGACCAGGTGACCCACCTGCGTGACTACATCGAAGCCAACCTGAAGGTGGAGGGTGACCTGCGCCGCGAGGTCCAGGCCGACATCCGCCGCAAGATCGAGATCGGCTGCTACCAGGGCCTGCGGCACCGCCGCGGCCTGCCGGTGCGCGGCCAGCGGACCAAGACCAACGCGCGCACCCGCAAGGGCCCCAAGCGCACCATCGCCGGCAAGAAGAAGGCCAGGTAACCACCCATGCCACCAGCCAAGAAGGCCGCCTCCGCCCCGAAGAAGGGGCAAAAGACCCGTCGCCGGGAAAAGAAGAACGTCCCGCACGGCGCCGCCCACATCAAGAGCACCTTCAACAACACGATCGTGACCATCACCGACCCGCAGGGCAACGTCATCGCCTGGGCGTCGTCGGGTCATGTCGGGTTCAAGGGCTCGCGGAAGTCGACGCCGTTCGCCGCGCAGCTGGCCGCCGAGAACGCGGCCCGCAAGGCGCAGGAGCACGGCGTCAAGAAGGTCGACGTGTTCGTCAAGGGCCCGGGCTCGGGCCGGGAGACGGCGATCCGGTCGTTGCAGGCCGCCGGTCTGGAGGTCGGTGCGATCTCCGACGTCACCCCCCAGCCGCATAACGGCGTACGCCCCCCGAAGCGCAGAAGGGTCTAGGAGATAACCAATGGCTCGTTACACCGGACCCATCACTCGCAAGTCACGCCGCCTGCGCACCGACCTCGTCGGGGGCGACCAGGCCTTCGAGAAGCGCCCCTACCCGCCCGGCCAGCACGGCCGCGCGCGGATCAAGGAAAGCGAATACCTCCTGCAGCTGCAGGAGAAGCAGAAGGCCCGCTTCACCTACGGCGTGATGGAGAAGCAGTTCCGTCGCTACTACGCCGAGGCCTCCCGGCAATCCGGCAAGACCGGTGAAGAGCTGCTGCGGATCCTGGAAAGCCGCCTCGACAACGTCGTGTACCGCGCCGGGCTGGCGCGTACCCGCCGGATGGCCCGCCAGCTGGTCAGCCACGGGCACTTCAGCGTCAACGGCGTGCACGTCAACGTCCCCAGCTACCGGGTGTCGCAGCACGACATCATCGACGTGCGGGACGGGTCGCTGAACACCGTGCCGTTCCAGATCGCGCGGGAGACCGCGGGCGACCGGCCGATCCCCAGCTGGCTGCAGGTCGTGGGGGAGCGTCAGCGCATCCTCATCCACCAGCTGCCCGAGCGGGCGCAGATCGACGTGCCGCTCACCGAGCAGCTCATCGTCGAGTTCTACTCGAAGTAAGCCCTGCGCTGAACCCAGCGCAGGTCTGCGACGATCGCAAGCTCGGCGAAGCCGGGCGCGGCGGGTCGGAGCGGACAACACAGCGGCATCAAATAGCGGGTGCCGAGAAGGAGAAGAAGAAACCATGCTGATCTCTCAGCGACCCACACTGTCGGAGGAAGTCCTCAGCGACGACCGCTCCCAGTTCGTCATCGAGCCGCTGGAGCCGGGATTCGGTTACACCCTGGGCAATTCGTTGCGCCGGACGCTGCTGTCCTCGATTCCGGGCGCGGCCGTCACCAGCATCCGCATCGACGGCGTGCTGCACGAGTTCACCACCGTGCCCGGCGTCAAGGAAGACGTCACCGCGATCATCTTGAACCTCAAGAGCCTGGTCGTGTCCTCCGAGGAGGACGAGCCCGTCACCATGTACCTGCGCAAGCAGGGCCCGGGTGCGGTCACCGCGGGGGACATCGTGCCCCCCGCCGGTGTCACGGTGCACAACCCCGACCTGCACATCGCGACGCTGAACGACAAGGGCAAGCTCGAGGTCGAGCTCGTCGTCGAGCGTGGCCGCGGCTACGTGCCGGCCGTGCAGAACCGGGCCTCGGGCGCCGAAATCGGCCGCATCCCAGTCGATTCCATCTACTCGCCGGTGCTCAAGGTCACCTACAAGGTGGACGCCACCCGTGTCGAGCAGCGCACCGACTTCGACAAGCTGATCCTGGACGTCGAGACCAAGAGCTCGATCAATCCGCGCGACGCGCTGGCGTCGGCGGGTAAGACCCTGGTCGAATTGTTCGGCCTGGCACGCGAACTCAACGTCGAGGCCGAGGGCATCGAGATCGGTCCGTCGCCGGCCGAGGCCGACCACATCGCGTCGTTCGCGCTGCCGATTGACGACCTGGACCTGACCGTGCGGTCCTACAACTGCCTCAAGCGCGAGGGTGTGCACACCGTCGGCGAGCTGGTGAGCCGCACCGAGTCCGACCTGCTCGACATCCGCAACTTCGGTCAGAAGTCCATCGACGAGGTGAAGGTCAAGCTGCACCAGCTGGGCCTGTCGCTCAAGGACAGCCCGGCGAGCTTCGACCCGTCGCAGGTCGCGGGCTACGACGTCGCCACCGGCACCTGGTCCACCGAGGCTGCCTACGACGACCAGGACTACGCGGAAACCGAACAGCTGTAAAGAAAGTCCGTCCCGGTCCTACCTGATACGGGGACCGGCCCCAATTAGGAGATAGTCGCAATGCCCAAGCCCACCAAGGGCCCTCGCCTCGGCGGGTCGTCATCGCACCAGAAGGCCCTTCTGGCCAACTTGGCCACGTCGCTGTTCGAGCACGGCCGGATCAAGACGACCGAGCCGAAGGCGCGTGCGCTGCGGCCATATGCGGAAAAGCTGATCACGCACGCGAAAAAGGGTGCGCTGCACAACCGTCGAGAGGTAATGAAGAGGATCCGCGACAAGGACGTGGTGCACGTCCTGTTCGAGGAGATCGGGCCGTTCTTCGCCGACCGCAACGGCGGCTACACCCGCATCATCAAGGTCGAGCCCCGCAAGGGTGACAACGCGCCCATGGCCGTGATCGAGCTGGTGCGGGAGAAGACGGTGACCTCCGAGGCGGATCGGGCCCGTCGGGTGAAGGCAACCAAGAAGACTGACGCTCCCCTCGCGGCAGCGGCGGCGCCTCAGGCGGCTGTCGAGCCGCAGGAAGCCGTCGGCCCGACGGCCGAGGAAGCCACGGCCGAGGCCGAGGAGACCAACGTCGAAGAGGCCTCCGACGAGCCGACCAAGGCCCAGGCCGAAGCCGAAGACAAGGCCGACAAGGCCGTCGCCGCGAGAGCCGAAGCCGAAGCCGCCGAGAAGGCAGACGACGAGGCTGACGAGAGTTAGCGAGGACGTCCGTCTGCGGCTTGATATCGCCTACGACGGAACAGGTTTCGCAGGCTGGGCAACTCAGACCGGCCAGCGTACCGTGGCCGGGATCCTCGACGAGGCGCTGACGACCGTCTTTCGCACGCCGGTGCGGCTGCGCGCGGCGGGGCGCACCGATGCCGGAGTCCACGCCACCGGGCAGGTGGCCCATGTGGACGTGCCGGCGGTCGCGCTGCCCAATGCGTACCCTCGGGCGGCGCACGCCGGTGAGGCCGAGTTCCTGCCGCTGCTGCGCCGGCTGGGCCGTTTCCTGCCCGCGGACGTCCGGGTCGTCGACATCGCCCGCGCCCCCGCGGGTTTCGACGCCCGGTTCTCGGCGCTGCGGCGTCACTACGTGTACCGGTTGTCGACGGCGCCGTGGGGCGTGCAGCCGCAGCAGGCCCGCTACGTCACCGCCTGGCCGCGCCCTCTCGACGTCGAGGCGATGGCCACCGCCTCGCGGGACCTGTTGGGATTGCACGACTTCGCCGCGTTCTGTCGGCACCGCGAGAACGCCACCACCATCCGCGAGCTGCAGCGGCTGGAGTGGACGCGCGACGGTGACTCGATCACCGCGCGGGTCAGTGCCGACGCGTTCTGCTGGTCGATGGTGCGCTCACTGGTCGGGGCCCTGCTGGCCGTCGGGGAACACCGCCGCCCCGTCTCCTGGTGCCGTGAATTGCTTTCCGCCACAGCCCGATCCAGCGACTACGCGACCGCCCCGGCGCACGGGCTGACGCTGGTCGGCGTCGACTATCCGCCCGATGACCAGCTGGCCGCGCGCAATCTGATCACCCGGGATGTGCGCTCACGCTAGACCCGCGCCGCGGCGAAACTCGCGGCCTTGTTGGTCAATCCGGGCACGTAGCTCAGGTGCGACGCCCACCGGAGGCCGCCCGAACAGATCGGGTCACCCGGGTTGCACAGGTCGATGGTCTTGCCGTCGAAATTCGGGCTCAGCGCGCTCATCAGGTTGCCCGCCCGGCCGGACGGATTCCCGAAGAGCGCGACGGCGGCGACGTGATCGGCGGCCGCGGGCGGCAACGGCTTGCGAAACCCGAGGCCGGGCACCGGTGCGGCCGTGACGATGTCGATGACGGCGGCGCCTTGGGAGTACCCGCCCAGCACCAGCTTGGTGTTGGGGCAGTTCACCGCCATCCGCTGGATGTGGTTGCTGGCGTCGTTGGCGCCGGCCGTGGCCGCCAGGAAGTCCTTGTCGGCGGGGTAGTTCACCCCGTATGCGCCAACGCTTTTGCGGGTCTGCTCGCGCAACGAGCTGACGAAGGCACCGCCCACCTTCCCGACCCCGGGTGCCTCATCGGTTCCGCGCGCAAACACCACTTCAACGCCGGGGCAGGACGCCGATGCACGGGGAACCAATTGCGGGGCGACCAATAACGCTGCCCCAGCGAGCAATCCGACGCCTAGCCCTAAAGGGATAAGCCTCACACAGAGATACTAAGGGCGCGTTGATAACCCGCCGGTAACGATTTAGACGAGAGGTGCTTGCGGTGCGGGCGTCGTCGGCCCCGGTGCGAGCGGCGCCGGCGCCGGAGCCGTGCCGGTGCCGCCGTGGATCGAGGGGTTCGAACCGGGCGGGGTCTGCCCGTACACCGGAGTCTGCTGGCCGTAGCCCGGCTGCAGCGGGCCGGGAGCCTGCGGGCCGGCGCCCGGGAATGATGGGCCGTACCCGGGCACCGACTGGCCGACGCCGACCAGCTTGGACGCGACGAACGCCGCCGCCTGGGTGGTGTAGACGGGGACGTAGCCCTCGGTGTGCCCGCTCCACTCGTTGCCGGGACCGGCGTGACAGATCGGGTCGTTGGGGTTGCACAGGTCGATGGCCTTGGAACCCAGCAGCGCGCTCTGGCTGGGCAGCGTCCCGCCGGCGCGGTCGGCCACATCGCCGAAGGTGGCGACGGCGGCGATGTTGCTGGCGTATTGCGGCGGCAGCGAGTTGCCCCAGTTGATGCCGCCGATGGGGACGCCGGCCACGATGTCCATCACCGACGCGCCCTGCGAGTAGCCGCCCAGCACGATTTTGGTGTTGGGGCACGTCTCCACGCTCTTCTTGACGCGGTCGATGGTGTCGTTGGCGCCGTCACCGCCGTGCAGCTGCAGCTTGCTGGCGGCGTAGTTCACCCCGTAGGGCAGGATGTTCAAGTTGGTCTGCTGGCGCAGCGAGTCCACGAACGCGTCGCCGACCCGGCCCAGGCCGGCGGGCTCGTTGGTGCCGCGGGCGAAGATGACTTCGACGTCAGGGCAGTCGAAGGCGTTCGCGACCGGCGCCGCCGCGGGCGTCGCGAGCAGGCCGGCGGCGGTCACCAGCGCGGAAGCGCCCAGACCGAGGGAGCGAGCTGCGCGGTGAGTTTTCACCCGCGCAATTTTACCCAATTTCGGCCGCGACGAAACTCCTGCGACCTGTGGATAAGCGCTCCGACGGCGCCGATCGGCGGCCTAGGGTGTGTCCAGACGGGTTCGCAGGGTGGGGGGATCAGTGCCGCGTCAGCCGACCACGTGGCTACACGTCAGCGCTCACCGGTATCAGCTGCGCCGCATCGAATGCGCGTTGCTGGGCGAGGCGATGTCGCCGGCCAGTTCACGTTTGCGTATGCCGCCGGCATCGCTGGCCGCCGGTTGTGTGTTCACCGCGCTCGCGCTGGCCGGCTGCGCGGTTCTGGGTTTGCTGCGGCCGCACG
Organism: Mycobacterium sp. 852002-10029_SCH5224772; assembly: GCF_001667315.1. Lineage (GTDB taxonomy): Bacteria > Actinomycetota > Actinomycetes > Mycobacteriales > Mycobacteriaceae > Mycobacterium. Next base: position 32,255 of record NZ_LZHT01000039.1, read on the forward strand.
TCCCGCTGGATCGCGCGCAGATCGTGATGGCCCGGGAATCGGGTGCGCTGTTCGTTCGGGTGGGCGATGTCTGGCATCCGGTGCTGAACCTGGCGTCGGCGCGGCTCATCGCGGCGACGGCCGCCGATCCGCAGCCGGTTCGCGAGGCCGACCTGGAGGGCAGCAAACGCGGCCCGCTGCTGGGCATTCCGGGCGCGCCGCAGTTCGTCGGCAGGCCGCTGTCCGCGCGGGACCTGGCATTCTCGATGTGCGATAGCGGTGGCGCCAGCAGCACGACGGTCATCGTCGGCCACGTCGCCGATCACGAGGTCGCCCGCCTGACGTCCGGACAGGCCCTCCTGGCGGCTCCGGCGGCTGGTTCGCCGGCCTACCTGCTCTACGACGGGCACCGGGCGATCGTGGACCTGGCCGATGCCGCGGTCGTGCGTGCGCTGCGGCTCGAGGGGCGCGCGCCGCAGGTGGTGTCGCAGGCGTTGCTGAACGCCGTCCCCGAGGCGCCGCCGATCTCGGCGCCCCGGATCCATGGCGCGGGGGGCCCGGCGCGCGGGCTGCCGGGATTTCGCGTCGGCAGTGTGCTTCGCATCACACGCGCCGACGGTGACGAGTATTACGCCGTCCTGGCCGCCGGCGTGCAGCGGATCGGCCAGGTGGCCGCCGACCTGCTGCGCTTCAGCAACGCCCAGGACGGCGTCAACCCCGCCACCGTCGCGCCCGAGGCGATCCGGTCCGCTCCCGTCGTCGCCGAGCTGCCCGTGGCCGGCTTTCCCCACCGGGCACCCACGCTGTCGGAGCCCGCCGGCACGGTGTGCGCCAGCTGGGAGGACGCGCTTTCGGGCCCGGGAGGTGTGGCATTACTGGCCGGCAGCCGGCCACCGGTTCCGTCCGGTCAGGCGGCGGTGACTCTGGCGCAAGCCGACGGTCCTGGCCCCGCGTTGGACGACGTCTACGTGCCGCCCGGCCGCAGCGCCTACGTGCGGGCGGGCGACAGGGCGGGCACCCGTTACCTGATCACCGACACCGGGGTCCGCTTTGCCATCCACGGCGACGACGCCGCTCACGATCTCGGTCTGACGGAGGCGACCCCGGTGCCCTGGCCACTTCTCACGGTCCTGCCGGCCGGACCCGAGCTGAGCAGAGACCGCGCCTCAATCGCCCGGGACACGGCCGCGGGTTCCCCGTAGCCGGCTGCTGAGCGCGCCGGCGGCCAGGGCGACCGTCAGCGCGGCGAGGCAGATCGCGGCTCCGCGCACCGCGGTGTCCCGGGGGCGGGTATCGCGTGGCGCGGTTGCCGGCGGCGAGACGGTGGCCGGCGCCGCGACCGGCGACGGCTTGGGGGTGCGGGTGGAAGGGCCCGTCCCGGTGCTGACCGCGGCGAACGGATCGATGGTTCCGTTGCCGACGAGCGCATCCCATCCGGCGGGCGGATGATGCGCCGTCGACTCGATGCGCTGCATCACCTGGCGCGCGGTCAATGCCGGGAAGCGGGCTCGAATCAGCGCCGCCAGCCCGCTCACCACCGGGGCGGCATAACTCGTGCCGGACACCGGATCGGGCGCGAGGGAGGTCACCGCCTCGCCGGGTGCGGCGACATCCACCCAGGGGCCGGCGAGGCTGAAGGCCGACGGTGCTTCCTCGGCGTTCACCGATCCGACGGTCAGCACATAGTCGTCGTACCACCCGGGGCTGACCGCGACCGTGATGGTCTGCCAGGTGGCATCCGATCGCTGCGGGGGGCACTGCGCGGCGCCACCGGTATTGCCCGCCGCCGCAACGACCACGGCATTTTTGACGTCGACGGCGTAGGCCAGCGCGGCACCCAGCGCACGGTCGTCGAGCGCGGTGGTCACCGGTACGCACGCGACCGAGGAAATGTTGATCACCGATGCGCCGAGATCGGCGGCGGTTCGAACGGCTTTGGCCATGGTGTCGACGTCACCGACCCCGGCGCGCGACCGGTCGCCGGCGACGGCGAATTTCGCGCTGGACTGCCGAATGCTGATCAAGGTGGCTTCGGGCGCGATCCCGCTGAAGCCGTCGGACTTGGAATCCGCCGTGGCCGCGATGATTCCGGCTACCAGCGTGCCGTGCGCGTCACAATCCTGCGTGCCGTCGCCGGTGGACACGTAGTCGCCGCCGGGCACCACGTCGGGCAGTCGGCGGTGCCGCGAGATTCCGGTGTCGATGACCGCGACCCGTTGTCCGGCACCGCGGGTGAGCCGCCACACCTCCGACAGGTCGAACACCTCCGGCGGCGGGTTTCGGCCCGGCCCCGCGTCGACGGTCAGCGGCGCACACACTTCGCGCTGCACGGTCGGGCGTAGCGGTGCGGGCAAGGCGGGGTCGGGCAACCACCTGTCGTCGACGCCGGGGGGCGAAACCGCTTGTGCCGAGGGTATTCCGAACGCGGGAAGCATCGTGAACGCCGACACCGCCAGCAGTCGCCCCACGTGCGATACCCTCACGTGAGATTCAATCCCCGGACCGCGCCGTAGAGTCCACCGATCCAGCAGGCCAGCGGGACCAGCGCCGCCCACGCCAGCCACTCCAGCAGTTCAAGGCTTCGCAGTACGACGGGCGAGGATGCTGGTGCGGCGAAGCCGACGTACATGGCCGCGGCGACGAGCGTCACCGTCGCCGCGGCAAGCAGGGCGCCGTGCATCGGTATGCGCAGGGTGACGACGCCGAAGGTGGTTGCCGCGCTGACGATTCCGATGACGGCGAAGGTCAGCCTCGTTGTGCCCGTGCCGGACCTGGACCGCATCAGCAACACCGCGCCGGTGAGGGCCCCGAACGCCATGCAGGACAGGCGGGGTGCGCCGGCGAGGACGGCGACGGCCGCGGCGGCGCCGGCGGATGACGACAGCCCCGCACGCAGGCTCGCCAGCCAGCGGTCCGCGCGGATCGCTTGCGCGGACAGCCACGAGTCGCTCGGCTCGTGGTCGGCGACGTCCGGCGCGGCCAAGCGGGGCGATAACCCCGCCAACGTGATGGATACGCGCGGTGCCGCCGCGAGCAGGCCCAGGGACATCACCCCGGATACCGAAGCGATGACGTGCAAGGGCGCGGCGGTGATCGCACCCGCCAGCGCCGCGGCGGCCACGATCGTCGCGAACCACGCCACCGCCGTCAATCCGACGTCACCGCAACCCGATAGCCGCGTCGCCACCACCGAGGTGACGGCGGCCGCCGCCGCGGCCAGCAATACGTGGCAAACGCTCGGCGCACCGGGCACCGCCACAAATCCCGCCACCGTCGCGAGCACCGTGGCGATCACGCCGAGCGCCAGCCCGGCGATCGGGTCTCGATAGGCCCGGTGCGCGAGCACCGCAAGCCCGAGGGCGACGAAGGCGGCCGATGCCACAACGGCGACCGTCGTGTCGCCCTCTCGAGGAGGGTTGGGGCCGAACGTGGTTCCCACCAACACCAGCCCGCCCACCACCGTCAGCAAGACAGCCGCCGCCGCGCCGGTGAGCCGGGCGGCTCGCCGGCTCCCGTCGTCGCGCGATCCGGTGGCCGCGGCCAGCGTGGCCGACACGGCCTGCGCGACATCGAAGTAACGAGGTGCGGGCAACGGTGCGCCGGGTCGGCTCAGCATCAGGACCGCGCCATCGCCGATGCGGTGCTGCGCCAACGTCGTCGACGGATCCAGCGGCGATGCCCCGGGGACCGACAACTGGTAGCGCACCGCATCGCCGTCGGGGAGATGAACCCCGAGGGCGTCGACGATCGACGGAATCAGCACCGCGACAGGGACTCCCGCGGGTAGCGCCAGATCGGCGACGGCGGCGCCCCAATGCACGCAGACACGGCACAGGGCGGTCTCGGATGCAGCCAACGGCGAACCCTTCGCTCGGATCAGGAGAGAACATAGCCAGGTGTCGACGGCCCGGTATCCGGCTGTCCACAGGTGACTTGTCGCCGTGGTCGGTGCTCCATACCGTCGTCGAACTGAAGGGGATGAGATGAACCAGGTTCTGGTGCCCGCGGCACAACAGCCGCCGATCGTTGTCGAGGCTCCCCCGGACCTGCCGTCAGCGGCAGCGCCGGGCCTGCTGCCCCGCCTGCTGCCGGTTGCGCTCTCGCTGGTGAGCATGGGCATCATGGCGGCGGCGTTCGCGTCCGGGACCGCCCTGACCCGCCACCCCCTGTTCCTTGCCTTTCCGCTGATGATGCTGGTGTCGACGGTGGCGGCCGGGCTGACCGGCCGTGCCCGCCGGCGCGGCGAAGGCATCGATGCCGACCGCGGGCGCTATCTCGGATACCTGGATCAGCTGAGCCGGTCCGTGTCCGAAATCGCTATGACGCAGCGCGCGTCAGGCATTCGGAGCCATCCCGATCCCGACACACTGTGGACGTTGATCGGTGGCCCGCGCATGTGGCAGCGCCGCTCGGGCGACGCCGACTTCTGCCGCGTGCGGGTGGGCATCGGAACCCAGCCACTCGCCCGCGGTCTGGTGGCCCCGGCGCTGCCCGCCGAGGAGCTTCGCGATCCGGTCACCGAGACGGCGTTGCGTCGTTTCCTCCGCGCGCATTCGACGATCGTCGGCCCGATCACCGTCGACTTACCTGAAGGGTCGCTGGTGACGATCGACGGTGAGCTGAGCGCCGCGCGTGCATTGCTACGCGCGATGATTTGCCAACTCGCGGCGCTGCACGCGCCCGATCAGGTGCGGATCGTCGCCGCGATCAGCGACACGCATCGCGCCCACTGGGAATGGCTGAAATGGCTGCCGCACAACCAACATCCCGCAGAATCGGATGCGGCGGGTGCGGTGCGGATGGTCTATGCGACTGCCGCACACATGCGGCGGGCCCTGGCGGGAGTGCCGGCGCCCCGGGTGGTGGTGGTCGCCGAGCTGACCGAGGGCGCCGCCCCGATCACCGGTGCCACCACGATCGCGGTCGGTGCCGGCCACGGCGCTGCGGCGCTGACGATCCGACAGTCCACCCAGACCACAACGGTGTCTTCCCCGGACCGGATGGACGCCCTCGACGCCTTGGTATGTGCCCGCCGGCTCGCCGGGCATCGGCCGCGGGTGACCGGCGCGGGAGCCGGTGACCCCGGCTGGCCGGGCCTGGCCGGGATCGACGATGTGGAACGTTTCGACCCGGCGACGCTATGGCGCCGCCGGGGGCGTCGCGACCGGCTCCGCGTCCCCATCGGGACTACCACGCGGGGCACACCGCTCGAGCTGGATATCAAAGAGCCGGCCGAGAACGGGATGGGACCACACGGGCTCTGCATCGGTGCCACCGGGTCGGGCAAGTCGGAGCTGTTGCGCACCATCGCGCTGGGCATGATGGCCCGCAACTCGCCTGAAGAACTCAACCTGCTGCTCATCGACTTCAAGGGCGGCGCAACCTTTCTCGACTTTGCACAGGCGCCACACGTGGCCGCGGTGATCACCAACCTCGCCGACGATGCGCCGCTGGTGGCCCGCATGCGCGACGCGCTGGCCGGTGAGATGAACCGTCGCCAGCAGCTGCTGCGGACGGCGGGCTGCCCCGGCGTCGAGGCCTACGAGCGTGCGCGCCAGCCGGGCGCCCCGGCCCTGACCCTGCCCGCGTTGCCCACCCTGTTCGTCATCGTCGACGAGTTCTCCGAATTGCTGAGCCAGCATCCCGATTTCGCCGACATGTTCGTGGCGATCGGCCGACTCGGCCGATCCCTGGGCATGCACCTGCTGTTGGCCAGTCAGCGTCTCGATGAAGGCCGGCTACGCGGCCTCGACGCCCACCTGTCGTACCGGCTATGTCTGAAGACCCTGTCCGCCGCCGAATCCCGTACGGTACTAGGCAATCTCGACGCCTACGAACTGCCCACCGCCCCCGGTGCGGGCTTCGTGCGGGTGAGCGGCGGCGAACCGATTCGCTTCCAGGCCGCCTCGGTGTCGGAACCGCTGCGGTCGGACCCGCCACCTGATGCGACGGCTGCGATGGCGCGCTCGGTCCAGGCGTTTACCACCGGGGTCACCGGCGCGATTCGCCGCGCCGACGAGGCGAGCGCGGCACCCGCACCGACCATCGCGCGTGCGGTCCTGGATCGGCTGCGCGGCCAGGGACCACCGGCGCACCGGGTGTGGCTGCCCCCGCTGGGGCCGGCCCCGGAGCTGCACACCCTGGTCGACCGTGCCGCCGGCCTGACCGTCCCCATCGGCCTTGTCGACCGCCCCTTCGAGCAATGCCGGACAACACTGATGGCCGAGTTGTCTGGGGCCGCAGGTAATGTGGCGGTCGTCGGAGGGCCGCAATCGGGCAAGTCGACGGCGTTGCGCACACTGATCACCGCGCTGGCGGCGACGCATGACGCGAGGCAGGTGCAGTTCTACTGCCTGGATTTCGGTGGTGGGACGCTGACGTCGGCGCGGGGGCTGCCGCACGTGGGCGCGGTCGCCGGGCGGGGTGAACCTCGCCTCGTCGGACGGATCGTCGCCGAATGCGAGTCGATCGTGCGACGCCGCGAAGTCACCTTCGGTGAGCACGGAATCGCCTCGATGGCCGACTACCGCCGGCGGCGCACCGTGCCGGGCACCGTGAGGGGTGATCCGTTCGGTGACGTCTTTCTCGTCGTCGACGGCTGGGCAACCGTGCGCCAGGAGTTCGAGGCGCTGGAGGCATCGATCACCGCCCTGGCGGCCCAAGGGCTTTCATTCGGTGTGCACGCCGTGTTGTCGGCATCGCGCTGGGCCGATATCAGACCGGCGCTGCGGGATCAGCTGGGCACCCGCATCGAGCTGCGGCTGGGCGATCCCGCCGACTCCGAACTGGACCGCAAGGCCGCTCAACACGTCCCGCGCGACAGTCCGGGCCGTGGTCTGTCTCGTGACGGGCTGCACATGGTGATCGCCTTGCCCGTGGCCGAGGTGCCCGCCGGTGAGTCGGTTGCGCCGCCGATACCACTACTGCCCATGCACGTCGATCGCGAGACCTTGGTGCGCGAATCGGGCGCATCGATGCTCCTCGGTGTGCAAGAGCGCGAACTGCGGCCGGTGGCAATCGATTTCGGTCAACACGCGCATCTCGTGATCGTCGGCGGCAACGGGTGCGGGAAGACCGCGACGCTGCGAACCGTGTGCCGAGAAATTATTCGTACCAAGACCGCCGCGCAAGCCCAGTTGTGGATCGTCGACTTCCGGCGGGCGCTGCTCGGAATAGTCGAGTCGGAACATCTTCGCGGGTATGCGATGTCGCCGGCCGCCTTGTCTGTGTCGCTGCCCGAGTTACTCGACCTGCTGCGCGGGCGGATGCCATCACCCGACGCGACCCAGGCCGAGTTGCGCGCGGGCTCGTGGTGGTCCGGACCGGACATCTATGTCGTCGTCGACGACTACGACCTGGTTGCGACCCCGGCGGGCAACGCGCTGACGCCGATCGTCGAATTCCTGCCATACGCCCAAGATCTGGGACTGCATCTCGTTCTCGCCCGGCGCAGCGGCGGGGCCGAGCGCGCGATGTTCGAGCCGCTGCTGGCGGGTCTGCGTGACCTCGGGTGCACGACCCTGATGATGGGCGCAGTTCACGCCGAGGGGGCGCCGTTCGGCCCCACTCGCGCGGTGCAACTGCCGCCGGGGCGTGGCCTTCTGACCATCCGCGCCGGTGACGACGACCTCGTCCAGGTGGCCTGGAGCCCGCCATGAACGAGCACCCCGCGATCATCGCCGCCGGGCCCGCAACGATCCGTCGGTTATGTTGCGGCACAAGCACAAACACTCACGAAACATCCGCCGTCGTCCGGGCCGCCCTGGACGCGATCGACGATCGCGTGGCGCTGGTGGGGGAGCGGCCGGTAGCCGTCGATGCCGTATGGGACGCCGCGCTGCGGTCGGCAACCTGTGCGTCCGCCGACGGCATGGTCGTCGTGCACCCGTCCTGGTGGTCGTCGTCGCGCGTGGGTGTGGTGACCGCGGCGGCGACGAGGGTGGCCGGTGCGGCGCGGACGCGCCCGCGATCGTGGCTGCTGGCGCGGGCGTCTCGCGCGGAACCGGCTGTGGTGGTCGAAATCGCCGAGCGGCTGGTGGCGATCACGGCGGGCGAGGTCACCGCCGTGGCGCGCAATGCCGAGCCGCAATCCGTCGCCGAAGCCGTCGCGGGCGTTATCGCCCGTGCGGGCCCCGAGGCCGTGTTGATCGACGCGCCGAGCACGGTCGCCGGGGCCTCGGCGCTGGCCGCGTTGATTGCCGACGCGGTACGCGGGAGCTGTCAGAGGGTTCGGGGCCGCGCACCAAATACCCTGGAAATCAACGATCTTCGGCTCATCAGGCTGGCGCGGTCGGCCATCGCGGCACGCCCCGCGCCCTCGGGGCCTGCCGCCGCCGCACCTGTCACCACCCGTCCGTCGCGCGCCCGGACGCTGGGCGGACTCGGGGCCGCCGCCATCGTCGTCGCCGCGGCGGCTCCCGCTGCGATGGCTCCGACGGTAATGACGCCGAGCCGGCCCGGCGCGGTGGCCCCGAAGCGTGTGGACGCCGCGCCCACAACGGTTTTGGTGGAGGGGCGCGTGGCGCTGTCGGTGCCGGCGACGTGGCCGACGCAACGGGTGGTCACCGGGCCGGGATCGGCGCGGGTGCAGGTCACGTCGCCGGCGGATCCCGAGGTCGCCCTGCACATCACCCAGTCGCCGGTGGCCGGGGAGACGCTGAGCGGCACCGCGGAGCGGTTGAAACGCGCGATCGACGGCGAACCCGCCGGGCTGTTTGTCGATTTCAACCCGTCCGGCACCAGCGCCGGCCGGCCGGCGGTGACCTACCGCGAGGTGCGCCCGGGTCATGACGTGCGTTGGGCGGTGCTGCTGGACGGCCCCGTACGAATCAGCGTCGGATGTCAGAGCCGGCCGGGCGACGAAGGCGCCGTCCGCGACGCCTGCGAGCAGGCGGTCAGATCCGCCCACGCGATCGGATGACAAATTCGTGGAACCGAACCAGCGCCGTCGCGGTCGTAGTTGGTATGGCCGCACCGAACACACTTAGTACCGACTTCGACCTGATGCGGTCGGTGGCCGGCACCACCGACGCCCGCAACGAGGAAATCAGGGCGATGCTGCAAGCGTTCATCGGCCGCATGAGTGGCGTGCCGGCCTCGGCGTGGGGTGGGCTCGCGGCCACCCGCTTCAAAGACGTGATGGATCGCTGGAACGCGCAGTCGGTGCAGCTCTACCACGCCCTGCACGCGATCGCCGACACCATTCGGCGCAACGCGGCCACCCTGCAGGAGGCCGGCCAAAGCCACGCCGACCACATCGCCGCCGTCGGCGGAAACCTGTGACGAGAAAGGATCCCCGTGGACTCGGTGCTGTCCTACAACTTCGGTGAAATCGAATACTCGGTGCGCCAGGAAATTCACACGACATCGGCACGCTTCAATGCCGCCCTGGACGAGCTGAGAGCACACATCGCGCCCTTGCAGCAGTTCTGGACCAGTGAAGCGGCCGCCGCCTACCAGGCTGAACAGCTGAAATGGCACCAGTCGGCGACCGCGCTCAACGAGATGCTGGCCGAACTCGGAAACGCTGTCCGCGACGGTGCCGACGAGGTGGCCAACGCCGACCGCCGGGCGGCCGGCGTGTGGGCGCGGTAGCGGCCGACGAGACACCGCGCGGTCCTCGCCGCGCCGTGAGACTGTGTGGTCCTGACGGGGGAGAGCCGTCGGGACCACACAGTCATTTTGACCTGCGGGGATGGCGGTCGGTAAGCTGCTCCGTTGGCGTGCGGTACGCCAGGGCCTCGGGTCAACGTCGGTCGCCGAGACCAGCCCCCGCCGCGGACGCCTGACCGGCACCCGGTCACACCGGGATCCACAGCCTCGGGAACAGAGGCTCGCAGAGAAAGAGTGGTAAGCGCTGTGCCTACGTACACGCCAAAGGCGGGTGACACCACGAGGTCGTGGCACGTCATCGACGCCACGGACGTGGTGCTTGGCCGCCTTGCCGTCGCGGCAGCCAACCTGCTGCGCGGCAAGCACAAGCCGACGTTCGCCCCCAATGTCGACGGCGGTGACTTCGTCATCGTCATCAACGCCGACAAGATCGCCTTCAGCGGCCAGAAGCTGGACAAGAAGCTGGCGTACCGCCACTCGGGGTTTCCCGGCGGTCTGAGCAGCCGCACCATGCGCGAGCTGATGGAAAAGCACCCCGACCGTGTCGTGGAGGACGCGATCGTCGGCATGCTGCCCAAGAACAAGCTCGCCCGGCAGATCGCGCGCAAGCTGCACGTCTACGCCGGCCCGACGCATCCCCACGCCGCGCAACAGCCCGTTCCGTACGAGATCAAGCAGGTGGCCCAGTGACCGAAACGACCGAGTCCGTGGAAAACCCAGAGAACGCAGAAAACCCAGAAACCACCGAGAACCCGGAAGCCCAGGAGACCGTCGAGGTCGTCGCCGAGGTGACCGAAGCCCCGGTTGAGGCCTCCGAGGCCGCCGAAGTCGCCGCCCCCGCCGAGTCCTACGTGTTCGAGCGGCCCATCCAGACCGTCGGCCGCCGCAAGGAGGCCGTGGTGCGGGTGCGTCTGGTGCCCGGCACCGGCAAGTTCACCCTGAACGGCCGCAGCCTGGAGGGCTACTTCCCCAACAAGGTGCACCAGCAGCTCATCAAGGCCCCGCTGGTCACCGTCGACCGGGTGGAAAGCTTCGACATCTACGCCCACCTGCACGGCGGCGGCCCCTCGGGGCAGGCCGGCGCGCTGCGTCTGGGCATCGCGCGGGCGCTGATCGTGGCCTCGCCCGACGACCGGCCCGCCCTGAAGAAGGCCGGCTTCCTCACCCGTGACCCGCGCGCCACCGAGCGCAAGAAGTACGGCCTGAAGAAGGCCCGCAAGGCGCCTCAGTACAGCAAGCGCTGATCAGCGGTCGCTTTCCGGCCACAACTTCGCATCGTGCTTGGAGAAGTTGTGGCCGGTCGCGGCGTGTCTGCGCCCATACGCGGCCCGTTTCGTTCACAAAGGAACGGGCACGTTAGGTGCTAGCCCGACAACTGTGAGAGGTTTGTTCGCATGGGTCGACTATTCGGCACCGACGGTGTCCGTGGGGTCGCCAATAGCGAGTTGACCGCCGAGCTGGCGGTGGCGCTGGGTGCCGCGGCGGCGCGGCACCTGGCGAGCGCGCCGGCACCGGGCCGGCGGATCGCGGTGATCGGCCGCGACCCGCGGGCCAGCGGCGAAATGCTCGAGGCCGCGGTGATCGCCGGGCTGACCAGCCAAGGGGTCGACGCGCTGCGGGTGGGGGTGCTGCCCACCCCCGCGGTCGCGTACCTGACGGGCGCCTACGACGCCGACTTCGGGGTGATGATCTCCGCCTCGCACAACCCGATGCCCGACAACGGCATCAAGATCTTCGGCCCCGGAGGCCGCAAGCTCGACGACGGCACCGAGGACCAGATCGAAGCCTTGGTCGGGGACGCCGGCCAGCGCCCGCTCGGCGCCGGGATCGGTCGGGTCGTCGACGCCGAGGACGCGGCCGACCGCTACCTGCGCCACCTGAGCAAGGCCAGCACGCTGCGGCTCGACGGATTGACCGTGGTGGTGGACTGCGCCCACGGCGCGGCCTCGACGGTGGCCCCGCGCGCCTACCGCGCGGCCGGCGCGCGGGTGATCGCGATCAACGCCGACCCCAACGGGCTCAACATCAACGAGAACTGCGGCTCCACGCATTTGGACTCGCTGCGTTCGGCGGTCGTCGCGCACCGCGCGGATCTGGGCCTGGCGCACGACGGGGACGCCGACCGGTGCCTGGCCATCGACGCCAACGGCAACCTCGTCGACGGCGACCACATCATGGTGGTGCTCGCGCTGGCGATGCACGAGGCCGACGAACTGGCCTCCCGGACGCTGGTGACCACCGTGATGAGCAACCTGGGGCTGCATCTGGCTATGCGCTCGGCCGGAATCACGGTGCGCACCACCGGCGTTGGCGATCGCTACGTCGTGGAGGAACTGCGGGCCGGCGAGTACAGCTTGGGCGGCGAGCAATCCGGACACATCGTGATGCCCGCGCTGGGCTCGACCGGAGACGGCATCGTCACCGGGCTGCGACTGATGACCCGGATGGTGCAGACCGGCTCGTCGCTGGCCGATCTGGCCTCGGCGATGCGGACGCTGCCGCAGGTGCTGATCAACGTCACGGTCGCCGACAAGGCCACCGCCGCCACCGCACCGTCGGTGCGGGCCGCCGTCGGGCAGGCCGAGGCCGAACTGGGCGATACCGGTCGAATCCTGTTGCGCCCGTCGGGAACTGAGCCGATGATCCGCGTGATGGTGGAGGCCCCCGACGAGGACATCGCTGCGCGGGTCGCCACCCGGGTCGCCGAAGCGGTCAGCGCCGCGCACTGATCCTTCCGCGGTCGGAACCCCGATGCACCCGCGGGCGTCGGATTAGGCATGAATTTCGTTGGGGGAACACGGCCTGTCGCCGCCGCCCGCACACAGATCGACGGGCCGGCCACGCACCGGGTCGCTAACCAATTCGCCATGGCGGCCGAATTCCTCGACCGCGCGGTCAGCGACCACCTCGCCAGGCTGGCTTTCAGCGGGGCCGTCGCGGGGCGGGCGCACACCGCGCGCGGCGATGCCCTGCGCGCCGAGGTGGAACGGTTGACGGCGCAGGTGTCGCAGTGGTCGCGCGCGTCCACCGAGATCGCCGCCGCCCTGCGGTCGGGCGCCGAGCGCTACGCCGACGCCGAACTGTACGCCGCCGCGCGGATCGCGTAGCTCATGGCCGACCGGTTGGATGTGGACGGGCGCCTCGCCGAGGGCCGGGGGGCCGTCGAGCACACCCAGACCTACGTGCAGGCCGGCCACGCGCTCGGCTACCAATATCCCGACCTGACAGCGCATCCCGCGCAGATCCGCGAATGGTATGCGAGCGAGGACGGTCTCGACCTGCGCGCGCTCGACCGCGACTGTGCGGAGCTGCGGGCGGCCGGCGTGGTGGCGGCCGAAGCGTTGCGCATGCAGCGCGCGCAGGCGGCCGAGCTGGCCGCGGCGTGGACGGGCCCGGGCGGGGACGCCGCGGTGCAGCTGTTGCAGCGGCATTGCGACAGCGCCGACGCGGTCGCCGCCGAACTGCGCGCGGCGGCCCAGCGATGCGAGTCGCTGCGCGACAACCTGTGGCAACTGGTCGATTCGAAAGTGGCGACCGCCATCGCCGTCGACGACCGCACCCAGGCGCAGCGGCCGGCCTGGCTGGCCGCCGCCGCCGCGGTCACGGCGGGGGACCTGCACAGTGCCGAGGGTGTGGTGCGTCAGCAGGTAATTCCCTACGTGGACAACGATATTCGTCACGACTGGCTGAACGCGATGCGCTCCACCTGCGACGGGATCGAGACCGCTTACGCCATGGTGATCGACCGGGCGGCCGCCGCCCCTGCGGCGCGGTTCGAATTCCCCGGCGATCTCGGGACGACGGTCGTCCCGATGCAGCTTGCGCCGGTCGCCGCCGCCGCGGTGCCGGTGGACCCGGCGCCGACGTTGACGGCCGCGGCACCTCCTCCGGTCGCCCCCACGCCGGCTCCGCCTGCGCCGCCGCCCGCCGCGGACTGGGGAACCGGGCTCGGCGATGCGTCGGGGATGCCCGCCGGGGGGTTGGGCGATTTTGGTGGCGGCGGACTCGGCGGTGGTGGGCTCGGCGGGGGCGGCGGTCTCCTCGGGCTGGCCAGCAGGATCGTCGATGCGATGGGCGGCCTGCTCGGGTCGGCGGGCGACGGGCCGGGCGGTGCGGCCCCGTTCGACGATCCGCTGGACGCAAACCCCTTCGACGAGAACCCTTTTCACGCCGAGGATCCCGTGGATGGCGAGGCCGCCGAGGACACCGGCGACGTCACTGAGGACGACGACACCGCCGCGCCCGCCGAACCCGAGGAGACCGACCCGGCCCAGCCGGTCGACGCCGGGCCGCCCGAGCCCAATGTGCCCGATCCGCCGGCCCAACCGGCCCAGACCCCGCCGCCGGCCGACCCGACATCGGCTGAGCCGCCGGCGCCCGCCGCCGAACCGGCGCCCGCTGACGAGGCATCGACACCGTGTGAGGTTGCCGCAGACCAGCTTCCGCAGGCGGGGCAGTGACCGCTCAGGGTTGCAGCTGCAGGGCTTCCTCGACGAAGCGCACGGATTCGTCGCGGTCGGCGGCCAGCGGGCTCAACAGCAGCGTGGTCACCCCGGCCTCGGCGAAGGCGGCCATGCGTTCGGCCACATATCCGCGCGGGCCGATCAGCGACATGCCGCGCACCAGCTCGTCGGGCACGGTGTCGATGGCCTCCTGCTTGCGGCCGGACAGATACAGCTCCTGGATCCGGTCCGCGACCTCGCCGTACCCGTAGCGCGTCGCCAGATTGTGGTAGAAATTGCGGCCTTTGGCGCCCATTCCGCCGATGTAGAGCCCGAGCTGCGGCTTGACCCAGGCCAGCCGCTCGTCGACGTCGTCCCCGATGGCCAGCGACGCGTGCACCATGACATCGAGCGGCCCCAGCGCGGGATCGCGCTTGGCGGCACCGGCCGCCAGCGCCTCGCCCCAAATCGAGGATGCCTTGTCCGGAAGGTAGAAGACGGGCTGCCAGCCCTCGGCGATCTCGGCGGTGAGCTCGACATTCTTCGGTCCCAGGGCGGCGATACTGATCGGAATGCGTTCGCGCACAGGGTGATTGATGAGCTGCAACGGCTTGCCCAGACCAGTTCCCCGGTCGGCGGGCAGCGGCAGCTGGTAGTGCTTGCCGGCGTATTGCACGCGTTCGCGGCGCCACACCTTGCGGCAGATCTCCACGATCTCGCGGGTGCGGCCCAGCGGCGCGTCGAACGGGACCCCGTGAAAGCCCTCGATCACCTGCGGCCCGGAAGTGCCGATGCCGAGGCGAAATCGCCCGTCGGACACGAAGTCCAGCCCTGCGGCGGTCATCGCCAGCAGCGAGGGCGTGCGGATGTAGAGGGGAAGGACCCCGGAGGCCAGTTCGACGGTGTTGGTCTTGGCGGCCAGGTATCCCAGCTGGCTGATGGCGTCGAACGAATACGCCTCGGCCACCACCGCGACTTCGATGCCCGATTTCTCGAGTTCGACGACGCGGTCCACGGCTTCGTGAAAGCCGCTCGAATAGTTCAGAGCGATCCCGATTCGCATCAATGACACTTACCACGCGACCGTGCGGGCGCGGATGCTGCGCCCGCCGAAGTGCCCGTCCGGTGCTCGGCGAACCGTCGGCGTCAGTCCCTCACTTCAGCAGGGCGACGATCTTCTCTTCCAGGGGGATCGCCTCGGACTCGGGATCGATGGCGTCCGTCCCGGGCAGGTGCACCTCTGGGTCGGCGAACTCGCGATACTTCTTGTCGCCGCCCAGGGTGTAGAGCAGGTATCCGGTCAGCAGCGCCCGAACCGACCGCTGGGTCCGCCGGTGGGGGCCGGGCAGGCCGAGCACCGTGGCCAGCCTCCGGCCCTCGGCCAGCCCACCGGGTTCGGCCTTGCTGACGATGCGCAGCGTCGCCGGCTCCCACGCCTCGGCAAGCGCCAGCGCGTTGGAATTCAACGTCGCCCGATCACCCGGCCCGGTGAAGATCACCCCCGGGACCTTGAGCGTCGCGGCCGGCTGTTGAGCGGGCGGGCTGGTGACGCTGGGAAAGATCGCCGCCACCGCCGCGGGCTTGGCGGGCATTCCCGCGGCGGCGAACACCGCGGCCGAGCCACCGAAACCGTGACCGACTACGCCGAGTTTGGCGGGATGCACGCTGATCTTGCCGGGCCCCAGGCGCACGCCCGACACGATGTCCAGGGTGGTGCCGAGATCGAAGGCCAAGTTCAGCACCGACGGAGCCAGGCCGCGCTGGGTGTCCGGAGCGCCGGCCACGATGCCCCACGACGCCAGATGCTCGAGCAAGTTCGCGTACCGGGCGGTGCCGGCGAGCCAATCATGGCCGAACGCCACGCCGGGCAGATTCAGCCCCGCCTCCGGGGTGTACACCACTCCGGGCAGTCCGGCAAAGGCCAGGTCACCCCGCAAAACCCGGTGCGGACCACGGCGGTGCAGAGCGGCGACGAGCTTGCGGATGCGGGCCACGCGTCGACGTTAGCGCATCGCAATCGCGCCCCGGAGGAGATGACTAGGCCGTGACCTCGATGACGCCCGCGCGCCACAACGCCGCGTAGAGCTGGCGCAGCGTGGCGGTGAGCACATGGGTAGTCATGTCCATCAAGGCGTTTCCGGAGCCCATCGACGGCTGCCGGCGCGGCTTGGCGGCTTGCCTGGGCGCGGGCGCCAACGGGACGGGCCCCACGTCGTCGTACCGAACTGCGGTCATGATTGCCTCCTCATGGCGCACGGTGGTCGGTCGGAGCAAGTTACGCATTTCCATGCGACCCGCTGCACAATTCCCGGTGAACAACCATCGACGACTGAATTCACGCTGGGCCAAAAATCGGATTGCAGGTAGCCAGAGACGCCGATGAGATCTCGATCAGCTTGCCCTTTGGTCGTTAGCGATCTTTGCTGACAATTCGAATGCTAGGGGTTTCGCCCCCAGGGCGATGACGCGAACGAAAACGTCGCACACACAGCAGGTGAAAAGGGTCTCCGCCCGTTATGACAGTGACCTGTGTGGCGGGGCGCCGGCGGGGACCCAACACGCCTTTCGTGCAGGTGGGCGGCCTAACCCTCGCGCCGGATTGCGGGCTCGGTGGTCCACCTGCACTACCCTGGTCAGAATGTGCGGAATTGTCGGCTATGTCGGGCAGCAGCCCGCCTGTGGCGTCGTCATGGCCGCGCTGCGCCGGATGGAGTACCGCGGGTACGACTCGTCGGGCATCGCATTGGCGAACGGTGACGGCACCCTGACGGTGAGCCGCCGCGCCGGCCGGCTGGCCAACCTGGAAGAGGCCGTCGCCCAGATGCCGCCGTCGTCGCTGACCGGCACCACCGGCCTGGGCCACACCCGGTGGGCGACCCACGGGCGCCCCACCGACCGCAACGCGCACCCGCACCGCGACGCCGCCGGCAAGATCGCCGTGGTCCACAACGGCATCATCGAGAACTATGCGAACCTGCGCCACGAACTCGAGGCCCAGGGCGTGGAGTTCGCCAGCGACACCGACACCGAGATCGCGGTGCACCTGGTCGCGCAGGCCTACCACCACGGCGCCACCGCCGGCGATTTCCCCGCATCGGTGCGCGCGGTGCTGCGCCGCCTCGACGGCCACTTCACGCTGGTGTTCGCCAACGCCGACGACCCCGGCACCATCGTCGCCGCCCGCCGCTCCACCCCGCTGGTGCTCGGCATCGGCGACGGCGAGATGTTCGTCGGCTCCGACGTGGCGGCCTTCATCCCGCACACCCGCAACGCCATCGAACTCGGCCAGGACCAGGCCGTGGTGATCACCGCGGACGGCTACCGGATCACCGACTTCGACGGCAACGACGATGTCGAATACCGCGAGTTCCATATCGATTGGGATCTGGCCGCCGCCGAAAAGGGCGGCTACGAATACTTCATGCTCAAGGAGATCGCCGAGCAGCCCGCCGCGGTGGCCGACACCCTGCTGGGGCACTTCGTGGACGGCCGGATCGTGCTCGACGAGCAGCGTTTGAGCGATCAGGAACTTCGCGAGATCGACAAGGTATTCGTGGTGGCCTGCGGCACCGCGTATCACTCCGGGCTGCTGGCGAAATACGCAATCGAGCACTGGACGCGGCTGCCGGTCGAGGTGGAGCTGTCCAGCGAATTCCGTTACCGCGACCCGGTTTTGGACCGCAGCACCCTGGTGGTCGCCATCTCGCAGTCCGGCGAAACCGCCGACACCCTCGAGGCGGTGCGCCACGCCAAGGAGCAGAAGGCCAAGGTGTTGGCGATCTGCAACACCAACGGCTCGCAGATTCCGCGTGAATGCGACGCGGTGCTCTACACCCGCGCCGGCCCGGAGATCGGGGTGGCGTCGACGAAGACGTTCCTGGCACAGATCACCGCCAACTATCTGGTCGGCCTGGCGCTGGCGCAGGCCCGGGGCACCAAGTACCCCGACGAAGTCGCCCGGGAGTACCACGAGCTGGAAGCGATGCCGGACCTCGTCGCGCGGGTCCTCGCGACGATCAAGCCGGTGGCCGCGTTGGCCTATCAATTCGCCCAGTCGCCCACGGTGCTGTTCCTGGGCCGCCACGTCGGCTATCCGGTGGCGCTGGAAGGTGCGCTCAAACTCAAGGAATTGGCGTACATGCACGCCGAGGGGTTCGCCGCCGGCGAGCTCAAGCACGGCCCCATCGCGCTCATCGAGGACGATCTGCCCGTCATCGTCGTCATGCCGTCCCCCAAGGGGTCGGCCGTGCTGCACGCCAAGCTGCTGTCCAACATCCGCGAAATCCAGGCCCGCGGGGCCATCACCATCGTGATCGCCGAAGAAGGCGATGACACCGTGCGCCCCTACGCCGACCACTTGATCGAAATCCCCTCTGTATCAACGCTTCTGCAGCCCCTGCTGTCGACGATCCCGCTTCAGGTGTTCGCCGCGTCGGTGGCCCAGGCGCGCGGCTACGACGTGGACAAGCCGCGAAACCTGGCCAAATCCGTCACCGTTGAATAGGCGGGTATAGGCGGGTATAGGCGGGCATGAGCCGGACCGCTTCGCGCGTATCGGCGACGGGCCCGCGGCCGATCCATTACATTGCCCTGGAAAAGCATTTCGGCCAAGTGGTCCAAGCGGCGTCCGTGCGGGAGGAAGTATGCGATCGGGCGGCAAGAGATACGGCATCGTAGGTCTGATCCTGCTCGTCATCGCGGCATACGTCGGGTCGGTCATGATGTACGCCCAAAGTGACACGGGCCGTCGTCTGGATGTAGCCACTCCGGTGGTGAGCGGTGACAAGCCGTCGGCGACCATCAACGTGGAAGAGTTCCAGTCCAACAACAGCGTGCTCTCCGTCAACCTCGCCTTCAATCCCGGACCGGCGTTGTTGGATCCGATAACCCACCACCTGAAAGACGATCTCAGCCTTCGCGTCAGATCCTCGGCGATGCCGTCGCGGCACACCTGGACCAAGGGCATGCTTCCCGGGCTGATGTCGGTCCCCCTGACCATCGCCGGGCAGATCGAACGCTGGCCGTTCGACCAATATCGTTCGGGACCATTGGAAGTCGAGATCTTCTACGGCCCTGGTACCGAGCGGGCGCCCGACCACGTGCCGGTCGCCTTCATCGACCACCTCTCGGGGTGGCAGCTCACCGCGACCAGGACCCAGGCCGACGGCCCGTACCGGCTGCACGTGCGGCGGTCGCTGAGCACCGCGGCGTTCGCCATCGTCATCCTCGGCGTGCTCATCACGATCGCCAGTCTGGCGCTGTTCGTTGCGGTTCAGACCGCGCGGGACCGGCGACCGTTCCAGCCGCCGATGACGACGTGGTACGCGGCGATGCTGTTCGCGGTGGTGCCGCTGAGAAACGCGCTGCCCGGCTCGCCACCCTTCGGCAGCTGGGTGGACATCACCGTCGTGATCTGGGTCCTGCTGGCGTTGGCGATCTCGATGGTGCTCTACATCGGCTGCTGGTGGCGACATTTGAAACCGCCGGTCCTCGCTGCCGCGCCGGCGGTTCCGGAGCCCGCGCCGTCGAGTAGCTGACGGGCGGCGGCTCGTGGCACCTGCATCCGTTCGGGGACGAGTGCGCAGCATGACGCTGGCGGTGTGGCATTTCGTCAGCACCGCGCCGCTGACCTACGGCTGGCTGCTCGTGCTGATGGTCACGACGATCATCCAGAGCCATCTCACCGGCAGGCAGTTGCACTCGGTATTGCTGCACCGCTCCACCAACATTCACGAGTTGGGCAAGAACCCGCTCGACGTCCTGTTTTCCAGCCTGCTGTGGATCGACGGCAAAAACTTCGAGCCCTACCTGCTGCTGTTCACCCTGTTTCTCGCGCCGGCCGAACATTGGCTCGGTCAGCTGCGCTGGCTCACTGTGGGATTGAGTTCGCACATCCTCGCCACCTATATCAGCGAGGGCATCCTCTATTTCGCGATCGAGGAACGCGAGGCGTCGCAGCGCCTCGTGCACGCGCGCGACATCGGAGTCAGCTATTTCCTGGTCGGAGTGATGGCCGTGCTGACCTACCACATCGCCCGGCCCTGGCGCTGGGGCTATCTCGGGGTGCTGTTCGTCATCTTCGGTTTCCCGTTGGTCACGATGAACCGCGTCGAACTCGACTTCACCGCGATCGGGCATTTCGCCTCGATCCTGATCGGCCTGTGCTTTTACCCGATGACCCGCACCCGCTCCACACGCAGCCGGCAATTGAGTCCGGCCCGCCTCAAAGCCATGGCCCGCCGCAGCGTGCCCCCGGCGGGCCCGGGCTGATGCTGGGCCGCGGCGAAAGATGGTGGGCGCCAAGCCCCCGCGACGGCGACACGTAGTCTGGCTCTGATGCGGCATTACTACTCCGTAGATGCGATCCGCGAGGCCGAGGCGCCGCTGCTGGCCAGCCTGCCCGACGGCGCCCTGATGAGGCGTGCGGCCTACGGGTTGGCCACCGAGATCATCGGCGAGTTGGTGGTCCGCACCGGCGGGGTGACCGGGCGACGTGTGTGCGCGGTCGTCGGCTCCGGGGACAACGGCGGTGACGCGCTCTGGGCGGCCACCTTCGTGCGCCGTCGCGGCGCGGCCGCGGACGCGATCCTGCTCAATCCCGAGCGCACCCACCGCAAAGGCTTGGCGGCGTTTCGCGGCGCCGGCGGCAGGATCGTCGAAAGCGTCTCGCCGACAACCGATCTCGTCATCGACGGGGTGGTGGGCATTTCCGGCTCGGGGGCGTTGCGGCCCGCCGCGGCCGAGGTGTTCGCCGCGGTCGATGAGGCGAGGATCCCGGTGGTCGCCGTCGACATTCCCAGCGGCATCGACGCGGCGACCGGGGCCACCAGCGGCCCCGCGGTGCGCGCCGTGCTGACCGTCACCTTCGGCGGCCTCAAACCCGTGCACGCGCTCGGCGACTGCGGGCGGGTGCGACTGATCGACATCGGGCTGGACCTGCCCGACACCGACCTGCTCGGCTTCGAGGTCGCCGACGTGGTCGCCCGCTGGCCGGTGCCCGGTCCCCACGACGACAAGTACACCCAGGGGGTCACCGGCGTGATGGCCGGCTCGGCGACGTATCCGGGCGCCGCCGTGCTGTGCACCGGCGCCGCGGTCGCGGCGACCTCCGGGCTGGTCCGCTACACCGGCAGCGCGCACCGCGAGGTGCTCGCGCACTGGCCCGAGGTGATCGCCTCGCCCAGCCCCGCGTCGGCCGGGCGGGTGCAGTCCTGGGTCGTGGGGCCCGGATTGGGCACCGACGACGCCGGGGCCGCGGCGCTGTGGTTCGCGCTGGACACCGACCTGCCGGTGATCGTCGACGCCGACGGGCTGACCATCCTGGCAGCCCATCCCGAGTTGGTGGCCGGTCGCAGCGCGCCGACGGTGCTGACTCCGCACGCGGGTGAATTTGCGCGCCTAGCGGGTAACCCCCCCGGTGATGATCGGGTAGGTGCGTGCCGCAAGCTGGCCGACGCGTTCGGCGCCACGGTGCTGCTCAAGGGGAACGTCACGGTCGTCGCCGACCCGGGCGGCCCGGTCTACCTCAATCCGGCCGGGCAGTCCTGGGCGGCCACCGCCGGTTCCGGCGACGTGCTGTCCGGCATGATTGGCGCGCTGCTGGCGGCGGGCCTGCCACCGGCCGAGGCGGCCGCGGCGGCTGCCTTCGTCCACGCGCGCGCGGCGGCACGCTCCGCGCGCGACCCGGGCCCCGGCGACGCGCCCACGTCGGCCTCGCGCATGGTCCCGCACATTCGAGCCGCCCTAGCCGCCCTATAGATCCATCGAGAGGATTCCCCAGTGCCGCAACACCCTTCAATGCCCGCGCACTCCATCGCTCCCGCCTACACCGGACGGCTCTTCACCGCGCCGGTGCCTGCGCTGCGGTTGCCCGACGAATCGATGGACCCGGAGGCCGCCTACCGCTTCATCCACGACGAGCTGATGCTGGACGGCAGCTCGCGGCTGAACCTGGCCACCTTCGTCACCACGTGGATGGACCCCGAGGCCAACCGGCTGATGGCCGAGACGTTCGACAAGAACATGATCGACAAGGACGAATATCCGGCGACCGCGGCGATCGAGCAGCGATGCGTAAGTATGGTCGCCGACCTTTTCCACGCGGACAACCTGCACGACGACGACCCGTTCAGCGCGTGCGGCGTGTCCACCATCGGCTCCAGCGAGGCGGTGATGCTCGGCGGGCTGGCCATGAAGTGGCGGTGGCGCCAGAAGGTCGGGAAAGACTGGAAGGGCCGCACCCCGAACCTGGTGATGGGGTCCAACGTCCAGGTGGTGTGGGAGAAATTCTGCCGCTACTTCGACGTCGAACCCCGCTACCTGCCGATGGAGGAGGGGCGCTACGTCATCACTCCCGAGCAGGTCATCGACGCCGTCGACGAGAACACCATCGGCGTGATGGCGATCCTGGGCACCACCTATACCGGTGAACTCGAACCCATCGCCGAGATCTGCTCGGCGCTGGACAAATTGGCCGCCAACGGAGGCGTGGACGTTCCGGTTCATGTCGACGCCGCCAGCGGGGGATTCGTGGTGCCGTTCCTGCGTCCCGAGCTGAAGTGGGATTTCCGGCTGCCCCGGGTGGTGTCGATCAACGTCAGCGGCCACAAGTACGGGCTGACCTACCCCGGCATCGGATTCGTTGTCTGGCGCAGCAAGGAGTACCTGCCCGAGGACCTGGTATTCCACGTGAATTACCTGGGCGGCGACATACCGACGTTCACGCTGAACTTCTCCCGCCCCGGCAACCAGGTCGTAGGCCAGTACTACAACTTCCTGCGGCTGGGCCGCGAGGGGTACACGCAGGTCATGCAGACGCTGTCATCGACCGCGCAGTGGCTGGGTCAGCAGCTGCGTGTCGGGGATCACTGCGACTTGATCTCCGACGGTTCGGCCACCCCGGTGGTCAGCTTCCGGCTCGCCAAGGATTGCGGCTACACCGAGTTCGACCTCTCCCACGAGCTGCGCAGCTACGGCTGGCAGGTGCCCGCTTACACCATGCCCGACAACGCCACGCACGTATCCGTGCTGCGCATCGTGGTGCGCGAGGGCCTGTCCGCCGACCTGGCCCGGGCGTTGCACGACGACGCAGTCTCGGCCCTGACCTCGCTGGACAAGCTCAGGCCCGGCGGCCACTTCGGCGATCGGCACTTCGCGCACTAGCGGTTTTCCCGTTCGTCACAGCGGTCTCGGCCCGCAGGCATGGGCGCTGTTGCCCGCCTCACCGCGACAACTTGGCTTGTCGCTCGAAGGTGGGCACAAATGTGGTCCCCCGGAGCGGAGACGCATGTGGCGGGTGTGACTCAGGAGCGCTCGTCGCTGCGCGGTTCTGGGACAATGGCGGCCATGAACGGGCCCGCCGCTACGCCGATATCCCTGACACCGGGCCTGCATGCCGAGGCCCTGGTCGACCTGGGCGCCATCGAGCACAACGTGCGGCTGCTGTGCGAGCAGGCCGGCGACGCGCAGGTGATGGCCGTCGTCAAGGCCGACGGCTACGGCCACGGAGCCGCCCAGACGGCGCGCGCCGCGCTGGCCGCGGGTGCGACCGAGTTGGGCGTCGCCACCGTCGACGAGGCGCTGGCGCTGCGCGCCGACGGCCTCACCGCGCCGGTGCTGGCCTGGCTGCACCCCCCCGGCATCGACTTCGGGCCGGCGCTGCTGGCCGACATACAGATCGCCGTGTCATCGCAGCGCCAACTCGACGAGGTGCTGGACGCGGTGCGCCGCACCGGCCGGACCGCGACAATCACCGTCAAGGTCGACACCGGGCTGAACCGCAATGGCGTCCCGCCGGCGCAGCACCCGTCGATGCTGGCCGCGCTGCGCCGCGCCGTCGCCGAGAACACCATCGTGCTACGCGGCCTGATGTCCCACATGGTGTACGCCGACGAACCCGCCAACCCCGTCAATGACCTTCAGGCCCAACGGTTTGCCGACATGCTGGCCCAGGCGCGCGATCAGGGGGTCGCCTACGAGGTGGCGCACCTGTCGAACTCGTCGGCCACGATGTCGCGTCCCGACCTGGCCTTCGATATGGTGCGCCCCGGTATCGCGGTCTACGGCCTGAGCCCGGTGCCCGAGCGAGGCGACATGGGTCTGGTCCCGGCCATGACGGTGAAATGCCCTGTGGCATTGGTGAAGTCGATCCGTGCGGGGGAGAGCGTGTCCTACGGGCACACCTGGACCGCACAGCGCGACACCAACCTTGCGCTGCTGCCGGTGGGCTACGCCGACGGCATCTTCCGGTCCCTGGGGAACCGGCTGGAGGTGTTGATCAACGGCCGGCGCCGACCGGGTGTCGGGCGAATCTGCATGGACCAGTTCGTCGTCGACCTGGGCCCCGGGCGCAGCGATGTCGCCGAGGGCGACGAGGCGATCCTGTTCGGACCCGGCGGCAACGGCGAACCCACCGCGCAGGACTGGGCCGATCTGCTCGGCACCATCCACTACGAAGTGGTGACCAGCCCCCGCGGCCGAATCACCAGGACCTACCGCGAGGCGCACCGTTGAGCCGTGACGGAACCCGCGTGCGCTACAAGGGCAGGGCCTGGCTTGCGGGAGGCGCGGGGCTGACGGCCATCGCCACCATCATCGGGGCCTCGGCCCGTCGGTCGATGACCCAGCGCGCCACGGGCGAAGACCCTTACGCCCATGAGGATTTCAACACGCTCGAGGACGACCGCAGCCTGGTGGTGACCACGCCCGACGGGGTGCCGCTCGCGGTCCGCGAAGCAGGCCCCGCCGACGCGCCCTTGACCCTGGTGTTCGTCCACGGATTCTGTCTGCAAATGGGCGCGTTTCATTTCCAGCGGACGCGGCTGCCCGACCAGTTGGCTCCCGAGGTGCGGATGGTCTTCTACGACCAGCGCGGGCACGGCCGATCCGGCGAGGCCGCACCCGAGACCTACACGCTGACCCAACTCGGCAAGGATCTGCAAACCGTGCTGAATGTGGTCGCGCCGCGCGGAATGATTGTGTTGGTGGGTCACTCGATGGGCGGCATGGCGGTGTTGTCGCACGCTCGCCAGTTCCCCGAACAGTACGGGCGCCGAATCGTGGGGGCCGCGCTGATTTCCTCGGCGGCCGAAGGGGTGGCGAGATCTCCGCTGGGAGAAATCCTGAAAAACCCTGCGCTGGAAGCGGTCCGGGTCGCCGCGCGGTCCGCGCCGAACCTGATTCACCGCGGCCGCAACGTATCCCGCTCGCTGATCGGCCCGGTGCTGCGGGCCGCCTCCTTCAGCGACCTGCAGGTCAGCCGGAGCCTGGACGCGTTCTCCCAGCGGATGATGAACAGCACGCCGATTCCCACCATGGTGGGATTTTTGGACGCGTTGGAAAAGCATGACGAAACCGCCGGACTGTGGACGCTGCTGCGGATCCCGACCCTGATCGCCTGCGGGGACCACGACCTGCTCACCCCGGACGAGTATTCACGAAAGATGGCCGCCAGCCTGCCGCAGTCCGAACTGGTCATCGTCGTCGGCGCGAGTCACCTTGCGCTGCTGGACAAGCCCGAGGCCATCAACGGCGGACTGGTGCGGCTGATCCGGCGCGTCACCCCGACGAAGGCGGCACTGAGGCTGCAGCGGATGCGAGAGAGGCTGTGGCGCCGTGGCCGAATTTGACGCCGGCACCGCGACCTGCGAGCGCGTCGAGGACACGATCGCGCTGGGGACCCGGCTCGGTGAGCAGCTGCGGGCGGGCGACGTGGTGGTGCTCTCCGGTCCGCTCGGTGCGGGAAAAACCGTGCTGGCCAAGGGAATTGCCGCGGCAATGGACGTCGACGGACCCGTCACCTCGCCGTCCTACGTGTTGGCACGGGTACACCCGCCGCGGCGGCCCGGCGCCCCGACGATGATTCACGTCGACATGTACCGGCTGCTCGACCACACCGACAACCAAGGCGCCGACCTGCTTGGTGAGCTCGATTCGCTGGACTTGGACAGCGATCTCGAGGACGCTGTCGTGGTGGTGGAATGGGGCGAAGGCCTGGTCGAGCGCCTCGCCGAACGTCATCTCGACATCAGGCTGGAGCGCATCAGCCGATCCGACGTGCGGATCGCGACCTGGCGATGGGCCGACAGCGGGGGCGACTCATGAGCAGACTCGTCCTCGCCCTCGACACCTCCACCCCGGCGGTGACGGCCGGCATCGTGCGGCGCGAGGATCTGTCCGTGCTGGCGCAGCGGGTCACCGTCGACGCCCGGGCTCATGCCGAACGGCTCACGCCGAATGTGGTTGCCGCCCTGGCCGACGCCGGTCTGACGATGGCCGATCTCGGCGCCGTCGTGGTGGGCTGCGGCCCGGGCCCGTTCACCGGTCTGCGGGCCGGGATGGCCACCGCCGCCGCCTACGGGCATGCGCTGGGCATCCCGGTGCACGGGGTGTGCAGCCTGGACGCCATCGGCGTGTACACCACCGGGGACACACTGGTGGTCACCGACGCCCGCCGGCGCGAGGTCTATTGGGCCCGCTACCGCGACGGCGCGCGCGTTCACGGCCCGGCCGTCAATGCCCCCGCCGACGTCGACCCGGGCGCCGCGCAGCAGGTGGCCGGCTCACCCGAACACGCGGCGATGTTCGGCCTGCCGGTGTGCGAGCCCGTGTGCCCGACACCGGCCGGACTTGTTGCCGTAGTGGGGGATTGGTCCGATGAGCCGGCCCCGCTGGTGGCGCTGTACCTGCGTCGGCCCGACGCCAAACCGTTAGCGGCGCGGCAATGATCGCCGAGCCGGTGACCGTCGGCGCGCGGGCCCGCGCCCCCCCCCCCCCGACACCGCAATCGCCAAGGCGCCGAAGAACTACCGCAAGCTGGTCCGACTCGGCGTGAACGGCGCCACCATCCCGG
>NZ_LZHT01000040.1 GCF_001667315.1 Mycobacterium sp. 852002-10029_SCH5224772
CGTCGCGATTCATGGCCTGCCCGTTCGGCGCACCCGGCACCCGCATGTACCGCACCGGCGACCTGGTGCGCTGGGGCACCGACGGGCAGCTGCGCTACCTCGGTCGCGCCGACGAACAGGTCAAGGTCCGCGGCTACCGCATCGAACTCGGCGAAATCCAGGCCGCGCTGGCCGCGGTCGACGGCGTCGAGCAGGCGGTCGTCGTCGCCCGCGAGGACCGCCCCGGTGACAAGCGACTGGTCGGTTATGTGACCGGGTCCGCGGAGCCCGCCCGGGCGCGCGCCGCGGTGGCGGAACGCCTGCCCGCCTACATGGTCCCCGCGGCGGTGGTGGTACTGGATTCGTTGCCGATGACGGTCAACGGCAAACTCGACACCCGCGCCCTGCCCGCACCCGAATATCGGAACGCCGACCATTACCGCGCGCCGAGCACCGCGGTCGAGGAGATCCTGGCCGACATCTACGCCCAGGTCCTCGGCATCGAGCGGGTCGGCGTCGACGACTCGTTCTTCGACCTGGGTGGCGATTCGCTGTCCACCATGCGCCTGATCACCGCGATCAACTCGGCGCTGGAAACCGACCTCGCGGTGCGCGTCGTCTTCGAGGCGCCCACCGTCGCGCAGCTGGCGCCGCGCATCGCGGAGAGCGGGGGCCGGCTGGAACCGCTGGTGGCGGGGGAGCGGCCGGCGGTGGTGCCGTTGTCGTTCGCGCAGAACCGGTTGTGGTTCATCGACCAGTTCCAGGGTCCCTCACCGCTTTACAACATGGCCGCCGCGCTGCGGCTGCGTGGGCGCCTTGACGCCGAGGCGCTCGGGACGGCGCTGGCCGACGTGGTGAGCCGCCACGAAATCCTGCGCACCCTGTTCCCCGCGCACGAGGGAACGCCCCGCCAGGTGGTGATGCCCTCCGAGCGCGCCGAATTCGGTTGGGATGTCGTCGACGCCACCGCATGGCCCACAAGCCAGCTGGACGACGCCATCAAGGCAACCACATGCCACGCCTTCGATCTGGCGACCGAGATCCCGATTCGTGCGCGGCTTTTCGCGGTGGCCGACGACGAGCACGTGCTGGTGATCATGGTGCATCACATCGCCGCGGACGGCTTGTCGCTGACACCGCTGGGCGCCGACCTGATCCTGGCCTACACCAGTCGGTGCGCCGGGCGGGCCCCCGGCTGGGCCGACTTGCCGGTGCAGTACATCGATTACACCCTCTGGCAGCGCGCGCAGTTCGGCGACCTCGACGACGGCGACAGCCGCATCGGCGCTCAACTGGCGTACTGGGAAGATGCCCTGGCCGGCATGCCCGAGCGGCTGGAGCTGCCCACCGATCGCCCCTACCCGCCGGTGGCCGATCAGCGCGGCGACAGCGTGGTCGTCGACTGGCCGGCCGAGCTGCAGCAGCAGGTTCGCCGGGTGGCCCGCGACCACAATGCGACCAGCTTCATGGTCGTCCAGGCGGCGTTGGCCGTGCTGCTGTCGAAGGTCAGCGCGAGTTCCGATGTGGCGGTGGGCTTCCCGATCGCCGGTCGGCGCGACCCCGCGCTCGATCAACTGGTCGGCTTCTTCGTCAACACCCTGGTGCTGCGCGTCGACCTGGCCGGCGACCCCAGCTTCACCGAACTGCTGGA
>NZ_LZHT01000041.1 GCF_001667315.1 Mycobacterium sp. 852002-10029_SCH5224772
GCGCTGGCCGCCTGAGCGGCGTCTACATCGGATTGCCCGCCTTCTCCTCCTGCCGTTACGCGGCGTGCATCGTCGCCGGGCTACTGTCGATCCCGATGACGATCGACGTCTGGATGCAACACCCGACGCAGCGGTTCCTGCGCAGCGACATGCTGGCGTCCCTGCGGCGCTGGACGGGCGGGTCGATCCCCGATACCGAAATCCCGATCGAGGCGACCCTGGCGACGATGCACGCCGCGTAACGGCAGGAGGAGAAGGCGGGCAATCCGATGTAGACGCCGCTCAGGCGGCCAGCGCGGCGCGGGCGGCGGCGCCGGTCTGCCGCGCGTATCCGCCACCGAACAGCACGACATGGGCCAGCAGTCCGAAGAGCTGGTGCAGCCCGATACGGTTTCGCCAGCCGGGTTGCAGCGGCCGCACCCGCTGATAACCGTCGATGATCGCGTCGTGATGCGGGCAGCCGAACAGCGCGAGCATCGCCAGGTCCGTCTCGCGGTGACCGCCGTGCGCGGCCGGGTCGATCAGCACCACGCCGCCGGGCGTCCACATCACATTGCCGCTCCACAGATCGCCGTGCAGCCGGGCCGGCGGGTCGTCGTCGTCGAAATCTCCTGCGCGGCAACGCGCCGCGACGCCGTCGACAGCCTCGCGGGTCGCCGCGTCGAGCCCCGGCGCCGCGAGTTCGGCCATCGGGGCCAGCCGCTCCTGCGCGTAGAACTCGCCCCAGCGCCGGTGTCCCCGCAGCGACATCGGCAGGGGCTGCGACAGCGGCCCGAAGAAGCCGGGGCCGTCCCACCCGTCGGGCCCGGCGCCGAACGCCTTGGCGCCGGCGTCGTGCGTGATGGCCAGTTGGCCTCCGAACGCTCGCGCCGCCTCGGGGGTGGGGTTCACCGCATCGAGGCGCCGCAGCGTCAGGCGCGTCGCGCTGACGGAGACGACCTGCGCGCACGGCACACCGCCGTCGACACCGGAAAGCCATTGCAGGCCCGCGGCTTCAGCCGCGAAGAAACCGGCGGGCGCGTCCGGATTGTGCTTGACGAAGTCGGTCGTCACGCACCGGTCGCCGCGTGAGCGGCGTGCACGTCGTCGGCCGGGCGGGCCTCGGTCTGCTCCTTGGCCCAGCGGTAGTCCGGTTTGCCCGCGGGCGAACGCTTGACCTCGTCGACCAGCCACAGGCTGCGCGGCACCTTGTATCCCGCGATCTCGGAACGCACGAAGGCATCCAGCTCCGACAGCGCGGGCCGCGTCCCCGGCCGCGGCTGGACGACGGCGGCGACGTGCTGGCCGTACCGGGCGTCAGGCACGCCCACCACCAGGGCGTCGAAGACGTCGGGGTGCCCCTTGAGCGCGGCCTCGACCTCCTCGGGGTAGATCTTCTCGCCGCCGCTGTTGATCGACACCGAGCCGCGGCCCAGCATCGTGACGGTGCCGTCCTCCTCGACCGTCGCGAAGTCGCCGGGGATCGCGTAGCGCACACCGTTGATGGTCTTGAACGTCTCGGCCGTCTTCTTCTCGTCCTTGTAGTAGCCGACGGGAATGTTGCCCTTCTTGGCAATGAAGCCGCGCACACCGGAGCCGGGCTTGACCTCGTTGCCGTCCTCGTCGAGCACCACGGTGCGGTGGTCGATCGTCACGCGCGGGCCACCGGCGTGCGGCGCGTCCTTAGCGACGACGCTGGTGCCGCCGAACCCGGTTTCCGAAGACCCGATGGAGTCGGTGATGACCCGGTTGGGCAGCAGCTCGAGGAACTTCTCCTTGATGCTCGGCGAGAACAGCGCCGCGGTGGAGGCGAGCAGGAACAGCGAGGACAGGTCGTACTCGTTGCCTTTGTCCTGGTGTGCCAGCAGCGCGTCGAGCAGGGGCCGCGCCATGGCGTCGCCGGTGAAGAACAGCAGGTTCACCTTGTGGTCGTGGATCGTGCGCCACACCTCGTCGGCGTTGAATTCCGGTGCCAGCACGGTCGTTTGGCCCGAGAAGATCGACATCCAGGTGGCCGACTGGGTGGCGCCGTGGATCATCGGCGGAATGGGGTGGCGGACCATCGGCGGGTTGGCCGCGGCGGCCTTGGCCAGGTCGTATTCGTCCTTGACGAATTCGCCTGTGGCGAAGTCGGTTCCACCGAACAGCACCCGGTAGATGTCCTCGTGGCGCCACATCACGCCCTTCGGGAAGCCGGTGGTGCCTCCGGTGTAGAGCAGGTAGATGTCGTCGGCGCTGCGCTCACCGAAGTCACGTTCCGGTGAGCTCTGCGCGATCGCCGAGTAGAACTCGACGCCGCCGTAGCGGCCGAAGTCGTTGTCGCTGCCGTCCTCGACGACCAGGATCGTCTTGACGTTGGGCGTATCGGGCAACACGTTGGCCACCCGATCGGAGTACTGGCGCTCGTGCACCAGCGCGACCATGTCGGAGTTCTCGAACAGGTAGCGCAGCTCGCCCTCGACGTAGCGGTAGTTGACGTTCACCAGGATGGCGCCCGCCTTGACGATGCCGAGCATCGCGATGACGATCTCGATGCGGTTACGGCAATACAGCCCGACCTTGTCGTCCTTTTTCACCCCCTGCTCCATCAGGTAGTGAGCCAGGCGGTTGGCCTTCTCCTCTAGCTGGGCATAGGTCAACTTCTCGTCGCCGCAGATCAGGGCGACACGGTCGGGCACAGCGTCGATGGCGTGCTCTGCAAGATCGGCAATATTCAAGGCCACGGCCACCAAATTAGAACGTGTTACATTTCGAGGCAAGCTCGTGCCCATTGTCGAGGGAAAGGCGGTAGCCGTGTCCGTGGAGAATGCCGGAACCCCAGCAAACACAGAAAACGGGCAGACCGGCCCCGCTGAAGCCGATGCGCTGGTGGAACAGCGTGGTCACACCCTCATCGTGACCATGAACCGGCCGCACCGTCGCAACGCCCTGAGCACCGAAATGATGGAAATCATGGTCCAGGCCTGGGACCGCGTGGACAACGATCCCGACATCCGTTGCTGCATCCTGACCGGCGCCGGTGGCTACTTCTGCGCGGGCATGGACCTCAAGGCAGCAACCCAGAAGCCGCCGGGTGAGTCATTCAAGGACGGCAGCTACGACCCGTCGCGAATCGACGCCCTGCTGAAGGGCCGGCGCCTGACCAAGCCGCTCATCGCGGCCGTCGAAGGCCCGGCCATCGCCGGGGGCACCGAGATCCTGCAGGGCACCGACATCCGGGTCGCCGGTGAGAGCGCCAAATTCGGCATCTCCGAGGCCAAGTGGAGCCTGTACCCGATGGGCGGGTCCGCGGTGCGACTGGTGCGCCAGATCCCCTACACGGTGGCGTGCGACCTGCTGCTGACCGGACGGCACATCACCGCCGCCGAGGCCAAGGACATGGGCCTGATCGGCCACGTCGTTCCCGACGGGCAGGCGCTGGCCAAGGCGCTCGAGATCGCCGAGGTGATCGAGAACAACGGGCCCTTGGCCGTGCAGGCGATTCTCAAAACGATCCGCGAGACCGAGGGCATGCACGAGGAAGAGGCCTTC
Source organism: Mycobacterium sp. 852002-10029_SCH5224772 (assembly GCF_001667315.1). Classification (GTDB taxonomy): domain Bacteria; phylum Actinomycetota; class Actinomycetes; order Mycobacteriales; family Mycobacteriaceae; genus Mycobacterium. The sequence goes on from NZ_LZHT01000041.1 coordinate 3,511, forward strand.
AAGCCCGACACCGCCAACGGGATACCGGTGTTCCTCTCCGAGGACTCCAAGGAAGGCCCCCGGGCGTTCGCCGAGAAGCGCAAGCCCAACTTCCAAAACCGCTAAACCGGCGCCGGCCCCTTTGCGCCGAACGTGACGTCACGGCGGCTTTTCGGCTGATTTTTCGCCCTCCTTTTCGCCGAACGTGCACCCACGGCGAATTTCGGCCGAGATTTTCGCGCTCAGTGCACGTTCGACGAGCTTGTCGGGGCTCTGCGGCACACTCCCGCCATGCGAGAGCCGTTCATCGGTAGCGAGGCCGTCGCATCCGGCCTGGTGACCCCGTACGCGCTGCGGAGCCGGTTCGTCAAAGTTCATCCCGACGTGTACGTCCCGGCCCACACCGCGCTCACCCCCGGATTGCGCGCTCAGTCGGCTTGGCTGTGGTCTCGTCGGCGCGGTGTCGTCGCGGGCAGATCCGCGGCAGCCCTGTACGGGACGAAATGGATCGATGACCGCGCACCTGCCGAGCTGCTTTACGGGTACCGGCGTCCGCCCAGTGGCATTCACACGTGGTCAGATCGGCTGAGCGGCGGCGAGATACAAACGATCGCCGGCATGCCGGTGACTACGCCCGCGCGGACAGCTCTCGACATCGCCTGTCGCTATCCCGTCGAGCGGGCTGTCGCAGCGATCGACGCGCTGTCGCGCGCAACCGATCTCAAGGTGAGCGAGGTCGAGCTACTCGCCGAACGCTACCGAGGCCGCCGCGGCATCGCCCGTGCGCGCATCGCGCTGCCGCTTGTCGACGCGGGCGCCGAGTCTCCCCGCGAAACCTGGTTGCGCCTTCTGCTGGTGCGCGCGGGTTTCCCGACGCCGCAGACGCAGATACCGGTTTACGACGCGTATGGCTTCCTGATCGCCGCGCTCGACATGGGCTGGGAAGACATCAAGTTGGCCATCGAGTACGAAGGCGATCACCACCGCTTCGACCAACGACAATTCAACAAGGACATCCGGCGTGCGGAGGCGCTCGCTGAGCTGGGTTGGACCAACGTGCGGATCACGGTTGAAGACACGCCAGGCGGCATCATCGGCCGGGTGGCAGCGGCCTGGCAGCGTCGAACGTGCACTCAGCGCGAGGATTTGGCGAAAATCTCGCCGTGAGAGCACGCTCGGCGAAAGGGGCTCAAACGCAATCAGCCCAGCAGCGGCGCGCTCGGGGTGAACACCACCGGCATGGCCTCCAGGCCGCTGACGAAGTTCGCCCGCCGCAGGGGCAGGGTCGAGTCGTCGGCCAGTCTCAGATCCGGCAGCCGCTTGAGCACCCGCTCGGTCATCATCGACAGCTCCAGCCGCGCCAGCTGGTTCCCCAGGCAGAAGTGCGTGCCGAATCCGAAAGCCATGTGGCTGTTCGGGTTTCGCCGGATGTCGAAGCTGTCCGGATTCTCGAACGTCGTCTCGTCGAAGTTGCCCGACTCGAACAGCAGCATGATCTTCTCGCCCTCGCGCAGCGAGGTCCCGTGGAATTCGGTGTCCGCGGTCACTGTCCGGCACATGTTCTTGACCGGCGACGTCCAGCGCAGCATCTCCTCGATGGCGCATTGCAGCAACGAGGGATCGCGCACCAGGGCGTCCCACTGATCGCGGTGGCGCACCAGCTGTTCGGTGCCGCCGCTCAGTGTGTGCCGGGTGGTTTCGTCGCCGCCGATGAGGATGAGCAGCGTCTCCATCACGATCTCGTCGTCGGACATCCGCTGCCCCTCCACCTCGGCGTTCACCAGGATGGAGAACAGGTCATCGGTGGGCTCGGCGCGCCGCTTGGTGATGATGTCCGTGGTGAATTCGGTGTAGGCGGCGAAGGCGGCCATTACTGCCTGGGCTTCGTCCGACGTGGGGTCGATGTGCGAGCTCAGCCCGCTGACCAGGTCGTCGGACCATTTCAGCAGCATGCCGCGTTCGGTGGGCAGCACGCCCAGCATGTCGCCGATCACCGCCATCGGCAGTGGGGCGGCGATATCGCGGACGAAGTCACACTCGCCCCGCTCACACACCGCGTCGATCAGGGTGTCGCACAGCCTCGCGATGGAAGGCTCCTTCTCCTTCACCCGCTTGCGGGTGAAGCCCGCGTTGACCAGCTTGCGTCGCAACAGGTGCGCGGGATCGTCCATGTCGATCATGTAGGGCATTCCCGGCTGATCGGGACGGATGCCGCCCGTGCTGGAGAACAACTCCGGATTGCGCTCGGCGTCGAGGATGGCTTGATAAGTGGTGGCACCGGCCAGGCCGTTGCGATCCCGAAATATCGGCTGGTTGGCGCGCATCCAGCGATAGGCCTCGCGTGAGGTATGACGGTCGGCATAGAAATTGCCATCGGTCAGATCGATGTTCGAGATTGCTTCCGGGGTGGTCGAAGTCATCTATAGCCTCCAAATGTTGACGAACGGATTACAGTAAGCGGCATGGCTGAGTCACAACACGTCGTTGCGGGGACAGTCCTCACCATGCCGGTGCGGATACGAAAAGCGGACGTGCACACCGCGATGTTTTCGGTCGATGCCCAAGCGGCACAACGGCTTATCGATTACAGCGGCCTGAAAGTCTGTCAGCACCGGCCGGGCCGGGCGGTGGTCAACCTGATGCTGGCCCGCTATATCGACGGCGACCTGGGCCAGTACCACGAATTCGGCACCTGCGTGATGGTCAATCCGCCCGGTTCGACGGCGCGCGGCTGGCGGGCGCTGGGCGATGCGGCCGCGTTCATCCACCATCTGCCGGTCGACCAGAGCTTCACCCTGGAAGCGGGGCGCTCCATCTGGGGATTCCCGAAGATCATGGCGGACTTCACCATTCGCGAGCACGGCGGGTTCGGGTTCGACGTCAGCGCCGACGGCGCGCACATCGCCGGCATCGACTTCGCCCGCGGATTGCCGGTGCCGTCGATCTTCACGTCGCGGCCGCAGGTGCTCAAGACCTACACCTTCGCCGACGGCATCACCCGGGAAGTGCCCTGGGAGATGCAGGTGCGCGGCATGCGCGGCCGGCTCGGCGGCGCGACGCTGCGACTGGGCGATCACGCCTACGCCAAGGAGCTGGCGTCGCTGGGCCTGCCAAAGCGGGCGATGATCTCTGGATCTGTCGGCCACGTCGAGATGACATTCGGCGACGCCCACCCGCTCGGCTGACCGGCCGGACCGCGCGCTCCGCATCGTCGTCGGGCGTGTCATCCGGACAATCTAGAACGCGTTCTAAGCCGCTGGCAAGAAAAATAGAACGTGTTCTAGTTCGTCATGCGGGCCGCTCAGATCAGGGCAGCCAGCTCGCGGACCTGCTCTGTACTGCGGCCGGACACCACCATCATGGTCACGCCGGCGGCCTCCCAGGCCTTGATCTGCTTACGCACGTAGTCGACGTCGCCGACGATCGCGGCGTCGTCGATCACCTCGTCGGGGATGATCTCCGCCGCCTTGTCCTTCTGGTTGCTGCGGAACAGCTTGGTGACGTCGTCGACCACCTCGGAGTAGCCCATCCGGCGGTACACGTCGGCGTGGAAGTTGGTGTCCTCGGCGCCCATCCCGCCCATGTACAACGCGATGTAGGGCTTCATGGCCGCGAACGCGGCGCCGCGGTCCTCGGTGATCACGATGTTGGCCGTCGCGCAGATCTCGAAGTCCTCGCGGCTGCGGCGTGCGCCCGGGCGGGCGAACCCCTCGTCCAGCCACTCGTTGTAGGTGTGGGCCATGCGCGGGGTGTAGAAGATCGGCAACCAGCCGTCACAGATCTCGGCGGCCAGCGCGACATTCTTCGGCCCCTCGGCGCCCAGCATGATGGGGATGTCGGCACGCAGCGGATGGGTGATCGGCTTGAGCGGCTTGCCCAGGCCGGTGGTGCCCTCGCCAGTCCTCGGCAGCGGGTAGTGGGGGCCGTCGCTGGTCACCGGCGCCTCGCGCGCCCACACCTGCCGGATGATGTCGATGTATTCGCGCGTACGGGCCAGCGGCTTGGGGAACGACTGGCCGTACCAGCCCTCGACCACCTGCGGTCCGGAGACGCCCAGCCCGAGGATATGCCGCCCGCCGGACAGGTGGTCGAGCGTCAGAGCCGCCATGGCGCAGGCCGTCGGCGTGCGGGCGGACAGCTGAACCACCGAGGTGCCCAGCCGCACCCGGGACGTCGACGAACCCAGCCAGGCCAGCGGTGTGTACGCGTCCGAACCCCAGGCCTCGGCGGTGAAGACGGCGTCGTATCCGGCCTCCTCGGCAGCGGCGACGAGCTCGCCGTGGTTCTGCGGCGGCTGAGCGCCCCAATATCCCAACTGCAATCCCAGCTTCATCGTCTTGGCCCTTTCAAGAGGTAGACCCGATGTTGAATCCGTTCTTAGAACCTGTTCTACTCGATGGCGTGACAGCCAGCTCGAGTAGCCCGCCCCTGATGGATAACCCTGAGCCACCACTCGCCGCGCCACTGACGTTGTCCTTCGACTACACCCGTTCGGTCGGCCCCACGCTGAGCAAGTTCTTCACCGCACTGCGTGATCGCCACGTCCTCGGGGTACGCGGATCGGATGGCCGGGTGCATGTTCCGCCGGCGGAATATGACCCGGTCACCTATGAGCCGCTGGGCGAGATGGTACCGGTGTCCAGTGTCGGCACCGTCGTCTCCTGGACCTGGCAGCCCGAACCGATGGAGGGCCAGCCGCTCGATCGCCCCTTCGCCTGGGCGCTGATCAAGCTCGACGGTGCCGACACCCCGTTGATCCATGCCGTCGATGTCGGAGCCGCGGGTCCTTCCGCCATCAAGACCGGCACCCGGGTACACGTGCACTGGGTCGACGAGCCGGTGGGCGCCATCACCGACATCGCCTATTTCGCGCTCGGTGAGGAAGCCGAAGCCGTCGCGGAAAAGTCGGACGGCGAAAAAGACCCGGTGACAATGATTGTCACGCCGATCTCGCTGACCATTCAGCACACCGCCTCGCACGAGGAGAGCGCCTACCTGCGGGCCATCGCCCAGGGCAAGCTGCTCGGCGCGCAGACGGGCAAGAACGGCAAGGTCTACTTCCCGCCCCACGGCGCCGACCCGGCCACCGGCCAGCCGACCACCGACTTCGTCGAACTGCCGGACAAGGGCACGGTGACGACGTTCGCGATCATCAACATCCCGTTCCAGGGCCAGCGCATCAAGCCCCCCTACGTGGCTGCCTATGTGCTGCTCGACGGGGCCGACATCCCGTTTTTGCACCTCGTCGCCGACATCGACGCGCACGAGGTACGGATGGGCATGCGCGTCGAAGCGGTGTGGAAACCCCGTGAGGAGTGGGGTTTTGGCATCGACAACATCGAGTACTTCCGGCCGACCGGGGAACCCGACGCCGACTACGACACCTACAAGCACCACCTGTAAAGGGCTTAGGAACACATGAGCGCTCGCAACGTTGCGGTAGTCGGCTTTGCCCACGCACCACACGTCCGCCGCACCGACGGCACCACCAACGGCGTCGAGATGTTGATACCGTGCTTCGCCCAGCTGTACGAGGAACTGGGCATCGAACGGACCGACATCGGCTTCTGGTGTTCCGGATCGTCCGATTACCTTGCCGGACGGGCTTTTTCGTTCATCTCGGCGATCGACTCGATCGGCGCCATTCCGCCGATCAACGAATCGCACGTCGAGATGGACGCGGCGTGGGCCCTCTACGAGGCCTACATCAAAATCCTGACCGGTGAGGTCGACACCGCGCTGGTGTACGGCTTCGGCAAGTCCTCGGCCGGGATCCTGCGCCAAATCCTGTCGCGGCAGACCGACCCTTACACCGTCGCGCCGTTGTGGCCCGATTCGATCTCGATGGCCGGGCTGCAAGCCCGTATGGGGATTGACACCGGCAAGTGGACCGAGGAGCAGATGGCGCGCGTCGCCCACGACTCCTTTGCGAACGCGCGCCGGGTGGACAAGGTGGAAGGGTCGATCAGCGTGGCGGAGTTGCTCGAACGGCCGTATTACGCCGACCCGCTGCGACGACACGACATCGCACCGATCACCGACGGCGCCGCGGCGATAGTGCTCGCGGCCGGGGACCGGGCGCGCGAGCTGCGCGAAAACCCGGCCTGGATCACCGGAATCGAGCACCGGATCGAAACCCCGTCGCTGGGTGCACGCGACCTCACCGAGTCCGTGTCGACCAAGGCCGCGGCCCACGTGGCCACGGGTGGCAGGACCGACAACCTCGACGTCGCCGAGATCTGCGCGCCCTTCACCCACCAGCACTTGATCATCGCCGAAGCCATCTGGATACCGGGACGGACGAAGGTGAATCCGTCCGGTGGTGCGCTGGCGGCCAACCCCATGTTCGTCGCCGGCCTCGAGCGAATTGGCTTTGCAGCACAACATATCTGGGACGGTTCCGCTGAGCGGGTGCTGGCGCACGCCACCAGCGGGCCCGCGCTACAACAGAACCTGGTCGCGGTCATGGAAGGAAAGAACTGATGGCCGGTGCAGGGCCAAACATCGCTGCGGTACTAGGTACCGGCCAGACGAAGTATGTCGCCAAGCGCAAAGACGTTTCGATGAACGGCCTGGTGCGCGAGGCGATCGACCGTGCGCTGGAAGACTCGGGTTCCACCTTCGACGACATCGACGCCGTCGTGGTCGGCAAGGCGCCGGACTTCTTCGAGGGCGTCATGATGCCCGAGCTGTTCATGGCCGACGCCATGGGCGCCACCGGCAAGCCGCTGATCCGAGTGCACACCGCGGGATCGGTCGGTGGCTCCACCGCAGTGGTGGCCGCCAGCCTGGTGCAGTCCGGCAAGTACCGGCGTGTGCTGGCGATGGCCTGGGAAAAGCAGTCGGAATCAAACGCGATGTGGGCGTTGTCGATTCCTATCCCTTTCATCAAGCCGGTGGGCGCCGGCGCGGGTGGCTACTTCGCCCCGCACGTGCGCTCGTACATCCGCCGCTCTGGGGCGCCGACGAACATCGGTGCCATCGTCGCGGTCAAGGACCGGCTCAATGGCAGCAGGAATCCGCTGGCGCACCTGCACCAGCCCGACATCACCGTGGAGAAGGTGATGGCGTCCCCGATGCTGTGGGACCCGATCCGCTACGACGAGACCTGCCCCTCGTCGGACGGTGCCGCCGCGGTCGTGATCGGCAACGAGGAGGCCGCCGAAGCCCACTTGGCGCAAGGTAATCCGGTGGCGTGGATCCACGCCACGGCGCTGCGCACCGAACCGCTGCAGTTCTCCGGGCGCGACCAGGTCAGCCCGCAGGCCGGCCGTGACGCGGCCGCCGCGCTGTGGAAGGCCGCCGGAATCACGAGTCCCATCGACGAGATCGACGCCGCGGAAATTTACGTGCCGTTCTCCTGGTTCGAACCGATGTGGTTGGAAAACCTCGGGTTTGCGCCCGAGGGCGAAGGCTGGAAGCTCACCGAAGCGGGCGAGACCAGGATCGGTGGCCGGTTGCCGGTGAACGCGTCGGGCGGCGTGCTGTCCTCGAACCCGATCGGCGCCTCGGGCCTGATTCGCTTCGCCGAAGCGGCGATTCAGGTCATGGGCAAGGGCGGCGACCACCAAGTACCCAACGCGCGAAAGGCGTTGGGACACGCCTACGGCGGCGGCTCGCAGTACTACTCCATGTGGGTCGTCGGCGCCGACAAGCCGGCGGCCCAGAAGCTCGACGCGTGAGCGTGCCGATGACTGAGCATCCCGCGCACGAGGCCGGCCGCCGCTCCCGCGAGGCGGTGGCGGCCCGGGACAAGGACGCGTGGCTGGCGGTGTTCGCCGACGACGCCATCGTCGAGGACCCGATCGGCCCCTCCGCGTTTGACCCCGAGGGCAAAGGGCATCGCGGCCGCGACGCGATTTCGGCGTTCTGGGACAAGGCCATCGCCCCCACGACGAAGATCGAGTTCGTTTTCCGCGACACCTATCAGTGCGGCAACGAGGAAGCCAACGTCGGGCACATACTCATCACGACGGGCGAATACCAGACGACCGCCGAAGGCGTGTTCACCTACAAAGCCGACGACGCGGGCAAGCTGGTGGCCCTGCGCGCCTACTGGGAGATGGACCGCGCGGCGGCCAACACGCGCAAGGTCTAGATCGGTTCCAGCCCGTCCAGATGCCGCTGGGCAAGATCGCGGTAGGCCTGCGGATTCAGCTTGATCCACATTTCGGCGCCGGTTCCGGCGACCGGGCCCCTGATCTGCGCCGGCGCGCCGACCGCCAGCATCCCGGCCGGGATCTGGGTGCCGGCCGTGACCAGTGAATGCGCGGCGACCAGGCTGCGCGCGCCGATCACCGCGCCGTCCAGAACGGTGGCGTGGTTGGCGATGAGCGCCTCGGACCCCAGGTGCGCCCCGTGTATGACGCACAGATGCGCCACCGTCGCACCCGGACCGATGTCCACCGGAATGCCGGGAGGGGCGTGCAACACCGACCCGTCCTGCACATTGGCGCCCTCGCGCACCATGATGGGCGCGTAGTCGCCCCGCAGTACGGCGTTGAACCAGATTGAGGCGCCCGCCTCCACGACGACGTCGCCGATCACAGTGGCTGTCGGGGCCACGAAAGCGGTGGGATCGATCCGTGGTGACCGGCCCTCGAATGCAAACAACGGCATTGTTTACGTATACCCCAGCACGCATATCTCCCAGCCAGGGTCGCCTTCGTTGCGCGCTCCCGTCGCAAAACTGTAACGTGTTCTAGTTAGAGGGCTATGAGTTGGAGGTGACAGGTGAGTACCGACACCAAGGCGGTCGGCATCCGGGAGATCGATCCCGGCGCCTTGCCGACCAGATACGCCCGGGGCTGGCACTGCCTGGGCGTCGCGAAGGACTTCCAGGACGGCAAGCCGCATTCGATTGAGGCTTTCGGCACCAAGCTGGTGGTCTTCGCCGACTCCCATGGGGACATCAAGGTCCTCGACGGCTATTGCCGGCACATGGGTGGAGACCTGTCGGAGGGCACCATCAAGGGCGACGAGGTCGCCTGCCCGTTCCACGACTGGCGCTGGGGCGGCGACGGCCGCTGCAAGCTGGTGCCCTACGCCAAGCGCACGCCGAAGACTGCGCGCACCCGGTCGTGGTCGACCGATGTGCGTGGCGGCCTGCTGTTCGTCTGGCACGACCACGAAAACAACCCGCCGGACCCCGCCGTGCAGATTCCGGATATCCCGGAAGCGCACAGCGACGAGTGGACCGAGTGGCGGTGGAACAGCATCCTCATCGAGGGATCCAACTGCCGCGACATCATCGACAACGTCACCGACATGGCGCACTTCTTCTACATCCATTTCGGGTTGCCGACGTATTTCAAGAACGTCTTCGAGGGGCACATCGCGTCGCAGTACCTGCACAACGTGGGTCGGCCCGACGTGAACGACCTCGGCACGTCGTACGGTGAGGCGCACCTGGATTCCGAGGCGTCCTACTTCGGTCCGTCATTCATGATCAACTGGCTGCACAACAGCTACGGCGGCTATAAGGCCGAGTCGATCCTGATCAACTGCCACTACCCGGTCACCCAGAACTCGTTCGTACTGCAGTGGGGCGTCATCGTCGAAAAGCCTACGGGCATGGACGAAGAGATGACCGACAAGTTGGCGAAGGTGTTCACCGAGGGCGTCAGCAAGGGCTTCCTGCAGGATGTCGAGATCTGGAAGCACAAGACCCGGATCGACAATCCGCTGCTGGTCGAAGAGGACGGCGCGGTCTACCAGCTGCGCCGCTGGTATCAGCAGTTCTATGTCGACGTCGCCGACATCGAGCCGGAAATGGTGGAACGCTTCGAGATCGAAGTGGACACCACCCGCGCCAACGAGTACTGGAATTCCGAAGTCGAGGAAAACCTCAAGGCCAAGGAATCCGAAGACGTTCCAGTGGAGCAACACTAGGCATCATGCCCGACGATCAGCCGCAGGTACCTGACGTCGATCGGCTTGCACGGTCGATGTTGCAGCTGCACGGCGATCACCATGACCACGAGGACAAGCCCGCCAGCGACGGCGGGTCGGGATCATGGTCGAAGTCACGGGATTTCGCCAACGATCCACAACGGGCGGCGGCGGTGGCCGAAGCCAGCCGCGCCGACCGTGAGCGCTACCTCAGCTCGGGGCTGCTACCGGTGGACTGCCGCTTCTGCCACGTCCGCGTCACGGTGCGCAGGCTGGGGCCGGGACACACCGCCGTGCAATGGAACACCGAGGCGTGGCAGCGGTGTGCGCACTTCACCGAAGTCCGGGAGTCCGGCGGCGACACCGCGCGCACCCGGTCGTGCCCCAAGCTGAGCGACAGCATCGAGCACGCCGTCGCCGAGGGCTATCTCGACAACGAGCCCGACGAACACTGATCGACTGTCGAATTCGCCATATCCGCCCGCCGGCCCCGCACCGGCGCCGCAAGCATTAGGTGTGATGCCCACCTTTGAGCGACAAACCCGGTGCGCGCCGGATAGATTCGCGACGGTGTCGCTCAGAGGCGGGCACAAGGTGTGCCCACCGGCACGGAAACGCCTGTGGCGCTTGTGACTTCTACAGTCCGGCGAATCGCTCCTTGACCGTCTCGACGCTGAGCCCATAGTCGGCCAGTGAGTAAGAATGCTTCGGCGCGCGCTCGCCGGACTGGCTGTCGGCGTGGGTCTTTTCCATGGCGGCCATGGCCTCATCGGTCAGCGTCAGGCCGAAGTGCCGGTAGACATCGGCCACGGTGCCCATCGGGTCGGCGATCAATTCCCGGTAGTCGACGTCGTAGAACTGGGCGGGACTGTATTTGGCACGGGCGGTGTTGAAACGCTCCAACCCGCGCGACCAGGTTTCCATTGCGTCAGCCCCGATTTGGGCCCCGGTGAACGACGTTGACCATCCCTCGGCGGTGTGCTGGGCGAGCGAGCACATCGAGGCCATGATCGTTTCGACCGGCCGATGAGTCTGGATCACCAGCGCGTCGGGATAGGTGGCCATCAACGCGTCCAGCGCGAACAGGTGGCTGGGATTTTTCAGCACCCACCGCTTGTCGGCGTCATTGAGCCCGATCAGCTGAAGGTTGCGACGGTGCCGCTGATATGACGGCGTCCAGTCCTGTTCCGAGAGCCAGTGCGCGTAACTCGGCAGGTGCGCCAGCGTTTCGTAGGACACCGAATGCAGCGACTGCCGCAGCAGCTGCCAACACTCCTCCAGCTCGTATGCGGCCATGAAATGCAGCCCGGTGTAGCCGGGGTTTTCCTGGTGGTGCTGGGTGAACTGGGCGTCGAGCTGGCGGTACATCGGGTGTGAATCCCAGGTCTCGCGCGGCGGGCGCGGCTGCGGGAATTCGGCCAGCCACATGTGCAGGCCCTGATGCGCGGGATCGGCACCCAGGAGCCGGTGCAGCGCCGTGGTACCGGTACGCACCAGACCGGTGACGAAGATGGGACGTTCGATGGGGACGTCGGCGTACTGCGGGTGCTGCTTCCAGGCCGCCTCGGACAGCAATCGCGCCACCAGTGCCCCACGCAGGAAGAAGCGATTCATCTTGCTGCCCAACACGGTAAGCCCGGCCTCGGTCCGGTAGGAGTCCAGCAGCACTGAAAGCGCTTCGCGGTAGTTGTCGTCGTCGACGCCGAAGTCGTCGAGCCCGGTCAGCTTGGTGGCCGATGCGTGTAGCTCGTCGACGGTACCGATATCGGTGCGATCGCTCATCAAACGTGATACTCCCCGCAGTTGACGTCCAGGGTCTGTCCGGTGATGCCGCTGGACAGATCGCTGGCCAAAAAGAGGATGGCCGAGGCCACTTCGTCCTCGGTGGGCAGCCGCTTGAGGTCGGAGTTCGCCGCAGTCGCCTCATAGATCTGCTCGGCCGTGGTGCCGTACTTGCCGGCCTGATGGTTGAAGTAGGCCTGCAACGTGTCACCCCAGATATATCCGGGCGCAACGGAATTGACGCGGATGCCCTGGTCGCCGAGTTCGGTGGCCAATGACTGCGACATGGACAGCAGTGCGGACTTGGCCATCTTGTAGGCGCCGTACTTGGCCTGCGAGTGCCGGATCACCATGGAGTTGACGTTCACGACTGACCCCTTGGATTCCGCCAGCGCGTCGGTAAAGCCCTGGATCAGCCGCAGCGCGCCCAGCGCACTGAGCTCGATCGCGTCACGGATGTGCTGAAAGCTGGTGCCGGCCAACGGCTTCATCGATGGAACCCGGAACGCGTTGTTGATCAGGACGTCGACCTTGCCGTAGGCCTCGAGCGTGGCGGCGATGAGGTTGCTCACCTGGTCGTCATCGGTGATATCGGTGGGCACCGTCGTCGCACGCCCTCCGATATCGGCGATCTGCTTGGCGACGTCGTCCAGGCGTTCTGGCGTGCGAGCCGCCAGTACCAGGTCGGCGCCCTCTCGCGTGCATCGATGCGCCAGCGTCGTACCGAGGCCAGGGCCGACGCCGCTGATCACCACTACCTTGCCATCGAGCAACTTCGTCATCCCAGCATCCTCGCCTGAATTTGTTGATGACGCAGCGCGATTCGCGCTCGCCATTCGTCATCGGAAATCTTGTTGTGCTCGAAATACGGCAGCGTTGCCGGTATGGCGTCGATGTCGACCAGCTCGACGGTGGGGCCGTCGGCGTCGGTGAGTTGGCGCGACACCCGCTGCCACCGGAACTGCAAGATGCCCTTTCGGTGCCCGAGCGTCTCCACCCAGTTGGTCACGCCGGGGTTCTGGTCGGCGACGACGATGCGCACCTTGCCGTCCGGATCCGCTTGCGCCTGAGTGTTGTTCAGCGACGTCTGGTGGTTGATGTAGTCCAGCGAGATGTACCACAGGCTGCCCAACTGGAACCCGAGGTAGGGAGCGTCGGTGACCGGGATGGTGATCACCAGCGCCTGGTCGGGCCGCAGCTCGTAGTGCCCGACCGACGAGTACTGCGTCGCCAGCCCGCCGGGCGTCAGGCGGGGTGCGACCATTGTGTTGACCGGAATGTTGAAATAGAACCACTGCGGGAATTGCAACCACGTCTTCACCCGGTTCACCAGTTGCTTTCCGGCTGTGGCATAACGCTTTTCGATGGTCTCGCGACTCAGCGGCGGCGGCGCGGTGCCCGCGGTGTCCAGACGGGAGATGGCCAGCGTGCCGCGCTGCGCGGCCCAGTCGCCGTACACCTCGCGGATGACCAGCTGCCCGGGGTTGGTGGGCCGGACCCGCCATTCGAAGCTGCCGTCGGGAGCGATCTGCAGTTCCCGGTCGTCGAACGCGGCCTGGCTGACCGGCACGTTGTCGTCGGTGTATTCACCGCCGAGCAGCTGGAAACTCAGGTCGGTGGTGGTGCCGCGCCTGCCGGTGACGACGTAATCGTGGTTGGCGTGCACCCGGGTGCCGAAATACAGGGTGTCGGGGTTGTCCAGGCCCATCTTGGTGAACGGCCCGGTGCCCGACTGCAGGAAGGGATGGTCGCGGTCGTAGTCGAAGGCCAGGTGCGTGCAGGCCGCGATGCAGCCGGCCAGATATTGGAGTCCTTCGAGCAGGTCGGCTTCGGTCTCGATGTGCGGTGCGGCCGCCACGAGCTCTTCGGCCTCAGCGATCGCGGAGGTGAGGGGATCAGAGAACACGCCTAGACGCTAGAACGTGTTCTACTTTTTCGTCAATGGCGAACATTCCCCCGCGTCGGCCGCGACGTTCGAGGACGAGGCAGATTCGCTAGGGCGGGCACGCGTGGGACAGGTCGATCAGGTGCTGGCGTACGTCGGGATGCCGATTCAGGTAGTCGATCACACTGCCGTTACCGCCCTCAGCCTGCGATTTGGACTGCAGCTGCTGGTGGAGGTCGGGATGGCGCTGCAGGTACGCGTCGATGGAACTACCCACGTCCTGATTGCAATCCGCGGCGGCTGTGCCCGCCAGGGGTACTGCGATCACGGTCGCGGCGGCCGCAGTCAATAGCCCCCCGGCGAGCAGGCCGAACAGTCCGCGACCACGTGTGCCGGCTGTCTTGGATGTGCTCATGCCCACCAGCGTACGCGCGGTAGCTTTGCGTAGCCTGTGCGCGCCGTCGGCAAAGAGGCAGGTCAAGCGGTCGCGGCGCCGTCCCGCTCGCGCTTGATCTCCAGTGCGATGTCGATGAGCTGGTCTTCCTGGCCGCCGATGAGTTTGCGCTGGCCGGCGCGGTGTAACAGCTCATGCGGCGGGACGCCGTAGCGCTCGCCCTGGCGGATGGCGTGTTTGAGGAAGCTCGAGTAGACCCCGGAGTAGCCCATGATCAGGGCGTTGCGGTCGAGTAGGCACTCGGCGGGCATGGCGGGGGCGACGACCTCTTCGGCGGCGTCGGCGATGTCGAAGAAGTCGATGCCGGTCTTGACGCCGATCTTGTCGAACACCCCGATCAGGGCCTCGACGGGCGCGTTGCCCGCCCCGGCGCCGAACCGGCGGCACGAGCCGTCGATCTGCTTGGCGCCGGCCCGCACGGCCTCGACGCTGTTGGCGACCCCGAGTCCGAGGTTTTCATGCCCGTGGAAGCCCACCTGGGCGTCGTCGCCGAGTTCGGCGACCAGCGCCGCGACTCGGTCCCGCACGCCTTCGAGTACCAGTGCGCCGGCCGAATCGACGACGTAGACGCACTGGCAGCCGGCGTCGGCCATGATGCGGGCCTGGGCGGCCAGCTTCTCGGGCGAGATGGTGTGGCTCATCATCAAAAAGCCGACGGTCTCCAGGCCGAGTTCGCGGGCCAGGCCGAAGTGCTGGATCGACACGTCGGCCTCGGTGCAGTGCGTGGCGATCCGGCAGATCGAGCCGCCGTTGTTCTGCGCCTCTTTGATGTCCTCCTTGGTGCCCACCCCCGGCAGCATCAAAAAGGCGATCTTGGCCTCCTTGGCCGTCTCGGCGGCGAGCTTGATCAGCTCCTGCTCGGGGGTCTTGGAGAACCCGTAGTTGAAGCTCGACCCGCCCAGCCCGTCGCCGTGCGTCACCTCGATGACCGGCACGCCCGCGGCGTCCAGGGCGGCCACGATGGCGCCGACCTCGTCGGTGGTGAACTGGTGGCGTTTGTGGTGGGACCCGTCGCGCAGCGACGTGTCGGTCATCCGGACGTCCCAGATTGGGTTGAAGAAAATCTCGGTGGTGCTCATGCTTGGGCTCCTGCTGCCAGGCTCTCTTTGGCGATCTCCTCGCCGACCTTGGTCGCCGCGGCGGTCATGATGTCCAGGTTGCCCGCATACGGGGGCAGGTAATCGCCGGCGCCCTCGACTTCGACGAAGGTGGTGACCAGCGCCTGGCCGCCGGAATTGATCGACGGGTCGTCGAACTGGGGCTCGTTGAGCAGCCGGTAGCCGGGCACGTAGGTCTGCACCTCGGCCACCACGTCGTGGATGGATTTGGCGATCGCGTCGCGGTCGGCGTCCTCGGGGATCGCGCAGAAGATGGTGTCGCGCATGATCATCGGCGGGTCGGCCGGGTTCAAGATGATGATGGCCTTGCCCCGCTTGGCCCCGCCGATGGTCTCCACGCCCCTGCTGGTGGTCTTGGTGAACTCGTCGATGTTGGCTCGGGTGCCGGGGCCCGCCGACAGCGAGGCGACCGAGGCGACGATCTCCGCGTAGGGCACGCCACCGAGGTCGGCGACGGCACGCGACACCGCGTAGACGATCGGGATGGTCGCCTGCCCACCGCAGGTGATCATGTTGACGTTCGGCGCGTCCAGGTGCTGGCGCAGGTTGGCCGGCGGGATCACCGCCGGGCCCACCGCGGCCGGTGTCAGGTCGATGGCCCGGATGCCGGCGGCCTCATACTTGGGTGCGGCGTCGCGGTGCACGTAGGCGCTGGTCGCCTCGAACACCAGATCGGGCTTGTCCGACTGGGCCAACAGCCAGTCCACGCCCTCGTGGGTGGTCTCCAAACCCAGCTTGCGGGCCCGGGCCAGGCCCTCGCTGTCCGGGTCGATGCCGACCATCCAGCGCGGTTCCAGCCAGTCCGATCGCAACAACTTGTAGAGCAGGTCAGTGCTGATGTTCCCCGACCCGACAATGGCCACACTCGCCTTAGTCGGCATGATGCCCCTTTTCGAAGCGTTGAGAGATTTAAGTTAGACGATTTAATTCGAGCCTATTCGAACGATAACCGCACCGCACCGAGGCCCGCGAAGTCGGCGACGAAGTTGTCGCCGGGGTGTGCGTCGATCGCTTTCGTGCACGATCCGGGCAGCACCACGTCGCCCTTGCGCAGCCGTACGCCGAAGCCGTCCACCTTGCGGGCCAGCCAGGCCACCGCGGTGACCGGGTTGCCCAGCACCGCGTCGGTACGGCCTTGCGCGACGACCTCACCGTTGCGGCGCAAGACGGCGTCGATCCCCTTGACGTCGATGTCGCGGGCGGAGACGCGCGCCTCACCGAGCACGAAACCCGCCGACGAGGCGTTGTCGGCGATGGTGTCGCACAGTTCGATCTTCCAGTCGGTGATCCGGGTATCGATCAGCTCGATGGACGGGACCAGTGCCTCGGTGGCCGCCAACACGTCGTCCTCGGTGCAACCGGCCCCCGGAAGGTCCGCGTTCAACACGAAACCGACCTCGACCTCGACCCGGGGGTACAGGTAGCGGTTGGCCTTGACCGGGGTGTCTTCGAACAACTGCATCTCGTCGAGCAAATGACCGTAGTCCGGCTCGTCGACACCCATCATCTGTTGGATCGCCAACGACGACAGCCCCACCTTGTGACCCAGCACCCGGGCCCCCTCGGCGACCCGCTGCCGGATATTGATCAGCTGAATCTCGTAGGCGTCGACAACATCGATGTCCGGATATGCGGCAGTCAACGGGGCGATCGGCTCACCGCTCCGCTCGGCCTGCGCCAAGTCGGCGGCGAGCTCGTCGCGGGTGGCAACACTGAGCATTTTCAAAGTCTCCTCGTACGGTCGACCGGGCCAGTAGCGGCCGCCCCGGGCAATTCTATAACGTGTTCTACATGTCAGCGCAGGAGTACGACGTCGTCGTGGTCGGGAGCGGCGGGGCCGGCATGGTGGCCGCCCTTACCGCCGCTCACCGGGGTCTTTCCACAATAGTCATCGAAAAGGCCCCGCACTTCGGCGGCTCGACCGCACGGTCGGGCGGCGGCGTTTGGATCCCAAATAACGAAGTGCTCAAGCGTGACGGGGTCAAGGACACCGCGGAAGCGGCCCGCACCTATCTGCACGGGATCATCGGCAGCGTCGTCGAGCCGGAACGCATCGACACCTACCTCGAGCGCGGGCCCGAGATGTTGTCGTTCGTGCTGAAGAACACGCCGCTGAAGATGTGCTGGGTGCCGCGTTACTCCGACTACTACCCGGAGTCGCCGGGCGGGCGCGCGGAGGGCCGGTCGATCGAGCCGAAGCCGTTCAACGCCCGCAAACTCGGCGCCGACGAGTCCGGCCTGGAGCCGGCGTACGGCAAGGTCCCGCTCAACGTCGTCGTGATGCAACAGGATTACGTGCGGTTGAACCAGCTAAAGCGCCACCCGCGCGGTGTGCTGCGCAGCCTGAAGGTCGGCGCCCGCACGATGTGGGCCAAAGCGACCGGCAAGAACCTCGTCGGCATGGGCCGGGCGCTGATCGGACCGCTGCGGATCGGGTTGCAACAGGCCGGGGTGCCGGTGGTGCTCAACACCGCCCTCACCGACCTGTACGTCGAAGACGGCGTGGTGCGCGGGGTCTACGTGCGCGGCGCCGGTGATGCCGAGTCGGGTGAGCCCCAGCTGATCCGGGCCCGCCGCGGGGTGATCCTGGCGTCGGGCGGGTTCGAGCACAACGAACAGATGCGGGTGAAGTACCAGCGCGCGCCGATCACCACCGAGTGGACCGTCGGCGCGGTGGCCAACACCGGCGACGGAATTCTGGCGGGCGAAAAGCTCGGCGCCGCATTGGACATCATGGAAGACGCCTGGTGGGGGCCGACCGTCCCACTGGTGGGTGCGCCGTGGTTCGCGCTGTCCGAGCGCAACTCGCCGGGATCGATCATCGTCAACATGTCCGGCAAGCGGTTCATGAACGAATCGATGCCCTACGTCGAGGCCTGCCATCACATGTATGGCGGCGAATACGGCCAGGGGCCGGGGCCGGGTGAGAACATTCCCGCATGGCTGGTGTTCGACCAGCAGTACCGCGACCGCTACATCTTCGCGGGATTGCAGCCCGGACAACGTATTCCGCGCAAGTGGCTGGAGTCCGGCGTCATCATCACGGCCGACACGCTGGCGGAGCTGGCGCAGAAGGCCGGTCTTCCGGTGAACGAATTCACCGCGACCGTGGAGCGTTTCAACGGCTTCGCGCGCTCCGGCGTCGACGCCGACTACCAGCGCGGCGAGAGCGCCTACGACAGGTACTACGGCGACCCGACCAACAAGCCGAACCCCAATCTCGGCGAGATCAGCCACGCGCCGTACTACGCCGCCAAGATGGTGCCCGGCGACCTGGGCACCAAGGGCGGCATCCGCACGGATGTCCACGGCCGGGCGCTGCGCGACGACGGCAGTATCATCGAAGGCCTTTACGCCGCCGGCAATGTCAGTGCGCCAGTGATGGGCCACACGTATCCCGGTCCGGGTGGCACCATCGGCCCGGCCATGACGTTCGGTTACCTGGCGGCATTGCACATTGCCGGCGGAGCCGGGGAAAGGTAACCGCAATGCCCATCGACGTAGACGTCGCGCTGAATGCCGAGCTGGATCCGATCGAATTCTCTTGGGTCAGTAGTGATATCCAGCTCTACCACCTTGGCCTGGGCGCCGGAGCGGACCCGATGGACCCCCGCGAGTTGCGTTACCTGGTGGACGACACCCCGCAGGTGCTGCCGACGTTCGGCAACGTCGCCGCCAGCTTCCACATGACAAAACCGCCGACCGTTCAGTTTCCCGGCATCGACATCGAGTTGGGCAAGGTGTTGCACGCATCCGAGCGCGTGGAAGTGCCCGGGCCGCTTCCGCCTTCGGGCAAGGCCAAGGCCGTCACCCGGTTCACGGACATCTGGGACAAGGGCAAGGCCGCGGTGATCTGGAGTGAGACGACGGTGACCGCGCCGGACGGCACGTTGTTGTGGACTCAGCGACGGTCGATCTTCGCGCGCGGCGAAGGTGGCTTCGGTGGTGAACGCGGTCCGTCAACCTCGGACGGCGCACCGGGCCGAGCTCCCGATCTCGAAGTCGACGTGCCGATCTTGCCCCAGCAGGCATTGTTGTACCGGCTGTGTGGCGACCGCAACCCGCTGCACTCCGATCCCGAATTCGCCGCCGCCGCAGGCTTTCCCAGGCCCATCCTGCACGGGCTGTGCACGTACGGCATGACCTGCAAGGCGATCGTCGATGCGCTGCTCGACGGTGACACCGGCGCGGTGGCGGCCTACGGCGCGCGTTTCGCCGGGGTGGCTTTCCCCGGCGAAACGCTCAAAGTCGGGATCTGGAAGGAGAACGGCCGGTTTGTGGCCAGCGTTGTCGCGCCCTCGCGCGACAACGCCGTCGTGCTCTCCGGCGTCGAGCTGGTCCCGGCCTAGGCCTAGGGGCTCCTCGCTCTCTGCGTCGAAGCGTTCTTGCTTGTCGCGGCGTTCCTGCGTCGAGGCGTTCTTGCGGCGAGTGTGACGCCAGCCGCACACTCGGTCCCGACTGCGCGACTAGCCGCGCACTCACCGGGCCAACGCATCACGAACACGCCTGACGACCTCGGCTGGGCGGTCGCCGGCGACCACGCGGACCACGATCCAGCCGTGCCGTTGCAGCATCTCTGATCTACGTAGATCCCACGTGTACTGGTATCGATCGCTGCGGTGTTGCTCCCCGTCGTACTCGACCGCTACTTTGACGTCCTCCCATCCCATATCTAAATATGCGATGGCACTGCCGAATTCGTTGACCACCGGAATCTGCGTCTGTGGCCTGGGTAAGCCCGCTTGGATCAGCACGATACGTAGCCAAGACTCTTTCGGTGACTGCGCGCCGGCATCGAATAGATCCACCGCTTGACGCGCTCGCGCGATCCCGCGCCGTCCGGCATACCTGCGAGCCAGCAGTTCAAGGTCGGCCGCTTTGACATTGGTGGCGCGAGCAAGCGCGTCGATAGCTGCCACGGCGGTCGTCGTCGGGTACCAACAGCCCAAGTCCAGAGCTGTTCTGACCGGCGACGTGACTGGCATGGCTGCGACTATCTCGATCTCGTCCTCCTCAACACGATCGCGGTGGGTCAGGATTCCCGGTGGACGGCGTCGATTGTCGTGCAACAACTCCACCGCCTGAGCATCATCGACCCATCCGCTGCCGTGCAGGACCGCCGCCGAGAACCCCGCGAGCACACCTCGGCGCCCGGACCACAGCCACCCCGCCTTCGCACGTGAAGCGGCACCGATGCCGACGTCGCGCTCGACATAGACGTCTGGAAACAGTCGACGGTACCGCGTCGCCAGTTGAGTCTTGGTCAATGCTCCAGCGGCGACGGCCTCGCTCCCGATGAACGGCTCAGCCACGACGGCAGCGTCGCACGCCGTACCACCGCGGTCACTTCAGCCGTCCACACGTCGCCGCATGTGAAGCTGGGCGCACAGTCGCGCAGCCGTGTGCTGCTGCACGCACACTCGGCGGCGAACGGCCGGCGCGGAGAAGACTCAGCCGAGGATGAGGCCGGAAGTGGGCACGCCCGTACCCGCGGTGACCAGGACGTGCTCGACGTCGGGCACCGGGTTCACCGATGTGCCGCGCAGTTGCCGCACTCCCTCGGCGATGCCGTTCATGCCGTGGATGTAGGCCTCACCGAGTTGGCCACCATGGGTGTTGATGGGGAGCCGCCCGCCGATCTCGATCGCCCCGTCAGCGATGAAGTCCTTGGCCTCACCGCGGCCGCAGAACCCCAACTCCTCCAACTGAATCAGGGTGAACGGCGTGAAATGGTCGTACAGCACCGCGGTCTGGATCTCGGATGGCCTCAAGCCCGACTGCGCCCAGAGCTGTTGTCCGACAAGCCCCATCTCCGGCAGGCCGAGCTCGGGCCGGTAGTAACTGACCATCGTGTACTGGTCGGGGCTGGAGCCCTGCGACGCCGCCTCGATGATCGCCGGCCGCTGCTTGAGGTCCCGCGCACGCTCGGGCGACGTCACCACGATCGCCACCGCCCCGTCGGTCTCCTGGCAGCAGTCCAGCAGCCGCAGCGGCTCGGCGATCCACCGCGAATTCTGGTGGTCCTCAATGGTTATCGGCTTCTCGTAGAAGTACGCTTTCGGGTTCTTCGCCGCGTGTTTGCGGTCGGCGACCGAAATCGCGCCGAAGTCCCGGCTGGTCGCACCCGAGAGGTGCATGTAGCGCTGGGCGATCATCGCGACCTGGGCGGCCGGCGTCGAAAGCCCGTGCGGGTAGGAGAACGAATTGTCGGCCGTGGTCGAATCAGCTTGTGCGCGGGCATCTCCCGCCAGCCGGGTCTGGACCTGACCGAACCGCATGCCGGACCGCTCGTTGAACGCCCGGTACGCCACGACGACATCCGCCACGCCGGTGGCGACGGCGATCGCGGCCTGCTGAATGGTCGCGCAGGCGGCGCCGCCGCCGTAACCGATCTGCGAGAAGAACTTCAGGTCACCGATGCCGACCGCCCGCGCGACCGCGGTTTCGTTGTTGGTGTCCATCGTGAAGGTGGTCAGCCCGTCGACGTCGGCTGGGCTCAGCCCGGCGTCGTCCAGCGCATCCAACACCGCCTCGGCGGCCAACCGCAGCTCGCTGCGACCGGAGTCCTTCGAAAAGTCGGTCGCGCCGATGCCGACAATCGCGGCCTTACCGGACAGCATCTACGCATCCCCCATCGTCAGCGTCACGGTCGCGATGACATGGTCACCAAGACTGTTGCGGCCGAACACCTTCACGGTCGCCAGGCCATCCTCCACGGCGGTCACCTCACCCGAGAACGTCACGGTGTCATACGCGTACCACGGCACCCCGAGGCGCAGCCCGATCGACTTGATCAGCGCCGACGGGCCGGCCCAGTCGGTGACATAGCGCTGTACCAGCCCGGTGTCGGTGAGGATGTTGACGAAGATGTCCTTGGACCCCTTGGCCTGCGCCAGGTCGCGGTCGTGGTGAACGTCCTGGAAGTCCCTGGTGGCCAGGGCGGTTGAGATGATGAACGTCGGGTCCCCATAGAGCTTGAGCTCGGGCAGCGTGGTGCCGACCTCGATGACCGGCGCGCTCATGCTCGAGCCTCCACGGGCTGCCAGGCGTAGAGGCTCCACTCCGGCCCGGTGTCACCGGCCGGGAAGTCGATATAGGTTGCCTGCACCGGCATTCCAATCTTCACCTTGGCGGCCTCGACGTTGCGCAGCTCGCCGAGCATGCGCACGCCTTCCTCGAGTTCGATGAGGGCGATCACGAACGGCAGTGTGCGGCCGGGCACTTTCGGCGCGTGGTGCACCACGAAGCTGAACACCGTGCCCTTGCCGCTGGCCACCACATAGTCGATCGGCGCGGCTTTGTCCTGCCACACAGCCGGCACCGGCGGGTGCTGCAGGCTGCCGTCCGGGCGCCGCTGGATCCTCAGCTCGTGCTCCTTGACGCCTTCCCAGAAGAACGCCGTATCGCGCGACGACGAGGGCCGCATCATGGCGGTGGGGTCGAGGTCGTCGGGCACCGACGACGCGGGGGCCTCGGCTTCGCGGGGCCTGAACTTGAGGATGCGCCAATTCATCTCGGCGACGTCCTCGTCGCCCACCCGCCAGATGATGTGCTGGTTGATGAAATAGCCCTCACCCAACCCGGTCTGCTTGGGCCCCACCACATCACCCATCTCGGAGGTGATGCTGACGTGTTCACCGGGCTGCAGGTACCGGTGATAGGTCTGCTCGCAGTTGGTGGCGACCACGCCGATGTACCCGGCGTTGTCGAACAATTCCATGATGGGGCCCATGGGGTCGTCCTTCGGACGCTCCCCGCCCAGGCCGAACATGGTCCACACTTGAATCATGGCCGGTGGGGCCACAACTCCGGGGTGCCCGACGGCGCGGGCCGCGGCCTCGTCGACGTAGATCGGATTGCTGTCGCCGATGGCCTCCACCCAGTTGTTGATCATCGGCTGGTTCACGGCGTCGCGGCCGGCGCGCGGCTTGGGCCCGCCGGCGGCCTTGATTTCCGCGATGGCGTCCTGGATCTCGGTCATCGAGGCACCCTCGGCACTTTGAGTCCGGCTGCGGCGATCATCTCGCGCATCACTTCGTTCACGCCGCCTCCGAAAGTGATCACCAAGTTGCGCTTGGTCTGGGAGTCCAGCCAGTTGAGCAGATCGGCGGTGTCGGAGTCCGCGGGGTTGCCGTACTTGCCGACGATTTCCTCGGCAAGCCGGCCGATGTACTGAACGCGCTCCGTGCCAAAGACTTTGGTTGACGCTGCGTCGGCGACGTTGATGTCCTCACCGGCGGCGGCCACCTGCCAGTTGAGCAGCTCGTTGATCCGCCACGTCGCGTGGATCTCGCCGAGCGCCCGCTTGACGTCGGCGTGGTCGATCGGCGTGACCCCGTCACTGCCCGGCTTGGACGCCCAGGCGTGCACCCGGTCGTAGATGCCGGCGGTACGGCCGGCCGGCCCCAGCATGACGCGTTCGTTGTTGAGCTGGGTGGTGATCAACCGCCACCCGCCGTTCTCCTCGCCGACCAGCATGTCGGCGGGTACCCGCACGTCGTTGTAATACGTGGCGTTGGTGTGGTGGGCGCCATCGGACAGGATGATCGGCGTCCAGGAGTAGCCGGGATCCTTGGTGTCGACGATCAGGATCGAAATGCCTTTGTGCTTCACGGCTTCGGGATCAGTGCGGCAGGCCAGCCAGATGTAATCCGCGTCGTGGGCGCCGGTGGTGAAGATCTTCTGGCCGTTGACGATGTACTCGTCGCCCTGACGCACGGCGGTGGTCCGCAGGGAGGCCAGGTCGGTGCCGGCCTCGGGCTCGGTGTAGCCGATGGCGAAGTGCACCTCGCCGGCCAGGATCGCCGGCAGGAACTTCTTCTTCTGTTCTTCGCTGCCGAACTGTTGCAGCACCGGACCGACCGTCTGCAGCGTCACCGCGGGCAGCGGCACGTCGGCCCGATGCGCCTCGTTGACGAAGATCGACTGCTCGATCGGGCCGAATCCCAAGCCGCCGAACTCCTTCGGCCACCCGACCCCGAGCTTGCCGTCGGAGCCCATCCGCCGGATCACCGCGCGGTAGGCTTCGTTGTGACGGTCCTGCTCCATCGCCTTCATCTCGTCGGACGAGATCAGGTTCGAAAAGTATTCCCGTAGTTCCGCTTGCAGCTGACGCTGCTCCGGGGTCAGGTCTATGAACATTGCGCTCCCACCAGATCGAGACGATGAGAAGGACCGCCCAGCAGTCGGGTCAGGTCCTTGATCGTGGAGTAGTACCGGTGCATCGGGTAGGTGATGTCCATACCCATGCCGCCGTGCAGGTGGTGGCAGAGCTGCATCACCGGTGGCGCTTGCGATGTCACCCAATACCCGAGGACGTCCAAGTCGTCATCGGCATCCCGGCCTTCGGCCAGTCGCCACGCCACCGACTTTGCTGCCAAATCTATGGTGCGCGAGGCGATGTAGACCTCCGCGAGCTGGGCGGCCACAGTCTGGAACGTCGACAGCGGCTTGCCGAACTGCTTCCGGTTGGCCACGTAGTCCGCGGTCAGACGCAGCGCCCCGGCCACCAACCCGTCGGCGTAGGCGCCGATGGCCGCCAGCACCAGCTGGTTGACCCGAGATGCGTTGGCGCCCACCAAGACGCTGGAGTCTTCGACGACGACGTCGGCGAACGTGACCGAGTACTCGTCGGAGCCGTTCGATGTCGGCGTTTGAACCAGCTCGACGCCGCTGGCCTTCGGTGACACCACGACCACGGCGCTGTCGGCGGTGACGATCATCCAATCCGCTTGCCCGGCATAGCCGACGCCGACCTTGGTGCCCGACAACCGACCGCCCTCGAACGTGGTCGACGGCCGGTCCGGCAGCGCGGCACCGGGCTCGTTGAGCGCGGCGGTCAGCACCCCGCCCTTGGCGACATCGGCCAGAAACCGGTCCTGCTGTTCGTCGGATGCCAGGTCAAGCAACGGCACCACGCCGAAACCCAAAGTGGCCAGGGCCGGCGTGATGGCGCCGTGGCGACCGATCTCGGTCAGCACGGTGGCGACCTCGGGCAGACCCACCCCGTCTCCGCCGAGACGCTCGGGCACCGGCAGCGCCGTCACGCCCCCGCTGACCAAAGCGTCCCAACTCAATTCGCGCTCGGACACCGACGTGACGACATCAGCGACAGCGTGCTGTGTCGCGGTGAGGTCGAAGTCCATCAGGACGTCACCGCGGATTTGCCGCTGTAGTCGACCTGCCAGTGCTTGATCCCGTTGAGCCAGCCCGACCGCAGTCGCTCGGGCTCCGAAATCGGCTTGAGGTCCGGCATGTGGTCGGCCACGGCGTTGAAGATCAGGTTGATCGTCATCCGGGCGAGGTTGGTGCCGATGCAGTAGTGCGCACCGGTGCCGCCGAAACCGACATGCGGATTCGGGTCGCGCAGGATGTTGAAGGTGTGCGGGTCGTCGAAGACCTCGTCGTCGAAGTTGGCCGAGCGGTAGGACATCACGACCCGCTGGCCCTTCTTGATCTGCACGCCGTTCAGCTCGGTGTCCTCGTTGGCGGTGCGCTGGAATGCCGATACCGGCGTCGCCCAGCGAACGATCTCGTCGGCGGCGGTCGACGGCCGCTCCTTCTTGAAGAGCTCCCACTGATCGGGGTTGTTTGCGAAGGCGATCATTCCGTGGGTGATCGAGTTGCGGGTGGTCTCGTTCCCTGCCACCGCGAGCATGACCACGAAAAAGCCAAATTCGTCGTCGGAGAGCTTCTCACCGTCGATGTCGGCCTGGATGAGCGTGGTGACGATGTCGTCGGTCGGGTTTTTGCCCCGCTCTTCGGCCATCGCCATCGCGTACATGATCAGTTCCATCGATGACTGCGCGGGATCGATGTCGGCGTACTCGGGATCCTCACCGCCGGTCATCTCGTTCGACCAGCGGAACAGCTTGTCGCGATCTTCCTGGGGCACGCCGAGCAGGCCGGCGATGGCCTGCAACGGCAGCTCGCACGACACCTGTTCGACGAAGTCGCCGCTGCCCTCGGCTGCCGCGGCCTTGGCGATGTTCTGCGCTCGCTGGGCCAGTTCGGCTTCCAGCCGTCCGATGGCCCGTGGCGTGAACCCGCGGGAGATGATCTTGCGCAGCCGGGTGTGGTGGGGGGCGTCCATGTTGAGCATGACGCTGCGCTGCAGTTCGACCTGCTCCCGCTTCATCTCCGGCGGCCAGGTCGGGATGGCGCCGTTCATCCAGCTCGAGAAGATGTCGCTGCGGCGCGACACCTCCTTGACGTCGGCGTGCTTGGTGACGATCCAGTATCCGTGGTCCTCGAAGCCGCCCGCGCCATTCGGGATGTCAACCCAGTGGATCGGCTCTGCCTTGCGCAGCTGGGCGAGCTCCTCGACGGGCAGCCCGGCAAGGTTGACGTCGGGGTCAAGAAAGTCGAAGTCGGCGGGAATGTTGGGGGGTGCCATGTGTAATGCGCTCCTCAATTGCAACGTGTTCTAGTGCCAGTAAAACACGGCTCCTGCGCAGATAAAAGGCAGGTCACCATCCTCGCTTGTCAGACTAATGAAACGTGTTCTAGCCTGACGGAATGGGTAACCCGGTAATCGTCGAAGCCACTCGCAGCCCGATCGGCAAGCGCAACGGATGGCTCTCAGGACTCCACGCCACCGAGCTGCTCGGTGCCGTACAGAAGGCGCTGGTCGAGAAGGCCGGCATCGACGCCGGCGACGTCGAACAGGTCATCGGTGGCTGTGTGACACAGTACGGCGAGCAGTCCAACAACATCAGCCGTGTTAGCTGGCTTGTCGCCGGGCTGCCCGACCACGTCGGCGCGATGACCGTGGACTGCCAGTGCGGCAGCGGCCAGCAGGCCAACGGCCTGGTTGCCGGCCTGATCGCCGCGGGCGCCATCGACATCGGCATCGCCTGCGGAATCGAGGCCATGAGCCGCGTCGGGCTCGGCGCCAACGCCGGTCCCGACCGCGGCATCCTGCGGCCGGCGTCGTGGGACATCGATCTGCCCGACCAGTTCACCGCCGCCGAGCGGATCGCCAAGCGGCGTGGCATCACCCGCGAGGACATCGACGAGTTCGGCTTCAACTCGCAAGCCAAGGCCAAGCAGGCCTGGGACGAGGGCCGATTCGACCGCGAGATCTCCCCGATCGAAGCCCCGGCGCTCGACGAGAACAAGCAGCCGACGTCGGAGCGCGTCACCATCTCCCGCGACCAGGGCCTGCGCGAGACGACCCTGTCGGGCCTGAGCGCGCTGAAGCCGGTCATCGAGGGCGGGATCCACACGGCGGGAACGTCGTCGCAGATCTCCGACGGCGCGGCGGCCGTGCTGTGGATGGACGAGGACAAGGCCAAGGCCCTCGGGCTGCGGCCGCGGGCCCGCATCATCAGCCAGGCGCTGGTCGGCGCCGAGCCCTACTACCACCTGGACGGGCCGGTGCAGTCGACGGCCAAGGTGCTGGAAAAGGCCGGCATGAAGATGGGCGACATCGACATCACCGAGATCAACGAGGCGTTCGCCTCGGTGGTGCTGTCGTGGGCGCGGGTGCACAACCCCGACATGGACAAGGTGAACGTCAACGGCGGCGCCATCGCGCTCGGTCACCCGGTGGGTTCCACCGGCAGCCGGCTGATCACCACGGCGTTGCACGAACTGGAGCGCACCGACCAGACCACCGCGCTGATCACGATGTGCGCGGGCGGCGCCCTGTCCACCGGCACCATCATCGAGCGCATCTAGCTCGTCGGTGGTCGTCCCGGAAGCGAGCCGCATCGCCGCGGCGCAGTCCTATATCGATGCCCTGGTCAGCCATGACGGCGACGCCGTCCCGTTCGCGGCCCGCTGCACCCGCATCGAGCAGGGAATCAAGAACGGGTTCTCTGGAAACCATTTGCGGCGCAGCCTGATTCGCGGGCCCCAGTATCGGCTGCTCGAGCGCACGACGCCGCCGGACTACCGCGTCGACGGCGACGAGGTGCACGCCGCCTACCAGGTGCTGACCAAGGCGGCACTCGGCGGGCGTCGGCTCGCCGCGCGCGTCAACGAGACCTTCGTGATTCCGGCCGAAAGTGCAAGCGGCAGAGCCGAAATCCACCACATCAAGGTTCACTTCCGACCGTTCATTCAGCGCTAAGGATCGCCATGGAAAAGCCCAAATCTTTGAATTCGCCCGTGACCGGCTTCTTCATCAAGTGGATGTCCCGGGCCAACACCTGGATGTATCGCCTCAGCAAGGGCACGTGGGGCGGCACATTCCAGAAGAGTCCCGTCGCGCTGCTGACCACCACGGGCCGTAAATCCGGGCAGCCACGGGTGAGTCCGCTGCTCTATCTGCGCGAGGGCGATCGGGTGATCCTGGTGGCATCTCAGGGCGGCCGCGACAAGCACCCGCTGTGGTACCTCAACCTCAAGGCGAACCCGAAGGTCTCGGTGCAGATCAAAGACGAGGTGCTGCAGCTGCAGGCCCGCGACGCCTCAGAAGAAGAGCGCAAACAGTACTGGCCGAAGTTGGTGGCCATGTATTCCTCGTTCGACGATTACCAGTCGTGGACCGATCGGGTGATCCCGGTCGTCATCTGCGACCCCTAGAGTTTCAAGTCGCCAGGATTGGGAACCATCCTGGGCAAGATGTCCGACCGTCGCTGGATTCGCAATTCTCGCCCGATTGCGCTGCTGCTCAAGTACTTCGCCCGTGCCCATATCTGGGTGTACCGCCGAACCAACGGCAAGGTCGGCGCCAAGCTGTTGCGGTTCCCGGCGGCGCTGCTGACGACGACCGGTCGCAAGTCCAGCCGGCCGCGGACCACCGCGACGCTGTACCTGCGCGACGGCGATCGGGTTATTTTGCCCGCGTCCTTCGGCGGGCGCGACGAAGATCCGGTGTGGTATCTGAATCTCAAAGAGGATCCCGAGGTGCGGGTGCAGATCCGGGCCCAGCACCTGGATCTGGTCGCACGCGATGCCACCGACGCTGAGCGCGAACGCTATTGGCCGCCGCTGATCCGGATGTACCCGCCTTATCGCAAGTACCGTGAAGCCGCCGACCGGGTCATCCCGCTCGTCGTGTGCGAACCCCCTCGGCGAACGTGCACTGATGGCGAAAAATTGCCGAAATCATCGCCGTGAGTGCACGTTCGGCGCGGGCGGCGCGCTAGGCGCCGTAGACGGGGACCGGCGGGCGTGCCTTGGCGAGCAGGTCGGCGACGACACGTCCCAACTCCGCGGGATCCCACTTGGCGCCCTTGTCGATCTCCGGCCCGTGCGCCCAGCCCTCGGCGACCCGAATCTTGCCGCCCTCGACCTCGAACACCTTGCCGGTCACGTCGCGCGATTCGGCGCTCCCCAGCCAAACCACCAGCGGCGAAATGTTTTCCGGGGCCATCGCATCGAAATCCTGGTCCTGCGTGGACATCATTTCGGCGAACACCGTCTCGGTCATGCGGGTGCGGGCCGAGGGCGCGATGGCGTTGACGGTGACGCCGTAGCGACCCATCTCCGCCGCGCCGACGAGCGTCAGCGCCGCGATGCCGGCCTTGGCGGCGCTGTAGTTGCCCTGCCCCACGCTGCCCTGCAGGCCGGCACCCGAACTGGTGTTGATGATCCGGGCGTCGACCGCTTTGCCCTCTTTGGACAGCCCGCGCCAGTACGACGCGGCGTGCCGCATCGTGGCGAAGTGCCCCTTGAGGTGCACGGCGATGACGGCGTCGAACTCGTCCTCGCTGGTGTTGGCCATCATCCGGTCCCGCACGATGCCGGCGTTGTTCACCAAAACGTCCAGGCCGCCGAAGGTTTCGACGGCGGTCTGGATCAGACCGGCGGCTTGGTCCCAGTCTGCGATGTTGGATCCGTTGGCGACGGCTTCGCCACCGGCCGCGGTGATTTCGTCGACCACACCCTGGGCGGCGCTACCGCCGCCCGCCGGTGAACCGTCCAGGCCCACCCCGATGTCGTTGACCACCACGCGCGCGCCCTCGGCGGCGAAGGCCAGTGCATGCGCGCGGCCGATGCCGCCGCCCGCTCCGGTGACGATGACGACGCGGCCGTCAACCACTCCCATAGTTCGTGTCTCCTCTACTTGACCGCGCTGGCGGTCGTGGTGGACAGATAGTGCGGCGGCTCGCCGCCGCCGTGCACCTCCAACGAGGCCCCGCTGATGTAGGAGGCCGCATCCGAGGCCAAAAATGCTGCGGCCCAACCGATATCCTCGGGCTTGGCCAGGCGGCCAAGCGGCACATTCTTCGAGATCGCGGCGATCGATTCGGCGTCACCGTAGAACAGTTCCGACTGCTCGGTCTCCACCATGCCGACCACACAGGCGTTCACCCGGACCTTCGGCCCCCACTCGACGGCCAGGGTCTGGGTGAGGCTTTCCAGCCCCGCCTTGGCCGCCCCGTATGCGCCGGTCCCCGGGGACGGCCGCCGGCCGGACAGACTGCAGATGTTGATGATCGACCCACCGCGTGGCTGGCCTTGCATTTTGTCGTTCGCGTGTTGCGAAACCGACAGCGCGCCAATCAGATTGAGTTCGATGATCTTGCGGTTGAACTTGGCGCTGGACTCCGCGGTCAGCACGTACGGCGATCCCCCGGCGTTGTTGACGACAACATCGAGGCTGCCGTGCCGCTCCACAATGGTCTCGATCAACGCCTTGACGGCGTCGTCGTCGCGGACGTCGCAGGAGTGGAACTCATACGGCGATCCCTCGACAGGCCGTCGCGCGCACGTGACGACGGTGGCACCCTGGGCGGCGAAAACGGAGCTGATGCCGGCGCCCACCCCGCGAACACCGCCGGTGACCAGAACCACCCGCCCGGCCAGCCCCAAGTTCATGGCGTCTTCACATGGGGGGCATGCTTCGGCGCGAGTCACTGTGCTAGCGTACCAAGCAAGTGCTTGCTTAGGTAGTTACCCCCACAAGGAAGTGGCACCTTGCCCATCAAATCCACAACCACCGAACCGGGCATCGTCGCGGTCACCGTCGACTTCCCGCCCGTCAACGCCATCCCGTCGCGCGGCTGGTTCGACCTCGCCGACACCATCACCGCGGCCGGCCAGGACCCGCAAACCCACGTCGTCATCCTGCGGGCCGAGGGCCGCGGCTTCAACGCCGGGGTCGACATCAAGGAGATGCAGCGCACCGAGGGATTCACCGCGCTGATCGACGCCAACCGCGGCTGCTTCGCCGCGTTCCGCGCGGTCTATGAGTGCCCGGTGCCCGTCGTCGCGGCCGTGAACGGTTTCTGCGTCGGCGGCGGCATCGGCCTGGTCGGCAACTCCGACGTCATCGTCGCGTCCGAGGACGCCACCTTCGGGCTGCCGGAGGTGGAGCGCGGCGCGCTCGGCGCGGCCACCCACCTGTCCCGGCTGGTGCCCCAGCACCTGATGCGGCGACTGTTCTTCACCGCCGCCACCGTGGACGCCGCCACCCTGCACCACTTCGGTTCGGTGCACGAGGTGGTGCCGCGGGATCAGCTGGACGAGGCCGCGTTACGGGTCGCGCGGGACATCGCCGCCAAGGACACTCGGGTCATCCGGGCGGCCAAGGAAGCGCTGAACCTCATCGACGTGCAACGAGTCAACTCGAGTTACCGCATGGAACAAGGCTTTACGTTCGAACTCAATCTCGCCGGAGTGGCCGACGAGCACCGGGACGCGTTCGCCGGCACGACGAAGGGCGAGAAGGCTTAGCCGCTGACGGCGATAACCGGAGCAGTGCGATCGAAAGAAGACAGGAGGAGCGGCGAATAATGGCGGACAAGCGGACCACCTTCGACGATGCCGTCGCGCAGGTGCGCAGCGGCATGACGATCGGCATCGGCGGCTGGGGATCACGGCGCAAGCCAATGGCGTTCGTGCGCGCCTTGTTGCGCACCGACGTCACCGACCTGACCGTGGTCACCTACGGCGGGCCCGACCTCGGGCTGCTGTGCTCGGCGGGCAAGGTGAAGCGCGCCTACTACGGGTTCGTCTCGCTGGACTCCCCGCCGTTCTACGACCCGTGGTTCGCCAAGGCCCGCGCGGCCGGTGCGATCGAGGCCCGCGAAATGGACGAGGGCATGCTGCGCTGCGGGTTGCAGGCCGCCGCACAACGACTGCCGTTCCTGCCGATTCGGGCCGGCCTGGGCAGTTCGGTGCCCGACTTCTGGGAGGGCGAGTTGCAGACCGTCACCAGCCCGTATCCGGCGCCCGGCGGCGGCCACGAAACGCTGATCGCCATGCCGGCGCTGCGCTTGGACGCCGCCTTCGTCCACCTCAATCTCGGTGACAGCCAAGGCAATGCCGCCTACACCGGCATCGACCCCTACTTCGACGATCTGTTCCTGATGGCCGCCGACAAGCGCCATCTGTCGGTGGAGCGCATTGTATCCACCGAGGAGCTGGTCAAGGCGGTTCCGCCGCAGGCGCTGCTGGTCAACCGCATGATGGTCGACAGTGTCGTGGAGGCGCCGAAAGGGGCCCACTTCACCACCGCGGCACCGGATTACGGTCGGGATGAGAAATTCCAGCGGCACTACGCCGAGGCGGCCTCGACCGACGAGGGCTGGCAGAAGTTCACCCAGACCTACCTGTCGGGCACCGAGGACGACTATCAGGCGGCGGTTCGCGCATTCGCAGAGGAGGCCTGAAAAGTGAGCAGCACCCGCGCCGAAGTGTGCGCAGTCGCCTGCGCCGAATTGTTCAGGGATGCAGGCGAGATCATGGTCAGCCCGATGACCAACATGGCCTCGGTCGGGGCGCGGCTGGCCCGCTTGACCTTCTCACCCGACATCGTGCTGACCGACGGCGAAGCCCAGTTGCTGGCCGACACCCCGGCGCTGGGCGCGCCCGGGGCCCCAAACAAGATTGAAGGCTGGATGCCGTTCGGCCGCGTCTTCGAGACGCTCGCCTGGGGGCGGCGCCATGTGGTGATGGGCGCCAATCAGGTTGACCGGTTTGGCAATCAGAACATCTCGGCGTTCGGCCCGTTGCAGCAACCCAAGCGGCAGATGTTCGGCGTGCGCGGCGCACCCGGCAACGCCATCAACCACGCCACCAGTTACTGGGTGGGCAACCACTCCAAGCGGGTGTTCAGTGAAAAGGTGGATGTGATCTGCGGTGTCGGCTGGGACAACGTCGATTCCGACAATCCGGCGTTTCGCTTCGCCAACACGTACCGGGTCGTGTCGAACCTCGGCGTGTTCGACTTCGGCGGCCCCGACCGGACCATGCGGGCGGCATCTCTGCACCCCGGCGTTTCACCGGACGAGGTCCGCGAGAACACCTCGTTCGAGATCCACGGCCTCGAGGACGCCGGGGAGACCCGGCTGCCCACCGACGACGAGCTGCGCCTGATCCGCGAAAGGATCGACCCGAAGTCCTTGCGCGACCGAGAGATACGTTCATGATTATGCCGCCTCCTCCTGCCTCGTTTCGGCCGCACTGCTCCGTTTCTCGTCGGCGGTGGCTATGAAGTTGCGCACGCCACTGACCGAACTGGTCGGTGTCGAGCATCCGGTGGTGCAGACCGGGATGGGCTGGGTGGCCGGCGCCCGCCTGGTGGCGGCCACCGCGAACGCGGGCGGGCTGGGCATCCTGGCCTCGGCCACGATGACGCTGGACGAATTGGCGACGGCCATCGCCAAGGTGAAAGCCGCCACGGACAAGCCGTTCGGCGTGAACATGCGCGCCGACGCCGCCGATGCCGGCGACCGGGTCGATCTGATGATCCGCGAAGGCGTCAAGGTGGCGTCCTTCGCCTTGGCGCCCAAGCAGGAGCTCATCGCCCGGCTCAAAGAGGCCGGCGCAGTGGTGATTCCGTCGATCGGGGCGGCCAAGCATGCCCGCAAGGTCGCGGGCTGGGGCGCCGACGCGATGATCGTGCAGGGCGGTGAGGGCGGTGGGCACACCGGGCCGGTCGCCACCACGCTGCTGCTGCCCTCGGTGCTGGACGCCGTGCGGGGCACCGGCATCCCCGTGATCGCGGCGGGCGGATTCTTCGACGGGCGCGGGCTAGCCGCCGCGTTGAGCTACGGTGCCGCCGGGGTCGCGATGGGCACGCGGTTCCTGCTGACCTCGGATTCGACCGTGCCCGACGCGGTCAAGCGGCGCTACCTGGAGTCGGCGCTTGACGGCACCGTCGTCACCACCCGCGTCGACGGCATGCCGCACCGGGTGTTGCGCACCGGCCTGGTCGAGAAGCTGGAAAACGGTTCGCCGGTACGGGGTCTCACCGCCGCCGTGCGCAACGCCGCCAAGTTCAAGCACATGTCGCGGATGTCCTGGCGGTCGATGATCAGCGACGGCCTGGCGATGCGGCACGGCAAGGAGATGACCTGGTCGCAGGTGGTGATGGCGGCCAACACCCCGATGCTGTTGAAAGCCGGTCTGGTGGACGGCAATACCGAGGCCGGGGTCCTGGCGTCCGGGCAGGTGGCCGGCATCCTCGAGGACCTGCCCTCGTGCGCCGAACTGATCGACTCGATCGTGCGCGAGGCGGTCGAGCACCTGCGGGCGGCGTCCGGCCTGATCGAGGGCTGACCCCTTTCACGCCGAGCGTGTATTCAGCGCCAAAAGCCGCCGAGATGCTGTCGCTGAGTGCACGTTCGGCGCGAAGGCTAGAGGGCGCGAAGGCTAGAGGGCGCGAAGGCCTAAAGCACCCGAGAGCCTAGAGCTACAGGCGCTCGATGATCGTGACGTTGGCCGTGCCCCCGCCCTCGCACATCGTCTGCAGACCGTAACGGCCGCCGATGCGCTCGAGCTCGTTGAGCATGGTGGTGAACAGCTTGGCGCCGGTGGCGCCGAGCGGGTGCCCGAGCGCGATCGCGCCGCCGTTGGGGTTGACCTTCTCCGGGTCGGCCTTGACTTCCTTGAGCCACGCCATGACCACCGGCGCGAACGCCTCGTTGATCTCCACGGTGTCGATGTCCTCGATCGACAGCCCGGTCTTGTCCAGCGCATGGCGGGTCGCGGGGATGGGCCCGGTCAGCATGAAGACGGGGTCGGCGGCGCGGGCGCTGATGTGGTGGATACGGGCGCGCGGCGTCAGGTTGTGGTCCTTGACGGCTTGCTCGGACGCCAACAGCACGGCGCTGGCCCCGTCGGAGATCTGGCTGGCCATGGCCGCCGTCAGCCGGCCCCCTTCGACCAATGTCTTGAGGCCGGCCATCTTCTCCAGCGACGACTCGCGCGGGCCTTCGTCCACCCGGAACGGACCGGATTCGGTTTCGACGGTGATGATTTCGTTGTCGAAGTGGCCGCCACGGATCGCCGCGAAGGCGCGCTCGTGACTGGTCAGCGCGTACCGCTCCATCTCCTCGCGGGACAGGTTCCACTTCTCGGCGATCAGCTCCGAGCCGCGGAATTGCGAGATCTCCTGGTCGCCGTAGCGGTGCAACCACTGCTTGGACTCGTTGGTCGGTGAGGTGAAGCCGAACTGCTCGCCCACGGTCATGGCCGATGAGATCGGGATCCAGCTCATGTTCTGCATCCCACCGGCGACGATGAGGTCGGCGGTGCCTGACAGAATCGCCTGCGCGCCAAAGGAAATGGCCTGCTGGCTGGAACCGCACTGCCGGTCGACGGTGACGCCGGGCACCTCTTCGGGATAGCCGGCGGCCAGCCACGAGAGCCGGGCGATGTTGCCCGCCTGTCCGCCGATCGCGTCGACGCAGCCGGCGATCACGTCGTCAACGGCGGCGGGGTCGACGTCGACCCGGTCGAGCAGTCCGCGCCAGCCCAGGGCGCCCAAGTCGACCGGGTGTACCCCGGCCAGCGATCCGCCGCGCTTGCCGACCGCGGTACGCACAGCGTCGATGACGTAGGCATCAGCCATGTTTCAGACTCCTTTTTCCATCTTTTGAAAATTCCGTCGTGATTCCGCCGAGAACGATGGCGAGGTATTGCTGACCCACTTGCTGCGCGGTGAGCGGCCCGCCCGGCTGATACCAGCGCACCGACACCCACGTGGTGTCGCGGATGAAGCGGTAGACGAGGTCGACGTCGAGGTCGGGCCGGAAATGGCCCTCGTCGACGCCCTGATGGAGCAGCTCGAGCCACATCTTGCGCTGTTGCCGGTTCATGTCCTCGATGTAGGCGAACCGGGGCTGCGACAACAGCCGCTGGGCTTCGTCCTGGTAGATGACGACCTGCGCATGCCGGTGCTCGATCGCCTCGAACGAGGCCATGAACAACCCTTTGAGCCGCTCCAGCGGGTTGGCCTCGCTGTCCACGATCTCGCGGTAGCGCGCGAACAACCAGTCCAAGAAGCTTCGTAGGACCTCGTCGACCATCTCCTCCTTGGACGAGAAGTGGTGATACAGGCTGCCCGACAGGATCCCCGCGCTGTCGGCGATGTCACGCACGGTGGTAGCGCGTAGCCCACGCTCGGCGAACATGGTCGCGGCAAGTTCCAGCAACTCGTCTCGCCGGCTGTTGGCCTGACCGGGCACTCGGTCCACCCGACCAGAGTATCAACCAAGCGCTTGCTTGGCTAGCGGCCTGCGCTCACGGATGCTGACTGGATACCGAGATGACCTCGCCGGTCAGGTAGCTGGAGTAGTCGCTGGCGAGGAAGGCGATGGTGGCCGCGACCTCCCACGGCTCGGCGGCCCGGCCGAAGGCTTCGCCGGCCGACAACCGGTCGAGCAGTTCGGACGACGTGGTTTTGTCCAGGAATTTGTGCCGCGCGATGCTCGGCGACACCGCATTGATCCGGACGTCATACTCCGCGGCTTCGATTGCGCTGCAGCGGGTCAGCGCCATCACGCCGGCCTTGGCGGCCGCATAGTGCGCTTGTGAGTGCTGGGCCCGCCAGCCCAGGACGCTGGCGTTGTTGACAATCACCCCGCCGTGCGACGCCTCGCGGAAATAGCGCAGCGCCGCCCGGGTGGCGCGAAACACCGATGTCAGGGTCACTTCGAGGACGCGGTCCCATTCCTCGTCGGTCATGTCGACCACCGGCGTCTGCCCGCCCAGCCCGGCGTTGTTGACCAGGACGTCGATGCGCCCCATGCGGGCGGTGGCCGACGCGAACAGCGCGTCGATCTGGGCGGTGGACGTCACGTCGCACAGCACGCTTTCGACGCGGCCCTGGCCGAGCGCGGAGAGCTCGTCGGCCGTCTCGCCCAGCCGCCGTTCGTGGTGGTCCGAGATCACCACGTCGGCCCCTTCGGCCAGCGCCCGCCGCGCGGTCGCCGCGCCGATGCCGGTGCCGGCGGCGGCGGTAACGACCACCACCTTGCCCTGCAGAAGTCCGTGTCCGGCAATCTCTTTGGGAGCTTCGGACAGACTCATCCCTTAACCTCTCGGGGTAGGCCGAGCACCCGCTCGGCGATGATATTGCGCTGGATCTCGTTGGACCCGCCGTAGATGGTGTCGGCGCGGGTGAACAGGAACAGCCGCTGCCATTCGTCGAACTCGCCGTCGGTCAGGGTCAGGCCCGGCTTGCCGATGACGTCCATCGCCAGCTCGCCCAGATCGCGATGCCAGTTGGCCCACAACAACTTCGACACGTTGTCCTGGCCCGGCTGCTCGACGTCCATGGTGGCCAGCGCGTACGAACGCATCGCCCGCAGCCCGGTCCACGCCCGGGTCAGGCGCTCCCGGATGAACGGGTCGTCAGCGGCGCCGGTGCGCTGCGCGAGCTCAGCCAGGTTGGAAAGTTCACGGGCGTAACGGATTTGCTGACCGAGCGTCGACACGCCCCGCTCGAAGGTCAGCGTTCCCATGGCGACCCGCCAACCGTCGCCCGGCTCACCGACCACCAAACCGGCCTCGGTACGCGCGTCGTCGAAGAACACCTCGTTGAATTCCGCGGTGCCGGTGATCTGGACGATCGGGCGCACCTGAACGCCCGGCTGGTCCAGCGGCACCAACAGATACGACAGCCCGGCATGGCGCTTGGAGCCCTTCTCGGTGCGCGCGACGACAAAGCACCACTGCGACAGGTGCGCCAGCGATGTCCACACCTTCTGGCCGTTGATCACCCACTGGTCGCCGTCGAGTTCGGCGGTGGTCGCCACGTTGGCCAGGTCGCTGCCGGCGCCGGGCTCCGAATAGCCCTGGCACCACAGCTCGGTGACGTCGAGGATCTTAGGCAGGAAACGCTGCTGCTGCTCGGGTGTCCCGAACGCGATCAGCGTCGGCCCCAGCAACTCCTCGCCGAAGTGATTGACCTTGTCCGGCGCGTCGGACCGGGCGTATTCCTCGTAGAAGGCGACCCGGTGCGCGGTGGAAAGGCCGCGGCCGCCATGTTCGACCGGCCAGCCCAGGCAGGTGAGTCCGGCTTTGGCGAGATGCTGGTTCCAGGCCCGGCGTTCCTCGAAGGCCTCATGCTCCCGGCCGGGGCCACCCAGGCCCTTGAGAGCTGCGAATTCGCCGACCAGATTGTCGGCGAGCCAAGAGCGGACCTCGGCCCGGAACTCCTCGACGTCCTGCATGCCTTGTAGGCTAACCTACCAAGCACTTGCTTTGTAGCTCGGTGACGATGCATGCCGCGTGGTGGCATGAGGAGGACCGAGCGATCTCACTCAGAGCATTCGAGGAGCCTCGCCGATGACCACCGATCCCCGCACCGTGCCCGCGGCGCTGGATCGTTTCGCGGGCCAATTCCCCGATCACGACGCGTTGGTCACCGAGGACCGGTCCTTCACCGCCGCGGCCTTGCGCGATGAAGTGCACCGGGCGGCGGCGGCACTCATCGGTCTCGGTGTGCGGGCCGGCGACCGGGTGGCGATCTGGTCACCCAACACCTGGCATTGGGTGGTGGCCTGCCTGGCCATCCACCACGCCGGCGCCGCGATGGTTCCGCTGAACACCCGCTATACGGCCGCGGAGGCCGGCGACATCCTGGCCCGCGTCGAAGCGCCGGTGCTGTTCGGCATGGGCGTATTCCTGGGCAACGACCGCGTCGCCGATCTGGATCGGGCGGCGCTGCCCGCGTTGCGGCACATCGTGCGGATACCGATCGACGCCGCAGATGGGACCTGGGACGAATTCATCGCTGGGGGTTCCGACCCAGAAGACTTGGCCGCGGTGTCCGCGCGCGCCGCGGCGGTCACGCCCGACGACGTCAGCGACATCCTGTTCACCTCGGGCACCACCGGCCGCAGCAAAGGCGTGCTGTGCGCGCACCGGCAGTCGCTGTCGGCCTCGGCATCGTGGGCGGCCAACGGCAAGATCACCGCCGACGACCGCTATTTGTGCATCAACCCGTTCTTTCACAACTTCGGCTACAAGGCCGGCATCCTGGCTTGCCTGCAGACCGGCGCGACCCTGATCCCGCATCTGACCTTCGACCCGGTGCGCGCGCTGCAGGCGATCGAGCAGCACCGCATCACCGTGTTGCCCGGGCCGCCGACTATTTACCAGACCCTGCTGGATCACCCGGCGCGCGACGATTACGACCTGAGCTCGCTGCGCTTCGCGGTGACGGGGGCGGCCACCGTGCCGGTCGTGTTGGTCGAGCGCATGCAATCCGAACTCGACATCGACATCGTGCTGACCGCCTACGGGCTCACCGAGGCCAACGGCATGGGAACCATGTGTCGCGCCGACGACGACGCGGTCACCGTCGCGACCACCTGCGGGCGCCCGTTCGCCGACTTCGAATTGCGCATCGACTCCGGGGAATCCGGTGAATCCGGGGAAGTGTTGCTGCGCGGCCCCAACGTGATGCTGGGCTACCTCGACGACGCGGCGGCCACCGCGGCCGCCATCGATGCTGACGGGTGGCTGCACACCGGTGACATCGGTGTGCTCGACACGGCCGGCAACCTGCGCATCACCGACCGGTTGAAAGACATGTACATCTGCGGCGGATTCAACGTCTACCCCGCCGAGGTCGAGCAGGTGCTGGCCCGGCTCGACGGTGTGGCCGATGCCGCGGTGATCGGGGTTCCCGACGAGCGGCTCGGCGAGGTCGGTCGCGCTTTCCTGGTGACCCGGCCCGGCGCCGAGCTCGACGAACAATCTGTGATCGCTTACACCCGTGAGCATTTGGCGAACTTCAAGGCACCGCGGTCGGTGCGGTTCGTCGACGCGTTGCCGCGCAATGCGGGCGGCAAGGTGGTCAAACCACAACTGCGGGAGCTGGACTGATGGATCTGGATCTAGACGGCGACACCTTGGCGTTTGCGGCCGAAGTGCGGGAATTCTTGTCGGCCAATGCCGAGTCGATCCCGACGAAGTCATACGACAACGCCGAAGGCTTTGACCAGCACCGGCATTGGGACCGGGTGCTGTTCGACGCCGGACTTTCGGTGATCACCTGGCCGAAGCGTTACGGCGGCCGCGACGCGCCGCTGTTGCACTGGGTGGTGTTCGAAGAGGAGTACTTCCGCGCCGGGGCGCCCGGCCGGGCCAGCGCCAACGGTACCTCGATGCTGGCCCCGACGCTGTTCGCGCACGGCACTCAAGAGCAGCAGGACCGGATCCTGCCGAAAATGGCCAGCGGCGAAGAGATCTGGGCGCAGGCGTGGTCGGAGCCCGAATCCGGCAGCGACCTGGCGTCACTGCGATCCACCGCGACGGCGACCGACGGCGGCTGGCTACTCAACGGGCAGAAGATCTGGAGCTCACGGGCGCCGTTTGCCGAGCGGGGATTCGGGCTGTTCCGGTCCGATCCCGGCGCCGAGCGCCACAACGGGCTGACCTACTTCATGTTCGACCTGAAGGCCAAGGGCGTCACCGTGCGGCCGATCGTCCAGCTGGGCGGCGACACCGGATTCGGCGAGATCTTCCTCGACGACGTTTTCGTGCCCGACGAGGACGTGATCGGCACCCCGCACGAAGGCTGGCGGGCGGCCATGAGCACGTCGAGCAACGAGCGCGGCATGTCGCTGCGCAGCCCGGCCCGCTTCCTGGCGACAGCGGAGCGGTTGGTGCAGCTGTGGAAGGATGCCGGCTCACCCGCCGCGTTCGCCGATCGGGTCGCCGACGGCTGGATCAACGCGCAGGCCTACCGGCTGCAGACCTTCGGGACGGTGACCAGGCTGGCCCTCGGCGGCGAGCTGGGCGCCGAATCCTCGGTGACCAAAGTGTTCTGGTCGGATCTCGACGTCGAACTGCACCAGACCGCACTCGACATCCTCGCCGCGGACGGGGAACTCGCCGGCCCGTGGACCGAGGGACTGCTGTTCGCGCTGGGCGGCCCGATCTACGCCGGCACCAACGAAATTCAGCGCAACATCATCTCCGAGCGGCTGCTGGGCCTGCCGCGCGAGAAGTCCGGGGGCAAGAAGTG
Source organism: Mycobacterium sp. 852002-10029_SCH5224772 (assembly GCF_001667315.1). Lineage (GTDB taxonomy): Bacteria > Actinomycetota > Actinomycetes > Mycobacteriales > Mycobacteriaceae > Mycobacterium. The sequence goes on from NZ_LZHT01000041.1 coordinate 44,781, forward strand.
AAATTTGCGCTAGACGAACAGCAGCGTGACTTCGCGGCCAGCATCGACGCCGCACTCGGCGCGGCGGACCTGCCCGGCGCCGTGCGCGCGTGGGCCGCGGGCGACACCGCGCCGGGCCGCAAGGTGTGGGAGCAGCTGGCCAACCTGGGCGTCACCGCCCTGAGTGTGCCGGAGAAATTCGACGGCATCGAGGCACACCCGATCGACCTGGTCGTCGCCCTCGAGCGCCTCGGGCGCTGGTGTGTGCCCGGCCCGGTGGTCGAATCCATCGCTGTGGCACCGGTATTGCTGGCCTCCGACGATCACGCCGAGCGCTGCGCGGCGCTGGCCTCCGGTGCGCTCATCGCCACCGTCGCGCTGCCGCCGCGGGTACCGCGCGCCGTCGACGCCGACATGGCCGGGCTGGTGCTGCTGGCCGGCTTGAATGGGACTGACGGGGTCGCCGAAGCCGCCGCGGGTGACGAGCACGAGTCCGTCGACCCCAGCCGGCACCTGTTCGACGTGACCGCGGCCGGCCCGGCCTGGGAGGCGGATGTCAACCGTGCCTATGAGTTCGGCGCGCTGGCCACCGCGGCACAACTGATCGGCGCCGCCGAGGCGCTGCGCGACGCCGCCGTCGACTACGCCAAACAGCGCACCCAGTTCGGCCGGGTGATCGGCTCGTATCAGGCGATCAAACACAAGCTCGCCGACGTACACGTCGCCATCGAACTGGCCCGGCCGCTGGTGCACGGCGCGGCGTTGACGCTGAATCCCCGCGACGTGAGCGCGGCCAAGGCGGCGGCGTCCGAGGCGGGGCTCCTGGCCGCGCGTTCGGCACTGCAGACCCACGGCGCGATCGGTTTCACCCAGGAGCACGACCTGTCGCTGTTGCTGCTGCGGGTGCAGGCGCTGCGGTCCGCCTGGGGCACGCCGGCGCAACATCGGCGGCGAGTGCTGGAGGCGCTATGACCATGACCGAAGAACGCGAGCTGCTCCGCGAGACCGTCGCCGCACTGGTGGCCAAGCACGCCTCTCCGGCGGCGGTGCGCGCCGCCATGGAGTCCGACCGCGGCTACGACGAATCGCTCTGGCAACTGCTGTGCGAGCAGGTCGGCGCCGCGGCCCTGGTGATACCCGAGGAGCTGGGCGGTGCCGGCGGTGAATTGGCCGACGCCGCAACGGTTTTGCAGGAGCTCGGCCGCGCCCTGGTGCCCTCCCCGCTGCTGGGTACCACGCTGGCCGAGCTGGCGCTGCTGAGCGCGTCCGAGCCGGACGCCACGACGCTGGAGGGCCTGGCCGAGGGAGCCTCGATCGGCGCGCTGGTGCTCGATGCCGACTACGTCGTCAACGGCGACATCGCCGATGTCGTGGTCGCCGTCGAGGACGGACAGCTGAGCAGGTGGACCCGATTCAGCGCGCAGGCCGTCACCACGATGGACCCGACCCGGCGCCTGGGGCGGGTGCAACCGGAGGAGTCCGAGGCGATCGGCGCGGACCCGGGCCTGGCGGACACGGCCGCCGTCCTGCTGGCCGCCGAGCAGATCGGCGCCGCCGAACGCTGTATGGAGCTGACCGTCGAATACGCCAAGGACCGAGTGCAATTCGGCCGGCCGATCGGCAGCTTCCAGGCGCTCAAGCATCGGATGGCCGATCTGTACGTGACGGTCGCCGCGGCGAAGGCCGTCGTGTCCGACGCGTGCGACGACCCCACTCCCACCAACGCCGCCGCCGCGCGCCTGGCCGCCACCGAGGCGCTGAACACCGTGGCCGCCGAAGGTATCCAGCTGCACGGCGGCATCGCGATCACGTGGGAACACGACATGCACCTGTACTTCAAACGCGCCCACGGCAGCACGCATCTGCTGGATGCGCCGCAACAGCTGCTTAGCCGACTGGAATCCGAGGTACTCAAGACGCCGTGACCGATCGTGTCTCGCTGCGCGCCGGCATCCCCCCGTTCTATGTGATGGATGTCTGGTTGGCGGCGGCCGAACGCCAGCGCAGCCACGGCGATCTGATCAACCTGTCGGCGGGCCAGCCCAGCGTCGGCGCACCCGAGCCGGTCCGGGCGGCCGCGGCCGCGGCCGTGCACTCCAACGAGCTGGGTTACTCGGTGTCGCTGGGCATCCGCGAGCTGCGTGCCGCGATCGCTGCGGACTACCGGCGCCAGCGCGGGCTCGAGGTCGACCCCGACGCGGTGGTGATCACCACGGGCTCCTCGGGCGGCTTCCTGCTCACCTTCCTGGCCTGCTTCGACGTTGGCGACCGGGTGGCGCTGGCCAGCCCCGGCTATCCGTGTTACCGAAACATCTTGTCGGCACTGGGATGCGAGGTCGTGGAGATCCCCTGCGGGCCGCAGACCCGCTTCCAACCCACCGCGCAGATGCTCGCCGAGCTCGACCCCCCGGTGCAGGGTGTCATCGTGGCAAGCCCCGCCAATCCCACCGGAACCGTCATCGCGCCGGAGGAGCTGGCCGCGATCGCCTCGTGGTGCGATGCCGCCGGTGCGCGACTGATCAGCGACGAGGTCTACCACGGCCTGGTCTACGAAGGCGCGCCCCAGACCAGCTGTGCGTGGCAGACGTCGCGGAATGCCGTGGTGGTCAACAGCTTTTCGAAGTACTACGCCATGACGGGCTGGCGGCTGGGTTGGCTGCTGGTGCCCGCCGAGTTACGCCGCGCGGTGGAGTGCCTCACCGGGAACTTCACCATCTGCCCCCCCGTGCTGTCGCAGCTGGCCGCGGTGGCGGCCTTCACCCCGGAGGCCACCGCCGAGGCCGACGGCCACCTGCACCACTATGCGAGGAACCGCTCGCTGCTGCTGGACGGGCTGCGCGGCATCGGCGTCGATCGCCTTGCCCCCACCGATGGCGCGTTCTACGTGTACGCCGACGTCTCGGATTTCACCGACAACTCAATCGAATTCTGCTCAAAGCTGTTGGAAGAGAACGGCATTGCCATCGCGCCGGGTATCGACTTCGACACGACCCGCGGCAATTCGTTCGTCCGGCTGTCCTTCGCCGGGCCCACCGACGACATCGAGGAAGCACTGCGACGCCTCGGTCCGTGGCTTGCGGCCCGCTAGCGGACGCGGACCTAAGCGTCCAGCACCTGCCCGATGCGTGCCTCGAGCGCACTGCGCTCACCGATGCCGGCCACGTCGATGCCGAATCGCTCACCGAGCACGTCGATGACCGCCGCCGCGTCGTCGAGGCGGATTTTCTCGCTGCCGTCGGCGCGGTGGATGCTGAGGTTGCGGCCGGCCAGGTTGTAGCGGGCGTCGTCGGTCGTCAGGGCAGCCGTCAGCCCGGTGACGAAGATCGACTCGGGGTGCGTGGAGACGTACCAGCTACCCACCCTGAGATCGACCTGCGGTACGGCGTGGGTGCCGAACACGTACAACGGTTTCCACTCGTCGCGGACCAGGGCCTGCAGCACCAGGCCGTCGCCACGGTCGTTGAGCCGATACGGCTCGTGCGTTGTCTGTTGGGCGTTTCCGGTCTCGAAACGGATCGGGGAGGTCAGGGTCTGGCCCCCGAAGCCGACGTCGACCAGATACGAACCCTGCGAACCCGGGAACGTCACCGCCAGCACTGTGTGGGTTTGGGCTCCCAATGGCGCTTCCGGCGGAAGCATCCAGACCACCCGCCCGGCCAGGCGACGCACCCGGAACCCGATTTCGGCCAGCACGTAACCCATCAGGCCGTTCTGCTCGTAGCAGTAGCCACCGCGGCGCCGGTACACCAGCTTGTCGGTGAGGGCTTGCGGGCTCAGGTCCTCGACCGGCACCCCCATCAGCGGATCGAGGTTCTCGAACGGGATCGACCCGGTGTGCGCGGTCATCAGATCCTGCAGCACCTCGAGTTTCGGCTCGGCGGCACCGCGGTAGTTGATGCGGTCGAAGTACGCGCGCAGATCCAGCGTCATGACACCATTCTGACCCGCGGCCGCCTGCCGAAGCAGTGGGTGTCGCCATCGGTTGTTTGATTCCTGTCGAATACGGCAACCCGGCGGATGGGACCGTTGCGTGTCCCACCCTGACAACGGAGCCCACCATGAACACCAGCAACACCGTCTGGATCGTCGTCGCCGCAGTCGTGGCGGTCCTCGTGATCGTCGCCCTCGTCATCGCCGCCCGCCGAGCGGCCAGGCGCCGCCGCGAGCGGGAAGCCGAGGGCATTCGCGAACGAGCCCAGGTGGAGACGGCCAAAGTGGAGCGCCGCGAGGCGCTGGCCGCTGAGACGGCCGCGAAAGCCCGTGCCGCGCAGGCCGAAGCTGAGGCCAAGGCGGCGGAAGCCGCCCGGCTGCAGGATCGGGCGTCAACCCATCAGACTGAGGCGGCGTCCTCCCGCGAACAGCTGGACGAACAATGGAAGCGTGCCGACAGCCTTGACCCAACGGGGAAGGCCGAGAAGGACGCCGCTGGTGGTGAGGCCGCCGCCGACCGCGATTCCGCGTGGAGCAAGGAACAGCCGATACCGGACAAGTCTCCCACGGGGGACATGTCGGCCGATCGCCGCGACCGCTAGGACGCCGCTAAAGCCAGGTGTCCTGGGTGGTGGTGGTGAGGAACGCTTCCAGGTCGTCGCGCCACTGCGCCGGTGTCGTCTTGTCCGGTTCGATACCGGTGTATTCACCGCGATAGAACAGCAGCGGCCGCGGCTTGATCTTGGGAGCCTCCGAAAGCGATTGCACCGCACCGAAGACCACGAAGTGGTCGCCGCCGTCATGCGCGGAGGCCACCGTGCAGTCGATATAGGCCAGCGACCCGTCGATGATCGGCGAACCGAGATCGGAAGGGTGCCAGTCGATGCCGCCGAACTTATCGGGCTCCTTGGAACCGAAGCGGGCCGAGACGTGCTTCTGGCTCTCGGTCAGCATGTTGACGCAGAACCGGCCGGACGCCTCGATGGCCTTCCAGGACCGTGACACCTTGGTCGGGCAGAACAGCACCAGCGGCGGGTCCAGCGACAGCGCCGCAAAGGACTGGCAGGCGAAGCCGACGGGGGCCTCGTCGTGCACGGTGGTGATGATCGTGATGCCGGTGCAGAACTGGCCCAGCACCTGCCGGAAGGTCCGTGGATCGATGGGCGCTGACATGGTCAGCCGCGCATGCCGACCGTGAAGTCGTGGCCCCACAGGCTGACCGCGGTGCTTTCCCGGGCGACCCAGTCGTTGTCTTCGACTTGCCTTCCCTCGCAGCCGAATTCGATGTCGAACCCGCCGGGCGTCTTCATGTAGAACGACAGCATCAGGTCGTTGACGTGACGGCCCAGGGTGGCCGACATGGGCACCTTGCGGCGCAGCGCCCGGTCCAGGCACAGCCCCACGTCGTCGGCGTTCTCGACCTCCATCATCAAGTGCACGATGCCGCTGGATGTCGGCAAAGGCAGGAAGGCCAGGCTGTGGTGGCGCGGGTTGCAGCCGAAGAAGCGCAACCAGGCGGGGGCCCCGTCGGCGGGCCGGCCCACCACCTGGGGCGGCATCCGCATCGAGTCGCGCAGCTTGAACCCGAGCACGTCGCGGTAGAAGTGCAGCGCCTCGTCGTCGTCGCGGGTGGACAACACCACGTGCCCCAGGCCCTGCTCACCGGTGACGAACTTGTGCCCGTAAGGGCTGACGACCCGGCGGTGTTCCAGGGCGACGCCGTGGAAGACCTCCAGGCAGTTGCCCGACGGGTCGGAGAATCGGATCATCTCGACGACCCGGCGATCCGCCAGTTGCGCGGCGGTGGCCTCCTTGTAGGGGACGCCCTCCACGTCGAGCCGGTCCCGGATCTCTTGCAGGCCTTCGGCGTTCGCGCATTCCCAGCCGGCTTCCATGAGGTGGTCGCGCTCACCGGGCACGATCACCAGCCGGGCCGGGAAATCGTCCATCCGCAGATAGAGCGCGCCCTCGGTGTCGCCGCTACCCTCGATCATGCCGAGAACTTTCAGGCCGTACTCACGCCAGGCCGCCATGTCGGTGGCCTCGATGCGTAGATAGCCCAGCGAACGGATGCTCATCACGCACCTCCCAGGAAATCGATGGTGAGCTTGTTGAACTCGTCGAACTTCTCCACCTGCGCCCAATGCCCACATTGCCCGAAAACGTGCAGCTGCGCACGCGCCATGGTCTTCAGCGCGACCAGCGCCCCGTCCAGGGGATTGACGCGGTCCTCGCGGCCCCAGATCAGCAGCACGGGCTGGCGCAGCCGGTGCACCTCGCGCCACATCATGCCGAGCTCGAAATCGGCCCCCGCAAACGACATTCCCATCGCCCGGGTCGCCGTCAGCGATTCCGGCGTGCTGGCCAACGCGAACCGCTCGTCGATCAATTCGTCGGTGATCAGTTTCTGGTCGTAGACCATCACCCGCAAAAACGCCTCGAGGTTTTCCCGGGTGGGTTCGGCCGAGAACTTCCCCAGCCGCTTGACGCCCTCGGTGGGGTCCGGCGCGAACAGGTTGATGCTCAGCCCACCGGGCCCCATCAGCACCAGGCGCCCGGCCCGGTCGGGGTGGTCCAGGGCGAACCGCACCGCGGTGCCCCCGCCTAATGAATTGCCCACCAACGGGACTCGCCCCAGCTCCAGCTGGTCGAAGAGCCCCTTGAGTGCCCTGGCCGCGTAGTGATTGAACTGCCCGTGTTCGGCGCGCTTGTCGGAATGGCCGTAGCCGGGCTGATCGACGGCGAGCACGCGAAACCGCTCGGCGAGCACCGGAATGTTGCGCGACCAGTTGGTCCAGCTGGCCGCTCCGGGACCGCCGCCGTGCAGCAGCACGATCGTCTGATCGTTACCCACACCGGCCTCGTGGTAGTGCAGCTTGAGCGGCCCATCCACGTCCACCTCGGCGAAGCGCGAGGTGGACTCGAACGTCAGCTCCTCGATAGCGGTCACTGTGCGCCCGGCTCAGACCATGGTGTCGCCGGGCGGCAACCCGAACTCGTTGTTCCCGAAGATCTGGTAGGCGCGCTCGGGATCGTTGGCCGCGTGCACCCGGCCCGCGTGCGCGTCGCGCCAGAACCGTTGCACCGGTTGGTCGTTGGCCAGGGCGGTGGCGCCCGACGCCTCGAACAAGCGGTCGATGGAAGCGATCGCACGGCCGGTGGCGCGCACCTGGTCGCGGCGGGCGCGGGCGCGCAGGTCGAACGGGATCTCCTTGCCGGCCGACAGCAGCGCGTACTCGTCGGCGACGTTGCCGCTCAACTGGCGCCACGCCGCGTCGATGTCGCTGGCCGCCTCGGCGATGCGGACCTTGGCGAACGGGTCGTCCTTGGCCTTCTCGCCGGCGAACGCCGCGCGCACCCGCTTGCCCTGATGCTCGACGTGCGCGTCGTACGCTCCGTAGGCCATGCCGACGATCGGCGCCGAGATGGTGGTGGGATGCATGGTGCCCCAAGGCATCTTGTAGACCGCGGCGGTGTTGGTCTCATACCCGCCGGCGGTGCCGTCGTTCATCGCCTTGTAGGACAGGAACCGGTGCCGCGGCACGAAGACGTCCTTGACGACGACGGTGTTGCTGCCGGTACCGCGCAGACCGACGACATGCCAGACGTCGTCGATGCGATACTCGCTGCGCGGGATCAGGAAGCTGCCGAAGTCGACCGGGCGGCCGTCCTTGATCACCGGGCCACCCAGGAATGCCCACGTCGCATGGTCACAGCCCGAGGACCAGTTCCACGCGCCGTTGACCAGGTAGCCGCCATCGGTCACCACGCCCGCGCCCATCGGGGCGTACGACGAGGAAACCCGGGTCTTGGGGTCCTCACCCCAGACCTCCTCCTGGGCCTGCTGGTCGAACAGGGCCAAGTGCCAGTTGTGCACGCCGATGATGGAGCTCACCCAACCGGTGGAGCCGCACGCGCTGGCAAGGCGCCGCACCGCCTCGTAGAACAGCGTCGGATCGCACTGCAAGCCGCCCCACTGTTCGGGCTGCAACAGGGTGAAGAAGCCCACGTCCTGGAGATCCTGGACGGTCTCGTCGGGCAGCCGCCGCAGATCCTCCGTCGCCTGAGCGCGTTCCCGGATCCGCGGAAGCAGATCATCGATGCCAGCCAGAACCGACTGGGCATCACGCTGTTGAATGGACGTCACTTAAGTTTGCCTCCCGGGCCAGACTTACACAGCGGACTTACACCAGAGACTAGAACACGTTCCGATTTGTGTCGAGCAGGGTATTCCTGCGGCTGGTAGCGATACGAATCCACTTTTCTGTAACATGTTCTAGTTGCCACGAAAGGAAGGGACGGGCCTTGACGGAGGCGGATCCGGACCAAACACCCGACGAGCCACTCGGTGATCACGTCCTCGAACTGCAGATCGCCGAGGTCATCGCCGAGACCGACGACGCGCGGTCGCTGGTGTTCGCGGTGCCCGACGATGAAGGGGACCCCGACATCCCGCCCGAGCGGCTGCGGTACGCCCCGGGACAGTTCTTGACGCTGCGCGTTCCCAGCGAGCGCACCGGGTCGGTGGCGCGCTGCTATTCGCTGTGCAGCTCGCCGTTCACCGACGACGCCCTGGCCGTCACGGTCAAACGAACCGCGGACGGTTACGCGTCCAACTGGTTGTGCGATCACGCGCACAAGGGCATGCGGATCCAGGTGCTGGCCCCGTCGGGCAACTTCGTGCCGAAAACGCTGGGCGATGACTTCCTGCTGATGGCCGCGGGCAGCGGGATCACGCCGATCATGTCGATCTGCAAGTCGGCGCTGGCCGACGGCGGCGGACAGGTGACGCTGCTCTACGCCAACCGCGACGAGGATTCGGTGATCTTCGCCGACGCGCTGCGCGAGCTGTCCAACAAATATCCCGACCGGCTCACCGTCGTGCACTGGCTGGAATCGCTGCAGGGGTTGCCCAGCGCCGCCGCGCTGGCCAAGCTGGCGGCCCCCTACACGGATCGACCCGTTTACATCTGCGGCCCGGGCGCGTTCATGGACTCCGCCAAACAAGCCCTGGAAGCGCTGAAAGTCCCTGCGCCGCAAATACATATTGAAGTGTTCAAGTCGCTGGAATCGGATCCGTTCGCGGCGGTGAAGATCGAGGACACCCCCGAGGGCGACCAGCCGCCGGCCACCGCGGTGGTAGAGCTCGACGGTGAAACCCACACCGTGTCGTGGCCGCGCAACGCCAAATTGCTCGACGTGCTGCTGGCCAAGGGCCTCGACGCGCCGTTCTCCTGCCGCGAGGGTCACTGCGGCGCGTGCGCCTGCACCCTGCGCGGCGGCAAGGTGACCATGGAGGTCAACGACGTGCTCGAGCAGCAGGACCTCGACGAGGGCCTCATCCTGGCCTGTCAATCTCACCCCGAATCTGATTCGGTAGAAGTCACCTACGACGAGTAGTCGCGGGTTAGGTTCACCCTTGGGGTCAGCAAACCGGGGAAGGGGAGCATCGATGATGCGGCTGGTATCGGGATTCGCGGTCGCCGCAGCGTTGCCGATGTTGCTGCCCGCCGGGGTGTGCGCGGCGGCCAGCAACACCGCCACCACGCTGTTCCCGCTGGACGGGCCCAACCAGCTCGAGACGCGGGTGATCCTCAACTGCTTCAAAGCCGACGGCCACTGCGACTTCACCGCCGGAGCGGACATGCTCACGCCCGACGGGGTGTCCGGTTTCCCGCCCGGCCTGTGGGCCCGCCAGACGACCGAGATCCGGTCCTCGAACCGGCTGGCCTACCTCGACGCACACGCCGACGGCCAGAACGAGCGGGTGATGAAGTCGATGGGTTCCGACGAGATCACCACGGTCTACTTCGGTGAGGGACCCCCGGACAAGTACCAGACGGCCGGGCGCATCGACTCCACCGATTGGCAGACCGGCCAGCCCAGGACCGACAACAACGTCATCGTTTGCACCCACATCCAGGTGGTCTATCCCGGGGTCAACATCACGTCCCCCAGCACCTGCGCGCAGACGACGTTCTCCTGAGTTCTCCTGAGTTCTCTTAGAGCCCGGTCAGCGTAATTCGCCGGTCTCGAGGTCTTCGAGCAGGCTTGGCCCGGTGGGTTTCCATCCGAATTGCCGGCGGGTCAGGGTGCTGGACGAGGGCTGGTCGACCGCGAACATCGTTCCGAGTGGGCCGAAGGCCTCGGTCGGGGCGGGTTCGACGGGCACCCCGAGCCGGCGACCGATCACCTCGGCGATCGCCCGCATGGGGTCGCCTTCGTCACCCACCGCGTGCAGAACCGAGCCGGGCGGGGCCGTTTCGAGCGCGAGGCGGAACAACACCGCCGCGTCGTCCCGATGCACCGCGGGCCAACGTTGTGTCCCGTCTCCGACGAAAGCCGACACTGAGCGCTGCCGGGCGGCCTGAATCAGCAGGCTGGCGAAGCCGTAGCGCCCGCCGGCGTCGTGGACCGACCGCGGTAACCGCACCACGGCGGATCGGACGCCACGCCCGGCCAGATCGACGACGGCCTGTCCGGTGCGGCCGCGCCCGGCCATCGGTCCCTCGGCGTTGAAGGGATCGTCTTCGGTGCTGGTGCGTCCGGCCACCGCGGGGGTGCCGCTCGCGAGCACCAGCGGCTTACCGGTGCCGGCCAGCGCTTCGCCGAGCGCGGCGACCGCGCGGGCTTCGTCGCCGATCGCGTCGACGATCACGCCTGCGTTACCGGTGAAGTCATGCGAGAACGCCAGGTAGACGACGCCGTCGGCGGCGCCGGCCGCCTCCCGCAGCACGTCGAGGTCGATGAGGCCGCCGCGCAACGGCTCGGCGCCGAGTGCGCTGATGGTGGCGGCCGCGGCCGCCGAGCGGGCCAGGCCCACGACGTGATGATCGGCGGCGAGCAGTTCGGCGACGACGGCCGAGCCGATTCCTCCACTGGCGCCGGTGACGAATACGCGCACGAGCAGCTCCTTCAGGTGATGCGACTATGGTCCCATCACCCTACGCCCGTGATGGGATAACGGTCGCATCACTAGGGTGGGGGCATGGCCCGGTGGGAACCCGACGCGCGCGAACGCTTGGTCGCCGCGGCTCTCGACCTGTTCAACGAACGGGGATACGACGAGACGACGGTCACGCAGATCGCCGAGCGCGCCGGGCTGACGAAGAGCACGTTCTTTCGGCACTTCCCGGACAAGCGTGACGTGCTGGCGGCCGGCCAGGACGCGATCGCGCAACTGCTGCGCGAGGGCATTGGCTCAGCGCCCGCCGACGCGACACCACTGGCCGCCGTGTGCGCGGGCCTGAAGTCGGCCGCGGCGGCGTTCACGTCGTTCAACCGGGACCTCGCCCCCAGGCTCAAAGCGGCGATCGCCGCCAGCACCGAACTCCAAGAGCGCAACGCGCTCAAACAGATTGGGCTGGCGCGCGCGATGGTCGAGGCGCTGGAGGCCCGCGGCGTGCCCGAGCCGACGGCAGTGTTGGCCGCCGAACTCGGTGCGCTGGCGTTCAAGACGGCCTATGCCCGCTGGGCCGAACCGGACGAAGACCGGGACCTGGGCTCCATGGCATGCGACGCGCTGCGCGAATTACATGCCGCCGCAGCCGATCTCGGCTAGCGGGGCAGACCGAGCAGGCGCTCGGCGGCGACGGTGAGCAGGATCTGCTCGGTGCCGCCGGCGATGGTGAGGCAGCGGGTGTTCAGGAAGTCGAAGACCGCCTGGTTGTGCACCAGGCCGCCGCCCTCGGCCACGTCCATCGTGTATTCGGCCAGCGCCTGCCGGTAGCGGACGCCGATCAGCTTGCGCACGCTGGACTGCGCCCCCGGGTCCTGACCGCCCACCGCGAGCTGGGCGATGCGCTGGTCCAGCAGCGCGCCGGTCTGCGCCAGGACGACCAGCCGCGCTAGCCGGTCCTGCTCGGCGACGTCGAGATCCCTTGCCGCCAAGAGCTTTAACAACTCCTCCATCGGGTTGCCCAGCGCCGTGCCGTTGGCCATCGCGACCCGCTCGTTGGCCAGGGTGGTGCGGGCCAGCCGCCAGCCGTCGTTCACCTCGCCGACGACCAGTTCGTCGGGAACGAACACGTTGTCCAGGAACACCTCGTTGAACAGCGAGTCGCCGGTGATCTCGCGCAGCGGGCGGATTTCGATGCCCGGTGAGCTCATTTCCACCAGAAAGTAGGCGATGCCTTTGTGTTTCGGCGCGTCCGGGTCGGTGCGGGCCAGGCATACGCCCCATTTCGCCTTGTGCGCCGCGGACGTCCACACCTTCTGCCCGGTCAGCAGCCAGCCGCCGTCGGTCCGCACCGCTTTGGTGCGCAGTGAGGCCAGGTCCGAGCCGGCGCCCGGCTCGGAAAACAGCTGGCACCACAGGAATTCGCCGCGCGTGGTGCCCGGCACGAAGCGTTCGACCTGCTCCGGGGTGCCGTGCTCGAGGATGGTCGGCGCCGCCCACCAACCGATCACCAGGTCGGGACGGGCCACGCCGGCCGCGGCCAGCTCCTGATCGATCAGCAGCTGCTCGGCCGGTCCCGCGCCGCGCCCGTAGGGCGCCGGCCAATGCGGCGCCTGCAGTCCCGCCTCGGCCAGCGCCGCCTGCCGCTTCTCCTCTGGCAGCTCCGCGATCTGCGCGGCGGCGGCGGCGATCTCGGGCCGCAGCGCCTCGACCTCGGTCAGGTCGATGCCCAGGCGGCGTCGCACACCGGCCTGAGTCAGCGCGGTGATGCGGCGCAACCAGGTCTCGGCCCCGCCGAGAAAGCGGCCGATGGCATGCGCCCGGCGCAGATACAGATGCGCGTCGTGCTCCCAGGTGCAGCCGATGCCGCCGAGCACCTGGATGCAGTCCTTGACGTTGGCCTTCACGGCGGTGATGCAGGTGCCCGCGGCCAGGGCCGCCGCGATGGAGAACTGGGATTCGTCGCCCTCGGCCGCGGCGCGCGCGGCGTCGGCGGCGGCCACCTCGGCCTGCTCGGCGCGGCAGAGCATCTCGGCGCAGATGTGCTTGATGGCCTGGAAGCTGCCGATCGGCTTGCCGAACTGCTCGCGGACCTTGGCGTAGTCGACGGCGGTCTCCAGCGCCCATCGGGTGATGCCGGCCGCCTCGGCCGCCAGCACGGTCGCGGCCAGTTCCTCGACGCGGTTTCGTGTTTCGGACACCACCGTCGCCGGGGCCGAAGCCAGCACCACCCGGGCCAACGGCCGGGAGAAGTCGGTCGCCTGCAGAGGTTCGATCTGCACGCCCTCACCGGCCGTGTCGATCAACAGCCACTTGCCGTCGGCCGCCGTCAACAGCACGCCACCGTCGGCGCCGCCCAGCGCGAACGGCAATGTGCCCGAGGCCGTCGAGGTCGCGCCGTCGTACCGGACGTCACCTTCGGTGGCCAGCCCGGCGAAGCGCTCGCCGGCGGCCAGGGCCTCCAGCAGTTCGGGGTCGGTGACGACGAGCGTCGCGAGCGCGGTGGTCGCGACCGGCCCGGGAATCAGGGCCTTGGCCGCTTCCTCGACCATCGCGCACAGGTCTTCGATGCTGCCGCCCGCCCCGCCCGATTCCTCCGGGATCGCGACGCCGAAAATCCCCAGTTCGGCCAGCCGGGAGAACACCGGTCGCCAGGCGTCGGGCTTGCCCTGCTCGACGTCGCGGATCGCCGCGGTGCCGCCCGGCCCGGACGTCGCATTGCGGGCCCAGTCGCGCACCAGGGTGCGCGCGGCAAACTGCTCGTCGGTGACGGTCGCTACCACCTGAGAGGACCTCCGCGTCCTTGAGTCGACGTGACAACGGGGCTGGCCGGCACCCGTGTCCTGATTGTCCGATCTTTCCGCAAGCGGGGACATCTCCACCATGAGTTGACGCGCAACCCGCTCGCCGGAGACTAGAACGTGTTCTAATAGTGCCAGTGATCGACCGTCAAGTCGAATGCCATTGCAGCAGCACATGCGCTTGTCCCCGGCGGTACGGAGGTGGGAAATTCACACGCAGAATGCGTATCGTTTGCAAACGAACCGCCCGGAACAGGAGCAAACCGTCACATGCCAGCCAGCGCCAACTCGAAGTCCAGTTCGAGCCGCGTTTCTGACTCCCAACCGCGCGAGGTCATAAACGTGGCGGTACTGGCGGAGTCCGAACTCGGCTCGGAGGCACAGCGGGAACGTCGCAAGCGCATCCTGGATGCGACCATGGCCATCGCGTCCAAGGGCGGCTACGAGGCGGTCCAGATGCGTGCGGTGGCGGATCGCGCCGATGTGGCGGTCGGGACGCTGTACCGGTACTTCCCGTCGAAGGTGCACCTGCTGGTGTCGGCGCTGGGCCGCGAGTTCGGCCGCATCGATGCCAAGACGGACCGCTCGGCGATGACCGGGGGCACACCCTTTCAGCGGCTGAACTTCATGGTGGGCAAGCTCAACCGCGCGATGCAACGCAATCCCCTGCTGACCGAGGCGATGACGCGCGCCTACGTGTTCGCCGACGCGTCGGCGGCCAGCGAGGTCGACCAGGTCGAGAAGCTCATCGACTCCATGTTCGCGCGCGCGATGGCCGACGGCGAACCGACCGAGGATCAGTACCACATCGCCCGGGTGATCTCCGATGTGTGGTTGTCGAACCTGCTCGCCTGGCTCACCCGCCGGGCCTCGGCCACCGACGTCAGCAAGCGGCTGGACCTGGCCGTGCGGTTGCTGATCGGCGACGCCGAAAAGACATAGCCCTCCCGGTAGCGACGCTCAGGCGGGCGGACCGGCGGTGCGGCCCCGAATCAGCTCGGTGTCCAGAAGTTCGACGACCGGCAGGCCCGGCGTGCCCGTCCGGGGTGGCTTCAACAAGAGCTCGCCCGCCCGGCGGCCCTTCTGCAGGCTCGGCTGCGACACCGTCGTCAGGCCGCGGTTGATGGCCTCGGGCACGCCGTCGAATCCGGTGACGGTCAGCTGACCGGGCACGTAAATGCCGTGTGCCCGTAGGTAATCCATGGCGGACAGCGCCAGGATGTCCGCGGTGCACATCAGCGCGGTGATCCGCGGATTGGTTTCCAGCGCCACCTTGGCGGCCGTGCCCCCCGATTCGGCCAAGTGCTCGTAGCTTTCCACCACGGTCAGCGAATCCGGATCGATGCCGGCGGCCGTCATCGCGTCCCACACGCCGATGATGCGCTCGCGTTGCACGTCGAAGGCGGGCGAGCGCAACCGGTCGGCGTCGACCAGCCCTTGGCGCCGGTCCCGCCCGAGCCGCATGGTCAACAGCCCGATCTCGCGATGCCCCAAGGCGAGCACGTAGTCGGCGAGTTCACGCATCGCCGCGCGGTCGTCGATCCCCACCCGCGAGACTCCGGTGAGCACCTTGGGCTGATCGACCACCACGACCGGCTGCCGCCGCTGCAACACCACCTGTAGATAGGGATCGTCATGGCACACCGAATACACCACGAAGCCGTCCACGCCGGCCGACAGCACCGCGTCCGTTCCCTCTTTGAGGGTGCGGATGGGCCCGACCGCCACCAGCAGCAGCCCCTGCCCCGCCTCCTCGCATGACTGCGCCACCCCGGTGACGAAATCCCGTGCGGCGGGGTCACTGAAGAAGTAGGTCAACGGTTCGGCCATCACCAGACCGACCGCGCCGGCCTTGCGGGTCCGCAACGATCGCGCCACCGGGTCAGGGCCGGCGTATCCCAGTCGCTTGGCCGTGGCGAGCACGCGTTCACGCAGGTCGGCGGAGAGCTGATCGGGGCGGTTGAACGCGTTCGAGATCGTCGTGCGCGAAACCTTGAGTTCGTCCGCCACCGACGCGAGGGTCGCACGCCGGCGCGGTGTGGGGCTCACGTTCGGAGACGCTACAGCGGATCGGCGAGGGCCAATGCGCTTCCGCCCGCGGCTTTGTAATGGAAACGATTTTCATTAGTATTGTGGATCGGCTTGCTTGCGGGCGGGAGGAACGGACGTGCGCACGGCACTGACGCATGGGCGAATGCTCGCCCGCGCGACGCGTTGGCTGGCGGCCGTCGTGGCGCTGGCCGGTTCGTCGGCGCTGTCCGGATGTGGCGTCAACCCGACACATCCGCACGCGTCCGCCGTCGTCGCGTCCACCGACGTGTGGGGCAGCGTGGCGCGTGCCGTCGCGGGAAGCCATGTGCCGGTCAAGTCGATCGTGAGCGGGTCGGAAACCGACCCGCACTCCTATGAGGCCAGCCCCTCGGACGCCGCCGCCATCGCCGACGCCGCCCTGGTCGTCTTCAACGGTGGCGGCTACGACGGTTGGGTGGACGCCGTGCTGGCCCGCCAGCCCGGCGCCAAGCCGGTCGATGCCTACTCGTTCCTCGAGAGCGACGGGCAACCACACAACGAGCACGTCTTCTACAACCTGGGCGTCGCCAAGGCGGTGGCCGCCACGATCGCCGACCGGCTCGCGACGATCGACCCGGGCAACGCCGCGGACTACCGGGCCAATGCCGCCGCGTTCGAACGCGACGCCGACGCGATCGCCGGCACCGAACACAGCGTCGCCGCCGGCTACCCGCACACCTCGGTCGTGGCGACCGAACCGGTCGCCTTCTACCTGCTGCAGGCGACGGGCCTGGTGAACCGGACCCCACCCGCCTTCGCCGCGGCCATCGAGAACGAGACCGACCCGGCGCCGGCCGATCTGGCGTCGGTCCTCGACCTGATCGACCGGCGTCAGGTGTCGGCCCTGATAATCAACCCGCAGACCTCCACCGTGGCGATCACCAGCCTGCGCGACGCCGCGCAGCGCGCGGGAGTTCCGGTCACCGAGGTGGCCGAGACCCTCCCCGACGGCACGGATTACCTGGGCTGGCAACGCACTACGGTCGACCACCTCTTGGCCGCGCTGCAGTCGAGCCGGCCCGTCCAGCCGTGAGGATCGAAACGGCACCGGCCCCCGACCGGCACGCGGACACCGTTTCGCTGCGCGGTGCCCGCCTGGCGTTCGGCGACCGGGTGTTGTGGGACCACCTGGACCTGTCGGTGTCGCGCGGCGAGTTCATCGCGGTGCTCGGCCCCAACGGCAGCGGCAAGACATCGCTGCTCAACGTGCTCCTCGGGCAGCTGTCTCTGAGCGCCGGGGTCGGGTTGGTCGAGGGAAAGCCGATCACCTCGGGCAGCGGGCGCATCGGCTATGTGCCGCAACACCGCCCGCTGGATCACGACGTGATGCTGCGCGGCCGGGACCTGGTTCGGCTGGGTATCGACGGGGCGCGCTGGGGCGCCGTCCCGCTGCGGTCCCGCGATCGGGCCCGACGCCGCGCGGCCGTCGCCCGCGCGCTGAACCAGGTCAACGCCGAACGCCTGGCGGATGTCCGGGTCGGCGTCATGTCGGGCGGCGAGCTGCAGCGGGTGCGCATCGCCCAGGCCCTGGTCAGCGACCCGGCGCTGCTGCTGTGCGACGAACCACTGCTGACGCTGGACCCGGCGAACGCCAAGCTGGTGTCGGCGCTGATCGAGCGGCGCCGCAGGGAGACGGGAACCACGGTCATCGTCGTCACCCACGAGATCAACCCGATCCTGCCGTACGTGGACCGGCTGCTGTATCTGGTCGACGGCCGATTCAGCATCGGCACCGTCGAGCAGGTGATGACCAGTCAGACGCTCTCGGCGCTGTACCGGTCCGACATCCAAGTGGTGAAGGTGAAGGACGGCTACGTGGTGGCCGGCGAGCGTGGCGGCGGGCACGGCTGATGGAGCATCGGCTCGCCGAGATGGGACACCACCTGTTCTCCTTCGACATCACCGCGCATCTGCTTGGCCACGACTTCGTGCAGCAGGCGCTGGTGGCGGCCGCGCTGCTCGGGCTGGTGGCCGGGCTGATCGGGCCGTTCATCGTGATGCGGCAGATGTCCTTCGCCGTGCACGGGTCCAGCGAATTGTCGTTGACCGGAGCCGCTTTCGCGCTGCTGGTCGGATTCGGGGTGGGCGTGGGCGCGCTGATCGGCAGCGCCCTGGCGGCGGCGCTGTTCGGCGTGCTCGGCCGGCGCTCCCGGGAACGCGATTCGGTGATCGGGGTGGTGCTGGCGTTCGGCTTGGGCCTGGCGGTGTTGTTCATCCACCTCTACCCGGGCCGGACGGCGACCAGTTTCGCCTTGCTGACCGGTCAGATCGTCGGCGTCGGCTACACGGGACTGACCATGCTTGCGCTGGTCTGCTTGCTCGTCATCGCCGTGCTGGCAATCTGTTATCGCCCACTGTTGTTCGCCTCCGTCGACCCCGACGTCGCCGCGGCCCGCGGCGTGCCCGTCCACGCGCTGGGCATCGTGTTCGCCGCGCTGGTGGGGGTGGTGGCCGCCCAGGCGGTGCAGATCGTGGGGGCTCTGCTGGTGATGTCGCTGCTGATCACGCCGGCGGCCGCGGCGGCTCGGGTGGTCACCTCGCCGGCGGCGGCCATGCTGACTTCGGTGGTCTTCGCCGAGGTGGCCGCGGTGGGCGGGATCGTGTTGTCGCTGGCGCCGGGCGTGCCGGTGTCGGTGTTCGTCGCGAGCATCTCGTTTCTGATCTACCTGGTCTGCTGGCTGGTGGGGCGCCGACGGGAGGCTTCCGCCTAGCCCGGTGACGATGCGCGCCGCGTCGCGGCGTGAGGAGGAAGCGGGCGATCCAACCTAGGCGGTCGGCGAGGCGCACCCATAAGCTGGGCGGGTGGCCGGTATCGACCTCAACGCCGACTTGGGCGAGGGCTTCGGTGTCTGGCGTCTCGGTGACGACGACGCCATGCTCGGAATCGTCACCAGCGCCAACGTGGCGTGCGGGTTCCATGCCGGAGACCCCGCCGGACTGTTGAGGGTGTGCAGGTCGGCCGCCCGGAGCGGGGTGCGCATCGGGGCGCAGGTGAGCTATC
This sequence comes from Mycobacterium sp. 852002-10029_SCH5224772, assembly GCF_001667315.1. Classification (GTDB taxonomy): domain Bacteria; phylum Actinomycetota; class Actinomycetes; order Mycobacteriales; family Mycobacteriaceae; genus Mycobacterium. The sequence goes on from NZ_LZHT01000041.1 coordinate 63,460, forward strand.
GCGATCTGGCCGGGTTCGGCAGGCGCTTCATCGACGTCGCCGCCGACGACCTGATCGCCGACGTGGTGTATCAGATCGGCGCGCTGCAGGCGATCGCGCACGCGGCCGGTTCTCTCGTGTCCTACGTCAAACCGCATGGGGCGCTGTACAACACGATCGTGACGAACGGCGAACAGGCCGCCGCGGTCGCCGAAGCGGTGCGGCTGGTCGACGCCGGCCTGCCGGTGCTGGGCATGGCCGGTTCGGCGTTTTTCGACGAGGCCGCCCGCCGCGGTCTACGCACGGTCCCCGAGGCTTTCGCCGATCGGGCCTACCGGCCGGACGGCCGGCTGGTCTCGCGCCGGGAGCCGGGTGCGGTGCTGCACGATCCGGCGGCGATCGCCGAGCGCGTCGCCACCATGGTGACCTCGGGGCAGGTCACCGCCATCGACGGCAGCCTGCTCGATGTGAGCGTGGAATCGGTTTGCGTGCATGGTGATTCGCCGGGTGCGGTGCAGATCGCCGCCAAGGTGCGCGACCGCCTCGCCGCGGCCGGCACCGACCTCCGGGCCTTTTGCTGATGCGCCTGAAACCCGGGCGCCCCGACATCGCCAGGTACGCGGACCGGTTCGACGTCCCCGCGGCCGGACCCGACGCGCTCTCGGTGACCTGGATGGGCGTGGCGACGCTGCTGATCGACGACGGCTCGTCGGCGTTGATGACCGACGGTTACTTCTCCCGGCCGAGCCTGGCCAGGATCGCGGCCGGCAAGGTGGCGCCGTCGCCGGCGCGCGTCGACGGATGCCTGGCCCGGGCCAAGGTGTCCCGGCTGGCGGCCGTCATCCCGGTGCACACCCACATCGACCACGTGCTGGACTCAGCACTGGTCGCCGACCGCACCGGCGCGCAGCTGGTCGGCGGGCAGTCCGCGGCCAACGTCGGGCGGGGCTACGGTCTGCCGCAGAATCGGATCGTCGTCGCGGTCGACGGTGATCCAATTCGGTTGGGCGCCTTCGAGATAACCTTGGTGGAGTCCCACCACTGCCCTCCTGACCGCTATCCCGGCGTGATCGGCGAGCCGCTGACCACCCCGGTGAAGGCGTCGGCGTACCGTTGCGGGGAGTCGTGGTCGACGCTGGTGCGCCACCAGCCCACCGGCCGGCGGCTGCTGATCCAGGGCAGCGCCGGTTTCGTCCAGGGCGCGCTGGCCGGCCACCGCGCCGATGCCGTCTACCTGTCCGTCGGGCAGCTGGGGTTGCAGCCACGGTCGTATCTGGTCGAGTATTGGAACGAGACCGTCCGCGCGGTGGGGGCTCGCCGGGTGATCCTGATTCACTGGGACGATTTCTTTCGTCCGCTGTCAAAGCCGTTGCGCGCCTTGCCTTATGCGGGAGACGATCTGGACTTTTCCATGCGCATCCTCGATGAGCTGGCCACCGGTGACGGTGTCGCGCTGCACCTGCCGACGGTGTGGCGGCGAGAAAATCCTTGGCAGTGAAGCGGTCCCGACTTTGGCACTGACCGTCGCGCTGTTGCTGCTCGCCGTCGTCCTGGGGTTCGCCGTTGCGCGCCCACGGGGCTGGCCGGAGGCGCTGGCGGCGGTTCCGGCCGGGCTCATCCTGATTGGGATCGGCGCGATCTCGTTTCATCAGGCGGCAAAGGAGATCGCCGATCTGTCCGTGGTGGTCGCCTTCCTGGGCGCGGTGCTGGTGCTGGCCAAGCTGTGCGACGACGAGGGCCTGTTCGAGGCCGCGGGGGCGGCGATCGCCCGGGGCCGCGTCGGGTCGGGTGCCCTGCTGCGGCGGGTGTTCGTCACCGCCTCGGTGATCACCGCCGTGCTGAGCCTGGACGCCGCGGTGGTGCTGCTGACGCCGGTGGTGCTCGCCGCCGTGCGGCGACAACGCACCCGGGTGCGGCCGTACGCCTACGCCACCGCCCATCTGGCCAACGGCGCCTCGCTGTTGCTGCCGGTGTCCAACCTGACCAACCTGCTTGCCTTCCACACGGCCCACATCTCGTTCACCAAGTTCACGCTGATGATGACGCTGCCATGGCTGGGCGCGGTGGCCACCCTGTACGCGATCTTTCGCTGGTTCTTCGCCAAGGACCTACGGGTGCAGCCGGACCCGGAGCAGCGTGGCGCGCCGCCGCGCCCGCCGGTGTTCGTGTTGGTGGTCGTCGCGCTGACGCTCGCCGGGTTCGCGGTCGCGCAGTCGGTGGGGGTGGCACCCGCCTGGGTGGCGTTGTGCGGTGCCGCGGTGCTGGCGGTGCGCAGCCTGCGCCGCGGGCACACCTCGGTGGCCGAGATCGCGCGCTCGGTCAACGTGGCGTTCCTGGTGTTCGTGCTGGCGCTGGGCGTCGTGGTGCAGGCGGTCATGCTCAACGGCATGGACCGGGCGATGTCGGCGGTGCTGCCGTCGGGCTCGGGCCTGCCCACCTTGCTGGCGATCGCCGCGATCGCGGCCGCGCTGGCCAACATCGTCAACAACCTGCCGGCCACGCTGGTGCTGCTGCCGCTGGTCGCGCCGGCCGGGCCGGTGGCGGTGCTGGCGGTGCTGATCGGGGTCAACATCGGCCCCAACCTGACCTACGTCGGGTCGCTGTCGAACCTGTTGTGGCGACGCGTGCTTCGACAGCACGACGTTGACGCCGGCGTCGGCGAATACACCCGCCTCGGGGTGTGCACCGTACCCACGTCGCTGGTGGTGGCGGTGCTCGCGCTGTGGGCGTCGGCGCGGCTGCTGGGCCTCTAGTAGGCGGAGCGTCGTTAGCCGACGGCCTCCCTGAACTCCACACCCCGCTGCAGCGCCTGCGCCGCTTGGGCGATGTCGACGACCGGATAGATCTGGTAGTCGAGGATGGTGGCGAATTGCCCTGTGGTTTCGACCAAGTCGGCCGGGTCATCGGTTTCCACGACCGCGAATCCGCCGCCGCCGTCGATGCGGCCAACGAACTGGTGATATGTGGTGCTCGGCGGCTGCGACCACTTGGTGAACGCGGCCAAACCACGTCGCAGCGATTCGTCGTTCTCCACCGCCGAACCGTTGAGACGATACGTCCAGGTCACTACATACTTCATCGCTACCTCCTGGTGACTTCGTTGGTGCCGATACGGGCGTGAATGGGCGCGGCGGCGACCACCGTGAACGGCGTTGCCAGCGGGAAGCTTTCGTCGAGGGACTCGATCTCGGCGGCGCGGACGACGGTGGCCAGCGCGAGTGTGGCCTCCAGCATCGCGAAGTGGTCGCCGACGCATGAGCGTGGCCCGCCGCCGAAGGGCAGGTACTGCCAACGACTTCGGCCCTTGGACCGCTCCGGAAGGAAGCGGTCCGGATCGAAACGCTCCGGTTCCTCCCACAGCGCGGGGTCGCGGTGCAGCGCATAAAAGCTCACCAGGGCCATGGTTTCGGCCTCGACCAGGTGGCCGTCCACCACGATGTCGCGGGTGGGCGCGCGCATCGTCCCCGCCGCGGGGGGACACAACCGCAGCGCCTCGTGCAACACCCGCACGGTCATGTCGAGCACGGGCACGTCGTCCGGGGTCAGCGCCCGCTCCCCCAGCGCGGCAATCTCCGCACGCGCCCGGTCCTGGATGTCGCGGTGGTGCCCCAGCGACCACAGCGCGTAGGTCAGCGTGGTCGAGGTGGTGTCGTGGCCCGCGAGCATGAACAGCACCAGCTCGTGACAGATCTCGTCGTCGGCCAGCGGATGACCCGTCTCCTCGTCGATCGCCTGGATGAGGGCGCGCACCAACGGGGCGTCGCGGTCGGGGTCGACGCGAACCGCGTCCAGGATTTCGGCCGCCAGCCGGTGCAGGGTGTCGTTGGCCCGGCGAGCGGCGCGCTGCCCGCCGGTGGGCAGCCAGCGCGGCGGATTGATCGGGCGCGCCGCGCGATCGGCGACCCATTCCAAGGAAGTCCGCAGGGCCCAGCCGATCTCGTCGGCACGCTCGTCGAGGTCCAGCCCGAGCACCGAGCGCCCCAGCGCGCGCAGGGTCAGCTTGCGGCACTCGGCGTCGAGGTCCACGACCGCGCCGTCACGCCAACCGTCGGCCACGGATTGCGCCGCCGCGGCCATGTGTCCCGCGTAGCGGGGCACATGGCGCTTTGTGAACATCGGCTGCAGTGTGCGCCGCCGCGGTAGCCAGCGCTCGTGCGGAAGGTCGAGCAGGTTGCCACCCATCAGCGCCCGCATCTCGACCATGGTGCGGGTGCGGCCCCGGTCGGCGACCTCGTCGGTGCGGCCCAACAGGTCACGAGCGCCTTGCGGGCTGGCGATCAGCACGAGGTTCGGTAACAGCCATTTGGGTCCGAGCACGATCCGGGTGACGGGTCCGCCGGCGTCCACCAGCGTCTGTAATCCGTCGATGTACGACCGGACCGCCCTGAGTTGCCGCCAATACGGCAGCGGATTCTTCGGCGCCAACGCGAGCGCGTCGGCTGAGGGTTGAACCAGCGTCTCGACCATGCCAACTCCTTGTGTCGTTGCAGGCACGGTATGACCGGTCGTCGTTGTCGCGCTTGCGTAGTCGGCTACTCGACTTGCGCGCGGGCGCAATGCGTCAGCTGGACGCGCCGGAGCCGGAACGGATGATCGAGGCCAATTCCTCGCGTGACTGGGCCCCCACCAGCTGGCAGGCCCGGTAGACGTGGCCCTCCACAGTGCGCACCGACATCACCAGCTTCTCGGCGATCTGGCGGTTGGACAGGCCGACGACGACGAGCTCGACGACATCGCGCTGGCGGCCGGAGAGCTTGAGACCTCCCCGGGTCCTCAGCGCAGGCGTGCACAAACCACCACATTTGTCGGCCAATTCCTTGGCCAGTGCCGCGGCATACAGTCCGCGCCGATGCTGCTGGCTCTCGTCGAACGCAACCGAGGCCTGCGCCGCAGCGTCGGCGGCCGCGGCCCGATCGCCGATCCGCCGATACGCTGACGACGCGGCCAGCAGGCCCTCGCCATCCCCGGCCAGCAGGCTCTCCGCATGCGACGCAACGGCGTCGGCCAGTGGCAGCGACAATGCCCGGGCGAGTTCTCGTGCCCGCGCCGCCCGCGACGCGTCGCCCCATTGGGCCGCGACCTGTATGCAGACCAGCTCGTGGGTGGGCTGGCTGCGGTCGTGGGCCAGTTGCGCGGCCTCATGCGCGCTCGTCACCGCCTCGCGCAAACGGCCGCTCGCCGCCATCGCCCACCCGCCGGCCAGCGAGAGGGCGGTGTGCATAAATAAGAAGTCGGGCGGCACACAGGACCGCGCCCCGGTGACAGCGTCGTTCGCCTCGGCGGGCTGTCCGAGCTTCGCGTGCGCCTCCGCCAGGGCGAAGTAGCTCGCTGCCCGCAAACCCGTTGTAACGGCATGCCTTTCCGCCCCGGCAAGCGCTTCGTGCACCAGCCGGGCCGCGTCGGCGACGGCCCCGCGAGCCAGGTCGGCATTCCCCAGCAGGAGGGCCAGGTTCGCATAGGCAAGGCCGGGAAGGTCGCGGGCCGAATCGGCCAATTGATTTGCCGTGTCGACGAATTCGTCGATACGACCAGTCAATTTGCAGGCGCGACCATATACCGCCCCGAACCAGAACCGCATGTGGGACGCCTGGAACGACGTCGTCGCGCGCCGCAGCGCCTGCTCGGCCACATCCGCAAGTTCGTCGACCTCCCCCAATGCCCCCATCGCCATGATCAAGGCAAGCGACGCCATCATCGCGTGAAAGCCGGGCAGGGCTTCGAACTCCAGTGCGGCCCTGGCCCTTTCGGCCGCAATTCCGCACCTCGCCGACACCGCGTCCAGGCAGGCCTGCACGGCCAGACGTTCCGCCGCCTGCGCCGGGGTCTCGCGAGTCTTGGAATTCGGATGAGCGAGGCCGTCCAGGATCACCGCCGCGGCTCGTGGCTTGCCGAGCATCCAGATCAGGTTGGCGGCCCGCACCGTCGCCCAGTGGTGGCCGTCGGGCAGGGCGGCATCCGCCATCTCGCACAGCGCCGTCTCGGCCTGCTCGCCGCGTCCGAGCAGCACGAGGTTCATTGCCCGCACCCCGGCCGCCCCGCGTGCACCGGCTTGCGTTGCCGCCGTGGCGAACCGGTCCGCAAGATCCAAGTCCAGCAGCGTCATGGCATGCCGCGCCGACTCCAGATACAGCTCGGGCTCGGGATCGAGGTCCGACTCGAGCCTCAGCAGCGCACGTCGCACGGTGGTCTGCATGTCGGCGTCGCCGTCTCTCTCCAGCCGTGTCGCCAACCTGCCCCGGATTCCCGACAAATACATCTCGCCCGCGTTCGCGCGGCGCAGCTCACCGAACAGTGGGTGCGCCAGCCTGGCCGTCAGGCCGCCACCGGTGCGTTCGACGCTCACCAGACCCATGCTCTCGGCGACCGACAGGTCACGGCGGCGCACCACATCGCACAGCACATCGACGGCCAACGGCTCACACTGCGACAGCGCGTCGACCACCAGTGCAACCCCCGGGCTGAGCCGGCCCATCTGGCGCACGACCGCGTCGGACAGGCTCGCCGAGACCGCGACGTCGCCGTCCAACATCCACACCCCGGCCGATTCCCGCACTCGCCCGGCCGCTCTCTGATCGCTCAGCAACTGCCGCAGGAACATGGTGTTTCCCCCGGTCAGCTTCCGGAACCGGGCCGCGCTGCGGGCATCGACCGGGCCGCCGAGCGTGCTTTCGATCAGTTCGCGCGTCGCCGCGGCTGAAAGCGGTTCAAGATCGAGCCGAGTAAGCAGCCCGTCCTTCCATAACGCCGTCACCGCGTCGGGCCCCTCGCCGCCGGTCCGCATCGTCACCACCAGCCGCACCCCGCCTGACTGCGCCAGCTGATGAACGACAAACGCGGACAACCCGTCCAGCAGATGAGCGTCATCAACGCCAAGCACTATGCGAGCCCGGCGCTGTTGCACGACGAACGACTCGATCACCCGCCGGACGTTGGCCAGCGGGTCCAACATGGCGCCACCCAACAGGCCGATGAAGGCCCCGAGGGGTAGCGCATGCGCCGACTCGGTGCCGACGATCCACTTCGTGTGCTCGCCCGACGCCTCGGCACGGCGCAGCACCTCGCGGGCGAGCCTCGTCTTGCCCACACCGGCGGCTCCGGCGATCACCACGCCGGAGTGGTTGCCAGAACCGCTCAGGGCGCGGCGAATGATTTCCAATTCGCTGTCACGCCCGGTCAGCGGGTCGCCGCTGATCACGCGGCGACTATAACGGCGTGAAGGCATCGCGCGGGCCGATTTATCGCCGTTTCGGTGCGTCGATGGACACCCGGCGCCTGCTTTGCTGAGGTCATTTGACGTTGATGCCGAGTACGCGCTGTTCAAACAGGTCCGCGCCGCGGGCCGTCCCGCCGGTGGCCCGGAAGCCGGCCACCACCCGCCGCGCACCATCGGTCATCGTCATCGCTTCTCGAACTTTGCTGCGCAACCGCGGCGGTGACAGTTTCTTTGCCGGCAGGCGGGTGCCGCACCGGGCCACCTCGACGCGGCGCGCGACCTCGAGTTGGTCGCGCCCGTAGGGCACCACGCAAACCGGAATGCCATGCGCGAGCGCCTTTTGAGTTGCCCCCATGCCGCCGTGCGTCACGGCACACACCGCCCGATCCAGCACCATGCCGTGCGGGATGAACTGCAGTACCGTCGCGTTGGGTGCTGCGGCGACCTCGTCCGGTCGCCCGGCCGGCAGCGTTGCAACGACGTGCACCGGCTCATCCTGCAGCGCGGTCACCGCCGTCCGGACGAGGTCGGTGTCGGCTTGTTTCTCGGATGAGGTTGTGACCAGCACGATCGGCTTGTCGATCGCTGCCAGCCAATCGGGGACGGTGTGCGGCCCCGGATCGACCACGCAGGGCCCGATCAGCTGTACCGCGTCACCCCAATCCGTTTGCGGGTACTGGAACGGCTTGCCGCTGGCGACCAGCACCAGCGGCGCGCCACGCAAAAACTGGTCCATCGACGCGACCGACCGCAAATCGAGGTCCGCACGAATCGTGTTGATCGGTGGCAGCATCACCTTCTCCAGCGCGCGCACCACTACGACGCGCACGGCGGCATCGCGCAACCGGCCCAACACGCCCGACAACGGTCTGAGACCCGGACCAAACGGTGGCACGCCGGGCGACCGCAGCGGCGGCGTGTACGGCACAAAGGTCGCCCAGGGGATCGCACCGGCCTCCGCCGCCGACAGCGCTCCCCAGCAGTTCACGTCGACGAGCAGTGCGTCCGGACGGATCCGCGTTATCGCGTCCCCGAGATCGGCCACCTCGTGCGCGGCGCGCCGGCTAAACGTCGCAACGCCGCTCTTGAGCGCGGCCCGGGGAGTGGCTTCCTTCCCGTCCTCGAGTTGGATCGCTTCGATGCGCGGATCGATCGCGTCGGTGCCGAATCCGAACTGCCGACCAATCTCCACACCGGCGGAAAGCGTCCGCACGTGAACGCTGTGCCCGCGGCTGGTCAGCTCCGACAGCAGCGCGCTCATCGGCAACAGGTGCCCCAGCGCGGGCGAGGTGTACGCCAGGATCGCGGCCATCGTCAGCCCCGCCGCGGCGCAAGGGATTCGTCGACCATTCGGTGCGCCTCGGGCAGCCGACCGCGGGCATCGAGCTTCGTGCAGAACGCGAGGTATGACTTTGCCAGTTCGGCGTAGACGTCCGAGTTGCCGTCCGCCCCGGCCAGCAGCGCGCGCGATTTCAGCCACCAGAGATCCGTAGCCGCGATGCCGGGTGGCCGCACCTGCCACCGCTCGACGATTCGGTGCGCTTCGGTGAGGTCGTCGATCGATCCCCGCTCGGTCAGCAACTCGACGAGCGCCTCGGCCGTACAGCCCACGAAGACTCGGCTGCCACCGTCGAAGTGTTGCCAGAAGGTGGGACGAAGCCTGTCGATCGCTTCGTCGATTCGCCCCTGGCGCGCGGCATCGATCGCCAGATCCGCGGCAATGCTCGTCATACCGATGTGATGGAGATTGTGCTCCTCGATCAGGACGCGGGCGCGGTCAAGCAGAGCGATCGCCTCGTCGCGCGACGTGTTCTCGGTGCGCAGCAGGACCGATCCATGGGCCCACAGCGTGGCGATGATACCGTTGACGTCGCCCAGAGATTCCGCGCACCGCAACGCATCCCGCGTCCCGTCGGCCAAGTCGGCCGCCCTGCACAGGCCCAACATCGCGACCGTTCCCGAGTAATGCGACATCGTCGCATAGTTGAGGGGGCCGAGCGTATGTGCTTGTTCAAGCCCCTCCCGGAAATCCCGCCGACCCGCATCGGAGCCGCCGAGGCACATGCCGATGATTCCGCGAAGGATCTGCGCCGCAACCGTTTCGTTCGCGGGCACATCGCCGGGCAGTGCGAGTATCGCGTCGGCAACCCGCAAGGCGGCGTCGAATTCGCAGTTGGCGAACCGGATGAAGGCTAACGAGTTGAGGATTATGGCCTTCGTCGCCGCGTCGCACACAATGTCGCTGACCATGCCTTCGAGCTCCGACGCCAGCGCCACGGCCTCGGGAACCCGAATGTCGTTGATACTGAACGACCAGATGCGTCCGGCGGTCGCGAGCGCGAGCGGTGCCAGGTCGCCGGATCGCGCCGTTAGGTCATGAAGCTCTTGGTACAGATCGTCGGTGCCGTCGGCGTCGCTCACGTAAAGCGAAGTAGAAATCAGCATGGCGCGCGGGGTGATTCGCATGGCGGTCACATCGTCGTGGTCGTCGGCCAACCCGTCAGCGATACGGCGTGCGCGCTCCCACTCCGCACGCGCCGCGCGGATACCGCGCGGCCGAAGCCATTCCGCCGCGCGCAGATGCCAGCGGTAGGCCTGGACGAGGTCGCCCCCCGCCTCCAGGTGTGCGGCAATCAATGCGGCGTTGTCGTCGGCGACGCCCGCGTCGCGCGCCTCGATCGCGGCGGCGAGCCGACGGTGGGCCCGCACGCGGACGGCGCTCAGCTGCGACTCATAGGCGACCGTGCGCACCAGCGGGTGGTGGAAGCAATACCGTTGTCGCGGAACGAATTCGATCTGATCGATCAACTCGGCCGACACCAGCTCGGCCAAGCGCGTGGACGAGCTTTCCGGCGACAGAGCGTGCAATGTTTCCACATCGAACTGGTTACCGATTACCGCCGCCGCGTTCAGGATCGACTTCGTGGGTGCAGGCAGCCTATCGATGCGGGCCGCAAGAACCGCTTGCACCGTGCCGGGAACGGCGATTTCGTTGATATCGCTCGTCAGGCGGTAGCCACCCCGACCGCCCGACAGCAACCCGCGGCCGGCGAGGTCGCGGACGATCTCCTCGGCGAAGAATGGATTGCCCGCCACCGCGGTGGCGATTCGCTCGTCCAGGGCCTCCAGCGAGTGGTCGCCCCCGAGGAGCTGGCGGACCAGGCGGACCGACGTCGATTCGGATAGCGGATGCAGCGTCATCGTGTGGCTCGATCGGCGGTGCAGCGCCCCGCGGAACTCCGGTCGATAGGTGATGACGAATATCGACCTCGTCCCGTCGAGTGCCTCCACGAAATCGGCAAGCACCTCGTCGCTGGGCTCGTCGATCCAATGCGCATCCTCGAGTGCGAACACGGTTCGATCCGAGCGTGCCCGAACAGCTAGCGTCATGATTTCGATCAGCCGGCGGCGCCTACCATCGGGGCTGACCTCGAGGGGAGGTGCCGTGGTGTCGGCGATGCCCATAGCCTCGAACAGGATCTGGGCGTCGACGGAGTGCGGCCCGAACAGCCCCGGGCATTGAGCGCTCGTGCGGTCGCGGGCCTCGCCGGCGCCGAGCCCCTCGACCTCGAACATGGCGCGCAGCAGGCGCGATAACGCCCGGAACGCAAGTGTGCTGGCATGGGCTTCGCAGCGGGCGACGACGATGCCGGCGCCTTGACCCTCGGCGACCGTGGTGAATTCCCGCAGCAGGCGACTCTTGCCCAGCCCCGGGGGCCCGACGATCCCGACCAGGCAGCCGGGATGGGTGTCGAACAGACTGCCTAACCGGCCCATCTCCTCGTCGCGGCCCAGCATCAGCCCATCTTGGCGGCCCAACACCATCCGCTCGGATTCCATGCCGAGGAGTTGGCGCGCGGGCACGGGCGCATCGGCGCCCTTGACGAGGACGTCTTCGACGGGTCCGAGGCGGGTAGCGTCCTCGACGAGGCGCGCCGTGGACAGCGAGCACATGACGCCGCCCGGAGGGGCGGCCGCCTCCATGCGTTGCGCCATTCCGACGGGATGGCCAACGGCGGTGTATCTTCCTTCACCCGAGCCGATTTCGCCGGCGATCACTGCGCCCGAGTTCAATCCGACGCGGATCTGCAAGGCGACGCCGTCACGCCGAAGCACCTCGGCGGCAAGCTCTTTGGTGACCGAGTGGATCTCCAGGGCTGAAATGCACGCCCGCAGCGCGTGATCCTCCAGGGCCACCGGGGCGCCAAACAGTGCCATCAAGCCGTCGCCGGTGAACTTGTCGACGGTTCCGTGGTAGCGCTGCACCACCGCCGCCGCACGGTTGAACATCTCGTTCATGATCTCTTGGAGCCGTTCCGCGTCCAGCGCGGCCGCGAGCTTCATCGAGCCGACGACATCGGCGAACAACACCGTTACTTGCTTGTGCTCGCCGCGGGCCGGTCGTGGGGTGACCGGAGAGCCGCAGACATCGCAGAACCGTGCTTTGGCGCGCAGATCGTTACCGCACGACCCACATCGGCCGTTGGCCTCGCTGACCGGGTTAACCATCCGCCGATCTCCCGCGCCGTCAGATTTCCTTCATGATCGCCCAAACCGCCGCGCGGCGGCAGTTAACCGCAAAACCCGATCCTGCAGGGGTGCGGGAAGCGTTTCGGTCGGCCGATGAGCGATCCGGGCGCACTCGTCGCGTCCCGCTGCTCGATCGGCCCGCCTGCCCCCGGTGGGTCGCGCGGGCGGACGCTTCTGGCCGAGGTGATCGACGTGTTCACACGCCATGCACATAACCTGGGGGATCGACCGCTCGTCGACGTGTATGTGGCACGGGAACCGTGCGGAGATCCCGATGAGGCGATGGCGCTGATGCGCGCCGCAGTAGACCACTTGGTCCGGGAGGGACAACTGCTGGCGTGCGGCACGCCAGCAACGGGCGTGCTCGTGGAGACACTGCTCGATCGCGGGCCTCAGGGCGACTTAGCCGAAGCCGAGGCCGCGATCGAGCGATTGGCGGCCGCGCCGGCCGATGAGGGTCTGGTAATCCGCGACATCTGAGCTGCTGCGGCTGCGCGCGCTGCTGGCCCGGGCACATGGCGATGCCGTGGCTTACGCCGACCTCAGGGACCACTGTGACATGGCGAAAATGTTTGGCTTCGAAGGACATACGAAGTGGGCTGAGGCGATGCCCTGACTAGCCCCGCCGGTATGCCGGCGGCAGCGGCAGGGACAGCTCGGCGAGCACGCCGCGCAGCAACGTCGGATAGTCGGTGATGATGCCGTCGACCCCGTACCCGATCTGCTCGCGCATCGCGTCGGCGTCGTTGACCGTCCACGTAATGACTTTGAGCCCCAACGCATGCGCGCGCTCGACGTACGGCTTGCCGGTCACCAGCCGGTAGTCCGGTGAGACGGCGTCGGCGCCCACCGCCAGCGCGCCGATCAGCGGATCACCGAGAGCGTGCTCGTCGTACAAGGCCACCAACGGAATCGACGGCTCGGCCACGCGCACCAGCGACAGCGTGCGCCAGTCGAAGCTCTGTATTTCCACGCGCTCGACCTTGCCCGCGGACCTGACCGCGGCCAGTATCACGTCGACGAACTCCTGCGGTTCGGCCGAGGCGCCGGGCCCGTCGGCCTCCACCTTGGTTTCGATGTTGTAGCGCACCGCATCGGCACGGTAGGAGTCGGCGAGCGCGAAGACCTCCGGCAACGTGGCGATCGTGTTGCCCTGCACCACTTCGGCGTGCGGGAAGTCGTCCAGCCGGCGCCCGCAGTCCAGGGTGCGGATCTGCGCCAGCGTGAGCTCGTGCACGAGTTTGCCGACGTAGGGATACTGCGGGTCACCGGCGAACGCCGGCGCTATGTCGGTGCATTTCTCGGCCCCGATCGTCGGATCGTGCCACACCAGCGGTTGCCGGTCTCTGGTCAGCACAATGTCGAATTCCAGTGTGCTGACGCCCAATTCGAGCGAGCGTGCGAAGGCCCGCAACGACTGTTCGGTGGCCTGCCCGCGCCCGCCGCGGTGGGCCTGCAGGTCGAAGCCGGGCGCCTGCGCTGGCGCGGCCGGTGCCAGCGCGATCAGCGCGGACATCATCAGCGAGCAGATGCGAAAGCCCCTGAACCCTCGGCGCGTCGGGTGCTTTTGTGTCTGCTCGCGGAAAGAAATCACCGCCTGCGCTGACGGGAGATTTCCGCGAGCACCACGCCGGCGGCCACCGACGCGTTCAGCGACTCGGCATTCTGAGCCATCGGAATGGACACCACCTCGTCGCAGTTCTGCCGCACCAACCGTGACAGCCCCTTGCCTTCCGAGCCGACGACGACCACCAGCGGGTCGGTGCCGTCCACGTCGTCGAGCGTCGTGTCCCCACCGGCGTCCAGCCCGATCACCCGCACACCACGGTTCGCCCAATCTGTCAGTGTCCTGGTGAGATTGGTGGCCCGGGCCACCGGGACTCGGGCGGCTGCCCCGGCGCTGGTGCGCCAGGCCACGGCCGTCACCGATGCCGACCGCCGCTGCGGGATCAGCACACCGTGGCCGCCGAACGCGGCGACCGAACGCACGATGGCCCCCAGGTTGCGGGGGTCGGAGATGTTGTCGAGCGCGACCAGCAGCGCGGGCGGCGAACCGATGGCCGCGGCGAGCAGGTCGTCGGGATGGGCGTAGTTGTACGGCGGCACCTGCAAGGCGATGCCCTGGTGCAGGTGGTTGCTGGTCATCCGGTCCAGGTCGGTGCGCGGTACCTCGAGGATCGAGATACCCAAATCCGCTGCGCGGGACACGGATTCGGTGAGCCGCTCGTCGGCTTCGCTGCCCAGCGCCACGTAGAGCGCGGTCGCGGGCACGCCGGCGCGCAGGCACTCCAGCACCGGGTTGCGGCCGAGCACCGTCTCGGTCTCGTCGGTGCGCTTGGCGGGGCGGCGGGCCTGGGACTGGGCGCGCTTGGCGGCGGGGTGGTTGGGACGCATGTGCGCGGGCGGCGTGGGCCCACGGCCCTCCAGCCCGCGGCGACGCTGGCCGCCCGAACCCACGGTGGGGCCCTTCTTGCTGCCCGACTTGCGGATTGCCCCACGGCGGCGCGAGTTGCCGGCCATTACGTGGCCCCTAGCTTTCTGGACCGGCCTGCAGCGACCACTGCGGCCCGTCGGCGGTATCGGTGACCTCGATGCCGGCGTGCTTGAGCCGATCCCGGATCTCGTCGGCCAGCGCCCAGTTGCGCTGCTCGCGCGCCTTCTGCCGACTCTCCAGCTCCGCGTGCACCAGCACGTCGACGGCGGCCAGCGCCGCCGACGTCTCGTCGCGGGACTCCCAGCGCTCGTCGAGGGGGTCGCAGCCCAAGATGCCCATCATCGCGCGGATCGCCCGGGCATGGCGCAGCGCGCCGTCGTGGTCGCCGGTGTCCAGGGCGCGGTTGCCTTCGGCGCGGGCCTGGTGCACCTCGGCGAGCGCGGCGGGCACCGCGAGGTCGTCGTCGAGGGCCTCGGCGAACTTCGGCGTCCATTCGCCGGGCTCAACGCCACCGACCCGTACCCGCACCCGGTGCAGGAATTCCTCAACGCCGACATAGGCTTTCACCGCGTCCTGCAGGGCGGTTTCGGAGAATTCCAGCATCGACCGGTAGTGGGCGCTGCCCAGGTAGTAGCGCAGCTCGGCGGGCCGCACCCGCTGCAGCATCGCCGGGATGGCCAGCACGTTGCCCAACGATTTGCTCATCTTCTCGCCGCCCATGGTCACCCAGCCGTTGTGCAGCCAGTAGCGGGCGAAGCCATCACCGGCGGCGCGGCTCTGGGCTATCTCGTTCTCGTGGTGCGGGAATACCAAATCCATTCCGCCGCAATGGATATCGAATTCTGTTCCCAGATAGGTGCGGGCCATCGCCGAGCATTCCAGGTGCCAGCCCGGCCGGCCTCGGCCCCACGGCGTGGGCCAGGACGGCTCGCCGGGCTTGGCGGCCTTCCACAGGGTGAAGTCGCGCTGGTCGCGTTTGCAGGTGGCCGCGCCTTCGCCCTGATGGACGTCGTCGATCTTGTGGCCGGACAGTTGCCCGTACTCCGGGTAGCTGAGCACGTCGAAGTAAACATCACCGCCGGCTGCATACGCGTGATCGGTGTCGACCAGGCGTTCCATCAACTCGATCATCTGAGTGATGTGACCGGTGGCCCGAGGCTCGGCCGACGGCGGCAGGACGTCCAGGGCGTCGTAGGCGGCGGAAAAGGCGCGTTCGTAGGTGGCCGCCCATTCCCACCACGGCCTGCCCGCCGCGGCGGCCTTGTTCAGGATCTTGTCGTCGATGTCGGTGACGTTGCGGATGAACGCGACGTCATTGCCCCGCGCGATTAGCCAGCGGCGCAGGATGTCGAAGGCCACCCCGCTGCGGACGTGGCCGATGTGCGGCAGACCCTGGACGGTGGCGCCACACAAATAGATGGAGACGTGGCCCTCGCGCAGCGGAACGAAATCACGCACAGCACCGGCTGCCGTGTCGTGTAGCCGCAAGCGGGCGCGATCGGTCACGACGTGCCAGCTTACCGGGTAGTTCCCCGGCGCCCGGCGCTGCGCGGGCTTACCCGGTGTGCAGTACCAGCGCGGTGGCGATGGCGGCCAGGCCTTCACCACGTCCGGTCAGCCCTAACCCGTCGGTCGTCGTCGCCGACACCGAGACCGGCGCCCCCAGCAATTCCGACAACACTCGCTGGGCCTCGGCGCGGCGTGGACCGACCCTCGGCCGGTTCCCGATGACCTGCACGGCGGCGTTGGAAACCCGGAAGCCCTCGCCCGACGTGAGACCGGCGACGTGGCGCAGCATGTCCGCGCCGCTGATGCCCTCGAAGCGTGGGTCGTCGACCCCGAACACTTCGCCCACGTCGCCGAGCCCCGCCGCCGACAGGACGGCGTCGCACAGCGCGTGCGCGCCCACGTCGCCGTCGGAGTGGCCGGCGCAGCCGTCGGCGTCGCCGAACAGCAGACCCAGCAGCCAGCAGGGCCGCCCGGGTTCGATCGGGTGCACGTCGACGCCCAGGCCCACCCTGGGAACGGGAAGCGGCCCGCTCACCGGCGCACGATCGCTTCGGCCAGCAGCAAATCGAGCTGCGTGGTGATTTTGAACGCCAGCGGGTCGCCGTCGACCACCTGAACCTGCCCGCCGACACGCTCGACCAGCGACGCGTCGTCGGTGAAACCGGGCGCATCGGCGCCGGCCCGATAGGCGCGCAGCAGCAGCTCGGTGGCGAACCCCTGCGGCGTCTGTACCGCCCGCAGCCCGGCCCGTTCCGGCGTCCCCAGGACCACCCCGTTGGCGTCCACGGCCTTGATGGTGTCATGCAGTTGCAACGCCGGCACGACGGCGTCGTGGCCGGCCCGCAGGGCATCCACCACACGGGCGATCAGCGCCGGCGGGGTCAACGCCCGCGCCGCGTCGTGCACGAGCACGAAGGTGGGCGCGGCGGTCGCGGGGAGAGCCGCCAGCGCCAGGTTCACGGATTGGGTGCGGTCGGGCCCGCCGGCCACCACGCTGGCCCGATCGGCGAGGACCCGCTCGGCCTCATCGATGCGCTCGACGGGGACGGCCACCACCACGTGATCGACCATGCCGGATTCCAGCAAACCGGCGACGGCGCGTTCCAGCAGGGTGCGGCCGGCGACCTCACAGAATGCCTTGGGGATTCCCGCAGCCAGCCGTTCCCCCGACCCTGCGGCCGGGACGACGGCGATGACGTTGCCCGAGGTGCCCGTCTCCGGGGCCACCGAAGCGTCAGAACCTTCAGGAAGCGGCGGCCAGGACCTCGTCGAGGATGGTTTCCGCCTTGGCGTCGTCGGTGCTCTCGGCCAATGCCAATTCACCGACCAGAATCTGGCGGGCCTTGGCCAGCATGCGCTTCTCGCCGGCCGACAGGCCACGCTCCTGGTCGCGACGCCACAGGTCGCGCACTACCTCGGCCACCTTGTTGACGTCACCGGAGGCAAGCTTTTCCAGATTGGCCTTGTAGCGACGCGACCAGTTCGTCGGTTCCTCGGTGTGCGGAGCGCGCAGCACCTGGAACACCTTGTCGAGACCTTCTTGCCCGACGACGTCGCGGACACCGACGTACTCGGCGTTGTCTGCGGGAACTCGAACGGTCAGGTCTCCCTGCGCCACCTTCAAGACGAGATATTCTTTTTGTTCCCCTTTGATCGTCCGGGTTTCGATCGCCTCGACTAACGCAGCACCGTGATGCGGGTAAACAACGGTGTCGCCGACCTTGAAGATCATCTGATTCGAGCCCCTTTCGTTACTTCATTCTAACACGGCCGCCTAACCACGCGCGCCGCAACGATGCAGGTCAGGGGCACAACACGCGCAGATTAGGGGTTGACATGGGGAGCAAGTCGTGCAATGGAGCACATTACCAACGCCCTCATTCGGCCTCGGCAGCGGCCCGAAAGGCCCTCGCGCCGCGCTCCTGCGCTGGTCCCGCGCCCCGCGCTACCGCGCGCAACGGCTTCCTACTACTGTGCATAGTTGCATTAGTCGAACCGGCCGAGCAGGAGGCTGTAGAGAGTGAACCGCTTCAAGATCCGCCTCGGCCTTCCCGCGTTCGCGACCCCGGTCGCCATCCGAGTCGCCATGGCCGGCGTGGTGGCCGTCGCGGCCGCCCTACTCAGCGGTTGCGGCGCCGGCCAGGTCTCGCAGATGGCGGTCCAGGAGCCGGCCATCAACGGCACCAAGGTCACGTTCAACCACGTGGCGCTGCGCGACATCCGCATCCAGGCCACGCAGACGGGTGACTTCATCCAGCCGGGCCGAGCGGTGGACCTGGTGCTGGTGGCCACCAACCAGTCGCCGAGCGCCCCCGACCGGCTGGTCGGCATCACCAGCGACATCGGCACCGTGGCGATCAGCGGCGACACCCGACTGCCCGCCGGCGGGATGCTGTTCATCGGCACGCCCGAGGGCCAGAAGGTGGCCCCGGGCCCGATCGATTCCAACACCGCGGCCAAGGCGACCGTCACGTTGGCCAAACCCATCTCGAACGGCCTCACCTACAACTTCACCTTCAACTTCGAGAAGGCCGGGCAGGCCACCGTGTTGGTCCCGATCTCGGCCGGCCTGACCCCGCCGCAGCAAAATCACGCGGGGTAACCGCCTGTCGTGACGGCGGGTTGTCGTAGCGGCTCGATACCGTCATCACGTGGCAACCGCGCGCTCGCAATACCGCTGCTCGGAATGCCGGCACGTCACCGCGAAGTGGGTCGGCCGCTGCCTCGAATGCGGCACCTGGGGCACGGTTGACGAGGTCCCGGTGCTCAGTGCCGTCGCCGGGCGCCGCGCGGGCCGGGCGGCGGCGTCGCCGGCCGTCCCGATCACTTCCATCGAGCCCAATGCCAGCCAGCACCGCTCGACGGGGGTAGCCGAACTCGATCGTGTGCTCGGCGGGGGAGTGGTGCCCGGTTCGGTCGCGCTGCTGGCGGGCGATCCGGGCGTGGGTAAGTCCACGCTGCTACTCGAGGTCGCGCACCGGTGGGCGGAGTCCGGCCGGCGCGCGCTGTACATCTCCGGCGAGGAGTCCGCCGGCCAGATCCGGTTGCGCGCGGACCGCATCGGCTGCGGTAGTGACGAGCTGTACCTGGCCGCCGAATCGGACCTGCACACGGTGCTCGAGCACATCGCCACGGTCAAGCCCGCGCTGGTGATCGTGGACTCGGTGCAGACCATGTCCACCACCGAGGCCGACGGCGTCGCCGGCGGCGTCACGCAGGTGCGCGCGGTGACGTCGGCGCTGACCGCCGCGGCCAAGACCAACGCGGTCGCGCTGATCCTGGTCGGGCACGTCACCAAGGACGGGGCCATCGCCGGCCCGCGTTCCCTCGAGCACCTGGTCGACGTGGTCCTGCACTTCGAGGGAGACCGCAACGGCTCGCTGCGAATGGTCCGCGGCATCAAGAACCGGTTTGGCGCCGCCGACGAGGTCGGGTGTTTCCTGTTGCACGACAACGGGATCGAAGGGGTCGTCGACCCGTCGAACCTGTTCCTGGATCAGCGCCCGGCGCCGGTCCCGGGCACCGCGATCACGGTGACGCTCGACGGGAAACGTCCGCTCATCGGCGAAGTGCAGGCGTTGCTGGCCTCCCCGTCGGGCGGCTCGCCACGCCGCGCCGTCAGCGGCATCGACCATTCGCGGGCCGCGATGATCACCGCCGTGCTGGAAAAGCACGCCAAGTTGCCCGTCGCCGCCAACGACATCTACCTGTCCACCGTGGGCGGCATGCGGCTGACCGACCCGTCCTCGGATCTGGCCGTCGCGGTCGCGCTGGCTTCCGCGTTCGCCGATCTTCCGCTGCCCACCACGGCGGTGATGATCGGCGAGGTGGGACTGGCCGGGGACCTGCGGCGGGTCAGTGGCATGGAGCGCCGGCTCAGCGAGGCCGCGCGGCAGGGGTTCACCATCGCGCTCATCCCGGATGGCGACGACCCCCGGCGCGAAATAGTCCCGCGCGGGATGCGCGCACTGCGAGCGCCCACCATCGTCGCGGCGCTCGAGCACATGATCGACATCGCCGGCCGCCGCGGCGGGCCCGCACGGCCGCAACGGCTGGACGCGTGACGCGATGGGCCGCAGAATGCACGCTGTGACCCGTCCGACCCTGCGTGAGACCGTCGCCCGCCTGGCGCCGGGCACCGGGCTGCGCGACGGCCTGGAACGCATCCTGCGCGGCCGTACCGGCGCGCTGATCGTGCTCGGCAACGACGAAAACGTCGAAGCCATCTGCGACGGCGGCTTCGCCCTGGACGTGCGTTACGCGCCGACCCGGCTGCGCGAGCTGGCAAAGATGGACGGCGCCGTGGTGCTGTCCACCGACGGCGGCCGCATCGTGCGGGCCAACGTGCAGCTGGTGCCGGACCCGTCGATCGCCACCGACGAGTCGGGAACCCGGCACCGCTCCGCGGAGCGGGCGGCGATCCAGACCGGCTACCCGGTGATCTCGGTGAGCCACTCGATGAACATCGTGACCGTGTACGTGGGCGGGGAGCGCCACGTGGTGGCGGATTCCGCGACCATCCTGTCGCGCGCCAATCAGGCCATCGCCACCCTGGAGCGGTACAAGATCAGGCTCGACGAGGTCAGCAGGCAACTGTCGCGAGCCGAGATCGAAGACTTCGTCACGCTGCGCGACGTCCTGACCGTGGTGCAGCGACTCGAGTTGGTCCGGCGGATCGGGCAGGTGATCGACAACGACGTGGTCGAACTCGGCACCGACGGCCGCCAGCTGCGGCTGCAGCTCGACGAGCTGCTGGGCGGCAACGACAACGCCCGGGAGTTGATGGTGCGGGATTATCACGCCAGCCCCGACCCGCTGTCCGAAGCGCAGCTGACCGCGACGCTCGACGAGCTGGACTCGCTCTCGGACACCGAGCTGTTGGATTTCACCGCTCTGGCAAAGGTTTTCGGGTATCCGATGACGACGGAGGCACAGGATTCGGCGGTTAGCCCGCGCGGCTACCGAGCGCTGGCCGGCATCCCCCGGCTGCAGTTCGCCCACGCCGATCTCCTGGTCCGCTCGTTCGGGACGCTGCAGAACGTGCTGGCGGCCAGCGCCAGCGACCTGCAGTCGGTCGACGGCATCGGCGCGATGTGGGCGCGCCACGTGCGGGAGGGGTTGTCGCAGCTGGCGGAGTCGACGATCACCGACTCCCTGAGCTGAGCGGAACCGGAAAAGCTCAGCCGGCCGGCGGGGCGGCCATTGGCGGCGCCTCGGGCTGCGGTACGGCCCCCGGCTGCCCCGGCCCGGGCACCGGCCCCGGCGGCGGTGGGGGCTGGTTCATGACGAACGGCACCGGCATCGAGCGCAGGTTGCCCAGCTGGACGACCAGGTTGTAGGTGCCCGGCCCGATCGCCGGCCGCGGCAGCGGGCAGTGCGGGGCCGAACCCATGCCCGTCCACGTCACCGCGGTGGTCACCTGCTCGCCCGGCGTGAAGGTCTTGATCAGGGTCTCGTTGGACGGCGCGCAGTCCAGGTTGGACCACAGCCGCTTGTTGTCCAGCGAGTAGACGTAGGCCGCCAGCACCGCGGCGCCGACGTCACGCTTGCACGCGACCAGCCCGATGTTGGTGACGACCATGGTGAACTTCGGCTGGTCACCGATGAAGTACTGGGGCGCGTTGGTCAGGCCCTTGACCGCCAGCGTCGAATCGGGGCAGTCATCACCCTCCTTCAGCACCGGCGGCGGCTGCACGGCGGCGGTGGGGGTGGGCGTCTCGGGGTTCTGGGCCTGCGCCGGCGGCGCCCCCGGTGCGGG
Organism: Mycobacterium sp. 852002-10029_SCH5224772; assembly: GCF_001667315.1. GTDB lineage: Bacteria > Actinomycetota > Actinomycetes > Mycobacteriales > Mycobacteriaceae > Mycobacterium. Next base: position 84,883 of record NZ_LZHT01000041.1, read on the forward strand.
GCTCTCGGGTCCCGACGGTGGCGGCGCCTGGGGCGCGGGCGCGCCCGGCTTGCTTTGCGCGGAGTTCGGCTTGCCGGTGCTGGCGGGCTTGGCTCCCGAGTTGTGCCCCATGAACGCGATGACGGTGGCGGCCACGATCCCGATCACGACGACCGCGATGCCCACGGCCAGGCCTCTGCGCCGCCAATAGATCTCGGTGGGCAGCGGGCCACGCGGTTCCAGATCGAGCACGTTTGCAGCGTAAGGCCAGGTCACGCCGATATGGCTGACCCGCCCCGGCGTGTCGCCGGGTTTAGCGGCCAACGGCCGTGTTAGGGGCGGCCGAAACGGCGCAACGCTAGTGGCCTATTCGGCGCTGTTCACCGATGTCGCCGACGTGGTGGCACAACGCCGCCCGCCCGTCGGCAAGGTGGTAGGTGGCCCCGGCTACCGCGACCGTGCCCGCGGCGACGCGCTCGGCGATCGTGGTCGACCGCGACACCAGCTGCGCCACAGTTTCGCGTACGTGCCGTTCCTCGAACTCGTCGACTCGGGTAAGGCCCTCCCGGCGGCCCATCAGAATCGACGGCGTCACGCGCTCCACCACATCACGCAGGAAACCGCCGGGTAACGTGCCCTCGTCGATCGCGGCCAGGGCCGCCTTGACGGCACCGCAGCTGTCGTGACCGAGCACGACGATGAGCGGCACGTCGAGAACCGCCACGGCGAACTCGATCGAGCCAAGGACCGCCGAATCGATGGCCTGTCCGGCGGTGCGCACCACGAACATGTCGCCCAGGCCCTGGTCGAAGATGAGCTCGGCAGCCACCCGGCTGTCCGCGCAGCCGAACACGACGGCGGTGGGCTTCTGCCCGGTTGCCAGGCTGGCCCGGTGCTCGACGCTCTGGCTCGGGTGTTGGGGCTGCCCGGCCACGAATCGCTCGTTACCCTCTTTGAGTGCTTTCCATGCGGTTACCGGACTGGTGTTGGGCATGCCAGAGATTGTGCCGCAAGCAGAGGTGACGGGCCTGACGGGCCCGGAATTCATATCAGTCACCAATCTTGTCGACTGGTACGAAACGTCGCGCAGGGACCTGCCCTGGCGAGAACCGGGCGTCAGCGCCTGGCAGATCCTGGTCAGCGAGTTTATGCTGCAGCAGACGCCGGTGGCCCGGGTGCTGCCGATCTGGACGGAGTGGGTGCGGCGCTGGCCGACCCCGTCGGCCACGGCCGCCGCCAGTGCCGCCGACGTCCTGCGCGCCTGGGGCAAGCTGGGCTATCCGAGGCGGGCCAAACGCCTACACGAGTGCGCCACGGTCATCGCCCGCGATCACCACGACGTCGTTCCCGATGACGTCGACACCCTGCTGACGCTGCCCGGTGTCGGCAGCTACACCGCGCGGGCCATCGCTTGCTTCGCCTATGGGCGGCGGGTTCCGGTGGTGGATACCAACGTGCGCCGGGTGGTGGCGCGCGTGGTGCACGGTATGGCTGACGCCGGGGCCCCGTCCGCGACCCGTGACCACGCCGACGTGTCGGCGCTGCTGCCGGACGACGAAACCGCGCCGCAATTCTCCGTCGCGCTGATGGAGTTGGGAGCGACGGTGTGCACCGCACGCGCACCGCGATGTGGGCTGTGTCCGCTCGGCCGGTGTGCCTGGCGCCACGCCGGCTACCCCGCCGCGCAGGGACCGCCGCGGCGCGTCCAGACCTATGCCGGTACCGACCGGCAGGTCCGTGGTCGCTTGCTGGATGTGTTGCGCGCCAAGGATTCCCCGGTCACCAGGGCGGAGCTTGATGTGGCGTGGCTGACCGATACCGCGCAGCGGGACCGGGCGCTGTATTCGCTGCTCGCCGACGGCCTGGTGACGCAGACGCGCGACGGCCGGTTCGCGTTGGCAGGCGAGGAGTAGCGCGTCAGGCCCGCGGATCCGGCGCGGCCAGGAAAGACTCCACCGCTTCGCGGTATTCCCCGGGCGCTTCGTCATGGATCAGGTGACCCGCTTGCGGGACAAGCAAATACGTTGCTGCTGTGGCACTTTCGGCCATCTGTTGCATCTGGCCCGGCGGTGTGACCGAGTTGCCGGCCTCGATGAGCAGCGCCGGGACCCGCACCGCCAGCCACTGCGTCCAGTAGTCCCGGGTGCCCCATTCCGCGGCGATCTCGATCCATCGCGAGGTGTGACCGTGCAGCCGCCAACCGGTTTCGGTGCGGTCGAACGCCTCCAGGAAATACTGCCCGGCGACGGGCCCGAACTCGGCGAATACCTGCTCGGCGGAATCGAATTCGACCGGAAGCGCGTGCAGCCACGGTTCCCACGGGCCGGTGGTGCGGCCGCGGAAGTCCGGCGCCATGTCCTCGAGCACCAGCGCGGAAACCAGTTCGGGGCGCTGCGCGGCCAGGCACCACGCGTGCAGGGCGCCCATCGAATGCCCGACGATCCTGACCCGCGCCCCCAACGCGCTCACCGCGTCGCCCAGGTCGGCCACGAACCGTTCCGTGCTGATCGGGTGCGGGTCGTCGACGTCGCGACCCCGGTGCCACGGTGCGTCGTAGCTGTAGACGGTGCCCAGGCGGGTCAGCCACGGTAGTTGGCGCGACCACGTGGTCCCGCGCCCCATCAGGCCGTGCACCAGCACCAACGGCTCGCCGCATCCCCCGTGAGGAGTCAACAAATCGCCGGGCATGCCACCATCTTGCGTGGACCGCCCTCGTTGAACCGTCCTGGGGGCGGAGTAGCCTAGCGGCATGCCGCCAGTGGTGAAGATCAACGCAATCGAAGTCCCCGCCGACGCCGGCCCCGAACTGGAGAAGCGGTTCGCCCACCGCGCGCATGCGGTGGAGGATCAGCCCGGGTTCCTCGGCTTCCAGTTGCTGCGTCCGGTCCAGGGCGAGGACCGCTACTTCGTGGTGACGCACTGGGAGTCCGATGAGGCGTTCCAGGCGTGGGCGAAGGGTCCCGCCATCGAGGCCCACGCCGGCCATCGGGCCAATCCGGTGGCGACCGGGGCGTCTCTGCTGGAATTCGAGGTTGTGCTGGACGTTGCCGCAAACAAGCAGGCTGGCTAGCGGGCGGCCGGCCTGGCGCCGCGCACTGGCGCTGAGCGCCGCCACCGCACTGATCGTGACATCGGCGCCCGGTTGCGCCCCCTCCCCCTCACCGCAGGCGAACGCGGCAAATCCGGGACGGCAGATCGACACCCGGACGCCACCCGGCATTCGGGCCCAGCAGACGTTGGACATGCTCAACTCGGATTGGCCCATCGGCCCGGTCGGGGTCGGCACGCTGGCCGCTCAGGACAAGGTCGAGTCGGTGGAAACCACCATGGAGGCGCTGTGGTGGGATCGCCCGTTCACCCTGGACGGTGTGGACATCGGCGCGAGCGTGGCGACGCTGCACCTGACGTCGTCCTACGGTGCCCGCCAAGACATCCGGATCCACACCGACGACGGCGGGTGGGTGGACCGGTTCGACCTGGACACCCAGGCCCCGACGGTCAAGTCATGGCACGACGTCGACGCGGTGTTGAGCAAGACCGGCGCGCGATACTCCTACCAGGTCGCCAAGGTCGAAGACGGCCACTGCAACCCGGTGGCGGGCACCAACACCCGCGAATCCCTGCCCCTGGCATCGATTTTCAAGCTGTACGTGTTGCACGCGCTGGCCGGCGCCATCAGAAACGGAACGGTGTCCTGGGACGACCAGCTGACCGTCACCGACAAGAGCCGGGCCGTCGGGTCGTCGGGTTTGGCGCTGCCCGCCGGTGCCCACGTCTCGGTTCGCAAGGCCGCCGAGAAGATGATCGCGACCAGCGACAACATGGCGACCGATTTGCTGATCGGCAAGATGGGCACGCACGCGATCTCCGAGGCGCTCGCCACGGCCGGCCATCACGATCCGGCCAGCATGACTCCCTTCCCCACCATGTACGAGCTGTTCTCCGTCGGCTGGGGCAGACCCGACCTGCGCGGCCAATGGGAACACGGATCCCCGCAAGTCCGGGCCCAGCTGCTCGAGCAAGCGAATTCCACGCCGTACGACCCGGATCCGATGCGTGCTCACTCGCCGGCGTCCTCGTACGGCGCGGAGTGGTACGGCAACGCCGAGGACATCTGCCGGGTCCATGCGGCGCTGCAGGCCGACGCGGTCGGTGCGGCCGCGCCGGTGCGAGAGATCCTGTCCGCAGTTGCCGGTATCCAGCTGGACCACAACGTGTGGCCCTACATCGGCGCGAAAGCCGGTGGCCTGCCGGGTGATTTGACGTTCAGCTGGTATGCCGTCGACAAGACGCGGCAGCCCTGGGTGGTCAGCTTTCAGCTGAACTGGCCGCGCGATCACGGGCCGACCGTGACCGGCTGGATGCTGCAGGTCGCCAAACAGGCCTTCGCCCTGATCGCGCCGGGATAGCCGGCAAGCCACGCTCGAGTTCACCTTGGGGACAGGTGACTTGGGGGTTCGATGGCGGATGCGCTATCAGGTTTTCGATAAAGCCGCATGGGTGAAGGGCCGGCGGGACGCGTCACAGACGCAGCGCCCACCGCCCGCCGCGGAAATGCATGACGACGCGGCCGGCCGGTGCGACGTCGACGCGCCAAAACGATGCCGGTGCGGCGTCCAGCGCCACCAAGGTCGCCGCCCGGACCACCGCAGGGTGCGTCACCGCCACGGTGGGTAATGTGTTGTCGGTCAACGACTTCAGCCATCCGGCCACCCGGTCGACGAGCTCGGCGATCGACTCGCCGCCGTGCGGCGCCCGGGTAGGATCGGTGAGCCAATCCTCGAGTTGTGCCGGAGGCACATCCCCGAGCGTCATGCCGCGCCACCGTCCGCAATCGAGGTCGGACAATCGCGGCTCGGTGATGGCTTGCAAGCCCAGCAACGTCGCCGTCTCCCGCGTGCGCTGTTCCGGTCCGGCGAAAAGCCGTCCCCCACCGGCGATTTCGTCGGCCACGGCGCCAACCTGTCGGCGGCCGATCGTGTTCAGCGGCTCGTCGGCGGGAAAGCGCCCGGCCGCCATCGCATCGGTCATCGCATGCGATATGAACGTCAGGCGGACGACCTCAGTCACGCCGCGATGCTCGAGGTGCGCTCACCCAGCAGCCGGGACGCCACCACCGAGAAGACCAGGCCGATGCCCGCCCACAGCACCAGCTGGGTTGCCAGCGATACCAACCTGAATTCGTAGAGGACATCGGCGGGAAAACCCGGATAGATGATGGCGCCCGCCGCGTCGTGCAGCGGTCCCGGCGTCTCGTCCACGCCCGGCAGCAGCACCGCCACCACGATGATCGCCACCAGATAGCCCCCGGCCGCCAGCAGCCTCGCGTTCCACCCGCCGAACCGGTCGGCGAGCCGGCGCGCCAGCCACACCGCGCCGATCGCCAGCACCACCGACGCCAGCACCATCACCAGATACCAGCCGGTGCGCGCGCCGATCGTGTCGGACTGGCCGACCGCCGGCGGGTTCGGCGGATACTTCAGAAACGGCACCACATACACCGCCCCGAACGCGCCGGCGGCCAGGAGCAACGAAAGCGCCTGCGGCCGCGCCTCATTCGTGCGCGCGTAGACGACGGTGAACAGCACCGCGAACAACGCACCCATGGCGAGGCCGAAGATCAGCACGCCGAATCCCAGTCCGGCGTTGGCCTGCACCGTCCGGGTGAACAGCTCGGCGCCGTGCTCGTGCACGCCGTGCGCGTTCTCGGCGTCGGTGCGGCCGTCCTCAAAAGCGATGGCGCGGCCGATGACGGGCTCGGCGCACAGGCGGGCGAAGACGAACGCCAACACCGCGCCGACGGCACCCGCCAGAAGACCGCCCACGATCAGGCGTTTCTCCACGAGACCGGGGCTTTCCCTGCTCAGTGGCAGGGGAAGCCGAGGAGATGGCGCGCGTCGTGCACGAACTCGTGCACATGCGAATCGCTGCCGAACAGCGACACCGCCCCCTGGTCGACGCCGACGAAGTACAGCGCCAACAACGCGAGAAAGGCGGTCGCCGCCAGCCAGAGCGCGGCGCTGGCCGCCGACAGATCAACCGGCCGGGTGCGGCCGCCGGTTAGCTGCGGGTGGGACACAATCGACTCCTTCTGGGGATAACGCGCCCCCGCTGGGGATGACGGGCCTCGGGTCTGACTTTCGACAGTGGCGCGACCGTTCTGGACTTTCACCAGATTCCGTGACACGTCAGGACAGCAGTCAGTGTAGGGCGCAGCAAAAACGGGCGGTAGTCCCTATCGAGACCGGTCCGCCCGTTTCCGCTGTTTCTGCTATTGCGCGTCCGGCGCCTGCGGCGCGGCGTGTGCCCCAGCCTTGGCCAGGTCCGGCTCGGCCGGCGGCTTGCGGGTACCGGTGAACGTGAACACCGCGTCCTCGCCGCCGCTTTCGCCGTCCCAGTTGTCCACGTCGACCGTGACGATCTGGCCCGGCCCGATCTCCTCGAAGAGGATCTTCTCGGAGAGCTGGTCCTCGATCTCGCGCTGGATGGTGCGCCGCAGCGGACGGGCACCCAGCACCGGGTCGAAGCCACGCTTGGCCAGCAATGCCTTGGCCTTGTCGGTCAGCTCCATCGCCATGTCCTTGCTCTTGAGCTGGTTGCCGACGCGCTGGATCATCAGGTCGACCATCTTGATGATCTCGTCGCGAGTCAGCTGGTGGAAGACGATGATGTCGTCGATGCGGTTGAGGAACTCCGGGCGGAAGTGCTTCTTCAGCTCGTCGTTGACCTTCTGCTTCATCCGCTCGTAGTTGTTCTCACCGCCACCCTGGGTGAAGCCCAGGCCGACCGGCTTGGAGATGTCGGACGTGCCGAGGTTCGAGGTGAAGATCAGCACGGTGTTCTTGAAGTCCACCGTGCGGCCCTGACCGTCGGTGAGCCGACCGTCCTCGAGGACCTGCAACAGGCTGTTGTAGATCTCCTGGTGCGCCTTCTCGATCTCGTCGAACAGCACCACGGAGAACGGCTTGCGGCGCACCTTCTCGGTGAGCTGGCCGCCCTCCTCGTAGCCGACGTATCCCGGTGGGGCACCGAACAACCGCGACGCGGTGAACCGGTCGTGGAACTCGCCCATGTCGATCTGGATGAGCGCGTCGTCGTCGCCGAACAAGAAGTTGGCCAGCGCCTTGGACAGCTCGGTCTTACCGACACCGGACGGGCCGGCGAAGATGAACGAACCCGAGGGCCGCTTGGGGTCTTTCAGCCCGGCGCGGGTGCGGCGGATCGCCTTGGAGACGGCCTTGACGGCGTCCTCCTGGCCGATGATCCGCTTGTGCAGCTCGTCCTCCATGCGCAGCAACCGGGTGGTCTCGGCCTCGGTGAGCTTGAACACCGGGATGCCGGTCCAGTTGCCCAGTACCTCGGCGATCTGCTCGTCGTCGACCTCGGCGACCACGTCGAGGTCGCCGGAGCGCCATTGCTTTTCGCGCTCGGCGCGCTGGGCCACCAGCTGCTTCTCCCGATCCCGCAGGCTGGCCGCCTTCTCGAAGTCCTGGGCATCGATCGCCGACTCCTTCTCCCGGCGCGCGTCGGCGATCTTCTCGTCGAACTCGCGCAGGTCTGGCGGCGCGGTCATGCGGCGGATCCGCATCCGGGCGCCCGCCTCGTCGATCAGGTCGATCGCCTTGTCCGGCAGGAATCGGTCGTTGATGTAGCGGTCGGCCAGGGTGGCCGCCGCGACCAGCGCCGGGTCGGTGATGGACACCCGGTGGTGCGCCTCGTAGCGGTCGCGCAGACCCTTGAGGATCTCGATGGTGTGCTCCACCGTCGGCTCCCCCACCTGCACCGGCTGGAAGCGACGCTCCAGGGCCGCGTCCTTCTCGATGTACTTGCGGTACTCGTCGAGCGTGGTGGCACCGATGGTCTGCAGCTCGCCGCGGGCCAGCTTGGGCTTCAGGATCGACGCGGCGTCGATCGCGCCCTCGGCGGCGCCGGCACCCACCAGGGTGTGCAGCTCGTCGATGAACAGGATGATGTCGCCGCGGGTGTTGATCTCCTTGAGCACCTTCTTCAGGCGTTCCTCGAAATCACCGCGGTAGCGCGAGCCGGCCACCAGCGAGCCGAGGTCCAGCGTGTAGAGCTGCTTGTCCTTCAGCGTCTCCGGGACCTCGCCGTGCACGATCGCCTGCGCCAGGCCCTCGACGACGGCGGTCTTGCCGACGCCGGGCTCGCCGATCAGCACCGGGTTGTTCTTGGTGCGCCGGCTCAGCACCTGCATCACCCGCTCGATTTCCTTCTCGCGGCCGATGACCGGGTCGAGCTTGCCTTCCATCGCGGCCGCCGTCAGGTTGCGGCCGAACTGGTCGAGCACCAACGACGTGGAGGGGCTGCCGGACTCGCCACCACGGCCACCGGTGCCCGCCTCCGCGGCCTCCTTGCCCTGGTAACCCGACAGCAGCTGGATCACCTGCTGGCGCACCCGGGTCAGCTCGGCACCCAGCTTCACCAACACCTGCGCCGCCACGCCCTCACCCTCACGGATCAGGCCCAGCAAAATGTGCTCGGTACCGATGTAGTTGTGGCCCAGCTGCAGCGCCTCACGCAGGCTCAGCTCGAGAACCTTCTTGGCGCGCGGGGTGAACGGAATGTGACCCGACGGCGCCTGCTGACCCTGACCGATGATCTCCTCGACCTGGCTGCGGACGCCCTCGAGCGAGATGCCCAGCGACTCCAGCGACTTCGCCGCGACGCCTTCGCCCTCGTGAATCAAACCCAGCAGGATGTGCTCGGTGCCGATGTAGTTGTGGTTGAGCATCCGGGCCTCTTCTTGCGCCAGGACGACGACCCGCCGTGCACGGTCGGTAAATCTTTCAAACATCGGGTTACCTGCTCTCCCTCACATCGGTACAAACCTGTCAGCGGCCCTTCTAGCAACCTTGCCGGTCCCCTGTGGCCGGAATCGCGTACCTGCCATCCACTGTAATGGTCGGCTTGCCGGCGGGCCTAACTTGTGCAGCCTCGTTCGCTGCGGACGTAACTTGGTCCCTTCGGCCCAAATCTCACCCGCGACCGCCCGCGCCGCTCCGCGCCGTATCCGGAGAAACGTTGCAAAGTCCCAATTCGTTTCCCGGGCCGCCCGACGATTATTTCGCGCCCAGCGAAATAACAAACCGGCGCCCGGGCTGGTAACCCGGGCGCCGGTTTGATGACTGTCAGGTTGCCGCGTGGAATGCGTCGATGACGTCGGCCGGGATGCGACCGCGCGTCGACACGTTGTGCCCGTTCCGGCGAGCCCATTCGCGGATTGCTGCGCTCTGCTCACGGTCGATGGCGCCGCGGCCGCGTCCGGAACCGGAACGCCCGCGCCGGCGACCGCCGACGCGGCGGCCGGCTTCCACCCACTGCTTCAGATCCCCGCGAAGTTTCGCGGCATTCTTGGACGAAAGATCAATCTCATAGGTCACCCCGTCAAGCCCGAATTCGACCGTTTCGTCGGCTGCGCCGGCACCGTCGAAATCATCGACCAAGGTGACGGTCACTTTTTTTGCCATTGGCTTACCCTCGCATTTCGTCCTGAGCAGTTGCTGAGCAGATTGGAACGACCTCCCCGGTCACCAATGTGCCATAACAACGCAGCATACTCAATCTGTACGGACGCTGCAGGGTTGCGTTTTCAACTACGAGTGTGGCCGAACAATGGGGAACAAAACTGTCTCCCGAATTGACAGTCCGGTCAAAGTCATCAACAACCGGTCGATACCCATTCCCGTTCCGGTACATGGCGGCATCCCATACTCGAGCGCGGCGAGAAAGTCTTCGTCGAGCGCCATGGCCTCGTCGTCACCGGCCGCCGCCGCGCGCGCCTGGGCGGCGAACCTCTCCCGCTGCACTACCGGATCGTTCAGTTCCGAGTACCCGGTGGCCAGTTCGACCCCGCGCACATACAGGTCCCACTTCTCGGTGACGCCCGCGATGCTGCGGTGCTGGCGCGTCAAAGGTGTTGTCTCGACGGGGAAATCCCGCACAAACACCGGCGCGACGAGCGCGTTGCCCACCGTGTGCTCCCACAGTTCCTCGACGATCTTTCCGTGTCCATAGCCCCGGTCGCCGGGAATCTCGACACCGAGCCGATCGGCGATGCCGAGCAGCTTTTCGACCGTCGCCTCCGGCGTGATCTCTTCACCGAGCGCCTGCGACAGCGACGGGTACATTTCTATAGAAGCCCATTCTCCGTCTATGTCGTAGACACTGCCGTCGGGCAGCGGTAGTTGTCTGGTTCCGATCGCCTCATCGGCGACCTCTTGAATAAGCTCGCGCGTCACTACTGCCGAATCGTCATACGTTCCGTACGCCTGGTAGGTCTCCAGCATCGAAAATTCCGGAGAATGGGTGGAATCCGCGCCTTCGTTTCGAAACACTCGATTTACTTCGAAAACCTTGTCGAAACCACCGACGACGCAGCGCTTGAGGAACAGTTCCGGTGCGATCCTCAGGTAGAGATCGATGTCCAGCGCATTGGAATGGGTGACGAAGGGCCGCGCGGCCGCCCCACCGGCCAGCGTCTGCAACATTGGGGTTTCGACTTCGAGAAAGCCGCGCCGTTCCAATGCGTTGCGGATGGCGCGGACGACCGCGATCCGCTGCCGGGCCACCGTGCGCGCCTGCGGGCGCACGATCAGGTCGACGTAGCGCTGCCGCACCCGCGCCTCTTCGCTCATCTCCTTGTGCGCGACGGGCAGCGGACGCAACGACTTGGATGCCATCCGCCACGAATCGGCGAGCACCGACAATTCGCCCCGCCGTGAGCTGATCACGTTGCCGTGCACGTAGACGATGTCGCCGAGGTCGACGTCGGTCTTCCACGCGTCCAGGGATTCCCTGCCCACCTTGTCGAGGCTGACCATCACTTGCAGGGCGGTGCCATCACCCTCCTGCAGCGTGGCGAAGCAGAGCTTTCCCGAGTTGCGGGCGAAGATCACCCGGCCGGCGACGCCGACCACGTCATCGGTCGCGGTGTCGACCGGCAGGTCGGGGTGGGCGGCGCGGACCTGCGCCAACGTGTGGGTGCGTTCGACGGCGACCGGGTAGGGGTCACGCCCCTCGGCGAGCAGCCGGGCGCGCTTGTCCCGGCGGATTCGGTACTGCTCGGGAATATCTGCTCCGGCGTCTGGGGCGTCACTCACGACCTGCCAGCTTAAATGAACTCTGGCGGCCCGTTTGACCGGCAGCCCGGGCGGGGAGCTCTAGCGGGCCGTCTTCAGGCGGCCGCGCTGGGCGTCGCGGTTGCGTTCGAAGACCAGCCGCAGGCCGTGCAGGGTCAGATGCTGTTCGTAATGGCTGACGGTCTGTAGCTCGGGCAGCAGCAGCGGCGCGGTGTGTCCGGTAGCCACGATCGCAACGTCGTCACCGGCGAAGCCGTCCACGTCCTCGCGAATGCGTCCCACCAGGCCGTCGACCAAACCGGCGAAGCCGAACACCGCCCCGGCCTGCATGCACTCGACGGTGTTCTTGCCGATCACCGAGCGGGGCCGAGTCAGCTCCACGCGGCGCAGCGCCGCCGAGCGGGCCGCGGCGGCATCGGAGGAAACCTGCAATCCGGGCGCGATCGCGCCGCCGAGGAATTCGCCCTTGGCCGAGACGACGTCAACGCAGATCGAGGATCCGAAGTCGATGACGATGGAGGGGCTCTGGAAGCGGTGAAAGGCCGCCAGGCAGTTGATGATTCGGTCGGCGCCAACTTCTTTGGGGTTGTCCACCAGCAGCGGGATGCCGGTGCGCACCCCGGGCTCGATCAGCACGTGGGCCACCGACGGCCAGTACTGGTCGAGCATGAGCCGCACCTCGTGCAGCACCGACGGCACGGTCGACAGCGCGGCGGCACCGGTGAGCCGCTCGGAGTCCTCGCCGATCAAACCGTCGATCGTCAGCGCCAATTCGTCCGCGGTGATTTCCGACTCAGTGCGAATCCGCCACTGCTGCACGACGTTTGCGTGGTCTTTGGAGCCCGATATCAGCCCGACGACGGTGTGGGTGTTACGGACGTCGATTGCCAGCAGCACGGCTACCGCGCAACGATCCGGGGATCCAACAGCTCGGCCGCATCCGACGGCACGAAGGCCGGGTCGTGGCCGAGGTCGATCGGCTTGTTGTCGGAGTCGACGAAGACGATCCGCGGCTGATAGGTCCGGGCCTCCGCCTCCTCCATGGTCCCGTACGCGATCAGGATCACCAGATCACCGGGGTGAACGAGATGCGCTGCGGCACCGTTGATTCCGATCACCCCGCTGCCGCGCTCGCCGGTGATGGCGTAGGTGACGAGCCGGGCACCGTTGTCGATGTCGACGATGGTCACCTGTTCGCCTTCGAGCAGGTCCGCGGCGTCCATCAGATCGGCGTCGATGGTCACCGAGCCCACGTAGTGCAGGTCGGCCTGCGTGACGGTGGCCCGGTGGATCTTCGACCTGAGCATCGTCCGTAGCATCAGTTCCTCCAAGGTGATTGGGCGTATTCCTGGTTACCGTCCGGCCCAGCGGTGCCGGCGGGTGTTTCGATCTGCATTTCGATGTTGTCCAGCAGCCTGGTGGTGCCCAGCCGCGCCGCGACCAGCAGCCGGGCGCAGCCGTGGGCGGGCGCCGGGCCGAGCCCGGCGTCGCGCAGCTCGAGGTAGTCGAGCGTGAGCGCGGGCACGGCGTCGAGCACCGCGCGCGCCGCGTCCAGCGCGGCCGCACCGCCGTGGTGCGCGGCGTGCGCAGCGGCGGTCAGCGCCGCCGAAAGCGTCACGGCCAGTTCACGTTGCGTGGCGTCCAGATAGCGGTTGCGCGACGACATCGCCAGGCCGTCGCCTTCCCGGACGGTCGGCACCCCGACGACCTGAACGTCGACATTGAGGTCCGCGACCATCTGACGGATCATCACCAGCTGCTGATAGTCCTTCTCGCCGAAGAAGATCCGGTCCGGGCGCACGATTTGCAGCAGCTTGCACACGACGGTGAGCACACCGGCGAAGTGGGTGGGCCGGTGGCGGCCCTCGAGCTCGGCGGCCAGCGGTCCGGGCTGCACCGTGGTGCGCAACCCGTCGGGATACATCGCCGTGGCCGTTGGGGCGAAGACGATTTCGACGCCTTCGGAGCGCAGCAGCGCAAGGTCGTCGTCCATGGTCCGGGGGTAGGCGTCGAGATCCTCGCCGGCCCCGAACTGCAGCGGGTTGACGAAGATCGAGACGACGACCACCGACCCGGGCACCCGCTTGGCCGCGCGCACCAGCGCCAGATGGCCGTCGTGCAGGGCGCCCATGGTGGGCACCAACATCACCCGGCGGCCGGTGTGGCGCAGAGCGCGGCTGACGTCGGTGACGTCGCGCGGCTTCGGGTACAGGTTGAGTTCGCCCGCCGTGAAGGCCGGTGGCTTGCTAGGTTTCATGCGGTCAGCACCTCGACGACGTCTTGGGGCGCGTGCGCGCGCTGAGCGGTTCGCAGGGCGTTCACCCGATACGCCTGCGCCAGTTCAGGTCCGACCCGGCCGAGAGCGGCCAGATGCCCGGCGACCGCCGCGGCGTCGCCCCGCGCGACCGGACCGGTGAGCGCGGCCTGGCCGCGTTGCAGCGTGTTCTCCAGCGCCGCCCGGGCCAGCGGCCCGACGATGCGTTCGGCGATGCCGCCAGGCTGGTCGTCGACGGACTGTTGACCGAGCAGCTCGCTGCCGCGCAGCGCGGCGCGCAGTGCCTCCACCGCGTCGGCGAGCACGGTCACGAGGTGGTTGCCGGCGTGGGCCAGCGCCGCGTGGTAGAGGACGCGGGCCTCCTCGGCGACGCAGAAGGGTTCTCCACCCATCTCCAAGACGAGCGATTGCCCGATCGCGTATCCGACCTCGTCGGCCGCCGTGATGCCGAAGCAGGTGTCCGGCAGCCTGCTGATGTCCTCGTCGGAACCAGTGAACGTCATCGCCGGGTGGATCGCCAGCGGGATGCAGCCCTGGTCGGCCAGCGGGCCGAGTACGCCCACCCCGTTCGCACCGGACGTGTGGACCACGATCGTTCCGGGCCGCACCGCCGACGTCGCGGCCAGCCCCGACACCAGGCCGGCGAGTTCGCTGTCGGGAACCGCGAGCAGCAACAGTTCGGCACCGGCGGCGACGTCCGGCGGCGTCGCGACCGGGGTGTCGGCCAGCCAGCGCTGGGCCCGCTGCCGCGACGCATGGGAGATGGCGCTGCACGCCACCACGACGTGGTCCGCGCGCTCCAGCGCGACACCGAGCGCGGTGCCCACCCGGCCGGCGGAGATGATTCCCACCTTGAGCCTGGCCGGGCGCAGACCGTCGAACTGCACCATCGCAGACGACCTCACTGATTTCTTGGTTCGTTCCGGTCCCACTGGGTGGGTACCGTTCGGTCACTGAGACTCTAGTCGATTACCAGGCGTTTCCCAATGTGAGGAAGCTCCCAGCTCAGCCCTCGCGGCGACGGCGCCGGCCACCCTCGGAGGGCTGTACCTGCAGGCGGGCCAGCAGATCGGCCACCGACTGGCCGCCCGTCGTGGTGGTTTCTCCAGCGCTGTCGGCGTCCTCTGGCTGCGGTTCACCGCCGTGCCGGGGCGCGTGCTCCGGCGCCGCCGGTGGTGCCACCCGCGGTGGCGGGGGCGCGCCGGCGGGCGGACCCTGGTGCACCGGGCGCGGGGGCGGCGCCGGGGCAGGCGGCTCGCTGCCCGGCGCGAAATTGCGCGCGCCGTAATCGCGGTACTCCGCCGAGTGGCGTGACCGCGCCCGTCGCCCGGACTCGGTGTAGGGCGGCGGGGGCACCGGCTCGACCGGCAGGCCATCCCAGGCTTCGTCGCGGGATTCATCGCGGGATTCGTCGCGGGATTCACCCCGGGATTCATCGAAGCCCGAATGCCGGGCGCGCCGCCCGCCCGCCGATTCCCCGGACGAGTCGGCGCCGGCCCAGTCGCTGCCGGGCGATCCGGGCGACAACCACTGCCCTTCGGCGGCCGTCGGCTGCCAGTCCTGGCGTTGCCGTTCCGGCTGGGGCCGGGGTTCGGGCTCCGGCGCGGTCGGGGGTTCGGGTTCAGGTCGCGGCGGTGGCGGCGGTTGGTGACGACGTTCGAACCGCGGTTCCGGCGGTGCGGCGTAGGCGGGCTCCGGCGTCGGATACACCGGTTCTGGGGCCGGTTCGTACTGGTAGCGGGTCCGCTCCCGCCGGGGTGGCGGCGGCTGCCGGGGCGGCAACAGGGGCTCTTCGGGCACGTCGATGATGGCCGTCTCGTCGGCGCGGCCGTGCGGGTTGTCCTCGGGCACCGACGTGACCCGATCGCTGGACACCCAATCGACGGGGTTATCGCGGCGACCCTCGCCGTTGCGATCCCACTCGCTGTACGCCCGCTCCGGCTGCGGCTCGGTCTCGACGGTCCCGAGGGCGGGGCGGTGCGCGAGGTCGGTGTCGAACAGGATTTCCAGGCTGGTCCGCAACGCGCCCAGTTCCGCGCGCAGCTCGGCCAGATCGTCGGCGGCCTGGGCGCGCAGTTCGGAGGCCAACTCGCGGCGCAGCTGGGACTCGACGGTCAGTTCGTATTCACGCCGGGCCGAAATCTCCCGGTCCAGCTGGAGGTCGTAGACCAGCTTGAGGTCGCGGACGCGGGCTTGGTCGGCATCGCTTTGGCGGCGATAGAGCACGGAAACGAAGGCGCCGGCGACTGCGGCCCACAGCGCCAGGATTACAGCGAGCTTGAGGAGTTCCACCCGATTGGTGAAAACCAATGCGGAACTGGCACCTATCGCGAGGACCAGCAACGCGGTCAAGAGCACCCACCCCGGCCTGCGGCCGCCGCGCCGGACCCGGGCGCCGCGGGACAGAACGGTCATGGCCTGACTGTACCTGTGCGAGGTCAATCCGCGTGTCGCCCGACTCCGGCGATTCTCACCTGGGTTGATCGGCGGATTGATTGCCCCTAGGTTTCGGCGCCCTCGCCGTGTTCGGTCGGGTCGTGCGGGGACTTGCAGCAATGTTGCAGCCACAGCGCGGCAACCACCAATGCCAGTGCGCTGATGGCCGCCACCACCGTTCCGGAGGTGTCCTCGGCGGCGGCCCGTAGCCAGGACCGGCGCGGCAGGAAATACACCAGCAGTCCGACCCACCAGCCCAGCATCAACGCCCCCACCCACGCCGAGGCCTTGGCGACCATCAGGCTGCGTGCCACCGCGAGCGGATGCAACCAGCCGGGGCCGGGTCCGATTTCGCCGTCGCTGATCTTGGCGCGCACGTAGCGCGCCCACAGCGCCTCGGCGATGGCCACCGCCAGCAGCGACAACCCGGTCCACACCGTGATCGGGGGAAACCACCGGTACAGGCCGTTGACCAGCAGGTAACCCACCACGGCAGCGCCGACCACCGCGGCCGTCAGGTCACGCTTACGGGTGGGTCCCATCAGGCGTTCGGCCCCCGGTCGGCCGGGGACGTGCCGTCCGGCCGAAGCGTCAGGCCGGTCAACCGCACACCCTCGCGGTCGGCCTCTTCCAGCTGGGCGAGCAGTCCCGCGACCGGTTGCGGCCCGCCGGCCAGCGTCAGTTGTGCGTCCGGGTCGACGGCCAGCCAGGGGATCAACACGAAGGCCCGCAAATGCGCCAGCGGGTGCGGCAGCGTCAGGTTGTTCTCCCGGGACGTCACCTCGGTTTGCCCGTAGCAGGCGATGAGGTCGACGTCGAGGGTGCGCGGGCCCCAGCGTTCGCCGCGGACCCGGCCCGCCGCCCGCTCGAACTCCTGCGCCCGGGCCAGCCAGCCCTGCCCGTCGCGGGCCGGGTCGTCGGCGATCAGCACCGCGTTGAGAAACGGTGCCTGATCCATCCGGCCCCACGGGTCGGTCTCGTACACCGGTGACACGGCGAGCACCGTGTCCCCCAGGCCGTCGACGACGGACTGCAACCGCGCAAGCCGGTCACCCAGGTTGGAGCCGACGGACAGCACCACTCTGGTCATGGGCGCCACTCCACATGCGTCATAGCGGCACCACCGAACCGCGGCCGCGCCGCGACCGCCGCACCACCGCCGAGACGTCCGCGAACTGCTGCGGGATCGGAGCTTGCGGCTTGTGCACCACCACCTCGACGGCGTGCACGCGCTCGTCGTCCATCACCTGATCGGCGATCTGGGCCCCGACGGTTTCGATCAGGTTGCGCGCGGGTCCTGCCACGACATCGGCCGCCAGTTGGGCCAGCGCGGCGTAGTCGTAGGTGTCGGCCAGATCGTCGGTGGCGGCGGCCGACGCCAGGTCGATCCACACCGTGACGTCGATAACGAAGTCCTGCCCGTTCGCGCGTTCGTGGTCGAAAACTCCGTGCTGTCCGCGAACCTTCAACCCGCGCAACTCGATTCGATCAGCCATCGTCTCCAGCCAGCCCAGTGTGCGTTCGGTCGTTCCACGCCGTCACGACCTTGAGCGCATCGACCGTCGCGCGCACGTCGTGCACCCGCACCCCCCACGCCCCGTGCAGCGCGGCCAGTGCGGAAATCACCGCGGTCGCCGTCTCACGCCCGTCGGGCGGCCGCGGGGAGCCGTCGGGCCCGGCCAACAACGTACCGAGGAACCGTTTGCGCGATGCGCCCAGGAGCACCGGGATCCCGGTGGCGACCAATTGCGGCAAGGCATGCAGCAGCGCCCAATTGTGTTGTCCCGTCTTGGCGAATCCCAGGCCGGGATCGATCATCAGCTGGGCGGGGTCGACACCGGCGGACACCGCGGCGTCGACGCTGGCAAGCAGCTCGGCGCGCACTTCGGCGACCACGTCGCGGTAGTTCGGGGCCGCGTGCGGACGCTCGCCCGAAACAGATCGCCAATGCATCAGCACCCAAGGCACTTTCGCCTCGGCCAGCAGCGGCGCCATGGCGGGATCGGCACGGCCGCCCGACACGTCGTTGACGATTCGCGCGCCGCTGCCCAGCGCCGCCCGCGCGACATCGGCGTGCATGGTGTCGATGCTCACCGTAACGCCTTGTGACGAAAGCTCTTTGACGACGGGAACGACCCGGGACGTCTCGACCCGGGAGTCGACGCGGGTGGCGCCGGGCCGGGTCGATTCCCCCCCGACGTCGACGATGCCGCCGCCGTCGGCGACCAGCGCCAGTCCCTGCGCCACGGCTTTGTCGGGGTCGAGGTAGCGGCCGCCGTCGGAGAACGAATCGTCAGTGACGTTCAGAACTCCCATTACCTGCACAGGCGCCGGGCTCACTTACGCAAGATGAGGTCGAGCGCTTCGGCTCGAGAAGCGGCGTTGGTTTTGAACAGACCTCGCACCGCCGAGGTCGTGGTGGTCGCTCCCGGTTTGCGAACACCACGCATCGCCATGCACAGGTGCTCGGCTTCGACCACGACGATCACCCCGCGCGGATTGAGCTTTTTCACCAGGGCGTCGGCGATCTGACTCGTGAGCCGTTCCTGCACCTGGGGCCGCTTGGCGTACAGGTCGACCAGCCGCGCGATCTTCGACAGGCCGGTGACCCGGCCGTCGTTGCCGGGGATGTAGCCGACGTGGGCCACCCCGTGGAACGACACCAGGTGGTGTTCGCAGGTGGAGTACAGCGGGATTTCCTTGACCAACACCAGCTCGTCGTGTTGCTCGTCGAACATGGTGTTCAACACGCTGTCGGGATCGGTGTAGAGCCCGGCGAACATCTCCTGATAGGCGCGGGCGACGCGGGCCGGGGTTTCGCGCAAGCCGTGCCGGTCCGGGTCTTCGCCGATCGCGTACAGCAACTCGCGGACCGCGGCCTCGGCACGTTCGTGGTCGAAGACCCGTATCTGGCGCATCGCAGTGTCCGGCAGTGCCATCGAATCCTCCGTTTGCTCAGCCGTGGGCCGGCGGATTGGACCGGCTTACGTCGTCATCCTGCCGGTCGGGCGAGCCACCCTCCGGGGCGGGCTGGCCCGGCGGGGGGTACGGCGGATACGGCGGGTACGGCGGCTGCGCCTGACCCGCCTGACCCGGCTGACCAGAGCGACCCGGATATCCCTGCTGGTTGCCCGCATGGCCCTGCCGTCCCGGATACGCCTGTGGCCCCGGGTAGCTGGGCGCCGGTTGCTGCCAATAGGGCTGCTGTCCAGGCTGTGCCGGCTGTGCCGGCGGATGCCAATAGTGCTGCTGCGGCTGCGGCGATTGCTGTGGCTGCGGCGATTGCTGCGGCTGCGGCGATTGCTGTGGTGGCCATCCCGGCGCTCGCCAACCGGCCGGCGCGCCGTAATCGGGCTGGGTGGGTTCGTGCGGCGCGCCCTGACGCTTACCGCTGCCCTGGCTCCCGTAAGAACCGTTGCCGCCATTGGCGTTTCGGTCAGCCTCCAGCCGTGCCGCTTCGCTGGCCCGCGCGATGGCCGCCTTGAAGGCCGGCTCGGGTGTGGGCGGCGGCCAGGGCTCGCCACGCTCGATGGCCAGCTCGCCGGGCGTCTTGATCGGCGGCTTGTCCGAGGGGATGCGGCCACCGAAATCGTCGAACATGGTGAGCCGCGGCCGCTTTTCGACGCCGGAGAAGATGCTCTCCAACTCGGCCCGGTGCAGGGTTTCCTTCTCCAGCAGCTCGCCCGCGAGGATGTCGAGGATGTCACGGTATTCGGTGAGGACTTCCCACGCCTCGGTGTGTGCGGCCTCGATCAGCTTGCGGATCTCGTCGTCGATGTCGCGGGCGACCTCGTGCGAATAGTCCGCTTGCGTTCCCATGGTGCGGCCCAGGAACGGGTCGCCGTGTTCCGAACCGTATTTGACCGCACCGAGTTTGGAGCTCATCCCGAACTCGGTGACCATGGCGCGCGCGATTTTGGTGGCCTGTTCGATGTCTGACACCGCGCCGGTCGTCGGCTCCCGGAAGACCAGTTCCTCGGCGGCGCGCCCGCCCATTGCGAACACCAATTGCGCGATCATCTCCGAGCGGGTCCGCAGTCCCTTGTCTTCCTCCGGCACCGCCACCGCGTGACCGCCGGTGCGGCCCCGCGCCAGGATCGTCACCTTGTAGATCGGCTCGATGTCGGGCATCGCCCAGGCCGCCAGCGTGTGGCCGCCTTCGTGATAGGCGGTGATCTTCTTTTCCTGCTCGCTGATGATGCGGCCCTTGCGGCGCGGGCCGCCGATCACCCGGTCCACCGCCTCTTCCAAAGCGGCGCTGGTGATGACGGTGCCGTTCTCCCGGGCGGTGAGCAGCGCTGCCTCGTTGATGACGTTGGCCAGGTCGGCGCCGGTCATGCCGACGGTCCGCTTGGCCAGCCCGGCGAGGTCGGCGTCCGGGCCGATCGGCTTGCCCTTGGAGTGCACCTCCAGCACCGCTTTGCGACCCGCCAGGTCCGGGTTGGACACCGGGATCTGCCGGTCGAAGCGGCCGGGCCGCAGCAGCGCCGGGTCCAGAATGTCCGGCCGGTTGGTGGCCGCGATCAGAATGACGCCGGCCCGCGGGTCGAACCCGTCCATTTCGACCAGCAACTGGTTCAGCGTTTGCTCACGCTCGTCGTGCCCGCCGCCCAGGCCCGCGCCACGCTGGCGGCCTACGGCGTCGATCTCGTCTACGAAGATGATGCACGGGTTGTTCTGCTTGGCCTGTTCGAACAGGTCGCGCACCCGGGACGCGCCGACGCCGACGAACATCTCGACGAAGTCGGAGCCGGAGATGGTGAAGAACGGGACGCCGGCCTCGCCGGCCACCGCGCGGGCAAGCAGGGTCTTACCGGTCCCGGGCGGACCGTAGAGCAGCACGCCTTTGGGGATCTTGGCGCCCAACGCTTGATAGCGACCGGGGTTCTGCAGGAAGTCCTTGATCTCGTAGAGCTCCTCGACCGCCTCGTCGACGCCGGCGACGTCGGCGAACGTGGTCTTGGGCATGTCCTTGGAGAGCTGTTTGGCGCGCGATTTGCCGAATCCGAAGCCCATCCGGGCGCCGCCCTGCATGCGGGAAAACATCACGAACAGCCCCACGAGCAGCAGCAGCGGCAGGACGTAGACCAGCAGCTCGCCCAGAATGCTGCCCTGGTTGACGACGGTGCTGACCTTCGCGTTCTTGGCGGTCAGCGCGTTGAAGAGGTCGACCGCATACCCGCTCGGATATTTGGTGATGACCTTGTCGGAGTTGTCCGTGTCGCCATTGCCCTTCTTCAGGGTCAGGCGCAGCTGCTGTTCGCGATCGTCGATTTGTGCGCTTTTGACGTTGTCGCCGTTGATTTGGGACATCGCCACGGAAGTGTCGACGGGCTTATAGCCGCGAGTGTCGTCGCTGAAGTAGAAGAACGACCAGCCGAGCAGCACCACGACAGCAATCACCGTGATGGTGCGAATAACGTTTTTCCGGTTCATCAATCATCGGCCTTGCCGGCCAGGTCCTCTCCCGATATACACGCAGCTGGAAAAGTCCAGGCTACCGCCTGTGGCGATCGCCAGTTCCGGCAGAGCCGGGGTGCAGCGGGTCGCCACCATCTGCCCTGTGGCGATCGCCAGTTCCGGCAGAGCCGGGGCGCAGCGGGTCGCCACTGTCCTGCCCTGTTAACGACAGCCGGTTCCCGACTCGCGACCATGCAGGTTGGTCGCTACTCGTAATAGCGCGCCTCGATCACGTTGCCGTCGGGATCAGGGAAATAGAATCCCTGCGGCGCCCAACCGCGCGCACCGAAGCTGTGATTCAACCGCGCGCTGGTATCCACGCCTTCGTCTTGCAGACGCCGGTCCAGCGCGTCGTACTCGGCCTTGGACAGTGCGAGGCAGACATGGTTGACCCGGTGGCCGGCGCTGCCTTCGACCCGGGTCAAAGCCTCGGTACCTGGAACGTTTTCAGGCGGCATCAAGTCGATGATCGAGTCCGCACAGATCCGCACGCTCGGGAAAGGCGCGTCTCCGGCCTCGAATTCGGCGAATCGGAGCGGCTGCAGGCCGACGACGCGCGTGTAGAAGTCCATCGAGTCCCGCGGATCTTTCGTCCAGAGCACGACGTGGTCCAACCGCATAATTCGAGTATTCCGCTGTCTCCGCCTTTTGATGGCCAACTCTTCTCAGTCCGCAACCGTTGTGCTTTGGTGAGACGGTGCCCCCAACCCAACGGTTAGTAGATACCAACGGTGTGCGGCTGCGGGTGACCGAAGCGGGCGACCGCGGCGCACCTGTGGTGATCTTGGCCCACGGCTTTCCCGAACTGGCCTATTCCTGGCGCCACCAGATAGACGTCCTCGCCCAGGCCGGCTATCACGTGCTGGCGCCCGATCAGCGCGGCTACGGCGGTTCGGATCGTCCGGATGCCGTCGAGGCGTACGACATTCACCAGTTGACGGGCGACCTGGTCGGCCTGCTCGACGACGTCGGTGCCGAGCGCGCGGTGTGGATCGGGCACGACTGGGGCGCGGCCGTGGTGTGGAATGCCCCGCTGCTACACCCAGACCGGGTCGCGGCGGTCGCCGCGCTCAGCGTGCCCGTGACGCCCCGTCCGCGCCTGGCGCCCACCCAGGCGTGGGGGAAAACGTTCGGCGAGAACTTCTTCTACATCCTGTACTTTCAAGAGCCCGGCGTCGCCGACGCCGAACTGAATGCCGATCCCGCGCGGGTGATGCGACGGATGATGGGCGGCCTACGGACATCGGGCGACAAGGCCGCGGGGCTGCGGATGGTGGCGCCGGGTCCGGAGGGATTCGTCGAACGCCTGCCCGAGCCCGACGGGCTGCCGGAGTGGATAAGCCAGGATGAGCTCGACCACTACGTCGCCGAGTTCTCGCGGACCGGCTTCACCGGCGGCCTGAACTGGTATCGCAATTTCGACCGCAACTGGGAGACCACCCCCGAGCTCGACGGCGTGAAGATCTCGGTGCCGTGTTTGTTCATCGGCGGGACGGCTGATCCCGTCTTGTCGTTCACCCGCGCCGACCGCGCTGCCGAGGCGATTTCCGGTCCGTACCAACAAGTGATGATCGACGGCGCCGGGCATTGGCTGCAGCAGGAGCGCCCCGACGAGGTGAATGCGGCCTTACTGAAATTCCTCAACGGATTGGAGCTTTGATGAGCGCGCCCCTGCGGTTCGGTGTCTTTATCACCCCGTTTCACCCTGTTGGCCAATCCCCAACGGTTGCACTGGAATACGACATGGAACGCGTCGTCGCGCTGGATCGGCTCGGGTTCGACGAAGCGTGGTTCGGAGAACACCACTCCGGCGGCTACGAGCTGATCGCCTGCCCGGAGGTGTTCATCGCCGCGGCGGCCGAGAGGACCAAACACATCCGGCTGGGTACGGGAGTGGTGTCGCTGCCCTATCACCATCCGCTGATGGTGGCCGACCGCTGGGTGCTGCTGGATCACCTGACCCGCGGACGGGTCATGTTCGGCACCGGGCCCGGCGCGTTGCCCTCCGATGCCTTCATGATGGGCATCGACCCCGTCGAGCAGCGACGGATGATGCAGGAATCCCTCGAGGCCATCCTGGCGCTGTTCCGCGCCGCGCCCACCGAACGAATCGACCGTCACTCCGATTGGTTCACGCTGCGCGACGCGCAGTTGCACATCCGGCCCTATACCTGGCCCTATCCCGAAATCTCCACGGCGGCAATGATTTCACCGTCGGGACCGCGGTTGGCCGGCGCGCTGGGCACCTCGCTGCTGTCACTGTCGATGTCGGTGCCCGGCGGCTACGCGGCACTGGAAACCACCTGGGACGTGGTCCGCGAACAGGCCGAAAAGGCCGGTCGGGACGAGCCGGATCGCGGCGACTGGCGCGTCCTGAGCATCATGCACGTCGCCGACAGCCGTGAGCAGGCCATCGACGATTGCACCTACGGGCTACAGGATTTCGCGAATTACTTCGGCGCCGCCGGGTTCGTCCCGCTGGCCAACAGCGTCGAAGGCTCGCAGACGCCGCACGAGTTCGTCGCGGACTATGCGGCCAAGGGCAATTGCTGCATCGGCACGCCCGAGGACGCCATCGCCCACATCGAAGACTTACTCGACCGCTCCGGCGGCTTCGGAACCCTGCTGATGCTCGGCCATGACTGGGCCTCCCCGGAGGCGACGCACCACTGCTATGACCTGATGGCACGCAAGGTGATTCCTCACTTCAAACGACAACTCGAGGCGTCCCGCGCATCCCACGACTGGGCCAAAGGCAAGCGTGACCAGTTGATCGGCCGGGCGGGTGAAGCCGTGGTCAAAGCCATCACCGAGCACGTGGACGAACAGAAAGACGCGGTGCACTGATGCGCGCCTCGGTGTTGCGCGACGGTCGTATGGTCTACCGCGACGACGTGCCCGACCCGATACCCGAAGCCGGGCAGGTACTCGTCGGCGTGCGCGCATGCGGAATCTGCGGCTCCGACCTACATTTCGCCGCCCACGGCGCCCAAGTGCTGGAAATGACCGATCGGGCGGCCGGCGGCGGAGGGGGCATGCACGTCGACCTCGACCACGACATCTTCATGGGCCACGAATTCAGCGCCGAGATACTCGAAGCCGGCCCCGACACCGAGACCCATCCACCGGGTACCCTGGTCACGTCACTGCCGGTGCTGTTGTCTGCCAAGGGCGTTGAGCCAATTGTGTACAGCAACAAGACAATCGGCGGCTACTCCGAACGGATGCTGTTGTCGGCGCCGCTGCTGCTGCCCATCCCCAACGGCCTGGACTTCAAACACGCGGCCCTGACCGAGCCCATGGCGGTGGGGCTGCACGCCGTCAATAAGTCCAGCATCGCACCCGGCGAGAGTGCCCTGGTGTTGGGCTGCGGCCCGATCGGGATCGCCATCGTCGCCGCCCTGCGGTCCAAGGGCATCGAAACCATTGTGGCATCGGACTTTTCACCGAAACGACGCCAGCTGGCCGTCGCGATGGGCGCTCACCAGACGCTGGATCCGGCACAGGGTTCGCCCTTCGACAGCGTCAAGCCCGCGGTGGTGTTCGAGGCCGTCGGGGTGCCGGGCATCATCGACGACGTGCTGCTCCGCGCGCGGCCGGGTACCCGCCTGGTGGTCGCCGGGGTGTGCATGCAACCCGACACCGTGCATCCCTTCTTCGCGATCGCCAAAGAGATCAACGTGCAGTTCGTGCTCGCCTACACCCCCGACGAGTTCGGCGACTCGCTGCGCGCGCTGGCCGAAGGCGGCATCGATGGCAGCCCGCTGATCACCGGCGAGGTGGGGCTGGACGCGGTCTGCGCGGCCTTCGACGACCTGGCCGACCCCGAGCGGCACTGCAAGGTTCTCGTCACGCCCTGAAAGCTGTCAGAGGGTGCGCCTACAATCGCACGTATGTTCGAAGTACCGTTCGGATCCCACCGCGCTGGTCGCGGTGATCGAGTCCACCCATCGGGAGGAATCGATGCTCGTGGCGCGCCGCCTGGCGGCGGTGGCGGCCTTGCTTCGGCATCGCGTGGCCACTGCTGAGCACGCCGAACAGGAGTACGCGGAAATCGACGGCTTCGAGCAGACCGCCGCCGAGGTCGCCGCGGCGATGAACCTCTCACCCATGGGTGCCAGTTTTTTGGTGTCCCACGCCGAAGCGCTGGACACCCGGGTGCCCAAGATCGCGGCCCTGCTGGCCGACGGGAGAACCGACTGGCGCACCGTGCGCCTGATCATCACCCGCACCGACCTGATCACCAACGAGGAACTGATCGCCAAGATCGACCAGTCGCTCGCCGCGCGCATCGGCAACTGACACGGTTGGTCGAGGCAGCGCATCGTCAACGCGGTCGACGCCGCCGTACGGTCCACCGATCCCGACGCCGCCCGCGAGCGCCGCCTCGAAGCCGAAACCGAGCGCCACATCGCGATCACCGCCACAGACAACGGGATGGCCGAGATCAATGGCTCCGTCGCCGCGACGGCCGCGGTGGCCTTCGACCGCCGACTCTCCCAACTTGCCACGCAGGTGTGCCCCGCCGACCCGCGCACCATGGACCAGCGCCGCGCCGACGCGTTGGCCGCGCTGGCCGAAAACCGCGGGTTGGCCTGCGCCTGTGGGCAATCCGAGTGCCCGATGCGGGTGGACGACGATAAGCGTGATCGAACCGAACCGGTGCGCAGGTGATCATCAACGTGATGGCCAGCGAGCAGACCGTCTACGCCGATGGCGCCGGGCCCGGTTACCTGGAGGGCTATGGCGTCATCGACGCCGAACAGGTGCGTCAGTTGGCCGCCGCCGCATCGCTGCTCGTCGCCAACCCGGTGACCAGTCCGGTCGAGGCGCTGCGTTACCAACCGTCGGCGGCGCTGGAGCGGGCCGTCCGGTGCCGCGATCTCACCTGCCGCTTCCCCGGCTGCAGTCGGCCGGCGATGGTGTGCGATCTCGACCACACCGTTCCGTTCAACCACCACTATCCGGCGGCGGGCGGACGGACCGTAGCGGAGAACCTCAAATGCCTGTGCCGCCAACACCATCGGCTGAAGACCTTCGGTGGATGGCGCGACGAGCAATTGGTCGACGGCACCGTGATCTGGACTTCGCCGACGGGAACAGGTATCGGACTTCCCCCGCGGGTGCCGATCTGTTTCCCCAGCCGCGCGGTCCGGCATGTGCGGCGCCGGCGCGAAAACGACGA
The DNA here is from genome assembly GCF_001667315.1 of Mycobacterium sp. 852002-10029_SCH5224772. Lineage (GTDB taxonomy): Bacteria > Actinomycetota > Actinomycetes > Mycobacteriales > Mycobacteriaceae > Mycobacterium. The sequence goes on from NZ_LZHT01000041.1 coordinate 111,317, forward strand.
AGCCGCTCCCGACAACGAAGCGGGCGAATCGCACAGGCGCGCAAACACAATCGTGAGCAGCGGCCGATCAACGCCGCCCGGCGTCAGCTGGAACAGGACCGCAAAGACGAAATCGCTGCGCGCAAGTTCCGAAACCACATGCGCGACATGCTTTTCCTGTTCAAGGGAACGCCGAGCACCAGCCCGTACTGCACCTGGGTGAACGATCCCAGAGAACCGGAGGAATTGCCGCCGGATTGGGTGCCCGACGAACCCGCCCTGCAGCCATTGCCCGACGATCCACCCTTTTGACGGGCCCTGAAGACGGCCGGCACCCTGCTCGAATCACCCTCCCGCCGGGGTTGGGCGATGACCGTGGGTTTGAAACCGTGTCGGGTGGTGACGAAGTGGGCTGCGACGCTGCGTCCCGCCCGACCGGCGGGCCAGCGGCTAGGGTGCCAGGCATGCCGGTCGCAACGAACGCCTCGAGTTTTGTCCGCCGCTCGATCGCGGTAGCGGCGGCCTGCCTGACCGTCGCCGCGGCGTCGGCGTGCGACGAGCACAGCCCGTCACAGCCCGGGGCAAACCCCCGGCAGGTAACGGTTTTGGGGACCGGGCAAGTTCAAGGCGTCCCGGACACCCTGACCGCCGACGTCGGCATCGAATTCACCGCCCCCGACGTCACCACCGCGATGAACCAGACCAACGACCGCCAACAGGCGGTCATCAACGCGCTGCTCGCCGCGGGCGTCGACCACAAGGACATCAGCACCACCGAGGTCACCCTGGCGCCGCAATACAACAATCCCGGACCCAGCGGCACGCCCGACATCACCGGATACCGGGCCACCAACGCCGTCACCGTCAAGATCCACCCGCCCGATGCGGCGTCGCGGCTGCTGGCCCTCATCGTCGGGACGGGCGGTGACGCCACCCGAATCAGATCGGTCCGCTATTCCATCGCCGACGATTCACAGCTGGTCAAGGACGCCCGCGCGCGGGCGTTCAACGATGCCAAGAGCCGCGCCGAGCAATACGCCCAGCTGTCCGGGCTTCGGCTGGGGCGGGTGCTGTCCATCTCGGAGGCCACCGGCAACCCACCGCCGGTCGGCGCACCGAGGGCCATGCCGTCCATGGTCCCGCTGGAACCCGGCCAGCAGACCGTCAACTTCTCGGTCACCGCGGTGTGGCAACTGGACTGAGCCCAGCAAGCTATTGCTGGTAGACCCTGGGGTCCAGGGTGCCGATATAGGACAGGTCGCGGTAGCGCTCGTCGTAATCGAGGCCGTAACCCACGACGAAGTCATTGGGGATGTCGAAGCCCACATAGGCGATGTCGACCTGGGCGCCCTTGGCGTCGGGCTTGCGCAGCAGCGTGCACACCCGCAGCGACCGCGGATGCCGCGTGGTGAGATTGCGCAGCAGCCAGGACAGGGTCAGACCCGAGTCGACGACATCCTCGACGATCAGCACATCGCGGCCCTGAATATCGCGGTCCAGGTCCTTGAGAATTCGCACCACACCCGACGAGGACGTCGAAGTCCCATAGGAACTGACGGCCATGAATTCGAACTGGGTCGGCACCGGGATCGCGCGGGCCAGATCGGTGACAAAGATCACAGCGCCCTTGAGCACGGTGATCAACAGCAGGTCCTGACCCGTCTCGCTGGCGGCGTCGCGGTAGTTCTGCCCGATCTCGTGGCCGAGTTCGGCGATTCGCGCCTGAATTTGCTCCGCCGTCAGCAGGACAGACTTGATATCCCCGGGGTAGAGCTCCGCGGGCTGAGCGGGGGTGATCGCCGAGGAGATCTGGGCCACGACCACAGAGTGCCACGCCGGCGGGCGGATAACCAACGGCGGCCCCGATATTGCGGTCAGTGGACCGGTTTGCCGACCGGCTCGCGCCACAGCGTCAAGACGCCGTCGCGACGGCCCGCGAACAACCGCTCATCGGGCAGGGACGAGCCCACCGCCACCCCGCCCTGGCCGCGCCAGGCGGTGACGAGGGCGTCGACCCCCCGAATCTGCTTGTCGGTCAGTCCCGTTGCGCCACCGGCCAGCAGCCAGGCCCGGATCACGCGGCGCCGGACGGGGGCGTCCAGAGTCGCCAGCGCCGCGACCCGCAGCCCCGAGCCCGCCTTGGCCCCGGGCAGCGCGCGGGCGGCCAGCGTGTCGATCAATTCGCCGTCCTCCCGCAACGCGGTCGCGGTGCGGGCCAGCGACTCGGCGACACCCCCGCCGAGCACGTCTTCGAGCAGCGGCAACACCTCGGTACGCAGCCGGGCCCGGGTGAAGCGGCGGTCGCTGTTGTGCGGATCCTGCCACGCGGTCAGGCCCAGCTCCCGGCATGCGTCGTGCGTCACGGCCCGTCGGACCTGCAACAACGGCCGGCACCAGGGCGGATCGTAGGGGCGCATCCCGGAGATCGAGCGCACTCCCGATCCCCGGCCCAGCCCCAGCAGCACCGTCTCGGCCTGGTCGTCGAGCGTGTGGCCCAGCAGCACCGGACCGTCCTGGTAGGCGGCCAGGGCCGCGTAGCGGGCAGCACGCGCCGCCGCTTCGGGACCGCCTTGGGTGCCCACCTGCACCCGAATCACTTGTGCCCCAACACATCCCAGGGAGACAGCGTGTGCACGGGCGGTTTCGGCGACGGCGGCCGAGCCGGGTTGCAGGCCGTGGTCCACTACCACGGCGGTGGTGGGTCGCAGCCGGGCGGCCACCGCGGTGAGCGCCAACGAGTCCGGGCCACCGGAAAGCGCCACGCACCATTGGTCGACGGTGGCCAGGTGCGCCTTGATGAACGCCTCGACCGCCGCGCGCAGCGCGCCTACAGCACCCGGTCGATCCATTGCTGGGGTTCTTCGATCTCGACGGGCAGCGGCAACGTCTCGGGACCCGTCCAGATGGCGTTGAATCGCGCCATTCCCACCTGACCCACGACGTGGTCGACGAACGCTTTGCCGCGGGTGTATTGGCTGAGCTTGGCGTCGAGGCCCAGCAATGCCCGCAGCAGGCGCTGCAGGGGCGGTTGCTTGCGGTGGCGACGCTCGTCGAAGCGGCGGCGGATGGTGGCCACCGACGGCACCGCCATCGGGCCGACGGCATCCATGACGTGGTCGGCGTGGCCCTCCAACAGCGTGCCCAGCACCAGCAGCTGATCCAGGGCGTGGCGCTGGGGCTCGGACTGCACCGCCCGCACCAGACCGAGAATGCCCTGCGAGTTGGCGTCGGCTTCGGACTCCCCGCGATTGCGGGCGTAGTCGGCGAGCCGGCTCATCACCTGCCCCAGGTCGTCACCGGCGTCGCGGGTCAGCACGCCGAGCGCCTGCGACATGTAGTCGGGCAGCCACGGGTTGGCGGTGAACTGCACCCGATGGGTGACCTCGTGCAGGCACACCCACAGCCGGAAATCCGACGGCTCGATTCGAAGCTGCCGCTCGACGGCGATGACGTTCGGGTACACCAGCAGCAGGCTCCCCTCTTTGGTGGCCTCTTGGCCGCTGGCGAACGGGTCGTACTGGCCGAGAATGCCCGACGAGACGTAGGCCAGGACGGCGCCGGTCTGCGCGCCGGTGAGCCGGCCCGTGAGAAACCCGCGCGGCTTCTCGGCGCCGTTCATCATCACCCGCATCGACTCGGCCGCCGCGGCGATCCACTCCGGGCGGTCGACGATGCGGGCGGCGGGCACGGCGCCATCGGCGACCAGGCCGGTGACGTCACGCACCAGGGGTTCGGCACTGGCGGCCGCGCCCACGAGTTCGTCGGTCACCTGACGCCGGGTGTAGTCGCTGGACGGCGGGCCCGGCCGGGCCAACCGCCGGCCCACCGTGGCCGCGAATTGCCAGTCGACCGCGGTGCCCAGCGTCAACTCCGGTGCCGGCGTCATGAGCACCCGCAGAACCAGAGCCGAGTCGCCAACGCGTCCATCACGTTGCGGCCGGTCGGGCCCGCCTCGTTGGAGATGAACGCGAAGGTGAGCACTCGGCCGCTGCGATCGGTGAGCACCCCGGCCAACGCGTTGATGTCGGTCAGCGAGCCCGTCTTGGCCCGCAACCAGCCGGCGGGGCCCTGGCTGGTCGAGGCGTCGATGAACCGGTCGCCCAGCGTCCCGCTGCCGGCGGCGATCGGAAGCAGATCCAGCAGCGCCCGCAGCGCCGGCTGGTCAGGCCCGGCGGCGGCCTGCAGTACCCCGTCGAGCGTCTTGGCCGTCAGCCGGTCGTCGACCGAAAGCCCGCTGGAATCCAACAACGCCGCACCTGCGGTGTCGACGTGGGCGGTGCTCAACCGGTTGGTCACCGCGTCGGCCGCGCCGGCGAAGCTGCGCGGCCGGTTGATTGCGGCCGCCACCTCGCGGGCGATGCATTCGGCCATCACGTTGTCGGAGTGGTCCATCATCTCGGACAGGCGCTGGACCAACGGCGCCGACTGCACGACGGCCAGTTGCCGCGCTCCAGACGGCGCCGTCGTCACCGTCACCGCGCCGGGATCGAGGTTCAGCGCCTTGGCCAGCTCGCGGCCGGCATCCAGCGCCGGCGTCCGGGACCGTCGGGAGTTGACCGTGGTCGGCTGGATGCGTCCGGCGTCGATCATCACCGACTCGATCGGCGCGATATCGCCGTTGTCGACGTCGGCGGGATCCCAGCCCTGCGCCATCGTCGGCCCGCTGAACGCCGAGGTGTCCACCTGAACCGCGGTCGGGGTCACGCCGCTGCGGCGGATCTGTTCGACGAGGTCGCTGATGCGGGCCGCGCCCCGGTACCAGGTGTCCTGCCCGGGCGGCGCCGCGGACAGCACCGGATCGCCGGCGCCCACCAGCACGACGGGACCCTGGGCGTTCTGACTGCCGGCCACCACCCGCGTGCTGATCCGGGCCTGGCGGTCCAACGTCAGCAGGGCGGCGGCCGCCGTCAGCACCTTGTTGGTCGACGCCGGCACCAGCGGCATATCGTCGGCGACCTGCCACAGCTCTTTTCCGGTGAGGGCGTCCGTGATCCGGCCACCCAGCCTGCCCAGGTTGGGGTCGCCCGCCACGGGCGCCAGCGCAGCGCTCACGCCGGGCCCACTGGGTAACTCGGCGGAGTCGCTCACCGGGACCATGCCGGGCTTGACCGTGGGCGCGTGCGGAGGCGGGATCGGGGCGCGCGCGCTGCCCGCGCCGTGCCCGGTCGTGGTGAAAAACGTTGCCGCCACCACCACAGCAGCGACGAACGCCAGCACGCCCAACCCGATGAGCACTGGGGTGGATTTTTGCCAGCGAGTACGGGCCATCACTCTCCTGACTGTCTCCCAGCCATTCTGCCGAATCGGCGGCGATGGGCTCGACTAGGGTGTAGCAGGGCAAAATTGGCCTGCCCGATGCAGACACCCAGACAAGGAGCCGACGCGGTGGAATTCGACGTAACCATCGAGATCCTCAAGGGCCAGCGCAACAAATACGAGGTCGATCACGAGACCGGACGGTTGCGTCTGGACCGCTACCTGTACACCGCGATGGGCTACCCGACCGACTACGGCTTCATCGAGGACACCCTCGGCGAGGACGGCGACCCGCTGGACGCGATGGTGCTGTTGCCGCAGTCGGTGTTTCCCGGGGTGATCGTGGAGGCCCGTCCGGTGGGCATGTTCCGGATGACGGACGAAAAGGGCGGCGACGACAAGGTTTTGTGCGTGCCGGCCGGCGACCACCGCTGGGACCACATCCAAGACATCGGCGACGTGCCGGAGTTCGAGCTGGAAGTGATCAAGCACTTCTTCGTGCACTACAAGGACCTGGAGCCGGGCAAGTTCGTCAAGGCGGCGGACTGGGTTGGCCGCGCGGAGGCCGAGGCCGAGATTCAGCGCTCGGTGGAGCGCTTCAAGACGGAGGGGCACTAGCCCGATGGCGCCTTGCGCCGGTTGCGCAGCAGGCTCCAGCCCAGCGCCGCTCCGATGACGATCACCCCGACCGAGGCGGTGACCGCCTCGGGGGCCTGCCAACCCGGGTCGATGGATGCCAGCATGATCACGGCCAGCGCGCCGATCGCCCAGTGCGCGCCGTGTTCCAGGTACACGTAGCGGTCCAGCGTTTCCTGTTTGACCAGATAGATAGTGATGGACCGCACGAACATCGAGCCGATCAATCCGAGGCCCAGCGCGATGACGATCGGGTCCGACGTGATCGCGAAGGCGCCGGTGACGCCGTCGAACGAGAACGCGGCATCGAGAACCTCGAGATAGAGGAACAGGGTGAAACCCGCCCTGCCGACCGCCTCGCCGGCCGTTATGTCCTCGGCGCCGGCCGGCCGAACCGCGCGACTCAAACCGTTGACCACCAGGTACATCACCAGCCCCAGCACCCCGAAGGTCAGCACCGTGGAACGCTCGTCGGCCGAATGCGTCAACCGCGAGCCGACGAGCACCAGCGTGGCGCCGGCGACCACGACCGGCACCTGGCCGAGCCGTCCGATGCGGGCGAAGGGGACCTCAATCCACTTGAGCCACTTGGTATCTCGGTCATGGAAGAGGAAATCCAGGAACAGCATCAACAGGAACATTCCGCCGAATGCCGCGATCTGCGGATGGGCGGACAGGATCATCTTTTCGTAGCTCGGCGAGCCGTCGGGAAATTCCAGCGCGCCGTGCGGCGGCGGATGCAGCGCGAGTTCCAGAGCGCGAACGGGCGCGATCCCGGCGCTCGCCCACACGATGAGCAACGGGAACAACAGGCGCATACCGAAGACCGCGATGAGGATCCCGACGGTCAGAAACATCTGCTGCCAAAATCGGCTCATCCGCTTCAGGATCGTGGCGTTGATGATGGCGTTGTCGAACGACAGCGACACCTCGAGGACGGCCAACACCAGCAGCAGGAAAAGGTCTTTGACGCCGCCGTGGGCGTACCCGAGCGCAAGGGCCACCGCGGTGAGCAACAGCGAGATGCCGAAGATGCGGTAGGCGGCCATGGGTCCTTTCCGACAGCCGCTCACATTAGCGAACCTGATCGCCGCGCCGGGCGGTCGGTTCGGGCCCTTACTATTTTCAAGTTGTGGCGATACATCGGCGCGGTCCGCTGAAGGCGCTGCCCCGATGACCGAGCTCAGCGCCTCACAGGGGCCGGTGGCGCGCGGCAGCATGGCCCGCGTCGGCACCGCCACCGCCGTGACCGCCCTGTGCGGCTACGGGGTGATCTATCTGGCGGCCCGCGACCTGGAGCCGAGTGGCTTCTCGGTGTTCGGGGTGTTTTGGGGCGCCTTCGGGCTGGTCAGCGGCGCCGCTTTCGGCCTGCTCCAAGAAACGACCCGCGAGATTCGCGGGATGCCCTACCTCGATGTCGCCCCGGCCAAACGCACCCACCCGCTGCGGGTCGCCATGCTGATCGGCGTGGCCGCGGCAGTCGTGATCGCGGGGACCGCGCCGTTGTGGAGCGCACGGGTTTTCGTCGAAGCGCGCTGGCTGTCGGTGGCGCTGCTCAGCGTGGGGCTGGCCGGCTTCTGTGTGCACACCACCCTGCTGGGCATGCTGGCCGGCATCAATCAGTGGACCCAATACGGGGCGCTGATGGTGACCGACGCGGTCATCCGGGTCGCGATCGCCGCGGCCGCCGTCGTGCTCGGCTGGCATCTGACCGGCTTCCTGTGGGCGACGGTCGCCGGGGCGATTGCCTGGCTGATCTTGCTGGTGGCCTCGCCCGTCACCCGGGCCACCGCCCGCCTGCTCACCCCGGGCGGCACCGCGACCTTCCTGCGGGGCGCCGCGCATTCGATCACCGCGGCCGGGGCCAGCGCCATCCTGGTGATGGGATTTCCGGTGCTGCTCAAGCTGACCAGCGCCGAGCTCGGCGCCGAGGGCGGGGTGATCATCCTGGCCGTCACGCTGACCCGCGCGCCACTGCTGGTGCCGCTGACGGCCATGCAGGGCAACCTGATTGCGCACTTTGTCGACGAGCGCAGCGCCCGGGTTCGTGCGCTGATCGCCCCGGCCGGGATCGTCGCGGCGGTCGGCGCAATCGGGGTGGTGGCCGCGGGCGCGGTGGGCCCCTGGCTGCTACGCATCGCCTTCGGGCCGCAGTACCAGGCCAGCAGCGCCCTGCTGGCGTGGCTTACCGCGGCCGCGGTGGCGATCGCCATGCTGACGCTGACCGGCGCCGCCGCGGTGGCCGCCGCGCTGCACCGCGCCTACTCGCTGGGTTGGGTCGGCGCCACCGTCGCGTCGGGGTTGCTGCTGTTGCTGCCGCTGTCCCTGCAGACCAGGACCGTGGTCGGGTTGCTGTGCGGGCCGTTGGTGGGAATCGGCGTCCATCTGGTGGCGCTGTCGCGCGCCGGACGCGCAACGAGCTGATCTGGCCTGCACCAGCGTGTACCTTGTGGGCTTAGATGGGTACGGAAACACAATATTCGGGCGTCTGGGTCGTCATTCCCGCCTTCAACGAAGCGGCTGTCATCGCCGAGGTGATAGCCGATGTGCGCTCGGTATTCGATCACGTCGTCTGCGTGGACGACGGCAGCGCCGACGGCACCGGTGAGATCGCCAGGCGGGCGGGCGCCCACCTGGTCCGGCATCCGATCAACCTCGGGCAGGGTGCGGCCATCCAGACCGGCGTCGAGTATGCCCGCAAGCAGCCCGGGGCCGAGGTTTTCGCCACGTTCGACGCCGACGGCCAGCATCGCGTCAAAGACCTGGCCGCGATGGTCGACCGGCTGCGGGCCGGGGACGTCGACGTCGTCATCGGGACCCGGTTCGGCACCCAGCAGGTTGCCCGCCCGCCGTTGGTGAAACGGATCGTGCTGCAGACCGCCGCGCGGTTGAGCCGGCGCGGACGCCGGCTTGGCCTGACCGACACCAACAATGGGCTGCGGGTGTTCAACAAGAAGGTCGCCGACGCACTCGACATCACGATGAGCGGCATGAGCCACGCCAACGAGTTCGTCATGCTGATCGACGAAAACCATTGGCGCGTCGCCGAAGAACCGATCGAGGTGCTCTACACCGACTACTCGAGGTCGAAGGGGCAGCCCCTGCTCAACGGCGTCAACATCATTTTCGACGGTTTCCTGCGAGGGAGGACACCATGAACTGGATCCAGGTGCTGCTGATCGGATCGATCGTCGCACTGTTGGTCTATCTGCTGCGGTCGCGCCGCAACGCGCGGTCGCGGGCCTGGGTCAAGGTCGGCTATGTGGTGTTCGTGCTGGCCGGCATCTACGCGGTGCTGCGGCCCGACGACACCACCGTCGTGGCGCAGTGGTTCGGGGTGCGCCGCGGCACCGACCTGATGTTGTACGCGCTGATCATGGCGTTCTGCTTCACCACGCTCAGCACATACATGCGGTTCAAGGACTTGGAGTTGCGCTACGCGCGACTCGCCCGGGCGATCGCGATGGATTCCGCGCAGGCACCCGAAGCCGGCTAACCGGCGTGCGACCGCCGGAAGTAATCCACCGTGCGGCGCACGCCTTCGGCCAGCTCGACCTTCGGTCGCCAACCCAAAACCTGTGCGGCTGAACCGATGTCGAGGCAGGAACGCTTGAGGTCACCGAGGCGCGGCGGCGCGAATTCCGGGTCATCGGGCCCCCCGACAGCCGCGGCCACCGCCGAATGCAATTGCCGGTCCGAGGTTTCGACCCCGGTGCCGATGTTGAAGCGCTGCCCGCCGCCGGCGTCCGCGGACGCCCTGACGAAGGCGTCCACCACGTCGTCGACGAAAACGTAGTCGCGGGTGTTGCTGCCGTCGCCGAAAACCTTGGTGGGCTTACCCGATAGCAGCGCCTGCGCGAAGATCGCGACCACGCCGGCTTCACCGTGCGGGTCCTGGCGGGGCCCGTAGACGTTGGCCGGCGCGATGTGCGAGCAGTCCAGGCCGTACAGGTGGCGGAAGGTGTTCAGGTAGATCTCGCCGGCCACCTTCCCGGCGGCATAGGGCGAAGCAGGATCGGTGGGGGCGTCCTCATTGGTCGGGTACTGCGGCGGGATCCCGTAGATGGAGCCGCCCGAGGAGGTGTGCACGACCTTGCGTACCTGCGCGCGGCGCGCGGCCTCGGCCAGGCGCACCGTGCCGATGACGTTGACCGAGGCGTCGAACTGCGGGTCCGCCACCGAGTACCGCACGTCGATCTGGGCCGCCAGGTGGAACACCACCTCGGGGCGGTGCTCGTCGAGGATGGCCTCCAGATCGGCGGTCACGATGTCGGCCTCGACGAAGACGTGTGCCGGGTTGTCGGCCAGGTGCTCGAGGTTGCTCGCACGGCCGGACGCGAAGTTGTCCAGCCCCACCACCGTGTGGCCGTCGGCCAACAGACGGTCGACTAGCGTCGAGCCGATGAATCCGGCTGCCCCGGTAACCAGTGCACGCACCGGCCCACCATACATAGCGGCGGCGGCCGCCGCGCTCATCGCGGTGCAGCTGGCGGTCCGCGCGGCGCTAGCCTTCGGCGGCTACTTCTATTGGGACGACCTGATTCTGATCGGCAAGGCCGGCACGCACAATCTGCTCGCGCCGTCGTATCTGTTCCACGATCACGACGGGCACGTCATGCCGGGGGCATTTCTGCTCGCGGGCACCATCATCCGGCTGGCGCCGCTGGACTGGACCTGGCCGGCGATCAGCCTGGTGGTGCTGCAACTGCTGGCGTCGCTGGCGTTGTTGCGCGCGCTGCACGTCATCCTCGGCTGGCGGCCGGTGCTGCTGATCCCGTTGACGTTCGCGTTGTTCACTCCGCTGGCCGTGCCGGGATTCGCGTGGTGGGCGGCGGCGCTGAACTCGCTGCCGATGCTGGCGGCGCTGGCCTGGGTGTGCGGCGACGCCGTCCTGCTGGTGCGCACCGGCAATCGGCGCTACGCGGTGACCGGGGTGTTGGTCTACTTCGGCGGGCTGCTGTTCTTCGAGAAGTCGGCGGTGATCCCGTTCGTCGCGTTCGCGGTGGCCGCGCTGCTGTGCCACGTGCGCGGCGATGGGGGCTTGGGGTCGGCGCTGGTAACGGCGTGGCGGGCCGGGCTGCGGTTGTGGGTCGCGGCGCTGGCGCTCACCGCCGCGTGGGTGGCGCTCTATCTGGCGGTGGTCAATCAGCAGCGGTGGAGTTCCGACCTGTCGATGACGGGGCGGCTGCTGGCGCGATCCATCACGCACGGCATCGTGCCGGGGCTGGCCGGTGGGCCATGGCACTGGGACCGGTGGGCGCCGGCCTCGCCGTGGGCCACACCCCCGCCGTCGGTGATGGCGCTGGGCTGGCTGGTGCTGGCGGGCGCGCTGGCGGTGTCACTGGTGCGCAAACGGCGCATCGGGCCGGTGTGGCTGGCCGCCGCCGGCTACGCCGTGGCCTGCCAGGTGCCGATCTATCTGATGCGCTCGTCGAAGCAGACCGCGCTGGAACTCGCGCAGACGCTGCGCTATTTCCCGGATCTCGTCGTCGTGCTGGCGCTGCTGGCCGCCGTCGCGCTTAGTGCCCCGAACCGGCAGAACGGGCCACGCCGGCTCGACGCGTCGCCCCAGCGCGCCGCGGTGACCGCGGGTTTGGCGGTGTTGTTCGCGGCCAGCAGCCTCTACTCGACGGCCACGTTTTTGACCAGCTGGCGCGACAACCCGGCCCAGCCCTATCTGCGCAACGCCGAGGCTTCGCTGGCGGCCGCCCACGCGGCCTCGGACGCACCGTTGCTGGATCAGGAGGTCGATCCGCTGGTGCTGCAGCGGGTGGCCGCACCGGAGAACCTGGCCAGCCACATGTTCGCCCTGCTGCGGGATAGGCCCGAATTCGCGCCCGCGACAACGCAATTGCGCATGCTGGACAGTACCGGTCATCTGATCAAGGCGCGGGTGACCTGGGTTCGCACCATCGCGCCGGGGCCGATGCCGCAGTGCGGCTATTTCGCGCAACCGGACAAACCGGCGCGCCTGGTGCTCGACGGGCCGCTGCTGCCCGCCGACTGGACCGTCGAACTGAACTACCTGGCCAACAGCGACGGGTCGATGACGCTGTCGATGACGCAGGGGCCCGAGGTCAAGGTGCCGGTGCATCCGGGACTCAACCGGGTGTTCGCGCGCCTGCCGGGCGCCGGGGATGCGATCACCGTGCGAGCCAACACCGCCGCGCTGGCGTTGTGCATCGCGTCGGGTCCGGTGGGTCTCCTGGCGCCGGCCTAGCCAGCGGCGCCGAGCTCGGCCAAGGTCTGGGATCGGGCGGTAACCGCTGTGACGGACGCGACGGCGCCGTCGGCGACGTGAGCGATTCCGGCGACGTGCAGCACGGCGGGCTTGCCGACGAATTGTTCGGCGGCGGCGCCCAATCCGCCTCGATAGTGGCCGCGGATGGTGACATGGAACGGAACGTCATCGCCGGCGGAGAAGAGATCGTTGACCACGACGTTGCGCGGATCGAGTACAGGCCGGTAGGCGGCGCCGGTGCGCTCGTCGTCGATCTCGTGCACCCCGGCGTCGGCGAGGTCTCCCTTTTCCAGCCAGGTGCGCACCGTCGCTTCGGCATCGGGATTCCCCGGCACCGCCTCGGTGGTCGTCCAGGGGTCGATGTGCGGGGGGATCAGCGGATGAGGACGACCGGTGGCGATCTGTGTCTGCATCGCGAAATAGTCCTGCTCGACGTAGTTTTCGGTTAGCCGGGTGCCGTTCCACTTGTACAGGCCGATGCCGCGCCAGCAGGTGAGCGCCCGCGACGGCCCAGCCGGCATGGCGGCGTGTTCGCTGAAGTGCATGCACAGGCGATCGCCGTTGAGCACGAACCCGTGAACGGCGATGCCCAGGCCGGGGGCCGCGTCGAAGATCTGGCGAACGGCTTTGGCGTAGGTGGTCGAACGCAGCAGGGCCATGCCGCTGATGTGCACGACGTAGTCGGGCTCCATGATCTGCGGGCAGATCGATTGGTCGTGTGAGTTGGTGTAGTCGATGCAGTACTCACGCATCAGTGCGACGAAGGGATGCATGTCACTCATCCGCGTCGAGACGCGTTGGTATGCAAAGGGATTCGGGGATACTCTCGGCGCCGATGGCCCGGTCGATGGACTCGTGCAGGTAATAGATGCGCCGCTCGTGGTAGCCGAGCCGCAGCGACTCGAGGGTTCCGGCATTGAGCGACCGCTGCTGGCCGGGCAAGACGTCGAGATCTTCGAACAGCACCTGGGACAGGGCCGCGATGACGGCGTCGTGGGTCTGCCGGTTCGCGTCGGGGTCCAGCGATGAGCACCAGTGGACACAGTAGGTCGACGTGGCTGGGCCGGTCGGCCAGTTGGTGATCAAGAAGACGAATCCCGTTCCGTTGAACACGATGCTCAGGTTCGGGAAGACGTGGTAGGAGAACGTTCCCCGCAACGGCAGGTCGCCCAGGCCGGGGAACACGCATGGGAACGGGGACAGCGCCGCGCCGTCGATGCCGTCGCGATAGGAGACAAGCATCCGGGAATGGCCGTTTCCCAACAGCTGGATGCCGGTCGCCGACTGTTGCAGCGCGCGGGCCGCCGAATCCCGGTGCACGTAATTGACGTGGTAGGTCTCGAGATTGGCGTCGACCGGCAGCTTCCAGTTCACCGGCACGTCGCGCACCGTGCGATCGGCCAGGTGCAGGCGGCCGTCGAGCTCGCCGAAATCGCTGAGGTCCTCAGCGACCGGGCCGAGAAACGCGGACAAGGGCTGCGCGTTCGCATCGAGGTTGACGAAGACGAGCGGACCCCACGACTCGCACCGGAGGGCACCCAGGCCATGGCACTCGCGGTCCAGGCCGGCGAAGTTCGCCGGCTCGGGGTAGCTGACCAGCTTTCCCTCCAGCGAATACGTCCAGGCGTGGAAGGGACACGTGAGCCGGCGGCCGACGTTTCCCTGTCGCTCGTCGACGAGCGCCGCCCCCCGATGCCGGCAGGTGTTGTAGAAGGCGCGAATCAGGTTGTCCCGCCCGCGAATCAGGATGATCGGCTTGTCGAGCTGATCGACCAGGAGGAAGTCGCCTGGGTGGCGCAGCTGGTCGGCGTGCGCGACGAACAACCAGGAGCGGGAGAAGACCGCCGCGGCTTCGAGTTTGGCGAAGTCCGCATCGACATAGCGCCCGGCGGGCACGGGTGGCAGCGCCCGAAACTCGGCCGGATATTCCCGCGCGTGCCGCTTGACCCCGTCGATCACCTGCGGACTCATCACCATGACGTCTCCTCGCTGCGCGGCCCGGCGTCCACTATATGAACATTTACTCATTTAACCAAGACACAGCGGTGTCCGTCCAGCACAATGGCCGCATGCCGAACAAGCAGAATGCGCCGGCGCGTCGCCCGCGGGGCCGCCCGCCCAACTCGGACGGACAACTCACCGCTCTGCGACTGCTCGACGCGGCGGCCGAGGTCTGCGTCGAACGGGGCTTCGAAGGCAGCACGCTGCCGCTGATCGCGGACCGGGCCGGTGTCTCTCCGACCGCCGTCTACAACCACTTTCCCAACCGCGAGGAGCTGCTCTACGCAGCCGCGGTGCGGGCCCTCGACCAGATCACCGCGGCCGCACTACGAGCGGGTCGCGGCGCGCCAACCCTGCAAGCCATCGCCATGGCCTATCTCCGCCCGGAGATGACGCAGCACCGGCGCCTGATCGCCGAGTTGCATCAGGCCAGCCGGCGCGATGACCGGTTGGCGTCGTTGCTGGCTCAGTGGCACCGTGACTACGGTGATCGCTTCGTCGGCGCCCTGTCGGGGACCGACCCGAACCCGCGAGCCACGACAAAGGTCGTGTTCCTGCTACTGCTCGGGCTTTGTCATTTCGACGACGTGTCGGCGATCAGGGCGTCACGCGGCGCGGTGACGGAGCGAGTCGAGCGCATGATCGAGGTGCTGGCGCCGGACCCGGTACCCCTCATTGATGTGGAGCCGCCTGGGGGAATCGAACCCCCGACCTATTCATTACGAGTGAATCGCTCTACCGACTGAGCTAAGGCGGCATACCCGCACGCTGGGCGGCACGAGTCTACGGCAGGCGCGCGGGCAGACCCAACTCAGTCGCGCAGTTCCTGGCCAATCGTGGCGACCATCGCGTCGACGGCGAACTTGGGCTTGACGTTGATCGCCAGCGCCTCCCGGCATTCGAGGACCGCCTCGATGCAGCGCAGCAGCCGACCGGGCGGGGCATGGGCAGCCAGCGCCGCGACCTTCTCGGCCATATCCGGATGGTTGGCCCGCACCGCCCCGGCGTTCGCGGAGGCCATCAGCGCATCCCGGAAATAGGTCGCCAGGTCGATCAGCGCCCGGTCCAGCGCGTCGCGCGAGGCCCGGGTCTGGCGCGACTTCTGCCGCCGCTCAAGGTCTTTGATCACCCCTGCCGCACCGCGCATCGCCCCCGCGGTGCCCTTGCCGGTGCCGCCGGCCCCAAGCGCCGTGCGCAGCTCTTCGGTCTCGGCTTCGGCGCGGTCCGCGGTCAGCACCACCGCCTCGGCTTCGGCCGCGGCCACCAACTCTTCGGCGGCGGCGTAGGCCCGCGAGGGGGTCGCGGCGTCGCGCACCAGTCCCAGCGCCCGCTCCCGGCGCGCCCGGGCCTCCGGGTCGGTGGCCAGCCGGCGCGCCCGGCCGACGTGGCCGCCGCTGACCGACGCCGCCCAGTCCGCGGTTTCCGGACTCAGGCCGTCGCTGTCCACCAGCACGTGCGCGATCGCCTCGGTCGACGGCGTCACCAGCGCCACGTGCCGGCACCGCGACCGCAACGTGATGGCGATGTCCTCGGGGTCCACCGACGGCGCGCACAGCAGGAACACCGTCGAGGGCGGCGGTTCCTCGACGACCTTCAGTAGCGCGTTGGCGGCGCCCTCGGTCAGCCGATCCGCGTCCTCGATCACCACGATCTGCCGGTGGCCGGTGGCCGGGCGCCGCGACGCGATCTGCACGATGGCGCGCATCTCGTCGACGCCGATGGACAGGCCTTCGGGAATCACCCGGCGCACGTCGGCGTGGGTGCCGGCCATGGTCGTCGTGCACGCATGGCAGCGCCCGCAGCCCGGGCCCCCGTCGTCGACGGGGGCGGTGCATTGCAGCGCCGCGGCGAAGCACAGCGCCGCCACCGAGCGCCCCGACCCCGGCGGACCCGTGATCAGCCAGGCATGTGTCATAGTCCCGGCGCCCGCTTCGCTGTGGGCTGGGTCACCGCGGGAGGCTGTGGCGGCGGCAAGCAGCTCAGCCGTCACCGCGTCTTGGCCTACCAGCCGCGCAAACACCCCGGACATCATCGGTAACAGTAGACAGCGAGGCCGACAGACACCGATCGGCTGCCGTACCGCGACCATTCCGTGATCTTCGGGGTCGTCGCCGGCCCTCGGGCGACGTGCCGAGATCGATATTAAGTTTCCGGGAGGTCACCGCCGCCCGATACGGTGGGTTGGTGACAACGGCGGCGGCACTACCGGGGCGGATCAGCGCATTCGTCCGCTGGGTGGTGCGCACCCCGTGGCCGCTGTTCGTGCTGAGCATGCTGCAGGCCGACATCATCGGCGCCCTCTTCGTGCTCGGCTTCCTGCGCTATGCACTGCCGCCCGAGGACCGGATCCAGTTGCAGGATCTTCCGGTGCTGAACCTGGCGGTTTTCGCGACCGCTTTGGTGGTCCTGTTCCTCGCCTACTCCGTAGTGAACCTGCGGCTGCTGATGCCGGTATTCCGGTGGCAGCGCCGCGACAACATGCTCGCCGAGGTCGACCCGGCCGCCACCGAACTGGCCCGCAGCCGCGCGTTGCGCATGCCCTTCTACCGCACGGTCGCCAGCATGGTGGTCTGGGGCATCGGCAGCGTGGTGTTCATCATCGCCAGCTGGTCGGTGGCCCGATTCGCCGCACCCGTGGTGGCCGTCGCGACGGCCCTGGGGGCAGCCGCGACCGCGATCATCGGCTATCTGCAGGCCGAGCGGGTGCTGCGGCCGGTGGCGGTGGCCGCCCTGCGCAGCGGGGTGCCCGAGAACGTCAAGGCGCCCGGCGTCATCCTGCGGCAGATGCTGACCTGGATGCTGTCCACCGCCGTGCCGGTGCTGGCGATCGTGCTGGCGGTGGTCGCCGACAAAACCTCCCTGCTGCACGCCACACCGGAGAAGCTGTTCACCCCGATCCTGTTGCTGGCGATGGCGGCGCTGGGTGTCGGGCTGATCAGCACGCTGCTGGCGGCCATGTCGATCGCCGATCCGCTACGCCAGCTGCGCTGGGCTTTGAGCGAGGTGCAGCGCGGAAACTACAACGCGCACATGCAGATCTACGACGCCAGCGAGCTGGGCCTGCTGCAGGCGGGCTTCAACGACATGGTGCGCGACCTGTCCGAGCGGCAGCGGCTGCGCGACCTGTTCGGCCGCTACGTCGGTGAGGACGTGGCCCGCCGGGCGCTCGAGCGCGGCACCGAGCTGGGCGGCCAGGAGCGCGACGTCGCGGTGTTGTTTGTGGACCTGGTCGGCTCCACCCAGCTGGCCTCGACCCGGCCGCCCGCCGAGGTTGTCCACCTGCTCAACGAGTTCTTCCGAGTGGTCGTGGACACGGTCGGCCGGCACGGCGGCTTCGTCAACAAATTCCAGGGTGACGCCGCGCTGGCCATCTTCGGCGCACCGATCGAGCACCCCGACTCCCCCGGCGGAGCGCTGGCCGCCGCCCGGGAATTGCACGACGAACTCTTGCCGGTTATCGGTTCCGCCGACTTCGGCATCGGGGTGTCGTCCGGCCGGGCCATCGCCGGCCACATCGGCGCGCAGGCCCGCTTCGAATACACGGTGATCGGCGACCCGGTCAACGAGGCCGCCCGGCTGACCGAGCTGGCCAAACTCGAGCCCGGTCACGTGCTCGCGTCGGCGATCGCGGTCAGCGGCGCGCTGGACGCCGAGGCCCTGCGCTGGGACGTCGGCGAGGTGGTCGAGCTGCGCGGCCGCATTGCGCCCACCCAGCTGGCCCGGCCGGTGAAGCTGGCCGCCCCGGAAGAGGTTGCGCCGCAAGAGGTTTCCAGCGACGCACACAGCTAACTGCGCTTGGCGGTCTTCTTGGCCGCCGCCTTCTTGGCCGGGGACTTGCGGGTGGCCTTCTTGGCGGGACGCTTCGCCGGACCACGGGCCCGGCGGTCGGCCAGCAGTTCGGCGGCGCGCTCGTCGGTGATCGACAACACGTCGTCGCCCTTGCGCAGGCTCGCGTTCGTCTCGCCGTCGGTGACATACGGACCGAACCGACCGTCCTTGATCACCATCGGCTTGCCCGTCGCCGGATCGGCGCCCAGCTCACGCAGCGGCGGTGCCGCGGCGCCCTGGCGCCCACGGCGTTTCGGCTCGGCGTAGATCTTCAGCGCTTCCTCGAGGGTGATGTCGAACATCTGCTCCTCGGTGGCCAGTGAGCGAGAATCGGTGCCGCGCTTCAGGTATGGGCCGTAGCGACCGTTTTGCGCGGTGATCTCCTCGCCGGAGTCGGGGTCGACACCGACCACCCGCGGCAGCGAGAGCAGCCGCAGCGCATCCTCGAGCGTGACCGTCTGCAAATCCATGGTGCGCAGCAGCGAACCGGTGCGGGGTTTAGGACCGGTGGGCTTCTTGCCCTTCTTCGCGGGTGAGGCGCTGCCGTCGTCGTCCCCGGGCGGCGGCTCCGGCAGGACCTCGGAAACGTATGGGCCGTACCGGCCGTCCTTGGCGACGATCTCGTGACCCGTCGCCGGGTCCACCCCCAGCACGCGCCCCTCCTGCGGTGTGGCGAACAGCTGCTCGGCCAGCTCGAGGGTCAATTCGTCGGGGGTCAGCGAGTCGTTGAGGTTGGCCCGCTGCGGTGTGCGCTCGCCGTCGTCACCGGTCACCATGCGCTCCAGGTACGGCCCGTTCTTGCCCACCCGGACGTAGACGGGACGCCCCTGCTCGTCGTCAAAGAGCCTGATGGAGTTGACTTCTCGAGCGTCGATGCCTTCCAGGTTGACGCCGACGAGCTTCTTCAGGCCGCCGGACCGGGCGACCGAATCGGCCACCCCATGCTCGCCGCCGAAGTAGAAGTTGTTGAGCCAGTCGGTGCGCCGCTCCTGACCCGAGGCGATCGCGTCGAGCTCGTCCTCCATCGCGGCGGTGAAGTCGTAGTCGACCAGGCGGCCGAAATGCTGTTCCAGCAAACCGGTTACGGCGAACGCGACCCAGGAGGGCACCAGGGCGCTGCCCTTCTTGTGCACGTAGCCGCGGTCCTGGATGGTCTTGATGATCGACGAATACGTCGACGGCCGGCCGATGCCCAGCTCCTCGAGCGCCTTGACCAACGACGCTTCGGTGTAGCGCGCCGGCGGGTTGGTGGCGTGGCCGTCAGGCGTGAGTTCGATGGCGTCCAGCCGCTGGCCCTGGGTGAGCTGCGGCAGCCGGCTCTCCGCGTCGTCGGCCTCACCGCCGGCCAACTCGTCCACCGTCTCCACGTAGGCCTTCAGGAAGCCCGCGAACGTGATGGTGCGGCCGCTGGCGGAGAACACCACTTCTCTGTTTCCGGAGCGGCCGCCGATCCGCAGGCTCAGCGTGGTGCCGCGCGCATCGGCCATCTGCGAGGCCACCGTGCGTTGCCAGATCAGCTCGTAGAGCCGGAATTCGTCACCGTCGAGCTCACGGCGCACCGCGTCCGGGGTGGCGAACGTCTCGCCGGCGGGCCGGATCGCCTCGTGCGCCTCCTGGGCGTTCTTCACCTTGCGGGTGTACTGACGCGGGGACGGCGAGACGTATTCCTCGCCGTAGAGCTGACGCGCCTGGTTGCGCGCGGCGTTGATCGCCGACTGAGACAGCGTCGTCGAGTCGGTACGCATATAGGTGATGTAGCCGTTTTCGTAGAGCCGCTGGGCGATGCTCATGGTGCGCTCCGACGAGAAGCGCAGCTTGCGGCCGGCTTCCTGCTGCAGCGTCGACGTCATGAACGGCGCGTACGGCCGCCGCGTGTAAGGCTTTTCCTCCACCGAGGCGACGGACAGCTGGGCGCCGCGCAGCCCGGCGGCCAATTCGGTCGCACTCGCCTCGTCGAGAATGGTTACCTCGTCGGCCTTGCGCAGCTGCCCCAGCGAGTCGAAGTCACGGCCGGTGGCAACCCGCAGGCCGTCGACGTTCGTCAAGCGGGCGGTAAAGGTGGGCGGCGACGACTGCGGGTCGGACACGCTGGCATCCAGCCTGGCCAAGATGTCCCAGTAGGACGCGCTGCGGAACGCCATACGGTCGCGCTCGCGCTGCACGATGATCCGGGTAGCCACCGACTGGACCCGGCCCGCCGACAGCTTGGGCGCGACCTTCTTCCACAGCACCGGGCTGACCTCGTAGCCGTAGAGGCGGTCCAGGATGCGGCGGGTCTCCTGCGCGTCGACCAGGTCGATGTCGAGGTCGCGCGGGTGTTCGGCGGCCTCCAGGATCGCCGGCTCGGTGATCTCGTGGAACACCATCCGCTTGACCGGAATGTTGGGCTTGAGGGTTTCCAGCAGATGCCAGGCGATGGCTTCACCCTCGCGGTCACCATCCGTGGCGAGATAGAGCTCGTCGACGTCTTTGAGCAAGCCCTTGAGCTCGCTGACGGTGCTCTTCTTCTCCGGGCTGATGATGTAGAGCGGTTCGAAGTCCGCGTCGACGTTGACGCCGAGCCGCGCCCACGGCTCGGACTTGAATTTCGCGGGCACGTCGGCCGCGGCCCGGGGCAGGTCGCGGATATGACCGCGCGACGACTCGACGATGTAGCTGGAGCCCAGGTAGCCGGCCAGTTTGCGCGCCTTGGTAGGCGACTCGACAATCACAAGTCGCCGGCGGGTGCCATTGCCTCCGCCGGCGCTGTCCTTCGTTTTCGGGTCAGCCAACTGCCCTTACGCTCCGTCCCTGATTGGTCCCCCCTGCGAGACCACCTGCAGGAAGAATGACAGGTCGGCTTCGAAAATTCCGGTGAAATTCAGGTGCGCGACCGTTCCTTCGCCCTGCGGCACCTGACAATTTCGCACCCTGGGGCGGGCCTGCGCAAACCGACGCTCGGGAACGCGCCGCAAATTCGCCCGTTATCCGTCGGCTACACCCGCGGCCATCGGGACAGTGCCTCGGCGCCGTCGGGCGGCTCCCCCACGTTCTCTACCAGGCGCGATAGCCTGCGGCGACCGCTGATCCGCAGCGCCGGCCGACCGCCGCGGGTGCCGATCAGGGTGGGCGCGATCCCGACGCGCATCAGGGCCGACGCCAGCGGCGAGTGGGTGTCGGGCGCGTGCGGGTCCAGCGCCAGCAGGTAATGCTCGCCCTCCGGGTTGCCGGCTGCCAGCGTCCACGCCCGCAGCTCGCGCGGCCCGGGCAGCCAGCGCGGCGGCACGGTCTTGACCGCGCCGCGCGTCCATTCAGCGGCCAGAGTGCTCAACGAGGGATCCACCGCCGTCCGCACCAGCGGGGTGTCTTCGTCGGTCCGGCCGATCTGGGCCACCAGCCCCGCCTCGCGGATCATGTCCGCCAGCGCCGCGGCGCGCCAGGACGCGTCCACGACCACCGACAGCCGCGCACCCTGCGCCTCCGGACCCCCGACGGTGACGATTTGTCCGGACGCCGCCAGCACCCCGGAAAGATCGGCGACCGTGGGCGGCACCGATTCCGCTGTGAAGAAGGAAAGCTGGCTCACGCCATCCGACAGTAGGCCCTCGCGCCCATCCGCGTCTTGAGGCAACCGGCGCGGCGGCGGCCCGCACCGGCGTGGCGCAAAAGCCGATAGAAACCGATAAAAAGAGGAAACCCCCCGGCTGGGCCCGCTGGGCGGGGCTGCACGGGGGGTATCCGTTTCAGGTCTGCTCTTCTCTACAGGGAGCGGACTCCGGTGGCCTGGGGGCCCTTAGGGCTGTGGCCGATTTCGAACTCGACCTTCTGGTTTTCTTCGAGGGTGCGGAAGCCCGAACCCTGGATCTCCGTGTAGTGGACAAACACATCCGCGGAACCGTCTTCGGGGGCAATGAACCCAAAGCCCTTCTCCGCATTGAACCACTTCACAGTTCCCTGTGGCATCTCTCGATCTTTCCTTTTCTTCTGGGTGCGGGGCATCGCCTTTCGATGCCCCGGGCCTGGTACGACCGCCATACCTCGCTGAGTCGCCGGAACTTCACCCGACCGATTAACCTCGCAGGAACCGCGGCCGCAACGTCGATCCTGCGAAAGTTTGACACGAACACAGAAGCTGCGACCGCAAATAGTCAACCATGTTCGTCGCGTCGGCGACAGACTTGTGTGTTTGCCCGATTCGAAGAGCGATTCCATGAGCGATGCCAAGCGGGGTGAGATGGCGAGTTTCGGCAGTGACTTGCTTGCCGCCGCGCTCGCCGGAACCGCGACGGACGAGCACCCGCTGCGCCACGTCGCCGAACTGCCGCCGCGCAGCGGCCGGCCGCATGATTGGCCGGCGTGGGCCGAGCCCGACGTCGTCAAGGCGTTCGCCGACCGCGGGATCAACTCACCGTGGTCGCATCAGTCCGCGGCCGCGGACCTCGCCTACGCGGGCCGCCATGTGGTGGTGAGCACCGGCACCGCGTCGGGCAAGTCGCTGGCCTACCAACTTCCCGTCCTCAACGCGCTGGCGACCGATCCGCGGGCCCGGGTGCTCTACCTGTCGCCGACCAAGGCGCTGGGGCATGACCAGCTGCGGGCCGCGCACGCGCTGACCGCGGCGATTCCGCGGTGCCATGACGTCGCACCCACCGCCTACGACGGCGACAGCCCCGCCGAGGTTCGACGCTTCGCGCGGGAGCGCTCTCGCTGGTTGTTCTCCAACCCCGACATGATCCATTTGTCGATCCTGCGCAACCATGCCCGCTGGGCTGTCCTGTTGCGTGGTCTGCGATTCGTAGTCGTCGACGAATGTCATTACTACCGTGGAGTGTTCGGCTCAAATGTGGCGATGGTGCTGCGCCGCTTGTTGCGGTTGTGCGCCCGCTATTCGAGTGCGCCGACGGTGATCTTCGCCAGCGCGACAACCGATTCCCCGGGCGCGACGGCCGCCGAGCTCATCGGGCTTCCGGTTCAGGAGGTCACCAAAGACGGTTCACCGCAAGGGGCGCGGACCGTGGCGCTGTGGGAGCCCGCGCTGCGGGCCGACCTGGTTGGCGAGAACGACGCCCCGGTGCGCCGCTCGGCGGGCGCGGAGGCGGCGCGCGTCATGGCCGACCTGATCGCCGAGGGAGCCCAGACCCTGACCTTCGTACGGTCGCGCCGCGCAGCGGAATTGACCGCGCTGGGCGCGCAGGCGAGGTTGGACGACATCGCTCCGGAGCTTTCCGGGACGGTGGCCTCGTATCGGGCCGGGTACCTCGCCGAGGACCGCACCGCGCTGGAGCGTGCTCTGGCCGAGGGCCGGCTTCGAGGCCTGGCCACTACCAATGCGCTGGAGCTGGGCGTGGACATCGCCGGGTTGGACGCGGTGGTGCTCGCCGGTTTTCCCGGCACGGTCGCGTCGTTCTGGCAGCAGGCCGGCCGGTCCGGGCGGCGTGGCCAGGGGGCGCTGGTGGTGCTGATCGCGCGTGACGATCCGCTGGACACGTATCTGGTGCACCACCCCGCCGCGCTGCTGGACAAGCCGGTCGAGCGGGTCGTCATCGACCCGGGCAACCCGTACATTCTGGGTCCGCAATTGCTCTGCGCGGCAACCGAACTTCCGCTGGACGAGGCCGAGGTGCGCGAATTCGGCGCCACCGACGTAGCGGACGGCTTGGTCGATGACGGGCTGCTGCGGAGACGGAGTGGAAAGTACTTCCCGGTGCCTGGGCTGGAACCGCATGCCGCGGTGGACATCCGGGGCTCGACGGGCGGGCAGATCGTCATCGTGGAGGCCGACACCGGGCGGTTGCTGGGTAGTGTCGGCGTGGGCCAGGCGCCGGTTTCGGTGCACCCGGGGGCGGTGTATCTGCATCAAGGCGACAGTTACGTGGTGGACTCCCTGGACACCGAGGAGGGCATCGCCTTCGTCCACGCCGAGGATCCCGGTTATGCGACGTTCGCGCGGGAGATCACCGACATCGCCGTCACGGGCGCCGGTGAGCGGTTGGCCTTCGGCCCAGTCACGCTGGGGCTGGTTCCGGTGCGGGTCACGCACCGGGTGGTGGGGTATCTGCGCCGCCGGCTCTCGGGGGAGGTGATCGACTTCATCGAATTGGACATGGGAGAACACACGCTGGCCACCACGGCGGTGATGTACACCATCACCGAGGATGCGTTGCTGTGCAAGGGTATTGACGGCACGCGGATTCCGGGATCGTTGCATGCGGCCGAACATGCGGCCATCGGGCTGCTGCCGTTGGTCGCCAGCTGCGACCGCGGCGACATCGGCGGCATGTCCACCGCGGTGGGACCCGGACCCGACGGGCTGCCCAGTGTCTTCGTCTACGACGGGTATCCGGGCGGCGCGGGATTCGCCGAACGGGGCTTTCGTCAGGCCCGCACCTGGCTCGCCGCGACTGCCGCCGCCATCGAGGCATGCGAATGCCCCCGGGGGTGCCCGTCCTGTGTGCAGTCCCCCAAGTGCGGCAACGGCAACGACCCGCTCGACAAGGCGGGCGCGGTTCTGGTGCTGCGGCTGGTCCTCGCGGAACTGGCGCGAGAGTCACGCTGAGCCCACCCGACGGGGCCGGCGAGATCGTCCGTCGGTTCACCCGCTCCCACACCCGGATCCCGTCGCCGTAAAATCAGCCGCATGGCCCACGACTGGTTGCTCGTGGAGACGCTCGGGGGTGATCCCACCGTTGTGGCGCAGGGCCGCCAACTCAAAAATCTCGTCCCGATCACCACGTTCTTGCGCCGCAGCCCCTATCTCGCCGCGGTCCGCACGGCGATCGCCGAGTCGGTGCAGACCGGCCAGGCCCTGACCAGCATCACGCCCAAGCGTGATCGCATCATTCGCACCGAACCGGTGGTGATGTCCGACGGTCTCATCCACGGCGTGCACGTGTGGACCGGCCCCTCCGACATCGACCCGCCCGAGCGCCCGATTCCGGGGCCGCTGAAGTGGGACCTGACCCTGGGGGTGGCGACCGACACCCGCGAATCGCTGATCAACAGCGGCAAGAATCCCGAAGTCGAAGTCACCTTCGGCAGGGCCTTCGCCGAAGACCTTCCCTCCCGCGAACTCAACCCGAACGAAACCAAAGTGCTGGCCATGGCGGTCAAGGCCAAGCCCGACCAAACATTGTGCAGCACCTGGGATCTCACCGACTGGCATGGAAACGCCATCCGGATAGGCTTCGTTGCGCGCACGATTCTGGAGCCGGGCCCCGACGGCCGTGAGCACTTGGTGGCGCGGGCGATCAATTGGCAATCCGAACTGAAGGGTCCTGCGGTGTCGACCGATGATCTGGCGCAGCGGATCCTCAGCGGCCTCGCGCAAGCCGGAGTTCACCGCGCGCTGATCGACCTCAACAACTGGACCCTGTTGAAATGGCTCGACGAGCCCTGCCCCTTTTACGACTGGCGAAGCAGTGAGACGGGAAAGCCGCGGGTCCATCCCGACGATCATGACGTGATGTCCACCATGACAACGGAATTCGGTGGGGGCGCCACCAGCCGGGTGTTGCGCCTGCCCGGGCACGACGGGGATTGGGTGCCGATGCATGTCACCATCAACCGGGTAGAGCTGGAGCCCGATACGTACGCCGGGCTGGTGTCCCTGCGCTTGCCCACCGATGACGAACTTGCCGCCGCGGGACTGCCGCAGACGCCCTAGTCATCCACGCCGTTCGTCGGCCCCGCCCGCGCGGTTGCCCTCGCCGTACCGGCGACCACGACCGCCACCCGCGCCGTGATGACGACATCGAGACCGTCGACCACACAGCCGATGTCGTCGACCCGCATCTCGCGGGCGACGGCAACCGCCCTGACGCAGGCCGCGCCGGATCCGGACGTCAGGTCGGCCGCCGCGGCCAGGGCGGACAGGTCGGCTGCCGCCTGTGCGCGGTGACGGGCCACCACCGCCGAACCGAGATAGGCGGCGACGCCGGTTGCCCATAGCAACACCACGACCATCCAGGCCGCCACCAGTGTGGCCGAGCCCCGATCATCGTGACGGCTCCGCTGCGGCGACCGCTTTGGCGGCAATATCCAAGGCGGGCAAGAACTTCGAATGCGCGGCAACCGTGGCCACCAAAAATTTCCCGTCGCGATGCAGATCGACCCGCGCCCCGCTGGGCGCGAGCCGCACGGCGGCGGCCACGGCGGAGCGTTCGTCGCCGCGGGCGGCCAGCCGGGCGGCCTCGCGGGCGGCGTCGATGCAGCGCACCTGCATCGAAACCGCGCTGACACCGGCCAGGCACACCACCAGCACCACCACGAGCGAGGCGATGCCCAGCGCCGCCTCAACGGTGCTCGCGCCGGCACTGCCGGCTACACCTTGGTGTTGAGGGCGCGACCGATGATGTTGGTCAGCGCCGACACGATGGAGTCGCCGGTGACCACCGCGTACAGCACCGCGCCGAAGGCCGCCGCGGCGATGGTGCCGATGGCGTACTCGACCGTCGACATGCCCGACTCGTCGGCCGCCAGGACGGCCACGCGCTCGGCGAATTGGCGAAACACGTTGATCATCAAGGGTTTCCTTTCGTTTCACAGCAGGCCCGACCGCAGCACATCACCGGCTAAACCGGCCACCACGGGGACGATGCCCAGGCAGACGAACGCCGGCAAGAAGCACAGGCCGAGCGGCCCGGCGATCAGCACCCCGGCCCGCTCGGCGGCGGCGGTGGCCGCGTGCGCGGCGTCGTGGCGGGACTGGTCGGCCAACTCGGCGACACCGCCGGCCAGCGCCGCACCCGAGGACGCCGAACGGCGCGCCAACCGCAGCAGTGCGTCGATCTGCGTGTCGCCCGGGTCCGCGGACTGATCCGACGGAATCGACCATGCCACAGCGGGATCGGCGCCGAGCGCCAGCAGGTCGGCGGCGCGGCGCAGGACGCGGGCCAGCTGCGGCGGCGCGGACGGTGCGGCGGCCGCCGCGGCGGTCGACACCGCCATGCCCGCCCCCAGGCACACGGCCAGCACGTCGAGACAGGACGCGACCGCCAGCGGATCCGGGCCATCCGGTCGCCCGGGCGCCGGCCGCACCCGACCCCCGCGCACCGGCATCCCGGCACGTCGTCGCGTCAGTGACGGACCGGGACCGATTAATAGTGCCACGGCCAGCAGCGTCGCCACGAGACTCATGGTGCCTCCCGGTTCACGGCGCCACCCGATCGGCGATGCGGTCCGACCACAACAGCCCGCCGCATGTCAGTGTCGCGCCGATGAGCAAGAGCCATCCGCCCGCCTGCCCGCCCAGCAAGAACGCCAGCGGCCGGGCTCCGATCAGTTGACCCAACAGCACGCCCAGCACCGGTAGAGCGGCCAGTATCGCCGCGGTTGCGCGCGCGCCGGCCAGGCTCGATAAAACGCGCGCCGAGAACCGTTGCCGCTCAGCGATATCGCGTTGGGCGGCGCGCATCAGGGTGGCTATCCCCAACCCATTGTCAGTGGCCAGCTGCCAGCACAGCGCGAGCCGTTCCCAATGCGCGGGCAGCGCCGAGGAGCAGGATGCGGCGGCCAGGCCCGCCGCAACATCGGCCCCGAGCCGGGCCCGCGCCGCCACCGAGCGCAGCGACACCGCGACCGCGCCGGCGGTCTCGTCGGCGGCGACGCCGAAAGCGCGCACCGGATGCGAGCCGGCCCGCAGTTCACCGACCAGCACATCCAGCGCGGTCTCCAGCGCGTGCCCCTCACGGCCGGCCCGCCGGATGCGGCGGCGGCGACGATAACGCAGGCTCGCGGTCGCGGCCACGACCGTGACGCAAAGAATGGTGGTGAGCGGCAGCAAGACCACGGCGGCGCCGCCGAGACCTGCTGCGACCCAACCCGCCCCGCGAAGCCCGTTCGCCGGGAGCCGCCGCCCCGGTGGCGCCACCGGGCAGAGCCGCCGGCGGGGTGAGGGCCGACCGGCGACCAGCGCGAGCGACAACAGCAGCGCGTCGATCTGCGGGCCGTTCACGCCGGCGTCCGGCTTTGCAAGACGCGCCGCAGCTGCGGGGCGTCGTCGGTCATCCCTCGATCCGCGTGCCACGCCGTGACCGCCCGGACCTCTCCTCGAACCGGTTGCAGCACAGCGATTTCACTGAGTCGTCGCTGACCGGTACGGTCGCGCTCGACATGCAGCAGCACCCGGACGGCCGCGGCGAGTTGGCTGTGCAGCGCGGCACGGTCGAGACCGCCGAGCGCGCCCAGTGCCTCCAGGCGGGCGGGTACCTCGCCGGGGCTGTTGGCGTGCACGGTGCCCGCGCCGCCGTCGTGCCCGGTGTTCAGCGCCGCCAGCAGGTCCACCACTTCAGCGCCCCTCACCTCGCCGACCACGATGCGGTCGGGCCGCATCCGAAGCGCCTGCCGGACCAGTTGGCGCACCGGGACTTCGCCGACGCCTTCGACGTTGGCGCACCGCGCGACGAGTTTCACCAGATGGGGGTGCCGCGGGGCCAATTCGGCAGCATCCTCGACGCAGACGATCCGTTCGGCGTGCGGCACGGCGCCCAGCATCGCGGCGAGCAACGTCGTCTTGCCCGCACCGGTTCCACCGCTCACCAGGAACGCCAGCCGCGCAGCGATGATCTCGGCGACCAGCGCAGCGGCCGCGGGCTCGATCGCACCCGCGGCGGTCAGGGCCGCCAAATCCTGGCTGGCGGGCCGCAGCACCCGCAGCGACAAACAGGTGCCCGCGGCGGCCACCGGCGGCAGCACCGCGTGTAGCCGCACCGCAAATCCCCGGGCTCCGATTCCGGTCAGCTCGCCATCCACCCAGGGTTGCGCGTCATCGAGCCGCCGACCGGCGGCCAGCGCCAGCCGCTGCGCCAACCGCCGCACTGCGGCCTCGTCGGGGAAGCGAATCCCGGTGCGCCGCAGACCGTTCCCGTCGTCGACCCATACCGCGTCCGGTGCGGTGACCAAGACGTCGGTCGTACCGTCCGCGCAGAGCAGCGGTTCGAGGATACCGGCGCCGGTGAGTTCGGTCTGCAGCACACGGAGATTGGCCAGCACCTCGGTGTCGCCGAGCATCCCGCCGGACTCGGCCCGGATCGCGGCGGCCACCGCGGAAGGCCCCAGCGGCCCGGCTTCGGTGGCCAGTCGCTCGCGGACACGCTCGATCAGTGAACCGCTCACGCGGCCCGCCCGTTTCGCCCCGGCCGTGCACCGGCGGGAGGCAGCACGCCCAGCACCTCGCGGGCCGCCACGGCGAGCGCAGACCGCCGCCCCATTCGCAGGCCGCCCCGCTCGACCTGCTCGCCCAGTTGCGGCTGCGCTTTGATCGCCGCCAGCAACGGCAGGCCGGCGATCTCGGCGATCTCGGCCGCGCGCAGTCCGCCCGGCGACGGACCCCGCACCACCAGGCCCACGTTGGGATTGATGGAGGCCAGGACCGGAGCCATCGCGCCGGTCGCGGCGCACGCGCGCACATCACAGCGGCTGACGACGACGACAAGGTCGGCGGCGCTCAGGGCGGCCTGGGTCGCATCGGTGAAGCGGCGGGGCAGGTCGCAGATCACGCTGACCGCCCCCCGGCGGCCGGCGTCGATGACGGCGTGCACCGGCCCGGCACCCACCTCGTAGCCGCGCCGAGTCCCGGACAGGACGCTGACTCCGCGGTGTCGTGGCAACGCATCGCGCACCGCCGGCCAGGCGAGCCGTCCACCCTGCAGCGCAAGATCCGGCCAGCGCAACCCCGGCGCGTTCTCACCGCCGAGCAACAATTCGATGCCGCCACCCCACGGGTCGAGATCCACCAGCAGCGCATCGGTGGCGGCCTGAGCCAGGGCGACCGCGAGCAAAGAGGCGCCGGCGCCGCCGCAGCCTCCGATGACGGCGACCGCGTGGCCGCGCGACCCGTCGTCGCGTGCCGACTCGGTGGCTTCGGCGAGTTCACCAACCAGATCGCCCGCTTGCCCGGGCAGTCGCAGCACATGCTTTGCGCCGACGCTGACGGCGGCCGCCCACGTCGTCGTCTCGGGCTCGGCCACCGTCAGCACGGTCACGTGGTCGCGGCGTGGCAGCGCCCAGCGCCCGCAGCGCGCGGCCGCCCGCGCGTCCAGCACGACGGCCGCGGCCGCCGCCCAGGTCTTACGGCTCACCGGCGACGCGTCGGCGGCATGCACCACGCGTACCCCGGCGGCGGCCGCCACCCGATCCACCTCGGCGCGCAGTTCGGGCTCGGCCAGCATCGCCAACACCCCTGCGGAACCCGCCGCGCGACGGGGGTCGTCCGATCCGTAAGTGCCAGCCATCCGTCCACTGTGCGGGGCCCCAACCTTGGCACACCAGTCCCAAATGCGGATTTGGGGATAGAGACGCGAGTGTGCACAAACCGCGTGCGGCGGCGTTGCGCCAGCGACGACGGACGAACTCCCCGCAACGCGTCAAGGGCCGGTCCGAGCGCTCGAAACCGCGGGGAACCGGCCCAAAAAGACCCGAGAAAAGGGACGACCCCCGCCAGGGGGGGAGGAGGCGAGGGTCGTCGTGCATCAGCCCCGGGGGGTCGGGCTGATGCACCCTCGGCTCAAGGCCGAGTAATGCTTACTATACACATGACAGTCCGCAATAATGCAATAGATCATTTACTGAAAAATGACCTTGAGCCGCGAAAACACTGCTCCACCGGCCTCCCGCATGGCCCTGAGCGGCCATTTCCGGTGCGGGATCGCGGCGCGACGGCACCGTCGACCTATGCTGGGTCCGTGACCGTCTTCGACCCGGCTGGGGAGCAGTCAGCCGCGGGGCAATCAGCGGCAAGCACCACTTCCCACGCCCGCACGGCAGCCTTCTTCGATCTGGACAAGACGATCATTGCCAAGTCCAGCACGCTGGCTTTCAGCAAACCGTTTTTTGCGCAGGGGCTGCTCAATCGCCGCGCCGTTCTCAAGTCCAGCTACGCCCAGTTCATCTATTTGCTCTCCGGTGCCGATCATGACCAGATGGATCGGATGCGTGCCCACATGACCAACATGTGCACCGGCTGGGACGTGGAGCAGGTCAAGTCGATCGTCAACGAGACGCTGCACGACATCGTGACCCCACTGGTGTTCGCCGAAGCCGCCGACCTGATCGCGGCCCACAAATTGTGCGGGCGTGACGTCGTGGTCGTGTCGGCCTCCGGCGAGGAAATCGTCGCGCCCATCGCACGGGCCCTGGGTGCCACCCACGCGATGGCGACCCGGATGGTCGTCGAGGACGGCCGGTACACCGGCGAGATCGCGTTCTACTGCTACGGCGAGGGCAAGGTCCAAGCGATCCGCGAGCTGGCCACCCGCGAGGGCTACCCGCTGGAACACTGCTACGCGTACTCCGACTCGATCACCGACCTGCCGATGCTCGAGTCGGTCGGCAACCCCAGCGTGGTCAATCCCGACCGCGGACTGCGTAGGGAAGCCCTCGAACGCGGGTGGCCCGTGATGTCGTTCTCCCGCCCGGTGTCCTTGCGGGATCGCATCACGGCGCCGTCCGGTGCGGCGATCGCCACCACCGCCGCGGTAGGCATCAGCGCGTTGGCGGCCGGGGCGGTCACCTACTCGTTGTTGCGCCGCTACGCGTTCTAGACCAGATCCTCGGGGCGGCCGGGCAGCAAACACGTTGGCCGCACAATCCAATACGGCTTGGCAGACTTCGCAAAATTGGGCCTTGCTGTGCTAAGGGTCTAGTAGTACAAAGGAACCACGGAAGCCCGGTGAGGCCTAGGTCGATCCGGAAGAGAAGGTTCGATCTCCTGATCCGGGCGCCCAGCACGGTGCCCGGCACCCACGCGGAGTCATAGCCGCGAAAATGGCAGAAGTGTTGCGGGCCTGCGTAATTGCGAAAAGCGGAAGTGTCGACGGCCCTTTGGGTGGGGCTGCAACCAGAAGCGTCGCGAGATCGCCGAGGCCAACCCACGCAGCCCAGAAATGCACGCTTGGTAACCGAGTCCCGTGCTAGCGGGCGGCGGACCGATCATTCGGGACGTCGCCCGCTCTGCATTTTTCAGACCGAGCGTCCGGTGCCGATTTCCCGGCGGGTCGGGTATCGCTTCAGCTACCGATTCGACATCGAGTCGGCGATCGCCAAAGCCTCTTTCGCACCGGCTTGCATCGCTCGGCAACACAGCACCAGCCACGCCCCCACGCCCTCACGCGTGCCGTCGGCGAAACCCTGCGCCGCGTCGCGATAGGCCGCGGGTTGACGCATCCAGCTGACCTCGGGCACGCCCAACCCATGCGGGTCCAGCCCACTGGCGATGGTCACCAGCCTCGACACCGCGCGCGCAACCACGCCGTCAGAACTGCCGAATGGCTTCAGCGTCAACAACTCGCCGTGCGCGACCGCCGCGATCACCGGGGCAGGCGCCTGGGTGCGGCCGGTCACCAAGTCCGCCAAGGACTCCAGCCGCGGGCCCACGCCGGCATCGGCGCGGGGGCGACCCAACCGCTCGGCCTCGGCTTGGTCGGCCGCGGCCAGCATGTGCAGACGGGCCAACGCCTGCAGCGGCGCTCGTCGCCAGCTGCCGACGAGCGGGCCTTCGCCGCCCTCGAGCGCCTGCGCCACCCGAAGCGCCCCGGCGAACACCGGATCGCTCACCCTTCCGGCGTCGGCGAGGTCCTCCAGCCGGATGGGGCCACCGTCGAGGACCGACGACGCGCGGGCAGCCCGCAGCGCGGCCTCGGCTGCGGTCACGGGCCAGCCGCGCAAATTGGCCCGGTGGCGATGGGCGCGACCGAGCGCCTCGCGGGCGCGGTCACTGGCCTCGGCGACGCCGGGCAGTTCCATCAGGGGGGCCAGCGGATCAGTCGTCACAGCTAGACAACCTATCTTCGTCGGATTCCGGTGCGTGCGGGATGGCGTCCAACAGCTGCCGGGTGTAATCGTGCTCGGGACGGGTGAACAGCTCCTCGGTGGGCGCGTGCTCCACCACACGGCCCGCGCGCATGACCAAGACGTCGTCGGCAATCTGCCGGATCACCGCGAGATCGTGGCCGATGAACAAGTAAGCCAGGCCCAGTTCGGCCTGCAGGTCGGCCAGCAGGTCCAGTATCTGCGCCTGAACCAGGACGTCGAGCGCCGACACCGCCTCGTCGCAGACCAGCACCTCGGGCCGCAACGCCAGTGCTCGGGCGATCGCCACCCGTTGCCGTTGGCCGCCGGACAGTTCGCGGGGCAGCCGGTCGAGCACCGTCGACGGCAACGCGACCTGGTCGACGAGCTCATGCACCGTGTGTGCGCGCTGCCTGCGGTCACCGACGCGGTGAATCCGCAGCGGTTCCTCGATGGCACGAAACACCGAGTACATGGGATCCAGGCTGCTGTAAGGGTTTTGGAACACCGGCTGCACCCGGCGGCGAAAAGCCAACTGAGTGGCCCTGGGCATCGCGTCGTCGATTCGGGTGCCGTCGAAAACGACCGTGCCCGCGGTGGGTGGTAACAGACCGAGCACCATCCGCGCCACGGTCGACTTCCCCGACCCCGACTCCCCGGCGATCGCCAGCGTGCACGCGCGCCTGAGCCGAAACGACACCGCGTCGACGGCACGAAATTCGCTGCGCCGCCACGGCGCCCCCCTGGTCTCCCGGTAGACCTTGGTCAGCCCGGAGGCGACGAGGATATCGTCGGCGCCCTCGGTCTGTTCGGCGCGCCCCGCGATCCGCGGGCGCGCCCGCGCACCGCCTCGGACCGCCGGCGCCGCGGCCACCAGCCGCCTGGTGTACTCGTGTTGCGGGCTGCGCAGGATCGACCGCGCCGCACCGGATTCCACGACGACTCCCCGATGGACGACGACGACGGATTCGGCCCGCTCGGCGGCCAGCGCCAGATCGTGCGTGATCAGCAGCAGCGCGGTGCCGAGTTCGGCGGTGAGCCGCTGCAGATGGTCGAGCACCTGCCGCTGCACCGTGACGTCCAGCGCGGACGTCGGCTCGTCGGCGATCAACAGCCGAGGCCGGCCCGCCAGCCCGATCGCGATCAGGGCACGTTGACACATGCCGCCGGACAGCTGATGCGGATAGCGGCCGGCTTGTTTCGCCGGGTCCGGCATCCCCGCCGCGGCGAGCAGCTCCACCGCACGCTGCCGGGTCCGGCGGTCGGAGGTGTTGGCCCGCAACGCTTCCCGGATCTGAAAGCCGACCTTCCACACCGGATTAAGGTTGGTCATCGGGTCCTGCGGAATGTAGCCGATCTCGCGGCCCCGGATCGAGCGCATCGCCCGGCGGTCGGCGGCCGAGATGTCGACACCGTCGAACACGACGCGCCCGCCGGTGATTCGCCCACCGGGCGGAAGGAGCCCGAGGATCGCGGCGGCGGTGGTGGATTTCCCCGAACCCGATTCGCCCACGACCGCGACGGTCTGGCCGGGCCGCACGGACAGGTCCAAGCCGCACACCGCGGCGTGATCGCCGAAACTGACTTCCAGGGCGTCCGCCGACAGCAGGGGCGAGGCGGATGCGCTCATGCCCGCCACGCCCTGGACGCCGGATCCAGCGCGTCGCGAAGCGCGTCGCCCATCATCATGAAGGCCAGCACGGTCATCGCCAGTGCGCCCGCGGGATAGAACAGGATGGGTGAGCCCGCCCGCAGCCGCGTCTGGGCGAGATTGATATCACCACCCCACGACACTACCGACGTCGGCAATCCGACGCCGAGATAGGACAGCGTGGCTTCGGTGACGATGAAAAGGCCGAGGGCAATGGTGGCCACCGCGATGACCGGTCCCAGGGCGTTGGGTAGCGCGTGCCGGATCAGGATTTGAAACCTGCTCATCCCCAACGCTTTAGCGGCGAGAACGTAGTCGCTCCCGCGTACCGCGAGCACCGCGCCACGTGCGATCCTGGCTACCTGTGGCCACCCGAACAACGCGAGGATCGCGATGACCGTCCACACCGTGCGATGGTGCAGGACCTGCATGAGGACGATGGCGGCGAGCAGCAACGGCAGCCCGAAGAACACGTCGGTGACGCGGGACACCACCGCGTCGATCCAGCCGCCGTAGAAGCCGGCGACCGCGCCCAGCGCACCGCCCACGACGAACACGATCACCGCGGCCCCCAGCCCAACCGTGACCGAGGCCCGCGCACCATACACCGTGCGGGCGTACACGTCGTGGCCCTGCAAGTCGGTGCCGAACCAGTGCGCGCGCGACGCGGGCAGCAGGCTCTGCCCGGGATCAGCGTAGGTCGGGTCCACCGCGGTGAACAGCGCCGGAAACATCGCGACGGCAACGATGAACGCGATCAACACGGCCGCGCCGATGAACTTGGGACGTCGGTGCAACCGTCGCCACGTGTCGCGCCAGAATCCGCCCCGCGCGGTGATCCGCTCAGCCATAACGGATCCGGGGGTCCAGCGCGGCGTACAGCAGGTCCACCAGCAGATTGGTGATCAGGTAGATCAGCACCAGCACGGTCACGATCGAGACCACGGTGGGAGCCTCTTGGCGGGTGACGGCTTGGTACAGCACGCCGCCGATACCGTGGATGTTGAAGATGCCTTCGGTCACGATGGCCCCGCCCATCAGCGCGCCCAGATCCGCTCCCAGGAACGTCACCACCGGGATCAGCGAGTTGCGCAGGATGTGCACCGTCACCACGCGGGGCCGTGATAGTCCCTTGGCGGTGGCGGTGCGGACGTAGTCGGCGTGCGCGTTGGCGGCCACCGCGGATCGGGTCAACCGCACCACATAGGCGAAAGACACCGAACCCAGCACGATTCCGGGTAACAGCAGGCGTGCGAAGCTGGCTCTCTGCCCCACCGTCACCGGGGCGATGCCCAGCCGGACCCCGAACACGAACTGCGCCAGGAACCCCAGCACGAAGATGGGGATCGCGATGATGACCAGACCGGTGATCAACACGGTGGAGTCGAACAGGCCGCCCGCGCGCAGGCCCGCGATCACCCCGAATCCGATTCCCAGCACCGCCTCGACGCCCAGAGCGATCAACGACAGCCGCAGCGTGACCGGAAACGCGTGTGCGAGAACGTCGCTGACCGGGAGCCCGGAATAGGCGCGGCCCAGGTCGCCGTGCAGAACTCCGCCGAGGTAGCGCAGGTACTGCACGATGAACGGGTCGTCGAGGTGGTAGCGGGCACGCAGCGCTGCGGAGACGGCCGGCGTCAGCGGGCGATCACCGGCGATCGCGGCCAGCGGGTCCCCGGGCAACAGGAACACCATGCCGTAGATCAGCAACGTGGCACCGAGAAATACGGGAACCATGACGGCGATCCGGCGCGCGATGTACCAACCCATGTCAAGCCTTGACGATGTTCTCGTAGTCGGGCAGCCCGTTCCAGGTGACTGTGACGTTGCTGACCTCGGGTGACCATCCGACCACGCTGATGTAGTTCCACAGCGGGACAACGGGCATGTCGTGGAAGAGGATTCGCTGGGCGTCGTTGGCCAGCTCGGTGGCCCGCGGCAGATCTGGTGCGGCTTCGGCGGTCGCCAACGCGGCGTCGAACACCTGACTGGAGTAGCCGACGTCGTTGGATCCCGCGCCGGTGGCGAACAGCGGGGCGAGGAATTCGATCATCGACGGGTAGTCGCCTTGCCATCCGGCGCGAAACGCGGTGGCGATACTGCGGTTGGTGATCTGCGTGCGAAAGCCCGCGAAGGTGGGCTGCGGCGCCCCGGCCGCGTCGATACCCAGCACGTTCTTGATGCTGTTGGCCACGGCGTCCACCCAGTCCTGGTGTCCCGCGTCGGCGTTGTAGGCGATCGCGTAGCGCCCGCTCCACGCCGAGATCGCATCGGCCTGCGCCCAGAGTTGGCGCGCCCGGCCGGGATTGAAGTCCAGCGCGTCACTGCCGGCGATGTTCGGATCGAAACCCGGGAGCGACCGCGCGGTGAAATCGCGTGCGGTACTGCGGGTGTCGGCGAAGATCTGCCGGGAGATCTGGGACCGGTTAATGGCGGCTGACAGCGCCAGGCGGCGCAGCCGGCCTTCCTCACCGCCGAAATGCGGGAGCCGCAACGGGGTGTCGAGGCTCTGGTTTATCGCGGCCGGACCGCTGGTGACCTTGTCGCCTAGGTCGCGCTGGTAGACCGGTAACGCGCTGGGCGGGATGGTGTCCAGCACGTCGAGGTTGCCCGACAGCAGGTCGGCGTAGGCGGTGTCGAGGTTGGCGTAGAACTCGAACCTCAGCCCCTTGTTGTGTGGCTTGCGGTTACCGCGGTAAGAGGGGTTGGGCCGCAAGTCGATTCGGACGTTGTGCTCCCACGCCGGCCCGTCCGGGCCCTCGGCGAGTTGGTACGGTCCGTTGCCGATCGGATGTTGCCCGAACGCGCCCATGTCCCGAAAGGCGGCGACCGGCAGCGGATAGAAGGCGCTATGTCCCAACCGCAACCTGAAGTCGATGGTCGGCGCCTTCAGCCGAACGGTGAACTCCAAGTCGTTGACCACCCGCAGCCCCGACATGGTGGTGGTCGTGGGCTTGCCGTCACCGGTGAGGCCGGCGACCGCATCGAAGCCGTCAATCGGGCTGAAGAAGCTTTGCTGCAGTTGAGCATTCGTGCTCAACGCCCCATAGTTCCATGCGT
The DNA here is from genome assembly GCF_001667315.1 of Mycobacterium sp. 852002-10029_SCH5224772. Taxonomy (GTDB): domain Bacteria; phylum Actinomycetota; class Actinomycetes; order Mycobacteriales; family Mycobacteriaceae; genus Mycobacterium. The sequence continues at coordinate 148,732 of NZ_LZHT01000041.1, forward strand.
CGACGAACGAATGGGCCGTCACCGGTGAGCCGTCGGTGAACGTCCAGCCGGGTTTGAGGATGACGCGGTAGTTGACGTTGTCGGTGGTCTCGATCGACTGGGCGACCTCGGGCGACGGGTGGCCGGCGGCATCGTAGGACATCAGCCCGGCGAAGAGCCGGTCGAGGATCCGCCCGCCTTGGCTGTCGTTGGTGCCGGTCGGGATCAGTGGGTTCGGTGGTTCCCCGCCGTTGACCACCACCAGATCCGGGCTCAGCACCCCGCCGCCGCAACCCGCCAGCGAAGCGGCCGTGAGCAGTGCGACGGCAAGCGGCGCCAGCAAGGCCGACGGGGTTCGCATCCGACGCATGACACCCGACCCTAGGGGCCTGCGCCCGCGCCGGCGATGCGGGACCGGCGGTGAAGTGCCGTGGCCGGCTTCAGCGACCTAGAATCCTCGGGTGGTCGTCGCGTACCTGGCCCTCCACGGCTCCCCCGCCGTGCTGGCCGGCTGCTGTTCTTGCTCGGGGTTCCCGCGACGGGGTTGACCCTTCTGATCATCGGACTTGGGCGGCGCTCGCGCGCCCGTCGGCAGGCTCCGCCGCTCCCGCCGCCCTATCCGGGCTACCCGCCACGGCCGGCGCCGGGGAAGTCGGGCACCGCGCTGATCACCGTCGGCGCGGTGCTGCTCACGCTCAGCGGCCTGGGCATTCTCGGGAACATCGCGCGGGTTGCGTCGCAGCACGACCGGGGGGGATCGCACACCATCGGTCAGGGATTTCCGTCCGGCTCGGTCGCAGTGCCCAAGATCGGCCAGTGCTTCTCGGAGTTCGAGGTGCGGATGGGTTCGTTCAAGTCACCTTCTGACTGCGCCAATCCCGTGGCGACCTGCCCGGACGACAAGCGCGATGGCTCTGTCTATTCACGCCTGGCCAACAACGCCCACACTTTGTGTTTCATTGCCAACCTCAGCCAAGGGCAGTGTTACCTGCGGACAGATCCCACGACGACAGCCACCTGGACGCCGGGCGACTGTGACAACCCGCGCTTAGCCACGCTCAAGGTCTTCAAGCGCATCGACGGCAGGATAGACGAAACCCAGTGCCCTGCAGGGACGAAGGCCAATTCCTACCCCGTCCCGGCGCGCGTCTACTGCCTGGCCAGGGCCGACTGACTCGCTCAGACGGCGGTGACGGGGTGCACCTGCAATTCGCAGGCCTCAATGGTGGCCGACACCGTCACCACGTTGGTGGTGCCGGGCGGATTGACGAGCAGGTCCGTGTAGCTGGGGCACGGCTTCCCCTCGGCGTCGACGGCGATGCCCTCGACGATCGCCTGCCCCTGGGTCGAGATGGACAGGACGACGGCGGGCGGGACGTCGACGCCATCCGGCAGGCCGCCCATGTATCCGCGCAGAGTGGGCCGCGCATGCACCAATGGGCCGCCGGCGCCCGAGTCGACGCCGGCGTATCCGGCGATGGTGCAGGGCTCCGCGCCGCCGGCGAGGTTGAAGATCAGGGTCACCGCGCGGTGCCCCACCGCGGCCTCCACGGGGGAGGCGGTCACGGCGATCTGGTCCGACCAGCACGGCGTCGGCGCGTCGACGGAATCGGCCGGCATGGCCGATGCGGGCCACCCCAGCACGGTGGCGGCGACGTAACTCGTTGCGGCCGCGGCAAAGCTGGGGGCTAGTCGGCGGATGCTCCGCCCATGACCCGGCACACGGTGATTATCCGCCATGACGGCACCCTTTGACCCCGGATTCGAGTGCACAACTACCCGCTCGTCGTCGCCGGGCCGGCTCGATGGCCCGACTCCTCACTCGCGCCGTTTCGGCGCTCGTCGTCGCCGGGCTAGGCTCGCAATCGGCCAATGGGCGCGACGCCCGCCACCCGAACGGCGCAGTCTCGACACAGGAGAGAAGCCAGTGACCGCCACCAACTCTGCGGGCCCCTCGTCGTATCTGCCGTCGCCGCAATTCGCCGGGCAGGCCAACGCGGGCGAAGAGCTGTACCGCGAAGCCGAGCGGGATCGGCTGGGCTTTTGGGCCAAGCAGGCCAATCGGCTGTCCTGGGCGACGCCGTTCACCGAGGTCCTGGATTGGTCGCAGGCGCCGTTCGCCAAGTGGTTCGCCGACGGCAAGCTCAATGTGGCCTACAACTGCGTGGATCGCCACGTCCAGGCCGGCCACGGGGATCGGGTGGCCATCCACTGGGAGGGCGAACCGGTCGGCGATCACCGCAGCCTGACCTACTCCGAGTTGCAGGCCGAGGTGTGCAAGGCGGCCAACGCGCTGACCGATCTAGGCCTGGTGGCCGGTGATCGGGTCGCGATCTACCTGCCGCTGATTCCCGAGGCGGTGATCGCGATGCTGGCCTGTGCACGCCTGGGCCTCATGCACAGCGTCGTGTTCGCCGGCTTCACCGCCAAAGCGCTGCAGGCGCGCATCGCCGACGCAGAAGCCAAGCTGCTGATCACCAGCGACGGCCAGTTCCGCCGCGGCAAGCCGGCGCCGCTTAAAGACGCCGCCGACGAGGCGGTCTCGGATCCGGACAGCCCCATCGAGCACGTTGTGGTGGTGCGGCGCACGGGAATTGACGTGTCCTGGCACGACGACCGCGATCTATGGTGGGACGATGTCGTCGGCGCCGCGTCGGCCGAACACACCCCGGAGTCGTTCGACGCCGAGCAGCCGTTGTTCCTGCTGTACACCTCGGGAACCACCGGCAAGCCCAAGGGAATCGTGCACACCAGCGGCGGCTATCTGACGCACGCCTCCTACACCCACTACTACGTCTTCGACATCAAGGCCGACAGCGACGTGTTCTGGTGCACGGCCGACATCGGCTGGGTCACCGGACACACCTACGCCGTCTACGCTCCGCTGTCCAACGGCGTCACCGAGGTTCTCTACGAGGGCACGCCCGACACCCCAACGCAGCACCGGCATTTCGAGATCATCGAAAAGTACGGCGTGACAATCTATTACACCGCACCCACGCTGATCCGCACGTTCATGAAGTGGGGCCGCGAGGTTCCCGACGCACACGACCTGTCGAGCCTGCGACTGCTGGGTTCGGTCGGCGAACCGATCAACCCCGAGGCGTGGCGCTGGTACCGGAAGGTGATCGGCGCCGACCAACTTCCGATCGTCGACACCTGGTGGCAGACCGAGACCGGCGCCACGATGATCTCCCCGCTGCCCGGAGTCGCTGCGGCCAAACCGGGTTCGGCGATGACGGCGCTGCCAGGGGTCTCGGCGAAGATCGTCGACGACCACGGCGACGAGCTGCCGCCCGGCGACGACAAGGGCGAACACGCCACCGGCTACCTGGTGTTGGACCAGCCGTGGCCGTCGATGCTGCGCGGCATCTGGGGAGACCCGCAACGTTACGTGGAGACCTACTGGTCGCGGTTCGCCGAGCACGGCTGGTATTTCGCCGGTGACAGCGCCTATTACGACGCCGACGGCGACATCTGGGTGGTGGGCCGCATCGACGACGTGATGAACGTGTCGGGGCATCGGCTCTCCACCGCGGAGGTGGAGTCGGCGTTGGTCGGCCACATCGCGGTGGCCGAGGCGGCGGTCGTCGGCGCGACCGACGAGACCACCGGTCAAGCCATCTGCGCGTTCGTCGTCTTGTGTGCGGATTTCGAAGTGCACGACGGGATCGTCGACGACCTGCGCGTGGAGGTGGCACGGGAGATCTCCCCCATCGCCCGTCCGCGTGAGGTGCACGTGGTGCCCGAGCTACCCAAGACCCGCAGCGGCAAAATCATGCGCAGGCTGCTGCGTGACATCGCCGAAAACCGCGAATTGGGCGACACCTCAACGCTGCTCGACCCCGGCGTGTTCGACGCCATCACGGCAGCGAAGTAGGCGGCGCCGGTCAGGCAGGCAGCGGGCTGAACCCCGCGCCGGGGCGGTGCTTGGCGTTGATGTCGGCCAGGACGGCATTGAACGACACCACCACCGCCGGGGTGTGCAACGGGATGTACTTGACGACGCAGGTCGGCAGGTTGTCGCTGAACGCCCCGTGGATCATCCCGACCAACTCATTGTTGACGGTCACCGGCGCGCCGGAGTCACCCGGTTGGCCACACACCTGCATCACGATGGTGCCCGGATCCTGACCCGCCCCCCAGGTGACGCCGCACGAATTGCCGGTTGTGCGGCCCTGTTTGCAGGCGATCTCGCCGAACGCCGGGTCCGGACCGATGCCGCTGATCAAAAAGCCGTTGAAGTTGGCCACCGGGGTCACCTTGGCCGGATCGAACTTGATCACCGCGTAGTCGAGGTTGTCGTTACCGGCGACCATGGTGCCCAATATGCCCGCGTTTTCCGCGCCCTCGGCGGCGACCTGCGCGCCCGGGCCCCCGCAATGCGCGGAGGTGAAACCGATGAGCTCGCCCGCGGCATCGCCGCCGATGGTGGTCAGGGTGCACATCGTGTCGCCGTTGATGACGATGCCGGCGCCGCCACCCAACGGGACCCTGACGTCGGCGGCGGCGGCGTGGCCGGGCGAACCCAGCACGGCCACGAGCAGGGCAACCATCGCCACCAAGAAGCACCGGTGCGCCCTACGCACAGCCTCACTCCCATCGGTCTGCCGGACTTCGCGACCGGCTCCGCTGAGTGTAATCGGCCGGGAAGCCTCGCTCGCTCCCGCAGCGAGCCCCGCCGACCGCCTTCTGGCCGAACCGAACTGGCCGCCGGACGGTCGCGATGTTCGACTAGCCTCGTCTGGCTTCGTCTATCCGGGCGCCACGTGGCAACATAAACCGCGACGACAGCGCGGTTGGCGACGACGAAAGAGGACGGTCTGTGAGCAAAGCCGATGGCAAGAACGGTGTGCCCAGCACGCTGACCACGATTCCGTTGACCGACCCGCACGCCAAGCCCGCCGAGTCGTCGATCGGCGACCTGATCAAGGACGCGACCGCTCAGGTTTCCACGCTGGTGCGCGCCGAAGTCGAACTGGCCCGCGCCGAAATTACCCGGGACCTCAAAAAGGGCCTCACCGGCAGCGTTTTCTTCATCGCCGCGCTGGTGGTGCTGTTTTACTCGACCTTCTTTTTCTTCTTCTTCGTGGCCGAACTGCTCGACACCTGGCTCTGGCGCTGGGTGGCGTACCTGATCGTCTTCGGGGTCATGGCGGTAGTCGGCGCCGCGCTGGCCCTGCTGGGCTTCCTCAAGGTGCGCCGGATCCGAGGGCCGCGCCAGACGATCGAATCGGTCAAGGAGACCCGCACGGCGCTGACGCCGGGGCATGACAAGGCCGCCGGTGACACCAAGCAACTCACCCAGCCCCACGGCAAGCACGCGAAGCCCGCAACCGGCGCTGCCGGCGATCCCTCGGGGTGGTAGATGGCGCCGCCGGATCCGTCGGTAACCCGCATCGACGGGCCGTGGCGCCATCTGGATGTGCACGCCAACGGCATCCGCTTTCACGTCGTCGAGGCGCTTCCTGCCCGCGCCGCCGGCGGCCTGCCTCCGACGGCGCGGCCATTGGTGATGCTGCTGCATGGATTCGGTTCGTTTTGGTGGTCCTGGCGTCATCAGCTGCGCGGGCTGACCGGTGCGCGCGTGGTCGCGGTCGACCTGCGCGGCTACGGCGGCAGCGACAAGCCGCCCCGCGGCTACGACGGCTGGACGCTGGCCGGGGACGCGGCCGGACTCATCCGGGCGCTCGGGCACCCCTCGGCGACGTTGGTCGGCCACGCCGACGGCGGGTTGGCCTGCTGGGCCACCGCGCTGCTGCATTCGCGGTTGGTCTCGGCCATCGCGCTGATCAGCTCCCCACACCCCGCGGCGTTGCGGCGATCCACGTTGACGCGACGCGACCAGGGTTATGCGCTGTTGCAGACGTTGCTGCAATACCAAGTGCCGGTGTGGCCCGAGCGCCTGTTGACCCGCGACAACGCAGCCGAGATCGAACGGCTGGTCCGCAACCGTAGCTGCGCCAAATGGCTTGCATCCGAAGACTTTTCCGAAACCATCGGCCATCTGCGGACGGCGATTCAGATCCCGGGCGCCGCGCACTGCGCCCTGGAGTACCAGCGCTGGGCGGCGCGCAGCCAGCTGCGCGACGAAGGCCGGCGGTTCATGAAGTCGATGTGCCAGCAGCTCAGTGTGCCGCTGTTGCACCTACGCGGCGAGGCGGATCCCTACGTGCTGGCCGACCCGGTCGATCGGACGCAACGTTACGCCCCGCAGGGGCGCTACGTATCCATCGCTGGCGCAGGGCATTTCGGCCACGAAGAGGCCCCGGAGGAAGTCAACAGGCACCTGACGAGATTCCTCGAGCTGGTGCACGGGTCCCGGGCGATGCTCAACTGACGCAGGATCCGGTGCCCACCAGGCTCGTGTCACCGATTTTGGCGAGCTGACCGGCCACCTCGTCGGCGGTGAGCACGAAGCCGGTGTCGGGGTCGTCGACGTCGTCGCCGAACACCACGCCGAGCACGTGCCCGTCGAGGTCGATCAACGGTCCACCCGAATTGCCTTGCTCCACACCGGCTCTGATGGTGTAGACGTCGCGGGTGACCGGCGCCGGATCCCGGTAGATGTCGGGTCCGCTCAACTTGATCAGCTCCCGGATCCTGGCCGGGGTCGCGGTGAAGTTGCCACCGCCCGGATAACCGAGCACGACGACACTGGCACCGGTTTTCGCCTCGGTCTGGGCGAAAGGCAACGGCGGCGGCGGCAAGTTGGGGACCGCCAGGATCGCGATGTCGACCGACGGATCGTAGGACACCACGGTGGCGTCGAAGGGATTGCCGCTGGCGTAGATCTGCACGCTGTTGGAGCCGGCCACCACGTGCGCATTGGTCATCACCCGGTCGGGGGCGATCACGAATCCACTGCCCTCCAACACTTTCTGGCAGCTGGGGGCCAGGCTGCGCACCTTGACCACGCTGGGGGCGGTGGCCTGCACCACCGGGTTGCTGGCCAGCTCGGGATCGGGTGATTCGACCGGGATCACCGGGGTGCGGCTGAACGGCTCCAACACGTCGGGCAGGCCCGACGTGTTCAGCAGCGCGGAAAGCCGCTTGGGCACCGTCTTGAGCCAGGGCGGCGCTACGTCGTTGACCTGAGCCAGCACTCGCGAACCCCGGACCGCGGCGGCCAGCTCAGGCTGGTCCTTCGACTGGGTCAGCGGGGTCGCCAGCAACCACGCGGCGGTCAACACCACGACGAGCTGGACTCCCACCCCGATGACGGAGTCGAGAGTCCGGATGGAGCGGCTGCGGATCGCGCCCCGGACGGCGCGGCCCAACACCACGCCGGCGACCTCGCCGATGACGACGAGCGCGAGGATCAAAAACAGTGCCGCAAACAATTTGGCGCGCGGCGCGGCGATGTGGCTGACAAGGTGGGGCGCCAACAGCACCCCGGCGATCGCGCCGAGCAGCACCCCCACAAACGACAGCAGCGAGCCCAACGCGCCCGACCGCCAGCCCGAGACCGCCGCGATGAAGGCGACCGCCAGCACGGCGATATCCAGCCACTGCGACGGGGTCATCGAATTCATGTTCATCGGAGGGGCTCGCCCCGTTCACCGACCAGCGCCATCGCCTCGTCCAGCTCCCGCTCGTCGGCGGTGTCCCATGGCTGCGCCCAGCCGGCGACGTCGAGCAACGCGGAGATCACCTGGCCAGTGAATCCCCAGACCAGCATCTCGTTCAGCAGAAACGCCGGACCGGCCCACCGGCGGCCGAGGTCGCCGCGGTACACCATCAACCGGTTCTCCGGATTGATGAAGGCGCGCACCGGAACTCGCGCCACGATCGCCGTTTCGGCCTCGTTGACGACGGTCACCGAGCCGGGATCCGGCGAGTACGCCAGGACCGGGACAACGTGAAACTGCGAGGGGGCGATGAACATCCGCTCCATGGTGGCCAGGGGATGAAGCCTGCCGACGTCGATTCCCGTCTCCTCGTGGGCCTCGCGCAGGGCGGTGGCCACCGGGCCGTCATCGGTGGGGTCGGCGGCGCCGCCGGGGAACGCCGCCTGGCCTGCGTGGTGGCGCAACGTCGACGCCCGCACGGTGACCAACAGGTCGGCGTCGTCGGGGAGACCGCCCCCGGGCGGGCCGGATTGCGGGCCGGAGAAGAGCACCAGGACAGCGGCTTCGCGGCTGGCTCCGCGCAGGGCGGTGACCGCCGACGCGGCCTTGGTGGTGATCATCGCCAGCACGTCGGCGGGCAGCCGGCGCCGGGCCGCATCCGGGATGTCGTCGACGTTGTCGACGAGCGGACGCAGCCAGGACGGGCAGGCGTCAGGCGTCAGCGGAACGGTCCCGCGCGCGGGGGCGGGGTCCTCATTCCGCAGGGGCGAGCCCCCAGCACTCACGGCCCCTCCAGTCGGTTCAATTTTTCCGCTTATCCCCTGTCGGTTCCGACCGCGGCCGCGATCTCGTCGGCGGTGGTGAAAGCCCGCGGCAGCGTCTGCGCAACGCTACCGTCCGGCCGCAGAACCACCGTCGCGGGCATCACATTTACCACCCGCAGCGCCGCCGCGACCCGGCGACGACCGTCCTGCAGGGTCGGCAGCCGAACACCGAGCTCGGCCAGCCGCAGCAGGGCGGCGGCCTCGTTCTCGTCTTGATGCACCGTCACCACCGTCACGTCGGAACCGACCCGTCGTTGATACTCGGCCATCGCGGGCAGTTCGGCGGCGCACGGCGCGCACCAATATGCCCACAGGTTGAGGACCACCCGGCGCCCGGCCACCGCACGCGCGACATCGACAATCGAACCGTCGGCGGCGCACTCCGCCGTCACGCCGCGCAGCGCCTCGGGGCCGGGGGCGCTTCCATCGCCGGGACACCGCGGCAGTCCGGCCCGTTGCCGCGGACCCGCCAGCGCGGCGGGGGTATCGGCGTCGCGGTGGTCCCGGGCGGCCGCTGTCTGATCGCCCTGATCGGTCGAGCCCGTCGTGGCGGAGTGGTCGCGCAGCTGGGCCACCAGTGCCGCGATCAGCACCACCACTACCGCCAGAATCGCGATGTGCCAGCGAGCCTTCCGGGTCAGCGTCGGCATTACGGTCCCTGTGCGAGTCGGCTCCGGGGCGGGTTTACAGCCCGGCCAACGCGAGCAGGTGCTCGGTCTCCGGACCCCGCACCAGGGGCGCGGCCAACAGCGCTTCGGTGGGACCCAGGCCGAAGGAGGGGCAATCCTTGGCGATCAGGCAGACACCGCATGCGGGTTTGCGTGCATGGCACACCCGGCGGCCGTGGAAGATCACCCGATGGCTCAACACGGTCCACTCACTGCGCTCGATGAGCTCGCCGACGGCGTGCTCGATTTTGACGGGGTCCTTGTCCGCGGTCCAGCGCCACCGGTGCACGAGCCGGGCGAAATGGGTGTCGACGGTGATGCCGGGGACCCCGAAGGCGTTTCCCAGGATCACGTTGGCGGTCTTGCGACCCACGCCGGGCAGCGTGACCAGCTCGCCGATGGTGGAGGGCACCTCGCCGTCGAAGCGTTCGACCAGGGCCTGTCCGAGGCCGATCAACGAGGACGCCTTATTGCGGAAGAAGCCGGTGGGGCGGATCAGGTTTTCCAGCTCGTCCCGGTCGGCTTGGGCGTAATCCAGCGCCGACCGATACCGCTTGAACAGCGCCGGCGTCGTCAGATTGACCCGCTTGTCGGTGCTCTGCGCGGACAGGATGGTGGCGACCGTCAGCTCCAGCGGCGTGGTGAAGTCCAGCTCGCAGTGCGCGTCCGGAAACGCCTGCGCCAGCGCACGATTCATCCGACGCGCCCGCCGCACCAGGCCGACTCGGGATTCCTGCGACCAGCGCCGGGCGTCGACGCCGCCGGGCTGGGCCGGCGTTGATTTCGAGCGCCCGGACGACTTTGCCACTGTCACCTACGACAGAGTACTGATTTCGTGATCTCACCGAGACCTCGTGTTGATGCAAGGCCATGTTTACTCTTCGTGTGTCATGGTTGCTGGTCGCCGGTGTTCCGGCGCTGCTGATGCTGGCGGCGCTCGGTCTGGGGCGGCTCGAATCCGAACTCACCCGCGACCCGATCGCGGTGGCCGATATCGACGAGTTCCTCGAACGGGCGGGCGGCGTCGACATGCGCACCCTGGCCTCCGAGGGCATGCCGGAGGCGCTCGAATACCTGCACCGACGCGAATCCCTGCAGCTACCCGGCCCCGCGTTGACGGGGCGCAACGACGGACCACGCCACGCCGCGCCGTCATTCGCCGTCAGCTACGTCGACCGGGATGAGTTGACGCTACCGACGCGGATCCACGGCCATTCGCACGTCAATCCGCAATTTAGGGCACCTCGACACGCCAATCGTGTGTAGCGTTGGCACGTTAGACACAATGGCGTTCCTCTAGACTCGTCACGCGAGCAAGGGATCAGCCTGCCCGTATCACATTAATTTTCTGGGAAAGTTGAAGAGGCAACGTGGACGAGATCCTGGCAAGGGCAGGAATCTTCCAAGGGGTTGAGCCCGGCGCGGTCACGGCACTGACCAAGCAGCTGCAACCCGTCGACTTCCCCCGCGGACACACAGTCTTCGCTGAGGGGGAACCGGGGGATCGGCTCTACATCATCGTCGCGGGGAAAGTGAAGATCGGTCGCCGCTCGCCCGATGGACGTGAGAACCTGCTGACGATCATGGGCCCGTCGGACATGTTCGGCGAACTGTCGATCTTCGACCCGGGTCCGCGGACTTCCAGCGCCACCACCATCACCGAGGTGCGTGCGGTGTCGATGGACCGAGATGCGCTGCGGGCGTGGATCGCCGACCGCCCCGAGATCGCCGAGCAGTTGTTGCGGGTCTTGGCCCGACGGCTGCGCCGCACCAACAACAACCTGGCCGACCTCATCTTCACCGACGTGCCCGGCCGCGTGGCCAAGCAGTTGCTGCAGCTCGCTCAGCGTTTCGGCACCCAGGAAGGTGGGGCCATGCGGGTCACCCACGACCTGACGCAGGAAGAGATCGCGCAGCTGGTGGGGGCTTCCCGGGAGACGGTGAACAAGGCGCTGGCCGACTTCGCCCACCGCGGCTGGATCCGCCTCGAGGGCAAGAGCGTGCTGATCTCCGACTCCGAACGGCTCGCGCGCCGAGCGAGGTAAGCGCGCGTAGCGCGGGCGCGACGCCAGCGAGTAAATCGGGGGCGCTGCCACTCCAGTCAGATGGACACCGTCGGGCACCCATGAGGCGACCTCACAACGTGCCAGCGCCGGCGCTAGCGCATTGCAGACGCACTATCCGCTCTCGCAGCGGACTCATGGGGCGGGAGTGAACCAAGCGAGCACAGCTACGCCGACGGCGCCGCGCGCAGGTGATCCAGCTGCACCTGCACCGACCATTCGGCGGCGTCCCACAGCTTCTCGTCGACGTCGACGTAGACGTGCTCGACGATCTGGCGCGCGCCAGCATCCTCGCCGAGTTCCCGCAGCGCGGATCGCACCTGCTCCAGGCGCTCATGCCGGTGCGCAATGTATCCCCGCGCGACGGCATCCAGGTCCGGCAGGTCCGGCCCGTGCCCGGGCAGCACCACGCGATGGCCCAGCCCGCGCAACCGGTGCAGCGATTCCAGGTAGTCGGTCAGATTGCCGTCTTCGGAGTCCATGACGGTGGTGCCGCGGCCCAGGACCGTATCGGCGGTCAGCACGGCGTCGTCGAGCACGAACGACAGCGAATCGGCGGTGTGGCCGGGGGTGGCCATCACTTTGATCGTGAGGCCGGCCGCATCGATCACCTCGCCGTCGACCAGCTCGCCGCCCAGACCGCGCAGAAAGCCACTGCCCGCCGACCGGACCGTCGCGCCGGTGCGCTCGACCAGCTTGTCGATGCCGTCGGTGTGATCGCCGTGCCGGTGGCTGATCAGCACCAAACCAATGCGGCCCAGCGCGGCGATCCGCGCGATGTGCTCGTCGTCGTCGGGCCCGGGATCCACGATGACCAGCTCATCGCTCCGCGGGCCGCGCAGCACCCAGGTGTTGGTGCCCTCGAGCGTCATCAGGCCGGGGTTGTCGGCCAACAGGACCGAGACCGTGTCGGTGACCGCCCGCAACCTGCCGTACGCGGGATGGGTCAGCGACTCGGCAACCTCGGTCACGGCCGTCAGCCGACCTCGACGATCAGCTCCACTTCCACCGGCGCGTCCAGTGGCAGCTCGGAGACGCCGACCGCCGACCGCGCATGCGCGCCCCGGTCGCCGAACACCGCGGCGAGCAGATCGGAGGCCCCGTTGATGACGCTTGGCTGGCCGTTGAACCCGGGAGCGGACGCGACGAACCCGACGACCTTCACCACCCGGGTCACCGAGTCGATGCCCTCCAGTGAGTCGACCGCCGCCAGCGCGTTGAGCGCGCAGATCCGCGCCAGTGCCTTGCCCTCCTCCGGGGTGACCTCGGCGCCGAGTTTGCCAGTACCCGCCAGCTTTCCGGCCTGCATCGGCAGCTGGCCCGCGGTGTAGACCAGGCTGCCGGTGCGCACCGCCGGTACATAGGAGGCCAGTGGCGCGACCACCTCCGGTAGCGCGAGACCGAGCTCGGAGAGTCGGGCCTTCCAGGAGGGCTGGGCACTCATCGGATCGTGCCCCGTTACTTGGGGCGTTTCAGGTAGGCGACGTGCTGCTCGCCGGTCGGCCCGTTCAGCACGGACACCAGCTCCCAGCCGTCGGCGCCCCACTGGTCGAGGATTTGTTTGGTGGCGTGCGTCAGCAACGGGACGGTGACGTACTCCCATGCGGTCGGTTGGCTCATGCGGCGAGCTTATCGGTCGGAGGTGAACCGCTCCGGCCAACCCGGCCGGGCTAGCATGCGAAGGTGGCAACCACATCAAGCGGCGGCAGCGCCGTCGGCTGGCCGGCACGCTTGACGAAGGCCCGCCTACATTTCGTGACCGGCAAAGGCGGTACCGGCAAGTCGACGATCGCGGCGGCTCTCGCGCTGGCGCTGGCAGCCGGGGGCCGCAAAGTCCTGCTCGTGGAAGTCGAGGGCCGCCAAGGGATTGCGCAACTCTTCGACGTCCCGCCCCTGCCGTATCAGGAGGTGAAGATCGCGACCGCCGAACGCGGGGGTCAGGTCAACGCCCTGGCGATCGACATCGAGGCCGCGTTCCTGGAATACCTCGACATGTTCTACAACCTGGGCATCGCGGGCCGGGCGATGCGCCGCATCGGTGCGATCGAGTTCGCGACGACCATCGCGCCCGGCCTGCGCGACGTGCTGCTCACCGGGAAGATCAAAGAGACGGTGATACGCGTCGACAAGAACCGGCTTCCGGTTTATGACGCGATCGTCGTCGACGCCCCTCCGACGGGACGGATCGCGCGCTTTCTGGATGTCACCAAGGCCGTGTCGGACCTGGCCAAGGGCGGCCCGGTGCACTCGCAGGCCGACGGCGTGGTCAAGCTGCTGCACTCCGAGCAGACCGCCATCCACCTGGTCACCCTGCTCGAGGCGCTGCCCGTCCAAGAGACGCTGGAAGCCATCGAGGAGCTCGCCGACATGCAACTGCCGATCGGCAGCGTGATCGTGAACCGCAACATTCCCTCTTACCTGCAGCCGGCGGATCTGGCGAAGGCCGCCGAGGGGGACGTCGACGCGGACTCGGTGCGGGCCGGCCTGGAAAAGGCTGGAATCACGTTGAACGACCACGATTTCGCCGGGCTGCTTACCGAGACCATCGAGCACGCGACAGTGATCGCCACGCGTTCCGAAATCGCGCAACAGCTCGATGCGTTGAAGGTGGCGCGGCTGGAACTCCCCGCGATTTCCGACGGCGTCGACCTCGGTAGCCTTTACGAACTGTCGGAATCGCTTGCGCAGCAGGGAGTTCGATGAGCACCACACCGAAACAGCTTGATATGGCCGCTATCCTGGCCGACACATCCAACCGGGTGGTGGTGTGCTGCGGTGCGGGTGGCGTGGGCAAGACCACTACCGCCGCCGCGATCGCGCTGCGCGCCGCCGAATACGGCCGCAACGTCTGCGTCTTGACGATCGATCCGGCCAAACGGCTGGCTCAGGCGCTGGGTGTCAATGACCTCGGCAACACGCCGCAACGAGTCCCGCTGGCGGCTGAGGTTTCCGGCGAGTTGCACGCGATGATGCTCGACATGCGTCGCACCTTCGACGAAATGGTGGTTCAGTACTCCGGACCCGGTCGCGCACAAGCGATTCTGGACAACCAGTTCTATCAGACGGTCGCCAGTTCGCTTGCCGGCACGCAGGAGTACATGGCGATGGAGAAGCTGGGTCAGCTACTGGCCGAGGACCGCTGGGACCTGGTGGTCGTCGACACCCCACCGTCGCGCAATGCGCTGGACTTCCTGGACGCACCGAAGCGGCTGGGCAGCTTCATGGACAGCCGCTTGTGGCGGCTGCTGCTGGCGCCCGGCCGCGGCATCGGCCGGTTGGTCACCGGCGCAATGGGTTTGGCTATGAAGGCGCTGTCCACGATCCTGGGCTCGCAGATGCTCGGCGACGCCGCGGCGTTCGTGCAATCACTGGACGCCACATTCGGTGGCTTCCGGGAAAAGGCCGACCGCACCTACGCGCTGCTGAAAAGGCGTGGCACGCAATTCGTTGTGGTGTCAGCCGCCGAGCCCGACGCGCTGCGCGAGGCGTCCTTCTTCGTCGACCGGCTGTCGCAAGAAGGGATGCCGCTCGCCGGGCTGGTCTTGAACCGCACGCACCCGACGCTGTGCTCCCTGCCGGCCGAGCGGGCGATCGACGGCACCGAAATGCTGGAGCACGAGAGGGATTCCGAGGCCGCGTCGCTGGCCGCAGTCGTGTTGCGAATTCATGCCGAACGCGCGCTAACCGCCAAGCGGGAAGTCAGATTGCTGTCCCGGTTCACCGGAGCCAATCCGCACGTGCCGGTCGTCGGTGTCCCGTCGCTGCCGTTTGACGTTTCGGATTTGGAAGCGCTGCGGGCCCTCGCCGACCAGATAACTTCGGCGGGATGAGCCCCTAGCCCTTAGCTATCGGCGCTGGGTCAGCCGGCGGTGCGGCTTCTGCTCTTGTCGAAGAAGTCCGCCCAGGACACCACCTCGGGGTGCTGCTTGAGCAGCGCGCGGCGTTGCCGCTCCGTCATGCCGCCCCAAACCCCGAACTCGACCTTGTTGTCCAGCGCGTCTGCGGCGCACTCCTGCATCACCGGGCAGTGTCGGCAGATCACTGCCGCCTTGCGCTGGGCCGCGCCGCGGACAAACAGTTCGTCGGGATCGGTCGTGCGGCACAGAGCCCTCGAGACCCAAGCGATCCGTTCTTCAGCATCAACGCTGCGGAGTACCCCTTGTGCGGCTGCAATGTTCGTCCTACGCGCCGCCGACCGTATTGGTGACACGAACTGTTCCCTTCCCTACCGGCCGCCCGTCACGGCCGCCCTCCGGGGTGCAGATCCCGCCTTGCGATCTACGCCTCATATGTACTTCGGTGTTACCTGAATCTCACCGTGTGTCTAAGTTAGGTGGTCAGGTGCCAATTGCGCAACAGTCCGATAACGCTTTTTTTGGGACGAGCGTGCCGTCTCGTACAGAATGTGGGGGGACGAAGTGATCTTGCACACTGTGTTACCCGTCTGACCTGTGACGCAATCGCAAATTCTCGATCGCCGGCCGCGGGGCACGGGCGGCTGAAATTTTGGGTGAAGTTGCAGCGTGGCGGCGTGACTAGGGGCCGCTACTGTAGTACCCATGTCAGACCGCCCCCCGGCAGCGCTCACGATTCTCAAGCTCGCGGGGCTCTGTTTGTTGGCCAGCGTCGTCGCCACGGCGCTCCTGTTTCCCGTCGCCGGTGGCATAGGTCTGGTGTCGAATCGGGCCTCAGAAGTGGTCGCCAACGGCTCGGCGCAGCTGCTCGAGGGCGAGGTGCCCGCGGTGACGACGATGGTCGACACCAAGGGCAACACCATCGCGTGGCTGTACTCGCAGCGCCGGTTCGAGGTGCCCAGCGACAAGATCGCCAACACGATGAAGCTGGCAATCGTCTCCATTGAGGACAAGCGGTTCGCCGACCACAACGGGGTGGACTGGAAGGGCACGCTGACCGGGCTGGCGGGCTATGCGCGCGGTGATGTGGACACGCGCGGCGGTTCGACCATCGAGCAGCAGTACATCAAGAATTACCAATTGCTGGTCACCGCGAAGACCGACGCGGAGAAGCGCGCGGCGGTAGAGACCACCCCGGCACGCAAGCTGCGCGAGATCCGGATGGCGCTGACGCTGGACAAGACGTTCACCAAGCCCGAGATCCTGACCCGGTACCTGAACCTGGTCTCGTTCGGCAACAACTCGTTCGGCGTGCAGGATGCCGCCCAGACCTACTTCGGCATCAACGCCGCCGACTTGAACTGGCAGCAGGCGGCGCTGCTGGCGGGCATGGTGCAGTCGACCAGCGCGCTCAACCCGTACACCAACCCCGAGGGTGCTCTGGCGCGGCGAAACCTGGTGCTGGACACCATGATCGAGAACATCCCGCAGGAGGCCGACGCACTACAAGCCGCCAAGGCCACCCCGTTGGGGATCCTGCCGCAGCCCAATGAGCTGCCGCGCGGCTGCATCGCGGCGGGCGATCGGGCGTTCTTCTGCGACTACGTCCAGGAGTACCTCTCCCGGGCCGGGATCAGTAAGGAACAGGTGGCCCGGGGCGGTTACCTGATCAAGACCACGCTGGACCCGGATGTGCAGCTCCCGGTCAAGTCCGCCATCGACAAGTTCGCCAGCCCCACGCTGCCGGGCATCTCGAGCGTGATGAGCGTGATCCAGCCCGGCAAGACGTCGCACAAGGTGATGGCGATGGCCAGCAACCGCACCTACGGGCTGGACGTCGACGCCGGTCAAACCATGCGCCCGCAACCCTTTTCGCTGGTCGGCGACGGCGCCGGATCCGTCTTCAAGATCTTCACCACGGCCGCGGCCCTGGACATGGGGATGGGCATCAACGCCACCCTCGAGGTGCCGGGGCGCTTCCAGGCGAAGGGCATGGGCAGCGGCGGGGCCAAGGGCTGCCCGAAGGACAACTGGTGCGTGATCAACGCCGGCAACTACCGCGGGTCGATGAATGTGACCGACGCGCTTGCCACTTCGCCCAACACCGCGTTCGCGAAGCTGATCCAGCAGGTCGGCGTGACGCGCACGGTGGACATGGCGATCAAGCTCGGGCTGCGGTCCTATGCCGACCCCGGCACCGCGCGCGACTACAACCCCGACAGCAACGAAAGCCTGGCCGACTTCGTCAAACGGCAGAACATCGGCTCGTTCACCCTGGGCCCGATCGAGGTGAACGCGCTGGAGCTGTCCAACGTGGCGGCCACACTCTCCTCGGGCGGCACCTGGTGCCCGCCGAACCCGATCGACAAGCTGGTGGACCGCAAGGGCAACGAAGTCGCCGTGACCACCGAGACCTGCGACCAGGTGGTCCCCGAGGGGCTGGCCAACACCCTGGCCAACGCGATGAGCAAGGACGCCTTGGGCGGTGGCACGGCGGCCGGTTCGGCCGGCGCGGCGGGCTGGGACCTGCCGATGTCCGGTAAGACGGGCACCACCGAAGCCCACCGCTCCTCGGGCTTCGTCGGCTTCACCAACCACTACGCAGCGGCCAACTACATCTACGACGATTCCACCAACCCAACGGATTTGTGTTCATCTCCGCTGCGGCACTGCGGCGAAGGCGACCTGTACGGCGGTAACGAACCGGCGCGCACGTGGTTCACCGCGATGAAGCCGATCGCCACCAATTTCGGGCCGGTGCAATTGCCGCCCACCGACCCTCGATACGTCGACGGAGCACCCGGGTCGCGGGTGCCGAGCGTGGCGGGCCTGGACATCGATGCGGCACGCCAGCGCATCAAGGAGGCGGGCTTCCAGGTCGCCGACCAAAACAACTTCGTCAACAGCAGCGCAAAGCAGGGTGAGGTGGTCGGCACGACACCGAGCGGCGCAACGATTCCGGGCTCGATCATCACCATTCAGGTCAGCAACGGCATCCCGCCCGCCCCGCCTCCGCCCCCGGAAGGCGCGCCCGTGCCGATCGGCTCGCAGGTAGTCGAGATTCCGGGGCTGCCCCCGATCACCATTCCCCTGATGGCGCCACCGCCGCCGGCGCCCGGGCAGCCGCCGCCCCCATAGGCGTGATTGCCGCACTCCTCCGCACCCCGCTTCGCGGGCCGCATCGTCGTACGGCTGGGCTTGATTGCCGCACTCCTCCGCACCCCACTTCGCGGGCCGCATCGTCGTACGGCTGGCCGCCGTGACGCAAGAGATACGCTGCGGGTCCGCGACCGGCAGTAGGCTGCCACCATGGCTGATGCACGTCCGATCGCCCCGCTCCTCACCGGTCCGCTGCGCCGACCGCATCGTCGCGGGGCCTTGCCCGTCCTGATAGGTGCCGGTGCCGCGGCGCTCGGTTCGAGTGTCGCCGGCCTCGGCTATGCCGCGATCATCGAGCGCAACGCCTTCGTCCTGCGCGAGATCACGATGCCCGTGTTGAGTCCGGGCTCCACACCGCTGCGCGTGCTGCATATCAGTGATCTCCACATGACACCCGGCCAGCGCCGCAAACAGGCGTGGCTGCGGGAGCTCGCCGGCTGGGAACCCGACCTGGTGGTCAACACCGGAGACAACCTGGCCCACCCCAAGGCCGTCCCGGCGGTCATCCAGGCCCTCGGGGACCTGCTGTCACGACCCGGTGTCTTCGTGTTCGGCAGCAACGACTACTTCGGGCCGCGCCTGAAGAACCCGCTGAACTACGTGACCAACCCGTCGCACCGGGTCCGTGGCGAGCCGCTGCCCTGGCAGGACCTGCGCGCGGTGTTCACCGAGCGCGGCTGGCTCGACCTGACCCACACTCGGCGCGAGTTCGAGGTGGCGGGACTGCACATCGCCGCCGCGGGCGTGGACGACCCGCACCTCGACCGGGACCGCTACGACACCGTCGCGGGCCCGGCCAGTCCGGCGGCGAACCTGCGGCTGGGGCTGACCCATTCCCCGGAGCCCAGGGTGTTGGACCGTTTCGCCGCCGACGGCTATCAGCTGGTGATGGCCGGACACACCCACGGCGGGCAGGTGTGCCTGCCGTTCTACGGCGCTCTGGTGACCAACTGCGGCCTGGACCGCTCCCGCGCGAAGGGGCCGTCGCGGTGGGGCGCGCGCATGCAGTTGCACGTCTCCGCGGGAATGGGCACCTCGCCGTTCGCGCCGGTGCGGTTCTGCTGCCGGCCGGAGGCCACCATGCTGACGTTGATCGCCGCCCCGATGGGCGACCGCGACGCGGTCAGTGATCTGAGCCGTTCGCAGCCAACAGCTTCGGTGCGTTGACAGACCGGACCCGTATCGCGGTCCGCAGCCGCTCACGTGACTGAAAGTGACCATGCGCACCGCGGTTTGGCCAGCCGATAGGCCGGTGCGATAGGCTGTCGGAGCTTCAAGCGGGGTGTGGCGCAGCTTGGTAGCGCGCTTCGTTCGGGACGAAGAGGCCGTGGGTTCGAATCCCGCCACCCCGACTCAGAACTGGCTGATAAAGCTGGTTTTTCGACGGCGCCAGGGCCATCTGGCCCGGCGTGCCGGCCTCAGCCCAACTGATCGGCCGGTATCGGCTCGGGCAGAGTGTTCTGTTTCGTCGTCATGTCCCGGCACTCCCCGTAGATGCTGATCGATCCACCTGACTTCTGGACCGGTGAGTACGGATCAAATACCGCCGTCACCCCTTGCTTGCTCACGGCGGAGCCGTGCGTGTGGAAATCCCCCGGACCTCCCCAGCCGTGTTGTTTGAGCCTCCCGACCATCTGCTGAATCTCGGCTCGGGATGCTTCCAGGGTTGGCGCGTGGTCGTATTTGAGTTCCACTCGTCCCCGAAAAGGCGCCACAGCTTGGTCATTACAGGAATCTCGCGTGAAGTTCGCGGCTACGCCCTTCAGACCCAGGGTGGTAACGATTTCCCGTGCCGCGTTGACCACCTGCGCCCTGGACTGGTCGGGAGTCATTGGATTAGGCACCCCTTCGCTCACATTCCTTACGGCGCTGCATGATTGGAGCGCGAGGACAAGCACCCCCGCAGCGATGTAGATAACCACCGAACGCCACACGGCGATGCCGATCCTCTCGAAGGTGATCGTCGAAAGTTTCAATGGTAATGACCTCCGGTCGGGCGCCGAAGCGACTCTGGATCGAATTCATCAGGTAGCCAGTAAGTGCCGCGGTGCTGTGCGGTCATGCCGTCGTGGGCCAACGCGTCACCGTGGCCAGATGCTATGTCACCGATGCTGAACAACGATTCATTACCGGGAGTGAAATAGGAACTGTGATCCTTCAGCGGGAACGTGAGGCCTGGGGCTTCGGCCTTGAACCGCGTCGAACCGTACCCTTCGACGGCGGGGTCGTCACCGAGCCCGATGGTGACTCCCGTTCCCGGCAGATGCCCCTGGATGCCGCCCAAGTGCGTAATCGGGTCGGTTGACGCGGCGCCCACGTACACGTGTCCCCCTTCGGGGAGGTTGAAGCTGCCGGCGCTGTGGGCGAGGTCGGTTCCCGGGCAGCCGACGAGCACGATGTCGTTGGCGTGCATCCCCGAACCGGCGGCGGCGTCGGCCACTGTGGTCGAGCCATAGGAATGGCCCATGACGGTTACGTGGGAGGGGGCACCGTCGTGAGTCACCGCGAGCGCGTTGACGTCCCCGGCGAGAAGGCCGCCCCCGTTTCTCGCCAGCGTCGTTTGGCCGATCTGAGGGTCAATTGCGCTGTCGGGCGCGTGATAGCCCATCCACACCAGAACCGAATTGGACTTGGTCGGGTCGGCTCGCTGGGCTTCGCTGTAGACATTGAGCCCATCACGGTGCGTCAGGTAGCCGTCCCGGACACTGCTGCCAGTCCCCGGCACCAGCACGGTGGTGTTGTCGGCATGGTCAGGGTTGCCGATAGCAATGGCTTCCCTGCCCCGGCCCTCGAACGCCTCCGGGTCATAGGTCTGTAAGAAGACCGGGTTCTTGCCGCCGTCGGAATCTGTACTGAGCCCACTCTTGGTCTTCACCGCGTTGTCGTAGCGCGTGACGGCCGACGGCGCGAGGCCATACAACTCCGGGTGTTGGGTCACCTGGTCGACCGAAACCTGATTTTGCGCGGCGGCGTTCTCGACGCGGGCGATGTCGTCGTTCATCACCGCCTGGTTGACCGTGTCACGAGAGACGGTGTCGATGCCGTTGAGGTTGCCCAACTCGGGCGGATGCTGAGCGAGTAGCTGATCCCTTTCCTGCTGGCTGAGGGAATCCCACCATCGCTTGACATCTTCGGGCTGGGTGCCAGGTGGCGGGACTGCGAACTCTTCGGGGCTCGCCTGGGCGTCCGCCGGCGCGAGGGGCTTGGGGTCGTAGCCGTCGGAACGCAGGGTGGTCAGTGAGTTCTGCAGCGTGCCCGAATAGCCATTTCGTATGCCCTGCAGTTGACCCAGGGCTGATCGCGTGTCGTCGGCAGCATCGGCTTTAGCGTCGTTGATCAACGACTGCAGCACACTTCGGGAATTCGCGTCCAGGGCGGGGTCTTGCAGGTCCTGGATGGCCGCCCCGATGATGGTGTCGAGCTGCTGCAGTTGGGCCTCTAACGTGGCGATTTCTTTGGCGCCGGCCTGCTGCGCCGCGGCCAAGGCGGCGGCGACGTTCTGCAGGTCCGCCGCGATCTTGGGCAGTTGCAGGGATTGCGCACCAAGCGATTTGACGGTGCGCTGCACTTCGGCGGAATCGTTGATCGGGTGGTCGCCATTCTGGTGATTCCAGGCCGCATTGAAGCGGCTGCGGGCTTGCTCGAAGGCATGGTCGGCCTCCGCGGTGCATCGGCCCGCTTGATGAAACGCATCCGCCAATTGAGAAATCTCGAATGGGCTGCCGGCCTGCAAACTCCGGTTGATCTCCCAGGGATCACCGCCAGCCTCGGCGATCAGGGCGGCAGCGCTTAGCCAGACCAGCTGCATCGCACCGCCCGCGAATCCGCTACGTGTTCTCCCAGAGCAGCTATGACGCTACCCCCGCTGGCGGTCGTCCAAGCCGGCCACTCGCCGGAGTTCGCCATCGATGTTCGCGATGCCTCGCATAGATAAGCAGGTTATGGGTGAACGTCGGGGACCGCACTTCACCAACGGCGCCAGCCTCGACGCGGTGCCGACCGGGGTCCTGTCGAAACCATCGGCCACGCACTGCAAGTCATGCCCGCGCTCGAGCGCCCGGTCATTGACGACACGGCTCGGCGCTGACGTGAACAGCGCCGGAATGCACTGCGCTCCGGGGCATCTCGCGGCCGCTAGTTTCCGCCGCCGGTGCCCGGCGCGACGCTCGGTGCGCGCCGGGGGCCGCGCACCGGGATGGGCGCCACCCGCGTCCAGCCCTGCAGCTGCGTGCGCCCTACCAGCCGGCATTGGTGGGTCAATGCCAGCTGGCGGGCCGCCTTGGTGAACGTCTGGTTGGTCACCACGACCGTCCGATTGCAGCCGTACTGCAGCGCCCCGGAAACGACCTGTTGCACCGCGGCGACACCGACGGCCTTCGCGAGCCTTTTGCATTGCACCGCCATGCGGACACCGTCTTTCTTGGCGATCAGATCCACCCCGTAGTCACCGGTGCTCGCCGTCGGCGTGACGACGTAGCCGGCGACGCGAAGCTGGGCGGCGACGAATTCCTCGAATTCGGCGCCGGGCATTCGATCGATGGCCCGCAGCCCGGATCTCGCATATTTCAAGTCGCGCCGGCGGTGTGCGTCGGCCTGATAGCGGTCCCGTTGCACCGAAAGCCACCACAGGAGCACGACCGCCACCACGAGCCCGCCGAGTCCGGCCAGAAATCCGGCCGGCGCGCTGCCGGTGGCCTTCTGCGTGAAATACCAAGGGAGAGCTAACCCCAGCAAGAGGAGCGACCCCAGAATCTTCTCCATGACTCCTCAACGTGCCGTTCGCGCCGACGCGGACTTGTCCGATGAAGATAGATCAAGCCTGTGACATCTCGGCGCAGGCGCGAGTCGGCGCCACGGCACGCTCAGCGGGTCAACCCGCAAGCCCTCGCGTCGTTACGCGCAGTCAGCGCAGACCGGAAGGCCGGAGCTGGAGCGACGCAACCGGCTGCGGTGCTGCACCAAAAAGCAACTCGAGCAGGTGAACTCGTCGGCCCGCTGGGGAACCACGGTCACCGTCAGCTCTTCCCCGGACAGGTCGGCACCGGGCAGCTCGAAGACGTGCACGTCGTTGGGGTCCTCATCCACCACGGCGGTGCCGGCCCCCTGCAGGGTCGGTGCCAGCTCGCGAAGCGGGGACTTGTCCTGGGTGTCGTTGTCGGATAGACGGCGTGCGTCGTAGTCGGTGGTGGTCGCCATCGGAGTTCCTCCCTGCTCTGCAACGGGCTGACGCACTTTCCTGTACTCCCCCGTGGCGCAGGCAGTACCCCGTTCGCGCACGCCCTACACCCATCTGAGAAAAGAAATTTCGGCCGCGGTCAGCATCCGCTTACGTGTCCGGGGTCTCCCCCGCCGGGCCGGGATAACCGACCGCGCCGCTCCCGCGGTAATCCAACCTGGTTGCTCGTGAGAACCATTGGGTGCCAGCGCTATTCGCGCGAACGCGCGGACGAACCTGGCGGCGGTTGCGCGGATCACCACGACGCCCCACCACCGCCTGGTGTCAGCCCGGCCCGGCATGGGTATGCCCGGCATATGACAGTGCGACCGGATGCGGGCGGCGCGCCCGCCGTCCTGTTCGACGTCGACGGGACCCTGGTGGATTCGAACTACCTGCACGTCCACGCGTGGCAGCGCGCGTTCGAAGCCGAAGGCATTGTGGTGGGGTCGTGGCAAATCCACCGCTGCATCGGCATGGACGGCTCGCGGCTGGTGCGCACGCTGTCGGATGACGCGCCCGCCGATGTGGCCGAGCGGCTCAGCGACACACACAGCCAGTACTACCGGGAGCTCACCGGGCTGCTGCAACCGTTGCCCGGGGCCCGCGCATTGCTGCGCCGGGTCGCGGACCTGGGGCTGCAGGTCGTGCTCGCCAGCTCGGCACCCGAGGACGAATTGGAGATCTTGCGCAAGGTGCTCGATTGCGACGACGTCATCTCCGCGACGACGTCGTCCCGGGATGTCGACACCGCCAAACCCGAACCGGGCATCGTGCGGGTAGCGCTGGACCGAGCCGGGGTGGACGCCGAGCACGCGGTGTTCGTCGGGGACGCCGTATGGGATGCGCACGCCGCGGCGGGTGCGGCATTGCCGTGCATCGGACTGCTCAGCGGCGGCATCGCCCGTGCGGAGTTGCAGGAGGCCGGGGCCACCCCGATCTTCGCCGATCCGCAAGACCTGCTCGACCACCTGGAATCCACCCGGATCACGGCACTCGCGCCCGGCCGCTGACCGCGGGTGCGTGTCTACATGCCGCGGGTGCGCAGCATCAGCGGCAGCACCAACCAGAAGAAGATGAACAGCGGCAGCGCGCACGCCCCCGCGACGAGGCCCACGTCCCGCCCGGCCACCGCGGCGAAAATGATGGTGGTCACGCCGATCAGCGCCAGGCCGAGCAGCCCGAGCCCGGCGTAGGCGCAGCGGTGAGCGGCGGACACGAGAACTTGGAGCCGATGCCGCCGGAAGAGGATCCGGTGCATGGCAACCGGGGCGATCAGCAACACCGTCGAGCACACCGCGCAGACCACTGTGGCCAGATAGACCTCGCGCATGTGGTGGCCGAGTACATCGAATCGCTGCTGGAACGGCAGCGTCAACAAGAATCCGGTCAGCAGCTGCACCCCGGTCTGGACGACGCGCAGCTCCTGCAGCAGGCTGTTCCAATTGCGGTCCAGCCGTTGCACTTCGGTTTCACCACGCGCACGGTGATCCCACCGCTGGTCGTCTTGCGGATGATCGACGTCCATAGCCGCGATCATCGCACCTGGCGCGCCCGGCGTCGCGCGGAATTGCTAGCCGCTGAATTTGCCGTCGCGCACCGCGGTCAACGCATCGTCGAGCGTCGGGTACAGCGGGAACGTCTTGTCCAGACCGGTCAGGTGGATCGGCCGGCGTGTGGCCGGACCGCGCGCGACCACGCCGAACCCGGTGTCCTTGCCCAACTTCTCGTAGGTCGCGGCCAGGATCTTCAGCCCGACCGAACCGAGGAATTCCACCGCCGAGAGATCGATGACAAGTGCCGTGGGATTCTCCGCAACGACCGCGCCGATGGCCTGTTCCAGGGCGGGAGCCGTGACCAAATCGATTTCGCCGCTGACACTGACCACGGAAACACCGTCGTGGTCCTCAACCAACGTGGTAATCGAGTCAGGTGCTGACAATGGCAATCCTTTGTCCTGGGCCGTGGCGTCGTTCAACCCTAGCCTGCCGTACGAACTGCGGGAAGAATATGCCCTCTACACGTGCCCCGCGGCAACCCACGCTAGTCTCCCAAAGGGAACTGCAGACCGCAGGGCGTGACGCGTACTCGGGAGGCCTGGGGAGGCCATATGTCAGATTCGCCATCGGATTTCCACAGTAGCGGCACCGGAGCGCAAGTCGTCGGCATTTCCAGCGAGGGGTTGCTGCCCCAGCTAGTTCAACATCTGCGGCAGAACCGGACCGTTTTGCGAGAGGAATGGGCCCGCCGCATCACCGTGGCCGAGTTGCTCACCGCGATGACCCCTGAGGAGCTCTTTTCCGAAGCGACGGCCGTCTACGACAACTACGTCGAGGTGCTCGAGACCGGTAGCGTCGAGGCGCTGCAGGCCTATGCGCGTGACCTGTCCGAACGCATCATCCCGCGAGGCGTGGAAACCGACGAGGTCGTCGGCATCGTCCTGCTGCTCCGCGACGTGCTGGCGCGCTCGTTGTTCGAGAAGTACCAGACCGAATTCGAGATGCTCAACCGGGTGCTGGACGCCTATGAGCCGGCCGCCAACCGGATCGCCAACACCGTGGCGGTCAGCTTCGTGCAGGAACGCGAGCGCATCATCCGCCAGCAGCAGGAGGCGATCCGGGAGCTGTCGACGCCGGTGCTGCAGGTGCGTGAGCAGCTGCTCATCCTGCCGATCATCGGTGTGCTGGACAGTCAGCGCGCTCGCCAGGTCACCGAACAGCTCTTGCGCGCCATCCGCGCCAACCGGGCGAAAGTGGTGGTCATCGACATCACCGGTGTGCCGACCATCGACTCGACGGTGGCCAACCACCTGGTGCAGACCGTCGACGCGTCGGGGTTGATGGGTGCCAGCGTGATCATCACGGGCCTGTCCTCGGAAATTGCGCTGACATTGGTGACGATCGGCCTGGACCTGTCCAAGATGAACGCCGTCGGTGACCTGCAGGGTGGCATCGAGGAAGCCGAGCGGCTGCTGGGTTACGAGGTGACTCGTACCGGCGAGCAAACCGGGTGACAGTTAGGAACGCGAGCGCCGCATGCCAGTACCGATCCTGAAACAAGGTTCAATCCTCATCGCCTCGGTGCAGGCCGCGTTGTCCGACTCCGACGCCGAACGGCTGCGCTACGACCTCATGGAGCGCGTCAGCCGGTTCCGCGCGCAGGGCATCATCGTCGACGTCACCGCCATCGACGTGATGGATTCCTTCGCGGCCCGGTCGCTGCGCACGATCGCGCACATGACCCGGCTGCGCGGCGCGGACACGGTGATCGTCGGCCTGCAGCCGGAGGTGGCCTTCGCGATGGTCCAGCTCGGTCTGGCGTTCGACGACATGAACACCGCACTCGACCTGGAGGAGGGCCTCGCACTCCTGAATCGTCAACTGGCGCAGCGAAAACCGACGATCGGGCGAAATGGTGGCGGCTGATATCGTCTTCGCCATCGACAATCCCGACGACATCGTCGAAGCCCGCAAGGCCGGACACCAACTTGCCCTCGACTTGGGATTCTCGCTGACCGACGTCACAATGATCGCCACCGCGATCTCGGAAATCGCCCGCAATATCACCAGCTACGCCGGCCGCGGCTCCGTCCGGGTCGGGGTGGCCGACCGGGAGGGCCGCAAGGCCCTGGTGGTGCGCGCCGAGGATCAGGGGCCCGGGATCGCCGACATCGAACGCGCGATGGAGGACGGTTATTCGACCGGCCGCGGGCTGGGGATGGGGCTGCCGGGTGCGCGCCGTTTGATGGACCGGTTGGTCGTCGAGTCCACTGTCGGCCAGGGAACCGTCATCGAAATGTGGAAATGGGTCCCTCCCCGTGCATGAAAGCGGCCGCTTCGGACCCATCGAGTGGGCGAGGGCGGGCCGCCCTTTGCCCAGCGAGTACACCTCCGGCGATCGTGGTATCGCCGTCGACGTCGACGGCAATGCCGCGCTGTTCGGCGTATTGGATGGCCTCGGCCACGGGCCTGCTGCCGCGGAAGCCGCGCTGCGTGCCATCGATGCGGTCAACTGCGCCTGTTCCGAGCGGGTGGAGGTTTTGATTCAGCTCTGCCACCGCGTGTTGACCGGCACCCGAGGAGTCGCAATGACGTTGGCGCGGGTGGATTTTGCCGCCAACACGCTGACGTGGACCGGTGTGGGCAACGTCTCCGCCGATCTGGTGGCCAAGGCACCCGCCGGGGTCAACATCCGCTCCAGTGCACGTCTCACCGCGGGCATCGTCGGTTACCGCATACCGGAAATCCGGCCCGCGCAGGTAATTTCGATTCGCCCCGGCGACCTACTCGTGATGAGAACCGATGGAATCGCCGACGATTATTTGGACCACATCGACTTCTCGGCCACCGCTATGTCTATCGCTGAGGAACTACTCGGAAAGCACGCCAAGGAATCCGACGATGCGATGGTGCTGACCGCACGTCACAGGGGGCGTTGACATGAGCGAGCACGACGGCTTCCACGCGCAGTACGCCGCCGCGCTGCGCGCCTACCTTGACACCCGCGACGAGGCCAGCTTGGCGATCGGCTACGAGCTCGGTCGCACGGCGCTGCAGGATCAGGTCAGCCTGCTCGAGATCGTCGAGAACCACGTCCGGCTGGTGTTTGACATCGCGCAAGACGCGCGCATCGATGGGCCGATCGCGCTGGAGTTCCTGCTGCAACTGCTGGTCCCCCTCGACGTCGCCATGCGCGGTTTCATCGACGGCAACAGGCGCTATGCGGAACAGCGGGCGCGCGCCGAGGGGCTGGCCGACCGCGACAAATTCCGCAACGCGCTGGTGAATTCGCTACAGGAAGGGTTCTTCGTCGCCGATCACGAGGGCTCCGTGGTCGAGATAAACAGCGCCTTCATCGACATCCTCGGGTTTCCCAGCGAGGGTTTGCCCTACCGGTGGCCGCACCCGTGGCTGGTCGACACGAAGACGGCGGCCGAACAAATAGGCCTGGTGATGAACCACGGCAGGGCCGACTACGAAACGCCGATCCGCCATGGCGACGGGCATCTCGCCTGGGTGAAGGTGAGCATCAGCGCGGTCAAGGAATCCGGCAGTGACCGCGACGCCTACGTCGGGACCATTCGCGATATCACCGCGGAACGCGCTTTTGCGGCGCGGGAGAGCGCGGTGCTGCGCCTGGCCACGGCGGTGGCGGTGGCCAAGAGCGTCGACGAGTTGTTGTCGATCACGCTCGACGAGTGCCGCGCGGCAATCGACGTGCAGCGCGTGGTCGCGGTGTTGTGGCCCAGCGGCGAGGGCGACCCGACGGTCCACGTCGCGGGCGAGCCCCCGGCAACGTCGTGGCGCAAGCTGGACCGGTCGTTGCGTGACACTTTCCAGGATGCGCGTCACCAACTACCGCTGACCGCGAAGACCGTTGAGTCACAAGATCATCCCGGTAAGGCACAGGGATTGGTCGCGGTGCTCTCCGGCACCGGGGACCTGGCGCTGTGGCTGGAACTACGCACACCTCGCTGGGTCAGCGGGGAGGACCGCCTGTTGGTCACCGTGTTGATCAGCCATCTGAGTCTGGCCATGCAGCATGTCCGGCAATTCGAGAACGCCCGCGAGACGTCGCTGACGTTGCAGCGTGCGATGCTCCCACCGGTGCAGCCCCCACCGGGTTTCACGGTGCGCTACGAACCAGCGGTGCTGCCGTTGGAGATCGGCGGTGACTGGTATGACGTGTTGCCCATCGGCGATCACCGTATCGGCATCGTCGTCGGCGACTGCGTGGGTCGCGGCCTGCCGGCGGCCGCGATCATGGGGCAGCTACGCAGTTCCGCGCGAGCGCTGTTGATCAACGGTGCCGAACCCGCGGTGCTGCTCGATCAACTCGACTCGGCGGCATCACTCATCCCGAATGCCTACTGCACCACCGTCTTTCTCGCGATCCTGGACACCGAGACCGGAGCGTTGCAATACAGCAACGCCGGGCACATGCCGGCCGTGCTCACCGGACCCGAGCCCGGCACGACGACCCTGTTGACCGATGCCGCCTCGGTACCGCTGGCGGTTCGCCGCGATGCACCGCGCCCGCAGACCACGCGCGTGCTGCAGCCCGGCTCGACCCTCATGCTGTTCACCGACGGGTTGGTGGAACGCAAACATGAGTCGATCGACGACGGAATCGCCCGCGCGGCAGCGGTTCTGGCGCAGACGATGACGTTGCCGTTGGACACCGTCGCCGATGAGGTGCTTCGTGAGCTGGCGCCGGAGGCCGGGTATGACGACGACGTGGCGATGGTGATCTACCGTCACCACCAGTCTCCGCTACGCATCGAAAGCAACGCGACCGCAGATCAATTGGTCCGCATCCGGCACCGGCTGGCGGACTGGCTGCGCGCCGCCCACATCACGGATGAGCTGGCCGCCGACATCGTGCTGGTCGTCAACGAAGCCTGCACCAACTGCGTCGAGCACGCGTACCGGGGATTCGTCGCCGGGACCATGGTGGTCGAGATCAGCCTTGACGGCGACGAAGTACGCACCCGGATCACCGATTACGGTTCGTGGAAGCCACCGGCCACCAACCCGGTCAACGGTGGGCGCGGCTTGCCGCTGATCACGGCGCTCAGCCAGTCGATGGAACTCGAGACCGCAGCCACCGGCACCACGGCCGCCATCACCTTCCGATTGCCGACAGAATCCGATTAGTGCACGCCGAAAAGTGTTGCGGCGCCGTTTGCCGGGGCCCCGTTACGGGTAGTCACCGGCGTGACTTCCACACCAACCATGACTGAACCCGTCCTGCCGGCGGCGCACGGGCCGCTGTCGACGGCCGTTCGTTGCGCACTGACCGGGCCGCCGTCGGTTGACCACTTCGCGCGCATCGGTGCATCCGTCCGCGATTCCGACCCTTACGGCCTGGATCTGCAGCTGGCGCTGTCCGTGTGCTACGAGCTGCACTACCGCGGGTTCACCGGCGTGGACCCCGCGTGGGAGTGGAACCCCGCGCTGCTGGCGCTGCGCGCCGAGCTGGAGCGCGTGTTTTTGGCCGGCGTGCGCCGCGACGTCGGGCCCATCGAACCCGACCGGACGGCGGCGGCCGAGATGGAGGCCATTTCGGTCGAACCCGTCGACGGCACCGGCCCGTCGTACTACCTGCGTGACACCGGAACGTGGCAGCAGATGTGCGAATACTTCGTGCACCGCTCCCTGTATCACCTCAAAGAGGGCGATCCGCACGCGTGGGCCATTCCGCGCCTGATGGGCACCGCCAAGGCGGCCTTCGTGGCCGTGGAGTTCGACGAGTACGGCGCCGGGCGGGGCCCGCGACTGCATCAGCAACTGTTCGCCGATCTGCTGGCGGCGGCCGGGCTGGATGCGACGTATTGGGGTTACGTCGACGCGGTTCCGGCCGAATCGTTGGCGGTGGTCAATCTCATGTCGCTGTTCGGACTGCACCGCTCCTTGCGCGGCGCCGCGATCGGGCACTTCGCGTCAACCGAGATCACTTCCCCACCGGGATCCCAACGCATGGTGCAGGCCTTGCAACGCCTGCAGGCACCCGCAGCCTGCATCGGCTTTTACAGCGAGCACGTCGAGGCCGACGCGGTACACGAACACGTCGTGCGCAGCGATGTGGTCGGCGATCTCGTCGCACGCGAGCCGCAGCTCGAGCAGGATGTCATTTTCGGGATCCGTGCCCACGCCGCGGTGGAAAACCGCTTGGCGGAAACGATTATGGCTTCGTGGAAGCAGGATCAGACGTCGTTGCGGGAGCCGCTGCGGTAGCGGTCGCCTCGTTGAGGCGACGGCACCTGCGATGGCTGGTGTCGCACAGGGGGTACCTGCCGCTGCGCCGGCAGGTACAGATCGCCACCATGAAGCGGTCGGACTCGACGACTTCGCCGCCGGGCATCTCGATCCGCACCGGACCCGACACCAGCACCGGCCCGTTGGGAACCACCTGAACCCGGGTGGGGCTCATTGCTTTTCCGCCCGGATCACGATCAGCTCTTCTTCCCGGCGCCCGCGCGGTATCAAGCCGACCTCCTCCAGCCAGTTCGCCCGGGACGACATCACCGGTCCGAACGGAATCCATTTCGAGGCAATCACTTCCGCGTCCATGCCGGCCCATTTGAGGGAATCCAGCGACTGTTGCACACCGGCGAGCGCCGAGTGCACCAGCAGCAGGGTCCCCCCGTCGCGCAACAGCTTGGGCGCCGATTCGCACAGCGGGTCGAGTATCAGGCGGCCGTCTTGGCCGGCATTCCAGGCCCACGACGGACCGGCGGCCGGGCAGACCTCGTCCAGCTCGGCGCCGGGCGGGGTGGGTACGTAGGGCGGATTCGACACCACAACGTCGAACGGGGCGCACTCCACTGCGGCTATCCACGACCCCTCGCGAATGTCGACATCGACGCCGGCGACCGCGGCGTTCGCCCGAGCGCAGCGAACGGCCTGCGGGCAGATGTCGAAGGCCGTCGCCTCGGCGCAGCCCATTCCCGCAGCCGCGATCGCGACGAAACCGCTGCCGGTGCACAAATCCAGGACGCGCCGTCCCGGGATCAGACCGGTATCGTGCATCACATCCACCAGCAGCCTGGAATCCTCTTGTGGCGAATACACGTTCTGAGTGGGCAAGACAGTGGGCTCGGGATACGTGGTCGTCACTGTTGGCCTTTCGAGAACCCCTACACGGATCGCCGCTCATCACGGCTTGGCGGGATAATGCCCGCAAACCCCCACATTCAAACCGACCGGCCCGAAAGTCGTCGCGGCTAACCGGCCGTCACATGGGCTAACTGCTCGACGACCGCCGCGCAGAACGCCGGGAGGTCCGATGGCGAACGACTGGAGATCAAATTGCCGTCGACGACGACCTCCTCGTCTACCACATGGGCGCCAGCGTTGCGGAGATCGGTGCGGATGCTCGGGTAGGACGTCAGCGTCCGATCCACTGCCACACCAGCTTCCACCAGCGTCCAGGGCCCATGGCAGATGGCGGCCACCGGTTTCCCCGACCTGACGAAATCACGGACGAACGCAACGGCGGAACGGTCCATGCGCAGCTTGTCCGGGTTCACCGTCCCGCCTGGGAGCACCAGGCCGTCGAATTCGTCCACCGACGCCTCGGACACCTTCCGGTCGACGGTGAACGTCCCGGCCGGTTCGAGATCGTGGTTGCGCGCCTGAATTTCGCCGTCCTCGAGCGAGAGCACCTCGACGCGCGCACCGGCCTCTTGCAGCGCCGTACGCGGCTGGTCGAGCTCCACTTTTTCCACGCCGTCGGCTGCGAGAAACGCTATTTTCTTTCCTTGCAATTCGTTTGACATCGCCGCTTTCCTTCCTGCGATCAACGGTTCCCCTCGGATCAAAGAGTTCGCAATGCGGCGTAGAGGTCCAAGCCGCCGATCCCGGACAGGACCGCGGCCGAGATGGCGCCCCGGCGCCGTCGCCCGGGACCGCGGGCGATCACACCCGCGATCAACAGGGCCATATCCGCGACGTCGCCCGCTACGCGCGTCCAGACCAGCTTGTCCCGACCGCCCAGCAGGGCCGCGCCGTGGCCGCATTCGCGCACCCCGAGCGCGCGGATCACCCGCCGGGAGCGGCTGGTGTCGTCTACGCCCGCGATCGCGGCGACTTTGCCCGGGGCCAGAAGTTCACCCAGCCCCAGGCCGAAACTGGCACCGCCGAGCGCCTTGACCAATGTGGCTGTGGTGTCGCCGGATTGATCGCTCATCTCGCTCCCCCGCCGCTCAGTTTGCCGCCTTGCGCAGCGCCGCAAGCAACGGTTCAGCGGCCTCTTTGAGGAACCTCTCCTGGGTTTGCCCGCCGATCTGAATGAGCGCGATGTCGGTGAACCCGGCTTCCCAGTAGGGCCGGACGCCCTCGACGATCGCGTCCAGGTCAGGGCCGCACGGAATGGTGTCGGCGACGTCTTCGGGGCGGACGAATTGGGTGGCACCGGCGAAGCCGGCCGGGGTCGGTAGGTCGGCGTTCACCTTCCAGCCACCGGCAAACCAGCGGAACTGGTCGTGCGCGCGTTTGACGGCGGTATCGCGGTCGGGATCCCAGCACACCGGTATCTGGCCGATCACCCGCCCGCCGCCGGCGAGGTTGGCGGCCTGACGGGCGCCGTGCCAGCCGTCGACGAGCTCCGCGTTCGGTTCCGTCGCGATCAGATGGTCGGCCAGCTTGGCGAACTTGTCGATCGCCCTGGGGCCGCCGACGGCCACCCCGATGCCGACCGGGACGTCGGGCACGTCCCACAACCGCGCCGAATCGACCTGGAAATAGTCGCCGGTGAAGTCCACCAGCTGCCCGCCGAACAGTTCCCGGATGATCTTGATGGCCTCACGCAGCATGTCCTGCCGACGGCCGACGGCCGGCCAGCCCTTGCCGACGACGTGCTCGTTGAGGTTTTCCCCACTGCCCAGGCCCAGGGTGAACCGGCCGTCGGACAGGATCTGCACGGTGGCGGCCTGCTGGGCGACGATGGCCGGGTGATACCGCATCGTCGGGCACGTCACATAGGTGTAGAGATCCACCCGTTCGGTGGCCTGTGCCACCGCACCCAGAACCGCCCAGGCGTTGGGCGCGTGCCCCTGCGAGGTGAGCCACGGTGAAAAGTGGTCACTGCAGACGTGGAAGTCGAAACCGCGCTGTTCGGCCGAAATGGCGTACTGGACAAGCTCTTTGGGTCCACTCTGTTCGGTCATCAAAGTGTAGCCAAAATTGGTCATGCGCAATTGGGTACCCGGCTGCACCGGGGGCAAACGACGTCACCGAAACGGTCGGGGACTTCCTAGAGGCGCTCTTTGACGGCGGCGGACAGGCGGGCGCCGTCGGCCTTGCCGGCCGCGATCGCGGTGGCGGCCTTCATCACCATGCCCATCTGTTTCATGCCCGGCCGCTCGCCGATCTCCTCGGCGACCTGCGCGATCGCGGTGTCGGCAACGTCGGCCACCTCCGCCTCGGTGAGCGGGGTGGGCAGGTACTCGTCGATGACCCGCGCCTCGGCGTGCTCGTTGGCGGCGAGATCTCCGCGCCCGTTCTGGGTGTAGATCTCCGCGGATTCGCCCCGTTTGCGGGATTCTTTGGCCAGCACCTTGATGACCTCCTCGTCGGTGAGGTCTTTGGCCTGCTTACCGGAGACTTCCTCGGTTTGGATCGCGGCCAGCAGCATGCGCAGGGTGGCCGTGCGCAGCTTGTCCCGGGCCTTCATCGCCGCGGTCAGGTCGGTCCGGAGCCGGGATTTGAGTTCCGCCATGCCTGAGACGCTACGCGTGGGCGCGGGGTCGACATTGTGAAATGCCACGAGCGCCGACAGGATGGAGCGCATGACGAACGACGCGCCCGGCTGCAAAGGCCTCGGGGTTCGGTGAGCGCGCCGCCGCCTGGTTATCCGGTTGGCCCGCCACCGGCATACGGCCCACAACCTCAATATGGCCCACCCCCGGTGTACGGTCCGCCCCCTGCGTATGGCCCCCCGCCGGGTTATCCACCCTCGTCCGGCTACGGGGTCCCGCCGGGCTACGGGGTCCCGCCCGGCTATGGCCCGCCGCCGGGCTACGGAACGGTCAAACCCGGCATCATCCCACTGCGGCCGCTGACCCTCGGCGACATCTTCAACGGGGCGGTCGGCTACGTTCGCGCCAACCCGAAGGCGACGTTGGGTCTGACCGCCATCGTGGTGGTCGTCATGCAGATCATCACCAAGGTCGCCTTCTTCGGACCGTTGGCCGCCCACGACCGGTTCACCACCGATCAGTCCGACAGCCTGACCGCGGGGGTCCTGGGCGCGTGGTCGGCGTCGGTGGGGGCCGGCATGCTGGTCGGCTGGCTGGGCGGCATGCTGCTGTCCGGAATGCTCACCGTCATCGTCGGGCGGGCGGTGTTCGGGTCGCCGATCAGCATCGGTGAAACCTGGGCCAAGATCCGCGGGCGGTTGCTGGCCTTGCTCGGCCTGGCACTGCTGGAGGCCGTCGTGGTGGCGGCCCTCGCCGGGCTGGTCGCGGTGATCATCGGCGTGCTGGCGGCGATCGGCAACGCCGCGGCGGCCGTGGTGCTCGGCATCCCGCTGGTGCTCGTCGTCGTCGCCGCGCTGGTGTACCTCTACACCGTGGTGCTGTTCGCCCCGGTGCTGATCGTGCTGGAGCGGCTGCCCGTCCTGGACGCGATCACCCGGTCGTTCAAGTTGATCCGCAACGGCTTCTGGCGGGTGCTGGGCATCCGGACGCTCACCTTCCTGGTGGCCTCCATCGTCGCCAACGCCGTCGCGGTGCCGTTCAGCATCGTCGGCCAGGTTTTCCAGATCACCTCGTCCGGCACGGCTTTCCTGATCAGCACCGCGGTGCTCTCCGTCGGCGCAGCGATCGGTGAGATCATCACCGCACCATTCAACGCCGGAGTCATCGTTCTGCTGTACACCGACCGCCGGATGCGCGCCGAGGCGTTCGACCTGGTTTTACAGACCGGAGCCGCCCAGGGCCCCTACGCGGCCGCGTCCACCGACCACCTCTGGCTGACGCGGCCGCTGTACGGCTGAGCGAGGACTAGCTGAGCATGCCTTCCATCGACATCGATCGCGATGCCGCGCACCGCGCCGCACAGGACGAACTCCACAAGCCGATCTATTCCAAGGGTTCGGCGGGAGACCAATTCCTCGACTGGCTCAACGACCTGATCTACCGGATGTTGCAGAAGACTTCCACGGTTCCGGGCGGATGGCTCACTGCGACAGTGCTTTTCATCCTGATGGCGATCGCGGTGGCGGTCGCCGTCCACATCGCGCGGCGCACCATGCGCGCCCGCCGTGGCGGTGACCATCTGCTGTTCGAAGCCGCGCAACTGACTGCCGCCCAGCATCGCGCGACGGCCGAAAGCTATGCGGCCGACGGCGATTGGGCGGCCGCGATACGCCACCGGCTGCGCGCCGTCGCTCGCCAGCTCGAGGAGACCGGCGTGCTCGCGGCGGCCCCCGGCCGTACGGCCAACGAGCTGGCTCGCGATGCTGGCGCCGCGTTACCCCATCTGGCCGGCGAATTAGCTGAGGCGGCAACCGCTTTCAACGACGTCACTTACGGCGAACAGCCGGGCACCGAGGCGGCCTACCAGATGATCGCCGACCTCGACGATCGCCTGCGGTCCCGCTGGCAGGGTGTCCCGGTGGAGCCCGGCCGGCCCACCGTGCCCGAGTCATGGGCGCAGGTGCGGTGATGGCCACGATCACCGATGGCCGTCCGGAGACCGCGCCGCGGGATCGGCGCTCCTGGCGCTGGGTGCTTGTCGCGCTGCTGGTGCTGGCCGCCATCGCCGGTGTCGACGCCTACCTGAGCGCACCGCGGCCCGGTGCGCGGATGGACCCGGCGTCCACCGGCCCGGACGGCGCCCACGCGCTGGTCGAGTTGCTGCGCAACGCCGGAGTCGACGTCGTCGTGGCCGACAGCATCGCCGACGTCGAACATGCGGCCCGCCCGGACGCACTGATCCTGGTGGCGCAGAGCCAGTACCTGACCGACACGGTGGCCGACCGGCTGGCGAAGATCCCGTCGGATCTGCTGCTGGTGGAACCGACGACGCGGGTCCGCGAGGCGCTGCTGCCGGGCGTGGGTGTGTCGGGCGCCGGCGGCTTTGACAGCGACCCGAATTGTACTCTGCGCGAGGCGGTCCGGTCCGGTTCGGTTAGGTTCGGGCCGAGCACCACCTATGCGGCCAAGGACGGCCGGGCGATGACCCGCTGCTACGACGGCGCGCTCATCCGCTTCCGAGACGGCGGGCGGACCCTCACCGTGGTTGGGAGCACCGACTTCATGACCAACGGCGGCCTGTCGCACGCGGGCAACGCCGCGCTGGCGATGAATTTGGCCGGGGATCGGCCCCGGCTCGTGTGGTACGCACCCCATCACGTCGAGGGTGAATCCTCCACCCAGGCATCGCTTTTCGACCTGATTCCACAGAACGTGATCTGGATCGTGTGGCAGCTGGCGCTGGTGGTGCTGCTGGTCGCCGCGTGGAAGGGCCGCCGGCCCGGCCCGCTGGTGGCCGAGGAGTTGCCGGTGGTGGTGCGCGCGTCGGAGACCGTCGAGGGTCGCGGCCGGCTGTACCGGTCCCGGCGGGCGCGCGATCGCGCCGCCGCCGCGTTGCGCACCGCCACGGTGGCGCGGCTGCTGCCTCGGCTCGGCCTCGGCGCCGGCGCATCGCCGGCGGCGGTGGCTTCCACCGTGGCCCAGCGCACCGGGTCCGATGCCGGGTTCGTCTCCTACCATCTGTTCGGTCCGCCCCCGACGACCGACAACGACCTGTTACAACTTGCCCGTGCGCTCGACGACATCGAAAGGCAGGTCGCACACCCGTGACTCAACCCACGCAACCATCCCCGCCGGCGGTAGCCGAGTCGCCCACCGCTGAATCGGCACGTGAGGCACTGCTGGCGTTGCGCGCCGAGCTCGCCAAGGCCGTCGTCGGACAGGAGGGCGTGGTCAGCGGCCTGGTGATCGCGCTGCTGTGCCGCGGCCATGTACTGCTGGAAGGCGTTCCGGGAGTGGCGAAGACGCTCCTGGTCCGGGCGCTGTCCGCGGCGCTGCAGCTGGAGTTCAAGCGGGTGCAGTTCACCCCCGACCTGATGCCCGGCGACGTGACGGGTTCCCTGGTATACGACGCCCGCACCGCCGCGTTCGTGTTCCGGCCGGGTCCGGTGTTCACCAACTTGCTGCTGGCCGACGAGATCAACCGGACCCCACCCAAGACCCAGGCCGCACTGCTCGAGGCGATGGAGGAGCGCCAGGTCAGCGTGGAAGGTCAACCCCAGCCGCTGCCCGACCCCTTCATCGTTGCCGCGACCCAGAATCCGGTGGAGTACGAGGGCACCTACCAGTTGCCCGAGGCCCAACTGGATCGCTTTCTACTCAAACTGAACGTGACGCTGCCGCCGCGCGACGCCGAGATCGCCATCCTGCACCGGCACGCGCACGGCTTCGACCCCCGCGATCTGTCGGCGATCAAGCCGGTGGCCGGGCCGACCGAGCTGGCCGCCGGCCGTGCGGCCGTGCAACACGTGCTCGTCGGCGACGAGGTGCTCGGCTACATCGTCGACATCGTCGGGGCCACCCGCTCCTCTCCCGCGCTGCAGCTGGGCGTGTCCCCGCGTGGGGCGACCGCCCTGCTGGCCACGGCGCGCTCCTGGTCCTGGCTGTCGGGCCGCAACTACGTCACCCCCGACGACGTGAAGGCCATGGCCCGACCGACGCTGCGGCACCGGGTGATGATGCGACCCGAGGCCGAACTCGAAGGGGCCACGCCCGACGGCGTGCTCGACGGGATCTTGGCGTCGGTTCCGGTGCCCCGCTAGTGATCCTGACCGGACGCACCGGGCTGGTCGCGCTGATCTGCGTCCTGCCCATCGCGGTGTCGCCTTGGCCGGCAACGGCTTTCGTGGCTCTGCTGGCGGCGCTGGCCGTCGCCGTCGCCGTCGACATCGGATTGGCGGCCCGCACCGCCAGCCTGCGCTACGTTCGTTCCCCCGATGGCTCCGTCCGGCTCGGGCAACAGGTGGATTGCGAGCTGGTGATCCACAACGAGGGCCGACGGCGCTTCCGCGGCCAGATCCGCGACGCCTGGCCCCCCAGCGCCCGCGCGCAGCCGCGGACCCACCCGGTCAACATCGCCGCCGGGCACGATCAGCACGTCGCGACGCGACTGGCACCGGTGCGCCGCGGTGACCAGCGCGCCACGGTGATCACCGCCCGATCGATCGGCCCGCTGGGCTTGGCGGGACGGCAACGTTCGCAACCGGTGCC
Source organism: Mycobacterium sp. 852002-10029_SCH5224772 (assembly GCF_001667315.1). Lineage (GTDB taxonomy): Bacteria > Actinomycetota > Actinomycetes > Mycobacteriales > Mycobacteriaceae > Mycobacterium. The sequence continues at coordinate 187,813 of NZ_LZHT01000041.1, forward strand.
CGGACAGCTGCGGGTGCTGCCACCGTTCCTGTCGCGCAAGCATTTGCCGTCGCGGCTCGCCAAGCTGCGGGAGATCGACGGCCTGCTGCCCACCCTGGTGCGCGGGCAGGGAACCGAATTCGATTCGCTGCGAGAGTATGTCGTCGGCGACGACGTGCGCTCGATCGATTGGCGCGCCACCGCGCGCCGCGCCGATGTGGTGGTGCGCACCTGGCGCCCCGAACGCGACCGGCGCGTGGTGATCGTGCTCGACACGGGCCGCACCGCGGCGGGCCGGGTCGGGGTGGATCCGACCGCGTCCGACCCCGCGGGCTGGCCGCGGCTGGATTGGTCGATGGATGCCGCGCTGCTGCTGGCGGCGCTCGCGTCGCGGGCCGGGGACAATGTCGACTTCCTCGCCCACGATCGGGTGAGCCGGGCCGGTGTCTTCGGCGCCTCGCGCACCGAACTGCTTGCCCAGCTCGTCGACGCGATGGCTCCGCTGCAGCCCACACTCGTCGAATCGGATTGGCGCGCAATGGTGTCCGCTATCGCACTGCGCGCGCGCCGGCGATCACTGGTGGTGCTGCTGACAGACCTCAATCCGACCGCCCTCGACGAGGGCCTGCTGCCCGTGCTGCCCCAGCTGTCGGCCAAGCATCACCTGCTGCTGGCCGCGGTCTCCGACCCCCGGGTCGACCAGATGGCCGCCGGGCGCTCGGATGCCGCGGCGGTATACGACGCCGCTGCGGCCGAACGATCCCGCAATGACCGCGGCGCCATGGCCACGCGGCTGCGCCGCGGCGGGGTGGAAGTCGTCGACGCCCCGCCCGCCGAATTGGCGCCCGCCCTCGCCGACCACTATCTGGCGATGAAAGCGACCGGAAGGCTGTAATCTGCACCGCGAAACTGCAACTACCGACGCATTTCCCGAGTAAGGCCATCGGCAGTTGCGGTCTCGCTGCATTCAGCCGGTGGGAATCACATCCGGCGCGTCTTCGATGTCGCCGCTTTCCCCGGCTTTGACCCCGCGGCGGCCGAAGTAGGCGATGTAGGACAAGAACGCCGCCTCGGCGATGATGCCGATGCCGACCCGTACGAAAGTCGGCAACGGCGACGGCGTCACCAGCGCCTCGATCAACCCGGAGACCAGCAACACGGCCACCAGTCCCACGGCTACCGACACGACGGCCCGGCCCTGTTCGGCGAGCACCTGCCCCCGGGGGCGATCGCCGGGCGAGATCACCGACCACCCCAGCCGCATTCCCACCGCTCCCGAGAGGAACACGGCCGTGAGCTCCAACAGCCCGTGGGGCGCAAGCAATCCCAGCAGTACGTCGCCCTTGCCGGCCGGGAACATCAGGCCGGCGATCACGCCCAGATTGGCCGCATTTTCAAACAGCACAAAGGGAATGGGCACCCCCAGCACCACCGACAGCGCGATGCATTGAGCCGAAACCCAGGAATTGTTCACCCAGATCTGCAGCGCGAACGCGGCGGCGGGGTGTTCGCTGTAGTAGGACTCGACATCGTGATTGACCAATTGCTGGATGTCACTGGGCGTTCCGAGCGCTGACTGCACCTCCGGGCTGCCGGCGACCCACAGCGCGACGATCACGACCACCGCGAAAAACCCCGCGCCCGTGGCCAGCCACCACCGCCAGGTTCGGTACGCGACGACCGGGAATGACACCGTCCAGAACCGGGTGAACGTCCTGCTCAGCGGTGCGTGGGCGCCGGTCACCGCGGAACGCGCCCGCGCGACCAGGCTCGAGAGCCGGCCGACCAGCATCGAATCCGACCCGATGTTCGCCGCCGAGCGCAGTATCGACAGGTGGGTGGACACCCGCTGGTAAAGCTCGACGAGTTCGTCGATTTCCGCGCCGCTCAGCGACCGACGCCGCCCGATCAATCGGTCGAGGCGGTCCCACGTACCGCGATGGGCCAGCACGAATGCATCGACGTCCACCCTGGGCAGCCTAATCGCCCCGCGGGCTCAGCAAGCGCGGCCGGCCACCCCCCACCCAGCCTGTACCGTTCGGAGTTATGTCGGAGGTGGTGACCGGGGACGCCGTGGTGCTCGACGTGCAGATCGCCCAGCTGCCGGTGCGGACGTTGAGCGCGCTGATCGATATCGCCGTCATGGTCGTCGGCTACCTGCTCGGGCTGATGCTGTGGGCCGCCACCCTGACCCAGTTCGACACCGCGCTGAGTAACGCCATCCTGCTTATATTTACGGTGCTGGTAATTGTGGGCTACCCGCTGATCCTCGAAACCGCGACGCGGGGCCGCTCGGTGGGCAAGATCGCCCTGGGCCTGCGCGTCGTGTCCGACGACGGCGGCCCAGAACGCTTCCGCCAGGCGGTCTTTCGCGCCCTGGCCTCGCTGGTGGAAATCTGGATGCTCTTCGGGAGCCCCGCCGTCATCTGCAGCATATTGTCGCCCAAGGCCAAACGGATCGGCGATATCTTCGCCGGCACGGTGGTGATCAACGAACGCGGACCCCGGCTGGGGCCTCCGCCGAGCATGCCTCCGGCGCTGGCATGGTGGGCCGCGTCGCTGCAGCTGTCGGGGCTGTCCGCCGGTCAAGCTGAGGTCGCGCGCCAATTCCTTTCCAGGGCACCACAACTCGACCGCCAGCTACGCGTGCAAATGGCGTACCGCATCGCCGGCGACGTCGTGTCCCGCATTGCGCCGCCACCGCCACCCGGCGCCCCGCCGGAACTGGTACTGGCCGCCGTCCTTGCCGAGCGGCACCGCCGCGAACTGGCGCGACTGCGCCCGCCCGCGCCCGCTCCGGGGTGGCCGATGATGCCGCCGGGGGCGGCGCCGCAGTACCCCTTGCCGTGGCCGGAATCGGGAAGACCCGGCCCGGGGCCGGGCTATGGCGGTTCACCCGGCGGTTTCGCACCGCCTCACTGACGCCGCGCTAACCGGCGACGCTTATCGCCATCAGGGCGACGTCGGCAATCAACAGCGCCCAGCCGATCAGCGGGACCGCGATGCCGGCGCGGTGTTTGGCGGTGAAAACCGAGACGACGATGACGACGACCGCGACCGCGGGCGCGCCGTAGAACGCGACGCCGAAATCGATCCCACCGTGGCCCAGGGTGGGACAGCTGCGTTCGCTGCAACCGGCGGTGCTCATCACGCCACCCAGCGCAAAGAGCATCACGATCGCGGCGGCGGGCACCGTCGCCAGCGCCAACCCCCAGTTGATCCACGGCCACGCGTTGCGGCGCGGCGCGACGGTCACGTCGTTGTCAGCGTCCATCCCTCAGGTCGTACCCGTCGTCCGTCGTATGCAAACCGACCCGCCCCCGTCGACCGAAGCTGCAGGGTGAGGATTTCCGCAGGTCAGCGCCCTTGGACGATATTTTCGAACATATCTGGTTGCATCGCGTTAGGTCACGATATATCGTAAAGTCCGTAGCGCGCATCCGGCGCGCAACCCACGAACGCAAGGACAGAAAATGAGCAACCCATTCATTCCCCCCGAGGGACCATTCGGCGGCCGGCCCGGTGCCGGATTCGGCTTTGGCTCCGGCCCCGTTGACCGGCACGCCCTGCATGAGGCACGGCGCCAGGCCCGTCGCGGCTTCCGCGAACACCTCCGCGACCACGCCGGCGGCCACCCCGGTGGCCACGAAGGCCCGTTGGGGTTCGGTCCCGGATTCGGCCCGGGCTTCGGGCCGGGCTTCGGCCCCGGCTTCGGCTTCGGTCCCGGTGGTCGACGCAGCGCTTGGCGCCGCGGCGGGCCGGGCCGCGGCAAGCGCGGTGACGTGCGAGCGGCCATCCTGACGCTGCTGGCCGAGCGGCCGATGCACGGCTACGAGATGATCCAGCAGATCGCCGAACGCAGCAACGGGCTGTGGAAGCCGAGCCCCGGCTCGGTGTACCCGACCCTGCAGCTGCTCGACGACGAAGGCCTGATCGCCGCGAGCGAAACCGCGGGCAGCAAGAAGCTTTTCGAGCTGACCGAACAGGGCCGCGGGGCGGCCGGAAAGATCGAGACCCCGCCGTGGGACGAGATCACCGAAGGCGCGGACCCCGGTCACATGAACCTGAGGGCCGCCGTCGGGCAGTTGTTCGGCGCGGTCGCGCAGTCCGCCCACACCGCTTCCGCCGAGCAGCAGCAGCGCATCGTCGACATTCTCAACAACGCGCGTCGCGAGATCTACGGCATCCTCGGCGAAGACTGATCCGCCTTCCCATTGGCCGCGAGCCGGGCCACTTCAGGTGATGGAGACCCAATCCAGGGTCCGCTGCACGGCTTTGCGCCAACCCGCATAACCCGCGGCGCGCTGCTCGTCGTTCCAGGCCGGTGTCCAACGCTTGCCCTCTTGCCAGTTGGCACGCAGGTCCGCCGGATCGGCCCAGAACCCCACGGCCAGACCCGCCGCGTACGCGGCACCCAGCGCGGTCGTCTCGGCGACCACCGGGCGCACCACGTCCACGCCCAGCACGTCGGCCTGGATCTGCATACATAGATCGTTGCCGGTGACGCCGCCATCGACCTTCAAAACCTCAAGGCGCACACCAGAATCCGCCGCCATCGCGTCCACCACGTCGCGGCTCTGGTAGCAGATCGCCTCCAGGGTGGCCCGCGCCAGGTGCGCGTTGGTGTTGAACCGGGACAGCCCGACGATCGCGCCGCGGGCGTCGGATCGCCAGTACGGCGCGAACAGCCCGGAAAACGCCGGGACGAAATAGACCCCGCCGTTGTCGTCAACCTGGCGCGCGAGCGATTCGCTGTGCGCCGCCCCGCTGATGATGCCCAGCTGATCGCGCAGCCACTGCACGGCCGCACCCGTCACCGCGATCGAACCCTCAAGCGCGTACACGGGTTTGGTGTCCCCGAACTGGTAGCAGACGGTGGTCAGCAGCCCGTTGTCGGACCGTACGATCGTCTCACCCGTGTTGAGCAACAGGAAATTGCCGGTGCCATAGGTATTCTTGGCATCGCCCTCCGCCAGACACACCTGGCCCACCATCGCCGCGTGCTGGTCACCGAGCGCCCCGGTGATCGGAATCTCTCCCCCGGCGGGGCCCGCCTGGATCGTCACCCCGTAGGGCTGCCGCGACGACGATGGCCCGATCCTCGGCAGCATCGCCCGGGGAATCGCGAAGAACGACAGCAGCTCGTCGTCCCAGTCCAGGGTCTCCAGGTCCATCAGCATGGTTCGGCTGGCGTTGGTCACATCGGTGACGTGCACGCCGCCCCGCGGTCCCCCGGTCAGATTCCACAACACCCAGGTGTCGGCGGTGCCGAACAACGCGTCGCCGCGCTCGGCGGCCTCGCGCACCCCGTCGACGTTCTCCAAGATCCATTGGAGCTTCGCGCCGGAGAAGTACGTCGCCGGGGGAAGTCCGGCCTTGCGGCGGATGACCTCGCCCCGGCCGTCGCGCTCGAGCGCCGACGCGATCCGGTCGGTGCGGGTGTCCTGCCACACGATCGCGTTGTAGTAGGGCCGTCCGGTCTTGCGGTTCCAGACCAGCGTCGTCTCGCGCTGGTTCGTGATACCCAGCGCGGCAATGTCTTTCGAAGCAAGGTTGGCACGGTTGAGCACCGACGTCAGCACCGAGGAGGTGCGCTCCCAGATCTCGACCGGGTCGTGCTCGACCCAGCCCGCTTGGGGCAGGATTTGTTCGTGCTCGAGTTGGTGGCGGGCCACTTCGGCACCCTCGTGATCGAAGATCATGCAGCGAGTGCTGGTGGTGCCCTGGTCGATGGCGGCCACGAATTCGGCGTGCTCGGCCAACTGCTCTCCTCCACCCGTGAGCTCGGACACTTTTGCGGCAAAAGTCCATCATGGTCTACCCGCCCGGCGCGCGCGGCCGGAACCGCGACGCCGGAGAGCTTGCGTTACCGGCGGTAACCCTGTTGCATCTGCGGTGTGGGCGAAGAGGTCAAGCGCACCGCGTACGACAGCGCACACCGCCGGGAATACCGACGCAAGGTTCAGCTGTGCCTGGACGCGTTCGAGACCATGCTCGCCCAGTCATGCTTCGATTCGGAACAGTCGCTCACCGGCATGGAGATCGAGTGCAACCTGGTCGACGCCGACTATCAGCCGGCCATGTCCAATCGCCACGTCCTGGACGCCATCGGCGATCCGGCGTACCAGACCGAATTGGGCGCCTACAACATTGAATTCAACGTTCCCCCGCATGCGCTGCCCGGACACACCGGCCTGGATCTCGAGGCCGAGGTGCGGACCAGCCTGAACGAGGCCGAGATCGAGGCCGGCGCCGCCGACGGCGCGCACATCGTCATGATCGGCATCCTGCCCACGCTGATGCCCGAACACCTGGACCACGACTGGATGAGCGAGTCAACGCGCTACGCCGCGCTCAACGACTCGATCTTCACCGCCCGCGGCGAGGACCTCCCCATCGACATCGACGGCCCCGAACCGCTCAACTGGCACGCCGCGACCATAGCGCCCGAATCCGCTTGCACCAGCATGCAATTGCACCTGCAATTGGCGCCGGAGACGTTCGCCGCCAACTGGAACGCCGCGCAAATCGTGGCGGGCCCCCAGCTGGCGCTAGGCGCCAACTCGCCGTACTTCTTCTCCCACCAACTCTGGGCGGAAACCCGCATCGAGCTGTTCACCCAATCCACCGACACCCGGCCCGAGGAGCTCAAAACCCAAGGCGTGCGCCCCCGGGTGTGGTTCGGCGAACAATGGATCACTTCGGTCCTCGACTTGTTTCAGGAGAACATCCGCTACTTCGGATCCCTGTTGCCCGAGGTGTCCGACGAGGATCCCGTCGCCGAACTGGCGGCCGGACGCATCCCGCAGCTGTCCGAACTGCGGCTACACAACGGCACCGTGTACCGCTGGAACCGTCCGGTGTACGACGTGGTCGATGGCCGCCCCCATCTGCGACTGGAGAACCGGGTGTTACCGGCCGGGCCGACAGTCGTTGACATGCTGGCGAATTCGTCCTTCTTCTACGGCATGCTGCGCAGCTTGTCCGAAGCGGACAACCCGTTGTGGGCCGGCATGGATTTCGCGGTGGCGGAGGCCAATTTTCTGACGGCGGCGCGCTATGGCATCGACACCCGGCTGCACTGGCCCGACGGGCGCTCCGGGATGAAGGAGGTGACGGCCCGCGAACTGGTGCTGGACACGTTGCTGCCGATAGCCGACGAAGGATTGCAGCGCTGGGGGGTCGACGCCGAGGTGCGCGACCGGTTCCTGGGCGTCATCGAGGGCCGCGCCCGCACCGGCCGCAACGGCGCCACGTGGCAGGTTTCCACCGTGCGGGCCCTGCAGGACGGCGGCATGAGCAGACCCGCCGCGCTGGCCGAAATGCTGCGCCGTTACTGCGAGTACATGCACGCCAACGAGCCGGTGCACACCTGGGAGTAGGTTGAAAACCATGACGTCTGATCAAGTGATGGACTGGGACAGCGCCTACCGCGAGCAGGCGCACTTCGAGGGTCCGCCGCCGTGGAACATCGGTGAGCCCCAACCCGAACTGGCGGCGCTGGCCGCGGCCGGCAAGTTCCGCAGCGACGTGCTAGACGCCGGCTGTGGAGTCGCCGAGCTGTCCCTGAGCCTGGCCGCGCAGGGCTATACCGTGGTCGGTGTCGACCTCACGCCGACTGCCGTCGCGGCGGCCACCAAGTCCGCCCAAGAGCGGGGCTTGACCACGGCCAGCTTCGTGCAGGCCGACATCACGTCACTGCGCGGCTATGACGGACGGTTCGCCACCGTGGTCGACAGCACACTGTTTCACTCGCTGCCGGTGGAGGGCCGCGACGGCTACCTGCGTGCGATACATCGCGCCGCGGCCCCGGGCGCCGGCTACTTCGTGTTGGTGTTCGCCAAGGGCGCCTTCCCGGCCGAGATGGAAACCAAGCCCAACGAGGTCGACGAAGACGAACTGCGCGCCGCGGTGAGCAAGTACTGGGAGGTCGACGAGATTCGGCCCTCCTTCATCCTGTCGAATGTCGTCAATATCCCCGATGCCCCCTTCGAATTCCCGCCGCATGATCGCGACGAGAAGGGCCGGATAAAGATGCCGGCCTACTTGCTCACGGCGCATAAAGCCGGCTAGCTCTCAGACGGACGAGGCCGCCGTCGCGCCGATCAGCGCCTCGGCGAAGGTCTCCAGATCGTCGGCCGTGGCATCCAGGTGCGGCGAGATCCGCAGCAGCGGCTCCGTCAGCTCGAGCGGCGCCCGTTGCACGCCGACGAAGGTGGTCAGGATCCGGCGTTCGGCGAGCAGCCAGGCCTGCACCGCCGCCGGGTCGGCGCCATCGGTCGGCGCCAAAGTCGTGATGGCGCTGGGTTCTTCGGCCTCCTCGACCACCGCCCATCCGGCCACGTCGGCCAATACCGCGCGGCTCAGGCCGCCCAGCTCGGCCAGACGCGCACAGACGGCGGCCGGCCCGTACGCCAGATGCTCCCCCAGCGCCAGCGAAAACCCTACGCGCGCAGCGATATTGGCCTCACCGAATTCCAGCTGCTGGGCCACCGACGGCGACCCCGGCGCCCACTGCGGGGACGCCAGCCGCGGGCGCAGGCTTTCCATCAGCTCCCGGCGCACCGCGAGCGCCCCGACACCCCGCGGCCCCGCGATCCACTTGCGCGACGATGAATAGGTCACGTCGGCCCCGGCCGCACAGTCAACCTGACCCAGCGCCTGCGCCGCGTCGACAACCAGCGGCAGCCCGAGCTCGCGGCAGAGCTCGGCGACCATCGAAACTGGTTGCACCACACCGCTATGGCTGGCCACCGCGGTCAGGTGCACGAGGTCCGGCGGATCGGTGTCGAGGGCCAGCGCGGCGTCGTCCAGGGCGACGCGGCCGTCGTCGAGGGTCGGCAGCAGCCGGCGGTCGAATCCGTGGGCGGCCATCACGGCCAGGTTGGGCCCGTATTCGCCGGGCAGGCACGCCAGCCTTTTTCGGTCCGCCGTTCGCGCCGGCCAGCCGCCCAGCAGCAGATCCAGGGCGTTGAGTGAGCCGGTGGTGAACACCACCTCGGCGTCGGACATTCCGGTCAGCGCGGCGAACGCAGCACGCCCGGCGTCGAGTACCGGCGCGGCCGCCTCGGCCGCGACATACCCGCCGACCTCGGACTCGTTGCGGGCGTGCTGCGCGGTGGCCTCGATGACCGCGAGGCTCTGCCGCGAACAGGCGGCATTGTCCAGGTGCAGGCCGGCCATCGGGGGGCGGGCTGACCGCCATCGGTCGGCCAGCGAATCGCCGACGGTCACTTCACGGCCAACGACAACCCGAAGTCACCCGCGCCGTCGGTCCACCATCGCGTGCGACGCAACGCCGCAGCGGCCAGTTCGGCGCTCACCTTGTCGGGACGGAACTTGCACGACACCTCGGTGAGCATTTCCTCGCCGGCCTCGAAGTCGACGGTCAGCTCGAGCGCACCGACACGCACCCGCTGGCGGCGTTCGGACCGCAACCACATCTCGATGCGTTCCTCCGACACGTTCCATCGCGCCACGTGCCGGAAGGCGTCGACGTCGAAATTCGCGTCCAGTTCCCGGTTTACCACCGCGAGCACATTGCGGTTGAACGCCGCCGTCACCCCGGCGGCGTCGTCGTAGGCGCGCACCAGACGCGCGGTGTCCTTGACCAGGTCGGTGCCCAGCAGCAGGCTGTCGCCCGGCCGCATCTGGGCGGACAGCGCGGTGAGGAAGTCCGCACGCGGTCCGGGCGTGAGGTTACCGATCGTCGACCCCAAGAACACGAACAGCCGTCGCCCGCCCGCCGGGATCTCGGTCAGATGTTCTTCGAAATCGCCGCAGACGGCCTTGATTTCGACCCCTGAGTATTCCTGCTGGATGGCCGTGGCGGCCGTCGACAGGATGCTGGCGTCGACGTCGAACGGGACGAACCGGCGCAACGAACCCCGTTCGCGCAGGGCGTCGAGCAGCACCCGCGTCTTCTCCGAGGTCCCGCTGCCCAGCTCCACCAGGGTGTCGGCCTCGCTGGCCGATGCGATTTCGGCCGCCCGCGCGCGCAGGATCTCGGCCTCGGCTCGGGTCGGGTAGTACTCGGGCAACCGGGTGATCTGGTCGAACAGATCGCTGCCCACCGCATCGTAGAACCACTTGGGCGGCAACGACTTCGGTGTCTTCTGCAGGCCATCGAACACGTCGCGGCGTAACGCGTGGTAGGCCGAGTCGGCGGCAAGGTGGTTCGACAGCGACAGCGTCATCAAGGCCCTTTCGGATGATCCAGCGGCGTCAGCGTGACACCATCGGCAGTGACTTCGACGAGGTGACGGTCCGGCACGTCCTCCCAGTCGGAGTCGTTGTCATAGGGTTCACTGGCCAGGACCACACCATCCGGGCGGCGCAGGATGGACAGTGTGTCGCCCCAGGCCGTTGCCAGCATGCGAGAGCCGTTGGCGGCCAATATATTCAGCCGGGCGCGGGGGTCGGATGCGGCTATCTCGGCGATCGTGTCAGCCAGCGCGTCGAGGCCACGCTCGAAGATGACTGCCGCCAGTATCGCGCTGTCGCAGACCGATTCGGCCCGTGAGGTTGCCGGTAACACGGCCCGGTCGACAACGCCGTTGTGCGACAACAACCACTGGCCGTCGGTGAACGGTGCCGTCGCAGTGATGTCGATCGGCATGCCGACGGTCGCCGAGCGCACGGCGGCCACCACGCAGTGGCTGCGCAACGCCGGCGCGACGGACTCGAACGACACGTCGCCCCACAGCGGCAGCTGGCTGCGCCAGCGCCGGGGCGCGGCGCCATCCGTGGAGCCACCTGAAGAAGCATCGAAAAACCCGACGCCCCAACCGTCCGCGTTCAGCAGACAGTGCTTTTGGCGGCGCGGCGCGTAGGCCTGCACCCGCAGCCCGAATGCAGGCTCGAGCACCAGCGAGGAGACCGTGACGTCGGCCCCGAGCCACCCCAGGTGCCGGCACATCAGACGACGTCCCCGTTCTCGGAAACGTCCCAGGCCAACCGGACACCGGAGAAGATCTGGCGCCGGTACGGGTGGTCCCAATTACGGAAGCTCGGCCGCAGGATGCCCGGCTCCACGGCCCACGATCCGCCGCGCAGCACCCGGTAGTCACCATCGAAGAACGGCTGCGAGTAACGCTCGTAGAGCATCGGGACAAACCCCGGCCACGGCCGCAGCGGGGACGTCGTCCACTCCCACACATCGCCGAGCATCTGCTCGGCCCCATACGCCGAAGCGCCGGCGGGATAGGCGCCGACGGGCGCCGGCCGCAGCGCGGTGCCGCCCAGGTTGGCCAGCGCCTCGCACGGCTCCTGAGCGCCCCAGGGGTACCGGCGCCGCGCGCCGGCGGAGGGGTCCCACGCGCAGGCCTTCTCCCATTCCATCTCGGTGGGCAGCCGCGCGCCGGCCCAGGCCGCGTACGCCTCGGCCTCGAAATAGCTGACGTGCTGGACGGGTTCGTCGTCGGGGATGTCTTCGATGTGACCGAACCGGGTGCGCGTGACGGCGTCGGGATTCCAGAACTGTGGCGCGGTCAGGCCGGCGGCCTGGCGATGCCGCCAGCCCCGCGCCGACCACCACCGCGGCTCGTCGTATCCGCCGTCATCGACGAAGTGCCGCCATTCGCCGTTGGTGACCGGGACCCGGCCGATCCGGAACGCGGGCAGGTCGACGACGTGGCCCGGGCGCTCATTGTCCAGCGAGAAGGGCTCGCGGGCGGAGTCCACACCGAGTACGAACTCACCGCCGGGCACCAGCACCGAGGAACCGGCCACCCCCGGCCGGGCGGGGGGCAGCACCGGAACGTCCCGCAGTAGCGGCGCGCCGCTGCGCAGATTCAATGCCTGCAGCATGGTTTCGTCGTGCTGATTTTCGTGGCTGACCACCATCGCGTACACGAAGGCGGCCTGGTCACCCGCGGGGTCGTCGGGCAACGCGTCCAGGGCGTCGAGCACGGCGGACCGCACGGTGCGGCAGTAGGCCCGCGCCTTGTCGGGCGGCAGCAGCGGCAGGTCCACACGGCTGGCGCGGGAGTGCACGAAGGCGTCGTAGAGGCCCTCGACGGCCGGCGGCAACATCGACGGCCGGGCGGGATCGCCGCCCCGCAACAGCCACAGCTCTTCTTGCTGACCGATGTGCGCCAGATCCCACACCAACGGGCTCATCAGCGGGTCGTACTGCCGGCACAGTTCGGCATCGTCGAAGTCGACCAGCCGCAACGTCCGCGTCCGCGTCCGCGCCAACTGGTCGGCAAGGGCCTCCCGTGACGTCACGGTCCCCCTTGCGTCGATCGCGCCACCCGCGAAAGCTCGGCGGCGACCCCATGCTCGATCACCTGGTCGGCGAACTCGTCGCCGGGACAACGGCCCTGCTCGACGAGGCGGACCAACCGCTGCATCGCGTCGCCGAGTTCGGTCGGCGCCTTCTCGGCGGCGATGGCCACGCACGCATTGGCGGCGGCGTGGAGCCGTCGGTCACGCAGCCCCAGCCGGGCCGCGATGTCCCAGGCGGTGGACACCGGCTCGACGGCCTCGGCCGCGGCGTCGGCGGCGGCGGGGTCATCGAGCAGGGCCACCAGGGTGAACACCACCGCGGGCCACAGCACGTCCGGGACGCTGTCCAGATAACGGATTTCCAGCCACTGCCGGGGGCGGACCGGCGGGAACAAGGTGGTCAGGTGGTACTCGAGGTCGGCGACGCTGGGGCGGCGATCACCGAGCAACGCCCGGCCGTCGACCCAGTCGGCGAAGGGCACCCAATGCGTGACCGCCTCGGCGTCCGGGGTGTGCACCAGCATCACCGGGGCCTTGAGGGCGTAGCGCGCCCAATCGGTGCCCGGGTCGTCGCCACTGGCACCCAGGATGGGGCCGCAGCGCGCCGAATCCATCTGGCCCCATACCCGCTGCCGGCTGGACACCCAGCCGGTGAAGTCGCCGCCCAGCATCGGCGAGTTGGCGGTGATGGCGATCATGGTGGGCCCCAACGCATGTGCCAGCCGCACCCGAGCAGCCCAGCCTTCGCGCGGCCCGGCGTCCACGTTGACCTGAATCGACGCGGTGGACGTCATCATCGCCGCGCCCGCTTCCCCGGAGCGGCTGGTGGCGAAGAACCGTTCCATGGCGCGGTACCGGGCGCCGGGGTTGATGCGCTGGGGCGGTCGCAGCGGGTCGGCGCCGAGGAAGACCAGGCCCAGGCCGGCCTCAGCAAACGCCGGCTGCAGCACGGCCTGGTCCCGCTGCATCGCGTCGATCGCGGGCAGGACACCGTCGGCCGGCGGGCCGGAAAGTTCGACCGCACCGCCCGGCTCCACGGTGATCCTGCTGCCACCCGGGAGGGTGGGGAGCGCGTCGAGCACCGCGGCGATTTCGCCCCAGCCGGGTCTGCGGTATGGATCGGCCGGGTCATGGCAGTGGGCTTCGAGTTCCAGACCCACCCGCCCCAGCGGGGCATCCACCAGGCAGCCCGCCGCGATGTACTGCGCGACGGCCGCGGAATCGGTCAGCTCGGCGATCTTTCGCTCCGGGGCAGGGGCGGCACCGGTCGACCGCGGATCCGCCGCAGTGATCGGGGCGAATGTCATATCACGATCCCTTCGGGCCCGACCAAGGCTGAACATGCACCTGCGGACCGCTTCCCTGCGCAGCTAATCGAACGATATTCGGCACTATTTCGTCTAGTGCTTCATCTATCAGACGCCCCCGACATATTCCCTTCCCGCGCCAGTAGGTGGACGGCACGGACAGATACCCCATCGCTCGACTATTGACCCAGCGCGTTCTGCATCGCCCCAGCTAGCACGTTCACGGCGGGCCCGGCGTTGCCGGACTGACACACTTTTGCCTGCAGCAACACATTTTCACGCAGCCTGGTTTGATCGAAGCAGCGCCGATCGGTGCCCGCCTCCTGCTTGGTCCAGTTCGCGTCGGCGGGGCCGGCCGGCCCGCCGTCGAAAGACCACACCTGGGTGCTGCCGTTGTCCAGGTGCATCGCGGTCGTCTGTCCCGAACAGCCGACCGTTCGATCCACTACCCGATGGAATGCCCGAGCCGCGGCGTCGGTGGTGGCGAACACCCCGACCGCCTGCTTGACCAGATGCGTCTGATCGGTCGCCGAAGTCTGGGTGACGGCTCCGTTGAACGAAGCCAGATCGGGGTCTTCGTACACCTCGGGCAGCCCGATGTCCGCCCAGTTGTTGCACTCCGGGAGATCCACCCAGGCGCCTTGTCCAGGCTGGGTGAACACCGACTCCCACCCCATGGGTCCGCCGACGATGTTGCCGACCGACCCCTTGCCGAGGACGGCGTAGTTCACCACGCCCGGCTCCGAGGGGTGGGCGGCCGCGACCACAGGCGCAACCGTGCCCGCCAACGCGAAGCCGACGGCGAGGACCGCCGGGTAAACCCGCGTAGCCCGCATGGTCATGCAGCGATCATGCCAGGCGCCCGGACGTTCGGTCAGCCCCCCGCAGCACCGAGCCTTTGAGCGCTTGTGCAAACGTGGCCAATGATGTTGTGCGCCCAGCGTTTCCGCTAGCGCCCGTCGAGTGTGTGACCTAGGGGCGCGGTGCGGGCGCGCTCGGAGCGGGACTGACACCCGTCGGCTGGCTGGGGCCGCTGATGCCGGGGCCGGAAACCGGACCACCGGGACCGCCCGGACCACCGGGGGGCATCGGAACGATCAGCCCGGGACCGCCGGGCCCGGGTCCCCACGGCCCATTGTCGGGTCCGGGGCCGCCGTACCACGGTCCGGGACCGCCGGGTCCTGGCCCCCACGGCCCGTTGCCCGGTCCGGGACCGCCGGGACCGCCGGGACCTGCCGGGTGGAACATGCCGTGGTGATGGTGGTGGCAGTGGTAGTTGTGCATCCAAATCGAGGCGCCGACGAAGAACACCGAGGTGAGGATGAACACGATGCCCGCGACGATCACCACCCAGGCCGCCGCCGTGTAGAGCCGCGGCGGCTTCACCCGCTGCGGGGGCGGCGGCGGTGGCGCAGTGGCCGCGGCGGCTGGGGTCGGCTCGGGTTGTGGTTCGGGTGTCTCGCTCATGCCATGCCATATTGCCCCGCACGCCATGTCCGTACCAGGCCCCGGCGACAAAATTGCTGCGAATCGAGACGCGGCAGTGACCGCGGTTGCCGCGAAGACAGGTGGCCCGACGCTCGATCAGAGCGCCGGGCCACTCGCGAGTAAGGGTGCTAGTTGGTCAGGACGGTGACGCTCGGGGCCGCCGCGGAGTGGAAGACCGACGCCGGGAGCTCGCCGGGGGCCATGCCGCTGGGCCGCACGGACGACGGAGCCGGAGGCGCGGTGGTGGCACCCGGGGCGTTCGGTCCGCCCGGCGCGCCCGGGGCGACGCCACCGGGTCCGCCGGGGCCACCGGGGCCGCGGTGATGCAGCATCGCGTGGTGGTGGTGCTTGTGGTGGTGGTGGCCGTGATGGCCGCCGCGGTGGCCGAGGATGAAGCCGGTGAAGAAGATGACCGCGACGATGAACACGATCCCGGCGATGATGGCGACCCACGCGGCGAGTTGGAAGACGCGCGGGGCCCGGTAGGCCGCTGCAGCTGCGGCCGGTGCAGTTGCGGTGGAGGTCCGCACGGTGGGGGTTTCAGGTGTTTCACTCATGAGACAAATGATGAAGCCGTTAACAGTAGTGACGGCTATGCGCTAGTTATGTAGCAGCTGTGAACCAACGCCGCCGCTCAGCGGGCATATTGCGCCGTAGCAGCCGGAAACCAGCGCACGATCGACCAGCGCGCCCATCACCGGGTCCACGTTGCCCGGTCTCCAGGGGTGGCATGTCCGCGCCGGACAATCTGCAGACGCTGTGCTCGAGATGCAACCGGACCAAGTCGGACAAGGTCGCCGCCTGGCCCGGCGTGTATCCGCTACGAATGGCAGAGGAGCGGGGAAATTCGTCGGGCCCCGTTTGAAGACACGATCGGAGACCTCCCGTTTCTGTAGAAACGGGAGCGACCTGTTGGAGCGCTTGCCGTGAGGTGCGGTAGTAGGCCGTTCCACGTACTCCTCGGCCTGCGGCGCGACTACGCGACTGGTGGTCCGAGAATGTCGCACCCGAACCGCGCAGCGAGTTCAGCAACCTTTCCCGGCGCCGAGTCCTTCACCGCATACACGATCTGCTCAAATCCGCCCGGAGTGATGGTCGCCAGCAGCCGGCTCTCGGTGGCGGCCACATTGCGCCAGCTGTGCGGCGTACCCCTGGGAACAGTCACACTCGTTCCGGGCAGTGCGTCAATAACCTTGTCATCGAGGGCGATCCGGTAATGACCGGAGAGCACTAACAAATGCTCCTCTTCGTGCCGGTGGCGGTGTGTTGGGACGGAACAACCGGGCTGGGCAACGGACTCGACTACCGCGTAGGCGCCGTCGGTGGAGCGGCTGTCGACCCGGACGGCTTGGCGTTCACCAGTAGCACCGTCGAACCAAACGTGCTGCCGATCAGGGTGACTCACGTCTGCAGAATACTCGTTCGTTTGAGTTGCAGTTAGCGGCAACGGTCTAGCTCCCGGGATGAGGCGATGCCAAGCAAACCGACTCCGTGCAACCCGGGCACACATCAAAGTCTCCCTGCATGACGTGGCTGTTCACACTCGGTCCAGAGCAACCGTATCGCCCGGCTGCTTTAAGGCCTCGACCGTTACGACATGCTTCATAAGCGCGTGACAGGAAACGATCGGCCCAGTCTGAATCTCCCTCCCGCGCGGAACGGGCAATTGTCCGCACCTCGGACACGGCCCTTATCCCGGGGGTGCGGCGGACGGACATCGCAGAACACCCTCTGACTAGGGCTTGAACGGGTTCACCGCGAACTGGATGACCCGGTACGGCGCCGCCACCCGCGCGCGAGTATCCCACTGGCTCACGAAGATTCGCAGCTCCTCAAGCGTCGAACCGGGCGAGATGTAGCCGCCGTACGGTTGCGCCAGCCGGTTGTCGTAGGGCGGGGGCAGGCTTTCCGCCGGCTCCGGCCACTCGTCGTGCTGCACCACGGTGGTGACCGGGGCGTCGCCCAGCGCCGTCGGGTCGTCGGCCACCCGGACCTCCATGTTGCCCGTGACGGCATTGAAGTAGGACAGCACGGCCTTGCCATCGATCTGTCTGATGCACATCTCACCCACCGCGTCCGGCCACAGCGGTGTCGGCGGCTTGCCCCAGCCCCCCTGCGGCCCGGCCGCCCAGCCCTGCCAGCGGGACCGGTCGGTGAACGTCTGCGGCGTCGCGCGATACAGGACAACCGGGTCCCGGCGGGTGAAGCTGTCGGCCGCGATGTAGACCCACCCGGTGGGCGAATCCGGGGTGGGAATCGGGTCGTAATAGCCGCTGATCTGCGTCTGCGAGCCGCCTTGATAGGAGGCCGGCCGCTGGGAACCCGGGATGGTCTGCCAGCCCGCGCGCACCGGTTCGGCGGTCACCAGCCGGGAACTCTGCGGCTCCAGGTTCTTCGTCGTCGTCACCATCATGTAGTTGCGCCGGTTGATCTGGACCACTCCGGCGGGCAGTTGCGAGGCGTCCGGCGGGGTGGGATCGGCCAGCAGCGGGTTACTGATCCCGGTGACCCCGGTGTAGCGCACCCCGGCCGGGTCGTCGACCGACGCGGTGTCGACGTGCAGCGCCACCGGCGCAAACCAGCCGCCGAACCCAACGCCCTGGCCGGCGAAGCTGTCGCCGCAGACCTGCAGCAATTCGGTGGGGAATTCGACGAACTCGCACAGGTCGGTCGCGCCGATGCCGTAATCCCCTGTGGGGGTGCCGGTTCCGGCGGTGGGGCCGATCCGCAGCACCTGACCGGGCACCAGCGGCTGCAGGATCGGCTCGGGGGCGGGGGCCGGCGGATCGGCGCGAGCAACACTCCAAAGCCATTGCGGCACAACCAGACACACTGCCGACGCGGCGAACAGGGAGCACCGCGCGACCAGGCGAGTGGGGGCGGTGCTCACCCGCGGATCACAGCTGGGCGGCCAGCAGCTCGGCGATCTGGATGGTGTTCAGCGCAGCGCCCTTGCGCAGGTTGTCTCCCGAGACGAACAGGGCCAGGCCGCGCCCGTCGGGCACCCCCGGGTCGCGCCGGATCCGGCCGACCAGGGATTCGTCCGCCCCGGCGGCCGCCAACGGGGTCGGCACGTCGACGACCTTGACGCCGGGCGCACCGTCGAGCAGCTCGCGGGCACGCTCGGGCGACAGTGGGCGCGCGAATTCGGCGTTGATCGACAGCGAATGCCCCGTGAACACCGGCACCCGCACGCAGGTACCGCTGACCGCCAGGTCGGGGATGCCGAGGATCTTGCGGCTCTCGTGGCGCAGCTTCTGGTCCTCGTCGGTCTCGCCGGAGCCGTCGTCCACCAGCGATCCGGCCAGCGGCACCACGTTGAAGGCGATCGGCGCCACGTAGGTCCGGGGCGCCGGGAACTGCACCGCGTTGCCGTCGTGCACCAGCTGCTCGGCGCCGTCGACGACCGCGCGCGCCTGCGTGGACAGCTCCTCCACCCCGGCGATCCCGCTGCCGGATACCGCCTGATAGCTGGACACCACGAGGCGTTGCAGGCCGGCCTCGTCGTGCAGCACCTTGAGCACCGGCATCGCCGCCATGGTGGTGCAGTTCGGGTTGGCGATGATGCCCTTCTTGAGAGACCGGGCCCGGTTTGCGACATCTCTTACAAAGTTCACCTCGGACACCACCAGGGGCACGTCCGGGTCCTTGCGCCAGGCCGACGAGTTGTCGATCACCGTCACCCCGGCCGCGGCGAACCGCGGCGCCTGCACCAGCGACATTGTCTTACCGGCGGAGAACAACGCGATGTCCAGGCCGCTCGGGTCCGCCGTCGCGGCGTCTTCGACCTCGATCTCCTGGCCGCGGAATTCCAGCTTGCGGCCCTGCGAACGCGCCGACGCGAAGAACCGCACCGATGTCGCCGGAAAGTCCCGCTCGTCGAGCAACCTGCGCATCACCTGGCCGACCTGGCCGGTGGCGCCCACAACCCCTATTGACACCCGATGGTCAACCATTTATCTACCCGTTCCCGCATACACCGTCGCCGACTCCTCGCCGCCGAGCCCGAACGCCTCGTGCAACGCCACGACCGCCTTATCTAGTTCGGTGTCGCGGCACAGCACCGAGATGCGGATCTCGGACGTGGAGATCAGCTCGATGTTGACGCCCACTTCGGCCAGGCACTCACAGAAGGTGGCGGTGACACCGGGGTGGCTGCGCATGCCCGCCCCGATCAGGGACACCTTGCCGATGTGGTCGTCGTAGAGCAGCTGGCTGAACCCGATCTCGTCCTTGAGCGCGTCGAGCTTGGCCACCGCGGTCGGCCCGACGTCACGCGAACAGGTGAAGGTGATGTCGGTCTTGCCGTCCTCGATCTTGGAGACGTTCTGCAACACCATGTCGATGTTCACGTCGGCATCGGCGAGCGCACGGAAGACGCGCGCGGCATAGCCGGGGATGTCGGGAATGCCGACGACGGTCACCTTGGCCTCGCTGCGGTCGTGCGCGACTCCGGTCAGGATGGGGTCTTCCATGGCTATGTCCTTGATCGATCCGACGACGACGGTGCCTGCGTTTTCCGAATACGAGGATCGGACATGCACCGGAATGTTGTAGCGGCGCGCGTATTCCACGCAGCGCAGCATCAAAACCTTGGCGCCGCAAGCCGCCATCTCGAGCATCTCTTCGAAGGTGACCGTGTCCAGCTTGCGGGCGTTGTGCACGATCCTCGGGTCGGCGCTGAAGATGCCGTCGACGTCGGTGTAGATCTCGCAGACGTCGGCGCCAAGCGCCGCGGCCAGGGCCACCGCGGTGGTGTCCGAGCCACCCCGGCCCAGTGTGGTGACGTCCCGGGTGTCCTGGCTGACCCCCTGGAATCCGGCCACCAGCACGATGCGTCCCTCCTCGAGCGCGGTCTGCAGCCGTCCCGGGGTGACGTCGATGATCTTGGCGTTGCCGTGCGTGCCGGTGGTGATGACGCCGGCCTGCGAACCGGTGAACGAGCGCGCTTGGGCACCCAGCGATTCGATGGCCATCGCCACCAGGGCGTTGGAGATTCGCTCACCGGCGGTCAGCAGCATGTCGAGTTCGCGCGGCGGCGGGGCCGGACACACCTGTTGGGCCAGATCCATCAGGTCGTCGGTGGTGTCTCCCATCGCGGAAACCACCACGACAACGTCGTTCCCCTGCTTCTTTGTCGCGACGATGCGCTCGGCCACGCGCCGGATCCGATCGGCGTTGGCCACCGAGGATCCGCCGTACTTCTGCACGACGAGCGCCACGTTTCTTCCTGCCTCTCCGGCCCTGGCATTGAAATTCCGGGATTTAAGTCCACAACAGAATACGTGCCGCCGCATGGTGATTTACGTCGCGATACCAGCCGCCCCGGACTGCGGTTTCGGCGGCGTCCGGCCGCAATTTTCACCACGGCGCCAAAAGCGGTAAAGTTGCCGACGTGCAGCGGGTGCTCCTCCTCGGACGCCGCGACGGGGTCTGATCCAGACCGGCTTCCCGTCGCGGGTGTTCGCGATGCGCCGGTCTGAAGTTCCCCTTCTGAGACCCCCGGAGCGATCACCGTGACTACCAATCCCGACGCATTCAGCTCGACACGAACCATCGTCCAACCCGCGGGCCCGCCCGGGTCGGGGCAGCCCGCCTGGAACCCCCAGCGGGGCTCGTCGATGCCGGTCAACCGATACCGGCCCTTCGCCGACGAGGTCGAGCCCATCGCGCTCGCCGATCGCAGTTGGCCCGATCGGGTCATCACCAGCGCGCCGCTGTGGTGTGCGGTGGATCTGCGGGACGGCAACCAGGCGCTGATCGACCCGATGAGTCCCACCCGCAAGCGCCGCATGTTCGATCTGCTGGTTCGCATGGGCTACAAGGAAATCGAGGTCGGGTTCCCGTCGGCCAGCCAAACCGACTTCGACTTCGTCCGCGAGATCATCACCGACGGCGCCATCCCCGACGACGTCACCATCCAGGTGCTGACCCAGTGCCGCCCGGAACTGATCGAGCGCACGTTCGAGGCGTGCCACGGCGCGCCCCAGGCCATCGTGCACTTCTACAACTCGACCTCAATCCTGCAGCGCCGCGTCGTGTTTCGCACCGACCGGGCCGCCGTGCAGGACATCGCGACCGAAGGCGCCCGCAAGTGCGTCGAACAGGCCGCCAAGCACCCGGGCACGCGGTGGCGGTTCGAGTACTCGCCGGAGTCCTACACCGGAACCGAACTCGAGTATGCCAAGCAGGTGTGCGACGCCGTCGGCGAAATCATCGGGCCCACACCGGAAAACCCGATCATCTTCAACCTGCCCGCCACCGTGGAGATGGCCACCCCCAACGTCTACGCCGATTCGATCGAGTGGATGAGCCGCAACCTGGCCAACCGGGAATCGGTCATCCTGAGCCTGCACCCGCACAACGACCGCGGAACCGCCGTCGCCGCAGCGGAATTGGGCTACCAGGCGGGCGCGGACCGTATCGAGGGCTGCCTGTTCGGCAACGGGGAGCGCACCGGCAACGTCTGCCTGGTGACGCTGGGCCTGAACCTGTTCTCCCGCGGCGTGGACCCACAGATCGACTTCTCCAACATCGACGAGATCCGGCGCACGGTCGAGTACTGCAACCAGCTGCCGGTGCACGAGCGGCACCCCTACGGCGGCGACCTGGTCTACACCGCGTTCTCCGGCAGCCATCAGGACGCGATCAACAAGGGCCTGGACGCGATGAAGTTCGACGCCGACGCCGCCGACACCGACGTCGACGACATGCTCTGGCAGGTGCCGTACCTGCCGATCGACCCCAAGGACGTCGGGCGCACGTACGAGGCGGTGATCCGGGTCAACTCGCAGTCCGGCAAGGGCGGGGTGGCCTACATCATGAAGGCCGATCACGGCCTGGCCCTGCCGCGACGGCTGCAGATCGAGTTCTCCCAGGTGATCCAAAAGATCGCAGAGGGCACTGCAGGGGAAGGCGGCGAGGTCAGCCCCAAGGAGATGTGGGACGCCTTCTCCGAGGAGTATCTGGCCCCGGTGTGGCCGCTGGAGCGGGTCAAACAGCGCGTCGACGCTTCGGAGGAAGACAGCGGCGTCACCAGCATCGCCGCGACGGTCAAGCTCAACGGGGTGGAGACCGAGATCAGCGGGGCCGGCAACGGCCCGCTGGCCGCGTTCGTCCACGCGCTGGGCGGCGTCGGCTTCGACGTGGCCGTCCTGGATTACTCCGAACACGCGATGAGCTCCGGCGACGACGCGCAGGCCGCGGCCTACGTCGAGGCGTCGGTCAACGGCCAGACGGTGTGGGGGGTCGGCATCGCGCCGTCCATCACCACGGCGTCGCTGCGTGCGGTCGTCTCCGCGGTCAACCGCGCCGCTCGCGCCTGATCAGAACAGCGCGAGCTGCGGGTCCGCGTCGGTGGTGTCGGTGAATTCGTCCATGCTGGTGCCGCCGATGACGGCGCCGACGCAGTTCATGAACTTCGCGTCGGAGATCACCGGCACCCCCAGCTGCCGCGCCAGGTAGCCTTTGCCCTGCTCGGGGGCGGGATCGTTGCAGACCACCAGCGAGGTCTCCCGGTCGACGGCGTCGCTGTAGGCCAGCCCGGCGTGCAGGATCCGCTCGACGAGTTCCTCATGGGTGCGGCCGACCTCGGCGGCCAGCGCCACCCGCATGCCCTGGACGAGTGGCCGGCCGCCCACGTAGGGGCCCGGGTTGAGATACGGGCAGGGCATCCGCGAGGCCAGCACCTTCAACGGGCGTAGCTCGTCGTGGGTGACCCGGCCGTTCGGCCAGCGGCGCCGGGTCACCGGATGCACCGGCAGCCAGATGTCGCCGTCGCGGGCCAGCTTGAGGGCCGAGGCCAGCACGCCGGTCAACACCATCGCGTCGTCGAACGCGTCGTGGGGGCGCTCCTGGGTCACGCTCCAATGCGCCGCCAGCGTTTCCAGCCGCAGGTTGTCGACGCCGAGGTCCAAGCGGCGGGCCAGCTCGACCGTGCACATCACGGAGTCGACGGGAAGTTCGATGTCGGCGAGTTCGGCCTCGGCGGCAAGAAAGGAGTAGTCGAACGCCACGTTGTGGGCCACCAGCGTGCGGCCGCGCAGCACGTCGATCACGTCTCCGACGATGTCGGTGAACTGCGGTTGGTCTTCCAGCATGGCGGCGGTCAGGCCGTGCACGTGGGTGGGGCCCGGATCGACCCCGGGGTTGAGCAGGCTCACCACCGATTGCTCGACTTCGCCGTCGGCGTCCAGACCGAGCACCGCAAGGCTGATGATACGTGCCTGACCTGGCCGGAAGCCCGAGGTTTCGACGTCGATGACGGCCCAGCCCGCGTCCGGCTCGCTGGCCGGCCGACCCCAGCACACCGCGCTCATGCACTGAGGATGGCACGGCCGACCGACATCGCCTGGTCGTTGCGCCGCCGTGTCGGGCCGGAAATCGGTGCGGGAATCCAACGCGGGCCGATCGCCCTTATCGATGAGGGCGACCCGCTGCGCCCGGCCGCAAGCGCCGCGCTTGCGATCGCCCTTAAACTTCCCGGGTGATCACGACCCGCGCCCGTCTGGCCCTCGCCGCGGGAGCGAGCGCGCGCTGGGCGTCGCGGGTGACCGGACGCGGGGCCGGGGCGATGATCGGCGGCCTGATCGCGATGACCCTGGACCGCTCGGTGCTCCGGCAGCTCGCCTCCGGGCGGCGCGCGGTCGTCGTCACCGGCACCAACGGCAAATCGACCACCACCCGGATGACGTCGGCCGCGCTCGAAACCCTGGGCCCGGTCGCGACCAACGCCGAGGGCGCCAACATGGACGCCGGCCTGGTGGCCGCGCTGGCCGCCAACCGCGATGCGCCGCTGGCGGCCCTGGAAGTGGACGAAATGCACGTCCCGCACGTTTCCGACGCCGTCGAGCCCAGCGTCGTCGTGCTGCTCAACCTGTCGCGCGACCAGCTGGACCGGGTCGGCGAGATCAACGTCATCGAACGAACGCTGCGCGCGGGCCTGGCCCGGCACCCGAACGCGGTCGTCGTGGCCAACTGCGACGACGTACTGATGACGTCGGCCGCCTACGACAGCGCGAACGTGGTGTGGGTGGCCGCCGGTGGTTCGTGGTCCAACGACTCGGTCAGCTGCCCGCGCAGCGGTGAGGTCATCGTCCGCGACCCCCCTGGTGAGGAAGGCCACTGGTACTCCACCGGCGCCGACTTCAAGCGCCCCAGCCCGCAGTGGTGGTTCGACGACGAGACACTCTATGGCCCCGACGGCTTGTGCCTGCCGATGCGGCTGACGCTGCCGGGCGCGGTGAATCGGGGCAACGCCGCCCAGGCCGTGGCCGCCGCGGTCGCGTTGGGCGCGGACCCGGCGTCGGCGGTCGCGGCCGTCTCGGCGGTCGACGAGGTCGCGGGGCGCTATCGGACCGTCCGCGTCGGCGAGCACGAGGTGCGGATGCTGCTGGCCAAGAACCCGGCGGGCTGGCAGGAAGCGCTGTCGATGGTGGACAAGCACGCCGCCGGGGTGGTCATCTCCGTCAACGGCCAGGTGCCCGACGGGGTGGACCTGTCCTGGTTGTGGGACGTGCGGTTCGAGCACTTCGAACAAACGGACGTCGTCGCCGCCGGGGAGCGCGGCACCGACCTCGCGGTGCGCCTCGGGTACGCGGGCGTCGAGCACACCTTGGTGCACGACACCGTCGCCGCGATCGCGTCGTGCCCGCCCGGCCGGGTGGAGGTCGTCGCCAACTACACCGCGTTCCTCCAGTTGCAACGAGCGTTGGCGCGCCATGGCTGACTCGGTGCTGCGGATCGGGCTGGTGCTGCCCGACGTGATGGGGACTTACGGCGACGGCGGCAACGCCCTGGTGCTGCGGCAGCGGCTCCGGCTGCGCGGCATCCCCGCCGAGATCGTCGAGATCACCCTGGCCGACCCGGTGCCCGAGTCGTTGGACCTCTACACGCTGGGTGGGGCCGAAGACTACGCGCAGCGGCTGGCCACCCGGCACCTGATCAAACACCCGGGCCTGCAGCGCGCTGCCGAACGGGGCGCACCGGTGCTGGCGATCTGCGCGGCCGTCCAGGTGCTCGGGCACTGGTACGAAACGTCGGCCGGGGAACGCGTCGACGGCGTGGGCATGCTGGACGCGACGACGTCACCGCAAGAGACGCGCACCATCGGCGAGCTGGCGACCAAGCCGCTGCTGGCGGGCTTGACCGAGCGTCTCACCGGCTTTGAGAACCATCGCGGCGGCACCGTGCTGGGCCCGTCGGCGTCGCCGCTGGGCGCGGTGGTCAAGGGCGCCGGCAACCGGACCGGCGACGGCTTCGACGGCGTGGTGCAGGGCAACGTGATCGCGACCTACATGCACGGGCCGTGCCTGGCCCGCAACCCGCAGCTGGCCGACCTGCTGCTGAGCACGGTCGTCGGTGAGCTCTCCCCGCTGCCGATGCCGGAAGTGGACCTGCTGCGCCGCGAGCGGCTGGCGGCGCACTAGATTTTGCCGAGATGACGAAGATCCGCCCGAGACTCGCCGCCGGTGCCGCACTGGTCGCCGCGTTCATCGCGTCGTCGACACCGTCGCACGCCAACCCCGAAGTGCTCAACGGCCGGTACAACGTGCTCTACGCGGACAACGACAAACCGACCGCCTGGCTTTTCGTCCCCTGCGGATCGGACTGCATCCTGGCGACCTCCCAAGATGGCGGGACGTTCGTCATCAGCTGGGAATTCCACCTCGCCAATGGACGATGGACCCACAGCGGCACGGCCCAGGCGCCGTGCCCGAACGGCGCACCCGCCCCGGTGACCGTCAACTACAGCTTCGATGCCGTGTCGCTTGCCGGCGAAGGCCAGCAGACGACGACGGACGCGTGTGGTGGAGAGGCGGGGAAGACCTTTACCAGGTCGTTCCAATTGAGCAAGGCCTGACCAACGTCAGACCATGGCCCGGCGGCCGGCCAGCGCGCGGCCGAGCGTCAGCTCGTCGGCGAACTCGAGGTCACCGCCCATCGGCAGCCCGGAGGCGATCCGCGTCACGGTCAGGCCGGGGATATCGCGCAACATCCGAACCAGGTAGGTGGCCGTCGCCTCGCCTTCGGTGTTCGGGTCGGTGGCGATGATCACCTCGGTGATGTCCACGTCGTCGACTCGCTCCCCGATCCGGGTCAGCAGCTCGCGGATCCGCAACTGGTCGGGCCCCACCCCGGACAGCGGATCGAGCGCACCGCCCAGCACGTGGTAGCGGCCGCGGAATTCGCGGGTGCGCTCGACGGCCTGCACATCCTTCGGCTCCTCGACGACGCACACCTGCGAGCCGTCCCGGCGGGGATCGGCACAGATCCGGCACCGTTCGTTGTCGGAGACGTTGCCGCACACCGCGCAGAACCGCACGCCGTCGCGGACCTTCGCCAGCACCGCGGTCAGCCGGTCGATATCGGGCGGCTCAACCGACAACAGGTGAAACGCGATGCGCTGGGCGCTTTTGGGTCCGATGCCCGGCAGCTTGCCCAGCTCGTCGATCAAATCCTGGACGGGTCCTTCGAACATGTCGGGAGCGGGTCTACTGCCCGGGCGCCGGCGCGGGCGGTTGCCCCGGCGGCGGGCCGAACCCGCCGGCCAGCGCACCCAGCCGCTCCTGCGCCATCCGGGTGACCTGCGCAGACGCGTCGGCCATGGCGCCGACGACCAGGTCCTGCAGGGTCTCGATGTCCGACGGGTCGACGACGGAGGGATCGATCTTCACCGCGACCACCTCGCCGCTGCCCTTGACGACGACCTTGACCAGACCCCCACCGGCCTGACCATGCACCTCAGCGTTCGCCAGATGTTGCTGGGCCTCCATGAGCTTCTGCTGCATCTGCTGCGCCTGGGCCAGCAGCGCCGACATGTCGCCTCCGGGTTGCATGACAGTCCCCTCGCATCTTGGTCTCGACTTGATTTCGCTCGTGAGTCTCCGGCGATTCGGAACACCCAGCGTAAACCGCGCGACGTTACCTTTGCGCCGTGGACCTACGACTGAGCAGACGTGTCGGGATCAAATTGGCGGTCGGTGTGCTCGTTGCCGCTTCGACGGCGATCACTCCGGCGGCGTGGGGGGTCCCCTCCAACATTGCCGGCATGGTGGTTTTCATCGATCCGGGCCACAACGGCTCCAATGACGCGTCCATCAACCGTCAGGTTCCCACCGGCCGCGGCGGCACCAAGGACTGCCAGGCCAGCGGGACAACAAGCACCGCCGGCTATCCGGAGCACACCTTTACCTGGGACACCGCGCTGCGGGTCCGCGCCGAGTTGACCGCGCTGGGTGTCCGGACCGCCCTGGCCCGCGCCAACGACACCGGGCTGGGACCGTGTGTCGATGAGCGCGCCAGCATGGCCAACGCGCTTCATCCCAACGCGATCCTGTCCATCCACGCCGACGGCGGCCCGCCGTCCGGCCGCGGGTTCCACGTCAACTATTCGGCGCCCCCGCTCAACCAGGCGCAGGCCGGGCCGTCGGTGCAGTACGCGCGCATCATGCGCGACCAGATGCAGGCCTCGGGCATCCCGCCGGCCAACTACATCGGGCAGAACGGCCTGTATGGACGCTCGGACCTGGCCGGCCTGAACCTCGCGCAGTACCCGTCGGTTCTGGTCGAGTGCGGCAACATGAAGAATCCCGCGGACTCGGCGCTGATGCAGTCCGCGGAAGGCCGGCAGAAATACGCCGACGCAATGGTCCGCGGAGTCGCGGGCTTCCTGGGTTCCCAAGCCCAGGCGCGCTAGGCCGGCGCTAGCCCTCCAGCTCCTTCTTCAGGTTGGCCAGCACCTCGCCCTGAATCCTCTTCAGCCCCAAGGGCGCAAAGGTCTTTTCGAAGAAGCCCTTGACGCCGCCCGCGCCGGCCCAGGTGGTCTTGACGGTGACGCTGGAGCCTGGCCCGGCGGGCGCCACCGTCCAGTTGATCACCATGGTCGAGTTCGCGTCCTTCTCGATGACGGTGTGCCCGGCCACGTCGACGTTGACCTGCACGTCGCGCACGCGTGATTTGGTGGCCTGCAGCCTCCACTTGGCGACCGTGCCCGCCCCCTGCCCGCCCTGCAGCACCTGGTAATCGCTGTACTGGGGGGAGAGAATTTTGCGACGCACCGTCTCATAATCCGCGACGGCGGCAAGGGTTGCCGCAGGCTCGGCGTTGATCAAGATGGTGCTGTCGGCGCTCACCTGTCCCACGGCGATCCCTCCTCGTGATGTTTTCCCCGTGCCGCCACTCGCGGCGGGTGCACGGGCTGTTGTCGAAGACTAGGGTATATGTGGTGCCTGTCCCTGGATCTGCACTCTCGGCCCACAAGTCGGGCGTTGACCGGCTGCTGGAAAGCTATCGATCCATCCCCGCGACGTCCGCGGTCCGGCTGGCCAAGCCGACGTCAAACCTGTTCCGCGCCCGCAGCAAACGCGATGCGCCCGGTTTGGACACCTCGGGGCTGACCGGCGTGCTGAGCGTGGATCCCGAAGCCCGCACCGCCGACGTGGCCGGCATGTGCACGTACGAGGACCTGGTCGCCGCGACCCTGCCCTACGGTCTTTCGCCGCTGGTCGTCCCGCAACTGAAGACCATCACGCTCGGCGGCGCGGTCAGCGGCCTGGGTATCGAGTCGTCGTCGTTCCGCAATGGGCTGCCGCATGAATCGGTCCTGGAGATGGATATCCTCACCGGCGCTGGCGATTTGCTCACCGCATCCCGTACCCAGCACCCCGATCTGTTCCGTTGCTTCCCGAATTCCTATGGGACACTTGGATATTCAACCAGGCTTCGGATCGAGCTGGAATCCGTCGCGCCGTTTGTGGCGCTGCGCCACGTCCGCTTCCGCTCCCTGCCCGCCCTGATCGCGGCGCTCGAACGCATCATCGACACCGGCGGACAGGGCGGAACGCCGGTCGACTACCTCGACGGGGTGGTATTCAGCGCCGACGAAAGCTACCTGTGTGTAGGCCGACGGACCGCCACCCCCGGCCCGGTCAGCGACTACACGGGTAAGGACATCTACTACCAGTCCATCCGGCACGACTCTCCGGGCCCAGAAGCCACGACAGAAGCGACCAAGGATGACCGGCTGACCATGCACGACTACTTCTGGCGCTGGGACACCGATTGGTTCTGGTGCTCACGCGCGTTCGGCGTGCAGAACCCGCGGTTGCGTCGCTGGTGGCCGCGCCGCTATCGGCGCAGCAGCGTCTACTCCAAGCTGATCTCCTTGGACCGGCGCTTCGGGGTGTCCGACCGCATCGAAGCGCGCAGTATTCGTCCGCCGGTCCGACCCGCGCGCGAACGGGTGGTGCAAGACGTCGAGATCCCGGTCGAACGGACCTGCGACTTCCTGGAGTGGTTCCTGGAAAACGTGCCCATCACACCAATCTGGTTGTGCCCGTTGCGTCTTCGCGACCACCACGACTGGCCGCTGTACCCGATGCGACCGGATCACACGTACGTCAACGTCGGCTTTTGGTCGTCGGTGCCGGCGGGCACCACCGACGGCGCCACCAACCGGATGATCGAAGCCAAGGTGGGCGAACTCGACGGGCACAAGTCGCTGTATTCCGATTCCTTCTACTCCCGCGAGGACTTCGACGAGCTGTACGGCGGCGAGGCCTACAACACTGTCAAGAAAACCTACGACCCCGATTCTCGTTTACTCGACCTCTACGCAAAGGCGGTACAACGGCGATGACGACTACCAAAGAGCCCCACCGCACGCCGACCGGGAAACTCAGCATGGCCGAGATCTTGGAGGTCTTCGCCGCAACCGGGCGACATCGTCTGAAGTTCACCGCCTATGACGGCAGCACCGCCGGCAGCGAGGACGCCGAACTGGGCCTGGACCTGCGGAGTCCCCGCGGCGCCACCTATCTGGCCACCGCCCCCGGCGAACTCGGTCTCGCCCGGGCCTACGTGTCCGGCGACCTGCAGGCGTACGGCGTACATCCCGGCGACCCGTACCGACTGCTCAAGACGCTGACCGACCGGGTGGAATTCAAGCGGCCGCCGGCGCGGGTGCTGGCCAACGTCGTGCGGTCGCTGGGGTTCGAGCGGTTGTTACCGGTCGCACCGCCGCCGCAGGAGACGCGGCCCCGGTGGCGCCGCATCGCCGACGGGCTGATGCACACCAAGACCCGCGACGCCGAGGCCATCCACCATCACTACGACGTGTCCAACGCCTTCTACGAGTTGGTGTTGGGGCCGTCGATGACCTACACGTGTGCGGTGTATCCCGATGCCGACGCGACGCTGGAAGAGGCGCAAGAGAACAAGTACCGGCTGATCTTCGAGAAGCTGCGGTTGAAGCCGGGCGACCGGCTGCTCGACGTCGGCTGCGGCTGGGGCGGCATGGTGCGCTACGCGGCGCGCCGCGGCGTCCGGGCGATCGGCGCCACCCTGTCGGCCGAGCAGGCGAGATGGGCACAGCGGGCGATCGCCGAGGAAGGCCTGGCGGAGCTGGCCGAGGTGCGCCACACCGACTACCGCGACGTGGGCGAGGCGGCGTTCGACGCCGTGTCCTCGATCGGGCTGACCGAGCACATCGGCGTCAAGAATTACCCCGCCTACTTCGGCTTTTTGAAGTCGAAGCTGCGCACCGGCGGCTTGTTGCTCAACCATTGCATCACCCGCCACGACAACACCTCGACCTCGTTCGCAGGCGGGTTCACCGACCGCTACGTCTTCCCGGACGGGGAGTTGACCGGCTCGGGACGCATCACCAGCGAGATCCAGGATTGCGGCTTGGAGGTGCTGCACGCGGAGAATTTCCGCCACCACTACGCGATGACGCTGCGCGACTGGTGCCGGAATCTCGTCGAGAATTGGGACGCCGCGGTCAGCGAGGTCGGTTTGCCGACCGCGAAGGTGTGGGGCCTGTACATGGCGGCGTCACGGGTTGCCTTCGAGCAGAACAACCTTCAGCTGCATCACGTGCTGGCGGCCAAGACCGACGCGCGGGGCGACGACGAGCTGCCGCTGCGACCGTGGTGGACGGCCTGACGCGCTGAGGCTGGTTCAGCCGTTCTCGATGCGGCGCGCGCCCAGCTCGTTCTGAAGCAGTTCGAGGGCAACCTCTTCGGGATCGCGTCGCGGGGCCGACGGCTCCTCGCGGACCGCTTCGGCAAGCATGTGTTCCTCTTCGGCCCGCCGCGCGGAATCCGGTTCGGGGGCAGGCTCTTCCGGCTTGGGCGTCAACGGGCCGGCGGCGGCCGGTGCCGACGTGCCGGCCTCACACCGCACCCGCCAGTCGACCCCCAGCGCGTCCTTGAGCGCCTCGGCGATGACGTCGGCGTTGCGCTGTTCGCAGAGCCGCTTGGCCAGCGGCGCCGATTCGTGGCTCAGCACCAACGTGTTGCCCTCGATCGCCCGGACGGTGGCACCGGCCAGCATCACCTCGGTGGTGCGGCTGCGCTGACGCACCTTGTCGCGCACCGTCGACCACATGCTGCGCACCGCGGCGGCGTTGAGTTCACCGGGCGCAGAGGGTGTTTCGGCTGCGGGCGCCGGATCGGGTTCGGGAGCGGCCACCGGAGCCGGCGCCGGAGCTGGGGCCGGCTCGGGTGTCGGTGCGGGCTCGGGTTCCGGTTCGCGCTCGGGTTCGGGCTTGGCGGTGGATGCGGACGGCCGGGTGAACCGGACCGGCCGGTCGGCGGGCTCGGCCGGTGCGGGCGCGCTGCGCGGTGCCCCCGCGGCAGTGTCGGCGCCGGGAATGGACATGTCCAGCCGGGTCTCGATCCGCTCGACGCGTTGCAGCAGCGCGGATTCGGTGTCGCTGGCCGAGGGCAGCAGCAGCCGCGCGCACACGACCTCGAGCAGCAGCCGCGGCGCCGTCGCACCCCGCATCTCCCCCAGCCCCGCCTGCACCACCTCGGCGTAGCGGGTCAGGGTCGCCGTCCCGAGCCGAGTCGCTTGATCCCGCATCCGCTCCAGCACGTCCTCCGGTCCGTCCACCACGCCGCGGGCCGCCGCGTCCGGGACCGCCTGCAGCAGGATCAGGTCGCGAAACCGCTCCAGCAGATCGGTGGCGAAACGCCGGGGGTCGTGGCCCGCATCGATCACCGACTCCACCGCCCCGAACAGCGCTGCGGCGTCCGCGGCGGCCAGGGCATCCACGGCGTCGTCGATCAGCGCCATGTCCGTGGCCCCCAGCAGGCCCAGCGCCCGCTGGTAGGTCACGTGGGCGCCTTCGGCACCGGCCACCAGTTGGTCCAGCACCGACAGGGTGTCGCGAGGCGAGCCGCCGCCGGCGCGGATCACCAGCGGGTAGACCGCGTCGTCCACGACGACGCCCTCTTGCTCACAGATCCGCCCGATCAACGCGCGCATCGTCTTCGGCGGCAACAGCCGGAACGGATAGTGATGGGTGCGCGACCGGATCGTCGGCAGCACCTTCTCCGGTTCGGTGGTGGCGAAGATGAAGATGAGGTGCTCGGGCGGTTCCTCCACGATCTTGAGCAGCGCGTTGAACCCCGCGGTGGTCACCATGTGCGCCTCGTCGACGATGAACACCCGGTAGCGCGACTGCGCCGGCGCGTAGAAGGCCCGGTCCCGCAGCTCGCGGGTGTCGTCCACGCCGCCGTGGCTGGCGGCGTCGAGCTCGACCACATCGATGCTGCCGGGCGCGTTGGGCGCCAGCCCCACGCACGAGTCGCAGATTCCGCAGGGAGTCGCCGTCGGCCCCTGCACGCAGTTCAGCGACCGTGCCAGGATGCGCGCCGAGGAGGTCTTGCCGCAGCCGCGCGGACCCGAGAACAGATACGCGTGGTTGATCCGGCCCGCTTCCAGCGCGATCGACAGCGGCTCCGTGACGTGCTCCTGCCCCACCACTTCGGCGAAGGTTGCCGGACGGTACTTGCGGTAGAGGGCCACGGTCAGCAGGCTACCGGCGCGCGCTGACTAGAGCGCGGCTGGCGTCTGCCCTCAGTGCGCGGTCAAAGCCGTCGGTCAGACTCGATCGCGAGCCAGCAGCGACTCCGAAGCCGCCAGCAGCGCGCAGATGGCCAGGCCGTCGACCGCGTCGCGCAGATCCGGCAGCGCCGGGAAGGTGGGCGCGATCCGAATGTTCGTGTCGTCCGGATCTTTCCGGTACGGGAACGACGCACCCGCCTCGGTCACCGCGATCCCGGCGTCCTTGGCCAGCGCGACGGTCCGCTTGGCCGTGCCGGACAAGACGTCGAGGCTGATGAAGTAGCCGCCCTTGGGGTCGGTCCACGACGCGATCTTGGAATCGCTGAGCCGCTGATCCAGGATTTCGGCCGCCAGCGCGAACTTCGGCGCCAGGATCTGCTGGTGCCGCAGCATGTGCAGGCGCACCCCGTCGGCGTCGCGGAAAAAGCGCAGGTGCCGCAGCTGGTTGATCTTGTCCGGTCCGATCGACTTCTTCCCCGCGTGTTGCAGGTACCAGGCGATGTTGCCCAGCGATCCGCCCAGGAAGCTCACGCCCGCGCCCGCGAACGTGATCTTGGAGGTCGACGCGAACACATACGGTCGATGGGGGTTGCCGGCCGCGGCCGCCAGGCCGAGCACGTCGACCTGCCGGATGAAGTCGTGCGTCAGGGTGTGCACCGCGTACGCGTTGTCCCAGAACAGCCGGAAGTCGGGTGCGGCGGTCCGCATCTGGACGAGCCGCAGCACCGTGTCCCAGGAGTAGGTGACCCCGGTGGGGTTGCCGAACACCGGCACGGTCCACATGCCCTTGATCGCCGGGTCGGCAGCGACCAGTTCCTCGATCAGGCCGATATCGGGGCCGTCGGACAGCATCGGGACGGGGATCATCTCGATGCCCATCGTCTCGGTGATCGCGAAGTGCCGGTCGTAGCCCGGGACCGGGCATAAAAACTTGACGCTGGGTTCGTCCTTCCAGGGCCGCAGCGAATCCACACCGCCGTACAGCATCGAGAAGGCGACGAGGTCGTGCATCAGCTCCAGGCTGGAGTTGTTTCCCGCGATCAGGTTCTGCACCGGGATGCCCAGCAGCTCGCCGAAGATGGCTCGGAGCTCCGGCAGGCCGTGCAGGCCGCCGTAGTTGCGGGTGTCGGTGCCCTCGCTGTCGCGGTAGTCATCGCCGGGCAGGCTCAGCAGCTGGTTGGACAGGTCGAGCTGGGCGGGGGCCGGTTTGCCGCGGGTCAGGTCCAGGGCCAGCTTCTTGGCCTGCAGATCCGCGTAATCCTGTTGGTGGCGAGCGTGCTCAGCGGCAAGCTCGGCGGGGCTGAGGGACTCCAGCGACACCATGGACCCTTTCGCTTTCGAACGCGTGAGAGGTGGCGATCGCAAGCGCGGCGAAGCCGGGCGCAGCGGGTCGCCACTCATGGACCTAGTGGCGATCGCAAGCGCGGCGGAGCCGGGCGCAGCGGGTCGGCACCCGTTTAACCTAGGGGACCCCGCGCACCCGACAGAGCCCATTGACCCTTGCTGCCTTCCGGCCCTGGGGGAGTTCACAGGATAGACGCCGCGCGGGGTCCACCGAGAGTCTAATACCTGAGCCGGAGCAACTGGCGGCCGCCGTCCGGCCCTCGGTTACCATTGCCACGGAGGATTCGCCTAGTGGCCTATGGCGCTCGCCTGGAACGCGGGTTGGGTTAACAGCCCTCGCGGGTTCAAATCCCGCATCCTCCGCCATCGGTCCGCCCGGCGGACACGCACAACGCGGTTTGGTATCGAGTCGATCGCCTTTAGGCTGGCTCGAGCCAACCCAGCATGAGGAGGCTTATGGGGCGCAAGGTCGCCATCCCGTGGCACGCGTCATTCACGATCGCTGCCGGCTTCCTCTACTTCTTCTTCGTGTTGCCCCGCTGGCCTGAGTTGATGGGTGACACGACGCATTCGTTGGGGACGGCGCTGCGCATCGTGACGGGTGCGCTCGTCGCGCTCGCGGCGCTGCCGGTGGTGTTCACGCTGCTGCGCACCCGCAAGCCGGAACTGGGCACCCCGCAGATGGCGCTGTCCATCCGGGTCGCCTCGATCGTGGCCCACGTGCTGGCCGGCGTGCTGATCATCGGAACGGCGATCAGCGAGATCTGGTTGAGCCTGGACGCCGCCGGACGGTGGTTGTTCGGGATTTACGGCGCGGCCGCCGCGATCGCGTTGCTCGGCTTCTTTGCCTTCTATCTGTCCTTTGTCGCCGAGTTGCCGCCGCCGCCTCCCAAACCGATCAAGGCGAAGAAGCCCAAGAAAGCCAAGAAAAAGGGTCTTCGCGGCAAGAAGGGCGAGGAGGCTGACGCGGAAGCGGCCGCCGACGAAGAAGCCGAAGCGTCCGAAGCCGAGGCCGACGAGCCCGACGAGACGGACGAGCGGGCTGACGCCGAAGCGGCCGCCGAACCGGACGCCGACGAACCCCAGGAGACCGAGGCAGCGCCGGTCGCCGACACGGCCGACGCCGCCGAGGCGACCGAAGAGGGCGACGAGCCGCGAGCCAAGTTGCAGAACCGGCGCCCGACGGGCAAGGGATCGCATCGGATGCGCAGGCGCACCCGGGGCGGCACCGCGGTGGACGAAACCGTGGACGAGGACTAGCGAGCGCAATCAGCGGCGTACCACCGCGAGCACCATCGGGATGGCCGTGTTCTCGTCGGTGTGATAACTCGCGCAGAAGCGGTAGTACCCGTCGGCGATCTGCACCGGAACACCGGTCGTGAAGTCGCCCAGGTGTTCCAAGTCAGCCGCGACGGCTGACTACGGTTCGTCGATGTCGGCCCCGCTGGCGAGGTCGCTGCAGTCCACGTTCTCGACATCGTCGCGGGTGCGCAAGTAGGCGCCGGCACCCGAGTCCCCCGATATCGCGGCCAATACGCCCGGCCAGTGCCGGCGTGCGATCACGACGGGGTGGCCCGGCCGTTCATCGAACCAGGCTCGGCCTAGTCCTTCGCGTGAGGCCAACGCGCGGTGCAGGACTCGGGCAACAACCGCCGCGCCGACGTCGGGGGTGTCGATGAGGTGCAGCACGGCGTAGTCGGCGTCCATGCGCTCCGCCTGAGCCAGCCCGGTGCGCACCGACGCGCTCAGCCCCCTTTCCCAGTCCGCAGCGGTAACCGTAACCACACCAGGTGGAGCCGGGATCTCCACAGCGCCGAGCACGAGCACGACGGTTCCGCACCCGCCGTCGCGCAGTGCTCGCACCGCGATCCGCAGCCAGTCGTCCACCAGCACCTTGGGCTTGCCGTAGCGTCGCCCGGCGCCGGCGGCCAACAGCACTCCAACGACACGTCGGCTCATGGCCTCATTGTTGTCGTGAATGCAGCCGTGAGCCTCGCCCAGCAGCTGCCCGGCCACCGCCCCAGCGACGCGATGATGTCCGCCGTGACCGATACGGCTGTTGCCTCCAAAGCATGCGGGCACCGAGATCCAGGGCGATCCCTGCCTCGGTCAACCCCCTGCGCCCAACCGCCGCAACGGGTCATCGTGCGTGCGGCGCGACCGCCTGGCTGACCGTGGGCAAGCCAAGGCCCGCAGCGCCGGCACGTCGCCCTCCGGATCGTGGGTAGGCACGCAAATGGCGGTCCAGGCATCGATCACGCCAGCGGAGTCACACGTGTGCATGCAGCGGCGAGCCGGCCAATGCCAGCACCGCTTCGCCCAGTGCCTCGTTCTGGGTGGGATGGGCGTGGACAAGCGGTGTGACGTCCGTAGGCAGCGCTTCCCAAGCAACCATCAGCTGGGCCTCCCCGACCAGCTCGCCAACGCGATCGCCCACCATGTGGACACCGACCACCGGGCCGCCACTGTCGGCTGGTCCGCGGCGAATTACCTTGACTCCACCCGCAGTTCGTAGGATCTGGCTCTTCGCGTTGCCGCCGAGGTCGTAGACGATCGCGGTGATATCGCCATACTGCTCGCGCGCCGACGACTCGGTGAGTCCCACCGAAGCGACCTGCGGGTGGGCGTAGGTTACCCGCGGAATCAGCTGGTCCGCCAGCAGTACCGGGTCCCGGCCGGCAATCTGTTCGGCAACGAAGATGCCATGCGCGAAGCCACGGTGGGCCAGTTGTGCCCCGGCCACGAGGTCGCCGACCGCGTAGACGCCGCCGTGGTTGGTACTGAGTCGGCGATCGACCGCCACAAACCCGCGATCCGTGGCGATTCCGGCCTCGGCGAAGCCGGACGATCTGGGTTCGCGGCCGACGGCGACCAGCAACACGTCAGCCCCCATCGCCTCACCGCCGGCCAATTCCACGGCAACCCCGGCGCCGTTCTGTCTGGCCGCGGTGACGGTCGCGCCGGTCTTGACCGTGATACCCCGACGACGCAGCGCCCGTTCGAGCGTCATCGAAGTCCAGTCGTCTTCGCCCGGCAACAGCCTGGGCATGGCTTCCAGCACTGTCACCTCAGCGCCGTACGACGCCCACATGCTGGCGAACTCGACGCCAATCACACCGCCGCCGAGCACGATCGCAGTCCGCGGGATCTCGGGCAACTGCAGGGCGTGATCGCTGGACATGATCCGGTCACCGATCGGGATGTTCGCGATGGCTCGAGAGGTGGAACCGGTCGCCAAGACCACCGCCCCGCCGGTGTAGGGACTGCCGTTCACGACGATGGTGCGGTTTCCGACATAGCGGCCGTCACCCTGGATGACCGTGATACCGCGGCCGGCGATCAACCCGTTCAGTCCGGTGTGTAACCGGTCAACCACCGACTGCTTGTAGGCGTGCACGGCCGCCATGTCGATGGCGTTCAGGGTTGCGCGCACACCGAAACGTTCGGCCGCGCGCGTCACGTCGGCGACCTCGGCCGCATGCAGGAGCGCTTTGGTGGGAATGCAGCCGCGGTGCAGACACGTGCCGCCAACCTTGTCCGCCTCGATCAGGGCCACGGAGAGACCCAGTTGACCTGCCCGCAGCGCACAGGCGTAGCCAGCCGAGCCGCCGCCGAGAATCAGGACGTCGCTGTGCTGGGCAGGCTGGGAATCGCCCATCACAGCCGCGCCAATGCCGCGATCGGGTTCTCGATGAAATCGCCGAACAGCCGCAGGAATCCGCCGGCGGTAGCGCCGTCACACACCCGGTGGTCGAAGCTCAGCGATACTTGCGTGATTTTCCGCACGGTTAATGCGCCGTCGACCGCCCACGGCCGGTCGATGATGCGGCCGATACCCAGGATCGCCGCTTCGGGGTGATTGATGATCGGTGTGGACCCGTCGACACCGAAGACGCCGTAGTTGTTCAGCGTGAATGTCCCCCCGGTGAGCCTGGCGGGCGGGAGCTTGTCGTTGCGTGCCAATGTTGTTGTCTCGGTCAACACATCGGATAAGGCAAGTACGTCGAGTGTGTCGACGTTCTTGATTACCGGGACCACCAGCCCGCGCGGGGTTTGGGCCGCGATTCCCAGGTTGACATGTCGGTAGCGGACGAATTCCGATCGTGCGGTGTCGACCGACGAATTGAGGTCGGGGAACTGACGGAGTGCGGCGACGGTGAACCGGGCCAGTAGCGCCAGCAGGCTGACCTTGCGGCCCGCGACCTCCTGGACGGATCGTCGGGCGTCGAGCAGCCCGGTGGCGTCGACATCGACCCAGGTGGTCGCATCCGGAATCTCGCGGCGGCTGATTGAGAGTTTCTCCGCAATTGCCTTGCGCATGCCGGTGATTGGGGTGCGTTGTTCGTCTTGCATGCTGGTTGCGGTCTGAGTCAGGGCGTGTTCGACGTCTGCGCGAGTGATTACGCCGCCCGGTCCGGGGGCCGGCAGGACAGTGAGGTCAACACCGGTGTCGCGGGCCACTTTACGCACCACCGGCGAGATAACCTTGGTCGTGGCGGCGGCTGGAGCGATCGGCTGCGGTACCGGCGTGCGATGGCGGCGACGCCTACTGCCCGCTTCACGGGTTCCGTAACCGACCAGCACATTTCCCGAGCCCGCCCCAGCGCCAGGTTCGGTCGCTTCAGGCTCATCAGCGCTGATAACGGTGATCAACGGAGCGCCCACGGCCAGGGTTGAACCCACGTCGCCGTGCAGTTCAATCACCTTGCCCGCGAATGGGACCGGAACCTCGACCGCCACCTTGGCGGTTTCGACCTCGACGACCACCTGGTCGACGGTCACGGTGTCGCCAACCCGCACTCGCCAGTCCGCGATGACGGCCTCCGCAAGGCCCTCACCGAGGTCGGGCAGCACGAATGTCCGGTCGGTCATTAGGGCACCATCTTTGTTGCGGGTCTCGTTTGCTGTTCGTGGATAGGACTCGGCGGGAACCTAAGTGGCTCATCCCCATTGGTTGGGCCGTCTGCGCCAGGCTTGGCAGGTGAGGTCTCCCGCAACCGGCTGACACCAGCTGCCGACAACCGAGGGCTATCGAACACCCGGCTCGCCGTGGCCCTGGGGCAGTTGCGGGGTCGATGCCGGCGCCACTGCGCGGTGCCCAGGGCGTGCCCGACGGTCACGAGCACGGGTATGAGTAGCGGGAACAAGATCAGCAAGAGCATCAACGACAGGGTTCCGATGGCACTGAGCACGGATTCACTCCTCTTGTTCGGTATTCATATCGCGTTGACGGGCAATGCTTCTCACTTGACGATGTGTCGTTATGAGTGGGCCGGAGCCCACCGGGTGTCGATGCGGTCGTCCCATTGAAGCCGGCCGAGTGCGTCGAGAATCCGGTCGCAGCAGGGCAGGTGCAACCCCTCGAATTTGGGTGCTGGGTAAGGGATGTCGAATCCGCAGACGCGCAGCACCGGCGCGTGCAGGTGATGGAAGCAGCGTTCCTGAACCCGGGCCGCGATCTCGGCTCCCACCCCGGCGAATCCCTGGGCCTCGTGCACCACTATGCATCGACCGGTCTTTCGCACCGATGCCGCGACGGTCTCGTCGTCAAAAGGGACGATCGACCGCAGGTCGATTACTTCGACGTCGCACCCGTCGTCGGCAGCAGCGGCTGCCGCCTGCAACGCGGGATCGACCGCAGGCCCATACGCGATCATCGTGGCGGCGTGTCCCGGCCGGAGGATTCGCGCTCTCCCGATCGGGGCGCCACGCTCGAGGT
Source organism: Mycobacterium sp. 852002-10029_SCH5224772 (assembly GCF_001667315.1). GTDB lineage: Bacteria > Actinomycetota > Actinomycetes > Mycobacteriales > Mycobacteriaceae > Mycobacterium. The sequence continues at coordinate 227,731 of NZ_LZHT01000041.1, forward strand.
CGACGTCGTCGCGGGAAAAATATAGGCGTTTGGGTTCGAGGAACACCACCGGATCGGGGTCGTCGATCGCGTGCCGCAACAGACTGTAGGCGTCCGCGACCGACGCCGGCGCAACGACTTTGAGGCCGGGGGTGTGCGCGTAGTACGCCTCGCTGGAATCGCAATGATGCTCGACCCCGCCGATACCGCCGGCGAACGGTATCCGGATCACCATCGGTGCTGACAGCGCACCTTTGGTGCGGTTCCTGAGCTTGGCGACGTGGGACACGATCTGCTCGAATGCCGGGTAGGCGAAGGCGTCGAACTGCATCTCCACCACCGGGCGAAAACCCGCCATCGCCATGCCGATGGCGAACCCGATGATTCCCGATTCGGCCAGCGGGGTATCGAAACACCGATCCTTGCCGAACGTTTTGGCCAGGCCGTCGGTGACACGGAAGACGCCACCCAGGTCGCCGACGTCCTCGCCGAATACCAAGACGGCTTCGTCCTCCTCGAGTGCGTCGCGGAGCGCGGTGTTGAGAGCCTGCGCCATGGTGATCACGGTCATCTTTGTCAGGCCTCCCGGGCCTCGGCGGCTAATTCCGCTCGCAGCTGCAATTGTTGTTCGCGCAGTTGACTGGTCGGTTCGGCGAATACGTAACGGAAAAGGTCGTCGGGATCGGTCGGCCGATCGGCGTTAATCGCCACTCGTAGCGCCGCGGCGCGGTCTTCGGCTTCGGCGGCGACAGCACTGACATGGGCGTCGTCAATCAGGCCTTCGGCGCGCAGGTAGGTATCGAGCCGGGCGATGGGGTCCCTCGCGCGCCAGTGCGCGACTTCGTCGTTGGTCCGATACCGGGTTGGATCATCGGCGTTGGTATGACCCTCAACGCGGTAGGTATGAGCTTCGACGATTACCGGGCCATTGCCGTCCAGCACATAGCTACGCGCTTCATCCATCACCGCCAGCATCGCCACCGGATCGTTGCCGTCGACCTGCTCACTGCCGATGCCATATCCGATACCTTTGTGCGCCAACGACGGGGCGGCCGTCTGCCGCGCCAGTGGCACGCTGATCGCAAAACCGTTGTTCTGCACCAAGAAAATCACAGGCGCACCGAAAACCGCCGCGAAGTTCAGTGCTTCGTGAAAGTCGCCTTCACTGGTCGCACCGTCGCCGCAAAGCGCCAGCACCACCGCGTCGATGCCTTTGCGGGTCTGGGCATGCGCCAGCCCAGCCGCGTGGAGAAGCTGGGTCGCCAACGGCGTGCACTGCGGTGCGGTGCGGTGGCGTGCCGGGTCGTAGCCGCAGTGCCAATCGCCTGCCACCATGGTGAGGATTTCGACAGGATCCACACCCCGGGTGACCAATGCCATCGAATCGCGGTACGTCGGGAACATCCAATCCACGGCCCGCAGCGACATCGCGGCGGCGACCTGACAGGCTTCCTGTCCTCGTGCTGACGGATACACCGCCAACCGACCCTGCTTGGTCAGCGCCGTTACCTGTTCGTCAAAACGGCGCCCCAGAACCATGTTTCGATACATGTCGACCAGTCGTTTGCCGGACGGACGGAGGTACCTCGCAGCGCTGTTGGTGAGCTGACCCGTCGGGTCGAGGTACTGCACGGGAGCGTCGGCTGGAAGAAAATTCGCGTATGTCGTGCCAATCTGCTCAACCACCGACACAACTGCCTCCCAATTTGACTACCTGCGCTCCAATCGTCGGGGTTTGCGGCCATTAGTGCATCATGACCGCAGAATTTACGGATGTATTGGTCTGGCCTGAGGCGCTGGTATGCATACTGTTCATAACCCCGATCGAACTAGGCGAGGCGGCGAACACATGGACGACGACACGACGGCATCTCTGGAACTCGACGATGTCGATCGGCGGCTGATCCGGGAATTGGTCAACGACGGCCGGGTGTCGATGCTGGAGTTGGCCAAGCGTGCGCACATCTCTCGCACCCACGTGTACTCGCGGATCGAGCGGCTCGAACAGCGGGGCATCATCGAGGGGTTCACCGCCCGAATCAACCTGGAAAGGGCGGGGTTTGCGACGTCGGCGCTGATCGCGTTGTCCATCCAACAGGACGCCTGGCGCGGCTTGTCGGCACAGTTGAAGACACTGCGGTTCGTCGAACGGTTCACACTGGTGGGCGGCGACTTCGACGTTCTCGTTGTGGTCCGCGCGCCCGACAACGCGACGCTGCGCACGGTGGTGCTGGAACGGCTGCACGGCATGGCCGGCATCCGCTCAACCCGCACCTGGTTGGTATTCGAGGAGTGGAATGGCTTGCCGGCCAATTGGTTTTGAACAGCATTAGGGCTACGTCAAGCCGGAATCACCGCGCCCACGGCCCTCATCCGGCGACGGGCCAGTATCCGGGCGGCGGCGTCGGTGGTAATGCCCTCGGCCTCACTGATCGCGTAAACCTCGATGACGGTATCTCCGATTCGTCTGGTGTGCTGTGCGACAGTGTCGTCGTCCCACCCGAGCACTTCGCGGCCGACAAGGTGGAACGCGCCGCCGGCATTGGCGACGAAGTCGGGCGCGTACAGAATGCCGCGGTCGCGCAGAATGGCACCAGCCTGTTCATGGGCAAGGATGTTGTTGGCCGCCCCGACAATCGCGGACGTGGTCAGCCGCGCGGCAGTTGCGCTGTCGATGACACCGCCCATCGCGCACGGGGCGAAGATATCGCAACGTGTGGTCGAGACGTCTTCGGGTTCGACGACCGTGCAACCGAATTGACGAGCCCATGTCAGACGCGCAACGTCGGTGTCGGAGACCAACAATCGGGCGCCCGCTTCCGACGCGAGAGCGGTCAGTTGGCCGCCGACCGCGCCCAGCCCCTGGATCAGAATGGTCAGCCCGTCGAGCGCTCCGAGGCCGCCATGTACGGCGGTAGCCTGCATGGCTTCAAACACCCCGAGCGCGGTGTTGACGGCGCTGGACCCGGCGCCGCCGCGATCCGCCGAGCGGCCGAACACGAATTCGGTTGTCTCGTTGAGGATGTCCATGTCAGCGGAGTTGGTGTTGACGTCGGGTCCCGTCCAGTAGGTGCCGTTGAGCCGGTCGATGTTCTCGGCATGCAGTTCCAGGATCCGCTGCCAGGTCGCCGCTTCGATGTCTTTGCGCGGCGACGGAAGCACGATCACGGATTTCCCACCGCCCATTGGAAGGCTGCTCACCGCCATCTTCAACGTCATTGCCTCGGCGAGTCTCCCGGCATCCTCTAGGGCGCCGGAAAGCGACGAATACTGCGCCGCCCGGGTGCCGCCGGCCGCCTGCCCTAACCGCGTCGAGTCCACCCGGATGACAAACGATGCCCCGGTCTCGGGGTCGTGCCGGGTCACCGTCAATTCCCCGTCCCAGCGCAACACATCGTCCAAACTCATGATGAAGCCCCTCTGGCCGGCAACCCTATACGTCTACAGAACCTAGGTATTCGACGATAGATTTGCATCTGTACCCGCGAAGATGGAAACAGATTGTCCGCACCCGCCGGATCGGAGCACATCATGTTCAGTCGGCCGAGGCACGACTCGATCTCGGAGGGCATGTTGCGTGGATCCCGCAAACGGGTGAATGGGCGCATCGGTCCCGGTCAGCCGGCCTCCGTTCCCGCCACCGCGATCCGCGATGATCTCCGCGGCGATCGAGATCGCCGTCTCCTCGGGCGTGATCGCACCGAGTTGAAGACCGATGGGCGCCCGCAACCGGCCCAATTCCTGTTCGGTCAATCCGATTTCACGCAGCCGAGCCGCACGGTCAGCATGGGTCCGTCGGGAACCGATCGCGCCGACGTACGCCGGCCGCTCCTTCCAGCCCTCGTCACGCAGGGCAAGTTCGAGTAAGGGGACATCGAATTTCGGGTCATGGGTCAACACCACCAATACGGTGCGACCATCAACGCGACCGGCGTCACGCTCCGCCCTGAGGTAACGGTGTGGCCACTGCGCCACGATGTCGTCGGCATCGGGAAGCCTTGTCGGCGTGGCGAATACCGCCCTCGGATCGCAGACGGTGACGTGATAGCCCAGAAACGTGCCGATTCCCGCGGTGGCTGCCGCGAAGTCGTTTGCCCCGAAGACGATCATCCGGGCCTGCGCGCGATGCGCGGACACGAAGATCTCGAGTTCGTCGTCCATCCCACCGCCTGTTGGGCGGTAACGCAGCACCCCCGGGCCCCCGGCGTTCCGCGTTCCGCGCACTGTCCGCGTCACATCCGCGTCGGCGCGAGCTGAGCCCAGCGACCCGCTGATCGAACAGGATCGGACGATCAGTCGGCGGCCCACCAGGGCCGGGTCCCCCGCCCGAATGGTGGTTGCGACAACGATCAGCTCCCGTTTCGGGCCGACCACTTCGCCGAACTCCGGATAGCTGTCGCGGTGGATCCGCTCAATGAAGACCTCGAGGGTGCCGCCACAGGTAAGGCCTGCCTCAAAGGCGTTGCTGGCCAATCCGAAACGCTGCAGAACCGGTACTCCGTCCGTGCGGACCTGGAGCGCCAGTTCATACACCGCCGATTCGACGCATCCGCCCGACACGCTGCCAGTGACCGAACCGTCCTCGGCGACAAACATCATCGACCCGGGCGGCCGAGGCGCCGAATCCCACGTTCGAACCACGGTCGCTGCCGCGACCGCTTCGTCGCGCATCCACCGCCGGCGAATCTCCCCTGTCACACCCACTGCGCAATCCGCGTGGAGGTCTTGTCGACATGGATGGTGCCGCGGTGGATCACCGCCCGTACCCGCTCGGACAAGCCGCGCACGCCGATGTCAGTGCCGTCCAACAGCACGAGGTCCGCTCGCTTGCCGGGCGCCAACTCACCGATCTGGTCACCGACACCGAGTAATTCGGCCGCCGACGTTGTTGCCGCGCGCAGCGCATCGGGCGGCGACAGGCCCTGGTCATGCATCAGTTCGAGCTCGGCGAGGTTGTGCCCGTGCGGCGCAATCCCGGCATCGGTCCCCATCGCGATGCGGACACCGGCGGAGTGCGCGAGCCTCAGCGATTCGTCGTGTGCCTCGACCACATCGGCCACCTTTGTCCGAGTGGTCGCGGTGATGCCAGCGCCAGTCTGCGCCAGACGCAAGAGGGCGCGCGGTGCGGATAGTGTTGGCACCAGCCAGGTTCCGTTGTCCACCATCATCGCGACCGCTTCCTCGTCGAGATACACGCCGTGCTCGATGGAACGAACACCGCAACGCACCGCATTCTTGACACCATCCGTGCCCTGCGCGTGCGCCATGACGTGGACCCGCGCGGCTCGTGCCTCAACCATCATCACCGCAAGTTCTTCGGAGGCGAGGTGCGCGCGGCGAGGGTCACTGCACGGGCTGATGACCCCACCCGTGGTGGCGACCTTGATGACGTCGGCGCCGGCGCGGACCAGTTCTCGGACCTTGCGGCGCATCTCGTCGACGCCGTCGACAATTGTCGACGGGCAGCCAGGGTAGGACGGCCACAGGGCGTGCACGCACTCGCCTGATGGCATCCATTCGTCGGCGTGGCCGCCGGTCTGGCTCAGCATACCGACCGCGATTTGCATGTCGGGGCCGTCGATCAGCCCGGTGGCCACCGCCTGTTTGACGCCGAGATCCGCGCCGGCGGCATCTCGGACAGTGGTCACTCCGGCGTGCAGGGTCAACCGCAGGTTGCGGACTGCCTGAAAGAACCTGAGCGAGAACGGACTTTGGATCAGCCGCAGTACGTCGACATCGTCGAGCGTGACATGAACGTGGCAGTCGACAAAACCCGGTACCACCAGGTGTCCGGTGGCATCCAGCGCGGTGTCGCCGTCCAGGCCCGGCCCCACCTCGACGATCTGTTCACCGTCGACGACCACATCGGCGGGCGCCGCCGTTCCGGAGACCGGATCAAAGACAGTCCCACCGTGGACGAGCAGCCGTGGGCTCACGGTCCATCCGCCGATTGCCGGTAGAGCGTGTTAATCCAGATGGTTGTCAGCGCGTCGGTGGCCGCGGCCGGGTCGGCGAACGGTCGCTGCCCGAACGACGCCAGCAGGTAGCGCTCGTTCATCCACGTCAGGGCGCGCGCCACCTCGTCGGGCTGCGCAATCTGGCTGCGGCCCCCCGCAATGTCCGCTTGGATCCGGCGCGCGGTCGCCGTGACGAGGCCCTCAGCCAGAGCGGAATACAGCTCGCTGATCTCCGGGTCGTATCTCGCGGTATCCGAGATCGCCTGGATGAGCCGACCATGTTCGACGAATATCTCGGTCAGGTCGGCCAGGCTGTGCCGAAGATCGGCGGCCGGATCATCGTGATCGGCCATCCACTCGTCGGCGACATGACCCAACTCCAGACCGACGTCGTCCAGCATCGCCATCAGCAGATGCTGACGATCCTCGAAATGCCGGTAGAAGGCGGTACGGGCGACCTCGGCCGCGGAGGTGATGTCGTCGAGCGAGATCTCAGCCCAGGGCTGGTTCTCCAGCAGGCGATGGGCCGCGTCGAGTAGCCGTCGTCGGGCATTGCGCCGGTGTTCGCGCCGGCGCGCCTGCAGATCGCTTTGTCGCGTCGTCACGTCGCCAAGTCTGGCACGTTGAGACGTTATGTTCAACTACAACGTTGACACCGTGTCACAGATGGCGTTACGGTGTCCGCGCCGATGATCCCATCGGCTGATCGAGCGACGAGGGGTCGGACCGTGCGGGTCAGTTTGTCGTTTACCGGGTTCGGCTCAATCCTTGCCGACCTGCCGGCCGTCCGGGCCGCCGACGAGAACGGCTTTGACGGTCTGTGGTACGCCGAACACATCTGCGCGCACGACGCGGTGGTGCCCGCGACCGTGTACTTGCGGGAGACCGAGCGGCTCGAAGTCGTCCTGATGGGGATCAGCGCCGCCGGACGTCACCCCGGCGTGGCCGCGATGGAGCTGGCGTCGCTGGCCGAAATCGCACCGGGCCGGGTCCGGGCGGCAATCGGGACCGGGGTGCCGGACATGATCGCCACGCTCGGCAAGTCGATCGACAAGCCGATCGCGTCGACGATCGCGCTGCATCGTGCGCTCAAAAGCGCGCTGGCCGGCGACGAGCTGACCGCCGAATTCCCCGGGTTCCGATTCGAGCAATACAAGTTGAACCCGTTGTCCGTGCCGCCCGCGGTGGACATCATGGCCGTGCGCCCGCGGATGGTGGAAACTGCCGCCCGCTATGCCGACGGTGTCTGCTTGAGCGCCGGCTCATCGCGCAAGTACCTGGCCGAGACCGTGCAACGGGTGGAGGCGACACTCACCGACGCCGGCCGCCCGCGTGACAGCTTCCGCATTTCCGCTGTGGTCACCGCATTCATCACCGACGACGTGCAGACGGCCCGCATTCAGGTGGCGGAGCTGCTGTCGGCGTTCGATCCGGGCACCACCGAATACCTTGCCGCCGGGGCGATCCCGGACGGGGCGCTGGTGGAGGCATTCGCTAGGGGTGGTCCCGTCGAGGCCGTCAGGGTCCTCACCCCCGAGGTCGTCGATGCGGTGGCGATGGTGTGCCCGCCCGAAGCCGTCGGCGATTCGTTGGCGGCCTACGCCGAGACCGGCATCGATGAGATCGCGATCGTGCCATTCGCGCCCCCCGACCAGTTGCCCGAACTCATTACGCACATAGGTGAGTGCCGTCCGCTGCTCGCCGCCCGACCCTGATCGAAGAACGGAACACGTCCATGACCGAAAGCCTGCTCGACGGCGACGCACAGGAGATCATGCGCCTGCATCGCGAATTCGTCGACGCCAACGGTCCGCTCGATTCGAGGTACCTGCGTCGACGCGTGACAGCAATACCCGACGAACTGGTCTGGTACAACCTCAACGGCGCGGTCTACGTCGGGCAGGATCACATAGCGCAGCTGTGGGACATGCTGTCGTCGGCCATGGGGGGCGAGGCAATAAGCGGCGAGCTCCGGGACGAGCGCATCGAGGTGGTCGGCGATGTCGCCTGGGTGACCTACCTCAACCACTACCAGGCCGACTTCGGCGACCTGGGCAACTACAACGCCGGCATGCGCAGCACCGAGATCTGGCGGCGCCGCGAAGGCAACTGGGAGCTGGTACACGCGCACTTCTCCGCCCATGCGCCCGATGCGACCGGTGAACGGTAGCGACCATGGAGCGATTCTCGGTGTCAGGTCCGGTCGGTCTGATCGGGGGTGTACGACGAACATCTGACGGACCGGGAACGCCCGTCGTCTTCGTCCACAACATCAACGGCGCCGCCGCACAGTGGTCGCCGGTGATGGAGGCACTCGCCGACCGCACCACGGTGGCTGTCGACCTACGGGGACAAGGGTTTTCCGACCCCGGCGGAACCTACGGTGCCGCGGATTACGCCGCGGACGTCGCGGCGGTCATGGACGGTCTCGGCATTGCGCGCGCCCATCTGGTGGGCGCCTCGTTCGGTGGCAGCGCGTGCGTCACACTCGCGGCTACCCAGCCGGCGCGAGTGGCGTCGGTGACGGTGATCGGTGGAGCGCTGCGCGTCGCCGATGTGGACAGCGCCGCTGTCGTCGGTGAGTTACGCCAGCTCGGCCCGAGGCTGTTCTTCGAGAAGTTCGCCGCGCTGAGCTTTGCGCCCGGTACCGACGACGCGCTGCTTGCCGACTCGGTCCGCTGGGCGGTCCGCAACGACAGCACCACGGTCGAGCACATCATCGACGGCGCATTCTCAGCCGACATTTCCGCAGCCGCAAGCCAAGTAGACGCACCGGCTCTGGTGCTGACCGGCGAACACGATCAAACATGCCCCCCGGTGCTCGGCGCCGAGTTCGCAGCGGCACTGGGTACCCGGTGCCGCGTGCTGGCTGGGCGCGGGCACTTGGCCCACATCGAGGATCCGATGCTCGTCGCCGGGTTGATCGACGAACACCTGCGGCACATCGACAGCGTGCCGATCCACTGAGGCTTTGCAATGCATCCGGCTCCATTCGACTACCTGGCGGTTGCTTCAGTCGACGAGGCCTGTGCTGCCCTAGGTGAAGATCCCTGCGATACCCGGGTTCTCGCCGGCGGACAGAGCCTGATGCCACGGATGGTCCGCAGGCTGGAGCGGCCCCGACGGCTGGTCGACATCACCCGGATCGCCGAACTACGCGATCTGCACGCCACAGTCGATGGATTGCGCATCGGCGCCGCCGTCACCCAACGCACCACCGAGTTCTCTGCCGCAATCGCCGGTTTCCACGTTCTCGCGCAAGCGCTTCCCCGCGTGGGCAAAGTGACCACACGCAACCGGGGCACGGTATGCGGCAGTATCGCCCACGCCAACCCGGCGGCCGAACTCGGTGTCTGTCTGCTCGCCCTCAGGGGTGAAATCACCGCCGTCTCATCGAATGGGTTCCGGCAGGTCGCAGAACAGGACTTCTTCCGGGCACCCCATCGAACCGACCTGCGACCCGGCGAGTTGGTGCACAGCGTCAGGTTTCATCGGCCGAAGCCCGAATCTGTCGGGTATTTCGACGAAGTCACGCTGCGCGGTGCCGGCGACACGCCACTGATCAGTGCCGCCGTCACCGGCAGCATCGTCGATGGCGAGGCCACCGGCGTGCGCATCGTGGTCGGCGGCGCCGGGCAGATACCCGTGCTCGCCGATCCGGCGAGCACCGGCGGGCTGTCCGGGCGACTCGACGACGACGCGGTCGAGCATGCCGCCCATACCTTTTCGGCGGGCCTCTCCTTCACCGGCGACCCGCACGGCTCCGCGGACCATCGCCGTCGGCTCGCCGTACATATTGTCGTGCGGCTGTTGCGTCGGCTACGGAAGGACCTGCCGTGACCATCGAGCTACGGGTGAACGGTAGACGGACCCGCGCGGATGTGCCCGCGCGGATGTCGCTGGCCGACTTCCTGCGCGAGCGGCTCGGCCTGACCGGTACTCATATCGGCTGTGGTCAAGGGCTGTGCGGCAGTTGCAATGTGTTACTCGACTCTCGTTCGGTGCGAGCGTGTTTGACGCTGGCGGTGCAGGCCGACGGGTCGGATGTCGTCACGATCGAGGGCCTGAGCCACCCGGCGGAGCCCTCTGCGGTCCAGGACTGCCTGATACGACACCGTGCGCTGCAGTGCGGCTTTTGCACCCCCGGATTCGTGGTGTTGATCGAGGAACTGCTGGCCGAGGTCGAGGCGGGCGCCCGGCCCACACCGGCGGAGCTGCGGGACCGGCTCGCCGCCTCGTTGTGCCGGTGTACGGGTTACGCCCCGATCGTGGCCGCCACGGAAGAACTCGTCGCAGCCAAGGTCGTGGAGCAGAGCCGATGAGCCCGGCGCGCCAAGTCGGCGCCGCGCCACCGGGGCTGCACTTGCGGCGGTTGGCGGCCGGCGGTGGCCGGTATTTGGCCGACGAGTACGCGGCCGGCGAACTGCATCTGGTGGTGGTCCGCTCACGCGAACCGCACGCCCGCATCACGGTGGACCCGCGACGGGCCCGTGCCGCGCCCGGCGTTCACGCGGTGCTGGTCGGCTCTGATGTTCGCGACGCTACCGAGCCGATGGGGATGATGTGGAATGCGCAGATCCAGGCCTCCGCCCCCACCTGGTGCCTAGCGACGGACAAGGTCCGTTACGTCGGTGAGCCGATCGCCGCCGTCGTCGCCGACGACGCGTATCAGGCGGAGGACGCCGCCGAACTGGTCGAGGTCCACTACGAGCGGCTGCCCGCGGTGGTCGACGCGCGTCCGGACAGCCAGCCACTGCTCTACGACGATTGGCCGGATAACGTGTTCGGCCGCAACCGTTTCGAGGCGGGCGATGCCGCCACCGCGCTCGACGATGCGGCGGTGGTCGTCAGCGGGCGCTACACCAACAGCCGCGTCGCTGGATTGTCGTTGGAGGCCCGCGGGGTACGCGCCATCTGGGATATCACCGGCGAGTCGGTCACGGTTTGGACCTCCACGCAATCGCCGCACCAGGTCCGCAGCTCACTCAGCGCGACGCTGCGGGTCCCGGAGAGCTGCGTCCGCGTGCAATGTCCCGACGTCGGCGGCGCGTTCGGCAACAAGGCGTGCGCCTACATCGAGGAGACTCTGGTGGCCTTCGCGGCCCGCGCCGTACGCCGGCCGGTCCGCTGGATCGAGGGCCGGTCGGAGGCGTTCGTCGCTACGGTGCACGGTCGCGGCACGGTCGTCGACCTCGATTTGGGATTCACCGCCGACGGAGCGATCTCCGGGCTGCGGGCCAATGTCCTGCTCGACTGCGGCGCGACGCCGTACATGGTGGGCTGTGGGACCGGGATGGTCACCGCGGCGACGGTGCTCGGTCCGTACCGAATTCCCGACGCGCTGTCCGAGTTGGTGGCCGTGGTAACGAACAAGACACCGATTGGCGCCTACCGCGGATTCGGCATGCCCGAAGCGACGTTCGCCATCGAGCGCGCGATGGACGAGGGCGCGCGGCGACTCGGCATCGATCCGATCGAGATCCGCCGGCGCAACCTGCTCCGCCCCGACGAGCTTCCGTATTGGACGGCGGCAATGATGTGTTTGGACAGCGGACGCTACAGCGAGTTGCTGGATCTTGTTGCCGCGCAGATCGACTGGCCCCGGACGCGGCGGGAGGCTGGCGAAGCCCGCGACCACGGGCTCCTGGTTGGCGTCGGTGTCGCATGCTACCTGGAGGCCACCAATTTCGGCCCGTCGTTGACGGCGGCGATGATGGGGATCAACAGCCCCGGCCACGACCGCGCCGTCGTCCGGATGGATGAGTCGGGCTTGGTCACGGTGTTGACCGGCCAGATTCCGATGGGTCAGGGACTCGAGACGGTCCTGGCGCAGGTCGCCGCCGACGAGCTCGGAGTGCCCCTGGAGTCGGTGTCGGTGATCTGCGGGGATACGTTGGCTTGCCCGTATACCGGGTACGGCAGCGGCGGCAGCCGGGGCGCCGGGGTCGCCGGTTCGGCGGTGATGATGGCGTCGCGGCGGCTGCGTGAGCGGATGCACGGCATTGCCGCCCACCTGCTGGAGGCCGCCGATCCCAGCGCGGTGCGCGACGTCGAGGGTGGCTTCGCCGACGAATCCGGCTGCACGGTAACCGTTTCCGCGGTCGCCGAATCGGCCTATCAGGCTCGGGATCTTCCACCTGGTACCGAGCCCGGGCTGGAGTCGTCGTATACCTACGATCCGCAAGCGTTCGCGTTCGCCTATGGCGCGGTGGCCGCTGTGGTGGAGATTGACCGCGACACCGGGGCGGTGTCGGTGCAGCGCCTGGTGTTCGGGCACGACTGCGGCGTGCAACTCAACCCGGCCAACGTCGCCGGGCAGATCATCGGCGGCGCCGCCCAGGGACTCGGCGCGGCGCTGTATGAACAGCTGCCGTATACCGCCGACGGGCACCCGGTGGTCGAGTCGCTGTGGGACTACTTTCCGCCGCTGCCGGCCAACATGCCCGCAGTCGAGCTGGTCCACCTGGAGACACCATCGCCGTTCTCGCTCAACGGCGCCAAGGGCTGCGGAGAGAGCGGCGCGATCCCGCTGCCCGCGGTGCTGGCCAACGCCATCCGCGATGCGCTGGATTCGGAGAGCAGCGAGGTCGTCGACAGCATTCCGATCACCGCGGAACGCTTACTGGCCGTGCTCGATGGAGAGAACACCACCACTCAACCGAGGGAGACAGTATGAAGTACGCATCGCAGGAATGGCTGGATCGGCAGCGCGAGCTGCAGCAGGCGTTCGGTCGGCGGCCCGGCGCGTCGGCGCGGGTGCAGTATCGCCTCACTCACGCTCCCGACGGTGATGACATCCGCTATTTCGCCGACGTGCAGGATGGCCGCATCGTCGACCAGCGGATCGGCGACGACCCGGCTGCCGACGGCACCATGTCGGCGTCGTACGCCGATTCTGTCGCGATGCTGCGCGGCGAGCTGGCGCCGAATGCCGCGTTCATGGAGGGCCGGGTCAAGCTGTCCGGCAATGTCGCGAAACTGGCGGCGCTGATGCCGATTACGCAGACCACTGAATACCGCAATCATTACGCGCAGCTCGTCGAGGAAACCGAATTCTGACCGATGACGTTCTCGTTACTGGCTCGCGAGCCGGCCACCGGTGCGTTGGGTGTTGCATCCCAATCCCACTATCTCGGCGTCGGCGCGGTGGTGACGTGGGCCGAAGCGGGCGTCGGCGTGGTGGCGACCCAGGCGATTCCGGACCGTGCCTACGGCCCGCGGGGCTTGGCGTTGATGAGGCAAGGCAACTCCGCTGCCGAGGCATTATCGCTACTGCTCGACGCGGACCCCCATCGGGAGCTGCGGCAAGTCGCCTACTTGGACTCGTCGGGGTGCCTGGGCATCCACAGCGGGAACCGGTGTGTCGCGGCGGCCGACGTCGCGGCCAACGAGCACGCCGCCGCGCTGGGCAACATGCTGCACAGCGACGCGGTGCTCGGCGCGATGCTGCGCGGCTTCGAGCAAGCCGAGGGCGATCTGGCCCATCGCCTGATCGCCGGCCTGCGTAGCGGCGACCGGGCGGGCGGCGACATCCGTGGCAGCCAGTCGGCCGCGCTGCTCGTTGTCGACGGTCGGCGCACCGACGCACCCTGGGAGGGCCTGCTGCATGACCTGCGAGTCGACGACCACGCCGATCCGATCGGCGAACTGGCTCGGCTCGTGGAGCTCCACGACGCATTCGACAACGTGTCGCGGGTGGTGTTCGACCCGTCGGGCGCCATACTCGGTGCTCAGCGATCCGACGCCGAATTCACCGCGGCCGCAGCCGCACTCGCAGCCGCCGACGGTGTGCTGGACCCGAATCCCGAGGCCACATTCTGGTCTGCGGTGCTGCACGCCCGCTGGGGCCGATGCGACGAGGCTCAACGGCTGCTGGCCGACGCCACCCGGCGCAACCCGCGCCTAACACGATTTGTGGCGCGGCTGGCCGATGCCGGGATTCTGACCGCGGAGGACGCCGCGCTGCTGTCATGAGCGCCGCCCGCGTTCGACAATGCGGGTGGCCTTGCCGGCCGAGCGCTCGATCGAGCCGGATTCCACGACGCTCACGATGACGCTGACGCCGATCCGGTTCTTTATCTGCTGCGCCAGTGCATCAGCGGCGAGTTGACGGTGCTCGACGGCAACGCCGGGGCGGTGCTCCACCCGAACCGTTAGCTGCTCGAGCCGGCCCGGACGGTCGAGCACACACTGAAACTGCGGCGCCAGGGCGCGCTGAGCCAAGACCAGTTCCTCGATCTGGCTGGGAAATACGTTCACGCCGCGCAGGATCATCATGTCGTCGCTGCGCCCGGTGATCTTGCGCATCCGGCGCATGGAGCGAGCGGTGCCGGGCAGCAGCGCGGTCAGGTCGCGGGTGCGATACCGGATGACCGGAAACGCCTCCTTGGTCAACGACGTGAACACGAGTTCGCCGTCACTGCCATCGGGCAACACCTCTCGGGTGTCCGGGTCGACGATCTCCGGGTAGAAGTTGTCTTCCCAAATGTGCAGACCGTCCCTGGTTTCCACACATTCCTGCGCGACGCCGGGACCCATCACCTCAGAGAGGCCATAGATGTCGACGGCATCGATCCCGACGCGGTGTTCGAGCTCGGCGCGCATCTCCTCGGTCCATGGTTCGGCACCGAAAACACCGACGCGCAGCGACGTGCTGCGTGGGTCGATGCCCGCCGCGTCCATGGCGTCGACGATGGTCAGCATGTAGGACGGGGTGACCATGATGGCGTCGGGCGCAAAGTCGGTGATCAGCTGCACCTGGCGTTCCGTCATGCCACCCGACATCGGAATGACGGTGCAGCCGAGTCGTTCGGCCCCGTAGTGGGCACCGATCCCGCCGGTGAAAAGCCCGTAACCGTAGGCGATGTGGACCTTGTCGGTGGAGCGGACACCACCGGCGCGCAGCGAACGGGCGACCAGGCTGGCCCAGGTGTCAATGTCGGCAGCGGTGTAGCCGACGACGGTCGGACGCCCGGTAGTGCCGGAGGACGCGTGCAGCCGCGCCACCTGCGACTGGGGCACGGCGAACATGCCGAACGGGTAGTTCGCCCGCAGATCGGCTTTGGTGGTGAACGGGAACAGCGCGAGGTCGCCGAGCTCTTTGAGGTCGCCGGGGTGTACCCCGTGGGCGTCGAATGCCGCCCGGTAGTGCGGAACGTTGCTGTAGGCGTGCCGCAGGGACCATTGCAGCCGGCGCAGCTGCAGCGCGCAGATCTCGTCGCGGGAGGCGGTCTCGATCGGCTCGAGGTCATCCGGCGAGCGGGGGACCCGCGGGGCGGGACGGTCGACGGTTTCGGTCATAGCTGACTCCTCGGTCGCGGGTCAGGCGTCGAAGTCGACGGCGACGGTGTCGCTGGACGGAAACGATTGGCAGGTCAGCACGAAACCAGCGTTCACTTCCGCGGTTTCGAGCGCGTAGTTGCGGCGCATGTCGACGGCACCGTGAGTCACCTTGGCGCGGCAGGTGCCACACACTCCGCCCTTGCACGCGAAGGGCAAGTCGTCACGGCACCGTTGCGCGGCGTCGAGCACCGTGCTGTGCCGTGGCAGGCTGAGGGTGCTGGAATGCCCGTCCAGGATGATGGTGACCTCGCTGGTGGGCCCGTCCGAGCTGGTATCGATGTGGTGGACCGGTTGCGGGGCAACATCTTCGACGAAGAACAGTTCCCGATGGACCCGGTCCTCGGCGACGCCGAGGTCGCGCAGCACCTGTTGGGCCGCGACGACCATGCCAAGCGGCCCGCACAGCCAGAAATGGTCGACGGCGCCGATCGGGACAAGCGTTTTCAGCAGCGCCTGGATGCGGGCGGCGTCGAGACGGCCGCTGAACAGGTCCACGCCGCGGGGTTCGCGGGAGAGCACGTGGATCAATTCGAATCGGGCCCGAAAGCTGTCCTTGAGGTCGGCGAGTTCCTCGGCGAACATCACCGAGTTGACGTGCCGATTCCCGTAAAACAGCGTCACGTGCGAATCCGGTTGCCGCAGCACGCTCTCGGCGATCGAGAGGATCGGCGTGATGCCGGATCCCGCGGCGATCAGCACGTGTCGTTCACCGCTCTGCGGTGCTGCGGCAAAGCTGCCCGACGGTGTCTGCGCCTCGACCGTGTCGCCGGGACGGATGTCGCGGACAAGCCACGGGGAGAAGTTGCCGCCCGCGACTTCCCGCACACCGATCCGTAGCGGCGCGCCGGACGGCGCGCAGATCGAATAGCTGCGCCGTTCTTCGTTGCCGTCCACGGTCTTTCGCACCGTCACCGACTGTCCGGGGCGGAACGCGAAGTCGACTCGCAGCTCGTCGGGTATCGCGAACGTGATGGCGACGGCGTCGGCGCAGAGGTGCTGCACCGCGGCAACCGACAGCGGGTGAAATGGTCTGGTGCGGGTGGGCATCCTAGATCTCCTTGACCCGCTCGAACGGCTCGGCGCAGGACCGGCAGCGGTGCAGCGATTTACACGGTGTGGCACCGAATTCCGAGGTCATCTCGGTGTCGACCGATCCGCACCGCGGGCAGCCGACCACCTGGCGACGCGGAGTCAGCGTGAGCAGCACCGGGCCGGCGCCCGGGCTGGCCACGACCCCGGGCGGCGCGATGCCGTAGTCGGCGAGTTTGCGCCGGCCGTCGGCGCTGATCCAGTTCGAGCTCCACGCCGGGCTCAGCGTCGTGCGGACCTGCGCGTCGGCGAACCCTGCCGCGACCAGCGCCCGTCGCAGATCAGCTCGGATAGCGGCCATCGCGGGGCAACCGGAATAGGTGGGCGTGATGGTGACGACCACCCGGCCCTGCTCGTCGCAGGACACGTCGCGTAGCACCCCGAGGTCGGCAAGTGTCAGCATCGGCATCTCCGGGTCGGTGACCGCGGCGACGGCGCGCCGCGCCCGGTCCAGCGGGATCACCACTGCCCCAATGGGTGTGACCGGGCGACCGACTGCATCTCGGCGAGCAGGACTCGCATCGCTTCGGTGTGGCCGCCGTCGCGCCCGGTCCGGCCACCCGGAGTCGCCATCGCCGGAATCGGTAGTTCGGCGGCGTGAAGCACCTGCGTCATCACCGTGTCGAACTCGGCACGCAGGTCCGCCGGGTCGACACCGGCGCCGACCGTCGCCAGCCGGGTCTCGATGGGATGGCCGGTGAACAGCTCACCGACGTACGGCCAGACCACGGCGACCGCCGCATCGACGCGGCGACGGGATTCATCAGTACCGCAGGCCAGCGTGATCAGCCAGCGCGCGGCGTAGTCGCGATGGTAGGTAACCTCTTTGACGCCCTTGGCCGCCACCGCCGCCAGCACGGGATCGCGGGAGCTGCCCAACCGGTGCAGCAGCGCCAGCCGGTAGGTGGCGAAGACGAGCAACCGGGTGATGGAGACAGCGAAGTCGCCGTTGGCCGGTTCGACCAGCCGCACGTTGCGGAACTGCGGTTCATCGCGGAAGAACGCGAGCCTATCCTCGGCGGAAACGGGCGAACCCGCGGGCAGGACGGGGACCACGTCGGGGTCGGCGACCGCGGCGCGGGCCAGCAGCAGTCGCGCCTGGCCGAGCAGGTCCAGGCCGATATTGGCCAGTGCCACTTCCTCTTCGAGTTCGGGTGCGCGGGTGACCCATTGGGTCAGGCGCTGCGCGGCGATCAGCGCGTCGTCGCCGAGCATCAGGCAGTAGACGGCCAGATCCGCCCCGTCGATGCCGTCGGCAAGCCGGGTGTCCACCCCGGCCAGCGGGTCGTCAAAGCTGGTCCCGAACGCCCACTGGTCGGCGGCGTCAAGGTCGACGAGGCCGGCGTAGGCCGAATCGTGGTCAATCATGGCTGGTCCTCACCTCACATGTGCGCGACGGTGTCGGGGATGTCGTAGAAGGTGGGATGGCGGTAGACCTTGTCGCCACTGGGCGCGAAGTACGGGTCTTTCTCGCTGGGGCTCGATGCGGTGATCGCCGCGGAGCGCACCACCCAGATGCTGACGCCCTCGTTGCGTCGGGTGTAGACGTCGCGGGCGTGGCGTAGGGCCATCTCGCCGTCGGCGGCGTGCAGCGATCCCACATGGACGTGGTTGAGGCCACGCTTGCCGCGGACGAACACCTCATACAGCGGCCAGGCGGCATCAACCTGCTTGTTGCTCATCGTGTTTCCTCTTGTCGGCGAAGGCGGTAGCGGCCTCCCGTACCCAGCGGCCTTCGTCGTGGGCGGATTTGCGGGTGGCGATCCGTTCTTCGTTACAGGGGCCGTCGCCGTTGACGACCGCCATAAACTCCGACCAGTCGGGCGCGCTGAAGTCGTAGGATCCGCGTTGCTCGTTCCACACCAAACCGGAATCGGGAAAACGGACCCCGAGGACCGCGCCCTGCGGGACCGTCATGTCCACGAACCGCTGTCGCAGCTCATCATTGGTGTGGCGTTTGATACCCCAGGCCATCGACTTGGCGGTGTTGGGTGACTGGTCGTCGGGTGGCCCGAACATCATCAATACCGGCCACCACCACCGATCCACCGCGTCTTGCACCATGACACGTTGGGCATCGGTCCCGCGCATCATCGTCATCAGCAGTTCGTAGCCCTGCCGCTGGTGAAACGACTCCTCCTTGCAGATCCGGATCATCGCGCGGGCATAGGGTCCATACGAGCTGCGACACAGCGGCACCTGATTGCAGATCGCCGCGCCGTCGACCAGCCAGCCGATCACGCCCACGTCGGCGTAGCTGCGCGTCGCGTAGTTGAAGATCGAGGAGTACTTCTGCTGGCCGGCAATGAGTTTCGCGGTCAGGTCGGCGCGGTCGGCGCCCAGGGTTTCCGCAGCCGAATACAGGTACAGGCCATGGCCGGCTTCGTCTTGCACCTTGGCCAACAGGATCGCCTTGCGGCGCAGCGACGGCGCCCGGGTCAGCCAATTGCCCTCGGGCTGCATCCCGATGATCTCCGAATGCGCGTGCTGGGCGATCTGGCGGATCAGCGTGTTGCGGTAGCCGTCGGGCATCTGATCGCGCGGCTCCACCCGCTGCCCGGCGGCGATGACCTTGTCGAAGGTGTCCGTCATCGGATGGTCCTCACTGCCCGACAAAGGCCGGGCGTCGTTTGTCCAGGAACGCCTCGACGGCAGCGCTGTGATCGTCGCTGGCGCCGAGCAGCGCCTGGGCGCGGGCTTCGCGGGTCAGCACGTCGCTCAGGGCCGCGCCCGCGTTGTCGGTAATCAATTGTTTGACCGCTTTGAACGCAGCCGTTGGCCCGGTCGCGAGTTGTCTTGCCAGCGCGGCCGTTTCGGCGGCGACATCGGTGTCGGGCAGCACGCGATGGATCAGTCCCCAGGCCAGCGCGGTGTCGGCGTCGATGGTGTCGCCGAGCATGAACAGCCCGGTCGCCCGGCTTCTGCCGATCAGGGTAGCCAGGGTCGCACTCAGCCCCGAGTCACTTGCCAGCCCGATCCCGCAGAAGGCGGTGCCGAACTTGGCGCGCTGCCCGGCGATGCGGATGTCGGCGCCCAGTGCGATGCCGAGACCGACGCCGACGCAGGCTCCGCCGATGCCGGCGACGACCGGAACTTCGATGGCGTCCAGCGCCAGCATGATCGGGTTGTAATGCTGCGCGACGGTGTCCATCGCGTGGCTGGGGTCGGCTCGCAGCGCCTCGACATGCTCGCCGAGGTCTTGGCCGACACAGAAGTTCTTCCCGGACGCGGTCAGGGCCACCGCCCGGATGGTCGCGTCGCCGCGAACGGCCGACAGCGCTTGCAGCAGGTGCTCTTTCATGGCGCAATCCAGGGCATTGGACGCCGTGGGACGGTCCAGGACGATACTGGCGAGGCCGTCGTCGACGGTGTAGGTGACGGTGGTCATCGGGACTGTCCTCCTTCGGTGCGAGGCCAGAAGTAGAAGCCCTGGCCGGACTTGCGACCCAGCTCGCCGCGGGCGACTTTGTCCCGCAACAGTTGCGGCGGTCGGAACCGCTCGCCCAGGGTCTCGTGCAGGTGCTGGGCGATCGCCAGCCGCACATCCAGGCCCACCAGGTCGGTGGAGCGCAGCGGCCCCATGGCGTGGCGGTAGCCAAGTTCCAGGGCGCGGTCGATGGCCGCCGCATCGGCGACCCCCTCGTCAAGCATGCGGATGGCTTCCAGCCCGAGTGCCACGCCCAGGCGGCTGGTCGCGAATCCCGGCGAATCATTCACCAGGACATGGCTTTTGCCGAGCGCCTCGACCCACCGCAGTGCCGATTCGGTGGTCGCGTCATCGGTGTCCGGACCGCGCACCACCTCGACGAGGCTGGATGCCGGGACCGGGTTGAAGAAGTGCATACCCACAAAGCGGCGCGGTTGCGCCAGGGCGGCACCGAGATCGGCGATGGACAGCGAACTGGTGTTGCTGGCCAGCACCGCATCACCGCCGACGACTTTCTCGGCGGCGCTCAGCACGGCGATCTTGTCCTCGACGCGTTCGGGCACCGCCTCGATCACCAGGCCGGCGTTAGCCGGCATGTCGGTCAGCGCGGTGACGGTGTGCAGCCGGGCCAGCATGGTGTCGAGTTGATGGGCGTGCGACCGCTTCTCGGCGGCCTTGGTCAGGCCACGAGCAAGCCGGTCCCGCGCGCCCGTGGCGGCGTGGGCGTTTGCTTCGACGATGGTGACCGTCGCGCCCGCGGCGGCGAAGACCTGGGCGATGCCGGCGCCCATCCGCCCGCCGCCGATCACCGCGACCGTCGCCGGCGCGGCGGTCATGTGCCGCTCTTTTCCAGGAATCGGGTCATCCGGTCGGCCTTGTCGGGACTCTCGAACAGCACCGCCTGCGCGAGATCGTCGAGCAGCGGGTGTGGTGCGGCCGCGTCGAGCACGGCTTTCGACAACCGCAACGCCAGCGTGGAGCAGCGCCCGATGCGGTCGGCCAGCGCGTGGGCGGCGGAGAGCGCCGAGCCCGCCTCGACGACCTCGCACACCAGTCCGTGGCGCACGGCGGCCTCGGCGTCGAGCAGCCGACCGCCCAGGATGACCTGTTTGGCGATCGACCTGCCGACCAGGTCGGCGATCCGGTAGCTGGCCCCGGCCGCGGCCAGGATGCCCAACCCGGGTTCCGGATTGCCGAACCGGGCACCCGCGCCGGCGATACGCAGGTCGCAGGCGTAGGCCAATTCGGCGCCACCGCCCAACGCATTGCCTTCGACGGCGGCGATGGTCGGCATCGCCAGGGCGGCGATCCGATCGAATACCGCGCGGTTGATCCCGGCCAGCGCGTCGTCGCGGCGCCGCGCCCGCAGTTCGGCGATGTCGGCGCCGGCGGCGAAATCGCTTCCGGCGCCGGTGATGATGAGCAGGCGCGGGTCTCGTTCCAGGTCGGCGCAGACCCGGTGCAGTTCGGTGACCATTGCGGCGTTGATGGCGTTGCGCTGCTCTGGTCGGTGCAGTTCGACGACGACGCGATCGTTGGCCACGTGCACCCGGAGCGTGTCGGAGACCGTCACAAGCGCAACAATAACCGACCTTTCGGTCGGTTATCAACCCGGGGTTGGCCGATCGGCGCGGTCAGCGGCCCCCGCAGTGCGATGATGTGCGGTATGGCTGCGCCGCGTTCTCGACCCGCCGGCCAGGTCGGGCGCCCGGGCTACGACCTGGACTCGCTGTTGGCCGTCGCTGTGACGGTGTTCAACCAGCGGGGCTACGACGGCACCAGCATGGAGCATCTAGCGAGCCGACTCGGGATCACCAAGTCGTCGATCTATCACCATGTGCCCGGCAAGGCCGAGCTGCTGCGGCTGTCGGTCAACCGGGCACTCGATGCGCTGTTCGCGGCCACCAGGACATCCGACACCACCACCGGACCAGCTATCGATCGGCTGGAGAATCTGGTCCGGCGCAGCATTCATGTGCTGGTAGAGCAGCTGCCATACGTGACGCTGCTGCTGCGAATCCGGGGCAACACCACCGTTGAGCGCCGCGCGCTGGCGCGTCGTCGCGAGTTCGATCAGATCGTGGAGCAACTGGTGGCCGACGCCTGCGCCGAGGGCAGCGTACGACCGGACGCCGACCCCGCCCTGACCAGCCGGCTGATTTTTGGCACGGTCAACTCGCTCGTCGAGTGGTACAAGCCGACGCGCGGCCTAGGCGCCGATGAACTGGCCGACGCGGTCGTCACGGTGCTGTTCGACGGCTTGCGCGTGGTTCCCTCCAGCCAACGCTGACCCGTCCCCGTTCTAGCGCGGTCCCCCGGCGACGCTTGACGCCGACTCGCTCGGCTGCCAGTCTAATAACCGAACGAACGGACGGTTGGGAAAGGATCGGGGCGCATGGCGGCGATGTTGCAGAGTTACGTCAACGGGAAGTGGTGCATCGCGCGGGATGACGGCGTCGCACTCGCCGACGCCGCTACGGGCGAGGCGGTGGCGCGGTTCTCGACGCAGGGCCTCGATTTCGCTGCCGTCATCGACCATGGCCGACGCGTCGGCGGGCCTGCGCTGCGCGAGCTCACATTCCATCAGCGGGCATCACTGCTCAAGCAGCTCGGCAAGCGGTTGATGGCCGACAAGGAGCAGTTCTATCCGCTGTCGTTTGCGACCGGCGCGACCGCGCGGGACTCGGCCATCGACGTCGATGGCGGCATCGGCACGCTGCTCGGCTACGCGAGCAAGGGCACCCGCGAGCTGCCCAACGACACGGTCTATCTGGACGGCCCGACCGAAAGCATCGGCCGCGCAGGGACATTCGTCGGCCAGCACATCTACACCTCGCGCCCCGGCGTCGCGGTCCAGATCAACGCGTTCAACTTCCCGGTGTGGGGCATGTTGGAGAAGCTGGCGCCGGCGTTTCTGGCCGGTGTCCCAACCATCGTCAAGCCCGCCCACCAGACGGCGTACCTCACCGAACTGGTGGTGCGCCACATCATCGACTCGGGCCTGTTGCCCGAAGGCTCGCTCCAGCTGGTATGCGCCAGCCCGCACGGATTGCTCGACCAACTCGGCGAACAGGATCTCGTTGCGTTCACCGGGTCCGCCGCCACGACCGCGGCACTGCGCGCCCACCCCAACGTCGTCAGCGCCGGTGTGCGGTTCAACGCCGAGGCCGATTCGCTGAACTGCTCGATCCTGGGACCGGACGCCACCCCCGAAACGCCCGAATTCGCGCTCTACATCAAGCAACTCGTCGCCGAGATGACCGCCAAGGCCGGGCAGAAATGCACCGCCATCCGCCGCGCCCTGGTGCCGCGCGACCTGGTCGACGACGTGGTGGATGCCGCTCGCGCCCGGCTGGCCACGGTGGTGGTCGGCAAGCCGGACGCCGACGGAGTGACGATGGGCCCACTGGCCAGCATCGCCCAACGCGACGAAGTGCTGCGCTCGCTGAAGAGCCTGACCGACGTCGCCACCCTGGTCAGCGGTGATCCGGACAACTTCACGGTCGAGGGGGCCGACGCCGATCGCGGTGCGTTCCTGCCGCCGCTGCTGTTGCGCGCCGACGGCAACACCGCGGCCGCGCTGCACGACGTGGAGGCGTTCGGCCCGGTCAGCACCGTCATCGGTTACCGCGACGTGGAGGACGCGATCACGCTGGCCGCCCGCGGCCACGGCAGCCTGGTCGGCTCGGTCGTCACCCACGACGCCGACACCGCCCGCCGCGTGGTCATCGGTATCGCCCCGTACCACGGCCGGATGCTGGTGCTGGACCGCGACGACGCCAAGGAGTCCACCGGGCACGGCTCCCCGCTGCCCACCCTGGTGCACGGCGGACCCGGACGCGCCGGCGGCGGTGAGGAACTCGGCGGCATCCGCGGCGTGCTGCACCACATGCAGCGCAGCGCCGTGCAGGCCTCCCCCGACATGCTGACCGCCGTCACCGGCCGGTGGACGACTGGTGCGGCCCGCGACGTCGGCGACGTGCACCCGTTCCGGAAACATCTGGGGGAACTGCGGATCGGCGACACGATCATCGGTGGCCCGCGCACGGTGACGCTCGATGACATCAACCACTTCGCCGAGTTCACCGGCGACACGTTCTATGCGCACACCGATCCCGACGCCGCGGCACAAAATCCGCTGTTCGGCGGCATCGTCGCGCATGGCTACCTGGTGGTGTCGCTGGCGGCGGGCCTGTTCGTCGATCCCAAGCCCGGTCCGGTGCTGGCCAACTTCGGTGTCGACGCGCTGCGATTCCTCACCCCGGTCAAGGCGGGCGACGCGCTCACCGTCACCCTGACCGCCAAACAGCTCACCCCGAGAATTTCCGCCGACTACGGCGAAGTCCGGTGGGACGCCGTCGTCGCCAATCAGGACGAGTCACCGGTGGCGACCTACGACGTGTTGACACTGGTCGCCAAGCAACCCGTCACCCTCGAGGAGTACTGATGCATGTCGTTTCCGTCTGCTACCGCCAGCCCACCGACCCAACGGCGTTCGACGACTACTACGCCAGTACCCACGCGTCGCTGGCGTTGAAAGTGCCTGGGCTGGTGAGCTTTACCACCGGAAAATGCCGGTCGCTGGACCGCTCCGAGCCGCCGTACTACATGGTGGCCAAGCTGGGCTTCGAGACGGCCGAGTCGCTCAAAGCGGGCCTGACCTCACCGGAAATGCAAGCCGCCGGGGCCGATGTCGCCAACTTCGCGACCGGCGGCGTGACGATGTACGTCCAAGAAGAGAACGTCATCCTCGGCTGATCACCGAACTGCCCTCCGCTACAAAGGAATCCAGCATGACATTGCCGTCCGAGCCGTCGTTTCTTGTCTTCGGCGCCGCCGGGCACATTGGTGGTCCGTGTGCCCAATGGCTGGTCGAGCGACACCCGACGGCCAAGATTCGCGTCGTCTCGAGCCGGCCAGACATGGCCGCCGATCTGGCCACGAGGCACCCCGGTGCGGAGGTCATGATCGCTGACTATTTCGACGCCGACGACATGATCGCGGCCTTCGATGGGATCGACGCGGCCTTCGTCGTCACTCCGGATTTCCTGGACGAGCAGACCGCCATGACCAATGTGGCCGGCGCGATCAAAGCATCGGGCGCGCTGGTCCGACTCATCCGGCTGATCGGCGACCCGCCGGGGCTCCGCGATGAGTCGGAGGTCACCGCATTGCCGGGCTTCGACGACGAGAAGATGAATGTCCAGCATCTGCGCGCCCGTAAGGTCTTAACGGGTGCAGGCGTGCCGGTTGTCTACGCCAATGTCCCGGGGTGGTTCTTCGAGGACTTCTCCGGATTTCTCCTCGGCCCCATCCGCGACAAACGCACGTTCGTCATGGCTGCCGATCGACCAATGAACTTCATTGCCACCCGCGATATCGGCCGCTGCGTAGCCGAACTCCTACTGAATCCGGCGCTGACCGAGGTTGGCGAGACGGTTCATCTGGAGAACGGCATCGACGACCTGGTCATGTTCAGCAAGATCCCGCAGATGATGAGCGACGCGTGGGGCGTGCCAATCGGCTACGACGGCACCGATGAAACGTTTCTGCGCGAACTCGGCGACGGGCTTCGCACGTACTACCGCCGCGACGACGCCGCCGAGTACATCCTCACCTACTGTCACCACGAGGTCCCCTTCATCAAAGAGTTGCTGAAGAGCGGCAACAGTTTGCACGGCACCGAACGGCACTTCACACCGAAAATGCTCGGTTTTGAGGCGCTGCCGTTGAAGTCGTGGCTCCGGGACATGAAGGACGTGTTCGTTCCGGCGGGCGGCTGAGCCTACAGCCACAGATCGCGGCGCTTTTCACCGTTTTGCTCTCGAACCCGGAGGCACCCGACAGCTCTCCGGGCCGAAATATTGGCTTCGAATCCGCCTACTAAGGCCTGCTAAGTTCCCCTATGCTGAGCGAGTGCCAAACAATTATCGAGTGGTTCAGTGGAACACCGGCAACGTCGGCAAGAGCTCGCTGAAATCCATCGTCACCAACACCACGCTGGAACTGGTCGGGTGCTACGCCTGGTCGAAGGACAAGGTCGGGCGGGACGCCGGTGAGCTCGTCGGGATCGCTCCGGTGGGCGTCGCGGCCACCAACGACGTCGACGAGCTCCTGGCCCTCAAACCGGACTGCGTGGTCTACAACCCGATGTGGTTCGACGTCGACGAGGTGGTCCGCATTCTGGCGGCCGGCGTCAACGTGGTAACCACGGCGTCCTTCATCACCGGGCACAACCTGGGCGACGGCCACGACCGGATCCTGGAGGCCTGCGAGAAGGGCGGCTCGACGATCTTCGGATCCGGCGTCAGCCCGGGCTTCGCCGAACTACTGGCGATCGTGTCGGCGATGGTGTGCAACCGGATCGACAAGGTCACCGTCAACGAGGCCGCCGACACGACTTTCTACGACTCACCCGAAACCGAGAAGCCGGTGGGCTTCGGCCAGCCGATCGACCATCCGGACCTGCCGGCGATGGCGGAGAAGGGGACGGCCATCTTCGGCGAAGCCGTCCGGCTGGTGGCCGACGCCCTCGGCGTCGAGCTCGACGAGGTGCGCTGCGTGGCCGAGTTCGCCCAGACCACTGAGGACCTCGTGATGGCGTCCTGGACCATCCCCGCGGGGCACGTCGCGGGCACCTACATCAGTTGGCAGGGAATCGTCGGCGGCCAGACCCTGATCGACCTGAACGTGCGGTGGCGCAAGGGGCAAACGCTCGAACCGGACTGGAAGATCGACCAAGACGGCTGGGTCATCCAGATCGACGGGCAACCCACGGTGACCACCAAGGTCGGCTTCCTGCCGCCGCCCTATTTCGAGGCCACGACGCTCGAGGAGTTCATGGACCTCGGCCACATCATGACGGCAGTGCCCGCCATCAACGCGATCGGAGCCGTCGTCGCCGCCGCGCCCGGCATCGCCACCTATGCCGACCTTCCGCTGACGCTGCCCCGGGGCAACGCGCACGTCGGGCTATAGGGCCGCGGTGCGCCGCCCGGGTTTGGCGTAGCGGGCGCCCAGCGGCGGCACCGCGAGCGGGCCCTGATCGCGGACCGCCTCGATCGCGTTGCGCAGCGGACGGGCCAGGCCCGCAAAGGATCCCATGTCGAACAGCAGGGGCGTCAGCAGCCGGTTGTGCACGAAACCGAAGGCGCTGCCGGTCTCGGGGTCGGCCCAGCCGAGGGTTCCCCCCAGCCCGACGTGACCGAAACCGCGGAGTAATCCGGGAACCGGCGACTCGTGGTAGCCGAGGTGAAAAGGCATGGGCACCACCATGTTTGCGTCGGGCCACTTGCGTCGCGCCTGCCCGGCCAGTCCCCGCGCCAGCTCCTCGGACAGGAACTTCTTGCCGTCGATGCGGCCGTCGTTGGCCAGCGCGGCGAACATCTTGGCCAGGCCCCGCCCGGTCACCACGCCGTTGGCGGCGGGAACCTCGCCGTCCAAGAACGGGGTGTCCCCCTTGATCAGCGAGATGACGCCGGGGAAGTACATCGCGCCCAGCGCCCCGGAGAAGGGCAGACCGGCCAGTCTGGGTGCGATGAAGTTGAACACCGGGGCACGCAGTCGTCCCTGCGGTATCAGGATCTGGGCCGGCGTGGTCGGCGAGCCTTCCGGGGGGCGGCCCAGGTGCAGTCCGTCGGTGTTGAGCGGACGGGCGACCTCCTGGCGGATCAGTTCGCGCATGCCCTTGCCGGTGACCGCCCGCGCCAGGCCGGACAACAACCATCCGTAGGTGAGGGCGTGGTAGGCCTGCACACCGCGCAGATGATCGACCGGCGCGGCCGCCAGCCGCTCCTCCATCAGGGTATGGTCCATCAACTCCGCTTTGGTGACGCCCCGCAGGTGCGACAGCCCGGATCGGTGCCGCAAGACGTCGCGAACCGTGATCTCGGCCTTCCCGTTGGCGCCGAACTCGGGCCAGTATTGCGCGACGGGCGCGTCATACGACAGCAGGCCGCGGTCGGCGAGGCGGTGAATCACCGTCGACGCGATGCCCTTGGTCGCCGAGAACACCATCGCGCCGGTGTCGGCGGTCCAACGCTGGGCGCCGGCCCGGTCCGACCATCCGGTCCAGACGTCCACGACGGACACGCCGTCGATGTAGACGCTCAGGGCTCCCCCGCCGAACCGACGACCGGGAAACAGCTGGGAGAACAGCTTGATGGCATTGGCGAAACGCGGGTCGGCGGCACCGGACACACCGCGTGGCAATCCATCGTCGGTGACCAGAAGAGTCGACGGTGTCACTGAGTCGCGAAGCCTCGAGTGCCCATCCGAATGAAGGTATCAGTCAGGATGGCGCGGGGGCTCGGGATTGATACCAGGGGCTTGATCGGGCGGGGGATCCTTCAAATAGCGCCGCAGCCGCAGCAGCTGATTGACCACCATGCCGATGCCCAGCAGCATCAGGCCCGCCACTACGGCCACCACGATTGCGGTGCTCACGGAGTCCATGATGTCAGGGCGGGGTTTCGATATCTCCTGCTGCCGGGTAGCCACCACGCCATGAGTGCAGAAGATAAGTTGAAGAATAAGATCGAGGACCTCGGCGGCCGCGCCAAGGAAGCCCTCGGCAAAGCCACCGGTGATGCCGAAACGAAGGATGAAGGTCGCGCCGATCAAGCGAAGTCCGCTTTGAAAGACGCCGGCGAAAAGGTGAAGGACGCGTTCAAAAAGTAATGAAT
Source organism: Mycobacterium sp. 852002-10029_SCH5224772 (assembly GCF_001667315.1). Lineage (GTDB taxonomy): Bacteria > Actinomycetota > Actinomycetes > Mycobacteriales > Mycobacteriaceae > Mycobacterium. Next base: position 256,209 of record NZ_LZHT01000041.1, read on the forward strand.
ACACGGAATGTGTTGACCGTCCGGTCGATGCGCCGACTGCCGCTGCCCTTGCTGGCAGCGGCAGCGGTTTTCGGTGCGTCTGTCGTGAGCGCGCCGTCGGCGGCGGCGGAACCGTGTCCCGACGTCGAGGTGGTGTTTGCACGGGGATCCGGTGAGCCGACCGGCATCGGCGGCATCGGTCGGCCCTTCGTGGACGCGCTGCGCTCGCAGATCGGCGCCAAGTCGCTGACGGTGTATGCGGTCAATTACCCCGCCAGCACCGACTTTGACAATCCCGCTTTCCCGGCGACGGTCATCGACGGAATTCGCGACGCCAGTTCGCACATCGAGTCGATGGTGGCGAACTGTCCCAACACCCGCGAGGTGCTCGGCGGCTACTCACAGGGCGCCGCGGTGGCCGGCTACACCACCTCGGCCGCAGTGCCACCGGGGGTTCCCGCAGCCAAGGTGCCGCCGCCGATGCCGGCGGACATCGCAAATCACGTCGCCGCCGTCGCGCTGTTCGGCACGCCGTCGGGGCAGTTCCTGCAGAAGTACAACGCGCCGCCGCTCGCCATCGGGCCGTTGTATCAGCCCAAGACGATCCAACTGTGCGCGGCGGAGGACCCGGTCTGCGTCAGCGGCGGCGGCGGCGGACTGGCCGCCCACACCTCCTATCCGGCGAACGGCATGACAAACCAAGCCGCCGACTTCGTCTCCAGCCGCCTGTAGGACGCCATGCGGGTTCTGATCACGGGCGGTACGGGCTTTGTCGGCGGGTGGACCGCCAAGGCCATTTCCGATGCGGGGCACTCGGTGAGGTTTCTCGTCCGCAACCCGGCGAAGCTGCAGACCACCGTCGCGAAGCTGGGCGTGGACACCTCGGACTGCGCCGTCGCGGACATCACCGACCGCGTCGCGACACGGGAGGCGTTGCAAGGATGCGACGCCGTCGTGCACAGCGCCGCCCTGGTCGCCACCGACCCGCGCCAAACGCCCGAGATGCTCGCCACCAACATGCAGGGTGCCCAGAACGTGCTCGGCCAGTCCGTCGAACTCGGTTTGGATCCCATCGTCCATGTGTCGAGTTTCACCGCGCTGTTCCATCCTGACCTGGAGACGCTGACGGCGGACCTGCCGGTGGTGGGCGGGGCGGACGGATACGGAACGTCCAAGGCGCAGGTCGAGATCTACGCCCGGGGACTGCAGGACGCGGGCGCGCCGGTCAACATCACCTATCCCGGCATGGTGCTCGGTCCGCCGGTCGGCGACCAATTCGGTGAAGCCGGCGAAGGTGTGCGAGCCGCCGTGCAGATGCATGCGATTCCGGGACGCAGCGCGGCGTGGCTCATCGTCGACGTCCGCGACTTGGCCGCGCTGCACGCGGCGTTGCTCGAGCCCGGGCGCGGGCCGCGGCGCTACACCGCCGGCGGGCACCGGGTGCCCGCGGCCGACCTCGCGAACCTGCTCGGCCAGGTGGCCGGGACGCCGATGGTGGCCGTCCCGATCCCGGACACCGCGCTGCGGGTGGCGGGGGCGGTGCTGGATCGGGCGAACCGCTTCCTGCCCTTCGAGACCCCGTTCACCTGGGCGGGAATGCAGTACTACACCCAGATGCCGGCGTCCGACGATTCCCCGAGCGAACGAGAACTGGGCATCACCTACCGGGATCCCCACCAGACGGTGGCGGACACGTTCACGGCGATGCGCGCGGAAAGCGGCTAGCCGCAACGTTGCTCACGCGGCGGGCATAATCTCCACGCCGACGTGCACCTTGTCGATGCCGCCGCGGATGATCGTGTGCGCATAGAACCACCACGCGTGATACCAGTACCGCTTGAGGACGGCGTTGTAGACCCGCCGCGTCTCGGACTTCGGGAGCACCCGCGCGACGGCCTCGACCCCGTCACTCTTGGGCTTGCCCAGCGCCGTGCTCCTGGCGATCGTCACCCTGGCGGTGTTGTTGATCCGCTTGGTTTTCCACGAGCCGTCGTCGGTGATCACCAACAGCTTGCCGTCGCCGGCGGGCGCTGCCCAGATCGGCGTCGGTTTGGGCCGGCCGTCTTTGGTGAACGTGGTCAAGAGCAGGTACTTGGATCGAACGACGTCGGTGAAGGTGGGGGCCACTGCCTTGCCTTCCTGTAGATCGGGGCATTAGCAACTCAATTGCCCGATCACCCGACTTCCTAATCGCGGCGGTTCGACGCTGGGCTAAGCTTTTGGGCGACTGCCCAAAAGCCGGCTCTCGACATCCTTTGTGGGAAAGACGCATACCATGACCGCCTCCCGACGGCCGAAGACGCGAGACTCCAACACTCGCGACCTGCTGATCGACGCGACGGTCCAGATCATGGTCGAGGACGGATACGCAGCGGCCACCTCGCGGCGGGTGGCGAACGAAGCCGGCGTCAAACCGGCGTTGGTCCACTATTACTTCCCCACCATGGACGAGCTGTATCTGGACGTGTTCCGGCGCGGCGCCGCCGCCTATCTGGAGCGTCAAAGGCAAGCGTTGGCCTCCGACCGCCCGCTGCACGCGTTCTGGGACACGCTGATCGAGCCGAAGGACACCCGACTGCTGCTGGAGTTCATGGGGCTCGCCAATCATCGCAAGGAGATCGCCGCAGAGATTGCGGCCTGGTCGGAGCGGTGGCGCGAAACACAAACCACCGCACTGAATTTCATCTTTCGCGAACATGGGTTGGACAAGAGCGAATTCCCGCCCGCCGGCATCGCGGTCATCATCGCCGCGATCGGTCGCATGCTCATCCTGGAACAAGCGCTGGGCACCACGGGGGGTCATCACGAAGCCGTCGCACTGGTCAACCGGCTCATCGACCGGTTCGAGATGCCGAAGTAGCGCCGGCTAGGGCAACACGACCCGCAAGCGCTCCCAGCCGCGCACGGTCGACGTCGACGCCAATTGCGCAGTGTCGTAGTCGATGTCCCATTCGGGCCATCGGTTGAGGATCTCGTCCAGCGCGATGCGGCCTTCGAGGCGGGCCAAATTGGCGCCCAGGCAGTAGTGCACGCCCTTCCCGAACGTGATGTGCGAGATGTTGTCGCGGCGGATGTTGTAAGTGTCGGGATCGGTGTAGCGGCGGGGGTCGCGGTTGGCGGCGCCGAACAGCAGCAGCATGGCGCTGCCGGCCGGGACCGTCGTGCCGTAACACTCGAAATCCTGTGCCATCCAACGGGCGACGTGGGGCCCGGTCGGTTCGAATCGCAGGGCCTCATCGACGGTGCGGGTCAACAGCGACCGGTCCTGGCACACCTCGCGGCGCTGGTCGGGATGCTCGGCGAGCACCTTGGCCAGCCAGCCGATCAACCGGCCGGTCGTCTCGTTGCCCGCCCCGGCGACCACCTGCGTGTAGTGCAGCACCTCTTTGCGGGTCAGCTTGCGGTGCACGCCCTTCTCGTCGTCGAACTCGACGTTCAGCAGCGTCGTCATCAGGTCGTCGGACGGATTGTTGGATCGCCACTCGACATAGTCGGCGTAGATCCGGCCGTCGGCGATGGAGTCGGCGTTGGCTACCTTCAGCGGCGCGCCCGGCTTGGTGCGCAGGTTGGCGTCGTTGGCATCGCGCACCGAAACCTGTTCGGATTCCGGGATTCCCAGCAGCATCCCGATCACCCGCATCGGCATCATCGAAGCCAGTTCGGCGATGATGTCAAATCCTCCGGACCCGACGAGCGGGTCCAGGCACCGAACGCAGTACTGGCGGATCTGGTCCTCGAGGGCGGCCATCCGGCGGGGCGTGAAGACGCGGGACATCAGGCCGCGCAGCCTCGTGTGCTCGGGCGGGTCCTGGAACATCATGACGCCGCCGGGCATGTCGAACTTCGACTGGACCAGCTCGAGGATGTCGCTTCGCTTACTGGAGAAGGATTCCCAGTTGGCCAATCCGCGCTCGACGTCAGAATGCCGTGACAGCGCCCAGAAGTCGTACCGCTCGTTGTAGTAGATCGGGGCTTCTTCGCGCAGCCGCGCATAGATCGGATACGGGTCGGCGTTGATGCCCACGTCATAGGGGTCGTAGTAGACGTCCGTGTCGTTGGTGACGGTCATCGATTCCTCACTTCGGGCAGCCGCCGGCATCCCCGCAACCCATTGACTTTGGGCGATCGCCCAAAATCGTGGCGCAGGCCATGTCTAGCAGCATCTCCGCGAATTCGTCAAGACCGCCGAGCCGGCTGTCGCCGCGGTCGCCGCTCTTTAACGGGTCGGGGCGGTCAGCGCGTCGACGTGGTAGTGGCTGGCGGTCCAGGGCGGCGAGTCTGGGGTGGGCGTGAGGGTGATCGTCAGCTGCGCTTTTCCCGCGGTGACCGATTGCGGCACCAGGTAGGTGTCGTCCAGCCAGCGGTGAAAGGTGTTGCTGCGCGGCTGTAGCCACGTACCCACCGGCACGCCGTCCACCGCGACGTCGGCCGATTGAAAGCCGGTCGCCTGGTCCGACGTGCGCCGCAGCAGGACGCCGTGGTTGTCGGGGTCAACCTGGACACGGAAAGTGATCGCGCTTCCGGTGCTGCGGACCGAGCCGGCGACGGGCAGGGTGTCCTCGGTGCCCTCGTATTCGGTGACCAGCAGCTGATCGGTGCCGTCGGTGTCGGCGTAGCCGTGCAGGACTCGATTGAGCGGATCGGTGGGGCGGACGTCGTCGCCGCCGGTCACGTCTGCGTCCGGCTGCGTGTAAAGGAACGCGGTTGAGCTGTAATCGGGTTGGACCATGTTGCGTTTGCCGTGCTCGATGCCGAAGCGGAGCGCGGAGTGATAACCGATCGCGTCGGCGAGCATGATCCGGTAGACGGCGACGCAGTAGTCCGCGCATCCACCGGTGGCCGTGCGTTGGTCGGGTTGGCCGTTGAGGGGGTCGCTGAAGTGGGTGCCGTCTTTGAAGTACCAGCCGCCCTCGTACAGGTCCTCGGTGCCGGTGCCGTACCACTGCGGGGATCCGGCGCCGTCGGTGTAGACCCGCTCGGCCCCCTCGAGAAAGTAGGGGGCGTCGTCACTGAACGCTGTCTTGGTTCGCTGACCACGTATGGTCTGGCTGACGCCCACGAATTTGCCACGGCCCTGCTCTTCGGCGAACACCCAGTCCCGGCCCACGGCCGTCGGGCCGGCGTGTGAGCGCGCGGTGAAGTAGCCGGCTCGACCACTGGCCAGCGCCGCCGCCCATTGGGCGTCGGGTGTGATCGTGACGTCGCCGGCTATCCCCGATACCGCAGCGTCGGTGGTGTTGACGAGCATGACGCGGAACGAGTTCGCGAAAGGCATTGGCCACCAATCCTGTAACGCCAGGGACCCGTCGGGCTGTGGGACGGCCGCGAACATCAACGAACGCACGGAGTTGGTGCCGAGTCCCACGCCGAAGAATTCCCCGAGTGGCGAGTCGACCATGGTCCGGCCGTCGAACTCGATGTGCAATCGCAATCCGGTCAACGGTTGATCCGCCGGTGCCGGCAGCTGCAGGCGCAGCGCCGAGATGCTGCCCGTGCCACTCGATTCGGCGATGGTTTGTTCGGAGCCCGCGAGGAGGTCGACGATCCGAATGTGATGCGCCGCAGAGCCTGCCGTCGGTTTGGGGTCGGCGGTTCCCGCGGCGCGAAAGGTGTCGAGCACATCGAGCGCGGGATCGGCCGGCGAGAAGGTGCTTACCCCCTCGGCGTTCGGGAATTGTCGATAGTCGACGTGGTAATACTCCAAATGGGATGCGACGCTGATCCGCATCAACCGTCGATACGGCATCGGCACCTTGATATAGACCCCGCCCGGCGACTGCGCGGCGTTGGCCACCAGCGGCCACACGAATGGGGCCCCCAGTTTGCCGTCGACCAGCGATTGCAATGGCGCGTCGACGACGGCCTGCCCATCCAACTCGATGCGGATGTGCCCGATGGCACGAACATTGCCGCCGTCGCGGGTCAGCCAGATCGAATCAACCTCTCCGGCACCGTGATCCTCCGCGATGACGCAGCCGGCGCCGCCTGAGGCCAAACACCCGCCGGTGCCATTCTTATTGCCCGTGGAAACGTCGAAATCGCCGCCGCTGCGATCGAAACTCGACACCTGCAGAGTCTGCGAGCCGGCGTCCAGATAGGGCAGCCGATCCAACCGACGATAGGTGTCCCAGCCGATCATCCTTTCGCCGAAGACGTTGATCGTCGGCTCGGCCGGCGCCGCGGCGGCGGCGATGACAGTTGCGGCCGCCCACAGCATTAACGCGCAGGCCGCAGTCCACGCTCGACAAGCCACCGGCATAGCCAGAAAGCTTACTTTTCGTTGGAATCAAACTCCGGCCCGCCGGCGCGAAATACATTCGAGGTGTTGCGCGTTTGCCCCTGCGGCCGGGATTGGCCATGCCGACACGATTGCCGAATCGGGCCAGGGCCTTTTACCGGGCGAACAATCCGAGCCCCGGCGAACTTCAATCAGTTGACGTAATTCGCCGCTATTTCGCTGAATCCCATGGCATTCCGCATTGTACTCACGTAATATAACGCTCCTCGGGCGTAAGAATTCTCCTACGGAAGGAGTGGTTATGTCTGGTTTGAAATACAAGGTCGTTCTCGGCCTGATCCTCACCTTCACCGCCATCACGGCCTCCGGTTGCACATTTCCGCTGACCATCGACTGCGGACCGAATCTGACCTGCACTCCGTAGGTCCACTACGCGGCCGAAAAGACCTCAACAACGGCACCCTTTTGCGCCTTTAATGGCATTGGGTGCCAGTTCATCCCACGGCCGAAGGCGATGCCGTGACAGCGACAGCGCGTCCATGTCTCGTGAAAGTGACTGGGCACCAACACTTTAGCAGTTCGCGTTGGTGTTGTTCCGGCCGGCTCAACAAGGCCGGCACCTAAGCGACGCGAGGGCGTGCGCATCCTGCGGGCCGTGCGCACGCTCTTCGCGAATTGCTTGCTGACCTTCGTGCGGATTCGCGGTAGACTAATCGCCTCAGCGAAACAGCGTTTGAAAGCGGTTGGCCCCGGCGCCCTGGCAGTTCGGGTGGGGGAATTCGTGTGGTGGGAATCCGGTGAGCAATTCCATGCTTACAGCCGTTGGCCGTCACTGTGACAAATTCGCCTAAGCCACTGGGGCGCAAGAGAATCACTTCCGGGTGCCACCTCCGAGTGATAATGTTTGAGGTGCTCGCATGGGCACGCGGTTCAGCAATGTGAGAGGGGTAGCCGCGGGCCCACGGGCGACCTCAGATGCCAGTTGCCCCAAGTCGATCCCTCAATTTTTCAAATCCCGATCCCGGCTGGGCTGAACGCGTTTGGGCTCCCCGGGCATCTTCGGATAATTCGGCGGATAGGGCATGTCGCCGAGCCCCCGTTCTTCGTCTGCCGCAGCCATCTCCAGCAGGGATGTGATCGACTGGGCCGCATCATCCATTGCGGCCCAAGGGTCTTCCCGGTTCGAGACCAGATCGGGCACGGTCGCCATGGTGTACTCGTCGGGCTCGGCGCTGGCCAGCTCGTCCCATGTCAGCGGCATCGACACCGTGGCGATCGGTGTGCGCCGCACCGAGTATGCCGACGCCATGGTGCGGTCCCGGGCGTTTTGGTTGAAGTCGACGAAGATGCGCTCGCCCCGTTCTTCCTTCCACCACGCCGTGGTGACCGCGTCGGGCGCGCGGCGCTCCACTTCACGGGCCAGCGCGATGCCCGCGCGGCGCACTTCGATGAAATCCCAGTCGGCGGCGATCCGCAGGAAGACGTGGATCCCGCGGCCGCCGGACGTCTTGGGGTATCCCACCAGACCGAGCTCGTCGAGGAGCGGGCGCAACACGTCGACCGCCACGGTGCGCGCCTGTTCGAACGCGACGCCGGGCTGCGGATCCAGATCGATGCGCAGCTCGTCGGGGTGGTCGGTGTCCGGGCAACGCACCTGCCACGGGTGCAGGGTGACCGTGCCCATCTGTGCCGCCCAGACGATCGCCGCGGGGTGGGTCACCTTCAGCGCGTCGGCGGTCCGCCCCGACGGGAACATCACCTGGCAGGTCTCCAAGTAGTCGGGATGGTGCTGCGGAATCCGCTTTTGGTAGATCTCCTCACCGTCGATGCCGTCCGGGAAACGCTGCAGGTGGCTGGGCCGGTCGCGCAGCGTGTCGAGCATCGGGCCGCCCGCGACGGCGCGGTAGTAGTCCACCAGGTGCCGCTTGGTGCCCTTGGACCCCAGCTTGGGGAAATACACCTTGTCGGGATTGGTCAGGCGGACCGCAATACCGTCGACGTCGACCTCTTCTGCCGCAGCCATACCACTGATTCCAGCACAATCAGGCTATGGACCTCCCTGTCATGCCGCCGGTGTCGCCGATGCTGGCCAAATCGGTGCGCTCGATTCCGCCCGACGCATCCTATGAACCCAAGTGGGACGGATTCAGGTCGATCTGTTTCCGCGATCGCGATGATGTCGAGCTGGGCAGTCGCAATGAGCGGCCGATGACCCGCTACTTCCCCGAGTTGGTCGCCGCGGTCAAGGCCGAGCTGCCGGCACGCTGCGTGATCGACGGCGAGATCGTCATCGCCACCGACCACGGGTTGGACTTCGAGGCGCTGCAACAACGCATCCACCCGGCTGACTCGCGGGTGCGGATGCTCGCCGAGGCGACACCGGCGTCCTTTATCGCGTTCGACCTGCTGGCCCTCGGCGACGACGACTACACCCGGCGCCCGTTCAGCGAGCGGCGCGCCGCCCTCGTCGACGCGCTGGCGCCCTCTGCGCCCGGTTCCATCCATGTCACGCCGGCCACGACCGATCTGGACACCGCGCAGCGGTGGTTCGACGAATTCGAGGGTGCCGGCCTCGACGGCGTGATCGCCAAGCCCCTGGACGTCACCTATCAGCCGGACAAACGGGTCATGTTCAAGATCAAGCACGAACGGACCGCGGACTGTGTGGTCGCCGGATATCGAGTGCACAAGTCCGGCGCCGACGCGATCGGGTCGCTGCTACTCGGGCTCTACCAGGACGACGGCCAGCTCGCGTCGGTCGGCGTCATCGGCGCCTTCCCGATGGCCGAACGGCGGCGGCTGTTCGCCGAACTGCAGCCCCTCGTCACCGACTTCTCCGACCACCCATGGAACTGGGCCGCCCACGAGGCCGGTGAGCGAACGCCCCGCAAGAACGAATACTCGCGTTGGAACGCCGGCAAGGACCTGTCCTTCGTGCCGCTGCGGCCCGAGCGCGTGGTCGAGGTGCGCTACGACCACATGGAGGGCCGGCGGTTTCGGCACACCGCGCAGTTCAACCGGTGGCGTCCGGACCGCGACCCGCGCTCTTGCACCTATGAACAGCTGGAGCAGCCGGTGACATTCAGTCTCGGCGAGATCGTGCCGGGCCTCGGCTCGGGCTAAAACGGCGGCGGCTGGTTGCGTTCGGCGACGCGCGCGGCATTAAGCGAGCGTTCGGCGGCGATGCGGCGAGCGCGGTCTTGCTGTCGGGTTTGGCGGCGCGTGGGCATCATGACCCCGCGATCACCAGAAGAGCGGTATTGCCGTGGGGCGGTTGGTAATTTGCCGGTTGGCACGCACAGGGCGGGAAAGAACAGTCGGCTGCCTGGCTGGGTGATGTAGCGGTGTCCGCTTGGCGATTTCCATGCGATGGTGCCGTCGGGCCGTTGCTCGTCGTGCCAGCCGGTCCAGAAAGTTTTCAAAAGATGATGTTTTCGGCACAGGCATTTGAGGTTGGACGCGTGGGTCGGCCCGAGCGGGTAGGGCACCGTGTGGTCGATATCGGCGAACTCGGCGGCCCGGTCGCAACCGGGGAACCGGCACGTCATATCCCGGCTTCGGATAAACCGCTCCAGCTCGGCTGATGGGCGGTATCCCGATTCGGGCATGGCATCGCCGGGATGGTGTACCGGCCGAACCTTCGCCCCGCCGCGGACCAACTCGGCGATCAGCGCGGGGGAAAGCACGCCGCCGCCGGTGATCAGAGCGGGAGGCCTGCGTTCGGCCGGCACGTCCGGTTCTGGGTCGGGCGCCAGAGCCTCCGCCAGGGTCATCTCCGGCGTGATCGGCCTGGGTGGCCGTTCTCCGGACATGTGCGGATCCGGGTCGGCGTCCAACGTCGACGCCTGCGCAACAACGTGAATCACGACGCTGCTGGCCCGCTCGTCGTTGGCGGTTCCCACCGGGCAGTCGCGATTGCCGCATGCGCACGCGAGCCGATCCGCGTCGGCGGCAAGCGCACCCAACGCGTCAGCACGCCGCTGGCCGAGGGTGCGCGGGTCGTCCTGGCAAACCGTGTGAGCCAGTTGCGACAGGCGCCGATCCAGCATGGCCGCATCGGTCGCATAGAGCCGCCCCCACAAGTCCGCGGTGCCCGACTCGTCATCGGCCTGGTTGATGACGACGTCGCGGGCGCGGGCACCGGTGCGGGTGCGCCGCAAAGCTCCTGGATCGTATTGGTCTACCACCGCGTCGATCGCTTGTGCGGTTTTGTTCGCCGTCATCGGCCCGAAGCCGGTCGCATCCTCGGCCAGCATCGTATCGACCAACCGGACAGTTTCTGGGTCTTTGATCAGGTCGGTGCGCCAGACGATGGTCGCCGCCAGCCTGGCATTGACGGCGCCCTCAGCGAACAGCGCAGCCACCCGCGGCAACCGATCACGCAGGGCCACAGCAAGATACATCTGTCCCGAGGCCATGGCATGGCTGATGTTTTGCGCGGCGGCCACTTCCGCGGCCATCGCATCCCAGTTGTCGCACGACCAGTGGGCGCAATCCGTGGGACCGTTGGCGTGGCGGCGCACGAGTTCCGCCGTAGCCGCCAGCCGGCGCGCCGCGGCCGCCGCCTCCACCCTGGCGCATTCGGCGATCGCGGCCACCACTTCCGCGTCATCGACGTGCGCCAGCGCCTCGGCGGTCGGCAACTCGCAATCGAACATGCTTCGAACGGTAGCCACGCCCACCGACATCCCGCTGGGCCCAAAGGCCCCCCTGTGGAGGAACTTCCAACTGTGGATAACTACAAGGTGAGCGTTTGATACCGGACCCGGAGACGCCTGATCAGACCCCGATCATGAGCTGCGACAGCCCTCGCAGCGTCACGTTGGTCTTGTACTGTGGTTCGCCATCCAACCGCGCGTGCGGGAAGCGCGCGGTCACCGCCGACAGGGCCACGCCGGCCTCCAGCCGGGCCAGCGGCGCACCCAGGCAGTAATGCGCCCCGCGTCCGAAGCCCAAGTGCCGCAAACTTTTCCGATCCGGGTCGAACACGTCGGGCCGGTCGTATTCGGCGGGGTCACGGTTGGCGCCGGCGAGCAGCAGCATCATGACATCACCCGCGGGCACCTCGATGCCCCCAATCGCCATGTCGGCGAGCGCAATTCGGCCCACCAGTTGTACGGGTGGGTCATAACGCAGGGTCTCTTCCACGATCGCCGGCGCTCGGTCGGGGGCGGCGCCCAGGGCTGCCCACTGCCCGGTGTTGCGCAGCATGGCCAAAATGGCGTTCCCAATGAGGTTGACCGTGGTCTCGTGTCCGGCGATGAGCAGCAGATTGCAGGTCGAGACGATCTCGTCCTCCGTCAGTTGATCCCCCGACTCCTCCACGGCGATCAACCCCGACAGCAAGTCGTCGCCCGGCCGCGAACGGCGCTTGTCGATCAGGCCGTGGAAGTAGTCACGCAGCCACGTCCCGGCCTGTTGTCGCTCATTCGCGACTTCCGCCGACACGCCGGTAATCGTCGAAAACGGGTCCAGAGCCTGGGCCAGCAACGCCGACGCGTGGCTGAACTGCGGCTCGTCCTCGAGGGGCACACCGAGCAGCCGGCAGATCACGGCGACCGGCAGCGGATAGGCGAAATCTTCGACGACCTCGAACTGGCCTTTTTCGGCGACCCGGTCGAGCAATCCGTCGACCAGCGAGCGGATGTCGGGTTGCAGCGCGCTCACCACCCTCGGCGCGAACGCCTTGCTGACCAGCTTGCGCAGCCGGGTGTGATCGGGCGGATCGAGGAACAAAAACCCCGGCGGGCCTTGCCTGGGCGGCGCGGTGCCGGACTCCGCCTGCTGCTTCGCGACGGTCGAGTTGACGTTGTCGCTGCTCGACGACGGGTGCCGCAACACCTCGTCGCAGTCGCGGTAACTCAGGAAGACGGCCAGGTTGGCGTCGGGCAGCTGCAGCGCTCCGCGGTCGCGAAACTGCGCGCACAGCCGGTAGGGATCTGCCCGGTTGGCGGGGTCCAACAGCTGCAGCAACAACCCTTGGGATTCGGTGGCTTCGGTCGGCGCGGTCGTCACCCTGACATTGTGCCCGCAGCCTGATCCGCCGCGGCGCGGCCCGCTCAGCGGCGCAGGAACGCCGCGATGTGGCCGGCCAGTTCTTCTCCGGCGTCCTCCTGCAGAAAGTGTCCGGCGCCGCGGATCACCGGGTGGTCGATCCCTTGCGCGCCACGCATCTCGCGCCGGAAGATCGCGGCCATCGGTCCGGTGATGGGGTCGCTGTCACTGAAGGCGACCAGCATGGGCGTCGGGCTCACCGACAGCTTCGCCCACGCGGCCTTGTTGGCCGCGGCGGCCGGATCGTCCGGTGACGTGGGCACCAGCCCGGGCATGGCCCGCGGGGCCGTGCAGTACTCGTCGGCGGGGAACGGCGCGTCGTAGCCCGCGCGCTCGGCATCGCTCATCCGCCGGCGACAACCGCCCTGCACAAACGCGCCGATGTCCAGCGTCGGCGCCGACGTGATGGCCTCCCGGAAGCGCCACCAGACGTCGGCCATGGGCTGCTCCCCGTTCGGCAGCCCGGTGTTGGCGACGACGACCCGGGCAAACCGTTCGGGATGCTCTGCGGCGAGCCGCAATCCGATCAGCCCGCCCCAGTCCTGACCCACCAGGGTGACGTCGCGGAGGTCGAGGACATCGAACGCCAGCGCGCGCATCCATTCGACATGGCGGGCGTAGCTGTGGTCGTCCAGCCGCGTCGGCTTGTCCGAACGGCCGAATCCGACCAAATCCGGGCAGATGACCCGGTGGCCCTCGGCCACCAGAACGGGAATCATCTTGCGGTACAGGTAGGACCAGGACGGCTCGCCGTGCAGCATGAGAATCGGGTCGGCATCATCTGGACCGTCTTCGATCCAGGCCACGCGCAGCACACCGCCGTCGTCGTCTGATACTTCGCAATACCTTGGCGGGTAAGGGAAATCCGGTACCTCGTCGAACCGTTCGTCGGGTGTTCGCAGCGTCTGCATGTCACGTCCCTTCGGATAACCCGGCCACGGCCGGATGCGCCATCAAGCGATCGAGAAAACCGTGCTGACTTTTCAGCAATTTGATGCGTGCGGTCACCACCGCGAACCAGCCCACCCGGTCGACCTCGGGAAACTCCCGCAGTGTGCCCGACCCTTTGGGCCACTCCAATTCGAAGGTGTTACTGCGCGCCTCGGTGATGTCGAGGTCGCTCTGCACGGCGAAGGCGGTCACCACCTTGCCGCCGGATTGTTTCAGCTGACCGAGGTCGATGCGCGGCCCGGCCGGAACCGACAGCCCCAACTCCTCGGCGAACTCGCGCTGCGCGGCCGCCCAAGGATCCTCCCCGTCGGTGTACTCGCCCTTCGGGATCGACCACGCACCGTCGTCTTTGCGGGCCCAGAACGGTCCACCCGGATGCGCGAGCAAGACCTCGACGACACCGTCAGGCGCCCGGCACAACATCACGCCCGCGCTCAGCTTCGCCATCGGCTTCTATTCTCCCACAGCGCGTTCCAGATCCTTGAGCGAGGACTCCAGATGCGTGAGCAGGCGTTGCAGGTGCGGCACACTGCGCCGGCACCCCACCAGACCGAAGTCCAGACTGCCGGCGTTGTTGGCCAGGGTGATGTTCAGCGCTTGGCCGTCCAGCGCGATGGACAGCGGGTAGTTGCCGTCGAGCCGGGCGCCCCCGTAATAGATCGGCTGCGTGGGTCCGGGCACGTTCGAGATGATGATGTTGAACGGGGGTGACGTCGATGCCACCCAGCCCGGGACCGCCGCCAACGCCAAGGCTGACGTATTGACGGCGGACAGTGCCAGCGCCTGGAACCGCGGCAACTGCGAGAACACTGTCTTGTTGCTGCGCATCGAATCGCTGATCGTCAGCAGACGCTGTGCAGGATCCTCGGTATCGGTCGCGAGGTTGCACAGGATGGCTCCGACCAGGTTGCCGCCAGCGTCGGCCTCTTCCTCGGTGCGCAGGCTCACCGGGACCATCGCGATCAGCGGGCTGTCCGGCAGCGCGTTCTGCTCGAGCAGGTAGTAGCGCAGGGCACCCGCGCACATCGCCAGGACGACGTCGTTCACCGTGACCCCCGCGGCCTTCTTCACGCTTTTGATGCGGTCCAGCGACCAGGACTGCGCGGCGCAGCGGCGAGCGCCGCCGACCTTGACGTTCAACATGGTCTTCGGCGCCCCGAAAGGCAGCGTCAGTTGCTGCTCGAGCAGGGCCGCACGCGCCAGCCCCAGCGTCGAGGGAGCAAGTGCCGCAAGGGATCCCGCTGTGCGAGCCAATGAACTCAACGGAGACGACAGGCTGGGTTTGCGCTTGGGCTTGCTCAGCGTCCACGGCGCGCGGATCTCGGTGTCGTCGGGGTCGGTGGACAGCGCACGCTGCATCAGCTTCTGTGCAGACACACCGTCGATCAGTGCGTGGTGAACCTTGGTGTAGATGGCGAAGCGGCCGTCCTTGAGACCTTCGACGATGTGCGTCTCCCACAACGGGCGATGACGATCCAGCAGGCTGCTGTGCCACCGCGACGTGAGCTCGAGCAGTTCGCGGACCCGTTTGGGTGACGGCAGCGCCGAACGCCGGACGTGGTAGTCGACATCGACGTCGTCGTCGTATGACCAGCCGAGGTTTGCGATTCCGCCGACGAACTTCGCGGGGTGTTTGCGGAACGTGGGCTGGAATTCCTGCTGAGACGCCAGACTCTTGTAGAGGTCACTGACGAAGCCGGGGCCGGCGCCCGGCGGGGGCTCGAACAACTGCAAGCCTCCGACGTGCATGGGATGTTCGCGGGATTCTCCCAGGAGAAAGATCGCGTCGGTGGGCATCATCAGTTCCATCTACCCATTACACCGCGACTGACGTCGGCGTGCGGTTCTCTGCGCAGATCGGCGACGAGCTGGTTTGCTGCCGGTCAGTCAGCCACGACCGACCACGTCGACGTCGCGATCAGGTCTCCGCGATCCAGGCCGGCGGCGCGATGCTCGTGCACCTTGGCGTACTCCTGAGTCGTCACCATGTCGATGAAGGCCTGCGGCGTCGGGTATTCGACGATGAGAATCACGTCCCACCAAGGCCGTTCGCCATCGCCGATCACCACCGATGGCGCTCCCCCGGCGTAACGCAGGGTGGCGCCCACACGTTCGAGGTGCGGAACGACCTCTTGGCCGTATTGCAGGTAGCTCTCGAGGCCCCCCTCGGGTTTGAACTTCAACAGGTTGACCATCACCACCGGCGCGTCGGCGGGGCGCGCCGCCAGCGCCGAGAACTGTTGTGCGGTGGGTTCCAGGCTGCTCACGTGAATCTCCTTGCCCTAGCTCTGTGTTCTTGAAGCGTGCCGGGCGGGATCACAGCAGGTCGGTGATCGTCTTCAGGCCGGCGTCGTACAGTACGCCGGGAAGCATTCCGCCGTCGCATTCGATGGTGGTGCCGTTGACGAAGTCGGCCTGCCCGCCGGCGAGGAAAACACAGATCCGCCCCACCTCCGCGGGCTCACCGGCGCGGCGCAACGGAACGGCGGCGAAATACCTCTCTCCGGTCGGATCGTCCTTGGGCAGCACGAACGACCGGAAGTTCTCCGTCATCGTCGGGCCCAGCGCCACGCAGTTGACGCGCACCTTGGGCCCCCACTCCTCGGCCAGTGACCGGGTGAGGTGGTTGAGACCGCTTTTGGCCGCGCCGTAGGAGACCAGCGTCGGCGAGCCCGCCGGGTGTCCCGCGCCGCTGGAGATGTTGATGACGGCGCCGACGCCATCCTGGGTCTGCATCTGCCGATAGGCGCGGATGGCGAACCACAAGGGGCTGATGAGGTTCATCTGCACCGCGAACGCATGGAACAGGGCGGTGCGCGCGTACTCGTCGTCGGCGGCGGGCGCGCCCTGAATGCGTTGCACCAGTTCGGGAATGTTCTCTGCGTGTGGCGCCGGGACCGTGCCGCCGGCGTTGTTCACCAGGATGTCAACTCGCCCGTGGGTGGCCACAACGTCGGCGACGAACGCGTCGATCGAACGATAGTCACCCTGATCGCAGACCTTCTGAGAAGCGCGCGCCGCCCACTCTTGTTCGATGCCCGGGATGGCGTCCAGCGGCGAGCGCGAACAACCGATCACGGTCGCGCCGGCCCGCAGCAGTTCGTGGGCGATGCCGACGCCCACACCGCGGCTGGTGCCGGTCACGATCGCGATCTTGCCGTCGAGGACGCGCATCAACAGACCTTCTCCCGAACCATTCGATTGTTGACAGTCACTGTCAGCAAGTCATAGCCTGCCATTTCGTTCGCCGATGTGTAAAGGCCGCGCACTGCCGTCCGGGAGGTCAATGATGAGTAGCCCGTCCAAGCTTCGTGTCATCCAGTGGGCCACGGGCGGCGTGGGCAAAGCGGCGATCGAGTGCGTCCTGAATCACCCGCGGCTGGAACTCGTCGGGTGCTGGGTGCACAGCGCGGACAAGAACGGTGTCGACGTCGGCAAAATCATCGGCACGCAGGATCTCGGTGTCACCGCGACCACCAGCATCGACGAGGTGCTGGCGCTGGACGCCGACTGCGTCATGTACAGCCCGCTGATACCCAACGACGACGAGGTCATCGCGATCCTGCGGTCCGGTAAGAACGTCGTCACACCGGTCGGCTGGGTCTACCCCGATCCGGGCAACCCGCGCCATCAGGCCGTCGCCGATGCCGCGGCGGAAAGTGGTGTGACGCTGCATGGTTCGGGGATCCATCCCGGGGGCATCACGGAGCGATTCCCGCTCATGCTGTCCTCACTGTCCTCGGCTGTCACCCATATCCGCGCCGAGGAGTTCTCCGACATCCGCACCTACAACGCACCGGACGTGGTGCGCCACATCATGGGATTCGGCGGCACACCCGAGGAAGCCACCCAAGGGCCGATGGCCGGCCTGCTCGACGCGGGCTTCAAGCAGTCGGTGCGGATGATCGCCGATCACATGGGATTTCGCATCGACCCCAACATCAGAACCATCCAGGATGTCGCCGTGGCGACCGCCGACATCGACTACGACCCGTTCCCGATCACCACCGGCACCGTGGCGGCACGCCGGTTCCGCTGGCAAGCGCTCGTCGACGGCGAGCCGGTGATCACCGCGGCCGTCAACTGGCTGATGGGTGAGGAAAACCTGGACCCCGCCTGGAATTTCGGCGGGCGCGGTGAACGCTTCGAGGTCGAAATCACCGGCGACCCCGACGTCAGCCTCACCTTCAAGGGGCTGCAGCCCGAGACGATCGCCGAAGGGCTGGTGAAGAATCCGGGCGTCGTGGTCACCGCCAATCACTGCATCAACGCCGTTCCCGACGTGTGCGCCGCCGAACCGGGCATCAAGACCTACCTCGATCTCCCGCTGTTCGCCGGGCGGCCGGCCCCGAATCTGGCGGCGAGCAGGCCATGACCGGCGAGGCCGTCCTCGACGACGTGTCGTTCTGTCACCTCGTCGTCGGCGTCACCGACATGGACCGCGCACTGGCGTTCTACCGGGATGTCCTCGGCATGGACGTCGTCTTCGAATCCCTCATCTCCGGAGAGCCTTTCGACGCGGTGTTGCATGGCCACCGCAAACAGGAGGGCCGGGTGGTCGGCGGTCACATCCCCGACCAGGACCCCTTCGAGATCGGCGGTGTCCGAATGTTTTTCGTCAAAGACCCGGACGGGACGCCGGTGGAGTTCATCGAACGGCCCCACGGGGCGCGTAGCACCTACGAAATGCACCGGGGTGTGCAGCTGCAGATGGGACCCGCGCAATGAGCTACAGCCACGCCGATTCGATGCGCGGGCACGTCGCGATCGTCACCGGCGCCGCCCAGGGCGTCGGCAAGGGCGTGACCGGCGCGTTGCTCGAACGCGGCGCTGCGGTGCTGTTGGTCGACATCCAAGAGGAGGTCCTCGCGGCGACCACCGCTGAACTCCAGGCGATCGGACGGGTAGAGCCCCTCGTCGCCGATCTGCGCGACCCCGACAGCGCGCAGCGGATCGCGGCCGCCGCAATCGACGCCTTCGGGACGGCGCATGGCCTGGTGAACAACGCGATTGCCACCAACGAGCCCAAGGCATTCGTCGACATCACCACCGAAGATCTCGCACTCGGCTATGAGGTCGGCCCGCGGGCGACCTTCCTGCTCATGCAGGCCGTGCACCCCCTGATGGTCAAGGCGGGCGGCGGGTCGATCGTCAATCTCGGCTCGGGGACCGGGACGGGCGGCGAGCCCAAATGGGGCGGGTACGCGGCCGCCAAGGAAGGCATCCGCGGGCTGTCCAAGGTCGCGGCGCTGGAATGGGGACGCGACAACATCCGCGTCAACGTGATCTGCCCGTTCGCCGAGTCGGACGGCGTCAAGTACTGGAAGTCCTTCGCGCCCAAGGAGTACGAAAAGGCCGTCGGACGCGTGCCGATGAAGCGCATCGGCGACGTCCGCACCGACGTGGGCGCGTTGGTGGCGTTCCTGCTCGGCAGTGACGCGACGTTCATCACCGGGCAGACCATCCACGTCGACGGCGGGATCGGCTGCTTCCGGTGACCGTTTCCGCCAGACCGGAGTCGCTCCGCGATCGGCAGCGCGCACAGATCCGCGCCGACATCCGGCGCGCGGCCTTCCGGTTGTTCGTCGAGCGCGGGTATGACGCAGTGACCACCGAGGAAATCGCCACGGCCGCAGGTGTTTCCCCGCGCACCTTCTTCCGCCACGTCCCGGCGAAGGAGGAGCTGCTCCTTGCGCCCGTGCGCTACGGCGGCGCCGCGATCGTCAATCTCCTCGAAGGTCGCCCGGCCGCCGAATCACCCGACATCGCGCTGATCAACGCCATCATCACCCGGACCCGCTCGTTCGAGCAGGCCGACACCGAAGAGTGGCGTGAGGCTTTGCTGGTGGCTCCCGATCTGCTCGACAAGGTCACGGTGCATCGGCCCGCCGACAAGGAACGGGCCACCAAGCTCATCGCCGAACGGATGGGCGTCGACCCCGAGACCGATCTCCGTCCCGGCTTGCTCGTCCAAATTGCCTTTGCGGCGGCCGATTTCGCCTTCCAGCAATGGGTGCGACAGTCCGGGAAGCCGTGGCCGCTCGACCGCTACGTCGCCGAGGCCCTCGACGCGGTGAAAAGTCCGCACTGGAGACGGAAGTGAATCGATCAGCGCCGCTCGAGCGCCTCGGGATTGGCGATCCGGATCGGCGCCCCGTCCAGAAAGGCCACCACTGACTCCACGGTGTCGGAGTAGAAGGCGCCGAGCATCTCGCGAGTGACGTACCCCAGGTGGGGAGACAGGGTCACATTCGGGAGCAGCCGCAACCGGTGATCGCTGGGCAGCGGTTCGATGTCAAACACGTCCAGCCCCGCGCCGGCGATACGCCCGTCTTCCAACGCGGCGATCAGTGCCCCCTCATCGACGATCGGGCCCCGAGACGTGTTGATCAGATAGGCGTGCGGCTTCATCAGGGCCAGCTCGGACGCGCCGACGAGGCCATGGGTGCGCTCCGAGAGCACCAGATGGATGGAGACCACGTCGGCGGCTTCGAAAAGGTCGGCCTTCTCCACCCGCCGGGCGCCCACGCTCGCGGCGGCGTCCTCGGTGAGATTTTGGCTCCACGCAATGACTTCCATGTCGAACGCCTTGGCGTACTTGGCCATTCGTGCGCCGACCCTACCCAGACCGAGCAGACCGAGCGTCTTGCCCGCCAGCGTCATACCCGCGGCGCTCTGCCACCCACCGTCGCGCATGTGCCGATGCTCTTCCGCCAGATGGCGCACCGTCGCGATCATCAAACCCCAGGCGAGTTCCGGCGTCGCGTCGCGCATGGACCTGAATCGTGAGTGTCCGAAATCGGAATGGGCGACCAGGATCCCGTGCCCGGTGGCGGCGGCCATATCCAGGTTCGGCAAACTCTTGCCGACGATGGTGATCAGCCTCAGGTTCGGCAGCCGCTCGATCAGTGTTCGCGGAAACGCCATCCGCTCGCGCAGGGTGCACACCACATCGAACGTCCGCAGCGCTTCGGCGGCCCTCGCTTCGGAGAGATGGCGGTCGAAAACGGTGATGTCGGCCCGGTTCTGCACCGGTGACCAGTCGGCGACCTGCAAGGCCACCCCGGCGTAGTCATCGAGTATCGCCACCTTGGGCATGTGCACTCTCCAATCAGGGCGTGATCGCGGGCGGGTACGGCAGATCGGTGCTGTTGTGCGGATCGGCGTAGACCGGGTGGCCGAGGTAGGGGAACGCACGTTGCGGGCACGCGGGCCGGTCGCAGATCTTGCAGCCGGCGCCGATCGGCACGATCGCCTCGGCATCGGCCAAATCGATGCCGACCGAGTAGATCAGTTTCTCCGCGTGCGCGACGTCGCATCCCAGTCCGATCGCGAAGCTCTTGTCCGGGCCGAGGTAACGGCTCGGCTCCGTTGTGGTGGTCCGGGCGATCCAGAAGTAGGTGCGCTGGTCGGGCATCTGCGCGACCTGGGTCAGAAACTGGCCGGGCCGGGAAAACGCGTGGTGGACCACCCACAGCGGGCAGTTGCCGCCGACGCGGGAGAAGTGAAAGGCCGTGGCGGACTGGCGTTTCGAGATGTTCCCGGCGCTGTCGGTGCGGACGAAGATGAACGGCACCCCCCGCGCGTTCGGGCGTTGCAGGGTGGACAGCCGGTGGCAGATGGTTTCGAATCCCACCTCGAATCGCCTTGCCAGCTGGTCGATGTCGTAGCGGACACTCTCGGCGACGTCCAGGAATCTCAGGTAGGGCAACAGCAGCGCGCCGGCAAAATAGTTGGCCAGCCCGATGCGCGCCACACCGCGGGCATCGTCGCTGAGCTGATCATCGCCGGCGATGATCCCGGTGATCAGCCTTTCCTGCGTGAGCAGGGCGACCTGGGTGGCGAGCTGAAAGGCACGCTGGCCCGGATGTAGCCACCGGGCCAGGTACACGGTTTTCGATTCCGGCGCGAACAGGCGTTTGGAGTTGGGGCCCAACACCTGGCCGTCGTCGATCACCACCGTGACGCCGAGTTGGTCTGCGAGCAGCTGCGCGAGCTGGCCGTCGAGTCCGCCAATTCGCAAGTGGTTCTTGGTGAACAGATCTTCGGCCGCGATGTCGAGTTCACCGATGTAGTTCTTGCGGTCGTAGAAGAAATCCCGAACCTCTTCGAACGGCATCGGCTGCTGGGACAGCGCCGACGTGTCGGAAACGTCTAGGTTCGCCCGACTGTGCAGGGCCTCCAGGTCGGCGGTGGTGTCGTGCAGCCGCCGGTGCAGGTTGACCAGAGTCTGACCGATCGCGGGCATGCGGGCGACGAGCTCCTCGACTTGCGCGGCCGTGACGGGCCCGTCGGCGAGCACCTCCCGAAGGTCGGAGATCAAGCGGGCATCGGACTCCGGCGCAAAGTACTGGCTCGGCAGGTCGAATCGGTCGGTAAGGCTGAGTAATACCGGAACGGTGATCGGGCGCTGGTCATTCTCGAGTTGGTTGACGTAGCTGGTCGACAGCCCCAGGACGCGCGCCAGCGCCACCTGGGTCAGCCCCTGCTCCTCGCGCAATCGCCGTAGCCGCGCTCCGGCGAACGTCTTCGCCACGGGTCCCACCGTACGCCCGACGCCTTTCACAACATTCGCAAAATCTCGCGCATAAGGACACAAATTTACGCCTTTACAGGGCATTTACCCGGCAACTGGTCGTGCGTACTGTGCGTCCTATGCGCGTACACGACGTTCGAACCCGGCGTAGCGCCGACGACTTCCCCCGTAGTGAGCACCTGGCGTGGAAGATCGCGGAGGTCGCCGCGGACCCGGTGGAGGTGCCCGCGGACACCGAAGCGATGGTGATCAACCGCGTCATCGACAACGCCGCGGTGTCGGCCGCCTCGCTGGTCCGTCGTCCGGTGGCGGTCGCGCGGGCTCAGGCGCGCGCGCACCCGAGCGCGGTCCATGGCGCGAAGGTTTTCGGGATCGAGGGCGATTACTCCCCTGGGTGGGCGGCCTGGGCCAACGGCGTCGCCGTGCGTGAACTGGATTTTCACGACACCTTCCTGGCCGCCGAGTACTCCCACCCGGGCGACAACATTCCCCCAATGGTTGCCGTGGCCCAGCACCTCGGGATCAGCGGAGCCGATCTGATCCGGGGGATCGCGACCGGTTACGAGGTCCAGATCGATCTGGCCATGGGAATCTGCTTGCACGAACACAAGATTGACCATGTTGCGCACCTGGGTCCGTCGGTGGCCGCGGGCCTGGGCACGATGCTGCGCCTGGACACCGAGACCATCTATCAGGCGATCGGGCAGGCGCTGCATTTGACGACCGCCACCCGGCAGTCGCGCAAGGGTCTGATTTCGAGCTGGAAGGCGTTCGCGCCCGCCTGGGCCGGCAAGGTCGCCATCGAGGCCGTCGACCGCGCGATGCGCGGCGAGGGCGCGCCCGCCCCGATCTGGGAGGGTGAGGACGGGGTGATCGCCTGGCTGCTCTCGGGTCCCGAGCACACCTATCACGTCGCGCTGCCCGAACCCGGTGAGCCCAAACGCGCCATCCTGGACAGCTACACCAAGGAGCATTCGGCGGAGTATCAGAGTCAGGCGCTGATCGATTTGGCCCGCCGGATGCGCACCCGGATCGGGGATCTGGGCCAGGTCGCGACGATCGTGCTGCACACCAGCCATCACACCCACTATGTGATCGGCACCGGGTCGGGCGATCCACAGAAGTTCGACCCGGATGCTTCACGCGAGACGCTGGATCACTCGGTGATGTACATCTTCGCGGTCGCGCTGCAGGACGGAACCTGGCATCACGAGCGGTCCTACGCGCCGCAGCGCGCGCACCGGGCCGACACCGTCGAGCTGTGGCACAAGATCTCGACGGTCGAGGATCCCGAATGGACCCGGCGCTACCACTCGGCGGATCCGGCGGAGAAGGCGTTCGGTGCGCGCGCCGAGGTCACCCTCAAAAACGGTGAGGTCATCGTCGACGAGATCGCCGTCGCCGACGCTCATCCATTGGGGGCCAGGCCGTTTGGGCGAAAGCAGTACATCGGGAAGTTCACCGAGCTGGCCGAAGGTGTGCTCAGCGACACCGAACAGCAGCGGTTCCTGTCGGCGGCCGAAGCCCTGGCGGACCTGCAGGCCGGCACTTTGGGCGCCCTCAATATCACGGTCGGTCCACGGGTACTGGACACGGCGCCCAGCATCCCCTCGGGGATCTTCTGATGAGCGGGCTGATCGGCGGGGCCGTCGCGGCGACCGACAAGCGGGCACAATTCCGTTCCGCGCTGGAAAGCGGCCGGCTGCAACGGTTCCCGGGCGCCTTCTCACCGCTGGTGGCAAAACTCGTCGCCGAGCTCGGGTTCGACGGGGTGTACGTGTCCGGGGCGGTGCTCGCCGCCGACCTCGGCCTGCCCGACATCGGCCTGACCACCCTGACCGAAGTCGCCGGTCGTGGCGCCCAGATCGCAGGGGTGACCGATCTGCCCACGCTGATCGACGCCGACACCGGCTTCGGTGAGCCGATGAGCGCGGCGCGCACGGTGACGGTGCTCGAGGACGCCGGGCTGGCCGGCTGCCACCTCGAGGACCAGGAAAACCCCAAGCGCTGCGGGCATCTCGACGGCAAGACCGTGGTGCCGGCCGCCGAGATGATCAAACGGTTGCGGGCCGCCGTCTGCGCCCGCCGCGACCCGAATTTCATCGTCTGCGCCCGCACCGACGCAGCCGACATCGAAGGGGTGCCGGCCGCGATCGAGCGCGCCAAGGCCTACGCGGACGCGGGTGCGGACCTGATCTTCACCGAAGCCCTGCACACCCCTGCAGAATTCGAGCGGTTCCGCGCCGCGGTCGACACGCCGCTGCTCGCCAACATGACCGAATTCGGCAAATCGCCGTTGCTGAGCGCCGGGCAGCTATCCGACATCGGCTACAACGTGGTGATCTACCCTGTCACCACGCTGCGGTTGGCCATGCACGCGGTCGAGGCCGGTCTTCGTGAAATCGCCGAGACCGGAACACAATCGGGCCTGATCAACCGGATGCAACGCCGCAGCAGGCTCTACGAGTTGCTGCGCTACGCCGATTACAGCCAATTCGATTCCGACATCTACAACTTCACCGTGCAAGGAGACATGTAATGAGCACCGTCGAAGACAACCACCCCCGCATCTATAAAGGCCTGGCCGGTGTCGTCGTCGACACGACCGCCATTTCCAAGGTCGTCCCCGAGACCAACTCGCTGACCTACCGCGGCTACGCGGTCCAAGACCTCGCCGCCGCCTGCAGCTTCGAGCAGGTCGCCTACCTGCTGTGGCACGGCGAGCTCCCCGACGAGCAGCAGCTGGCACTGTTCACCCAGCGGGAACGAGCGGCCCGCAGGCTGAACCGATCGCAGTTGTCGTTATTGACCAAATTGCCCGACACGTGTCACCCGATGGATGTGGTGCGCACCTTCATCAGCTCGATGGGTGCCGAAGACCCCGACGAGGACGACAGCAGGCCGGCGGCCAACTACGCCAAGGCGCTGCGGATGTTCGCGGTGCTGCCCACCATCGTCGCGGCCGACATGCGCCGCCGGCGCGGCCTGGAACCCATCGCGCCGCACAGCCACATGAGCTACGCCCAGAATTTCTTGCACATGTGCTTCGGCGATGTCCCCGAGCAGGTGATCGTCGACGCATTCGAACAGTCCATGGTGCTCTACGCCGAGCACAGCTTCAACGCCTCGACCTTCGCCGCGCGGGTGGTCACCTCGACCCAGTCCGACATCTACAGCGCGGTCACCGCCGCCATCGGCGCGCTCAAGGGCTCGCTGCACGGCGGCGCCAACGAAGCGGTCATGCACGACATGATCGAAATCGGAAGCGTCGAGCGGGCTTCGCAGTGGCTACAGGACAAACTGGATCGCCAAGACAAGATCATGGGCTTCGGCCACCGCGTCTACAAGAACGGCGACTCCCGGGTGCCGACCATGAAGAAAGCACTCCAGCGCGTCGCCGCGGCACGTGACGGTCAGAAGTGGCTCGACATCTACCAGGTCCTGGAAAAGGGGATGGCGCAGGCCAACGGCATCAAGCCGAACCTCGACTTTCCGACCGGGCCGGCCTATTACCTGATGGGCTTCGACATCGGGGCCTTCACGCCGATTTTCGTGATGAGCCGCATTACCGGGTGGACGGCACACATCATCGAGCAGACCGCGTCCAACGCGTTGATCCGTCCGCTCAGCGAATATGTCGGACCGCCGCAGCGCGCTCTATCGTAAATACCGTGCTGACGAAAGTCCTGGTCGCCAATCGCGGCGAGATCGCGATCCGCGCCTTCCGCGCCGCCTACGAACTGGAACTGGCCACCGTGGCGGTCTATCCCTACGAGGACCGCAATTCGGTGCATCGGCTCAAGGCCGACGAGTCATACCAGATCGGGGAGGAGGGCCACCCGGTCCGCGCCTACCTGTCGGTCGACGACATCGTCGAAACGGCGCGGGCGTGCGGGGCGGACGCGATCTACCCCGGCTATGGCTTCCTGTCCGAGAACCCGGACCTGGCGGCGGCGTGTGCGGCGGCCGGGATCACGTTCGTCGGCCCGAGTGCGGAGGTGCTGGAGCTCACCGGCAACAAGTCGCGGGCGATCGCGGCGGCCCGGGCGGCGGGACTTCCGGTGCTGGCCTCCTCGGCGCCCTCGACATCGGTGGACGAGCTGGTCACGGTCGCCGAGTCGATGACGTTTCCGCTGTTCGTCAAGGCGGTCGCCGGTGGTGGCGGCCGCGGGATGCGCCGGGTCACCGACCCGGCGGCGCTGCCAGAGGCGATCGAGGCCGCCAGCCGCGAGGCCGAATCCGCCTTCGGGGATGCCTCGGTGTTTCTCGAGCAGGCGGTGATCAATCCGCGTCACATCGAGGTCCAGATCCTGGCCGACAATCACGGCAACGTGATCCACCTCTATGAACGGGACTGCAGCGTGCAGCGGCGCCACCAGAAGGTGGTCGAAATTGCGCCGGCACCCAACCTGGATCCACAACTGCGCGAACGCATTTGCGCGGACGCGGTGGCGTTCGCGCAAGGCATCGGCTACACCTGTGCGGGCACGGTCGAGTTCCTGCTCGACGAACGCGGCAATCACGTGTTCATCGAGATGAACCCGCGCATCCAGGTGGAGCACACGGTGACCGAGGAGATCACCGACGTCGACCTGGTGTCCGCCCAGCTGCGGATCGCGTCCGGTCAAACGCTGGAAGAGATTGGTCTGAGCCAGGATTCGATCGCTCCGCACGGTGCGGCGCTGCAATGCCGCATCACCACGGAAGATCCGGCGAACGGCTTTCGTCCGGACACCGGCCGCATCACCGCGTACCGCACCCCGGGCGGTGCGGGAATCCGCTTGGACGGCGGTACGACGCTGGGCGCGGAGATCAGCGCGCATTTCGACTCGATGCTGATCAAGCTGACGTGCCGGGGCCGTGACTTCCCCACGGCGGTGCGCCGGGCCCGACGGGCGGTCGCGGAATTCCGGATTCGTGGTGTGTCTACCAACATTCCCTTCCTGCAGGCGGTTCTGGATGACGCGGATTTCCAGGCCGGACGTGTCACCACGTCATTCATCGAGCAGCGCCCGCAGCTGCTCACGGCGCGCAGCTCCGCCGACCGCGGCACCAAAATTCTCAGCTACCTGGCCGACGTCACCGTCAACAAGCCGCACGGCGAGCGCCCGTCGACGGTGTACCCGCACGACAAGCTGCCCGACATCGACCTGTCGACGGATCCGCCCGCGGGCTCCAAGCAGCGTTTGACCGAACTCGGGCCGCAGCGATTCGCGGCCTGGCTCCGCGAGTCGCGCGGCGTCGCCGTCACGGATACCACGTTCCGCGACGCGCACCAGTCGCTGCTGGCGACTCGGGTCCGCACCACCGGCCTGATCAAGGTGGCGCCCTACCTCGCGCGGACGATGCCGCAATTGTTGTCGGTGGAGTGCTGGGGCGGTGCGACTTACGATGTGGCGCTGCGGTTCTTGAAAGAGGACCCGTGGGAACGGCTGGCCGTGCTGCGGGACGCGATGCCCAACATCTGTCTGCAGATGCTGCTGCGCGGGCGCAACACCGTCGGCTACACGCCCTATCCGGAGACGGTGACGACGGCGTTCGTCGAGGAGGCGACGGCCACCGGCATCGACATCTTCCGGATCTTCGACGCGTTGAACAATGTTGACTCGATGCGGCCGGCCATCGACGCGGTGCGCGACACCGGCACGGCGGTGGCCGAGGTGGCGATGTCTTACACCGGTGATCTGTCCGATCCGGACGAAAAGCTTTACACGCTCGACTATTATCTCAAGTTGGCCGAACAGATCGTCGACGCGGGTGCGCACGTCCTGGCGATCAAGGACATGGCCGGATTGTTGCGCGCCCCGGCCGCCGCGACCCTGGTCTCGGCGCTGAAATCCCGATTCGACCTGCCGGTGCACGTGCACACCCACGACACCCCGGGCGGACAGCTGGCGAGCTACGTGGCGGCCTGGCACGCGGGGGCCGACGCCGTCGACGGCGCCGCCGCACCGCTCGCGGGGACCACCAGCCAGCCCGCGCTGTCGTCGATCGTGGCCGCCGCTGCCAACACCGACTACGACACCGGCTTGTCACTGCCGGCGGTATGCGACCTGGAGCCGTACTGGGAGGCGCTCCGAAAGGTGTACGCGCCGTTTGAATCCGGGCTTCCCTCCCCGACGGGCCGGGTCTACCACCACGAGATCCCGGGCGGCCAATTGTCGAACCTGCGCCAGCAGGCCATCGCGCTGGGCCTCGGCGACCGGTTCGAGGACATCGAAAACGCCTACGCCGGCGCCGACTCCATCCTGGGGCACCTCGTCAAGGTGACGCCGTCGAGCAAGGTGGTCGGCGACTTGGCGCTGGCGCTGGTCGGAGCCGGCGTCAGCGCGCAGGACTTCGCCGACGACCCCGCGCGTTACGACATCCCGGACTCGGTCATCGGCTTTTTGCGCGGCGAACTCGGCGACCCGCCGGGCGGCTGGCCGGAGCCGTTGCGTACCAAGGCGTTAGACGGTCGCGGGCCGGCGAAACCCGAGCAGCCGCTGACGGCCGCGGACGAAAAGGCGTTGGCCGCACCGGGCACCGGCCGGCAGGCGGCGCTGAATCGGCTGCTGTTCCCCGGGCCGGCCAAAGAACTCGAGGACCACCGCGAGACCTATGGCGACACCTCGGGACTGAGCGCCAACCAGTTCTTCTACGGATTGCGCCAGGGGGACGAACACCGCGTGGAGTTGGAGCGCGGTGTGGAGCTGCTGATCGGTCTGGAGGCCATCTCTGATCCCGACGAACGCGGCATGCGCACCGTGATGTGCATCCTCAACGGTCAGCTGCGCCCCGTCGTGGTGCGTGACCGCAGCATCGCCAGCGACGTGCCGGCGGCCGAGAAGGCCGATCGCGCCAATCCCGATCACGTCGCCGCCCCCTTTGCCGGCGTCGTCACGGTCACCGCCGAGGCCGGGGACCAGGTCGAAGCCGGACAGACGGTCGCGACGATCGAGGCGATGAAGATGGAGGCCGCCGTCACCACCGGCAAGGCCGGCAAGGTCGCGCGAATCGCGGTGTCGCGCACCGCACAGGTCGAGGGCGGCGACCTGTTGGTGGTGATCGACTAGCGGCTGCCGTTGATCAGGGCGGCGCGGGCCAGTGTCTGCTCCGCCTGCTTCACGTGGGCGGCATCGACCAGTACGCCGCTCACCCCGACGGCGCCGCGGCCCTTGGCCTCGGCCTCCCGGTAAGCGGCGACATTGGTCTCGGCGCGGGCGATTTCGTCGGGGGTCGGGGCATAAACCTCATTGGCGACGGGCACCTGGTCGGGGTGGATCGCCCATTTGCCGGTGTAGCCGAGCAGCGACGCGCGCCGGGCGTCGCGCTCGTACCCGGAGAGGTCCCGGTAGTCGGGGTACGGCGCGTCGATGGCGTCGATGCCGGCGATGCGCGCGGCGACGATCACCTTGTTGCGCGCGTAAGCCCAGAATTCGCCGGGATACTCGCCCAGCGGGACGAAGTTGGTGTCCACCCGGGCGCCCTGGGACAACGAGAAGTCACCCACCCCGAAGATCAGGGCGTCCAGGCGCGGGCTGGCGGCCGCGATCTCCTCGGCATTGGCCAGGCCTTCCACCTCTTCGATCAGCACCTCGAGCCGAATCTGCTTGCCCAGGCTCAACTTCGATTCCAGTTGCGTGAGCAGAACGTCCACCCACCACACGTCGCGGGCTCGGCACGCCTTCGGGATGATGATGGTGTCGAGGTTGCGGCCGGCCCTGGTCACCACCTCGATGACGTCGTCGTGGCACCACCGGGTGTCCAGGCCGTTGATCCGCACCGCCCGCGCGGTGCGTCCCCAGTCCAGGTCGTTGAGGGCGCTGATCGCCTTACCGCGCGATTCCTCTTTGAACGCCGGGGGCACGGCATCCTCGAGGTCGAGGAATACCAGGTCGGCGCCGCACCCGGCGGCCTTGTCGAACATGTTGTCGTTGCTTGCGGGCACCGCGAGCTCGGAGCGGCGGAGAAGATTCGTCATCGTTCAATGTCCTTCTGTCACAACACGCCTCGGGCGCGTAGGTCGTCTATTTCGTCGAGGCTCATGCCGAGCAGCTCCCCGTACACCTCGGTGTTGTGCTGGCCGAGGCGAGGCCCCAGATGCCCGACCGTCCCGGACTCCGCCGAGAAACGCGGAACGGGAGCCTGCACCGTCATGGGCCCGAGTTGGTGGTCGTCGACGGAGATGAACACCTCACGATGCGCCAGCTGCTCGTCGGCGACCAGATCGCTGATGTCATAGACCGGGGCCGCGGCCACCTCGTGGGCTTCGAACACTTCCATCGCCGCCGAAAGCGTCTTGGTGGCAACCCATTCGGCGACCACGGCGTCGACTTCGCGGGCCCGCGCCAGCCGTCGCTGCGGGTCGGTGAAGTCGGCGTCGTCCAGCAGGTCGTGCCTGCCGATCGCCCGGAACACCCGCAGCGCCAGCGCCGGCGAACTGCCGGACATGGCCAGCCACCTGCCGTCCGCGGTGCGATAGGTGTTGCGCGGGGCCGAGATGTCCCACCGGTTGCCGGCCCGCTCTGGCACCAGGCCCAACTGGTCATAGCCCAGCAGCGTCTGCTCCAGCAGCCGGGCCAGCGGGTCGATCAGGTTGACGTCGATCAGTTGGCCCGGCCCGCCGTGCACGTCACGGTGATACAGCGCCATCATCACCGCGTAGGCGGCATTGAGCGACGCGACACCGTCGGCCAACATGAACGGCGGCAGGGTGGGCGGCGCGCCGGCCTGGCCCGTGATATGCGCGAATCCGCTCATCGCCTCGCCCAGCGTGCCGAAGCCCGGGCGCTCACTCTTCGGCCCGCTCAGGCCGTAACCGGTGATGTGCAGCATGACGATCCGGTCATTGACCGCGCGCAGGCTCTCGTAATCCAGTCCCCACTTGCGCAAGGTCTGGGGGCGGGTGTTGAAGATGGCGACGTCGGCGTGTTCCACCAGACGGCGCACCAGCGCCTGCCCCTCCGCGCACCGCAAGTCCAGCGTGACCGACCGCTTGTTGCGCGCGATCGACTTCCACATCAGGCCCACGCCGTCGCGCTGGTTGCCCCAGCCGCGGATCGGGTCGCCGTGCCGTGGTTCTTCGACCTTGATCACGTCGGCGCCGAACTCGCCTAAATAGGTGGCCACCAGCGGCGCGGCGGCCAGCGTGGCGAGGTCGAGTACCCGCAGCCCGTCAAGCATGGGCACCGGCGGCCACCCGGGTGTTCGACGGACGCTGCAGGCCGAGATGCCCGCGCAGCGTCGATGATTCGTATTCGGTGCGGAACAACCCGCGGCGTTGCAGTTCCGGCACCACCATGCGCACGACGTCTTCGAAGGCGCCGGGCAGATGCGTCGCGGCCAAGACGAATC
Source organism: Mycobacterium sp. 852002-10029_SCH5224772 (assembly GCF_001667315.1). Lineage (GTDB taxonomy): Bacteria > Actinomycetota > Actinomycetes > Mycobacteriales > Mycobacteriaceae > Mycobacterium. The sequence goes on from NZ_LZHT01000041.1 coordinate 287,303, forward strand.
CGTCGCAGGCGCCGCTTTCGAACCAGTCGGCCATCTGATCGGCGACCTGTTCGCCGGTGCCGACGAAGCGGGGTCCCTGCAGGAGGGTGGCCCGATGGCTGGCGAGGTCGCGCAACGTGACCGTGTCCCCGCCGATATGGGTGCGCAGGTTCTGCACCAGGCCGCGGATACCGGAGACCGAGGCGAGTAGCTCGTCGGTCACCGGGTCGTCGAGATCGTGTTGGGCGAAGTCGTAATTCATCAACTCCGACAACAGTGTCAGCGACGCCATCGGGTGCACGAGATCGTTGAGGAACATCGCCTCGCGATCCTTGGCGTGGGATTCGGATTCGCCCACCACCGCGTAGGCCATCGGGCAGATGCGGACGGCGGCGGGATCGCGGTCGGCGTCCGCGATGCGGTCTTTTTGATCGGCGTAGTGGCTGCGCGCCACCTCGATGCCGGGGTCGCCGGTGAAGATCAATTCGGCCCAGCGAGAGGCGAATTCGCGGCCACGTCCCGACGACCCGGCCTGAATGATCACCGGTCGGCCCTGCGGGGAGCGCGGCACCGTCAACGGGCCGCGCGCGGAGAAGAACTGGCCGACGTGTCCCAACTCGTGCACCTTGGCGGGATCCGCGAACTGACCGGACACCCGGTTGTGCACGACGGCTTCGTCCTCCCACGTGTCCCACAGGCCGGTCACCACGTCCATGAATTCGTCGGCGCGGTCGTACCGTTCGTCGTGGCCGAGGTGCGCGTCGACACCGAAGTTCTGTGCCTCGCTGTCGTTGACCGACGTGACCACGTTCCACGCCGCGCGACCGCCCGAAAGGTGGTCGAGCGAGGCGAACGTGCGCGCCACGTGGAAGGGCTGGTAATAGGTGGTCGAGTAGGTGGCGCCCAGCCCTATCTTCGACGTGGCTTGTGCCAGCACCCCGAGGATCACACTGAGGTCCAACTTGACGGGGCGGGCGCCGTACTGGACCGCCTCGCCCACCGATCCGCCGTAGACCCCGGGCATGGCCAGGCGGTCGTCGAAGAACATCAGGTCGAAGCAACCCTCTTCGAGCTGGCGGCCGATCTTGGCGTAGTACGACGCGTCCAGGTAGCGGTGCTCGGTCGCGGGGTGCCGCCACGACCCCGCGTAGACCGAAGTGCTGCCGGCCTGCATAAAGGCGACGAGGGCCATCTTGTCGGTGCGCATGGCTTGAAACGTAACATCTGATATTTCAGATTTCAAATGCTAGACCTGTCGTTTGGTATTATGCCCAGGTGGCCGCGATCGACATCTCCGGAACGGTCCGAGAGCGCGCCGCCCGCGAGCTCCGAGACCGCATCCTCACCGGTGTCCTGCCCGCCGGCTCGCGGGTCGACCTCGACGCCATCACGGCGGAATTCGCGACCAGCCGCACGCCCGTGCGAGAGGCGCTGCTGGAGCTGTCGTTCGAGGGCCTGGTCCAGGTCGCCCCGCGCAGTGGTGTGACGGTGCTCGGCATCAGCCCCGACGACGTCCTGGACAGCTTCACCATTCTCGGGGTGTTGACCGGACAGGCCGCGGCGTGGGCCGCCGAACGGATCGAGCCCGCGGAGCTCGAAACCCTGCGAGAGCTCGCAGCCGATGTGGTCGCGCGATCCGGTGACGACAGCATCGGCGAGGCCAACTGGCATTTCCATCAGATGATCCACCGCGCCGCGCACTCGCCTCGCCTGCTGAACCAGATCAAGCAGGTCGCGCGCGTGGTGCCGAGCAACTTCCTGACCCTGTTTCCCGAGCACGAAAAGCATTCGCTGGACGAACATCAACAGCTTCTCGACGCGCTCGGCGACAAGGACGCCGAACTTTCCCGCACGATCGCCGAACGACACGTCTTGGATGCCGGCCGCTCGCTGGCCGAATGGCTCGAGCAGCGCCGCGAGGGTTAGCGGCGGGCCGGCGTCAGGCCAGGGCGGGCAGCACCTTGTCGGTGAGTAACCGGACCGACTTCCACGCTTCGTCGACCGGCATCCCACCGACCAGGGGGTGCATGACGAGCGGTCCGTAGTTCTCGGCGTCGCGCACCTCCTCGATCAGCTGATCCGGGGTCAGGAAGCGGTATCGCCCCGATGCCCTGACCTGGTCCAGGGTCGCAACACCCGGCAGGTGCATGAGCGAGCGCTGATCCGTTGACCATCCGCCGTAAGTGACCGCCTCCCACAGGATGTGGTCGCCGAGTTCCGCCCACGCCCGCTCGGGATCTTCGTGCAGATAGATCATTCCGCGATTGATGGGTCCCGGCATCAGAATGAACGGCGCCATGTCGGCCTCGGCGCACAGCTCGCGGTAGTAGGCGGCAATCTCGGGCAGGTGATCGGCCAGGCTGAGCGGCAGCCGGAACCGGGCTGCCCGGCGTGCCGTCGCGCGCGCACCGCCGCCGACGTACAGCGGTGGATGCGGCCGGGTCCACGTACCGGTGCAGATTCCCGCGTCCGGATCATCACCGGACCAGACCGCCAACATTCGCTCCAGCAGGGCGTCCATCAGTGCGCCCCGCCGAGCGAAATCGGCTCCCAGCGCATCATATTCGACGGTGCGGTATCCCAGGCCCACCGTGGTGTGCAGCCGGCCGTGGCTCATGTTGTCGACGAGCGCGATGTCTTCGGCGAGCCGGACCGGGTTCCACAGCGGGCCCAGCGCACAATCGACGCTGGCGATCAGCGTCGAGGTCCGGGCCAAGAACATCGCGGCGGCCATGATCGGATTGCAGCTCCACCCGTGACCGGTGGCGTGATGCTCGTCGACACTGATGGACGTGATGCCGTGCGATTCACCCCACTGCGCCAATTCCAGTGCAGCGGACAGCAGTTCGCCCTGCACGCGCGGATCCCCTTGTGGGGAGGCGAAGTTGAAACGCAGCACCGTCAAGAGCATGCCCGGCCCCGCCCCACTATGCTTCCGGCCCGGCCGCCGCCTGCAGGAACGCGGGAAAGTCGGGGAACAGTGTGCGGTCGACGATCTCGATGCGGGTCCCGGCCGCATCGACGTAGTAGGCGAACAGCGCGAGGTTCGGAGGGGCGGTGTCGGCGGTCGCCTCGAAGGCAAAGCCGTTGTCTTCCAACCACTGTGCCGTCCCGGCCAGGTCGTCGGTCCAGTAGCCGAGGTGGTGGATGGCGTTGCCGGGTGCCGCGACCCAGGGGGTTCCGGGCACCTCCTGGACCAGCTCGAGGTGCGGAGCCTGCAGCGAATAGACGAACCTCGACGTCATCTCCCGGGTTCCACTCGCGGTGCGAAAGGGCAGGGTGTAGCTCATCGGAGTGATCCACCGGTAACCGGCCAGCGCACTCAGCCGGGCCATCGCCGCCTCCAGGTCGGGCACGATGATGCCGGTGTGGTAGAAATCCTCGGGCCGTAGTGCGAATTCCGTCATGAATTCCTCGCTATCTCGTTGCGCAGCCAGGCACTTTCCCAGAAGTTCGTGCTGCTGGCGAGAAGTTTTTCATGGGCGTGCCGCAGCACATCGCGAGCCCCCGGATGCTCGGCGGGCACGAGTTGTGCGAGGTGAATCGCGTGCAGCGCACGGTCAGCGGCCAGGTGTCCCCGGGCGCGATCCAGCAGCGCATCGGCGCCGGCAAGCTCGACGACGTCGGCGGTGACGGCGTCGAACCCGACCGGGTACAGCTCGGTGGTCGACTCATGGTGGAACCAGCCGGAGTAGTTCTCCCAAACGGCCCGCACGTCCCAGGCGACCTTCCCATAGCCCTGGCCCACTTCGTATTCCGCGGGCAGGGTGATCTCGCGCATCAAGGTGCGGACATCCTTGCCGGCGTTCATTCCGGCGACCGTCTGATCGTGGATGTATTGGATGGCGTTGCGCAGCCGGGTCAGTTCGGCGTCGATGCGCTCGGCCCCCGCGATGGGCTCGAAGTGACCCGTCACCAGCAGCTCGGGCTGCAGGCCGCGCACCCGCTCCACCGAGGCAATGGCCGCCAACGCATCGCGATAGCGGTCGCCGCGCATGGTGACGAGGTTGGGGATGTGCCCGATCAGCGGGCCGAAGGTGTTTCCGCACAGGCAGATTCGCTCCTCCGGCAGCCAGACCACCAGCGAGTCGGTGGTCTCCCCGCCGGGCACCGAGATCAGTTCCATCCGTCGGCCGCCGAGCTCCACCGTCAGCGTGTCCTCGAATTCGAGGTCAACGACGGGCACGCTCTGGCCCGCCAGCCGCGTCGTCCCCAGACGCCGTCGGATCGCTTCGATGCCGCTGGCCAGCGTGTCTTTGAACGCGAAGGCGCTGCGGTTCGCGCGGTACGGGATCAGACGATCGTTGTCGTCTCGCCACGTCGTCCAGTTCGCTTGCGCGACAACGGTCGTGTCGGGGTCGCGCACGCTGTCCAGTCCGCCGACGTGATCCACGTGGCCCTGCGTGAAGATGATGTAGCGCACCGGTGACGAATCCACCGCGTCGAAGTTCGCGCGGTGCACCGGACCCTCGAAACCCATGCCGGTGTTGATGATCACCCGACCCTCGGGTGTGGTGAGCAGGTACGCGTTGGACAGGCCGGGCGAGCACCACAATCCCGGGGCGATCTCCTCGGCCTTCTGCGCGGACGCCGGGCGCATCGCGTCGGCACCGGGCCTGCCGCGGTAGACAGGTTCGGACATCGCTGCTGACTCCTTCATTCGGAGCGGACGTCGAACTTGTCGAAGTAGAAGCCGAATCGGCCGCGCAGCTCGTCGGCGGAGATGCCGAAGTGCCGTTGCAGGTCGTAATGGATGCGGCCATGCTTGCCGCGGGGATTGCCGTCCAGGTAGCGCTGGAAGCGGTCGCGCACCTGCTGCGGTAATTCGACAGCGCCGCACCGGTACAGCCGTTCGAGCACCGGCATCTCGTTGCCGCCCAACTGGTGGAAGCTGACGTCGATGCTGCGGTCGGCGGCCACCAGGTCGCGGTCGCGGACGCACGCGCTCAGCAGCCGATGCACGCGGTCGCCCCAGTACTCCAGCAGCCAGTGCGGGTCAATGCTGTTACGGCGCAGCCGATCCGAATAGGCCATCATGGTGATCGCGGATTGGATCACCGCGGCGGGGTCGCGGTGCGTGAAGGCCACCGTCGCGTCGGGGAAGGTCGCCATCAGCGGGCCGACCTGCTCGCAGTGCTGTGGACTCTTGAGAACCCAGGTCCGCGGTCCCCGCAGAAAGGTCAACGCCTGCAGCACCCGCTTCATGTAGGCGTAGTGGCGGGTTTGGTCGAGGCTCAGGTAGTAGTCGCGCCAGTCTGGTACCCGCGCATGCCATTCCAAGACATAGGAGGCCAGATCGAGGTCGAGGAGTTCCACCTCCTCCTCGATCGCCTCGGGGAACCGGTCGTGCATGGCGGCCACCACGGGCGCGCTGGCCATCAGCGCTTCGTGTTCCGATTTGGCTCGCGCGTAACGGGGGTCGACGCCGAAGATGTCGGGGCCCTGCCCGCGGGCGGGGATGGGATCCTGGCTCTCCCAGTACGGCAGCGCGCGCCGACGCGGGTCGGAGGCAATGAGATTCACCAGATGCGTGGTGCCCGAACGCGGCATCCCGACGACGATGAAGGGCCTCTCGATCGGGATGGACTCGATCTCGGGATATCGCGTGATCAGCTCGGTGAGCGACACCCGGTTGCGCAGCAGGCGGACGATTCGCTGCCGCAGCGAGCCGCGGGTGAGCTGGCGCAGTCCCTCGTCGGCCTCGATCGCCGCGACGTGCGCACGCAGGCGGTCAACGAAGCCGTCGGTGTCATCGAGATGGGTGGCTCCGGCTTCCAGACCGGTCTGTTCGATGGCCTCCGCAAGCATCCGGTCGATGTCGAAGGCGACGGCGTTGGCCTCGGTGAAATCCAGGATTTGACGCTGGACGTCGGTCAGCTGGGGTGCGGTCAGGTCGTCGAAGTCGATGTCGTCAACCGCAGAACCCACCGGAACCCCTCTTCGACGCATCGGGTGAGAAATATGACACCGAGGCTAGACGCGGCGGGATTTCTCGGTTCACCCACCTCGCCGGCGGACAACCCGCCCCCGCCCGGTGCCTACAGATTGGCCAGATCGTCGGGAACGTCGACCATGTGTTCCTGCAGCGCCGCCAGGGGCACCACCTCGAGGGTCCTTTCGTGCGTGGACGCCAGCACCACCGGCGCCGCGCAACCGTCGTGGTGAGCCCGCAGCCAGTTCAGCGCGGTCACACACCAGCGATCGCCGGGCAGCAGGCCCGGGAACCGGTACTCGGGAACAGGCGTCAACAAGTCGTTACCAATGGAACGCTGGTGCTCGAGGAATTCGGCGGTCATCACCGCGCAAATCGTGTGCCGCCCGAGGTCCTGAGGGCCGGTGGAGCAACAGCCATCGCGGTAGAAGCCGGTCAGCGGTTCTGTGCCGCACGGTTCCAGCGGACCGCCCAGCACATTTCGATCAGGCACCCGTCCAGTATTGCGCTCGCGGGGGTGAAGTTTGAAGTGATTTCCCGACTGCACCCAAACGATTTTCCCCTCGGCGCCCTCAGCGGCCGATGTCGACGGCCCGACGTAGGCCGTGTTAACTCGAAATGATGTCGACGCCGCCCAACCAACCCGGGGATCCCTCCGGCGAGCCGCCATGGGGATGGCAGCCGCCCGGTTACGGACCACCACCGAATCCGCACTCCCCGCCACCGGGATACCCGGGCTATCTGGGCTACCCGGGCTACCCGGGCTACGTCGACCCGCAGGCGCCGTTCGGCCGTGATCCGGCGACCGGGTTGCCGTTGTCGGATAAGTCCGCCACCACCGCCGGCCTACTTCAGCTCTTCCTCGGCCTGTTCGGTGTCGGCCGGTTCTACATCGACTCGACTCAGATCGCGGTGGCGCAGCTGTGCCTGGGTCTGTTCGGAATCCTCTTCAGCCTGTTCTGTTTTCTGGGATTTCCGGTACTGCTCGGCGGCATCGTCTGGGCGATCATCGACGCGATCTTGATCTTCACCGGCAGCGTCAAAGACAACCACGGTCGCAAGCTGCGCTAGCCGCTCCAAGAGCGGACAATGGTTTCGGTTGTCCCACAATGAGTCTGACGCACAGGCGGGACCCATTTTAACCGCCTTGGCTTTCACGAGGGCTCGGGCGCGCCGCCGTCGATGATTACGGATTGGTCACGATGACGAGTGGGGGCCGACGTTCGGCGGCGCCGATGAAGGCCCGGTAACAATTGTTATCTCAAGCTCTCGCGACGCGCTGAGCAAATCCCAGGGAAATCGTCCCGGAAACTTATCGTCACATCGTGGAACGACGAACGGCCCTGAAACTCCCTCTGCTGCTGGCGGCAGGCGCCGCAGTTACCCGGGTCCCCCGGGCCTCCGCGGAGGAAGCGGGCCGGTGGTCGCCCGATCGCGCCAACCGGTGGTATCAAGCGCAGGGCTGGCTCGTCGGAGCAAACTACATTCCCGCGAGCGCCATCAACCAGTTCGAGATGTTTCAGCCCGATACCTTCGATCCCCGGCGCATCGACACCGAGCTCGGCTGGGCTCAGTTCTACGGGCACAACACCGCGCGGGTGTTCCTCCATGATCAGCTCTGGGCTGCCGATCAGCGCGGATTCCAAACGCGGCTGGGGCAATTCGTCGACATCGCAGCCCGCCATCGCATCAAACCGCTGTTTGTGTTCTTCGACTCCTGTTGGGATCCGCAGCCCCGGGCGGGTCGACAGCGCGCGCCGCGCCCCGGCGTGCACAACTCGGGCTGGGCGCAGAGCCCCGGCGCCGAACGCCTCGGCGACTCTCGCTACGTTCCGGTCATGCGTGACTACGTCACCGCGGTGATGACCCAATTCCGCAACGACAGCCGGGTTCTGGGGTGGGACCTCTGGAACGAACCCGACAACCCTGCGAGCCAATACCGCAAAACCGAACGAAGCGACAAGGAGCAACTGGTCACCAACCTGCTCCCCCAGGTGTTTCGGTGGGCACGCGCGGTCGACCCCAGCCAGCCGCTCACGAGCGGCGTGTGGCGCGGCGACTGGGGACAACCCCAGGGCCGCAGCGCAATCAGCGACATCCAGCTCGCCAACTCCGACGTGGTCACCTTCCATTCCTACGCCGAGCCCGCCGGGTTCGAGTCCCGGATCAACGAGCTGACCCCGTTGGGTCGGCCCATCCTGTGCACGGAATACATGGCTCGGCCCCGGGGCAGCACCGTGCAGGGCATCCTGCCCGTCGCGAAGCGCCACAACGTCGGCGCCATCAACTGGGGCCTGGTCGCCGGCAAGACCCAGACCTACTTCCCCTGGGATTCCTGGGATCACCCGTACACCGCGGTTCCGAAAGTGTGGTTCCACGACTTGATTCGGCCCGAGGGACGACCGTTCCAAGACATCGAAGTTCTGACGGTTCGCAAGCTGGCCGGTAGCCAGGCCTGAAATACAGTGGCGGCCTCACCGGCCTGCCTTGGCTTCGTTCATTCGCAACATCGCCTCGGCCGCGGCCTCCCAGTAGTAGGGTTGTAGCAGCTCAGAAGGGGGCGGCGATGATCGTCGGTGTTGGCCATCTGCCCGCGACGCCATGACGCTGACAAACCTGAGCGAAGCGGAACTGATCGCGTCGGCCGGCGGCGATCCGTGGGCGATCAATCAGAGCTTGCAGGCGGGTAGCCCGTTTCAGATCTCGCAGTTGGCGGAGGCCTTTCACGGCGCGGGTCGACACACCGCCGAAGCCGACCACGCATTCGAGGAAGCGCGAAAACGCTTCGCCGCGGCGTGGAACCATCAGGATGGTGGCCACCCCATCAACGACTCCGCTGAAGTACAGCGGGTGACCAAAATGCTTGGTGCGCAGTCCGAACAGTTGCCGAAGATCGGTGCTGAATTGGAAACGATCGCCGCCGCGTTGGCCGATGCGCAGAAACAAGGGGCTCGAGAGATCGCCCTTCTGGACAGTGAGCTCCGCGGCCTCGACAGACTCATGACCGCCATCAAGACAGATTTGACGTTCGATCTGCCCCAGTCGGAACGCGAGAAGCTGCGGAGACTGTACGAAGACGCGCACGCCGATGCCGTGGACGACGTCCGTGATGCCGTCAAGCAAATGACGTCAATTCGCAACAGGTACTCCGATACTCTCCGTAAAGCCATGGGCGCCCTGCATGCCGACGGTTACGACCCACCGAAAGCTGTAGACGAGTGGATCGAGAGCCCGCTGAAACCGGGTGAGGTGAGAGATCTCGGGCCGATCGCCGGTACCGGCGGGATTCCCGGAATCCCAGGTATCGGTGCGGCGGATCTAGGGGAAGTAGTCGAGGTGCCCGGGCAGCCCGGAAAGTATCTGGCGATCTTCGGGGATTCGTTCTCCGGCAATAAAGTCGGCGAGGGCGAACATTATCGCTCTGTGGCCGTGCCGGTGACCTTCGACGCCGACGGACGTCCACATTTCGGTGCGCCACTAACGGGACCCGAGAATAGTGGCCACGAGCTCTTCACCATGCCGGGGGAGGCGATCAAGGCCGGAATCAGCGACACGCTGCCAGCCGGGACGATCACCCTGGGAGACAAAACGTACATGATGGTCACCGGCACGACGGGGAACCTTAAGCCGGCGGCTTCGTGGCTGGTCGAAGTCAGCGGCGATCCGGGCAAAGGATGGACGATGGTGCCAGGCTCATATCGGGCTGCCAGCGAGGCGCCCACCCAGATCAGTGGATACAAGGGTTCGGACGGCAAGGTCTATATCGCTGCGGATTCCTTCGACCGCAGCCGAGGCATCACCATGTACCGCGCGGATCCCGGGAGCGTATTCGATCGTTCAACCTGGCAGCCGTGGAACGGGAAAGACTGGGGCAAGCCAGGACAACAGGCCATACAGCTCACCACCAATCGCTACGGCGAGCTCAGCTTTCGGGAAATCGGTGGGAAGCCCGTCCTGTCAGGTTTCGATGTAGATGCGCACCAAGGAAGTATCGAAGTGCGGGTAGGTGCCAATCCAACCGAAATGTTCGGCTCGAACGTGCCGACGACTCTGGTCGCGCAGAATGGCGATCCAGCGGCTCCTAAATTCATCCCTCAACCGTACGGCGGGTATATCTTGCCGGGATCAACGCTGGACGATTTGAAATTATTTGCCAGTCAATGGAATACGCTCAAAGATGCGAACGGCGTGCCGTTTGGCACCCCGTACAACACCCGAGAGTTCCAACTCAGCCCCTATCACTGATCGCATCACAGAAAATCTGAACCGATAGGAAGCATATGGTCATCAAGAAGCTGGCCGGCATCACCACCCTGGCCGGCGCTGCGATCTCAGTTGCATGCACGGCCCACGCTGAGCCGCCAAAATTTCCGGATCTGAGCGCAGACGACCCGGTGAACGTCCGCGACTACACGATCGATGTTCCCAACCCCGGTCGGCCACCCCTGCCAACGGTCTATTTCCTCACGCCTGACGGCATCGTCTGCAACTTCGCGTCTGATCAAGCACAGTGCAGCGGGAATAACCTGCCCGCGGTACCCCCAGCGCCTTCAAATCCCAATGCCGGAATCACGGGTGTGAATTGGATCGGAACCACTACCGGACTAAAGCAGACGAATGAGGGCGAACCGTCACGCGTGATTCAAGGACAAGCCGTAAAACCGCTTCCACCGGGTCATTCCATCACAGTGAACGGCATCATCTGCGGAGTCGACAACTCAGGCACGACTGCATGCAAAGACCCACAAGGCCGCGGATTCGTGCTGTCACCGCATGGCTCCGGTTGGCTGCCTCACGTGTGATTGCCGGCGATTGCGATCCGAAAATGCTTGGTAGGGCATAGATTACGAAACCGCGAAGTCACCGACCACGGTCATCTTGTTGCCGTCCCGTGCGGTGGCGAAGCCGCCCGCGTTGAATGCGCAATTCAGAATGATCGCCCGATGCGGGGGACTTTGCATCCACATGTCGAGGGCCTCGCGGGGATTCGCAGCGGATCCGGTGCCCCAGAATACGATTTCGCCCGTGGAGCGGCTCCGATAGCCCGCCTGCGCGATCCGCGCCTGCGGCGACGAGCCGTCCGAGCCAATGTGTCCACTCACCCCGTTGCGCAGCATGTCGTCGGCGTGCCGCTGGGCCGCTTCGGTCAAACGAGGGTCGTCGCTGATCGGCCCGCATCCCTGGCGAAGCTGGTTGATGCCGCTGTACACCGCGGTCCCCGGATCGTCCGCGCGCGCAACGAACCCATCTGCACCGGAAACAGTGATGAAGGCAGTGCAGATCGAGAAGACTGCGAAGAACGCAACTTTCCTCGTCATGTTTGCCTCGTACCGCATACTTGGCTTATCTGTTTTCGATAACGAAATGTTACCCATTTGCAACCATCGAAGGTCGCGAATCCCGAATCCGTTCGGGTGCTGCCGGTGGCGAGGTTAGGCCAAAGCCCCTGCTAGTGGCCCGCGTTGCGGGCCAGATCGACGGCGTACTGATTCACGAAGTTGCCCGCCGGGGGATCACCCTTGCCGCACGTTCCGTCGGATTCGCCCGGACGTTTGATCCACAAGTAAGCGTCGGCGTGCGCGCCCGCGGTAGCGGCGGTGGGCGGGGTGCCCAACGCTCGGCCGCTGGGATTACACCAGTTGAGCCCGGAGTCGGGCGCCGGCCCGGCACCGTTGCGCGACGTGTCGATCACGTAATGCGAACCGTTGGTGAGCCCGGAAATCGCCTCGCCGTAACCGATTTCGTCCTCGGTGGTGAAAAAGTTCGCGGTGTTGACGCTGAAGCCCCGCGCGTGGCCGACACCGGCCTGGTTGAGCCTGGCAGCCATGTCCTCAGCGCTGTGCCAGCGCAAGTGACCGGCGTCGACGTATACGGCCGCGTTCGGATCCTTTGTCAGCGTGTCGACGGCGTAGTGAATCAGGTCGAACCGTTCTTGGCGCTGATCACCCGACAGGCAGTCGGCCATGGCGAGCGCATCGGGTTCGACGATGATCGCCACCCGCGAGGCGCCCACACCGCCGGCGATGCCATCGATCCAGCTTCGGTAGTCGGCGCCCGACCCCATGCCGCCCGCAGCGAAGCTGCCACAGTCGCGATGCGGGATTCCATAAATGGTGAGAACGGGGATGGCGCCGGCGGCGGCCGCGTCGCCGACGTACTTCCCGACCGTTCCTGCGGAGCCGCCCGGGACGATCCAGTAGGCCTGCGGCGTATTGGCGATCGCGGTCAACTCGGCACTCGGCGGATCGGCGCTGCTCGCGGCACGCATGGCCGCCGACGTGGGGTTGACGTAGAACGGGGCCCCGTCCAACGGGTTGCCGTCGGCGGCCAAACGCACCGTCGGGGCGGGACGGACCTGCACCGGGTCGGCAAGTTGACCGATGCCGGCAACGGCCGCGACCGTGAACAAGGGGGCGACCCAGCGCGCGACGGCGCCGGTAGCTGAGAACGTCACCCCAGGAAAATTAGTGGTTCGCAGCCATTCAGCGCCAATCGGCGGGGACGGCGGTCCTACCCGCAGTAGCCAGAGGGCGGCAACGGGGCGTCACGCGGAACCACCGTTTGATTACAGAGGCCTGATTCTGAGTGCGGGTTTTGGGGTGCGGTTGGGTTTGGCTGGGGGGTGTTTGGCGGCACGGGGTCTGCGTTGGCTACGGCCGCGGTCAGCCCCATACCAGCCAGCCCCAACCCGGCGGCGAGAACGGTTCTGGCGGCCAATTTCGTCAGTTTGAGCGCAGCGCTGCGGTCGAGGCGATCGGTGGTGGTCATGAGGTTCAGTACTCGAGCCCATATCCGCCGCGCAAGTCCTTGTGCGCGGCCTCCAGGGTGCGGTCACATATGTCCACGAGTGCGTCGAGGTCGAGACCCGATTCCCTGCCCAACCTGTCCAGAAACACCGTCTCCTGCTTCCTCAACTCGGACCACTTGAGTTCCCCCTCGTAGTACACGGTGGCGTCCTCCATTGGGGCAGCGCAGGCCGTAGTCTGCGCCAATTGCCGCTTGCACGAATCCAATTGGGTCAGTGAGTAGCCGTGCTCGCGGAACTGACGATCCCATTCGGCGAGTAGCAGGTTTACCAGGTCGCGCACCAGTGGTGCGGCGTAGACCAACAGCTCGGCTACCCCGTCGTCGAGGCCCAGACGCATGCGGAAGTCATAGAGCTCTCGGATGGCCTCGGCGCGCCGCTGGTTGGCGATCTCCTCGGCGGTGCCAGTGCCCTCGTATTGGGCCGCGCGTTTGACGTACATCGTTGCGGAGATCAGCGATTTCAACACGGCCTTCTTGTCCTCGGCCGCCCGCTTCTCGAAGTCGAGCACTCGTTCGTGGCGCCGGTCTTCCGCCTTGTTCTTGGCGTCGATGCGCTTCGTCCAGATCGCGACGGTGGCGCTCGAAATCACGGACGCAAGAGGGACGAGCGCAGTGGCGACTAACGTCATCCAGTTCATTCGTCGACCCTAAGCTCACGATTGCCGCTCCGCACGAGAACCGACGACGAGCGTCCCTCGGATCGGGGTGGGAATACCTCGGCAAAAACTGTTGGAGCTTTGGCGGTGGCGGAGGGATTTGAACCCTATTCATCCCCCACGTCATCGTCCCGAAATGGCTTCTAGCAGCATAAACACATACCTGTTGTTCACGCGAAATGCATCTGAATAGCCGGTAACTGTGGGCACGATGTGGGCACGGGGAGGTTCTCGGCTGGCCCGAGCGGCGCACTGCGACGCAATGCCGCGACGTGGCCGCGCCCGGCCTCGGATCTCGCTGGCGCAACCGGGGCCGGCAAGGCCGCATCAGATCTATGACACACAGAGCCTGCTATGACGAGAAGGTGCGCGGAGCCTCCGACTCGTTGTGGTTGCGTAGTCCAGTCACAATCTCGAACCTCGCTACGGAATCACCGACTACCAGCGGTCCGGTCAGTTCGGAAGTTACGCTCATCGCCTTCGATGTGAAACCGATCATCCGAATAGCTTGAAGCCCACGCAGTTTCGGAGCGTCGCAACTACCGGCGATGGTTCTCAGCATGTAGTCCGTCGTGTCCTCCTCTGGCGGTGTGGACGGTGACTCGACGGTCGTTGATCCCTCGGGCAACGAACCGTCTTCTCGGCTCATTTCCGACGCGTCGGATGCGAAAAGGGTGGCATCGGTGAGCAGCGGGTCGGCTAACATCGCCCATCCGTGTCTGTAGAGGAAACTGCGCCGAGCGCGCACGCCGAGATGCTTCTCGTTGAACGCTCTGATGTAGTCCCACAACTTTCCCAACGCTTCGATCAGCTCTGCCCTTCGTGCTTGATCCTGCGGCAAAAGGTATCCCCGGCCACGGTCCGGCTTCGCGTGCATCAGCCCCGACCGCTGCGCCTGGTACATGTTCTTGTAGATCCACTTTCGATGGTTCGTCACATTCGAGGGCGTCAGGGACGCAAGCGAAGCCAGTTCGTGCGCCTCGCTCAGCGCATCCATGAACCATTGCCGTTCGCTCTCCCATCTCTTCGGTGGTGGACCGCCGCGCCGCAGTACCTTCCACTTCCACCATTGCCAGGACCGTCGCGACTCGATCTGACGCGGCGGGCGTATATCACTCAGTAGGCACTCGAACGCCAGAAACAGGTTCCGATACGAGTCATACAGATCATCAGATGTTCGGCTTATTCGCATAAACCTGAACGCATCGTGGACCATTGGAGTTGGCGGTGGTGGCGAAGGAACCACGTTGCCGTCCGCATCCGTTACCGTCACGATCGGGTCGTTAACGCCTGCCCGCATCGTGTGGATGAACTTGGATCGCATGACAGTTCCGTCGCGGCCGGACCACCAAACGATGCAGTCGTCGAGTGCGTCACGGATCGCGCAGTGGGCCGCAGCCGTGGCCGATAGATAGTCCAAGCCTCGGTTGGCAGCACTCAAAGCCTCGTTAAACGCTGCTTCGAAGGTAGTCGCTGTCGATGGGCCGCAAGTCACGACGGCCTTGGTGCCTTCGACCACGCTCGTGACCCAACCGTCTAGCGATACCGACACCGACCGCCGGGGTGCCTCACGCAGCACAAAAACGGCACCGTTCCGCCACGTATCGCCCGAATCCTGCAGTGGGACGCCCGCATATTCACCTACCGGCACCCCGCAAGTATCCGTCACGTCCTTCCCCAGGAGCGCGAACCGCGCATCAGGTACAGCATTCGTGGCACGGTCGCGGCGTGATCGGTCGGGGGTGGCATTGGCGCCTCTCCAGGCATATGCGTAATTCCGACCACTTGCGCTGATTGCGACATATGTGCGACTTATGTTGCGACACTTGGTAATTCAATATATCTGCGGCTAGCTTCGGTGTATGGCATCCCCTATCAGCAACCCACCCGCCAACTCTGAATCTGCCGCGCTCGACCTCATCGTCAACGCCGCGGAAGCCGCTACGGGCAGCACCGCGTTCCGCGCCTTGTTGCAAGACCTCGCCGGTCTACTCCACGCCGAAGGCGCTCTCGCCGGCCTCAAGTGGCGCGCCGCTCGACTGGTCGCCAGCACGGTGTCATTCGACGTCTGCACTGAGGCGGATCCCGTCGGGTCGCTGCGCCGTCGTGCTGCCTCGGTGCGCGCTGGCCGCGGTCCCTGTTGTGCCGACCCGGCCGGCGTCGCCCAGGCGCTCGACCTCGCTGCGACCGTGCTGGGCATGATGTGAGCGGGCCCGCGCGGCGACCGCTCCCGCCGGCATGGGCCGGCCTGATCGGCGCGTACCTCGCCGCCGAAGCCGGCGCTGGCCGGTCACTAGCGATCCTCTCAAGAGGCGGCATTGCTCGATAGCCTAGTGCCGTGACGGACGGCGACTTTCACTCTTTGAATCCGCGAGACGTTGTCGTGCCGATCTTCGCGGCGCAACCAAACGGGCGAGCGGGGCCGTTCCTCGGCACGGGCGCTGTCGTCGGCGATGGCTCAATACTCCTCACCGCGAACCATGTCATATCTGCATGGGAAGGCTCGCTCGGCATCCTGCCAATGAGCGATCTGTCCCGTCCGCCGTACCCGATCGCGTTGATTGACCGCGAGCCGCAGCACGACTTAGCGCTCCTGCGCATCACCGAGTACCGACCGCCGCGTCCTTTGAAGCTGGAATTCGACAGGTCGGCCCTCCGGGAGAACACCAACCTGATGACCTACGAGTACGGCACCACGCGCCGCGAGGGCAACAGGATCATGCTCAATCCCGCGACAAGGATGGGGCACATGACGCGTCGGCTCGGTCGCGGCGATGGCCTGGAACAGATCGGGGTCGAAGAGGCGATAGAGCTGTCATTTCCCGCGTTGCGCGGGGCGAGCGGCGCACCCGTGATGATCAACGAGCCGACGATGTACTCATTGCTGGGCAAGGAATCGCTCGGCGTGGTGGCAGTCGTCATCGCCAACGCCGCATACCACCTGGCGCCGGCGCAGATAGAGGAAGTGATTAACGCCGATAACACTTCGTACGGCGAAACGCGCTTCATGCTGCCGCAGGGCCTTGCGGTGAGCGTCGACCACATTCGCGATAAGTACGAGCTCGCATTGAGCTAGGCTCGGCCGCCGAACACGGGATCCGCGGCGATCTGTGCGACGCAGTTACGGCACTGCGCCGGAGTGACACGCTGTGGCGATTGTCGAGAGCCGGCCGGACTCGCGGTTATCTTCGGCGCATGACGACGTTCGCCGAATGGCTCAGGACCATTCCCGCGGGCATCTGGGGCGCCCTCGCCGGCGCAGTGACAGCGCGCCTGCTGACGTGGCTCGCGGAGCGCAGACGCAACCGCGACGCGTATCGGGCGCCGCAACGGGAGACGATCGGCGCGATCATTGCCGCGGCCAACGACATGAAGGTCAGCTTGTCCGATGCGCTCGAACACATGGGACTCACCGGCCGGAAGACAACCGACGACGCCGCCGTCGCGAGCCTAAACACCTTCTTGCGCCGTCTGCTGGCACTCGATGAGCAGTTCTCGATCGGACGGTTGACGGTGGTCGACGGACCATGCCGGGACAAGATGATGACCGCCTACGTTCGTTTCTCCGAGCTGCGGAAGCTCGCGAACGATCCGGCGGTCGCGACGCCGGCCGGCTTCGGCGAGTTCGTGCGGCAGATGAACGACACGTCCAACGCACTCGACACCCTGCTCGCCGAGCTGGTCGACCTCGCCGAACGGCGTTTGTCGCCAGCGCGGCCGCTGCTGTCGCGCCGGCCAAAAGTCAAGGTGGCGAGCAACAAAGCGCGATCGCAGCCGAAGAAGCGGCGCGTGAGCCTGCGGAAGCCAGCCGAGCCGACGCAGCTCGATGCAGCGCTACCGCACGCGGATGCACCGACGCCGGCCGCGGGAGCAGCACCGGACGCCCGCGAAGGCGAGACTCCGGCCCAAAATGCGGCGGAGCTTCGCGACGCTGAGCGGCAGCCGGCCCCGCACACGCCACAGATCGACGAGCGCGAAGTCGAAGTCGTCGGAGAGCCAGACGCGCGGGCACGGATCCGGACCGAGCTGATCAAGGGCGAGCAGCTGACACTGCAGCACGTCGGCCGGCTGGTCACCGAAGGACGAGACGGCTACAACATCATGGGACGGATCCTCGACCTGACGCCGGTCATCACGGACACGGCCGGATCATGGCTCGTCACCGTTCACTGGGCGGCGCTTCCTGGGCAACGGCCGCGCGTCGACCGCCGGCGGATCCGCTTCAGCGATGACGTTGAGCTGGTCGAGATCATCGAGGACGACGACACTGAGCCGGAAGCCGAGTAGGGACCGGGGTCGACGCCGACGAGATACGGCCGCGACGATGGCTGCGAGCGTGCTTACTCGTCTGGTCCGCCGTCGGGGGTCTGAACATCTCCGTGGCGTAAGTACTCGGCCAGCTGACGTTGTGCGTTGCGACGCTGGCGACGACTGCGACGAGACTCCGCAGGAGTGACACGTTCGTTGGCTGTCTTCACCAGTACGGACACGGCTGCGCGCAGCTGGTCGGCGCGCTCCCCGATCCGAGCGACGAACTGCTCCGCGGCGTCGGCGGTCGAAATCTCTCCGCCGTTCGGCCCTTCGTCGAACCGAGAGAATGCGGCAGCCACGACGACCATTTCCTGCCAGCAGCGCACGTCGACCACGGTTAGGGAGCCGACCTCTAACGCGCGGCGCATTTCCAACAAGGCTGCCGCGTAAGCACTTTCAGTCTCACGTATCTGGGCGCTGATCGCCGGCAGGTTGTCCGCGCGGTCCTGTCGAATCTCTTCGATCAGGTCCGTCAGCACGCGACGCCAGTTGAGGACGCGCAGTTGAAGCTCGTGGGCCGCGGCGAGTATGTCGCCGATCGCCTGCCGTTGCGGGGCTCGGTATGCGTCTTGCATCCGCTTGTGCTCGCGCCACCAGGTGAACGCGTAGGTGAGCGAGCTGCCGACAGCGCCGCTGACGAACAGTTGCCAGAAGGGGGTCATGTGACGCGCCCTCGAAAGTACGTCTGCATTCCCGGCCCGCTGTTGATCCGCACCCGCAGGTTCCTGGCGTACCCGCGCTGCCACAGCTTCGCGAGGACCAGCGATCGGCCGGAATAGGGGTTGCGGTCGCCTGGTTCAGCCAGTGCGCCGGCGTAGAGCGCGAAGGTGTATTCCGCGCGCGTCATTGGCCAATCATGCGGGCACGCGGGCCCGCGGCGGCGGATCCCACGCCGACGACAAAATACGCGTGCTTCGCAGGAGCCAACACTTCATCCCATAGGGACGCTGCTATCCCATAGGGACGCTGCTTAGCAACTACCGATTGGGCTTGGGTGCCCTGCCGTCCCACACCCAGCCGGGCAACTCCTCCAGCCGTTTGCGTCGTTCCGGCGGCATGACGTCAGCGAGTGCATCGCGCCGTTGAACCGAAACCCAGATTCCTAGTCGTATCCCCTGCTCGACATGCTTTTGCGGCACTCGTGTGTGGCCCTCACGCGCGGCGAACTTCTCAAGGAGTGCGCACCGTTCCTCCCAAACGTCCTCCGAAAGGGTCCACGTCCACCCCGGCAGCTTCTCCAACCTGCGTTGCCGTTCGGAACTCAACGTGCCCTTCCTGTAGGCGCCTTTTTGCGTACCTATCCACGACGCGACTTGGATCCCGTCGACGCAGTAGCGGTAGGGAACCCGAGCAGTGCCATAACGATCCGCGTACTGCTTGAGGAGTTCGTATGTCCGCTCCCACTGGTCGGCTTTCGTGTCCCAACTCCAGCCGGAAAGTGCCTCCAGCCGGCGCGCCCGATCGTCTCTCAGTCTTCCTGCCCTGTAGGTGGTGCGTTGGGTACCCACCCAGGAACCCAGCGAGTAGCCACCTTGCCGGTACCTTGGCGGGGGTGTGGCGCCGTCGTGGTCCTTCATGTAGTCCACGAGATTTCGGAAACCTTCGTCCCACTTCGACTCGATGACGTCCCAGACCCAGCCGGGCAGCGACTCCAATCGCTTCGCGTACTCGGGCCTCAGTGTCCCCTTCGAGTAATTCGTGCGCTGGTTGTTGACCCAACCGCCGAGCCGGTATCCGTCTTGCACAAGGGAGTGCGGCACGATGCAGTCGCCATGAACTGCGGCGTACTCCCGGATCTTCGTGAAGCCTTCCTCCCACGCGGCTTCGTGGGGGTCCCACACCCACCCCGGCAAAACCTCCAAACGGGTGATCCGGTCGTGTCGTAGAGAGGCTTTGGCGTACGAGGTCCGCTGTGTCTGTACCCAATTCGCCAACTGATCGGCCCGGTCGGAGCCGCGATCGGAGCGTGGTACGCGAGCGCTCCCGTTCACGCGGACGTAGTCCTCAAGTGCCGAATACCAGTAGTCCCATCGGGAGTCACGCGGATCCCAGGACCAGCCGGCCAGTGCTTCCAACCGCGCCTGACGTTCCTCGCCCATATCGCCGTCGCGATAGACCGTGCGTTGAATGGTGACCCACTGCCCGAGTTTGTAGCCGTCGGCGGACCTAAATGACTGCGACACGAGGGCGTCGCCATGCTTCTGCACATACTCCTGAAGGTGACGGAATCCTTCCTCCCACTGGTCGGTGACAGCGTCCCAGATCCAGTCGGGGAACTTCTCCAGTAGGCGAACTCGCGCTGGATCAACGTTGCCCTTATTCCGGTGGTATCGCTGTTGCGCCACCCACTGCCCAAGTCGCACTCCGTCATACATCTCCAACGCGGCTAGTCGCGTGTGGCCGTGTTCGGCGGCGTACTTCTTCAGTAGCGCGTACTGGAAGTACCACTTGTCGCTTCTCGTATTCCAAGTCCAGCCAGGCAGCGCCTCTAACCGCTGTATTCGGTCCGCGCGGAGTTCCCTTCCCGAGTGCGCGGAACGTTGCGTTGTGACCCACGCGCCGACCGGGAATCCGTCGAAGACACAGTCCTTAGGAAGGCGAGCAGTGCCGTTCTGCGCGACATAGTCCTGAAGTCTCGCGAAACCCTCCTCCCATAGGGCGTCACGCGGAGTCCACGTCCAACCAGGCAATTGCTCAAGCCGCTGTTGCCGTTCTTGAGACAGCCTCCCGCTGCTGTAGTGGGATCGCTGCTTCGCTACCCAGGCCCCGAGCCGGTTGTCGCCAACGCTAAACGTGTACGAGGGACGGGCATGACCGTGTTCGGCGACGTAGCCTTCCAATAGCCCGAACCAGAACTCCCACGGCGCGGTGGTCGCATCCACCACGTGCACCCGGAAGGCGTTTACAAAGTCCTTGCTCACTGTGGCTGGCACATCGACGTGAATCTTGCTCGGTAGCTGGGGCCTGCCGCCGTTGCGGCCCATCTCCCGTCGTAGGGCGTCGAGCTGCTCACCGAGCTCAGTGTCGTGCGCCCGGAGGGCCTTGATGACATCCCACACCGGCTTGAAGGCCGAGGAGTCCAGTGCCGCGTGGGGATCCTCCTCGGTGTTAATGAATACGGGGATGATGACGGTGCCGATCGTTTTGGTTTCGGACTTGCGGATGGCCCGTCCCACCGCCTGCACGATGTCCACTTCGGCGCGGCGCGGGTCGATGAAGGCAACCCCGTCGAGGGCGGGGACATCGACGCCTTCGGCCAGGCATCGCGCGTTGGCGAGCAAGCCGCGTTCCCCGTCATCGAGTCTCTTGAGGTGCTGTATCAGCATGGCGCGTTCGCCGGCAGACATCTCTCCGGACGCATACTTCGACGACAGCGAGCCTTTGGGGCGATGTCGGGCGGGCATCCAGTCCAGTACCGCAGGCATCGACGCCGCGAACTCCCGCGCGGCCTTGACTCGGCTGTGGAAGCTGATCACCCGGTGCAGGTCGAACTTGCGCATGGCCTTCGCCAAGCCGATCTGCCCGGCCAGTGAGCGGGCGTCGATGATTCTCTCGCCGTCTGGGGTCACCAGGGTGCCGCGCCTAGCCCAGTCGAGGTAGGTGGCGTCGTCCACGCCGATGATGGCCACCTGGTAGTCGGTGAGCAGCTTGCGGTCGATGGCTTCACTGAAACTCAGCCGATGAAACACATCGCCGAATCGGGTGTGGTCGTCCATGGAAGCGATCTCATAGTCGGCTTCTTTGGCTTCGTGCAATATCCGCCCGGTGAAGTAACGCGGCGTCGCGCTCATAAACAGCCGCCGGTGCGCCCTGATTTTTTCTGGGTCTAGAACCGTGGCGAAGTCTGATGACACTGGTCCGGCGCAGCGGTGAGCTTCATCGGCTATGACCAGATCAAACTGTGGCGCCCGGCCCAGCCTGAACGCTGCGGCAATCTGGGGAGAGGACTGGTAGGTGGAGAACACGACGCGTGGGCCGGATCGCTTCCGTAAGAACTCGGCGATCACCGCTGGGTCGGTGGTCACCGGCACACCCATATCGCTGGTGTGCGACACCGCCGCGTCTTCGCCGAGAGTGCCGACAGTCTCGTCGCTGCACACAGGCAGTGCAGCGAAAGACCTCCTCGGATTAGCGGTCTGCCACTCCCGCATGGTCTGCTTCAGAAGCGACAGCGAGGGCACCAAGACCAGAACCCGTTCAGCCTGAAGTCTTTCGGTGATGAACCAGGCGGTCAGAGTCTTGCCTGTGCCACAGGCCATGATGAGTTGGCCGCGATCGCCGGTCTTGAAGCCCTTCACAACGTCATTGATGGCGGTGCGCTGGTAGGCCCAGGGCGTCTTGGGTTTCGGCGGCTTCGACGGCCTTAAGACAGCCGGGGTGCTGGGCCAGTCGAGGTAGTCGTCGGCTTCGCGCAATTGAGTTAGACCGATGAAGGGGATTCCGAGGTCATCCATCAGGCGCGTGGCGATGTGATGGCGCTTGTCGGTTGTGGCAATCAGCAAGCGGTGGGTGAACTTCGACCGGCTGGACTCGGCGACGAACTTGTCCACGTCACGCTTGCTGATGCTGTGCGACGATGCGTACGCCTTGGCCTGGATCGCCCACAACTTGCCGTCGTTGTCCTCCGCGACCAGGTCGATGCCGGCGTCTATGCCCCTCCGGCCCGGCCAGTCGTCCCACAGCCACACCCGCCGAAGAAGCGGCCGGTAGGTCGGATCATTCTCTAGGAACCACTTGCAGACGTCCTCGAACTGCTTTCCACGCCGTCGATCATCGTCGGGGTCGAATTTCGCCCTGAGACCACTAAATGTCCCCACGGCACCGAGACTAGAGGCCGCGGATTTGCCGTACGCCTCGAATCGGGTCAGCCAAATGCGCGGATGCGCGAAAACGGCAGACTTGCCGCAGAGCCGCGGCTAGAGCCGAGCATCCTCGGCCTGGCGAGGACTGAGCGACCGGACGGCATACGGGTTGCGGTCGCCGGGATCGGCGAGTGAGCCCTCGTACGGGGCGCGCGTCGCCTCCTGCCGCATCGTCACCCGCCAAGCATGCAGGCGCGGGCTGGGAACGTCGAACACACGCCGGATTGGTCGATTCTCGACAGCTTAGAAAGCGCGGTCCGTGAAGATCGGGCACGCTTGTCCTATGAGCGATTGGCACCCGAATGGACTCGACGGCCTTGGACTACAAGGTGTTGACGGGGAGTACTACAAGATCGAACCGATTAAGACCCCCGACAATCCCAGCGAGGTCTGGCTGTTGAAGATCGAAGCTAATGACGAGAAAGGAACCGTCACCGAGCTTGGCCGCTTCGATGACCTCGGCAGTGCCAAGCTGCACGCCGAGCAGGATTACGCGGAGAAATTCGTGACACCAGGCGACTTCGACCCTAGCGAGCTTCTGGGCAAGCCTGACGAATAGGCAGAAGGAGCACGGCACGGCCGGCGCTCAGATCATCGACTCGTCCCAGGGCTCGTCGGGCGTCGTAGCGATCGCCGACTTCGAACCCGAGGTCGACGAGGCGGCTTCGGAAGCGAGGTCGAACGCATGAATCTCGGCCGCAATGTCACGCTGCTGCTTGATCAACGCCGCGAACGCCGGACCGACGGTCTTCGGGTCGTCGATGGCCTTCGCGATCCGATACTGCAACGCGACGAGCAGCTGCCGGCGATCACCGCTCCTGGCCGCATCCACGACCGACTTCGGCGCCGCCTTCCGCGGAGCCCGCTTCGCCGGCGCCTTCTCGCCCGCCCCCACAGCGCGCAATCTGCGCTCAGTCACGTCGGGATTTCGTTCTCCTCGTTTTGAAAAAAATCGGGGCGGAGGGGGAGGCGCATATGCCGCGAGGTGCAGCGACGGGGCGCGGTGGGGGTCACCCCCGGTAGGGGTTGGGCCTCGCGGCGGCGCGGGCACGGGTGACGGGAACTCCGTTCGCGCCGGCCGCGAGGCCGTCAGGTGGCTACCAGCCACCGCGGAATGACGGGCTCAGGGTGGCGTAGGACAAGTTCGCGCCAAACGAGTCGTAGTCCTGAACCTTGGCGAGGTCGTCGAGTTGCTCTTTGGTGCTTGGGTTTTGCTTGATGTATTCGGCGACGATGCCGCTCCAACCGGCGTCGAGTGCTCGCCCAAGTATTGCGGCGGCGAGGGTCTTGTCGTTGGCGCGGATGGCTGCCGCGAATACCTCGCCCGCTTCGTCGGCTTGGGTGAGTCGCGCTGCGCGGTCTTGTGCGTCGCGATAGGCGATGATCTGGCCGGGATCGCTGCTCGTCAGGCTGGAGAGCCCGAACAGCGACTTCTCAAGTGACTGCCGCTTGGCGGTGATGAGCTCCTTCTCCTTCTTGCGGAGGTCGCTGAGTTTGGCGCTCACCTGTGCGTGCTCGCTGTCGAGCTTGGCCCGCTTCCCGGTGTCGGTGAGGGTGTCGTCGGCGTCGAGTAGGTCGGCGGTGCGCGCCCATCGGCTCTGAATGTTCGCGGCCTGCTTGCGCAGATCGTCGATCTGGGATTCGAGCTGTGCGAGAGACATTGCGTGCGTTTCCTTTCGGGGTGGGTCAGGCCGAGGCGCGGCCGGTGATCAGGCTCCATAGTTCTTGGACGGTGGCCGCGATTGGGTGCTCGCCGTCCCAGACTTTGATGAAGGCTTCGACCACAGAGGCCCATCGGTTGTCGACAGCTACGCGCAAGATTTCGACTTGCATGAGGTTGCTGTCGGCGGACTGTAGTAGCTCGCGCGCCGCGTTCTCGGTGTGGAGAGCCGCCACAACTCGGTTAGGGACGACCCTTCCGAAAAGGCGGGAGTACAGGAATTTGATGCGTTCCGCGGCGGCTTGCGCAGCTCGGTCCCTCTCGGCGCGCTTGACGGCCGCGTGGTCGACCTTCGCCATGCAGCGTTCGACGACGGTCATACGGGGCAACGCGCCTGTCATGTTAGTTGCCAGCGCTGAACAGGTTGCGCGCGAACGACGCTCGGTCGTCGCCGGCCGGCTTGTCGTCGGGTGGGCGCACCCGCTGAATAAGGTTACTGAATTCGTCGTCGGGCAGTTCCCGGAGGTACTGCTCGACGCCTAGGCGTAAGTAGTCGGTTGGGTTCACTTGTGGTGACCTGCCTTTCGTTCGGCGTATTGGACGACGGTTTGTCGCGGGAAGACGTACCGACCGCCGATGTCGCGGCCGCCGAGTTCGGCTCGGATACGCCGGACCCATTGTGGTGAGCGGTCGATAATCGCTGCCGCTTCGGCCGTGTCGATGAGTTCCTCCTCTGCCGAGGATGCGGAGTGCGTCTGCGGCGCACAAGTTTTGGTTTCGCGGACGAAACTGACGAGTCGGGCTTGCAGGGTGTAGAAACGGCGCGGCAAGGGCCTCTTCTCGAGCCCGCGGCGGGCGATGAAGTCGCGAAGGGCGTAGTGCGCGGACTGGGCTTCCGTCGCCGTGAGGCCGATCACGATCGGTTCTGGGTCGCTCACGGATTGACTCCGCCGGCCCGTTTCAGACCGGATCCGGTCGTCATCTGTCGCTCGCGGCCGGCCCTGGGCTCTGGCACGACGTCGACGCGCGTCACGCTGTGCACGCCAACGCACAGCGGGCCGCATGGGGTGAGTTCGGCCTCGGCCTGTCGTGCTTGCCCGGCGCTCTCCCAGTAGGTCCACTCGACCGTGATGGGCCCAGTCTGAGTGCAGCGGTAGCAGATCAGCGCGGCGAGGACGCTCACTGCTCGGGCTCGGGTTGGTGGATTGGCTCGGAGAACGATCGAGTCGGGTGGGCGGGCGAGGCGTGCCACTCGACCTCGGGCGGGGTCAGCGGGCAGCGTCGAATGCGGCCGGCAGACGAGGCAGCGATGCGCATACGGGCGATGCACGGAATCGGGCGGGTCTCACCGTTGGGCCGTCTACACCACCTGTGAGGCGGTGCCTGGCAGTTCGGACACTCCCGGTCCATCGCTGCGTCGGCGTAGATCTCTTCGAACACTCGCGACGTCACGCTGGTCTCCGGGATCGGGCCAGGCACGGGATGCGCTTTTGCGAGCCGTCGTCTCGCCGACACCACTCATGGGCATCGGCGCGGCAGTTCGGGCACTGGTGGTCCATATCGGCGTTGACGTACAGCTGCTGAGCGAGCATGTCGAACTGCGCCGGCGCGCTTTCGCGGCTGGCCCCTGGTGACGTACCCCCGCCACGAAACCTCAGATGCTTTTCGTCAGAAGGTTTTCGCGCAGCGTCAGGTGTTAACCCGTCAAGTGTTAAACCGTCAAGTAGGTCATCCCGGGTGACCTGTTCGGTCTCTGATTTGACCCGTTCGGCCCCCGGATTTGACCCGTTCGGTCCGGTCTCATGACCCGTTCTGTCCGAATCGAGGTCCAGCAAATCGCTTGTGGCGGTTCCGATTGGGTCACCTTGGGTGACCCGTTCGCCTATCCCCGAATGGGTCACCATGGATGACCAGTTCGTGTCACGTGGCGTCCGCGTGATGTCCGCCCGGACAGGCATCGCGCATAACTCGTAGACCGGTGCTGCTGACCTGCCTTGTTGATTGTTAAAGCCGCGCTTGATCTTCCGAAGGTAACCAGCATCTTCAAGTTCCTTGACGGCCCGCTTCGCGGTAGACAGCGATGTGCCGTACTGGACGGCCCGAATGTGGTCCCAGCGAACTGATGCTTGCCGGGTCTTGGTGTTGGCCTTCTCGGCGATCGCAATCAGCGCTTGGAACCCGCGCTCGGAAACGCCGCGAGCTCGTAAGGTCTCCGAGGCGACGATCACTTCGCCGACAAGTTGGCCGCTCACGTCCCCGCGGTGCGTGCTGTAGTGGCAGCGTCGAGCAGTTGGCCGGCCAGCCCGACGGCGAACTCGGGCGTGACGCTGTACGGGTCGGATCCGCTGCCGATCGCGACGAGCACCAGCCCCGGCCTCGACGCGTTCGCCGCTACGTGAACGGCGGGCTGATCAGGTGGCTTCCCCATTACGCAATCCCCCGCGGACCGTCGGTGCGCTGAACGGTGTTCGCGTCGAGGTACGCGTTGACGTCACTCCATCGGTACAAGACCTTCCGGTTGACCTTGATGAACTTCGGCCCCATGCCGCGATAGCGCATCTGCGCAAGTCCTTGCTCTGTCGTATGAAGCACTGCTGCAACCTCTTTGGGGCCAGCAGTCTCGGGCGGCGATGTGTTCAAACTGGCTGGGTTGACGCTCGCGTTCAAGGTGTGTGCCTCCGGTGAGATTCTCAACCCATGCAAATCACGGGCTTGTCGTTGACACTGCATCGCGCGTCGCCTGCTGTCAAGCCTTGCGAAACCGGGGTATGTTTCGTGTCGTGACGGAAACGGTCGACTTGGCGGCGGTGATGGGCCGCAACGCGCGAGAACTACGTGGTGACGCGAACCTCAACGACGTAGCCAAGGCGGCGCGGGCATGCGGCTTGAACTGGGGCACCGGGCGAGTCTCAGACCTAGAACACGGCAAGGTATCGCCGACACTGCCGACGTTGGTTGCCTTGGCTCTGATCTTCTCAGAGCTACTCGACCGGCCCGTATCGTTGGGCGACCTCGTTCGCGGGGACGACAACATCGCTGTCACACCAAGAATCAGCGTCTCAACTAAGGAACTGCGCCGCTACCTGTCGGGAGACGCCGTGACGGCGGCGGGCCGGTACCGACGCGAGGCCGGCGCCGCGTTGCAGTCAGTCGTTACTGACGACTACCGAGATAACTGGCCGGCCCGCCTTCAGTCGGTGTCGAAAGGTGCCACGATGCGGATGCTCGGACAGATCGGCGAGCCCGAGGAACGACTCGCGCGGGAGTTAGGGCTCGACCATTCGCGGCTCGCCGCCGAAATGTTGGCCCAATGGGGCAAGTCGTTTAGCGCCAAACGCGACGAACTCGCCGGCCCGGAAGCGAATGCCCAGAAGAAGGGGCGCATTGCTCGCGCGCTCAAGGCCGACTTGAAAGCGGTGCTCGATGGCGACGATCAATAAGTATCAAACCGCAAGCGGTGCAACCCTTTACCGGGTCCGCTACCGGACGCCGGACCACAGACAGACCGACAAGCGCGGGTTCAGAACCAAGCGTGACGCCGAGGCATTCGCGGCGACCGTAGAGGTCAAGAAACTGACCGGTGAGTTCATCCCGGAGGCGGCGGGCCGCACCATGCTGGCCGAGCTGGCGCCAGATTGGTTGGCGCGCAAGCAACAGGCGACTGCACCGTCGAACTATCGGATGATCGAATCAGCCTGGCGCATCCACGTTCAACCGAAGTGGGGTCACTGGCAGATCGCCAAGGTTTCGGTGCCCGATATCGAATCTTGGATTGCCCAAATGATCCGCGAGGGCCGCGGAGCGACGACCGTGCTGCGTGCGCACGGTGTGCTATCCGGGATTCTGCAAGACGCGGTTAAGGCGCGGCGGTTGGCGTCGAACCCGGCGCGCGGAATCGAGGGGTTACCGCGCAAGACAACGCGCCGACACATCTACCTGACCGCCGACGACGTACACCGCCTAGCAGCGGAGTGTGGCGAGCATCGGCCACTGGTGTACGTGCTCGCCCTATGCGGACTCCGCTGGGGCGAGGCGATCGCGCTGCGGGTGCGTGATGTCGAGTTCCTGAAGCGCCGCCTGGTCGTCGCGGACAACGCCGTCCAGCTCGGCGTCGAGCACGCCGTCGGGCAGACCAAAGGTCGCAAGGTCCGGTCAGTGCCGGTTCCGACATTCGTCCTCGACGAGCTCTCCCGACTGTGTGCAGACAAGAGCACAGAAGATCTGCTGTTCCCCGGCCCCGACGGAAAGTACCTACCGCGCCCGAAGTCGACTCGAGGGTGGTTCTCGGGCGCTGTGAAGCGTTCGAAGGTTCAGGCGATCACTCCACATGACCTTCGGCACACCGCGGCGTCGTTGGCAATCTCTGCAGGCGTAAACGTGCTGGCACTACAGCGGATGCTCGGACACAAGTCGGCGAAGGTCACTTTGGACACCTACGCGGACCTGTTCGACACCGATCTCGATGCCGTCGCGGTCACTCTTCACAACTCGTACTCACCTGTGACTGTGGGCAAAGTGTGGGCAGCAGGTGGGCAGACCAACAGTCAGCAAACAGAGAAATAGCCCCCTTACCTGCATTGCAGGGGTTGGGGCTATGGCGGTGGCGGAGGGATTTGAACCCTCGGACGGTTTTAGCCGTCACACGCTTTCGAGGCGTGCTCCTTAGGCCGCTCGGACACGCCACCGCCGAGCAGCTTACCGAACCGAATGCCTCTCACCCCAATCGCTGGTGGGCGAAGAAGGCCTCCAGCGGCGCGGCGCACTCCTGCGCCAGCACACCGCCGCGCACTTGCGGGCGGTGATTGAGCCGCCGGTCGCGGACCACGTCCCACAGCGATCCGACGGCTCCGGTCTTGGGCTCCCAAGCCCCGAACACCAGCCGGGCGATGCGCGACAGCACCAGCGCCCCCGCGCACATCGTGCACGGTTCGACGGTGACTGCCAGCGTGGCGCCCTCGAGCCGCCACCCATCCCCGAGCACTTTGGCGGCCGCCCGCAGCGCCAGGATCTCGGCGTGGGCCGTCGGGTCACCCAGGGCCTCGCGGGCATTCACCGCACGGGCCAATTCGGTTCCGTCGGCGCTGACCACGACCGCGCCGATGGGCACATCCCGGGGACCCGCCGTCGCGGCGACCGACAATGCGGAGCGGATCAGCTCTTCGTCAGTCACCGACCGAGGCGGTCAATCACCGCCGACAGCTGATCGGCAAAGCCCATCTCACGGGCGATGCGGCCCAGCTGCTCGTCGGCGTACAGGTCGGCCTCGTCGAGGATGACCCCCAAAACCGCCTCGGGCAGCCCGATGTCGGACAGCAGGCCCAGGTCTCCCTCCTCGAAGGGATCCGAATCCTCGAGGTCGTCGGGATCGATGTCGGCGTCGAGCTTGTCGAGCACTTCCGCGGCGATGTCGTAGTCCAGCGCGGCGGTGGCATCCGAGAGCAACAGCCGCGTCCCCGACGGCGCGGGCCGCACGATAACGAAGAATTCGTCGTCGACGTCAAGCAGACCGAAGACAGCCCCTGCGCTACGCAATTCGCGCAGCTCCGTCTCGGCGGCCGACAGGCTCATCAGCGACTTACGGGCCATCGGAGCACAGCGCCACTGTCCCTCTTCGCGCACGACCGCGACGCCGAAGCCGTCCGGTGTGTCCGCGGACAGGCCCTGGGCAGAGGCCCGTTGTTGTGCTCCCATGGCCGCTTACGGTAGTCCCTGACCAGGCCCCTGACCAGATGGAGCCTGGTAGGGGCGACGTCTGACAGCAACGTTTCCGACCGGATGTGCCAACCTTGGAATGTGGCAAGCCGTTCTTCTAAGACACCGGTGTGTGTGCTCGGGCTGGGGCTGATCGGTGGCTCGATCATGCGAGCCGCCACCGCAGCGGGCCGCGAGGTGTTCGGCTACAACCGCTCGGTGGAGGGCGCGCAGGCCGCGAGCGCCGACGGCTTTGACGCCACCACGGATCTGACTGCGACCCTGACCCGCGCCGCCGGCGCCGATGCGTTGATCGTGCTGGCCGTACCGATGCCGGCGATGGCGGGCATGCTCGCCCACATCAAGGCCACCGCCCCGGCGTGCCCGTTGACCGACGTCACCAGCGTCAAGAAGGCGGTCCTCGACGAGGTCGTCGCGGCAGGTCTGCAGGAACGCTTCGTCGGCGGCCACCCGATGGCCGGCACCGCGCATTCGGGGTGGGCCGCCGGCCGCGCCGGGTTGTTCACCGGGGCGCCGTGGGTGGTCAGCGTCGACGATCATGTCGACCCGACGGTCTGGTCGATGGTGATGACGCTCGCGCTGGACTGTGGCGCGGTGGTGGTCCCGGCCAGATCCGACGAACACGACGCCGCCGCGGCCGCCATCTCACATCTGCCCCACTTACTTGCCGAGGCGCTCGCGGTCGTCGCCGGCGACGTGCCGTTGGCGTTCGCATTGGCCGCCGGGTCATTCCGCGACGGGACCCGGGTGGCGGCCACCGCACCGGACCTGGTGCGGGCGATGTGCGAAGGCAACTGCGACCAACTGGTGCCCACCGTCGACCGCTTCATCGAGCTGCTGGGTCGTGCCCGCGAATCGCTGGCCCACCACAACTCGGTCGCCGACCTCATCGAAGCGGGCCACGCCGCTCGAACGCGCTACGACAGCTTTCCGCGCGGCGACGTTTTCCACGTCATCGTCGGCGCGGACAACTGGCGTCAGGAATTGGCCGCCGCGGGCCGCGCGGGCGAAGTGATCAGATCCGCTCTGCCAAGCCTGGATAGTCGACGATGAATCCTTCGTCGTCGACGCTCACCGTGGCGCCGGCGATCGGCGTGCGCACCTTGATCTCGTGGCGACTGCCCGCGCTGCTGTAGCTCACGGTGTCCGCGATGATGGACATCTCCGGCATGGTCACGTAGACCACGGGCAGCGTGACCGACGCCGCTTGCTCTTGTAGGCCGAGCCGACGGATCGGCAGCGCGTTGAAGAACGGGCTGAACTCCACGTCGACGTCCAGGGCGCCGTTGTAGGCCGCGCGGTGCTCGCCCTGATGGTCGGTGACCAACCACATGTTCTCTTCGTCGCGGGCGAAGGAGAAGACACGCTCACGCTCGGCCAGGGTGACGGTCATCCCGAGCCGCTTGGTGGCGCCGGTTTCATCGGTCTGCAGATCGTAGTAGGCGCCGAACGCCGGGTTGGCCTCGGTGGCGGCCGCAACGATGCGGCCGTTGGCCTTGATTCTCTTGCCGGACACCTGGAGTCGTACCGATTCCATCCGGGAGACGTCCTGTGCGCGCCAGGTGAGCATCGCCTGCCACACGCGGCGCGACGGATCGGAGGGGGCTGCGTTCACTCATCTACCGTAGGACGTCCCCGCGAACCGCTGCGGAAGTGTCCGGTAAGTGCGTCGCAGTCGACCGGTGCCCGGCACTGACGCCCACACCAGTAGCGCCAGCAGTCCGTCGAGCATCAGCGCCAATGCGGCCACCATCAGCGCCCCGACCAGGGCCAGGTGAAACTCGCGTTCCTTGATCCCGTCGATCAGGTATCGGCCCAGACCGCCGAGGCTGGCATAGGCGGCCACCGTCGCGGTGGCGACCACCTGCAGCGTCGCGTTGCGCAACCCGCCCAGGATCAACGGCAGCGCATTCGGCACCTCGACGCGCAGCAGCACCTGGGCCTCGGTCATGCCCATCGCGCGGGCGGCGTCGACGACCGTCGGGTCGACGTTGGCGATCCCCGCATAGGTGCCGGCCAACAACGCCGGCACGCCCAGCAACATCAGGGCCACCAGCGACGGTCCCAGGCCCAGACCGAACAGCAGCGTCCCGAACAGCAGGACACCCAGCGTCGGCAGGGAGCGCAGTCCGTTGACGGCGCCCACGACCAGCAGGGTGCCGCGCCCGGTGTGCCCGATGACGAGCCCGACGGGAATCGCGATCAGCGCCGATGCCCCCACCGCGATCGCGGTGTATTCGAGGTGCTCGAGGATGCGTGCCGCGAGCCCGACCGGCCCGGTCCAGTTGTCGACGGTCAACACGTAGGCGATCGCCCGGTCCACGAAGTTCACCGCGCGCCGCCTACGACGGGCGCGACGACCGAGCGGCGCCCGGGAGTACGCACGGCGTGGACCCAGGGTGTGGCCAGCCGCCCGGCGACCACGATGAGCACATCGATGACGACCGCCAGCGCGAACAGCGCGATGATGCCGGCCAGGATCTGATCGCTCTTGTTGGTCTGGTACCCCTGGGTGAACCAGCTGCCCAACCCGCCGATGCCGATGACGGAGCCGACCGAGACCATCGCGATGTTGGTCACCACCACCACCCGCACCCCGGCGATGAGCACCGGAACCGCGAGCGGCAGATCGACTTTCAGAATGCGTGTGATCGGCGGGTAGCCGACCGCCGTGGCGGCGTCGCGAATCTGGGCGGGGACCGCGTCCAACGCCTCGAGCACCCCCCGCACCAGCAGCGCGGCGGTGTAAGCCGTCAAGGCGACGACGACGTTGGCCTCGTCGAGGATGCGTGTCCCGATGATCATCGGCAACACCACGAACAGCGCCAGTGACGGGATGGTGAACACGACGCTGGCGGCCGCCGTCGTCAGCCCGCGGGCAATTCGTGTGCGCTGCACCAGCATGCCCAGCGGCAGCGCGATCGCCAATCCGATCAACACCGGTACCAAAGACAGCCGCAGATGCACGATCGTCAGCCACCAGGCGTCGTCGAGATGGGTGAGCAGATAACGCATTACCGGCTCCCCCGTTGGGATTCCACCGCGGCCAGTACGTCGGCGGCCAGGACACCGCCGATTACCTTGCCGCCGTCGTCGACGGCGATGCCGACGCCCGACGGCGACGACAGCGCGGCGTCGAGCGCCTGGCTCAGATTGCCCCCCGGCCGAAACAGCGATCCCGCACCGCTCATGCACTCCGACAGCGGCGTGCCGTCGCGGTGCCGACGCACGCCGTCGGCGTCGATCCAGCCCAGCGGCGCCCCGATGGCGTCGACCACGACCACCCAGCCGTCGGAAAGCCGTTCCCCGGAAAGTGTCTCGGCTGTGACCTGCGGGACATCGTGCAGCGGCAGTCCAGCCGCGTCGATGAGTTGCAACCAGCGGTATCCGCGGCCCAGGCCGATGAATCTCGACACGAAATCGTTGGCCGGTCGCGACAAAAGCCGGGCCGGCTCGTCGTACTGCTGTAACTCACCGGCCTTGAACACCGCGACCCGTTCGCCGAGCCGCAGCGCCTCGTCGATGTCGTGCGTGACGAAAACGATCGTCTTGTGCAATTCGCTTTGCAGCCGCAGCATTTCGTTCTGCAGCTCGTGACGGACCACAGGATCAACGGCGGAAAACGGCTCGTCCATCAGCAAGATCGGCGGATCGGCGGCCAGCGCACGCGCCACGCCGACCCGCTGCTGTTCGCCACCGGAGAGCTGCGCGGGATAGCGACGGGCGAGTTTGACATCCAGCCCGACCCGTTCGAGGACCTCGTAGGCGGCCTTGCGGGCGGCGCGGCGGGGCTGTCCCCGCAACACCGGAACCGTTGCCACATTGTCGATCACCCGCTGGTGGGGCATCAGGCCCGCATGCTGGATGACGTAGCCGATTCCCAGGCGCAGTTTCACCGGGTCGAGGGTGGATACGTCGACTCCGTTGACCGTGATGGTGCCCGACGTCGGCTCGATCATCCGGTTGATCATGCGCAGTGCCGTGGTCTTACCGCTGCCGGAGGACCCGACGAACACGGTCAGCTTCCCACTGGGCACCGTCAGACTGAGCCGATCCACGGCGGTGGTTCCGTCGTCGAAAGCCTTGCTGACCTTGTCGAAGATGATCAAGTCATCCCCCGATCGGGTGATGGAAGTCGTTGTCCCGTATCCAGTTTCGGGCAGCATCGTCGGGATCGATACCCGAGTTTCCCGACACCGCGGCGTTGAGCCCGGCAACACCGGAGGTGCTCAGCTTCGCCGACACCGCGTCCAATACGGTTTCCAGCCGGTCGGACTTTTTCCGTGAATTGACCAGCGGCACAATGTTTCCCGCCAGGAAGTTGTGTTTCGGGTCGTCGAGTGCCACCAGGTGGTTCTGCGGTATCGCCGGTGACGTGGTGAAAACGTTGGCGGCGTTCACCCTTCCGTCGACCAATGCGCGCACGGTGACCGCGCCGCCGCCGTCGTCGATGGCGACAAAGTTACCCGGCCGGATGTCGAGCCCGTACTTCTGCCGCAGCCCCGGCAGACCCGCCGGCCGGGTCGCGAACGCCGAGGGCGCCCCGAACCTCACGTCCGCCGAATGTGCGGCCAAATCGGCGATAGTCGTCAAGTTCCACGCGTTCGCCGTCTGACTGGTCACGCTGACGGTGTCCGTGTCGGTCGCCGGTGCGGGTGTCAGGATCGACAGGTCGCCCGGGAGTCGCTGGTGGAGCTCCAGCTCGACGGCATCGAGCGTGGTCGCCGCCGAGTGCGGCGCGAAATAGAGCAGCAGATTGCCGATGTACTCGGGTACCAGATCGATGGAATGGTCTTTGAGCGCAGGCATATACGTCTCCCTGCTGCCGATCCCCATTCGCTTTCCGACGTCGAACCCGTTGGCCTGCAAGGCTTGTGCGTAAATCTCGGCGATGATCTGCGATTCCGGGAAGTCCCCGGAGCCCACCACGATGGACATGGGGCTTGAAACCTGCGCTGCGAGTGGATCGGAATTGCTGCACGCCGCAACAACGCACATCGCCGTCACCAGCGCCGCCGCGTGCGCGATCACGCCGTGCGGCCGCCACAGGAGCGTCATACCGCCGACCCTAACGCCCGGGAGGGGAACACGCTGGCGCGCGACGATCGGTTGCCCGAATCGGTTTCATTCTGGGCCGAATCGGGCAAAGATGACACTATGAGCAGCCATGCGTCGCCCGGCCAGCCATCGCCCAAGCCCACCCCTGGGGACAAGACCGGCGCATCCACCAAAGAACCCGCTATCGGGTTCACCCGCGCCGGTGCGCTGTGGTCATCGCTGATCGCCGGCTTTGTGATCCTGATTCTGTTGCTGATCTTCATCACCCAGAACACGGTGCCGACGGACTTTCGGTTCTTGGGCTGGCACTGGAGCCTGCCCCTGGGAGTGGCGATCCTGCTGGCCGCCGTTGTGGGCGGGCTGATCACGGTGGCGGTCGGCACCGCCCGGATCTTGCAGCTGCGCCGCGTGGCGAAAAGGCACCACACGGGAACGGCGGGCTAACCGGGCAGCTTGGCCAGTTCGGCCAGACCCCGGGAGATCAGCGGCGCCACCACCTCGGGTGCGTGCTCGGCGGCGTCGCCCATGCCGCGGGCCTGATCGGACATGCGGCGGCGAAAGTCGATGCCCGCGGCGATGATCGCGAGTTTGAAATACGCCAGCGCCATGTAGAACTCCCAGTGCGCCAGCGGCAAACCGGCCACCAGCGAATACCGGTCGGCCAGCTCGTCGGCCGTCGGCAGCAGCGGTGACGTCCACGCGGCCTGCGCGTTGACGATCAAATCCAGCGCGGGATCCCGGTACACGCACATCAGGGCCGCGTCGGACAGCGGATCCCCTAGCGTCGAGAGCTCCCAGTCCACCACGGCCCGAACCTTTGTCGGGTCGTCGGCGTCCAGGATGGTGTTGTCGATGCGGTAGTCGCCGTGCACGATCGACGTGCGGCTCTGCTGCGGAATGGCCTTGCCCAGACCGGAATGCAGCCGCTCCACGTCGGCATCGCGGCGGTCGTCCGGCAATCGCACCAGGGCCCACTGCGAGCCCCATCGCCGCACTTGACGCTCCAGATATCCGCTGGGCTTGCCGAAGTCGGTCAGGCCGACGGCGTGGGGATCGACGTTGTGCAGGTCCACGAGCACCCGGATCAACGAGTCGACGCAGCCGCCGATGACGGTGTGGCTGAACGATTCGAGTTGGGCGCGGCGGCGCACCACCTGGCCGGCAACGAATTCGACGATCTGGAACGGGGCGCCCAGCACCGAGTCGTCTTCGCACAGGCCGATCGTGCGCGCCACCGGAACCGGGGTGTCCTGCAGCGCCGCAACCACCCGGTACTCGCGGGCCATATCGTGGGCCGACGGCGTCAACCCGTGCAGCGGCGGCCGTCGCACCAGCCAGCTGGTCGCGTCGTCGTAGACGCGGAACGTCAGATTGGAGCGGCCACCGGAAATGAACTCCGCCCGTAACTCGCCGTCGCGCCCGATCCCGAGTGAACGCAGGTAGGAGTCCAGCGAGGCCAGGTCCAGCCCCTCGAGTTGGTCAGCAGAAGTCACCGAACTTGTCTACCATCGCCGACCGCGACCGGGTTCACCACCTGCGATTTGCCCGTTTCCCGGTCAGGGAGTTCCACGGCCCGCATCATCGTCGAGCAGCCTCTGGTTTCGCGGCAACAGATCCCAGACGTGTTCGGTGGTGTTGACCGCGGCCACCGTCGCCTGCCCCGACCGGGAGAACAACAGCCGCGTGACCGACGCGTAGTCGACGGGAAAGGACAACAGTCGCGCCGTCCCGAGAATCTCGTGCAGCAGCACGTTGATCACCCCGCCGTGACTGAAAACCGCGACGGTGTCCTCGGGGTCGGCGCTCGCGACAAGGCCGTCGACCGCGGCGCGCACCCGGGCACGAAACGCATCCTCGTCAACCGCGCTGGGCAAATGCCCTTGGGCCAGGCGCGCCCACTCGTCGGGCATTTCCGCCCTGATCTGCTCGACGGGGATGTACACCGGAAGGTCGCGGTCATACTCGGCGAAGCGGTCGTCGATCTCGACGGTCAGCCCGCGGTCCGCCGCCACCGGTTCGGCGGTCTGGATGGCGCGGCGCTGCGGGCTGCTCACCACCCGCGAGATGGGAAACCTGGCGAGCGCCTTGGGTAGTCGCTCGATTTGGGCCAGCCCTTCCTCCGACAGGTCCGGGTCGGAACCTTGGCCGTGCTCGCTGCGCAGCGGCAGCGCGTGCCGGACCAGAAGCACTTGCATATTTCTTCCTGTCTTTCGGTGGGGCCGGTCCGAAGTCTCTCATCGCCCCGTGCGAGCCGTTCAAGGCGTGCACAATCGCTCTGGGTAGCTCTGGGTTGCCCGAAGCCGAGGAGGAGTCCCCATGACGCAGCCGGATAGGGATTGGGACGCCGCCTACCGGCAAGCGGCGCCACCCCCGTGGAGCATCGGCCGGCCCCAGCCGGAGTTGGCGCGTCTCATCGATCAGGGCAAGGTCCGCAGCGAGGTGCTGGACTCCGGCTGCGGGCATGCCGCCCTCGCGCTCGCGCTCGCGGCGCGCGGCTACACCGTTGTCGGGCTCGACGAGAGCGCGACCGCGGTCGCCGCGGCGGGCGCCGCGGCGGCCGAGCAAGGTCTGAAAACCGCGAGCTTCGCTCAAGCCGACGTCACCAGCTTTCGGGGCTATGACGGCCGCTTCTCCACCATCCTGGATAGCGGACTGTTCCACGCGCTGCCGCCGGAACGGCGCCAGGATTATGTGCAGTCCGTCTTTCGGGCCGCCGCCCCCGGCGCCGCCCTGTACATCCTGGCCTTCGCCGCCGGGGCGTTGGATCAGGCCCACCCGGACCGGCCGGGCCCGCCGGGCTTCACCGAAACCGAGTTGCACGACGCCGTGTCGACGCTGTGGCAGGTCGATGACGTTCGCGTGGCCAAGGTCTACGGCAACGACGAGTCATCGGAGGGTTCGCTGGCACACCTGGAGCACGACCACGAGGGCCACTTCATGGCACCCGGATTCCTGCTGAGCGCCCACAAGCGGGGCTGAGCGGCGTCAAAACCTTGCCCCTACAGCGGAGAATGCTATTCTCCGTACGGAGATTGGGGTGTGCGGAGATGGTTGAGCACGTGACTGACGGCGGCGAATCGGGGCTGGACGCCGGCGTCCTCGCCCGTTGGCTGGACGCAACCGACGCACCGGGTGGTGGCGAACGTCCCCGGCTGACCCAGCTGAAGGGCGGGTCGCAGAACACGCTTTATCTGGTGGAGCGCGGCGGGCAGCGGATGGTGTTGCGGATGCCCGGCGCCCGGGCCGACGCCGCGCGCATCGACGGCCTGCTGCGCGAGATCCGGCTGGTACGGGCGCTGTCCGGCACCGATGTGCCGCACGCGGCGCTGATCGCCGCCGACGACACCGGCACCGTGCTCGGCATGCCGTTCTACGTCATGCAGGCAATCGACGGGTGGAGCCCGATGGACGGCGGCTGGCCGTCGCCGTTTGACACCGATCTCGGCGCCCGGCGCGGTCTGGCGTTCCAACTGGTCGAGGGCGCCGCCAGGCTGGGCCGGGTGGATTGGCGCGCGCAAGGCCTCGAAGGCTTCGGCCGCCCGGACGGTTTCCACGAGCGGCAGGTCGATCGTTGGCTGGCGTTTCTGGACGCCTACAAGGTCCGGGAGCTGCCGGGCCTGCACGAAGCCTCGGGCTGGTTGCGCCGCAACCGTCCGGCGCATTACCGGGCGGGCATCATGCACGGCGATTACCAGTTCGCCAACGTGATGTTCGCGCACGGGGAGCCGGCGTGCTTGGCCGCGATCGTGGACTGGGAGATGACGACCGTTGGCGATCCGCTGCTCGATCTGGCGTGGTGCCTACTGGGTTATGACGGTGAAAACCCGCGCGAGGACGGGTTTTATCTCGACATGCGTGGCATGCCCACCCGCAGCGAGCTGTTGGAGCACTACGAGTCCGTCAGTGGATTGTCGACCGAGAACATCGACTACTACCTGGTGTTGGCCAACTGGAAGCTCGGCATCGTGCTAGAGAAGACCTATGCCGCCGGCGTGCGTACTGGAAAAGTTGACCCCAAGATCACCGACGCGTTCGGGCCGATGATCCTTCAGCTCATCGCCACCGCCGCCGAGCTCGCGCAGTCACTGCCGACCAAGGGACGCTGAAATGGGTTATGCCGATCAGCTTTTCGACCTGACCGACCGGGTCGTCCTGATCACCGGCGGCAGCCGCGGCCTGGGACGTGAGATGGCGTTCGGCGCGGCCCGCTGCGGCGCGGACGTGGTGATCGCCAGCCGCAACATGGACAACTGCGTCTCCACCGCGGCGGAGATCGAGGCCGAGACCGGCCGTTCCGCCATGCCGTATCAGGTGCACGTGGGCCGCTGGGATCAGCTCGACGGCTTGGTCGATGCGACATACGCGCGGTTCGGCAAGGTCGACACGCTGATCAACAACGCCGGCATGTCGCCGCTGTACGACAAGCTCACCGACGTGACCGAGAAGCTGTTCGATGCCGTGGTCAACCTCAACCTCAAGGGCCCCTTCCGGTTGTCGGCGCTGGTGGGTGAGCGCATGGTGGCGGCGGGCCGGGGTTCGATCATCAACGTGAGCACGGCCGGATCGCTGCGGCCGACGCCGGACATCATTCCCTACGCCGCGTCCAAGGCCGGGCTCAATGCGATGACCGAAGCGCTGGCCAAGGGTTTCGGGCCGGCGGTGCGGGTCAACACGCTGATGGCCGGGCCGTTTCTCACCGACGTGAGCAAGGCGTGGAACCTGGATGCGGCCAAGGGCAACATGTTCAGCCATCTCTCGTTGCAGCGTGCGGGTGACCCGCGTGAAATCGTCGGCGCGGCACTGTTTTTAGCCTCCGATGCGTCCAGCTTCACCACCGGCTCGATCCTGCGGGCCGACGGCGGCATCCCCTGACGTGGCGATCGTCCACCAATCAACCAGAGGAGCGTTCGAATGTCCTGGGATTTTTCTACCGAGCCGGAGTTCGAGGAAAAACTCGAGTGGATCCGCGGCTTCGTCCGTGACGAGGTGGAACCGCTGGAGGTGCTCTTCGGAGGCTGTGAATTCCTACCGCTGAACGACGAGCGGCGCAAGATCGTTGACCCGCTCAAACAGCAGGTGCGCGACAAGGGTTTGTGGGCACCGCATCTGGGCCCTGAGCTCGGCGGGCAGGGCTTCGGTGCGGTCAAGCTGACGTTGATCAACGAGATCCTGGGCCGCAGCCCGTGGGCGCCGATCGTGTTCGGAACACAAGCGCCCGACACCGGCAACGCCGAGATCATCGCCCGCTTCGGAACCCAGGAACAAAAGGACCGCTACCTGGCGGGCCTGCTGTCCGGGGAAATCTTCTCGTGCTTCTCGATGACCGAGCCGCAGGGCGGCGCGGATCCGCGGGTCTTCACCACCCGCGCCGTCCGTGACGGCGACGAGTGGGTCATCACTGGGCGAAAGTATTTCTCCTCCAACGCCTCCGTCGCCTCCTTCTTCATCGTCGTCGCGATCACCGATCCCGACGTGCCGGTCCATACCGGGGCATCGACGTTCCTGATCCCGGCCGGCACCGAGGGGCTGGTCCTGGAGGCCAATCACCACCTGGTCGGCGCGGACCCGCACGAACCGGGCCATTCCCTGGTGCACTACAACGACGTGCGGGTGCCCGCCGACGCCCTGCTGGGCGAGCCCGGTCAGGGTTTCCTGATACTGCAGACCCGGCTGGCCGGCGGGCGGCTGCACCACGCGATGCGCTCCATCGGGATGGCCCAACGCGCCGTCGAAATGATGTCGCGACGGGCGAAAAGCCGTTTCACCCAAGGCAGTCTGCTCGCCGACAAGCAACTGGTGCAGGAGTTCGTCGCCGACTCCTACACCGATCTGATCCCGTTCCGGCTGACCGTGCTGCACGCCGCCTGGCTGATCGACCAGGGCGACGAGCGCGCCGCCCGCGCGGAGATCGCCGCCTGCAAGATCTTGGCCTCGCAGGTGCTCAAATCGATTGCCCTGCGGGCCATCCAGGTGCACGGCGCGCTGGGGCTCACCGACCAGCTGCCACTGGTCAACGTGTTGCTCGGCGGCATCGCGCTCGGCCTGGCGGACGGCCCGACCGAGGCGCACAAGGTCAACCTGGCGCGGATGCTGCTCAAGGGGTATGAGGCCGAAGAAGGTGACTGGCCCAGCGAGATGCTCGACGTGCGGCGCGCGGCCGCGCGCGCCAAATACGGTGACCTCGTTGACCTCTGACAGGGTGAGCGCAGCGGTCGAGCGGGCGCTGGATGACCGTCAGCGGGAGGCCACCGAAGAGGTGGAACGCATTCTGGCCGCGGCGGTGCGCGTCATGGAACGGGCGGCCCCCGAGCCACCCCGGGTCAGCGACATCGTCGCCGAGGCGGGCTCGTCGAACAAGGCGTTCTACCGCTATTTCGCGGGCAAGGACGATCTGATCCTGGCCGTCATGGAACGCGGGGTGGCCATCGTGGTGTCCTACCTCGAACACCAGATGGCCAAGGAATCCAAGCCGCACGACAAGGTGGCGCGATGGATCGAAGGCACGCTGGCGCAGGTGGCCGACCCGCACCTGATCAGCATGACCCGAGCGGCGGCCGGGCAGATGTCGGCGGGCACGAGCTGGCGCGCGGTCGACCAGGAAATGATGCGGCCGCTGCGCGAGCTGCTCGTCGAACCCGTTGCGGCGCTGGGGAGCAGCGACATCGAGCGCGACGTCGAGGCGGTGTTCAGCTGCACGGCGGCGACCCTGCGCCGCTATGTGGGCTCGGCCGAGCAGCCCGGGGCCGACGACATCGCACACGTGGTGCGGTTCTGTTTACGCGGACTGGGAGCCAATTGATGCGTGCGGTGATCTGTCGTTCCTACGGCACACCCGAGGACCTGGTGATCGACGACGTGCCCGACCCCGTTCCGGGGCCCGGCCAGCTGCTGGTGCGGGTGCGCGCCGCCGCGGTCAACTTCCCCGACGTGCTGTTCATCGCCGGCAAGTACCAGGTGAAAATCCCGCCGCCGTTCATCCCCGGCAACGAGATCGCCGGCGAAGTCATCGCCGTCGGCGAAGGCGCACGGTTCGGTCCGGGACAGCGTGTATCCGGA
Source organism: Mycobacterium sp. 852002-10029_SCH5224772 (assembly GCF_001667315.1). Taxonomy (GTDB): domain Bacteria; phylum Actinomycetota; class Actinomycetes; order Mycobacteriales; family Mycobacteriaceae; genus Mycobacterium. The sequence goes on from NZ_LZHT01000041.1 coordinate 329,336, forward strand.
ACTACCTTCGGGGCGTTCGCCGAGCAGGCGCTGCTCGACGCGAGCCAGGCGGAGCTCGTGCCCGACGACGCCGACTTCGCGTCGGCCGCGGCCTTCGGCGTGACCTACCGCACCGCCTATCACGCGTTGCGCTCGACCGCCGCTGTGACAGAGGGAGATTGGGTCGTCGTGCTCGGCGCCGCGGGTGGCGTGGGGCTGGCCGCAGTCGATCTGGCGGTGGCGATGAAGGCCCAGGTCCTGGCCGCGGCGTCGAGTCCGGAGAAGCTGGAGCTGTGCCGGCAGCGCGGCGCCGAAGCAACCGTTGACTACGACCGGGAAGACCTGAAGTTGCGGATCCGCGAGCTCACCGGTGACAGCGCCCGCGTCGTCCTGGACCCGGTCGGCGGTTCGTATTCGGAGCCGGCGCTGCGCGGGCTCGCGCGTGGCGGCACCTTTGTCACGCTGGGGTACGCGGCCGGCACGATCCCGGCCGTTCCGCTCAATCTCATTCTGCTCAAGGACATCTGCGTGCGGGGGATGGAGATCCGCACCTTCATGAGCGATTACCCCGATGAGGCCGTCCGCGACATGGCGGAGCTGTCGCAGATGTTCGCCGCCGGAACGGTCCGGCCATACATCGGCGCGCGATTCCCGCTCACCGAGACCGCCGCCGCGTTGCGGCATGTGGCCGACCGCAAGGTGCTGGGCAAGGTGGTGATCGACGTCGGGTGATGCGGCCCGCGTCTTACGGCGTGATGATGTTGAAGTTCGGGTCCGGACCGTCGAGCACTCCCAGAACAGCCTGCAGCGCGCCCTGGTCGCCGATGAGCTGCAGACCGGGAGAGGTGAAATCGCCCAATGCCACGGCGAGCAGCCGAAGCTTGCCGGCCAGCTTGACGGTAACCGTTGCCGTCGCGGGGTCCGGCGCCGCCTTGCGGTGGACGAGCACCCCGTTGCGCAGGGTGAGCCGATAGCCGGCGGCCGAATCGTCGAACGTGACATCGAGGGCGATGTCGAGATCCCAGCTGCGCGGGCCGTTGACGCGGATGGCCAGGCCGTCGAAGATCTGCTCCGGCGTCAGTTGGGACAGCAATGTGGGCGAAGCGACCTGACCCGCGGTGCCGAAGTTGCCGTCGCGCAATTCCATTGCCCCGCTCAGGAAGAAGTTGCGCCAGGTGGCGTTCTCGGCACCGTAGGCCAGTTGCTCGAACGTATCGGAGTACAGTGCCCGAGCGCCGGGATGCGCACTGTCGGTGAAGATCGCGTGATCCAGTAGGGTTGCGGCCCAACGATAGTCACCGGAGTCGAATGCTCCCTTGGCGAGGTCGACCACTCGCTCGATGCCGCCCATCGCCTCGACGTAGCGCGGCGCAAGCGCCTCAGGCGGATGGGGCCACAGCCGGGCCGGGTTGCCGTCGAACCAACCCATGTAGCGCTGATAGATCGCCTTGACGTTGTGGCTCACCGAACCGTAGTAGCCGTGCGTGTGCCAGGCCCGCTCGAGTGCTGGTGGCATCTGGAACATTTCGGCGATCTCGACGCCGGTGTAACCCTGATTCAGCAATCGCAGCGTCTGGTCGTGCAAGTACGCGTACATGTCGCGCTGCAGCGACAAGAACTCGACGATGTTGTCTTTGCCCCACGTCGGCCAATGGTGGGAGGCGAACACGACGTCGGCACCCTCGGCGAAGGTGTCGATCGCCTCGGTGAGGTAGCCGGACCAGGCGTGCGGGTCGCGCACCAGCGCGCCGCGCAGGGTCAGCAGGTTGTGCAGATTGTGGGTGGCATTCTCGGCCATGCATAGTGCGCGGAAACGTGGGAAATAGAAATGCATTTCGGCGGGTGCCTCCGTGCCGGGTGCCATCTGGAACTCGATCTCCACACCGTCGATCGTGTGCGTTTCGCCGGTGGTGCGGATGTCGATGGTGGGGACGATGACGGCGACCTCGCCGGTGGAGGGCGCCTGGCCCAGCCCGCAGCCGACCTGGTCCATGGGTCCGCGCGGCAGCAGGGTGCCGTACATGTAGGTCGCTCGCCGCGTCATTGCCGGCCCGGCGTAGACGTTTTCTTGGACCGCGTGCTCGATAAAGTCCTCCGGCGCCAGCACGGATACCGCACCGGCATCCACGTCGGCCTGCGACGTGACGCCCAGTACGCCACCGAAGTGATCGGCATGGCTGTGGGTGTAGATCACCGCCACCACGGGCCGGTCGCCGCCCCGATGCGTGCGATACAGCGCCAGCGCCGCCGCGGCCACCTCGGTGGAGATCAACGGATCGATGACGATGATGCCGGTGTCGGTTTCCACGAACGTGACGTTGGAGATGTCGAGGCCGCGGACCTGATAGATGCCCGGCACCACTTCGTAGAGGCCTTGTTTGGCATTGAGGATCGATTGGCGCCACAGGCTGGGGTGCACCGACGTCGGCGCGGGCCCGCCCAGGAAGCCGTAGGCATCGTTGTCCCACACCACGCGTCCGTCGGCCGCTCGAATCACGCACGGCGACAACGCAGCAATGAATCCACGGTCCGCGTCGCGGAAATCCGCGTCGTCCTGAAACGGCAGCGCCTGCTCGCGATGGGCCGACTCGATGACGGTACTGGGGGGCTTGTGATCCACCACCGATACGTTGCCATTGATGCGATCGTGCGCGAAAGGCATTCCGGCGGTATTTCCCCGACGAAATAATGAATACAGCAACAATTTCTTCCGTTCTGGATTCTCGATCCAGTTAACCCGCATACTGCCCAGACGGCCCTCAATGCCGAGGACCGCAACAATCGGGCAAAGGAGAACATGTGAAGCGTCAATTGACGGTCGCGGTGGCCGGAGCGGCAATTCTTGCCGCAGGAATTTCCGGTTGTTCGGGCGGTAACAAGTCGGGTACAAGCAGCAGTTCCGCCAGTAGCTCGGGTACCAGCGCGTCGGCAAGCACCGGCGGTGCCGCCGGTACGAAGGTGACCATCGATGGCAAGGATCAGAACGTCTCCGGTTCGGTCGTGTGCACAAACGCGGGTGGCACCATCAACATCGCGATCGGTGGCGCGGCAACCGGTATCGCCGCCGTGCTCAGCGACGGCAACCCGCCCCAGGTGAAATCCGTTGGGCTGGGCAATGTCAACGGCGTGACGCTCGGATACACCTCGGGCACCGGCCAGGGCAATGCCACCGCCAGCAAGGACGGCAACAACTACAAGATCAGCGGCACCGCCACCGGGGTCGACATGGCCAACCCGATGCAGCCGGTGAACAAGCCGTTCGAAATCCAGGTGACCTGCAACAGCTAGTCAGGCCGATGCGGGCGGTTGCCATCCGTTGGGTGGCAACCGCACCGTGAACTCGGTGTGGCCCGGTGAGCTGTTCACCGCGATCGTCCCGTTGTGCGCCTTCACCACAGCCGAGACGATCGCCAGGCCCAGCCCGGTGCTGCCGCCCTTGCGCGAGCGCGAGGAATCGCCGCGGGCGAACCGTTCGAAGACCTCCGATTGCAGCGCCACCGGGATGCCGGGTCCGTTGTCGATGATCTGCAGCACGGTGTGCGACGGCTCGGTGCTCAACCGCGTCGTCACCACGGTGCCCGCGCCGGTGTGCACGCGGGCGTTGGCAAGCAGATTCGTCAGCACCTGGTGGAGTCGCGCGGCGTCACCGGTGACCACCACCGGTTCTTCGGGCAGGTCGAGTTCCCACTGATGGTCCGGTCCGGCGACGTGAGCGTCGTTGACCGCATCCACCGCCAACCGCGACAGATCCACCGATTCGCGTTCCAGTGGCCGGCCGGAATCCAGGCGGGCCAGCAGCAGCAGGTCCTCGACGAGGCGCGTCATCCGCTCGGTTTCGGACGCCACCCGGCTCATCGCCTGCGCCACCGCCTCGCGGTCGTCACCCATCCGTTGCGTGAGTTCGGTATAGCCGCGGATCGCGGCAAGGGGGGTGCGCAGTTCATGACTGGCGTCGGCGACGAACTGGCGGACGCGCGTCTCGCTGGCCTGCCGCGCCGAAAGCGCCTCCGCGATGTGGTCGAGCATCCGGTTGAGCGAGGCACCGAGCTGTCCCACCTCGGTGGAGGGATTGGCGTCGGATTCGCGTACGCGCACGGGCAGTTCGACCTCACCGCGCGACAGCGGCAGGTCGGCGACGTGGCCCGCGGTTTGGGCGACCCGGCGAAGCGGTGCCAGTGCCCGCCTGATGATCACGACCCCGGCGATCGTCGCGGCCGCCAGCGCGATGGCGGTGACGATCCCGAAGGTGACCAGCATCCGGATCAGGGTCGCGTCGATGTTGGACATCGACAGGCCGGTGACGATGATGTCGGTGCCGTTGCGGCTTGGAGCCGCGACGACGCGGTAGCGGCCAAGGCCGTCCAGGTTCAGCGTGACCGGTGCGCGGTCACCGGCGATCTGTTCCAGCTGGGTTTGGGCTGTCGGGGTCAGGTCGTCCCGCGTACCGCTGCCGGTCAGGTAGCCGGCGTCAACCGTTTTGCCCTGGTTGACCACCGCCGCCACCATGCCGGCCGGTTGGCCCGGGGCATCCAGGAACCGAGGACCGGGGCCCGGCCTCGGATAGTAGGAATGCTGGTGGCGGTGCCATCCCGGGTGGTTGGGTTCGGGGTACATCAGCGCCGAGCGGAACGAGGTGCCGGCGAGCTGGCCGTCGAGCTGCTTGACCAGGTGATGGTTCAGCGCCAGTTCGGTCACCGCGGTCATGCCGACGCACACGATCGCCAGGACGACGATCTGTCCGACCAGCAGCCGCAGCCGCAGCGACCAGACCCTCCGCGGGTCAGCGGGCCGGCTTGAGGACATAACCCGCGCCGCGCAGCGTGTGGATCATCGGATCACGACCGTTGTCGATCTTCTTGCGCAGGTAGGAAATGTAGAGCTCGACGATGTTGGATCGCCCGCCGAAGTCGTAACTCCATACCCTGTCCAGGATTTGGGCCTTGCTCAGCACCCGCTTGGAGTTGCGCATCATGAACCGCAGCAGCTCAAATTCCGTCGACGTCAACGAGATTGGCTCGCCGGCGCGGCTGACCTCATGGCTGTCCTCGTCGAGCACCAAGTCCCCGACCACCAGCTGCGCACCGCTGTCCACCGTCGTCACCCCGGTGCGCCGCAACAGGGCACGCAAACGCAGCACGACCTCTTCGATGCTGAACGGTTTGGTGACGTAGTCGTCGCCGCCGGCCGTCAGCCCCGCGATGCGATCTTCCACCGCATCCTTGGCCGTCAGCAGCAACACGGGAAGCTGCGGGATCTCCTCGCGCAGTTTGTGCAGGACGTCGAGGCCGCTCATGTCGGGCAGCATCACGTCGAGAACAACCACGTCCGGACGCTGGGTGCGGGCGGTCGCGACGGCAGATTCCCCATC
>NZ_LZHT01000042.1 GCF_001667315.1 Mycobacterium sp. 852002-10029_SCH5224772
ACGCTGGCCGACCCGGACGGTGGACTGCTGCCGTCCTGGACTCCCGGCGCACACATCGACGTTCGGCTCCCGTCGGGGCGCCGCCGGCAGTATTCGCTATGCGGTCCGCCCGGGCGTCGCACCGACTACCGCATCGCCGTGCGCCGCATTCCCGACGGCGGCGGGGGCTCGAACGAAATGCACGACACCTACGCCGTGGGAGACGCGCTCGAGTTCGAGGGGCCCCGCAACGCGTTCTATCTCGTCACCGACGAGCAGGAAGTTCTGTTCGTGATCGGCGGCATCGGGGTGACGCCGATCCTGCCCATGATGCAGACGGCACAGCAGCGCGGCATCAATTGGCGCGCCGTCTACGCCGGGCGCAGCCGGGATTACATGCCGCTGCTCGACGAAGTGGTCGCGATCGCCCCGGACCGGGTCACCGTGTGGGCCGACGACGAGCGCGGCCGGATCCCCACCGCGGCCGACCTGCTCGCCGCCGCCGGACCGACGACGGCCGTCTACGTGTGCGGCCCGACCGCGCTGCTGGAATCGGTGCGCACCGCGCGGGACGAACACGCCGACGCGCCCCTGCACTACGAACGTTTCGGTCCGCCGCCGGTGATCGACGGCAACCCGTTCGAGCTGGAGCTGGCCCGTTCGCAGCGAGTGCTCACCGTGCCGGCGAACCGGTCGGCGCTGGACGTCATGCTCGACCGCGACTCGACGACGGCGTATTCCTGCCAACAAGGCTTCTGCGGCACCTGCAAGGTGAAAGTGCTTGCCGGACAGGTCGATCGGCGCGCCAGCGCCGCCGAGGGCGACGACGAGATGCTGGTCTGCGTGTCCCGGGCGAAAAGCGGCCGCGTGGTCATCGACGCCTGAGGCGCATGCTGGTCCCTTCGGCTCTCCGCGGCTGCCGTCGAGCGTGGGGCCGATGGACGAATCCGGTGCGGTTTGCGTACCTACGGCCCACACTCGGCGTCCGGGACGTGAGCGAACTGTGCCAAAAGTCCCTTCACCGAGTGCCATCGTGCCCTCGCGCCGCCGAACCCAGGGCGCGATCGTGGAGGCAGCACTGCGCCGCGAGAGGGGGACCATGGCATGAACGACCGCTTTCCGGACGCAGCGACGGTCCGGACGGCCCTGATGCTCGCATCGCGAGCCCCTTCGGTGCACAACACCCAACCGTGGCGGTGGCGAGTCGACCCGGCCGGCCTGCATCTGTACGCCGATGCCGACCGGCAACTGCCCAACACCGACCCCGACGGCCGCGACTTGATCCTGAGCTGCGGCACGGCGCTGCATCATTGCGTCACCGCGTTCGCGGCGGTGGGATGGCGATCCAAGGTCACCCGCCTGCCGGACGCCGCCGATCCGGGGCACCTCGCCACCATCGAACTTTCCGCCCACCCGGCCGATTTCGTCGACATCACGCTCGCCGCGGCCATCCCGCGGCGGCGAACGGACCGGCGCCACTACAGCTCCTGGCCGGTGCCCATGGGTGACATCGCGCTGATGGCGGCGCGGGCCGCGCGCACCGGCGTCACGCTGTGCCAGGTGGAGGACATCGACAGACTGCACGACATCGTCTTGCAGTCGGTTCGCGATCATGTGACCCAGGACTACCTCGCCGAGCTCACGGAATGGAGCGGGCGCTACTTCTCGGTCGCGGGTGTCCCCGCCCGCAACGCACCCCTACCGGACCCGGAAGCCAAGATCCCGGGTCGGGTGTTCGCCGGGGCGGCGCTGCCGATGGCGCCGGACTCCTCCCCGGCCGACGACAACGCCGTGGTGCTCGCGCTGGGCACCCGCCGCGACGACCGGTTGGCGCAGCTGCGCGCCGGCGAAGCCACCAGCGCGGTGCTGCTCACCGCGACGTCGACGGGGTTGGCGAGTTGCCCGGTCACCGAACCGCTGGAGACCGCTCACACGCGCGAAGCGGTCCGCTGCGACATCTTCGGCGACAGTGACTATCCGCAGATGCTGCTTCGGGTGGGCTGGGCACCGATCAATGCGGACCCGTTGTCGGCCACGCCGCGACGCGACCTCGACGACGTCGTGGAGTGGGTGAGCTGATCACCGGCGCCCGCAATACGCTGCTCCCGCAACGCTATTGGCGCGCCGCCGGGCAACCTCGGCCGAAGGCCGCCTCTCGCGGGGACCAAAGTCGTTGAACCCGTTGCACCTCGACGTACGCCGCGAAAAATGTGGGATATTGGACATGTCTGTCGCAAACCAGTTGCGAGACCGGCAGGAAGGCGCGCCATGGTCAAGGTGTTCCTGGTCGACGACCATGAAGTCGTCCGCCGCGGCCTTTCCGATCTGCTGTCCTCCGATCCCGAGCTGACAATCGTCGGCGAGGCCGGCACGGTGGCCGAAGCCAAGGCACGGATACCGGCCTTGCAGCCCGACGTCGCCGTGCTCGACGTGCGCCTGCCCGACGGCAACGGCATCGAACTGTGCCGCGATCTGGTCTCCGACCATCCCGACCTGCGCTGCCTGATGTTGACGTCGTTCACCTCCGACGAGGCGATGCTCGAGGCGATCCTGGCCGGCGCCAGCGGATTCGTCGTCAAAGACATCAAAGGCATGGAGCTGGCCCACGCGATCAAGGAGGTGGGCGCCGGCAAATCCCTGCTGGACAACCGGGCGGCCGCCGCGTTGATGGCCAAGCTGCGCGGCGCCGCAACGCGCGAAGACCCGCTGTCCGGCCTGACCGAGCAGGAACGCACGCTGCTCGGGCTGCTCGGCGAAGGGCTGACCAACCGCCAGATCGCCGCGCGAATGTTCCTCGCGGAGAAAACGGTGAAGAACTACGTGTCTCGGTTGCTGGCCAAACTCGGCATGGAGCGCCGCACCCAGGCTGCGGTGTTCGCGTCGAAACTGACTCAGCGGCCCGGCCAACCGTCGACTCCGCCGGACTGGCCGGGGTGAGCGGCGACCCGAAGGGTTCCGCGTTCGCCGGCCTCGGCCAGCGCGGGCTGGTCGACAAAATGCATCAGCAGCTCGACGAGCTGCTGGCCGCGCGCGATCAAATGGAGCAGTTGCTGCGGGTGATCGTCGAGGTCGGCGCCGACCTGGATCTCGATGCGACGCTGCACCGGGTCATCGGCGCCGCCCGACAATTGACCTCCGCCCCCTACGGCGCCCTGGCCATCCGCGATCGTGACGGCAACCTGATGTCGTTTACCCACGGGGGCATGGACACCGAGACGGTTCGGCGCATCGGGCACCTGCCGGTCGGCAAGGGCCTGTTGAGCTTGTCGCTCCTGGATACTCCGGCGCTGCGAATGGACGATCTGACCACGCACCCCGCCGCCGCCGGCTTCCCCGAACACCATCCACCGATGCGGGCGTTTCTCGCGGTCCCGATCACCATCCGCGACACCGTGTTCGGCAATCTGTATCTCACCCACGTCGATCCGGCGCGGGTGTTCTCCGAGTCCGACGAAGTCGCCGCTCGCGCATTGGCATTCGCGGCCGCAGTCGCGATCGACAACGCGCGGGTCTTCGAACGCGAGCGGACATCGGTGAAGTGGATGGAAGCCAGCCGCGAGATCACCACTGCGCTGTTGTCGCGCGCCGAGCCGCACCGTCGCCCCCTGCAGCTGATCGCCGAACGTGCACGCGTGTTGACCGATGCCGAACAGGCCATCGTGCTGATCCCGGACGATGCCGACGCACCGCTCGAGGAAGTGGAAACCCTGGTGGTCTCCGCCGCGGTGGGTGTGCTTGCCTCCGACGTTCTTGGACAGCGGGTCCCGGTGCAGGGGTCGACGAGTGGCGCGGTGTTCCGGTCCGGCGAACCGTTGATCACCGAGAAGCTGCGCTACCCGATCCAGGCCTTCTCCGACGCCGCGCAGCGCCCGGCGATCCTGATGCCGCTGCGCGCCCGCGACGAAGTCGTCGGAGTGATCGCCGTCGCCCGTGGCGTCGACCAACCGCCCTTCAACGAGGGCTATCTCGATCTGGTGAGCGATTTCGCCACCCACGCCGCCATAGCGCTGGTGCTGGCGTCGGCCCGCGAGGATGCGCGGCAGCTGACCATCCTGGCCGAGCGCGAGCGCATCGCTCATGACCTGCACGACCACGTCATCCAACGGCTTTTCGCGGCCGGCATGGATCTGCAGGGCACGCTATCCAGGGCGCGCTCACCGGAGGTGGCCGACCGGCTCAACCGCACACTCGATGATCTGCAGACCATCATCGAGGAAATCCGCACGACGATCTTCGAGCTCAAATCGCCGGCGGCCGCGAGCGGCGACTTCCGGCGCCGGATTCAGCGGGTGGTCGCCGACCTGACCGGGAACCGGGATCTGGTCACGACGGTGCGCCTGGACGGGCCGATGACCGCCGTCGGCGCCGAACTCGCCGACCACGCCGAGGCGGTCACCACCGAAGCCATCAGCAACGCCCTTCGCCACTCGGGTGCGTCGCGGCTGACGGTGGTGCTCAGTGTCGCCGACATGTTCGTCCTCGATGTCGTCGACAACGGGTGTGGCATACCGGCCGACAATGCGCGTCGCAGCGGTCTGGCCAACATGAAGCGGCGCGCCGAGCAACTCGGCGGCACCTGTGAGATCACCAGCCCCCCGGAGGGCGGCACCAGGGTGCACTGGGTCGCTCCGCTGTTGGACCCCTGACGGCGAAATGCCTTGTCCTGCGCGCAGTTACCGGCGGTCGTCGGCGGGGCGGACACGCCGGTGCGCGGACAGCAGCAGGTGGTCGAATTCCGTCTGGGTGTCGAGCGGCAGACCGGCGCCGCGGAAGTCCTGGGCGATCTGTTCGGCGAGCGGACGTAACTTGATGTTCGCCTCCTGCGAAAGCCATCTGAGCAACTCGAAGGCCGCGCTGTCGCTGAGACCGTAAACCAGCATCAGCATGCCCTTGGCTTGTTCGATGCCGGCCCGATTCTCGCTGATCGCAGCGAGTTTCGCGCTGACGGCGTCCTCGTGCTCCTGCCCGTCCGGTGCGGAGACGTCGATGTAGAACCCGTGCGTTCCGATCACGTCGCCCGCGTCGTCGTAGAGCCGGTCGCCGACCACGACGACGTGGTGTACGTTTCCGCCGGTGTCGATGATCCGGTGGCGGGTGCTGAACGGCCGGCGGGTGTTCACGATCTGATCGATGGTGGCCGCGACCTGTCTCAGGTCATCGGGGTGCTTGTGCGAGAGCACCAGGTCGGTGGTGGGAACGACGCCGCCCGGCTCGTACCCGTGCATCCGCTGTACTTGTTCCGACCATTCCCACCGCTGATCGGTGAAGTAGAACCGAAACCAGCCCGCGGGTTGCGCGTCGCCGCCGGACAACGCCTGCTCGACGCCGGCCGTTTCGCCGTTGAGTTCCCAGGTCGCTTCCATCGTGGCCTCCTCGCTCACTGCCCTGCAGCCGAGGGCGGGCGGCGGCCGCGAGGCCGACACGCAGTGCGTGCGCCTGCGGCCGCCCCCCCGCCGCCGTTGGGTCAGGCGTTGATGACCTCGCGTTGGGCGGCGCTGTCCCCGACCGCCCGGGGGGCGCCGCCGCCGCGGCCGACGGCGATCTTGCGCGGCTTGGCCCTCTCGGCCACCGGGATGTGCAGACTCAGGACGCCTTCGGAATACGAGGCCTCGATCTTGTCGGTGTCGAGATTTTCGCCGAGCACCAGTTGGCGGCTGAACACGCCGCGCGGCCGCTCGGTGGCCAACATCTCGCGGTTGGGGTCGACGGCCGGTCGTTCGGCGCGCACGGTCACCACATTGCGCTCGATGTCGATGTCCAGTGTGTCGGCATCGATGCCGGGCAGGTCGAACTCGACGACGAAATTCTCGCCTTCGCGCCAGGCGTCCATCGGCATCACCGCCGGCCGGGCGGCCGTGCCGAGAACTTGGTGGGCGAAGCGGTCGAGCTCACGGAAGGGATCCGAACGCATCAGCATGGTTGTCACCTCTCACTCCGATCTACGCGTTGGTCCGGTAATTTCCTATGTCTAATGACATAGATTCGGTATAGCATCGTCGACATATTGATGCAAGTGTGCTAAACAGATTTTTCAAGCAGATCAGCTGAGAGGATGTGCATGGTCGAGCACCGCGGCGATGCCGGGGCTCCGGCGTCCGACCACGGCGTGTACGGCATCTCGGTGGCCGCCGAACTGTCCGGGATTCCGGTGCAGTCGTTGCGGCTCTACGAACGCTATGGCTTGATCACACCGGCGAGAAGCCAAGGGGGAACCCGCCGTTACAGCGCCGACGACCTGATCCGGCTCAAGCGCATCAGCGAACTGGTCGAGGCAGGGGTCAACCTGGCCGGCATCGCGCGCATCCTCGCTCTCGAAGACGACAACGAGACGCTGTCGGCCGCCAATACCGACCTGCGGTCCACCAACCGCACGTTGCGAGAGGCCGTGAGAACGCCCAGGCAAACCGATCCCGGGGACCGGCGAAAGCCCGCGCCCTGAGCCGATCGCCGATTGCGCCGAGCGGCGTCGGGTACTCGACCCGTCATGCTTTCGAAGGAGAAACGATGGGTGAGTTGAGGGATGCCGGCGCCCAGGTCGCGGACGGCGCACGCCGCGAAGCCGACGCCTACCGCGGCGACACTCCCCGGCCGCTGGGGGGCTACCTCGTGGTTTTGGCCGTCTATGCCGTCGTGGTGACCGTCGCGACGGTGGCCGCGGTGGCGAGCGGGCGAACCTTGCCGACGCGCTGGCGGATCCAGGATCTGATCATCCTCACCCTGGGCACCCACAAGCTCTCGCGAACCTTGACCAAGGACGCGGTGACCAGCCCCTTGCGCGCCCCGTTCACGCATTACGCGGGCACCGGCGGGCCGGCCGAAGTCCAGGAGGAGGTCCGCGAGCACAGCCAGCTCCGGCACAGCCTGGGTGAGCTGTTGACCTGCCCATTCTGCCTGGACATGTGGGTCGCCACCGGCTTTGCGATCGGCCTGGTGTTCGTGCCCCGGTTCACCCGGCTCATCGCGGGCGTGTTCAGCGCCTTGGCCGGGGCGGATTTCCTTCAGCTCGCCTACGCGATGGCCCAGCAGTCCGCCGAAGGGTGAGCGGGCCGGCGCGCTCAGCTCGTCTTGGGCATCGGAATGCCCTCGCTGGCGGTGAATTGCGCGTCGTCCTCGGAGGACAGCCCGATGGAGACGACGGAGCGGTTGAACAGCACGTCGGTCAGGTAGGCC
>NZ_LZHT01000043.1 GCF_001667315.1 Mycobacterium sp. 852002-10029_SCH5224772
CTGCGCCTACTTCGAGCGTGACGACATGACCCTCGAAGAGGCCCAGATCGCGAAGTTCGATTTGGCGCTGGGAAAGCTGAACCTCGAGCCGGGGATGACGCTGCTGGACATCGGTTGCGGCTGGGGCGGAACCATGCGGCGAGCCATCGAGAAGTACGCCGTCAACGTCGTGGGGCTGACGCTCTCGGAGAATCAGGCCGAGCACGTGCAGAGGACCTTCGACCAGATGGACACCACCCGGACCCGCCGGGTGCTGCTGGAGGGCTGGGAGAAGTTCCACGAGCCGGTGGACCGCATCGTCTCGATCGGTGCGTTCGAGCACTTCGGCCGCCAACGCTACGGGCGTTTCTTCAAGATGGCCTACAACGCGCTGCCGCCCGGCGGAATCATGTTGCTGCACACCATCGTTCGGCCGTCCTTCAAAGAAGCCCGGGCCAAGGGCCTAAGGTTGACCCACGAGATCGTTGAGTTCTCGAAATTCATCCTCGCCGAGATTTTTCCCGGCGGCTGGCTTCCCACCCCGCAGACCGTCGGCGAGTACGGGGTGACCGTGGGCTTCGAGCTCACCCGCGTGCAGTCGCTGCAACTGCACTACGCGAAGACGCTGGATCTGTGGGCCGAGGCGCTCGAGGCGAATCGCGAGCAGGCCCTCGCCCTTCAGTCTCAAGAGGT
>NZ_LZHT01000044.1 GCF_001667315.1 Mycobacterium sp. 852002-10029_SCH5224772
CATGGGGCCTGCTCAGATTCCCACTCTCCTTGTGGCACATGCGATCTCGTGCACGTCGGGGCCGCCGCGCCGTCGAGGGGCTAGAGTCGACGCCATGGCCTTCCCAGCGCTCAATCACGTCGCGGTCACGGTGCGTGACATCGAAGCCAGCGGCCGGTGGTATCGCAACCTTCTCGGCGCCGACCCGATCCTCGACGAGCACACCGACGCCGGCTTCCGGCACCAGGTGTGGATGCTCGACGGCGCGGCGGCCCCGACGTGCACGAGATCGCATGTGCCACAAGGAGAGTGGGAATCTGAGCAGGCCCCATGAGGGATCCATCGGCCGGCCGGCGGACGGCAGCGAGAACACCGGCCACCGGAAGCGGCGCGGCTGACCGGGCAACCAGTCCGGCGTCCGGTGTGAGACGCTGCCGGGGTGTTCGCGACGCACACCCGCCTTTCCGGCGTGTTGATCGGCTACCTGGCCGACCGCGCGCTGGGCGACCCGCGACGGGGTCATCCCGTCGCCGCGTTCGGTCAGGCCGCCGCCGCGTTGGAGAGCCTGACCTACCGCGATGCCCGGACGGCCGGCGCAATTCACCTCGGCGTGCTGATCGGGTCGTTGGGCGTGGTCGGCATGGCCGTGCAGCGGATCGCCGAGCGCGGCCGGCTGTGCTCGATCGCGGTGACCGCCGCGGCCACCTGGGTCTCGCTGGGGGGAACCTCGTTGGCGCGCACCGGGCTGGCCATGTCGGAGTTGCTCGAGCGCGGCGACGTCGAGGGCGCGCGCGGGCTGCTGCCGTCGCTGTGCGGGCGCGACGCCGCGTCGCTGGACGGCGCGGGCCTGACCCGGGCGTCGCTGGAATCGGTCGCCGAGAACACCTCCGACGCCCAGGTGGCTCCGCTGCTGTACGCGGCGGCCGGCGGCGTGCCCGCGGTGCTGGTGTATCGCGGCATCAACACCCTGGACTCCATGGTGGGCTACCGCTCGCCGCGCTACCTCCGATTCGGTTGGGCTGCAGCGAGATTGGATGACGTCGCCAACTATCTCGCCGCGCGGGTGACCGCGTCGCTGGCGGTCGCGTTGGCGCCCCTGGTCGGCGGCTCACCGTCCGGCGCGGCGCGGGCCGGGCGCCGCGACGCCGGCCGGCATCCCAGCCCCAACGCCGGCGTCGTCGAGGCGGCATTCGCCGGGGCGCTGGGCGTGCGCCTGGGCGGGCCCACCCAATACCGCCACGAGCTGCAGATCCGGCCCACGCTCGGCGACGGCCGGGAGCCGACGGTGACCGACCTGCGGCGCGCGGTCATGCTGTCGTCACTGGTGCAAGCGGGCGCCATGCTGCTGGCCGGGCTGCTGTCGGGTTACCGGCGGCGGCCGTAACGGTCGGCGAGTTTGGCCTCAACCGTCTGCGGCGCTTCGGGAACGGGCGCCGTCTCGGCCGCCGGGGACGGCCGCTGTTGCTTCTCCTGGCGGCGGGCGCGGATCTCGGAATACGCGAAGTAGCCCAACCCGATCGGGGCGAGAATTCCGAACGCGATCCACTGGATGCCATAGGACAGGAACGGCCCGGCGTCCAACTGCGGCACGCCGACGACCCCGAGCCCGCCGGGCTGGCCGTCGACCAACTGCAGATAGGACCCGGCCAGCGGGACCTTCGTCAGCACCGCGACCTGCTCGGTGTCGATCGAATACACCTGCTGCACACCGTCTGCCACGAACGGATCCTTGCCCGCAGCGGCGGGCTCCGAGTTGCGCAGCCGCGCCGTGACGGTCACCGTCTGCGTGGGCGGGCGGGGGATCGGGGGAACGCGAGATCCCTCCAGCGGCCGCACATAGCCGCGGTCGACCAACACGGTGGGTCCGCCGTCGACGGCGAAGGGCGCCAGCACCTCGAACGCCGGTTTGGAGTCGATCACCCGCAACCGGGCCAGCACCTGGATGTCGGGCAGGTAATGTCCGGTCGCGGTGACCTGACGCCACTGATCCCCGGAGGCGGCCGAGTTCTGCTGCGGCAGCAAGGTTTTCACCGGGACGGGCGCGGTGTTCAGCGAGTGCTCGATCTGGTGGTTCTCCGCCGAGGTCCTGCTGTGCTTTCCCAACTGCCAGGGGGCGAGCACCGTGAAACACAGGTAGGCGAACGCGATGGCCACCAGGGCCAGCACTATCCAGCCCGGGCGCAGCACAAACGCCAATCTGCGCATCAACGCGACCCGTTCTGCGCGAGTCGTTCGTCGACCCAGTCATGCAGACCGGGCAGCGCGGCCTCGATCACGTCGTAGACGTGTTCGAAATCTTTTGTGTCGCCGTAGTAGGGGTCGTCGACGTCGGGCGTGTGGGCGCCGGTGCGCGGATCGAAAGACCGCAGCATCTTGACGCGGTCCTCTTCGGCACCCAGGTGCCGAAGCATCCGGGCGTGGTTGCGGTCCAGGGCCACCACCAGATCGGCCGCCAGATGGTCGGCGTCGACCTGCGCGGCGCGGTGCTCGCAGGCGTAGCCGTGGGCACGCAGCACGCCGGCGGCGCGCTCGTCGGCACACTCGCCGACGTGCCAGTTGCCGGTGCCGGCGCTGCTCACCCGCACCGCGTCCGCCAGACCCCGCCGGCGCAGCTGGTCGGCGAACATCTTCTCGGCCATCACCGACCGGCAGATGTTGCCCGTGCACACGAACGTGACGTGCAGCGGCGTCTTCGACCCGGAATCAGACACCCAACGCCCTCCGCAACTCGTCGATGCTCGCGGCGTGCGTGACGCCGTTCAGGCCCGCGGCCCCGTCGGGGAAGTCCGCCCTGCCATACCCCCAGCCGACCACCACGGTGTCGATGCCGTGTGCGGCCGCGCCGTGCACGTCGTGGCTGCGGTCACCGACCATCAGCACCCGCTCGGGCAGCGGCTTCAGCTGCGACAGCGCATGGGTGAGCACCTCGACCTTGGCTTTGCGGGAACCATCGGGGCTTGCCCCGGCGATGACCTCGAAATGCTGGTCGAGGCCGAAGTGGGCGAGGATGCGCCGCGCCGTCGGTTCCAGCTTGGAGGTGGCCACCGCCAGCCGGACGCCGGCGGCGCGCAGATCGACCAGCAGCGCCTCGATCCCGTCGAAGAGCGCATTCATCGCCCACCCCCGGGCGCCGTATTCCTCGCGGAAGGCCGCGATCGCGTGCTCGGCATCGTCGCCGAGCTCCATGGACCGGAAGGTGTCGTCCATCGGCGGGCCCACGATCTGGGCGACGAGGTCGCCGGGTGGCACCGGGGCGCCGATGTGGTTGAGCGCATGCAGGAAGCTGGCCACGATGCCCTCGGCGGAGTCGGTCAGTGTGCCGTCGAGGTCGAAGATCACCAGCTGCGCCCCAGGATCTGTGCGGCCAGGGGGCTGGCGATCGGCTGACGTTGTGCCTGTCACCTCACCATTGTCCTCGATGGGCGGGACCGGGTGTGACGGTGTTGCCGGTGTTCGTCCGGCCGGCCCGCGCGGCGCACTAGTGTTTCACGGGTGGCGAGTCTGAACCTGAGCCCGCCTGCGGCGCGCTATCACGGTGATCAGGCCGTCGCGCCCGGGATGCTGGATTTCGCCGTCAACGTCCGGCACGGCCAACCGCCGGACTGGCTGCTGCGACGGCTGGGCGCGCGGCTGCCCGACCTGGCGCGCTACCCGAGCATCGACGACGTCCATGCGGCGCAGGATGCGGCCGCCCGGCGGCACGGCCGGGCCCGCGATGAGGTGCTGCCGCTGGCCGGGGCGGCCGAGGGGTTCGCGCTGCTGGGCAACCTGCGCCCGGCGCGGGCGGCGATCATCGCGCCGGCGTTCACCGAGCCGGCCGCGGCGCTGACCGCCGCCGGAGTGCCGGTGCACCACGTGGTGCTGCGGCCGCCCTTCGGCCTCGAGGGTGCGGCCGTCCCCGAGGACGCCGACCTCGTCGTCGTGGGCAATCCGACCAACCCCACCTCGGTGCTGCACCGCCGCGAGCAGCTGCTGGCATTGCGCCGGCCCGGCCGGATCCTGGTGGTCGACGAGGCGTTCGCCGACTCGATTCCCGGCGAGCCGGAATCGCTGGCCGGTGAGGCGCTGCCCGATGTGCTGGTGCTGCGCAGCTTGACCAAGACCTGGGCGCTGGCCGGATTGCGGGTGGGCTACGCGCTGGGTTCGCCGGAAGTGTTGGCGCGGCTGACCGTTCAGCGGGCGCACTGGCCGGTGGGGACGCTGCAGCTGGCGGCCATCGCGGCCTGTTGCGGTCCGCAGGCCGTCGCCGACGCGGCGGCCGGGGCGGCGCGACTGGCCCAGCTGCGCGCTGAGATGGTGGCCGGGCTGACGTCGGTGGGCGCCGACGTGATCGACGGCCAGGCCCCGTTTGTGCTGTTTCGCACACCAGGGGCCGTTGAGTTACGAAATCGACTGCATGACAGGGGAATTGCTATTCGACGCTGTGATACGTTCGTCGGCCTGGACGAGCAATACTTGCGGGCCGCGGTGCGCCGGGAGTGGCCGCTGCTGACGCAAGCCATCTCGGAAACCACGGGACACCTTGGGGGGCGGCGGTGAGCGTCAAGCTGGCCGACGTCATCGCGGTGCTCGATGAGGCCTATCCGCCGCGGCTTGCCGAACCATGGGATTCGGTGGGCTTGGTGTGCGGTGACCCCGACGACGTGCTGAAGTCGGTGACCGTCGCGGTGGACGCGACGCCCGCGGTCGTCGACGAAGTTCCCGACGCCAGCCTGCTGCTGGCCCACCACCCGCTGCTGTTGCGCGGGGTGGACACCGTGGCGGCCAGCACCCCCAAGGGCGCGCTGGTGCACCGGCTGATCCGGACGGGGCGTTCGCTGTTCACCGCGCACACCAACGCCGACTCGGCCAGCCCCGGTGTGTCCGACGCGCTGGCCGCGGCTCTCGGGCTCGATGTCGAGGCCGTGCTCGAGCCGGCGACGAGCGCCTCCGACCTCGACAAGTGGGTGATCTACGTGCCCACCGAGAACGCAGAAGCGGTGCAGGCGGCGGTGTTTGAGGCCGGGGCCGGTCACATCGGTGACTACTCGCAGTGCAGCTGGAGCGTCGCCGGTATCGGGCAGTTCCTACCGCACGAAGGCGCCTCGCCCGCGGTGGGCAGCGTCGGCAACGTCGAGCGGGTCCCCGAGGACCGGTTCGAGGTCGTGGCCCCCGCGCGGCTCCGGGCCGCGGTGCTGGCGGCCCTGCGCGCCGCCCATCCCTACGAAGAGCCCGCGTTCGACATCTTCGCGATGGTGCCGCCACCCAGCCACGCCGGGTTGGGCCGCATCGGTACGCTGGCCCGCCCGGAGCCCTTGCGCGACTTCGTTTCCCGTGTCCACGCCGCGTTGCCGGCGACATCCTGGGGGGTGCGGGCGGCGGGGGTCCCCGACATGCCGGTGTCGCGGGTCGCCGTCTGCGGCGGCGCCGGGGATTCGCTGTTGGCCGCCGCGGCCGGTGCCGGCGTGCAGGCCTACGTCACGGCCGATCTGCGGCACCACCCGGCCGACGAGCATCGTCGGGCCTCCGATGTGGCGCTGGTCGATGTGGCACATTGGGCAAGTGAATTCCCATGGTGTGAACAGGCCGCCGACCTGCTGCGGTCGCGGTTCGGGGCGGAGCTTCCGGTGCGGGTGAGCTCGATTCGCACCGACCCTTGGAATGTCGAGCACGGTGACAACGAGTCCGGGGGGAAAAAGTCATGAAAGCCGAAGTAGCACAGCAGCGTTCGCTTCTCGAGTTGTCCAAACTGGATGCCGAGCTGTCCCGCATCACACACCGGGCCGCCCATCTGCCCGAGCAAGAGGCCTGCCGACGAATGCAGGAGGAATACGACGCCGCCGGCGACCGGCAGGGCGCGGTGCGTATCGCCTTGGAAGACATCGACGCTCACGTCAAGCGGCTCGAATCGGAGATCGATGCGGTGCGTCAGCGCGAAGATCGTGACCGGGCGCTGCTGCAGGGGGGAACGATCGACGCCAAGCAACTGACGGACCTGCAGCACGAACTGGAGACCCTGCAGCGTCGTCAGACCAGCCTGGAAGATTCCCTGCTGGAGGTGATGGAACATCGCGAGGAGCTGCAGTCCCAGCTGGACGCCGAGCAGCGGGCGCTCGAGACTCTGGAGGCCGAGATGGTCAGCGCGCAACAGGCCCTCGATGCCGCGCTCGCCGACATCACCGAAGCCCGCGAGCATCATTCGTCGCGACGCGACTCGCTGAGCGCCGCACTGGACCCGGCCCTGTCCGCCCTGTACGAACGACAGCGCGCCGGGGGAGGACCGGGCGCGGGCCAGCTGCAGGGAAAGCGGTGCGGGGCCTGCCGGCTCGAGATCGACCGCGGCGAACTCGCCCGCATCTCGGCCGCCGCCGACGACGACGTGGTGCGATGCCCGGAATGCGGTGCGATTCTGCTGCGGGTCAAGGGGTTCGATCAGTGAAAGTTGTCATCGAGGCCGACGGCGGATCGCGCGGCAACCCCGGGCCGGCCGGCTTCGGCGCCGTCGTGTGGACCGAGGACCGCGCGACCGTCCTGGCCGAGAACAAGCAAGCCATCGGCCGGGCAACCAACAACGTCGCCGAATACCGCGGCCTGATAGCCGGTTTGGACGACGCCCTGAAGCTGGGCGCCCGCGAGGCCGCGGTGTATCTGGATTCCAAGTTGTTGGTGGAACAGATGTCCGGGCGGTGGAAGGTCAAGCACCCCGATCTGATTGAACTGAATGCCCAGGCCCGAAGCCTGGCGGCGCACTTCGACAAGATCAGCTACTCCTGGATTCCGCGGGAGCGAAATTCCCACGCCGACCGGCTGGCCAACGAGGCGATGGATGCCGCGGCCGAGGCAAACGGTGCGGCGAAAAAGGGCGCACCGGTGGAAAAGCCCGCACCGGCGGAAAAGCCCGCACCGGCGGAAAAGCCCGAGCCCTCCGTCCCCGACACGGCGAAAACCGTTGCGGCACCATCGCCGACGGCACCCGGCTGGACCGGCGCCCGCGGCACCCCCACCCGGTTACTGCTGCTGCGCCACGGGCAGACGGAGTTGTCGGTGCAGCGCCGCTATTCGGGCCGCGGCAACCCGGCACTCACCGAGGTGGGGCGGCGGCAGGCCGATGCGGCGGCGCGGTATCTGGCTCAGCGCGGCGGGATTTCCGCGGTCTTCGCCTCACCGCTGCAGCGGGCCTACGACACCGCGGCGGCGGCCGCCAAGGCGCTGGGCCTCGATGTGACCGTCGACGACGGCCTGATCGAGACCGATTTCGGAGCCTGGGAGGGGTTGACGTTCGCCGAGGCCGCGGAGCGCGACCCCGAGCTGCACGGTCGGTGGCTGCGCGACACCAGCACCGCCCCGCCCGGCGGCGAAAGCTTCGACGCGGTACTGGACCGCGTGACAAGCATTCGGGAACGCATCCTCGCCGCCCATCAAGGCACGACGGTGCTGGTGGTGTCGCACGTGACCCCGATCAAGATGCTGCTGCGGGAGGCCCTGGACGCCGGGCCTGGCATCTTGTACCGGTTGCACCTCGACCTGGCGTCGTTGAGCATCGCCGAATTCTATTCCGACGGAGCGTCTTCGGTGCGGTTGGTGAACCAGACGGCGTATCTAACCGGCTGACAGCGGTGCGCCGCCGTAGTCCCCAAAGGACCACAGATTACCTTCGGGATCGCGCACGGTGAATTCACGGGCGCCGTAGTCGGTTTCGGCCAACGGCCGCACGACCTCGGCCTTACGTTGCAGCACCCGCTCGTAGAGCGCGTCGGGATCGGCGGTGACGATATAACCGCCGGCGGTACCGGGTTCGCGGCACCATTGCGCACCGGGCTTGTGGCTGCCCAGCATGATCCCTCCGCATCCCTGCGGCCAATTCAGTTGGGCGTGATCGACGGTCTCGCCCTGGCCGTAGCGCGCCGCGAGGACGAAGCCGAAGGTGTCGACGTAGTAATCGATCAGCTTGGGCGCGTCATGGGCCTGCAATGTTAACCAGACGGTCGGATTCGAAGCGGTCATGGTCCCACTGTGCGCCGAACGAATGGCCGCCGTCTTGAATGTTTCGGAACTCTTCGGCCAACCACCGCCGCGGCGGCACACCGGCGAAACGCACGAATTCGCGGGTCATGTGCGCCTGGTCGCTGTATCCGGTGGCGGCCGCGACCCGTGCGAGATCGACCCGTCCGTACCGGCGCGCCGACTCGGCGATCCGCGACGTCGCATACTCGAACCTCATCAGCATCGCCACCGTCTTCGGCGAATGGCCGACCTCCCGGCGGAACAGCGTCGTCAGGTGCCGCGGCGTCACTCCGACCGAGTCCGCCAGGGCAGCAACCGGCATCAGGCCGCGGCTGCGCTCCAGCAGATGCCAGGAATACGCGACCTCGGGGCGCACGGTCGCGCCGTCGTCGCGCCGTCGTGCTTCGATGAGGTAGCGGGCCACCAGCGCGAACACGTCCGGCCAGCCGCGCGCCTCGGTCACCCGATGATGCAGTTCGACGACGTCGCGATCCAGCACGGCGGTCGCGTCGTATTCGGTGACGGGAAGCTCGGCGCTGGGCACGCCGAACAGCGCACGTGCTGCGAGCGGATGCACCGCCAGCTGCACCCCCGCCTGGCCGCGTCGCTGCCGCACATGACTCGCCCGCACGTGCAGGCCGCTGAGCAGCAGCGGGTTTGGGCGGGCAGCCTCCAGTGCGCTTGCGGTGTCACCGGCTTCCACCCCGTCGTCGAGACTGACGATGAACGTCAACGTCGAGGACGGCATGCCACGGTGCACGCCCTCGGGAGCCTCCAGGGTCCGGTATCCGACCATCGACGTCACGCCGGGCGCGCTGCGCGGCGCGGCCACGGCGTATTCCGAGCCCCGGTCCACCACACCACGTTAGCGCCGCGCCCGCCCGAATACGAAGGTCGAGCACCGCTGCGGCGCAGCACCGGCCGTCCAGGACGCTTCAGCGCGAAAGCGTGATGGCGCGCTCCGGGCAGTTTCGCTCCGCTGTGACGGCCTGCGCCTCGAGTTCGCCGGAGACCTCCTCGACGAGCACCACGGAGTGGCCGACCTCGTCCGCGTCGAAGACGTCGGGCGCCAAGGCGTAACAGCGCCCGTGCCCCGTGCACACGTCGGCGTCGACGGCTACGCGAGTCATGGCACCGGAAATACCAGCGGCAGCGACTCCACCGACCGCAGCGCGGCGGTATAGGAGAGCTCAGTACCGGGCTTGATCTCGTAATCCGGTATGCGCCGGTGGAATTCGCGCAGGGCCACCCGCAGTTCCGTGCGGGCCAGGTGCGAACCGAGGCAGCGGTGCGGGCCGCCGCCGAAGGCCCGATGCCGGTTCGGGTTGCGGGTGAAGTCGACCAGCTCCGGGTCGGGGAATTCGGCCGGGTCGGTGTTGGCCGCGCCCAGTAGCGGGCTCACCCGTTCACCCTTGCTGATGGGACACCCGCCCACCTCGACGTCCGCAACGGCAACTCGAGCGACCCCGGGCACCGGTGTCTCCCAGCGCAACAACTCCTCGACGGCGCTGGGCAGCACGTCGGGCTGCTCGACGAGTTGATGACGGTGATCGGGGTGACGCGCCAGGTACACGAAGAAACAATCGAGCGAGTCGGTGACCGTGTCCAGTCCGGCGATGAGGAACAGGAAGCAGATGTCGAGCAGTTCCTCGCGCGACAGGGGCTGGCCGGCATCGTCTTTGAAGTTCGCCGCGATCATCGCGGACAGCACATCGTCGCGCGGGGCGGCGATGTGGTCGTCGATGGCATGGTCGAAGTAGTCGTAAATCTGTTGCGCCACACCCGCGGAGCTTTCGTGGCGGCGGTTGAAGCCCGAGTCGCCCTCCGGGCGGATCACGCCGTCCTTCCACACCAGGAATTGGTCGAGGTCTTCCAGCGGCAGGCCGAGCAACTGCAGAAACACCGTGCACGGCAGGGGAACGGCGAACTCGGCATGAAAGTCGCACTCGCCGCGGTCGGCGAAGCGATCGATCATCTCGTTGACCAGCTCGGTGATGCGGGGTTCGCGCCGGGCCATCTCCCTCGGAGTGAACAGCGGGTCGAGGATGCGGCGGTACTTCGCATGCTCGGGCGGGTCGATTTGCAGCGGAATCAGCGGGCGGATGTTGCCCAGATCGACCGCGTCCATGTTCGACGAGAACAACTCCGTGTGCTTGAGCGCCATCTCGATGTCGGCGAGCCGGCTCAGAACCACCGCCTGCGGCGACCGGAGCACCGGGCTGGATTCGCGCAGCGCCTTGTACATCGGCTGCGGCTCCGCGAGCCCCGTCACCGTCTGGTCGACGAAACTTTCGGCTTCTGTCATCTGGTCAGCCTGGCACCAACGTCCCCGCTGGGCAATGGTGAACGCTGAGCGATCGCTCAGTGAGATCTCGGGTCCTAATCGTGCAGGTGAAGCCGTTCGCCGTGCGGGCCGAAGATGACGATGGCCTCCACCGGCCCGTCCACCACGCCGAACCAGTGCGGCGTCCAGGTCGAGAACTCGACGGCCTGGCCCGCCTCGATGGTGAAGTCGCGGTCGCCCAGGATGAGCCGCATCCGGCCGGCAAGCACGTACATCCAGTCCTGCCCCTCGTGCACCGGCAGGTCGGCGGGCGGGTTGCGGCGCCGGGCGCTGACGCGAACCTTGAACGCGTGCAGCCCGCCGGCGGGACCCTGCCGGGTCAACGGCCAGTAGGTGACGCCGTGGTGGGTGTGCGCGGCGCCGCGCACCCGCGGGTCGGGCGGTTGGGAGGTCTGCAACAACTCGTCGGTGCTCACCGAGAGGGCCCGGGCCAGCCGCGGCAGATGATCCAGCGCCAGCCGGCGTTTCCCGGACTCCAGGCGGCTGAGCGTCGAGATGTCGATGCCCGCCCGCTCGCCGACCTCCTGCAGCGTCATGCCGCGCTGCACACGCAGTTCCCGGAGGCGTCGGCGCACCAGCAGGTCGATATCTGGGGTGGTTTTTGCCTGCATGGCAATTCAGCTTGGCAAACCGAATTGAGATGGGCAAGCTCGCGGTGTGGACAGTTCTTGCAAACCTGATGATGCCCAGCAGTTCTGGGAAGAGCGCTACCGCTCGATCGAGCGAGTCTGGAGCGGAAGGGTGAACCCCCGGCTTGCCGAGGTTGCCGCCGATCTGCCGCCGGGACGGGCCCTGGATCTGGGCTGCGGGGAAGGGGCCGACGCACTGTGGCTCGCGGAACACGGCTGGCAGGTGGTGGGCGTCGACGTCTCGGATACCGCGCTGCTCCGCGCCAGCGCGGCCGCGTCGGCGCGGAATATGCTCGCCCACATCGACTTTGAACGGCATAACCTCGACGAGACTTTCCCGCAAGGGATGTTCGACCTGATCTCTGCCCAGTATTTTCATTCGCCGGCCCGCCTCGACCGGGAAAACGTGTTGCGGCACGCCGCCGACCGGGTGAACCCCCATGGCGTGCTGCTCATCGTGGACCACGGGGCGGTGCCGCCGTGGGCGCAGCACCACGATCACTCCTTCCTCGGTATCGAGGAGGTGATCGCCTCGTTGCGGCTGGACGCCACCGCCTGGACTCGGCTGCGGACCGAGACCGTCGAGCGCGAGATGACCGTCAACGGGGAAACGGCCAGGGTGCCTGACAACGTGATTGCGTTGCGACGGGACCGATAACCCCTACGCCGCGTCGTGAAAGATCAATCCCATGGCATAGCGCTGCCCGGTGCGAACCACGGACACACCGTGGCGTACCGGCGCCGCGGACCAACCGCGGGCCGAGCGCACCGGCCGCTCCCGCGTGGTGAAGACGTAGCCATGCCCCTGCGGCAATTGCGTTGCCGTGCCCCGGGATTGGGCCCGCGGCCGCTGCTCGACCAGCAGGAATTCCCCGCCGGTGTAATCGGTAGCCGGGTCGCTGAGGTTGATCACCACCTGCAAGGGGAACACCAACTCCCCGTAGAGGTCTCGATGCAGCGCATTCCAGTCGCCCGCACCGTATTTCAGCATCAGGGCGGTGGATCGGGTCTGTCCGGCGGCGTGGCAGGCCGCCAGCCAATCGTCGAGGCGGTCCGGCCAGGGCGTGTCCCGGCCGAGCTTGCCCCACCAGGCGCGGGCGATCGGCAGCAGCCGGGGATAGAGCGCCTGTTTGAGTTCCTCGATCGGTGCGGGATAGGGCGCGTGGAAATAGCGGTACTGCCCGGCGCCATAGCGTTTGGGCGCCATGTCGATGGTGGAGCGGAACAGAGCGTCGTCGGCATAGAGCTTGCGCAACCGCGCCGCCTCGGCCGACGTGACCAGTCGCGGCAGCAGCGCCCCGCCGTACTCGTCGACCGCGGCGGCGATCGCATCCCAATCGCCCGAGTCCACGCGCTTCTCCCACAGGGACATCCGCGTCCTTCCGATTCGTGGTCGAAGTCCACGGTAATGCGTTGCTGGCCCTGGCCGGGTGCAGCGGGTACCGTTTATCGTCGCGGACGAGTTGGCCGGGCGGCCGCGGAGCGTCGCAAGGCGGTTCGAGGAAAGTCCGGACTTCACAGAGCAGGGTGATTGCTAACGGCAATCCGAGGTGACTCGCGGGAAAGTGCCACAGAAAACAGACCGCCACCCTCGCGGTGGTAAGGGTGAAACGGTGCGGTAAGAGCGCACCAGCATCCCGGGTGACCGGGGTGGCTAGGCAAACCCCACCCGAAGCAAGGCCAAGAAGGCCGCACCGCTGGTGCGGCCGCGCAGGCGTTCGAGGGCTGCTCGCCCGAGCCTGCGGGTAGGCCGCTCGAGGCACCCGGTGACGGTGTGTCCAGATGGATGGTCGCCGCCGCACTGCCGTTGCTACGCGCGGCGGTGGGGAACAGAATCCGGCTTACAGGCCAACTCGTCCGCCCTCCGCGAAAGTGCAACTAGCGACCCGTTCGCCGAGGGGAGGCATCGGTAGTTGCAGTCTCGCGACCGGAAGGCGCGGGCCGTGCTCGCGCTAGTTACCGCACCGCTTTGGCGAGCTTGCGCAGGGTGCCGCCGAGTTCCCGACGGCACCGCTGCGCCAAGTCGGCCTCGCGCTGATACAGCAGCCCGTACGTAAAGGTGTCTTCGCCGGCGGCGTGGGCGATTTCCGCCTCCTGGCGCAGATGCTCTCGGCTGACCACGCTGTCTTGATGATCGCCGAGCAGCGACTGCACGGCCTTGGCCCGCTCGGACACCTTGGCGGCGCCGGTAGCGGCCGCGGTGTACCGAAGTCGCTTGGCGCGCTTACGGATTCGGTGTATCGCTTCGTTGCGGAGGTGGTCGTCGCCGGGGTGCTCCCGATCGATCTGGGCGGCGGCCTTCGCGGCCTTGCGGACCTTGCGGTATGCGGTGTCGATGGTTGCCGGGGCGTGTTCCTCAGCCGAGGCGGCGAAGGGGGTGTGGGCCGCAATCACGTCCAGGGAGTCGAGCAAACGGAAGTAGCGCTGCGAGCGCATGGCGACCAATGACCGGCGCAGCCCGGTCTGGTAGCGCCGCTGGGCGCCCCCGACCAGACGTTCGCGCACCGGGCCGCGCACCAATTCCGGTGCGAGCGCGTCCAAGTCACGCTCGTAGCGCTCGGCGAGCACCTCGGCGTCGCGCGCCGTGCCCAAAATCCCGGCGAGCTCACGCAGCTCGTCCAGAACCCACTCCTCCTCGGGCAACCCGAACGAGTCCTGGTAATCGCGCAGCAGGCTGCGCAGCTTGCGGGTGGTCACCCGCATCTGGTGGACGGAGTCATAGGCGTCGGCGCGCACGGCGCGGTCCCACACCAGCAGCTCGCGAACTTGCTCGGCGATGGCGCGCTGCAACGGATCCCCGGATGGCTGCGCGCCGTCGGGCGGTGGCGTGGTGCCGAGCACCCGCGCCAGCTTGGAGCCGTGTCCGGCCGGCGCGGCGCCCGCGTCCAGCAGCCGGTTGCTCAACCGGTTCAGCAGCTCGGTGCCGGCGGCTCCATCGGTTTGCCCGTCGAGGAGCTCCAATTCCCACTCCCGCCACTCCAGCTCGGTGGGCGCCGCGTCGGCGTCATCCGAGGTGGCCCCGGAGGAGTCATCGGGGCCCCGCATGGACCACGCGGTGACGTGGTCGTTGCTGAATTCGGCCAGCGCGATGCCCGCGGCGTCGTACAGCACCTGGCTCTCACGCTCGGTGGTGATGCGCGCGACCGGCTGCAGTGGGCGGTCACGGACGATCGCCAGCACGACATCCGCCAACTCGGTGGGCACCGCGTTGGTCCCGCCCGGTCCGGATGCGTCCAGCGGTGTGCGGACCTCGGTTCGCGCGTCGGGCCCGGACGGCAGCTTCAGATGCCACCCCGCATCGGAGCCACCGGTACGGCGGCGCAGGGTGATCTTGTTGCGCGCGAGGTCATGTGCGGACGTGTCGAAGTACGTCGCATCCAGCGTTTGCGTCGGCGACTTCTCGACGTGGGCGACCGCGGCGATCCCTTCGAACGACGGCGACACGGTGGACTCGACGACGTCGAACTTGCGCTCTACCTCCAGATGACGCGAGGTCTGCGGCGGTTGTGCAGGCATCTTCGGCTCCGTGGACGGCGCGTCGCCGCGGCCTTGAACGTGGTGGACGGTGGGAGATGAGACCCATAGCCTGCCATACCGCGATGACCAAGTTATGGCGGCGGCGGCGGAGGGGGAACCTCGTCCTCTGGCAGCGGCGCGTAGACCGCCGGCGGCGGGGCGTAGCGCGCGATGTTGTCAGCGATGTTGGTGCACCCACTCACCGAGACGCGTCGGCCCGCACTCACACACACGCTTGCTTGCACGCGATCGGCAGACGGCACGGCGGTAAGGATGGCGGGGACGGCGGCCATGCCCGAGAACACCAGCAGTGCGGCAAGCCCGCGGCGGCGATTCATCTGCGATCTCCTTCCAGCCCTCATCGCATTGTGCCGTCACAGCACGGGAGGCGGGCCGAGAATCCGAATATCTGCACCGTCGCCGGAAGCCTAGGCCGTGTGCACGTCCGGCGTGCGGACGTGTTCGGGACGAAGGCCTCGCCCGAACGCGATCGGCGGGATGGATCGCAGCGGGCCGCGGCCCACGATCGCGGGTATCGGGATGGGCGACAGGTCACCGTCCAAATTGCGCGCGATCGCCCGGTCCTGGGCGACCACCTGAATAGCCTGGATGACGCGTGTGGGCAACTCCCGCCGGCGCTGCACCTTGGCGAGGTCTGTGTCGCGCAGCCGGCCCTCGCGCAGCGGCGCGCTCAGGATGTTGGCCGCCGCCACGGCATCGGCGACGGCGAGGTTGATCCCGACACCACCGATCGGTGACATGGCATGGGCCGCATCACCGATGCAGAGCACGCCGGTACGCCACCACGTCTTGAGCCGGTCCACCCGCACGTCGAGCTGACTGGTCTCGTCCCAGGAACGAAGGTCGTCGACGTGGTCGTGCAGCTGCGGTCGCGCCGACACGATGCGCTCTTTGAACGCCTCGAGCGACCCGTCGCGGGGATTCGACCCCTTCGGCATCAGATACGCGATCTGCCAGTAGTCGCCCCGATAGATCAGGGCCATCATGAAGCCCTTACGGACCACCCCGTAGAGCTCCCGCGGATCGCCGGGACGCCAGTTCAGCCGAAACCACAGCACGTCTATCGGAGAGTGCGCCTTGGCGACCTCGAGCCCGGCCGCGGCCCGCACCGCGGACTTGCGCCCATCCGCGCCGACGACGAGGTCGGCACGCACCTCCAGGTCGGGCGTGCGCGCCCCGACCACCCGATCACCGTCAAAGATCAGGTCTTTGACCTCGGCGTTGCGAATCAGCGTGAATTCCGGGTAGGCAGACGCCTTTTCGGCGAGGAAGTCGAGGAAGTCCCACTGCGGCATCAACGCGATATACGGCTGTTTGAAGCCCAACCGCTTGAGCACACCAAAGTTGCCCAAGGTGCGAATCGTCCCGTCGGTGTCGAAAGCGACACGGTCGACTTTGGTATGCGGCAGCCGCAGCAGCTCGTCGACCATCCCGAGCTCGTCCATGATCCGCAGGGTGCTCGGATGCACAGTGTCCCCGCGGAAGTCGCGCAGGAAGTCATTGTGCTTCTCCAAGACGACGACCCGGACCCCTGCGCGGGCGAGCAAGAGCGCGTGCACAAGGCCGGCGGGGCCCCCGCCGGCAACACAAACCTGGGTCTGAAGGGCTTCCGT
Source organism: Mycobacterium sp. 852002-10029_SCH5224772 (assembly GCF_001667315.1). GTDB lineage: Bacteria > Actinomycetota > Actinomycetes > Mycobacteriales > Mycobacteriaceae > Mycobacterium. The sequence continues at coordinate 16,086 of NZ_LZHT01000044.1, forward strand.
CACGGCCCGACCCTACCGCGGCCCCGCACTTCTTTTGCCGCCTGATTCGCGCGTGCGCGCCGCCGAAACCCCTTATGGTGTGCGGTACGAATACCGCTCGCCTTGCGGATCGTCGACGAAGGAGCGTTTGCATGGGGTCTTTTGATCGCCCGGCGGCCCGAGCCGTTGCCGGCGCAATGGCGGCCTGCGCGGTCAGTGTGGCAATGCTTTTCGCGCCGGCCGGGTTGGCCGCCGCCGACGCGCCGATGGACGATCCGGGGCCGGCGCCGACGGCGCTGCCCAATTGCACGGCGGCCGACCTGGCCCAGGTCTCGGCGGGTGTCGCCGCTGCCACGTCGGCGTACCTGTTCACGCACCCGGACGTCAACGACTACTTCACCAGCTTGAAGGGCCAGCAGCGCAGCGACATGCGTGATCAGCTGAAGCAGTACATGGATGCCAACCCGCAGACCCACGCCGACCTCGAGGGCATTCGCCAGCCGCTGACCGACTTCCAGAACCGGTGCCGCTGACGCGTCCCCGTCAGCCGGCCGGTGGCGGCTGCAGGTGCATCGCCAGGTCGCTCAACTCGAGGATCGTTTGAATCTCGGTGTCGCGGAACGGCCGTCCGTCGGGGCCGAGCAGGTCGTGAAACCACTCCTGCGGCATCGCCGGATCCGGGTCCGGGTGATCCCAGGAGTCCCAGGGAAAGTACGTCTGAGTTTTCCCGGCCACGAATCCCCAGTTGAACGCGCCGACGTTGGCACGCTTTGCGATGGGCAGGATGCTTTGCACCGTGCTGCCCAGCGGCCGGGCCATGTACTCGGTGCACAGGATTGGCCGCCCGAGCGGGACGAGCTCGGCGATGCGCCTCTCGAACTCCGCCGGCTCGCCGTAGGAGTGGAAGGTGATGACGTCGGAGTTGTCGAGCTGAATCCCGCTGATGACGCTGCGGCGTGCCGGGTCGGCCCACTCGCCGTGCCAGACGCCGCTCGTCAAGGGTTGGCGGGGATCGACCGAACGTGCCCACTCGAATACCTGGGGGAGCAAGTTGGCGACCAGGTCGAGCTTGTCTTTCCGCTCGACCGAGGCGTAGGCGTCCGCGGGGTTGTCCGGCTCGTTCCACAGGTCCCAGCCCAAAATGCGGTCGTCATCGCGGAATTGCGTCAGGACCCCGGTGAGGTAGCCGCGCAGGGTGCGCACGTAGCCGCGGTCGTCGAGGCGCGCGGCGCCCGGACTCTGCACCCAGCCGGAGTTGTGGATGCCGGGCCGCGGCGCGCGCTGCGGGCCGGGCTTGGGGAAAGGATCCCAACACGAATCGAACAAGACGAACAGGGGTTTGATGCCGTGGCGGGCCGCGATGTCGACGAACCGCGCGAGGCGGCCCTGGAACCCTCGGTGATCCTGCACCCAGAGCAGATCGTGCAGGAACACCCGCACCGCGTTGAACCCGTTGGTGCGGGCCCAGCCCAACTCGGTATCGATGCGCCGGGGGTCGAAGGTATCGGCCTGGAACATCTCCAGCTGGTTGATGGCGTTGGACGTGATGTAGTTCGCGCCCACCGGCCAACCCTGCGCTTGATACCAGCGGTTGGCCCGCTCGGGCGACCAGCGGCTTGCTTGCGGCGAGGTGCGAGGGGGCTGCGCGGACGCGTGCGGTGTGCGGGCCAAAACGATGCCTCCTGCCGCTAATAGCGGCAACTTCAACACCGTTCGGCGGTGCACGAAGTCACCTCGGTTCCCAGGGTCGATGTGGTCCACCCTTGCTCTTAGAGACCGGATCGTCTCTAAAGCAATCGTACATCCCTGTCACACAACGCATTTCGGCGGTTCATTGTGACCGGGATAACGCCGTCAACCAGGCGGGACCCTCAGATCGGCGTCCTGAGAGCGCGGCGCAGCGCGCCGACTATTCCTCTAGCCTACCCGGCGGATCAGAAGCAGTGCTCGTCGGCGGGGAAAACCCCTGCGGCCACCTCGTGCGCATATTGCGTTGCGGCCCGGCGCAATTCCCCGCCGATGTCGGCGAAGCGCTTGACGAAGCGGGCGGCCTTGCCGCTGCTCATGCCGGCCATGTCCTGCCAAACCAGGACCTGCCCGTCGCAATTCGGCCCGGCGCCGATCCCGATGGTCGGGATGGTCAGCTTGCCGGTGATCTGGGTGGCCAACTCGGCCGGCACCATCTCCATCACCACGGAGAACGCTCCGGCCTCGGCGACGGCGATCGCGTCGGCGACGGTCTGTTCGGCCGCGTCGCCGCGGCCCTGGACGCGGAAGCCGCCCAGGGTGTTCACGCTCTGCGGGGTGAAACCGATGTGCGCCATCACCGGGATGCCCGCGGCGGTCAGGCAGGCGATCTGCTCGGCGACCCGTTCACCACCCTCGAGCTTCACCGCGTGTGCGCCGCCCTCTTTCATGAACCGCGTGGCGGCGGCCAGCGCGGCCGCGGGGCCGGCCTCGTAGCTGCCGAACGGCAGGTCCGCGACGACCATGGCGTGCTGGGCGCCACGCACCACGCCGCGGACCAACGGGATCAGTTCGTCGATCGACACCGGCACGGTGGTGTCGTAGCCGTAGACGACGTTGGCCGCCGAGTCGCCGACCAAAAGGACCGGGATGCCGGCCTCGTCGAAAATGCGGGCGGTCGAATAGTCGTAGGCCGTGAGCATCGCCCACTTGTGCCCTTCGGCCTTCATCTTCTGCAGGTGGTGGGTGCGGATCTTGGTGAGCGGCTGCGCGGGCGCAGACGGGTTGGCACCGTAAACGTTGTGCTCAGACATCATTGTCCCTAGTGGGTGGTCGGGTCGATCCTCGTGGCCCAATGCGGGTCCCCGGGTTCGTCTGACGGTGTCATTCTGCCATTTCTTCGTCGCGGTTGAAACGGCGCGGCAGTGTGACGCAGGCCATGCTCGGCTGGCGGCGGTGCCGCTGATCAGGATCTCAGGTTTCCTCTGGCAGCATATGTTGGCATGGGTTTGTCTCGCCGCGGCACGAGCGCGCGCACGCTGCTGCTCTGGACGTCGGTCGCTGCCGTTGCGCTGCTGCTGGCGGGCTGCGAACGGGTGGTGGTGGGCCGCGCCGTGATGTCCGAACCCAAGCTGGGCCAGGCGGTGGAGTGGACGCCGTGCCGGGCGGCGAACCCGAAGATCAAACTCCCGGCGGGCGCGCTGTGCGGCAAGCTCGCCGTGCCGGTCGACTACGACAACCTCGACGGCGACGACGCGACGCTGGCGATGATTCGCTTTCCCGCGACCGGAGACAAGATCGGTTCGCTGGTGATCAACCCCGGCGGGCCGGGGGAGTCCGGCATCGAGGCGGCGTTGGGCGTCGTCCAGTCGTTGCCGAAGCGGGTCCGCGAACGGTTCGACCTGGTCGGCTTCGACCCCCGCGGGGTGGGCGCGTCGCGCCCGGCGGTCTGGTGCAACTCCGACGCCGACAACGACCGGTTGCGCACCGAGCCGAACGTCGACTACAGCCCGGCCGGTGTGGCCCACATCGAGGACGAAACCAAGCAGTTCGTCGGCCGCTGCATCGACAAGATGGGCAAGGGCTTTCTGGCCAACATCGGCACGGTCAACGTCGCGAGGGACCTGGACGCGATCCGGGCGGCGCTGGGCGATGACAAGCTGACCTACCTCGGTTACTCCTATGGCACCCGGATCGGCTCGGCGTATGCCGAGGCCTACCCCAACAAGGTGCGGGCGATGATCCTCGACGGCGCCGTCGACCCCAACGCCGATCCCATCGAAGCCGACCTGCGGCAGGCCAAGGGATTCCAGGACGCGTTCAACAACTACGCCGCCGACTGCGCGAAGCAACCGACCTGCCCGCTGGGCACCGACCCGGCCAAGGCCGTCGACGTCTACCACAGCCTGATCGATCCGATGGTCGACCCCGACAACCCGATGGTGGGCCGGCCGGTCCCGACCAACGATCCGCGCGGCCTGAGCTACAGCGACGCCATCGTCGGTACCATCATGGCGCTGTACTCCCCGAACCTGTGGCACCACCTGACCGACGGCCTGTCCGAACTCGTCGACCACCACGGCGACACCCTGCTCGCCCTGGCCGACATGTACATGCGCCGCGACGTGCACGGCCACTACACCAACGCCACCGACGCGCGGGTGGCGGTCAACTGCGTGGACCAACCACCAATTACCGATCGGGCCAAGGTGATTGACGAAGACCGCCGCTCCCGGGAGATCGCGCCGTTCATGAGCTACGGGCAGTTCACCGGCCATGCGCCGCTGGGCACCTGCGCGTTTTGGCCGGTGCCGCCGACGAGCAAGCCGCACACCATTTCCGCGCCCGGCCTGGCGCCGACGGTGGTGGTGTCGACCACGCACGACCCGGCGACTCCCTACAAGGCCGGCGTGGACCTGGCCAACCAGTTGCGCAGCTCGTTGCTGACCTACGACGGAACCCAGCACACGGTCGTTTTCCAGGGCGATGGCTGCGTCGACAACTACGTGACGGCTTATCTGGTCGGCGGCACCACGCCGCCGAGCGGCGCAAAGTGCTGAGGCCGCGCAATCAAGCCGCGCCGAACGTGCACTCCCGGCGAGTTTTTCGTCGATTCGTCACCGTGAGTGCACGCTCGGTGAGGGCTCGAGTCGATTGAGAGCCGAGACCAAGGCGTAATCGTTTCGCGCTCCCACGGGGACCCGCGGCTGACACGATGACACCCATGTCGCGCCGGAGATCCTTGAGCTCGGCGCTGCTTTCATTCGGTCTGGTGCTCAGTGGTTCCGCCGCGCTGCCGGTGGCCGGCGCCACCCCGGAACCCGGTGCCGGGCAGACCCCGGCCCCGAACCCGCCGGCGGCCGCCGTGCCGCAGGGCTGGGGGAGCTGCGACCAATTCGTCACCGACACAAGCGATATCCCGGCCGCGCGATGCACCACGGTGTCCGTCCCGGTCGACTACAACAACCCCGGCGGCGCCCAGGCCAAACTGGCCGTCATCCGCGTGCCGGCGACCGGACAACGGATGGGGTCGCTGCTGGTCAATCCCGGCGGTCCCGGCGGCTCGGCGGTCGACATGGTGGCCGCGATGGCGCCGGACCTCGAAAACTCGCCCGTGCGACGCAACTTCGACCTGGTCGGCTTCGATCCGCGCGGGGTGGGCCACTCCACCCCCTCGCTGCGCTGTCGCACCGACGCCGAGTTCGACGCGTACCGCCGGGAACCGATGGTCGACTACAGCCCGGCCGGTGTCGCGCACATCGAGCAGCTCTTCCGGCAGCTGGCCCAGCAATGCGTCAACCGGATGGGCACCGCGTTTTTGGCCAACGCCGGCACCGCATCCGTCGCGCGTGACATGGATGCGGTGCGCCAGGCGCTGGGCGACGAGCAGATCAACTACCTGGGATACAGCTACGGCACCGAGTTGGGCACCGCCTACCTGGAGAAGTTCAGTAACCACGTGCGGGCGATGGTGCTCGACGGCGCCATCGACCCGACCGTCGGCCCCATCGACGAGAACGTCAACCAAATGGCGGGATTCCAAACCGCTTTCAACGACTACGCCACCGACTGCGCCCGCTCGCCGGGCTGCCCGCTGGGCACCGACCCGTCCCAATTCGTCGCCCGCTACCACGCTTTGGTCGACCCACTGGTCACCAAGCCGGGCCGCACCTCGGACCCCCGCGGGCTGAGCTACGCCGACGCGACCACCGGCACCGTCAACGCGCTCTACACGCCGGCGCACTGGAAATACCTGACCAGCGGCCTGCTCGGCCTGGCGCGCGGCACCGACGCGGGCGATCTGCTGCTGCTCGCCGACGACTACCAAGGGCGGGAACGCAACGGGCACTACTCCAACGACCAGGACGCGTTCAACGCGATCCGGTGCGTCGACGCCCCCAATCCGACGGACCAGGCCAGCTGGGTGAGCGCCGATCAGCGGATCCGCCAGGCCGCGCCCTTCCTCAGCTACGGGCCGTTCACCGGAAACGCTCCCCGGGATTTGTGCGCGCTGTGGCCGGTGCCGGCGACGTCGGCGCCACACGCCGCGCCGCCCATGGCGCCGGGCAAGGTTGTCGTCGTCTCCACCACACACGACCCGGCCACCCCGTATCAGGCCGGGGTGAACCTGGCCCGGCAGCTGGGCGGCCCGCTGATCACCTACGACGGCACGCAGCACACCGCGGTGTTCAACGGCGACCAATGCGTGGACAACGCCGTGGTGCGCTACCTCGTCGCGGGCGCACCACCGCCGGAGTCCTACCGCTGCGGTTCCTGACCAGCGTCGGAACAACCCCGCGCGCAAGCTTCGCAACGCTTCTGAGCGGGCATCGGTAACACAGACTTAACAGCCGTTGCATACTGTTCGAGTTATGGATCGACAGAAGGAATTCGTGCTCCGCACGCTCGAGGAACGAGACATCCGCTTCGTTCGGCTGTGGTTCACCGATGTGCTCGGGTTCCTCAAGTCGGTCGCGATCGCCCCGGCCGAACTCGAGGGCGCCTTCGAGGAGGGCATCGGCTTCGACGGATCCTCGATCGAGGGCTTCTCGAGGGTCTCGGAATCCGACACCGTCGCCAACCCCGACCCGTCCACCTTCCAGGTGCTGCCGTGGGCCTCGCCCAGCGGCCACCACCACTCGGCGCGGATGTTCTGCGACATCACCATGCCGGACGGCTCGCCGTCCTGGGCGGACCCGCGGCACGTGCTGCGCCGCCAACTGCAGAAGGCCAACGACCTGGGCTTCTCCTGCTACGTGCATCCCGAGATCGAATTCTTCTTGTTGAAGCCCGGTCCCGATGACGGATCGGCGCCCCCCGTTCCCGTCGACAACGCGGGCTACTTCGACCAGGCGGTCCACGACTCCGCGTCCAACTTCCGCCGCCATGCGATCGAGGCGCTGGAGTTCATGGGCATCTCGGTGGAATTCAGCCACCACGAGGGCGCGCCCGGCCAACAGGAGATCGACCTGCGCTTCGCCGACGCCCTGTCGATGGCCGACAACGTGATGACGTTCCGCTACGTCATCAAAGAAGTGGCGATCGAGAACGGCGCCCGCGCGTCCTTCATGCCCAAGCCGTTCGGACAACACCCGGGCTCGGCGATGCACACCCACATGAGCCTGTTCGAGGGCGACGTCAACGCGTTCCACAGCCCCGACGACCCGCTGCAGCTCTCCGACGTAGGCAAGTCCTTCATCGCCGGGATCCTCGAGCACGCCTCGGAGATCAGCGCCGTCACCAACCAATGGGTCAACTCCTACAAGCGACTGGTGGGCGGCGGCGAGGCGCCGACCGCCGCGTCGTGGGGCGCGGCCAACCGCTCCGCACTGGTGCGGGTGCCCATGTACACCCCGCACAAGACGTCGTCACGGCGCGTCGAGGTCCGCAGCCCCGACTCGGCCTGCAACCCGTACCTGACGTTCGCCGTGCTGCTGGCCGCCGGGCTGCGCGGGGTGGAGAAGGGTTACGTGCTGGGGCCGCAGGCCGAGGACAACGTGTGGGACCTGACCCCCGCGGAGCGCCAGGCGATGGGATACCGCGAGCTGCCCACGAGCCTGGACAGCGCGCTTCGCGCCATGGAGTCCTCCGAGCTGGTCGCGGAAACCTTGGGGGAGCACGTCTTTGACTTCTTCCTGCGCAACAAGCGCACCGAGTGGGCGAACTACCGCAGCCACGTCACCCCGTACGAACTCAGCACCTATCTGTCCCTGTAGCGCCATACCCGTTTCGGGACGCGCCGCCCGTGCCTGAACATCGGCTGGTTGCGCTACGGTCGTGGTCGTGACCAAACCCGCGACGCAGCGCCCCCGGCTGCCCAGCGTCGGCCGGCTCGGGTTGGTCGATCCGCAAGCGGCCGAACGCATAGCGCAGCTGGGCTGGCACGAGCATGACGACCAGGCCCACGTCGACCTGCTGTGGTCGCTGTCGCGCGCGGCGGACCCCGACGCCGCCCTGCTCGCCCTGGTTCGGCTGGCCGAGAACCCGGACGCGGGATGGAACGAGCTCAACACCGCCCTGCTCGCCGAACGCCCCCTGCGCGGGCGGCTGTTCAGTGTGCTCGGCGCGTCGCTGGCCCTCGGGGATCACCTGATCGCCCAGCCGCAGTCCTGGAAACTCTTGCGCGGCAACGTCACTCTGCCCACCCACGATCAGCTGTGCACGACGTTCACCGAGTGCGTCGAGCAGGCGCTCGCGGACCCCGGTTCGGCGATGGTGCGGTTGCGCACCCTGTACCGCGATCAGCTGTTGGTGCTGGCCGGACTCGACCTGGCCGCCACGGTGGAGGACGAACCGGTGGTGCCGTTCACCGTCGTCGCCGCCCACCTGTCGGATCTGGCCGACGCCGCGCTCGCGGCCGCGTTGCGGGTGGCCGAGAGCAGCGTGTGCGGCGACAAGACGCCGCCGCGGCTGGCGGTCATCGCGATGGGCAAATGCGGTGCCCGCGAACTGAACTACGTCAGCGACGTCGACGTCATCTTCGTCGCCGAGCAGGCCGACACGGTCACCACCCGGGTGGCCGGCGAGATGATGCGGCTGGCCTCCGAGGCGTTCTTTCAGGTCGACGCCGGGCTGCGACCGGAAGGCCGCAGCGGCGAGCTGGTCCGCACGGTCGAGTCGCACATCGCCTACTACCAGCGGTGGGCGAAAACCTGGGAGTTCCAGGCGCTGCTGAAGGCGCGCGCGGCGGTGGGCGACGTCGAGCTCGGGCAGCGCTACCTGGCGGCGCTGATGCCGATGGTCTGGGTCGCCTGCGAGCGCGAGGACTTCGTGGTCGAGGTGCAGGCGATGCGGCGGCGGGTCGAGCAGCTGGTGCCCGCCGAGGTCCGCGGCCGCGAGATCAAGCTCGGCAGCGGCGGGCTGCGCGACGTCGAATTCGCGGTGCAGCTCCTGCAGTTGGTGCACGGGCGCAGCGACGAGTCGCTGCACGTGGCGTCGACGGTGGACGCGCTGGCCGCGCTCGGCCACGGCGGCTACATCGGCCGCGAGGACGCGGCGAACCTCACCGCGTCTTATGAGTTCCTCCGCCTGCTCGAGCACCGCCTGCAGCTGCAGCGGCTCAAGCGCACACATCTGCTGCCCGAGCCCGACGATGAGGAGGCGGTGCGCTGGCTGGCGCGGGCCGCCCACATCCGGCCCGACGGCCGCCACGACGCGGCCGGGGTGCTGCGCGAGGAGCTGCGGCACCAGAACCTGCGGGTGTCGCAGCTGCACGCCAAGCTCTTCTACCAACCGCTGCTGGAATCGATCGGCCCGGCCGGCCTGGAGATCGCGCATGGCATGACCTCCGAGGCCGCCGAGCGTCAGCTGGCCGCCCTGGGCTACGAGGGCCCGCAGACCGCGCTGAAACACATGTCGGCGCTGGTCAACCTGAGCGGCCGGCGCGGCCGGGTGCAGTCGGTGCTGCTGCCCCGGCTGCTGAACTGGATGTCGTACACACCCGACCCCGATGGCGGGCTGCTGGCCTACCGGCGCCTGTCCGAGGCGCTGTCCGGGGAAAGCTGGTACCTGGCCACGCTGCGCGACCAGCCCGCCGTCGCCCGCCGACTCATGCACGTGCTGGGGACCTCCGCGTACGTGCCCGAGCTGCTGATGCGCGCGCCCCGGGTCATCCAGGACTACGGCGACGGACCGACCGCGCCGCGGCTGCTGGAGGCCGAGCCCGCCGCGGTGGCCCGCGCGCTGGTGGCCTCGGCCAGCCGCTATTCCGACCCGGTGCGCGCGATCGCCGGGGCGCGCACCCTGCGGCGTCGCGAGCTGGCCCGCGTGGCGTCCGCGGACCTGCTCGGCATGCTCGAGGTGGTCGACGTGTGCAGGGCGCTGACGTCGGTGTGGGTGGCGGTGCTGCAGGCCGCGCTGGACGCGATGATCCGGACCAATACCCCCGGGGACGGGCAGGCGCCGGGAGCGCTCGCCGTCATCGGCATGGGCAGGCTGGGCGGCGCCGAACTCGGCTACGGATCCGACGCGGACGTGATGTTCGTCTGCGAACCGGCGCCCGGCGTCGAGGATTCCGTGGCCGTTCGCTGGGCGACGACGGTCGCCGAGCAGGTCCGGACGCTGCTGGGGACCCCCAGCGTCGACCCCCCACTGGAGGTCGACGCCAACCTGCGGCCCGAGGGGCGCAACGGTCCGCTGGTGCGCACCCTGGCTTCCTACGCCGCCTATTACGAGCAATGGGCGCAGCCGTGGGAGGTTCAGGCGCTGCTGCGCGCGCACGCGGTCGCCGGTGACGCAGAGCTGGGACAGCGGTTCCTGTTGATGGCCGACAAGACGCGCTATCCGCCCCACGGGATGTCGTCGGACGCGATGCGCGAGATCCGGCGCATCAAGGCCCGGGTGGAGGCCGAGCGGTTGCCGCGCGGCGCCGATCCCAACACGCACACCAAGCTGGGCCGCGGGGGGCTGGCCGACATCGAATGGACGGTGCAGCTGCTGCAACTACGGCACGCCCACGACAATCCCGCGCTGCACACCACGTCGACGCTGGAGTGTCTGGATGCGATCGCCGCGGCCGACCTGGTCCCGGCGGACGAGGTGGACCTGCTTCGGCAGGCCTGGCTGACCGCCACCCGGGCCCGCAACGCGCTGGTGCTGGTGCGCGGTAAGCCCACCGACCAGCTGCCCGGTCCCGGACGCCAGCTGAACGCGGTCGCGGTGGCCGCGGGCTGGCCGACCGACGAGGGCGGCGAGTTCTTGGACAACTATTTACGGGTGACGCGACGAGCAAAGGCCGTCGTGCGCAAGGTGTTTGGAAGTTGAGTCAGGAGGCCGGCGCGTTGGACGCCATATTCGAGGTGCTCAGCGCGACGGAAGCCGATCGCGTGACCGCGCTGTATGCTCCGTTGGCCGATGCGGTCCGCGAGCTCGTCGACGCGACCATCCGGACCGAGGCCGACGACGACGTCGTCGCCCAGGCGCGATCGGCGATCGAGGCCGTCACCGCGTCCTTGCGGCAGCGGACCCGCCCGATCGGGGTGAGCTACCGCGTCAATGGCCGCCCGCTGCCGTTGGGCAACGCCGCGATCGGGGTGTGCAACCCCATCGCCCCGCCGATCGTCGTGCAGCACGAGGGCGACGGGCGCTGCTGGAGCGAGTTCGTCCTCGGCTCGGCCTACGAGGGGCCGCCCAAGCTGGTGCACGGCGGCGTCAGCGCCCTGGTGCTCGACCACATGCTCGGCGAGGCGGCCAGCGAGGGTTTGTCCAAGGCGCGTTTCACCGGAACGATCACCGTGAAATATCTGCGCGGCACTCCGCTGGGGCCGCTTCGCTGCGAGGCGTGGGTCGATGGCAAGGAGGGGCGCAAAGTCTTTGCGCGCGGCACCATTTCGGATGCCGAGGGCGTCACCGTCGAGGCCGAAGGTGTCTTCATCGAGCCGGCCTGGGCGCAGGACGCGCAGTGAAGTTCTACATCAGCAGCGCCTTTTTGAACACCCGCGAGATCATCGAACTCGCGAAGGCGGCCGACGAACTCGGCTACGACGGGATCGGCATCCCCGACCATGTCGTGAACCTGGAGACCCTGGACACGCCGTACCCGTACACCAAGGACGGGGAACGACGCTGGCAGCCCTTCACCGACTGGCCCGATCCCTGGGTTCTTGTCGGTGCGCTCGCCCAGGTCACCACGCGACTGCGGTTCGTCAACACCGTCTACATTCCCGCGATGCGCAACCCCTACTCGGCGGCCAAAGCCATTGGCACCGCGGCGGTTCTGGCGACTGGCCGGGTGGAACTGGGCATCGGGGTGGGCTGGTGCCGCGAGGAATTCGCGTTGATGGGCGAGCGATTCGAAGCCCGCGGCAAACGCACCGATGAAATCATCGAGCTGATGCGGGCGCTGTGGGCGCCGGGCTGGACGGAGTTCGAGGGCGAGTTCTATTCCGCGCCGCGCCTCGAGATGCAACCCACGCCGCCGCCGATCCCGGTGTACGTCGGTGGCCTGTCCGACATCGCGTTGCGCCGCGCCGCCCGCAACGACGGCTGGATCGGCGATCTGATCAGCACCGAGCGGGCCCTCGATGCCATTGGCCGGCTGCGGGAGATGCGGGCCGAAAAAGGGTTGTCCATGGACGATTTCACCGTCCTCTCGCCGCTGACCGACGCGTTCACCACCGCCGACTATCAGCGCGCGGAGGCCGGCGGCATCACCGGGATCATCACGATGCCATGGATGTTCTACGCCGGGCCCGACGCCAGCCTGGACGACAAGATCGACGGCATGCAGCGCTTCCGCAAGGATTTATCGCTCGACGGCTAGGGCTCCGCGTCTGCTCGCGGCGGGACTGGCTTGTGGTGCTTGCGACGACACGACAAGCTGGTCGACGCGGCGATGCAGTCAGACATGGCCGTCGACGTCCCTGCGTTGATGTCGGAGGCGTACAACGTCGATGGCCCTCAAATTCTGACTCGGCACGAAACGATAGAGCTAGGCTGCCGGTGTGAATCTGGAGAAGGTGGTTTTTGGTTTCTTTGTGATGCTGGCCGCGACCTTGAACTTCGGTTTCTTCGTCGGCGACGTCGGGGATCCCACGCTGCACAACTCCTGGGAGCTCTTCCTTGCTCTTGTCGTCGCTCTCATCACCACGGTCCTGAAGTTCGGTGACCGTACCCAGCTGGGTGCGGTCCACCTCTCGGCCAGCCTCGTCGCGCTGCTCCAGCTCATTGCCGCGGCGGCGATGTGGGTGTTTGCCACCCAGGTGTCCGCCGCCGGACTGGACCGACATGCGACCGCGAGTGTGGTGTCCCTGTCGGGCGGGGCGTTGCTGGCCAATATCGTGTCCGTCACCCTGCTCGTGGTCGAGACCGCGTCGTTCCGGCGCCGGTAGTCGATGTCGAACTTGCTGTACCTGTTTCCGTTTTGGACCCGACGGCGGGTGAAACCGCGGCGCAAGCCGATCCGCGTTCCGACGGCGGTACCGACCACCGATGTGATCTTCCTCTTCATGCGGCGCATGCGGGCGCCGCTGATCGTCGTGATCACGATTTTCAGCATCTGTACCGCCGGGCTGATGTTCATGCCGGGCGTCGACGCGCATGGAAACCCCTACCGGCTGACCGTCTTCGATGCCTTCTACCAGATGACCATCACGTTGACGACGGTCGGCTACAGCGAGCTACCCGGCGCCTTCAGTTACCCGCAGCGGATGTGGCTGTCGCTATCGATTTACCTGGTCGTCGTCAGCTGGGCCTACGCCATCGGGGTCTTCTTCTCGGTGATCCAGGACGTCGCTTTCCGGGATGCGATCGCGGCCCAGCGGTTCCGCCGTCGGGTCCGCCGGATGGTTGAGCCCTTCTTCGTCGTCGCCGGTTACGGAGATGCCGGCCGCACCGTCGGCTCCGAGCTCGACGAACGGCGGCGCCGGTTCGTCGTCATCGACAAGCAGAACGCCAAGGTCCAGTCGGTGATATCCGAGCAGCTGAGTTTTGACGTCCCCGCGGTCGAGGGCGACTGCGCCATACCGTCGATGCTGGGCGTGGCCGGGCTGGCGCATCGCGACTGTGAAGGTGTTCTCGCCCTGACCAACGACGACGACGCAAACCTTGCCGTCGTGATGACGGTATCGCTGCTGCGGCCTGAAGTGCCCGTCCTCGCCCGTTGCACCGACCACCGAATCCAGGCTTGGATGGAGCACTTCTCCCCGGCCGCCGTCATCAACCCCGACGATCGCTTTGGCGACTACCTCGCACTGTCGATCCACCGGCCGGTCAATCATCAGTTGCTGCGCTGGCTGATGGACAACGACGAAGCAGAGTTGCCGCCGGTGGTCGGCGGCCTTGCCGCCGGCCGTTGGGTTGTGTGCGCCGAGGCCGATTTCGGGCACGATCTCGTCAGTAGTCTCGCTGCCATCGGGGTCACCGTGGAACTCGCCGATCCGGCCAGCCGCGAAGTAGACGTCTCGGATGCCGTCGGATTCGTCGCGGGCACCCGCAACGACACCGCCAATATCGCCATAGCCGAGCGGGCTCGGCTCACCAATCCCGACGTCTACCTCGTCGTCCGCCAGCAGACGAGCGTTAACACGGCCCTGCTCGACGCCATGCAGATCGACTCGATATACATCGCGACCGAACTCGTCGCCCGCGAGGTCCTCGCCCGAATTCTCACCCCGGTGTTCTGGAGCTTCGTTGAACATGCCTTCGGGCGCGACGAGCAGTGGGCCACCGAAGTACGTGAGCACGTGCGGGATCGCTGCGGCCGGTGCACACCCGAGCGTGCCGTCATCGCGCTGTCCGCTGCGCAGGCCCCGGCCATCGCGGGCTGGTTACGGCGCGGGCACACCCTGACGATAGGAGACCTCATGCGCCGGCCCGATGACCGCGACGCTGCGCTGCCGCTGGCCGCGCTGGTCCTGGTTCGCGACGGCGAGCCGCGGTTCATGCCGGCCCCGGATACCCCCCTCGCCCTCGACGACCAGGTGCTCCTCGTCGGTGAGCCCGAAGGGTTGTCCCAGGCGCAAGAGATCTGCCACTACCCGGCGACCGTGGAATACCTGGCCACCGGCCAGGACGTCGCCTTGACCTGGGTGTGGGGGTGGCTCACCGCTCGGCACCGCACCAGGACGACCTGAGCCAATCACCGCGGCACAGTGCAGCAATCGCTTGGCGTGCTCTCGCCGCGGGTAACAGCCGAGGCGGCAAAATGCGAAACCACCCGCGCGGCAATCTCCACGCGGGTGGTTTCGTCACGCCGACTTAAACGTCGTAGTACAGCGCGAATTCGTACGGGTGCGGCCGGATCTGGACCGGCATGATCTCGTTCTCGCGCTTGAAGTTGATCCACGTCTCGATCAGGTCGGGCGTGAAAACGCCGCCCTCGGTGAGGTATTCGTGGTCTTCTTCCAACCGGTCGATCACCGCGGACAGCTGCGTGGGCGCCTGCGGGATGTTGGCGGCCTCTTCGGGCGGCAGCTCGTAGAGGTCCTTGTCGACCGGCGCCTGCGGCTCGATCTTGTTCTTGATGCCGTCCAGGCCGGCCATCAGCATGGCCGAGAACGCCAGATACGGGTTGCCCGAGGAGTCGGGGCAGCGGAACTCGAGCCGCTTGGCCTTCGGGTTGGTGCCGGTGATCGGGATCCGGACACACGCCGAGCGGTTGCGCTGGCTGTAGACCAGGTTGATCGGCGCCTCATAGCCGGGCACCAGACGCTTGTAGGAGTTCACCGTCGGGTTGGTGAAGGCCAGCAGCGACGGCGCGTGGTGCAACAAGCCGCCGATGTAGTGCCGCGCGGTGTCCGACAGGCCGGCGTAGCCGGTCTCGTCGTACATCAGCGGGGTGCCGTCTTTCCACAGCGACTGGTGGGTGTGCATGCCGGAGCCGTTGTCGCCGAACAGCGGCTTGGGCATGAACGTGACGGTTTTGCCGTTGGCCCACGCCGTGTTCTTGACGATGTACTTGTAGAGCATCATGTCGTCGGCGGCGTGCAGCAGCGTGTTGAACTTGTAGTTGATCTCGGCCTGGCCGCCGGTGCCCACCTCGTGGTGGCCCTTCTCCAGGCTGAAGCCGGCCGTGATCAGGTTGGTCAGCATCTTGTCGCGCAGGTCGACGTAGTGGTCGACGGGGGCGACGGGGAAGTAGCCGCCCTTGGGGCGCACCTTGTAGCCGCGGTTGGGGCTGCCGTCGAGCTCGTTCGGCGAGCCGGTGTTCCACCACCCCGAGATCGCGTCGATCTCGTAGAACGAGCCGTTGGTGCGCGAGTCGAAGCTCACCGAGTCGAAGATGTAGAACTCGGCCTCGGCGCCGAAGTACGCGGTGTCGGCCACGCCGGTGCTGATCAGGTAGTTCTCGGCCTTACGCGCGATGTTGCGGGGGTCGCGCGAATACGGCTCGAGGGTGAAGGGGTCATGGACGAAGAAGTTGAGGTTCAGCGTCTTGGCTTCGCGGAAGAGATCGATCTGCATCGTCGCCGGGTCGGGCAGGAGCAACATGTCCGATTCGTGAATGGACTGGAATCCGCGAATCGACGAGCCGTCGAAAGCCAAGCCGTCTTCAAAAACGCTCTCGTCGAAAAACGAAATCGGAATGGTGAAGTGCTGCATGATGCCGGGCAAATCACAGAACCGCACGTCGACAAACTCGACGTTCTCGTCCTTCGCGAGTTTGAAGACGTCGTCGGGCGTCGTTTCCGTCACAGAGTGCTCCTTTACTTGGTGAGATCCGCGGCCTGACGCTAGGGAGCAGATGTTGCCCGTCAGTCAACCCGATGTTGCGCGCACGTTACGTGACC
The DNA here is from genome assembly GCF_001667315.1 of Mycobacterium sp. 852002-10029_SCH5224772. Taxonomy (GTDB): domain Bacteria; phylum Actinomycetota; class Actinomycetes; order Mycobacteriales; family Mycobacteriaceae; genus Mycobacterium. The sequence continues at coordinate 32,258 of NZ_LZHT01000044.1, forward strand.
CATGCCACACGCAAAAAGTGGCCGCTTGGGCGGCGGGTTCTATTGTGGGGCCATGGATCGCAAGATCGTATCTTTTCTGGTCGCGGAGCGCACCGCCCGCCCATCGTATAGTGCCCACCCGTCAATTTATCCGGACCCCGGTCCGGGGCGATGATGCCGGAATCGCGATCCACATATCCCGGGGAAAAGCTGGGATTGCCCGAGAATGGGCCGGGCTCGCTCGCGCGGATGGGACGCCGGCTCGGCGCGCTGACGATCGACTGGCTGATTGCGTTGGGCCTGGCGGCGCTGGCCATGCGGTTCGGGTTGTTCCCGCAAGCGGCGCTGGCCACCGCCGAGATGGTGATCTGGTTCCTGCTCGGCGTCGTTTCGCTGCGCTTGTTCGGCTTCACGCCCGGCCAGCTGGCGCTGGGTCTGCGGGTGGTGACGGTGGACGGTCGCGGGCTGGTCGGCACGGGCCGCGCGGTGGTGCGCGGCCTGCTCGTCGGGACGGTGGTCCCGGCGCTGTTCACCGACTGGGACGGTCGCGGGCTGCAGGACCGCCTGACCGCGACGGCCGTGGTACGGCGCTGAGCGGGCTGAGGATCAGCGCTACTTGCGGCGCACGGTGCGCTGTACGCCGCGCATCTTGCCCGCGTTGGGCAGCGGCCCCTTGGGCACGACGGCTGCCCCGGCTCGCGTCCCGAGCGCGGCCAACCGGGACTCCAGCGTGTCCATCTGCTTGACGGTGATATTGGCCGGCAACCGGGTGAGGTGGCGCTCCAGCTTGGCCAGGGGGACCTCGTCCTCGCCGTTGCCGACGATGATGTCGTAGATCGGCACATCCCCGATCAGGCGGGCGGTGCGCTTCTTCTCCTGCGCCAGCAGCGGCCGCACCCGGGTCGCCGACCCCTCGCCGACCAGGATCACGCCCGGCCGGCCGATGACCCGGTGCACGGCGTCGAAGTGGCCGGTCGCGGCCACCCCCGGGGTCACCCGCCACTTGCCGCGCAGGTTGTCCAATGCCCATGCCGCCGCCCCGGTTTGGCCTTCGGCCTTTCGGTAGACGGACTTCTGGGCGCGACGTCCGAAGAGGATGAAGGCGACCAGCGCGCCCAGCACCACGCCGAGCGGGATCAAGGTGATCATCGTCATCCCGCCGGCCCACAGGCCGACCCCCACCGAGATGCCCACGATCAGCACGAAGGCCCCGATCATGTACGGCAGCAGACGCTTGTCTTCCTTGCGCTGGAGGTTGAACGCCTGCCACAACTGGGTGCGGCGCTCCCGCGCGGCGGCCTTGCGGGCAGCCTGCGCTTGTGCTCTGGCGGCCTTGTTCTCAGCGGCAGTGCGGGATTTAGCCATAGTCAAAGAATACGTAGGGCCGCGGTGACTACCGCGCCGCGGCATCCGAGGCGCGGGCGGCGGCGGCTTGCTGGTAGAGCCGTCCCGCGCGATAGGACGAGCGCACCAGCGGTCCGGCCAGCACCCCGGCGAAGCCGAGCTGTTCGGCGTGCCGCGCAAACTCGACGAACTCCTCCGGCTTCACCCAGCGCTCGACGGGGTGGTGACGCGCCGACGGGCGCAGGTATTGGGTGATGGTGATGATGTCGCAGCCGGCGTCACGCAGGTCGGCCAGGGCGGTGCGCACCTCGTCGGGGGTTTCGCCCAGGCCGAGGATGAGGTTGCTCTTGGTGACCAGCCCGAAGTCGCGCGCCGCGGTGAGCACCTCCAGGCTGCGCTGGTAGGTGAAGGCGGGCCGGATGCGCTTGAAGATGCGCGGCACCGTTTCGACGTTGTGCGCCAACACTTCCGGGCGTGTTTCGAACACCTCGGCAAGCCGGTCGGGCTCGCCGTTGAAGTCGGGGATCAACAACTCGACGCCGGTCGACGGGTTGAGCTCTTTGATCGCGCGGACCGTCTCCGCGTACAGCCAGGCCCCGCCGTCGGGCAGGTCGTCGCGGGCCACCCCGGTGACCGTGGCGTAGCGCAGCCCCATCGTGCGGACACTGTCGGCCACCCGCCGCGGCTCGTCGCGGTCCAGCTTTGTGGGCTTTCCGGTGTCGATCTGGCAGAAGTCGCAGCGACGGGTGCACTGGTCACCGCCGATCAGGAAGGTGGCCTCACGGTCCTCCCAGCATTCAAAGATGTTGGGGCAGCCGGCCTCTTCGCAGACCGTGTGCAGCCCCTCGCGCCGGACCAGGTTCTTCAGTTCGGTGTATTCCGGCCCCATCCGGGCTCGCACCCTGATCCAGGGCGGCTTGCGCTCGATGGGGGTCTCGGCGTTGCGCACCTCCAGACGCAGTAATCGGCGGCCTTCGGGTGCGACAGTCACATCGCTGATGTTACGCGCGCCGCGCCGCCGTGCTCGCGCACCGGCAGCACCCCGTCCAGGGCGTCGCAGACGGCGTCGGCGACGGTCATGCGAATGTCGTCGACGGTCACCGGGCGGCGCAATTCGGCCGACAGCGACGTCACGCCGGCGTCGCTGATGCCGCACGGCACGATGGCGCTGAAGGCGCCCAAGTCACAATCACAGTTGAGCGCGAACCCGTGCAGGGTGGTCGCCCGCGATACCCGCACGCCGATGGCGGCGACCTTGCGGTCGGGCCGGCCGTCGGTACCCGGCACCCACACCCCGGACCGGCCCGGGACGCGGACGGTATCCAGGCCCAGATCGGCGCACACCTTGATCAGCGCTTCCTCCAGCCGCCGCACGTAGTTGACGACGTCGAGCGGTTCGGCCAGGCCGATGATCGGATACCCGACCAACTGGCCGGGACCGTGCCAGGTGACCTTGCCGCCGCGGTCGGTGTCGACGACGGAAGTGCCGTCGGTCGGCCGCTCGTGCGGCTCGGTGCGCCGCCCCGCGGTGTAGACCGCGGGGTGCTCCAGCAGCAGCATCGTGTCGCTGCCACCCGCGACCCGGGCGTCGGCCAGGTCGCGCTGCTGTTGCCAGGCCACGCGGTAGTCGACGGTTCCGAGCTCGCGGACGTCGATCAAGGACTGGCTGGACCGGATGGAATCGATCACGTTCGCGACGGTACTCGGCCTGCGCGCGCCGGGCCCAATCGGTCCGGGCGCGGTTGTCGCGATCACAGCTAGTCGTGCTCGCGCGGGGCGGTGGCGTAGCCGAGCGCCTCGCCAATGGTGTTGTGGTGGAACACAAAACCGGCGCGCTCCAGCGCCGACGGGATGGCGCGCTGCCCCGTCAGCAGGCCTTCGTCGGCGAACTCACCCAGCGCGGCCCGGACGGCGAAGCCGGGCATCATCAACGGCGTCGGACGGTTGACCGCCCGCCCGAACGCCGTGGTGAATTCGGCGTTGGTGACCGGCGCCGGCCCGGTCATGTTCACCGGGCCGGAGAGTTCGGGGTTCGACATCGCGAACAGCAGCGCCCGCACCTCGTCTTCCAGCGTGATCCACGACATGTACTGCCGCCCGCTGCCCAGCCGCGCCCCCAGCCCCGTCCGGAACAGCGGCCGCAACCGCGCCAGCGCGCCACCCGAGGGGGAGAACACCAGCCCGGTGCGGGCCAGCACCACCCGGGCGCCACCGTATTGGGCCGGCAGGGTGGCCGCTTCCCAGTCCTCGCACAGGCGGGCCAGGAAACCGCTTCCGGCACGGTCGTTTTCGTCGACCACGCGGTCCTTGGTGTTTCCGTAGAAACCCACCGCGCTGGCGTTGATCAGGGTCGCCACCCCGGCGTCGGCGACGGCGTGCGCCAGGACCTCGGTGGGGGCGATGCGGCTGTCCCGCAGGCTCTGCTTGAAGGCGCCCGACCACCGCCGCTTGCCGATGTTGACGCCGCACAGGTTGACGACGGCGTCGACGTCGCTCAGCGTGTCGGGGTCGAGGTCACCGCTCTCGGGGTTCCAGTGCACCTCGTCGGCGTTCCCCGGTGCCCGGCGCACGATGCGCAGCACCCGGTGATCGGCGGCGCGCAGGGCCGCCGCGAGCGCGGAGCCGATCAGGCCGGACGAACCCGCGATCGCGACGACGAACTTCTGACCAGCCACGTTCGCGCTCAGAGCCCGAGGTCGGCCTCGAACGCTCCCTCTTCGAGTCGGTGCTTGATGGTGGTCAGGAAGCGCCCGGCGTCCGCGCCGTCGATGAGCCGGTGGTCATAGGTCAGCGGCAGGTAGCAGATCGAGCGGACACCGATCGATTCGTTGCCGGTGTCGTCGACCACCACCCGTGGGCGTTTGACGATCGCGCCGGTGCCCAACATCGCGGCCTGCGGCGGAACCAGGATCGGGGTGTCGAACAGCGCGCCCTGACTGCCGATGTTGGTGATCGTGAAGGTGCCGCCGGATAACTCGTCGGGTTTGAGGTTGCCCGACCGGGCGCGGGCGGCGATGTCGGCGATCGCCCTGGCCAGCCCGGCCAGCGACAGGTCGCCGGCGTTGTGCACGACGGGGGAGAGCAGTCCCTGTTCGGTGTCGACCGCGAAGCCGAGGTGCTCGGCGTCGTAGTAGGTGATCTCCTTGGTTTCCTCGTTGTAGCTCGCGTTCACGTTGGGGTGGGTCTTGAGGGCGTCGATCACCGCCCGGGCGATGAACGGCAGGAAGGTCAGGTTCACGCCTTCGCGCTCGGCGAACGCCGCCTTGGCCCTGGCCCGCAACCCGACCAGCCGGGTCATGTCGACCTCGTGGGTCTGGGTGAGTTGGGCTGTGGCCTGCAAAGATTCGCGGGTCTTGTTGGCCGTGATCTGACGGATCCGGCTGGCCTTCTGGGTGGTGCCCCGCAGGTTGGCCAGCGCCGGCGCCGGAGTGGGCGCGGGAGCGGCCTTGCGGCCCTCGGCCGCCGCGGGGGCCGGCGCGGCCGCGGGGGTTTTGTCCGCCTGCTGCGTGCGCTCGGCGGCCGCCAGCACGTCTTGCTTGCGGATGCGACCGCCCACCCCGGTGCCGGTGATCGAGGTCAGGTCGATGTTGTTCTCGGCGGCCAGCTTTCGCACCAGTGGCGTCACATAGGGGGTACCGTCGCCGCCCGAGTCCGCCGCCGGCCGGGCCTGTGCCGCTGGGGCTTTCGGCTCCGGTTGTGGCTTCGGCTGCGGTGCGGGGGGCGGCGTGGGTTCGGGCTTCGGCTGCGCCTGGGGCTGGTGTTCTCCCCCTCGGGTGGCGCGCTGGCGCGGTTGCGGCCGCTGTTCCGGACGGGGCTGGGGGCGCGGC
>NZ_LZHT01000045.1 GCF_001667315.1 Mycobacterium sp. 852002-10029_SCH5224772
CAGGACGTGCCGTTCGAGTTGCTAGTGGAGCGGCTCAACCCCACCCGCTCGCTGACGCATCATCCGCTGGTGCAGGTGATGTTGGCCTGGCAGGGCAACGATCCCGCCGAACTGAGCCTGGGTGAGCTGCAGATCACCACTATTCCGGTGGAGACCCGCACTGCGCGTACGGATTTGACGTTCTCCTTGTTCGAACGCTGGAGCGGCGACGGACGGGCCGCCGGGATCGGCGGCGCCGTCGAGTTTCGCACCGACCTGTTCGACGCGAACAGCATCCGGACGCTGACCGAACGGTTGCGGCGGGTATTGGTCGCCATGACCGCTGACCCGCACCGACGCCTCTCCTCGATCGACGTGCTCGACGACGACGAGCGGGCCCGTCTCGCTGTGCTCGGCAATCGGTCGGCGTTGGACCGGCCGACGGCGGGGGTTGCGGTTCCGGCATTGTTCGGCGCCTGGGTGGAGCGTGTGCCGCGGGCGGTGGCGATCAGGTGCGCGGGCCGCTCGTGGACATATGAGGAAGTGGAGTCGGACGCGAATCGGTTGGCGCACTTGCTGGTTGGTCAGGGTGTGCGCCGCGGCCAGTGCGTGGGCGTATTGCTGGGGCGTTCGGCCGAGGCGGTGATCGCGATCGTGGGCGTGCTGAAGGCGGGCGCGGCCTACGTGCCGATGGACCCGGCCGTGCCGACGGCGCGGATCGGGTTCATGGTCGCCGATGCCGGTGTGCGGGTCGTGGTGACCAGTGCCGAGTTGCGGTCGCGGCTGGGCGAATTCGACGGGGTGGTCGTCGAGGTCGACGACCCGACCTTGCGGGCCTGTTCGGCGACGGCGGTGGCCGCGGCGGGACCGGAACCTGACGATGTCGCGCACGTCATCTACACCTCGGGCACCACGGGTGTGCCCAAAGGGGTGGCGGTCAGCCACGCGAACGTGACGCAGCTGTTTGGTGCGCTGGACGCCGGCGTCGAGCTGGGGCCGGATCAGGTGTGGAGCCAGTGCCATTCGCTGGCGTTCGATTTCTCGGTGTGGGAGATCTGGGGCGCGCTGCTGCACGGCGGCCGACTCGTGGTGATACCCGATTCGGTGAACCGTTCGCCGGAAGAGCTGCACGCCACGCTGATTGACGAGCGGGTCACGGTGTTGGCGCAGACGCCGTCGGCGCTGGGGATGCTTTCGCCGCAGGGCTTGGAGGCGGTGACGCTGGTGGTGGGCGCCGAGCCCTGTCCGGGTGAGCTGGCGGATCGATGGGCGCCCGATCGGGTGATGGTCAACGTGTATGGCCCGACGGAGACCACCATGTGGGTGTCGCACAGCGCGCCGCTGGTAGCGGGGTCCGGGCCACCGGCAATCGGGTCGCCGGTGGCCGGGGCCGCGCTCTTCGTGCTGGATGCATGCCTGCGCCCGGTGCCCGCCGGCGTGGTGGGGGAGTTGTACGTCGCCGGCACCGGGGTGGGCGCCGGTTATCTGGGCCGGGCGGGGCTGACGGCGTCGCGGTTTGTGGCGTGCCCGTTCGTCGGCGCGGGAGCGCCCCCGACACGCATGTATCGCACCGGCGACATCGTCCGGTGGCGCAACGACGGGCAGTTGCACTATGTGGGCCGCGCCGACGAGCAGGTCAAGCTTCGTGGCCATCGCATCGAATTGGGTGAAATACGGGCTGCGCTGGCCGAATTGGAGGGTATCGAGCAAGTCGCGGTGATTGCCCGCGAAGATCGTGCCGGCGAGAGGCGTCTCGTCGGCTATGTGACCGGAGCCGCTGACCCCGCCGATATTCGGGCCCGGTTGGGTCAGCGGCTCCCCACCTACATGGTGCCGTCGGCGGTGGTGGTGCTCGACGCCCTGCCGTTGACGGTCAACGGCAAGCTCGACACCCGCGCCCTGCCGGCCCCGGACTACCGGGACGTCGATCGCTACCGGGCGCCGGACAACGCCCTCGAGGAGACCCTGGCCGCCATCTACGCCCGGGTGCTCGGTGTCGAGCGCGTCGGGGTCGACGACTCCTTCTTCGACCTGGGCGGCGACTCCCTGTCCGCGATGCGGCTGATCACCGCGATCAACGCCGATCTCGACGCCGGGCTGACGGTTCGAGCGGTGTTCGAGGCGCCCACGGTCGCGGGG
>NZ_LZHT01000046.1 GCF_001667315.1 Mycobacterium sp. 852002-10029_SCH5224772
ACGACACCTACGCCGACGACGGCTCCATCATCGACAAAGGCGTCGCCTTCGCCTCCAGCCACCTCGGCACGGGCGGGCCGGGCGCAATGTCGGTCGCGTCGCCGCACGGAGGTTTCGGAGAATAGCGGCTGACCGGCTGATGGGGTTTTATTGCCCCGTGTCACACGGAATTTCGTCTTTGGACCCGCGACGTTCAGGGAACGGCCCTAGCTGCCGAACATGGCGGTGATCGTCTCGTTGAACCGGGGATAGATGTCGTCATAAGTTCCGTCACGCTCGGCATAGCGGAACATCTTGACGCGCTCCACCACGATCTCGTTGGCCTGTGGCTGCGTCTGCAACAGCGTCATCGTCTCGGTGATGTACTCGTCGAGTGGCATCGCCCGGGGGTCGAATCCCCGCTCGCCCTGCAGGGCGGTGCGCACGTGCGGCGGAATGATCTCGATCACCTGGACCGAGGTGTCGCGCAGCTGGAACCGCAGCGATTCGGTGTAGGAGTGCAGCGCGGCCTTGGAGGCGCAGTAGGTCGGTGTGAGCGCGCTGGGCATGAACGCCAGACCGGACGTGACGTTGACGATCGTGGCGTGTGGTTTGCGCAGCAGCGCCGGCAGCAAGGACGAGGTCAGCCGCATGGGGCCCAGCAGATTGATCGCAACGGACTGCTCGGCCAGGCCGACATTGCCGCTGGTGAGATCCTCGACCCGCTGAATGCCGGCGTTGTTGATCACCACGTTGAGGTCCGGGTAGTGGTCGGTCACCTCGGTGGCGAATCGCCGGATGTCGGCGGCATCGCCTTGATCGAGCGACAGGGTTTGTATGCCCGGGTTGCCCTCTGCGACGGCCCGTAGCTGGTCGCTGCGCCGGGCGGCGATGATCACCTGGTTGCCCAGCCGGTGAAAAGATTCGGCCAGACCGCGACCGATTCCGCTGCCACCGCCGGTGACCAGAACGGTGTTGCCCGTCATCTGCATCGCGGTTCTCCTTCGGATTCGCTCGACCGGCCCACCCGACCGACGTTGCGGAATGCCCCATTGCGAAGCCGGCTAACCCACGATGCCCTATACGCCCGCGCGGTGTCACTGCTGCGCTGCGGCGAGGACCAGCCCGCCGGAGACCTGATTATGACGCGGCGCGGTTGTGCAGCCCGCGCGGGTCGACGCCCGCGCGGCCCCACGCCTCGGCCGCCCAGGGGGTGTAGAGCACCTTGACGGGGAGCCGGTTGATCAGCGGATTGAGGGCCCGGATGAACGCGGCGAGCCGCTGGAATCGCTTCTCCTTCTTGGCGTCCCACCGTAGCTGGCACACCTGCCGCATCTGCGGCGGCAGCGTCCCGACGACGACCAGGCGGGTATAGGCGTTCAGCGGCGCCGACACCACGCTCCAGATCGGCTTGGGCATCCAGCGTGGACCCGGGATGCCTTTGCGGATGTAGCCGGTGCCATACAGCACGGTCTTGTGCGGCACGAACCGGTCGAGCATCTCATCCCAGTAAGCCACGAAGTCGTCGTAGGTCTGCGGCTGCCCGCGGTCGCTGACGCCGTAGAGGCTGTACCACACCTTGCCCTCGTTGAAGATTTGCTCCTTCTCGGCGTGCGACAGCCGGCGGATGAACATGTCGGTGTTGTAGATGACCTGGTCGACGAAGCTGGCGTGGGCCCAGTAGAACAGCTCCGGATTCAGCGCGTGATACCTCGAGCCGTCGCTGATGGTGCCCTTGATCGTCTTGTGGAAGTCGCGCACCTTGCGGCCCCATCCGTGGGGGTCCTCGGAGTAGATGGTGTTCATCAGGGGAGGCGCGGTCCGCTTGGCCCGGCCCAGGGTGTCGCTGAAGATCACGGAGTGATCCAGGACACCCTGCGCAAGCTGCTCGATGCAGTTCTCGACCCCGGCGGTGCGCTGGAATCCGAAGAGCTGGGTTCGGTTGTCTCCGTAAAACTTCCAGATCAACGAATCGGGGCCCAGGCGCGGTGAGGTTTCGTCCCCGGTCGACCAGTCCGGTCGGTCGGTGGGCATGGGCACGGCCTCGCGCACGCCGCTGTCGAACCGCGACCCCATGCTCACGCCGGCGAGCTCGTCGTTCTGGGCGGTCATGCCCACCTCCTCATGGCACGCGGCTGCGCCGAACCCCGGCGGAGCATTGTGAACCAGTGACACAAAGTCGTATCTTTGTTCCAAAGCCTAGCAACCGCCCGATGGCATTGCACATCGCCGGTGGGACCGCTCGGCTTGCCGCCGCCGAAATGGCAGCGATGAACCGCGCCATGGAGTTGATACGATGCCGCCAATCATGCAGTCCGAACCGGGCTCTGCCGCTATCTCTGCTTCTGCCGAAGCGCTCACCGACCTAGATCGCACCATCCTGGACACGGCGCGCGGCGTGTTCGAGACCTACGGCGTGCGTCGGGCCAATATCGACGACGTCGCCGCCCGGGCCGGGGTCAGCCGCAGCACCATCTACCGCCGTTTTCCGACCAAGGAGAAGCTGATCGGACATGTGGTGCGGCGCGAGGCCGAACTCTTCTTCAGCACGCTGGATCAGGCCACGGCGGGGTGTGACCCGCAAGAGGCCGTCATCGAGGCGTTCGCGCTCGGGGTGCGCCTGGTGCAGGATTCACCGCTGTATTCGCGGATCGCCGAAAGCGAGCCGGAGCTGTTCGGCATGTTCTCCCGCTCGCACGTCTTCCCGATTCGCCGGTTCGCCGACGGGATCGCCCATACCCTGCGGCGGTGCGGCGCCCACATGTCCGAGACCGACCTGGACAACATCGCCGACGTCCTGCTGCGCGTCGCGCTCGGCATCATCGTCTTTCCCACCGACCGGCTCGACACCTCCGACCCGGCAGCGGTGCGCGAGTACGCCGCCCGCTATCTGGTGCCGATCATCGGCCGCTAACCGGCACCACCGCCGTCCGGCGGTAGCCGGTCACTCCCCGGCGTAGGCTGCCCAACGGGGGAATCTTCGCCAAACCCACTGTGCGAGTTCTGGCGTTCAGCTTGGCAGTTGATCGAAGGAGTACGCATGACCGACGTGCACATCTCGCTGCCACCCGCGCTCCAGCGAGCGCTAGAGCTGCTCATCGATCCGCCGGCGAATCCCGACGTGAGCCGCGGCTATCTCGACCTGCTCGGCGCCGGCTCGGTTGACCATGGCGTCGGGAAGAACACGGGCCCGATTCAGGCCGCGTGGGCGTCGACAGTCGGGTCGATGCTCTACGACAACGCCCAGGCCGTTGCCCGCCAGTGGATCAGCGCCTGGCAACTGCCGCTCGAGTGGTTGCACATCCCGCCAGGCGGTATCGCGCTGGACGTCGGCTCGGGACCGGGCAACGTCACCGCGTCGCTGGCACGGGCTGCCGGCCCGGACGGACTGGCCCTCGGCGTCGACATCTCCGAGCCCATGCTGGCCCGCGCCGTCCGCAATGAGGCCGGCCCGCAGGTCGGCTTCATCAAGGCCGATGCGCAACGGCTTCCGCTGCGCGACAACACCTTCGACGCGGCGGTGTCGACGGCCGTGCTGCAGCTGGTTCCGGACCCCAAGGCCGCGCTCGCCGAGATCGCGCGCGTGCTGCGGCCCGGTGGCAGGCTGGCCGTCATGGTCCCGACAGCCGGGCGACTGGCCCGGTATTGGCGGATGCTGCCGAATGTCGGGGCGCACGCGTTCGACGACGACGAGATCGGCGACACCTTGGAAGACAACGGATTTGCCAGCGTGCGGGTCAAGAACCTTGGCACGTTTCAGTGGGTGCGCGCCAAGAAGGGCTGATTTTTTTCGGCGGCCTGTCAGTCGGCGCTCTGCGCCAGCATGGCGAGCCGATCCATCGACTCGCGCAACATGTCCACCGTCATCGAACGAGCGCGCTCGAGACGGGTGGCGTCGGTCAGCGCCGTCCAGTCGTACGTATGGGTCACCGTGGTCAGCTCGGCATTGACCGGGCTGAGCTCCCAGCGCCACAGATGGCCGGGCGGCTGCTTGCCGGGTTCGGCTGGGCACCAAGCGATTTTGCTGCCTTCCACGAATTCGGTGACGTGGTTCTCGCGCACCGCACCATTGGTCAGTGTCGTCTTGAAGACGTCGCCCACCCGACGCACACGCTGACCGGGAGCCGACGACGCCAGATTGTCGTTGCCGTCCCAGCTCGGCTGGCGCGACGGGTCGGCGATCAGCTCGAAGATACGGGCGGCATTGGCCGACATCACGCGGGTGGCGCTCACAACGCCTTCAACTTCCGACATACCGCTATCCAAACACGGCGGGCCGCCCACCGCGGTGGTCACTTTCCGCGGTGGGCAGTCCGTCTTCGCGCAGAACTGCAGCGTCCGGGCGTTCACGGCATCCGGGGCAGCGCCTCCACCGGTCCGGACAACGCCGCCTTGAGGTAGCGGGTGGCGTCGTCGGCCAGTACCTCCGCGTCGTCCCCCTCGATGCCGTCGACGATCACGCGCGCCACCTGGCGTGGGTCGTTCTTGGGCGCGTCGAAGCCGGAGGTCATGTCAGTGTCGATGAAGCTGAGATGCGCGGCAACCACCAGCGTTCCCTGCTTCTCCAGTTCGATGCGCAGGGAATTCGTCATCGACCACAGCGCCGCCTTGGAGTCGCCGTACGCACCGGATCCGGGCATCCAGGACAGGATCGAGGCGACGTCGACAAGGGCGCCACCGCCGTTGTCGGCCAGGACGGGTGCGAACGCCTTGGCGACGCGCAGCGCGCCGAAGTAGTTCGTCTCGAAGACCGCTCGCACCTCGTCGATGTCGCTGTCGAGCAGGGTCCGGGCGCCGAGAACGCCGGCATTGTTGATGACGATGTCGGCGTCGGTTGCCCTGGCCGCCAGCGCGCCCACCGAATCCGGCTGGGTGACGTCCAATTCGACGCTGATCACCCGGGGGTCCTGGCTGGGCTTCGGCACCCGCGCCGTCGCGTAGACCTTCGCCGCGCCCCTGTCCAACAACTCGGCAACGATGGCCGTGCCGAGACCGCGCTGTCCGCCGGTGACCACTACCGTCGATCCCTTGACGTTGACCATAATCCTGCTCCTTTGACTGAGGCAAAAGTATTTTGCTTACGTCAAGCTAGTTGTCCCTAGCGACGCAGTCAAGTAGTATTTGCCTATGTCATCACCGTGGGTTGCGTCACAGCGATACGGCTGCGCCGCGGCGCCCGGAGGCCTGGGCCTGGTACAGGATTTCCTCAACACGAGGGGCATCGGCGGGTACGGCCCGGACCTGCTGGGCGACCCGGAGCTGGCGCACGAGTGGGCCGCCGGCGCGGTGCGGGCATGGTCGTCGGTGCGCGGCGTGGCCGCGTCGCCGCCGGCGCTGGATAAGGCGGATCTGGGCAGGCTTCGCGCGGTGCGGGCCACTATCGAGCGGATGGTGGACGGCGAACCGCCGAGCCCGCGGGGCGCCCACGGCGTTGTCGCCTCGTTCGCGCTGTCCGATACCGGTGAGGTGCGGCTTGATCCCAGCGGCGGGGGTTGGCGGTGGTTGGCCTCCGCGCTGTGGGGCGAGATCCTGCTGAGCCAGCATGCCGACACCTGGCGGCGGATCAAGCGCTGCCACAACCACCGTTGCGGGTCGACGTTCTACGACCGCTCGAAGAACAACAGCGGGGTCTGGCATGACGTCAAGACATGCGGCAACGCCGTCAATCTGCGGGCGTCCCGGGCGCGCCGCCGCGAACGCGAAAAGTCAACGGGCTCAGCGGCTTCGCCACAGTAGACGGTAGCGGTAATAGAGACCCCGCCGGATCACAGCCCCGGGCAAGACGTCGGCGGCCACGCACCGGATCTCATCGAGGCCCTCCCGGGCATCGGCAACGGGCACGCCGATGTCGCGGGTCTCGCGATGCAGTAGCCCCCCGGCTCGCGCCACCGGCATGCACAGCCCGGACCACACCCAGTCGGCAATGCTCTTGTTGGCGGACAGCCCGACAACGGCCAGTTGCCCTGCGGGCCGCAGCATTTGACGCGCTTTGCGCAGCGCATCCCGCAGCGGTAGGTGATGCAGACTGGCCACGAACGTGATCAGGTCGTAGCGCCGCTCGTCCTCATCGAGGTGTTCAAACCGCACGTGTTCCACCGCGGCGTTGCCGAGGGGCTGGAGTCGCTGCGCCGCGCGCCACACCGAGATCGGGTCGGCGTCGATGCCGACGACGCTGCGGGACACCGCAGCTAACCGCTGAGCCAGCAGCCCTTCCCCGCACCCGACGTCGAGGACATCGCCGCGATGACGCGCGGCGATATCAATCAGCCAGCGGTGATAAACGGAGTTGTGGTTCCAGTAGTCGTCATGCTTCGCGTATTCATGCACCGTTGGGCCAGTCTGCCCGACCTGGCGTCAGCAGCGTTCGACGCCTCTGGACATGATGCGCGGCCCGGCGGACGCCGGGCGCCGCTTGCTTCCGAGCGCCGCATACAACGCCTCGCAGGCGCGCGCCTTGAGCGGCGCGACCATCTCGAGGTTGGCGGGGCCCTGGCTTACCCAGGACGGAAGTGTGACCACAGTTGATCCTTTGTCTTTTCGGCCGTGCGCCGATTCATTCAATTGCACCACAGCTGTTCTGCGGAGACGCCGCGCCGAGGTGAACATCACGAAAAGTCGCACTGTGGGATAACGCACATTCGAGGTGCAACGAAAGCCACACAACAGCAGGACTTAGCGAAAGCGCCTGAACCGACGTAGGTACCCCAAGACGTGGCGCGCCGGCAGCGCCGCCGGCCAGTTGTCGGAACGGAAGTAGGCGTCGGTGCCGCCGTCAACGAATATGACACTGCCGCACAGGAAATCGGCGGCGTCCGACAGCATGAAGCACATCCAGTCGGCCATGTGGCCCGGGTCGCCGAAGCCGCCGACCGGAACCGGGAACGACCGCACTGCCTTGGCCTGTCGTGGGTCCGACAACTGTTCGGCCAGAAGCGGAGTCATGATCGCACCGGGCGCCAGGGCATTGAGGCGCACGCCTGACCCAGCCCATTCGGGCAGCACGGCGTGTCGCCGCACCCAACGGCTGACGGCGATTTTCGAGGCCCCGTACATCATGGTCGGCGCGGCCGGCCCGAACAGCCGCACCGAACGCAACGCCTTACCGGCGTCGTGCGCGAGCAGCGCTTTCACGGCTCGGCGCGGCACCGCCGGTATCGTCGTCGTCGAATTACTGGCGACGACAACGACTTTGGCACGCTCGGCGGCGGCCAGTGCATTCCGCCAGGCGAGTAGCGGCTCAACGACCCCGAAATAGTTGACCTGGGCGATCTGGCGAACACGATCCGGGGCGGGGCTGGGGCCCAGACCGGCCGCCAGCACGGCGCCGTCGAGCTTGCCGCCCGCTGCGGCCATGACGCGCTCGGCGGCCTCGTTACGCCCGTGTGGCGTCGACAGATCGGCGACGATGTCGGCGTCCTTGATGTCCACACCGATGACGTTGTGCCCGCCGTCGCGGAGGCGCTGCGCGGTCTCGCGCCCCATCCCGGAAGCCGATCCGGTGATCGCATAGGTTCCCATTGGACTCCTCCGTTCCCAAAGCAGTATGCCCGGGCGGCCGGATACTCCGAGGGGCGTTGCCCGCTGGGTGGACACCTGAGTTAAGTTGCGAAGATGCATGACCAAACGCCCTGCATCGATTTCAGCGCGCTCGAGTCGGTCTACGCGCCGCTGACCGAATCGCTCCGCCGGCTCATCGACATCAGCATCCGCACCGACGCCGACCCCGCGGCGGTAGCGGCGGCTACGTCCAGGATCGACAGTGCCGCAGCGGAATTAAGCGAGTCGTTGAAGCCCGGGCCGTTCGGCGTGCACCGGAATCCCGACGGCCAGACCATCGCGTGGGGCAACGCCGTGGTCGGCCTGCGTAACCCGATCGCACCGCCGCTGGTCATCCATCATGAACCCGACGGTCTGGTGTGGTCGGAGTT
This sequence comes from Mycobacterium sp. 852002-10029_SCH5224772, assembly GCF_001667315.1. GTDB lineage: Bacteria > Actinomycetota > Actinomycetes > Mycobacteriales > Mycobacteriaceae > Mycobacterium. The sequence continues at coordinate 7,908 of NZ_LZHT01000046.1, forward strand.
CGTTCTGGGCGCGGCCTACGAGGGCCCACCGGACACCGTGCACGGCGGTGTGTGCGCGCTGGTGCTCGACCATGTGCTCGGCGCGACCGCACACCAGCCCGACAAGCCCGCGTTCACCGGCACGCTGACCCTGCGATACCGGCGCCCCACGGCGCTGGGACGGCCGCTGCGGGCCCAGGCTCATGTCGAGCGTGTCGAGGGCGTCAAGACTTTCGCCGTCGGTCACCTGGCCGACGAGCATGGCGTCACCGTGGAAGCCGAGGGCATTTTCATTCATCCCAGGCAGGCCCCGGAATAGGAACCTGGCCTGAGGTTCAGGTCCTCGTCGCGGCCCGCTCGACGTCGAGCAACTGCTCGCCGCGTCGTTCCTCGTCGTAGGCCGCGCGCCCGCCGCGCAGGCCGAACAGGCGTTTGGAGATCAGCAGGTAGATCACCGCGGCGACGTTGATGGTGAAGGTCACCACCCGGGTCATCGTGATGCCCCTGGCCAGGTCGTAGATCTCCAGCGGCAGGAAGACCGAGGTGGCGATCACCGCGAAGTATTCGCCCCAGCGCTTCAGCAGCCACAGGCCGACGCCTTCGACGACCTCCAGCAGTGCGTACCCGGCCAGCATCAGGGTCAGCAACGCCAGGGTGGACGGCTTGGCGGCCAGCGCCTTCTCCAGCTCGTGCACGATGGTCACCTGGTCGACCTTGAAGCCGGCGGCGCGGAAAATCGGCAGGTCCCGGTCGAGGGTGGCCTGAATGGCGCCCCGCGCTCCGCGAAATGTCCACACCGCGTAGGCCGCCAGCACAATCACTACCGCACGGAACAACCGTTCCACCGCTAGCGCGCGGATGATGATGGCCTGGCGTAAGGCCTTGCCGCGCATGATCATCGGCGCATCCTCGGCATGGCCGCGCCCGTGCGGCGGGCCGACGGTGTATTCGCCGCACCGCAGGCAGCGCCATACCTCGCCCAGCCCGGTGGAGCCGCTCAGCCGTTCGGCGAGCGCGTGCTCGTCGGGCGCATAGGTGACGTGGCCCGCGAACGCGCAGGTAACCAGCTCCCATCGATTGAGGCCGCGTTCTTTGGGCATGGCCGATCATCGACCGCGGGTGGCCGACCGCGCAAGAGGGCGCGCGTCAGAAGCGCGGCCTTATGCGCCACGACTTTTCGCCTGAGGCGAGGCTACCCCGCCGGTGGTGGTTGCGATCCGCTCAGTGCCGTCGTCTCGTCGGTCAGGTGCTGCCCGATGTCCCGGATCTGCCGCGCGCTCAGCGCGCACAGCGGGTGCACGGCCACCATCAACGAAACGCGTCGCTGCTCATCGAAGACCGGTGCGGCGATGGTCACCACGGGTTGTTTGCGGCGGCCGGGGTTGTCGTCGGAAAGGAAGCCGATGGTGGTGAACTCGACAAGCAGTTGGTCCATGATGTGACGCACCGGCGTCGGCATCTCGCTGCTGTCCAAGGTGCCGACCACCTGGACCGCCTGTGCCAGCGCGGGTGTCGTCCAGTCGACGTCGAATCCCCGTTCCCGCGTGTGTGCGAGCACCTGTTGCAGGCGCTGCGTGCGGTCGCCATTGCTGCCCGCGCCCCGGCGGATCCAGGCACGTTGTTCCTCCTCGGTGTCCCAGGCCGCCATCGCGACGCCGAACGGCGGCGCGTACGGGATGCGATCACCCGGAATTCCCGACGGCTGGGTGGCGGGCTCGCCCTCAAAGGCGGTGACCACCAGGGAATCCCCGAACTTCTCGACTACCGAACAGGCGTAGCCGACTTTGCGGGACAGGCGCAGCGCCGCCGAACGCGCCCCGTGCGCGAGCGGGCGGGCGGTGTCGGTGCGGGCGGCCACCACCGCGAGCGCGGGCCCCAGGGCAAACGTCTTCGCGATCGGATCGCGACTGGCCCACCCACGGTCGCACAACGTTTTGAGGATGGCGTGCGCCGTCGCCTGCGTGAGCTCGAGCTCGCGCACCACGTCGGAGAACCGCAACCGCGCGTTTCCCGACCGCGCCAGCAGCTCGACCACATCGAGCACCCGCGCGGTCGGCGCTGACGTCGATCCGCGAATCGCTTGACTCCTCCACTACGAGATTTCTACAGTTGTACGAACATTCGAGATCCTATATCGACTATTCGAGAAAGTAAGCCATTTGCGCGCGGTGGTGTTGCGACACGGTCGGCTGCAGGTCCGCGAGACGCCGGATCCGAAGCCCGGCCAGGGTGAGTTGTTGTTGCGCACGTTGAGCACCGCGATCTGCGCGTCCGACGTGCACTTCATGGACCACCCCGAGCTTGCCATCGACGACCCGACGGGCCGCTCGCTGTACGACACCGAGCGCGACCTCGTGCTCGGTCACGAATTCGTGGGTGAGGTCATCGGGCACGGACCCGGCTGCACCGACCAGTTCGCCGTCGGAACGCGCGTGACCGCCATGCCGGTGCGGCTGGTCGACGGCGGGGCCGGCGGAATGCGCATCATCGGTCAACACCCCGAAGCCCAAGGCAGTTTCGGTGAGCTGCTGGTGGTTTCGGAGGTGGCGGCCAAGCCGATCCCCGGTGACGTGTCCAGCGACGCCGTCGCGTTGACCGACGCGTTCGCCGTCGGCGAGTTCTACGTGCGGTCAGCGCGGCTGCAACAGGGAGAGGTCGCCGTCGTCATCGGCGCGGGGGCGATCGGGCTTTCGGCCGTCGCCGCCCTGGTCAGCCGCGGCATCGAGCCCATCATCGTGGCGGACTACAAATCCGACCGGCGCGAACTGGCCCGCGACCGTTTCGGCGCGCATGTCGTGGTCGACCCAGGCGAGAAGTCCCCGTTCGAGGCGTTCAACGACGTTCGCGCGCAGCGCGGATTGCCCGGGCCCGCCGTGGTCTTCGAATGCGTCGGCGCGCCCGGGCTGATCCAGAAGTTGGTCGAGTCCGCCGAGATGGGTACTCGAATCTATTGTGCGGGAGGCTGGTACACCGGCGACACCCTCGACATCACCACCGCCACCCGCCAAGGGGTGACCATCCAGTTCGGCGGCGGGCCGCATCCGCAGGACTGGTACGGCACCCTCGACGCGATCGCGTCGGGGCGGCTGGACCCGCTACCGAGCGTCGGTAAGACCATCGGCCTCGACGAGGTGCCCGACGCCCTCGAGCTGGCTCGCAGGTCCGACGGTCCGCCCCGGATCATCGTCCGTCCGAACGGAGATCGCTCATGAGCGAAAGAGATGACCGGCAAGACATTTCGGACCTGCTGGTGCGTTATGCCACCGGGATCGACCGGCGCGACTGGCCGCTGTTTCGCACGGTGTTCACCGATGACTGCGAACTCGACTATGGCGAGATCGGCCGCTGGCGGGGTGTGGACGAAGTCACCGACTTCATGGACAAGACGCACGCGATGGCGGGTCATACCCTGCATCGGCTATCCAACCAGGTCATCGCTGTCGACGGCGACAAAGCTTCTGCCCGAACCTATGTCGACGCGGTGATCATGTTTGGTGACAACCAAGCCGGCGTAAACGCGTGGGGCTTCTACGACGACGAGATCGTGCGGACCGCCGCTGGCTGGCGCATTGCGCAACGCCGGTTCACCCAGGTGCGCGTCGCCACCTTCGGTCAATAAGGGAGCGGGAGTAGTCACATGACGTTCGCGACGAAGTACGGGCCGTGGGCGCTGGTGGCCGGCGCGTCCGATGGCGTGGGTGCGGCGTTCGCCGAAGAACTGGCCGAACGCGGCGTCAACGTTGTTCTCCTCGCCCGCCGCCAAAGCGTTCTCGACCGCGTCGCGGCCGGGATCGAGAACAAGACGTCGGCGCAAACCCGCACTGTCGCCATCGATCTCGCGCAGCCGGGCGCCGCGTCGGCGATCGCCGCCGCCACCGCTGACCTGGAGATCGGAATGCTCGTCTACTGCGCGGGTGCCGACCCGAACTTCACACCGTTTCTTGCCAATTCGATCGAGGCCGCCGAGACGATGGTCCAACGCAACTGCATGGTGCCCATGCAGCTGTGCCACCACTTCGCGCCCGCGATGGTGGAGCGGGGCAGCGGCGGCATCGTCCTCTTCGGTTCCGGTGCGGGATTGGCCGGTGGGCCCAACATGGTCGCCTACGGCGCCTCCAAGGCTTTCGACATGGTCTTCGCCGAGGCGTTGTGGTCCGAACTGCACGGCAAGGGCGTCGACGTGTTGGGCCTCATCCTGGGCAAGACCAATACACCCGCCCTGCGCGCGCTCGAATACAGCCGCGGCCAGCTCGGCTCGCCCGACGAGGCGCCGTCGGACGCGGTGGCCGTGTCCGACGTCATCGCCGAGGCCTTCGATAACCTGGGCAACGGCCCGACCTTGATGGTCGGCGACACCATGCGCGCCGCCGCGCAGCTACTCGCGTCGCTGAGCCGCAACCAGGCCGTCGAGCTCTTCGCCCAGGCCGCCGCCGCGGCCATGGGCCCCTAGGACAGCGGGGGGCCTAGCGGGGGTCTCGCGGGGTCTCGCGGGAACCCGAGCCGTTCGCTGCGCGTCGTACTACTCGTGGCGAGGTTTGCCAAAGTTGGAAATCAGGTCACCCTAACTTCTACTCACATGGCTCACTGGTCAGCAAATATAGGCTCGGGCACATCGCGGACTTTGCCCACCCACCGCGTTGCTGAGGGGTGTGGGGCACGCGTAGCTTGGGTACTCAGTTCGCCACGGCAACCGAGCCGAAGTACCCACCACCCGATCGCCGCTCCCCGCGAAGGATGACGATGCTCGCCGTAGACAGGCCCGCTGCCGACGTCACGATGACGGCGCAGTGGCGGCGCCGCACCCTGACCCGTTCGGGGTTGATCACCGGCGCATTCGTCGCCCCGGCCGTAGTCATCCGGATCGCCGGTCTGCATGTCGGCGCGGTGGCCGCCCTGCTGATCTTCGGGGCCGCGGTGGTGGCGGCCAGCTTCTTGCTGGCGTGGGCCGCGGAGGCCGCCCAGATCGATGTGTCCGGTGGCCTGGCGACGGCGCTGCTCGCATTGATCGCGGTCCTGCCCGAATACGCCGTCGACCTGTACTACGCGTACGTGTCCGGCCACAACACCGAATACACGCAGTACGCCGCGGCCAACATGACCGGATCCAACCGGCTGCTGATGGGCCTCGGCTGGCCCGTCGTCGTGCTAGTCAGCATCCTGGTGGCGCGCAAGTCGGGATCGGCGAAACCCACCGGTTTGACACTGGAGCCAGCAAACCGCGTCGAGCTGGGATTCCTGTTGATCGCGGGCATCATCGCGTTCGCGGTACCGGCCAGCGGCGAGATCCATTTCGGGCTCGGGCTGGCGTTGCTGGCCTGGTTCGGGTTCTACCTGTACAAGATCGGCCACGGCGAAGTCGAAGAGCCCGATCTGGTTGGCACCGCCGCCGCGTTGGGCGAACTGCCCGATGCCCGCCGGCGCATTGCCGTGGTCGGCCTCTTCGTTGCCTCAGGCGCGGTGATTCTGCTGTGCGCCAAGCCGTTTGCCGACAACTTGGTGGCCGCGGGTACCGAACTGGGCGTCGACCGATTCCTGCTCGTTCAGTGGCTGGCCCCGCTGGCCTCCGAAGCGCCCGAGTTCATCATCGCGACCATTTTCGCCACCCGCGGCAAGGGCACGGCGGCCATCGCCACGCTGATCTCCTCCAAGGTCAACCAGTGGACCCTGCTGATCGGGTCGTTGCCGATCGCCCACCTGCTCGGTGGCGGCGGGTTCTCCCTGTACCTCGACTCCCGCCAGGTGGAGGAGATGCTGCTCACCGCGACCCAGACGATGATGGGCGTGGCGCTGATCCTGGGACTGCGTTTCCACCGGGGCGCGGCGTTGGCGCTGTTGGGATTGTTCATCGTGCAGTTCCCGATCGTCTCGACGCAGGGCCGGCTGCTGCTCTGCGGTGTCTACACGGCGGTGGCCATCGTCGCGCTGATCCACTATCGGCGCCACCTGGCCGCTACCGTCCGGGCGCCGTTCTTCGGGACGGCCGTCCGCCATACCGGTCACCCGTTACATCCGGTGCCGGACCCGTAACGCCCCACGATCAAGCACCGTATACGGTCCACGTATGAATCGAGTGTCCGTAATCACCGGCGGCGCGGGTGGGATGGGGCTGGCCACCGCGAAAATCGTCGGCCGCGACCACACCGTGGTGCTCTGCGACGTCCGACAAGACCGGCTGACGTCCGCTGCCACCACCCTGCACGAGCTCGGGATCACTCCCACGGTCGTGAACTGTGACGTCACCGACCGGCGAGCCGTCGCCGACCTGCTCGGCACCGCCACGGACCTCGGGACCCTCGCCTCCGTCATCCACACCGCGGGGGTCAGCCCGAGCATGGGCCCCGCCGACTACGTCATGCGGACCAACGCGGTCGGCACCGTCAACGTCGACGAGGAGTTCTACGCGCGCGCCGGCGAGGGCACGGTGATCGTCAACGTGGCCTCGATGGCGGCGCACATGTTGCCCGCGGAAATCATTCCCACTAGCCAATTTCCGCTGGCGCTCGACGACGGCCCCGACACTGATGCCTTCATGGACGCCATGATGGCGGCGTGCAACATCGCTCCCGAAGAGGCGCGCTCCGGTCTCGCCTACGCCCTGAGCAAGAGCTTCGTGAAGTGGTACAGCCAGTCGCAGGCGGAGCGCTTCAACGCGCGCGGTCTGCGCATCGTCTCGGTCTCCCCGGGGTCGATCGACACCGAGATGGGCCGGCTCGAGGAGCAGGCGGGAGCCGGCGCGATGGTGGCCGACGCCGCCGTGCCGCGGTGGGGCAAGCCGGAGGAAATGGCGGAGCTGCTCGCCTTCTGCGCCAGCGACAAAGCCGGCTATCTCACCGGCACCGACATCCTCAACGACGGCGGCGTGATCGCCTCGATCACCGAGCGGGCCAGGGTCGCCGCGGCCAGCTCAGCCTGAAGATAAATGCGCACATCGTGTTTCACCATCGACCGACGTCGCGTCATCCCGCGATGGCGCGGACCTGCGGTGCATCCATTCTCGGCGTCGTAGCCGCCACGTCCGCCGCGCGTATTCCAGCTCCGTGTAGGGCCATTGCGTGACGATCCGACCGGTGGGCGAGCGGAAGTAGCTGTCGCACTGCGTCCAGATGGTGCGTTCCAGGTCCGCGGAAAGTCGGTCGTTGAACCGCCTTTCGGCCTCGGGACGCACATCGAGATATCCGCCTCGACGCGCCAGCCGGCTCGCCGCGCTGGCGACCAGGCGCGCCCCGGCCTCGAGGATGTAGACGATCGAGTTGCCGCCCTGGTTCGTGTTGGGGCCGTACAGCATGAAGAAGTTCGGGAACCCGCTGACCGCCACGCCCAGGTAGGCGCTCGGATCGTCACCCCAGTGGTCATGCAGGCGACGCCCACCAACGCCGATGACCTCGATGCCGGACAGGTAGCGCGACGTCTCGAAGCCGGTGGCCAGCACAACCATGTCGGTGTCGATGTCGCGCCCAGACATGGTGATCACCGACGCCTCCTCGATGCGCGCGATGGGCTCGGTGACCAACTCGACGTTGTCGCGCTGCAGCGCCCGGTAATAGTCGTCGCCCAACAAGACTCGCTTACACCGGAACGGGTAGTCGGGTGTCAGCGCCCGGCGTAGCGGCTCGTCGTCGACGGTGCGATCCAGAAACGACGTCGCGATCTGCGTGCGCGCGGTGACCACGGGGTCGTCGGCGAAGGTCGCGGTGTTGTCGTGCTGAAATTTCCAGATCTGCCAGCGGGTGCGCCGCAGCGCGACCGGGCTGCGCCTGAATCGGGCCAATTCGGTTGCGCTGTAAGGACGGTCATCCTTGGGCACCATCCAGGGCGGCGTGCGCTGGAAGACCGTGACGCGACCGGCGGTCTTCGCCAGTTGGGGCACCACCTGGACCCCGCTGGCGCCGGTCCCGATCACCGCGACGTTGCGGCCCGCGAGATCGAGTTGATGATCCCACTGCGCGGTATGCAGGACCGGGCCGGTGAACCGGGTCAGGCCGTCGATGTCGGGCAGCCGAGCGGAACCGAACAGCCCGATCGCGCACACGACGACATCGGCGGTCAACGTCGCGGAATTACCGTTGCGGTCCAACCGGCATTCCCAGGCACGGGCGTGCTGATTCCAGCGCAGGGTGCGCACCGTGGTGTCGAGCATGAGGTGGCGACGCAGATCGAATTCGTCGGCCACCGATTCGAGGTAGGCGAGGATCTCGGGTTGCCGGGCGTAGGTGCGGCTCCAGGATCTGTTGGGCGCGAACGAGAACGAGTACAGATGGCTTTGAATGTCGCAGGCCGCGCCGGGATAGGTATTGCGTCGCCAGGTACCGCCGACACCGTCGGCGGCCTCGACGATCACCAGGTCGTCGACGCCGGCGCGCCGAAGCGCGACCGCGGCTCCCAGACCACCGAAGCCCGCGCCGATGATCGCCACCTTCGGCGACCGCCGCCGCGTCGCCGCCCGCACGCGCCCAATGGCATAGAGCCACTCGGCTTTTCGGCTTGTCACGGCCCGTCCTGCCCGCGGCGGACCAGCAGCCCGGCGAGGTCGCCGTCGTCCCGCCATTGCTGCAGAATGTCGGCGTACTCGGTGGGTGCGCCGAAGAAGAAGCTGCCCTGCCGGGTCTTGGCGTCGGCCTTTCCCTCCCGGTTGTAATAGCCCGGCGTACAGGTCTTGGCGCGCTCCGCGCTCGCCGCCGACCGGGCCACCACCGTGTCCACCCAGGCGGCTTCGGCGCCCGGCGAGGGCTCGATTTCGGTGATGCCGCCGCCGAGCGCGGCTGCAATGATCCAGGCGACATGCGTGGCCTGGACATCGAGCAGATACGGGAAGTTCACCGTCAGGCCGGCCTGGGCGATGCTTTCGATGAAGCAGTTCGGGAATCCGGTCGTGCACAGACCTTGGAAGGTGCGGACGCCGTCGTCCCAGTGCTCGGTCAGCGTCACGCCGTCGCGGCCGATCAGCTCGAATCCGGTGCGGCGACAGTGGTCGGTGCCGACCTCGAAACCCGTTGCGAAGATCAGACAGTCGAGTTCGTAAGTCACCCCGTCGGCCACCACGCCGGTTTCGGTGATGTGCTGCACCCTATGCCTCGGGTGTCCACGAGCGTGACGTTGTCACGGTTGAACGTCTGCAGGTACTCGTCGTGGAAGCAGGGTCTTTTGCAGAAGTAGCCGTACCACGGTTTGAGCGCTTCGGCGGTGGCGGGGTCGGTGACGATCGCGTCGACCCGCGCACGGATCTCGTCCATCTTTGCGAAGTCGGCCAGCTCGATGTCGCGGCCGCGTTGTTCGGGATCGGCGAGGCCGTCTCCGTCGTGACGCATGACCGGAAGCTTGCGGGTGATGCTGGTCCACGCATCGGCGACCAGATCCTCGTCGGCCTGGCCTCCGGCGGTGAGGATTTGAAAGTTCTGGATCCGGTCACGTTGCCAACCGGACTGTAATGTGCTGGCCCACTGCAGATCCGTGGCGCAATTGGCGCGCACGTCCACCGATGACGGCGTGCGCTGAAACACGTAGAGCCGCCCCGCCGCGGCGGCGAGGTGCGGCACGCACTGGATTGCGGTGGCGCCGGTACCGATGATGCCGACGCGCCGGCCGGCCAGATTCTGCAACGCCTCCCCGGTGTAGGCGTAGTCCCAACGACTCGTGTGAAACGCATGCCCGCCGAACGCACCGAGTCCGTCGATGCCCGGCAACTTGGGCTTGGCCTGGTAGCCGTTGGCCATGGACACAAACCTGGCCCGCATTTCGTCGCCCCGGTCGGTGCGGATGATCCAGCGCGATTCGACTTCATCCCAACGGATTTCCCGCACGTCTGTCCGCAGGCAGGCGTCGCGGTAGAGGTCGTAATGCCGGGCGATGCGCCGGCAGTGTGCAAAAATCTCGGGACCTTTGGCGTACTTTTCGGTGGGGGTGTAGCCGAGTTCCTCGAGCAACGGCATGTACACGTAAGACTCGACGTCACAGGCTATTCCGGGATAGCGGTTCCAGTACCAGGTGCCGCCGACGTCGGCCGCCCTGTCGATCAGCCGCACGCTGTGCACGCCGAGCTGGCGCAGCCGCGCACCGGTCAGCAGCCCTCCGAACCCGGCGCCGATGATGGCCACGTCGACTTCGTCGGTGAGCGGCGCACGGGTGATGTCGCCGTTCGCCCAGGGGTCCTCGGCGAATCGGGCGAATGCGCCCGCCATCTCCACGTATTGGGCGATGCCGTCCGCGCGTAAGCGACGCGCGCGTTCTTCGGCATACCTGCGTCGTAGCGCGTCGACGTCCAGGGCCTGGCCAACGGTCTCAGTCACGGACTCGGGTTCCTCTCCGTGGCCACGACTATATAGTCAATCGTTGGAGGCAGGGTACGCCCGTGCGATGGCGCCCGCCGTCAGCGAATCGCCCAGTGTCCACAGCGCAACCCCGAGCAGCACCAGGTCTTTGAGCAAAAACTGGCCGGGTTGGGCGGAGAGCACCGGGACGCCGTGGGCGTGGGTCATAACCACGCCGGGGGTGGTGACCAGGAAACTCAGCGTGCCCAAGAACAGCACCACCGCCAGCGCACTGCCCGCCGCCGAGACCCGCGGCCATAGTGGCCGCAGCGCGATGAGTAGGGCGGCAACGATTTCCATCGTTCCGAGTGCGCGCGCGACGAAGGTGACGCTGAAGACGTCGTAGAGCCAGCTCATCAGAGGGCTGTGTTGGATGAGCACGCGCGCTTCCATTTTCACGTACTTGCCCAATCCGATCCACGCCAGGACGACGACCAGTCCGTAGCGACCGAGGAGTTGGCCGCAACGGCTCAGCATGTTTCCGTTCATCGAGGAATGTCCTTTCGGGCGCGCGGACGCGGGCATCCACCCAAAGCCACGGTTCACGCAGCGAAAGCGTTCACTGCCGCAGTCGTTCGAGCCCGGCGACGATGAGCCGCAATCCGAAAGCGAATTCCTCGGCCAACGGGACGGGGAGGTCGTCGGCCACGCTGACCGTCGCGGGATAGCGCGCCGGATCGAGCCGATGAAACGCCGCCGAGAGTTCCTCGTCGTGTTGACCTCCGTCCCCCGGCGCTCTGGGTAGCTGGATCGCGAAGCCCAGCACGTAGCGGGCCAGCGTGGCGTAGGCGTGGGCCGCGACCGCCGGCGCAAAGCCGTTGTGCAGCAAGACCGCCAGACATCGCTCGCGATTGGCCAACGCGTTGGGCCCCGTCGGCGCGTACTCGATCAGCAGCGGCGCGACATTGCCATGCCGGCTCAACGCGTCAAACATGTGTTGCGCGAACGTGATACAGGCCTGTTGCCACGGCAACGCGGCCAACACCCGCGCGTCGAGTTCGACTTCGCCGAGGATCTGATCGATCACCAGGGACACCAATTCGGATCGATTGGAAAAGTGGCGGTACAACGTGGCGGTGCCCGATTCCAGCCGCTGGGCCAGCGACCGCATCGACAGCGCGTCGGCCCCCTGCTCGTCGAGGAGGTCGACGGCCGCACCCACAATGCGGTCCACCGGCAGGGCCGGGCGGCCACGGGATCGGCGCGGAGGGGGCCGGTTGACATCGTCCGACATTACGAAGACACTGTATCCATAAATGGCGGTCGCTTCAAGACCCTTGACGACAAGGACAATTCGTCATGCTCCTCCCCCTGGCCGCAGCGCCCTTCACCGCTCCGACCGACCGCGACATGCTTCCCTCCGAACGCCGCGAATTCGTGCGCACCCATCGCACCTGCGTGTTCGGCTACCGTCGCCGCCACGACGGCCCCGGCATGTCGATCGTGTACTACATCCCCACCGACACCGACGAATTGCTCGTCTCAACGATGGCCGGCAGGGGTAAAGCCCGCGTCGTCGCACGCGACGGCAAGGTGAGCCTGTGCGTCCTCGACGAACGGTGGCCGTTCGCCTACCTGCAGGTCTACGCAGACGCCGCCGTCGAACAAGACCGGGATCTGGCGGTCGACGTGATGATGGCGGTCGCCGGCCGAATGTCGGGCCAGCCGCTCGGCGACGATGCCCGCCCGAACATCCAGGAGATGTGCGAACGCGAAAACCGCGTCGTCATCCGGTGCCGCCCGTACGCCACCTACGCGACACCCCCGCGCCATCTGCACCGCAACGAGGAGGCCTCGAAGCTCAGCCATTGGGTGTCCGGTGTCATCGGATGGGGCGCCGCCGATCCGCCGGCGGACTGATCACCCTGCGTAGCGGTCCCGCAGTTTGGTCAGCGTCGCCTCGATACCCGAGGCGTTCGCTTTTCGGAATCCCATCCGCTCGTAGTACTTCAGCTTGTTCTTCAGCGCACCGGCATCGCGGTAGTCGAACGTCTCGGTGACCAGGGTCAGGGTCGGTGAGAGCGCCTCGAATTCCCACCGCCAGCGGTGACCCAACGGGTGGCGCCATTCGACCACTTCGTTCGGCTTCAGTACCGTGATGGTGCTGGTGATGCGGTAGGGCAGACCGAACATCTTCATGTTCGTCGAAAACTTCGAGCCCTCAAGGAGTTGCGGCGGCATGGTGATGTTGTCGCGCACCGTGCCCGACCCGTCGAGTTCGTGGTGCCGCCGCGGATCGGCGGCGATGGCATAGAGGTCGGCCGCCGGCGCGGCCACTTCGACTCTGCGACTCACCTGGCGGGGTCCCCGGTCTACAACAGTGACGGTCATTGAAAATCTCCTTTCCGCTATCCGGCAGCGTAATCCCGTCTGGGTCTGCGGCTCAGGAACGTTCGGATCCCGCGCCACAGCCCGTCCCGCCTCGCCCAGCAGCTCGGAGACTTCCTCCGAGTCGGTTGACAGTGGACGGCATGGCGACCGTGCGGCGAAGTGCGCTGTTTTCCAAGGTGTTTCGAATCCCGGTCTGTGCGCTGGGCATGATCGGCGGTAGCTTCATACGGATGCTGGAACGCCCCACCCGCTCGACCAGATCGCGCGCGATCGAAAGGACCCCACACCTCACATGAGCCAGTCACTCCCGGGAAAGGCCGCGCTGATCACCGGCGCCGCGCGCGGGCAGGGCCGGGCACACGCCGTGCGCCTTTCGGCCGAAGGCGCCGACATCATTGCGGTCGACCTCGCCGGTCCGCTGCCGCCGAGCGTCCCCTACGACTCACCCACGCCCGACGACCTGGCCGAGACCGCGCGGCTGGTGAGCGCCAACGGTCGCAAGATCATCACCGCCGAGGCCGACATCCGCGACCTGGACGCCCTGACCGCCGCCGTGGACAGCGCGGTGGCAGAGCTGGGCCGGCTCGACGTCATCGTCGCCAACGCCGGGATCTGCAGCCCCGCGCCCTGGGATCAGATCAGCGCGCAGGCGTTCCGAGACACCATCGACACCAACGTGATTGGCACCTGGAACACCGTGATGGCGGGCGTGCGGCACATCATCGACGGCGGGCGCGGGGGCTCGGTCATCCTGATCGGGTCCGCGGCCGGCATCAACATGCAGTCGTTCATGATCCACTACACCGCAAGCAAACACGCCGTGGTCGGGATGGCCCGGGCGTTCGCCGCCGAACTCGGCCGCTACAACATTCGCGTCAACAGCCTCAACCCCGGGGCGGTCGCCACCCCGATGGGTACCGGCCGGATGCGCGAAGCGCTGCAAGCGGCCGCCGACGACTACCCCCACCTGCGGGGCATGCACAAACCGCTGCTGCCCGAGGGCATCGCGCAGCCGGAGGACATTGCCGACGCCGTGGCCTGGCTCGCCTGCGACCAATCCAGATTGGTCACCGCAACCCAGGTTTCGGTCGACATCGGCGTCGGGTACGTCTGACCGACGGCCTGGCCGGCGGCGGATCGCACCTGCGCCCGTAGCCCCAACCGTCCAGCAGGCAGAATGGTGGGGTCAAGACCTGCAGCGGGGTAGCGAAAAGGAGCGGCATGCCCACCAGCGAATATCGGGTGAGCGGGATGAGCTGCGCGCACTGTGAGGCCGCCGTCCAGACCGAGGTGGCGCGCATCCCCGGCGTCGACGGCGTGACGGTCAGCGCCGACACCGGCCGCCTCGTCGTCACCAGCTCGCGCCCCATCGACGCGGACGCCGTCCTGGGCGCGGTCGACGAGGCCGGCTACGAGGCCGTCTTGGTCGCATGAGCACGCCCCCACGACACATCGACGAGGGCACCCTGCCCACCGGCCACGACCCGGCCACACCCCCTATCGAGCTCCAGATCACCGGAATGACCTGCGCCTCCTGCGCGGCCCGGATCGAAAAGAAACTCAACAAGCTCGACGGCGTCGCCGCCACCGTCAACTACGCGACCGAGAAGGCAGCCGTCACCGCCCCCGCCGGCTACGACCCGCGGATCCTGATAGCCGAGATCGAAAAGGCCGGCTACACGGCCGCCCTGCCGCGACGCTCGCCGGAGCGCGACCCCGAGCTGACGTCGCTGCGCCGACGTCTGATCACCGCGATCGTGCTGGCCGGCCCGGTGATCGCCATGGCCATGGTTCCCGCGTGGCAATTTCACCACTGGCACTGGGTATCGCTGGCCCTGACCACTCCGGTCGTCGTGTGGTGCGGGCTCCCGTTCCACGCGGCCGCGTGGACCAACCTCAAACACGGCGCCGCCACCATGGACACCCTCGTCTCGATCGGGACCCTGGCCGCGTTCCTGTGGTCCCTCTATGCGCTGTTTGTCGGGACGGCCGCCCAACCGGGCATGCAGCACGACTTCGAGCTGACCATCGGACGCGACGACACCCCGTGCCACGTCTACTTCGAGGTGGCCGCGGGCGTGACCCTGTTCGTCCTGGCCGGCCGGTATTTCGAGAAGCGGGCCAAGCGCACCGCCGGCACCGCGCTGCGCGCACTGCTCGCGCTGGGCGCCAAGGATGTCGGGGTCCTGCGTGACGGCACCGAGACCCGTCTGCCGATCGAGCGGCTTGCGGTCGGCGACGAGTTCGTCGTGCGTCCCGGTGAAAGGATCGCCACCGACGGGATCGTCGTCGCGGGGTCCTCGGCCGTGGACGCCTCGATGCTGACCGGGGAATCCGTCCCCGTCGAGGTCGGCGAGGGTGACTCCGTCATCGGCGGCACCGTCAACGCCGGCGGCCGGCTTATCGTGCGCGCCACCGGGATTGGCGACGACACCCAGTTGGCGCAGATGGCCAAGCTCGTCGAGCGCGCCCAGTCCGGCAAGGCCCAGGTGCAGCGTCTCGCGGATCGCGTCTCCGCCGTGTTCGTGCCCGCCGTGATGGTGCTCGCGGTGGCGACCCTGGTGGGCTGGCTCGCGGCGGGCTTCTCGCTCACCACGGCGTTGACGGCGGCCGTCGCGGTGCTGATCATCGCCTGCCCGTGCGCGATGGGGCTCGCGACTCCGACCGCCCTGCTGGTCGGCACCGGACGGGCGGCCCAGCTCGGCGTCCTCATCCAGGGGCCCGAAGTGCTGGAGTCCACCCGGACGATCGACACGATCGTGCTCGACAAGACCGGCACCGTCACGACCGGCCGGATGACCCTGGTCGACGTGATCGGCGGGGCCGGAATCGACCGCGCCACGCTGTTGCGCTACGCCGGGGCCCTCGAAGCCGCCTCAGAACATCCCGTCGCGCAGGCGATCGCGCGGGGCGCCACGGCGCGACTCGGCGCGCTCCCGGCGGTCGACGACTTCACCGGGGTCCACGGCATGGGCGTGCACGGCACGGTCGACGGCCATGCAGTCGTCGTCGGACGCGCGCGCCTGCTGACCGAGCGCGGGCTGCGCCTCGATGCCGCGCTGTCGGCGGCCGGCGCCCGCGCCGAGGGCGAGGGCAAAACCTCCGTCGCGGTCGGGTGGGACGGGCTGGCCCGGGGGATCCTGGTGGTCGCCGACACCGTCAAACCGTTCAGCGGCGAAGCCGTGCGGCAATTCAAAGCACTGGGCCTGACCCCGGTGCTGCTCACCGGCGACAACGACACGGTCGCCAGCCGCGTCGCCGACGAGCTCGGCATCGCCCAGGTGATCTCCGACGCGATGCCCGCCGCCAAGGTCGCGGCCGTCAAACGTCTGCAAGCCGAGGGCAAGGTGGTCGCCATGGTCGGCGATGGCGTCAACGACGCCGCCGCACTGGCCGCCGCCGACCTGGGGCTGGCCATGGGCACCGGCACCGATGTGGCGATCGAGGCGGCCGACCTCACCGTGATCCGCGACGACCTACGAGCGGCCGTGGACGCGATCCGGCTCTCCCGCCGGACGCTGGCCACCATCAAGACCAACCTGGTGTGGGCCTTCGGCTACAACCTCGCCGCGATCCCCCTCGCCGCGCTCGGCATGCTCAACCCGATGCTGGCCGGCGCCGCCATGGCGCTCTCCAGCGTCCTCGTCGTCGGTAACAGCCTGCGGCTGCGCTCGTTCACCAGCGTCATCGCCGACGTGTGAGCCGCACGGCAACGGTCGGCCGGCGGGCCGCGATCGTGTGGGATAGTGGGTCCGGCCGCCGTCTTCCCAGACCCGACCGGCCGAGTGACAATCCCCTCACCCTCGCGCAGCGATCGATCTAGCAAAGGTCACGACCGTTGGAGCAGTTCTTCGGGCAACTGTCCCTGCTGCACGGCTGGTTTCCGCCGGCCGTGCAGGGCCTGGCCCTACTCGTGCTGATCGTCGCGATCCAATGGCGCGCGCGCAGCTGGCTCAAGCGCGTCCTGCCGCTGGCGTTGATCGCGGCCGTCGCGGTGACCGTGCTGTCGCGCTGGTACATCACGTCGCTCGGGGTGGCCGGGGACCCGGCGCCGACGACGCTGTGGTTGTGGATCGCGATGAGCGGCCTGGCCGCCGCGGTGTTCCTGGTGGGCTGGCGGGGCGTGCGCTGGTGGCGCCGTGGGCTGGCCGTGCTGTCGATACCGCTGTGCGTCCTGTGCGCGGCCATGGCGCTGAATGGCTGGGTGGGCTACTTCCCCACCGCGCTTGCCGCGTGGAATCAACTGACCTCGGTGCCGCTGCCCGACCAGATCGATCGGCTGCGCGTCACCGAGATGCAGATCGCCGGAACGAGGCCGACCAAGGGCGTGGTGGTGCCGGTGGACATCGACGCCACCGCCTCCCACTTTGCCCACCGCCGCGAGTTGGTCTATCTGCCTCCGGCCTGGTTCAACAGCAATCCCCCGCCCCGGCTACCGGCCGTCATGATGATCAGCTCGGCGTTCAACACCCCGGCCGACTGGCTGGGGCCCGGCGGCGCCTTCACCGCCATCGACAACTTCGCCGCCGGGCATCACGGGTTCTCTCCGGTGCTGGTGTTCGTCGATCCGACCGGGTCATTCGACAACGACACCGAGTGCGTCAACGGCAGCCGTGGCAACGCCGCCGATCACCTGGCCAAGGACGTCATCCCGTTCATGGTGTCGAACTTCGGCGTCAGCGGGGATCGCACCAACTGGGGCGTCGCCGGCTGGTCGATGGGTGGCACCTGCGCCGTCGACATGGCCGTCATGCATCCCGATCTGTTCAGCGCGTTCGTGGACATCGCGGGCGACCGCGGCCCCAACGTCGGCCCCAAAGACCAATCCGTCGCCAAGCTGTTCGGCGGCGATCAGGCCGCGTGGGCTGCCTTCGACCCGGTCACCGTCATGACGAAGCACGGTCACTACACGGACCTGTCGGGATGGTTTGAGGTGCCGGTCTCGTCGGAGACACGCAACGTCGCCGAACAGGCCGGCCCCACCCTGGCCGCGTCCAGCGCCGACCCAGCCGCCAACCCCGAAGGCCAGGACGCCGCCGCGAAGTCGCTGTGCGCGGTCGGCACCGCCCACGGCATCGCCTGTGCGGTGGTCACCCAGGAGGGTAAACACGACTGGCCGTTTGCGGCCCAGGCGTTTGCCACCGCGCTGCCGTGGCTGGCTTCCACGCTCGGAACTCCCGACGCCGAACCCGTGCAGCTGCTGCAGCGGGGCGCCGGGCAATCGCACTAATCCCGCCGGTCAGTCCGCTGTCACCGGCCGCAATGGGCGCCACCAAGAATTCACAGCTGACCCTCCCGTCACGCAGCCGACTTATTGGGCCCTCGAATGGTACGGTTCGCTGCTGTGGCCTGGGTGTTTTGCACTAACAGCGGTTCCTGCGGGGACCCGCTTGTTACCCGACGCGCCGCAATCCAATTCCGAATAAGCGGGCCGAATTCCCCATTTTTCTGCCCGCACTTCCATTCGATCGACCCCGTCTCGTCTCAGCCATGAACCGCCGCCAGTTCCTTGGATCGCTCGCCGCGTCGGTAGTCGCCGGCGTCGGGGCGGCACGGCTCATCGTCGACCCGCAGCCGCGGACGTTCGCCCAGACACCGGGTGTCGGCGTACCGACTTCCGGCCCGACCGCCCCGCAGGCCCTGCTGCCGCCCCCGCCGCTCAGCGCCCGCATCCCGCTGCCCGGCGGGGGCGCACTGATGAGGATCCCCGGCGACGGCGACCTGCTCGCGCTGACCGTCGATGACGGCGTGAACAGCGAAGTGGTCCGCGCCTACACGCAGTTCGCCCAGGACACCGGCGTGCGGCTGACGTATTTCGTCAACGGGATCTATGACTCGTGGACCGACAACGTGGAGTTGCTGCGGCCGTTGGTCGACAGCGGGCAGATTCAACTCGGTAACCACACCTGGTCACACCCGGACCTGACCACCCTGCCGAAAGAGCAAGTCGCCGAACAGCTCACCCGCAACGACGCGTTCCTGAAAAAGATGTACGGCATCGGCGCGAAGCCCTATTGGCGCCCGCCGTACGCCAAGCGCAACGCCGCGGTGGACGCCGTCGCCGCCGACCTCGGTTACAAAGTCCCCACCTTGTGGTCGGGCTCGCTGTCGGATTCGACGTTGATCACCGAGGACTACATCGTGCAGATGGCCGATCAGTACTTCACGCCGCAAGCCATCGTCATCGGGCACCTCAATCACCTGCCGGTGACGCACGTCTATCCGCAGCTCGTCGACATCATCCGCGACCGGAACCTTCGCACCGTCACGCTCAACGACGTGTTTCTCAAGACCCCCTGACGGCGGCTACCCGCACAATTCTTTACCCGGAATCATCGTTAAGAGCGCCCAATCTCTAAAAAATTAGAGATTGCTCTTCCACTGGCGGGCGGCCCATTGTTACCGTTCCGTAATGCATCGGGCCGGGGGAGTTTTCGCAGTACTGCTGATAACTGCTTCGGCACTGTTGGGAGCCGGATTCGCGCGAGCTGACGGCGGGGACGAACCGCAGTACGTCGACTTTTACACGGCGCCGGAACCGCTGCCGCCCGGGCAGCCCGGCGACCTGATCAGGACCGAGCCGTCGCGGCTGGTGCTGGAACCGTCGGGCCAGCTGGGCGCGATCCTGGCGACCGGTACGCGAATCATGTACCGCAGCACCGACACCCGGGGTAACCCGATCGCGGTGACCGGCACCTATTTCGAGCCCTACAACGACTGGCCGGGCGGTGGGCCGCGCCCGTTGATCAGTTACGCACCCGGCACCCAGGGCCAGGGCAATCAGTGCGCGCCGTCGCGAATGTTCAACCAGGGCATCCACTATTCGGGTGGCTGGGACATCATGTTCAACTACGAGGAGCTGTTCGTCGCCACCATGGTCGCCCGTGGTTTCGCCATCGTGATGACCGACTACGAGGGCCTGGGCACCACGTCGATGCACACGTATGTGGGCCGGGTGGCAGAGGGACAGGCCGTCCTCGATGCCGCCCGCGCCGCCATGCGGCTGCCCGGCACGTCGCTGGATCCACACGGGCCCGTGGCGTTTTGGGGCTATTCGCAGGGCGGCGGCGCGACGGCGTCGGCGGCCGAACTCGCCTCGCACTATGCCCCCGAGTTGCATATCGTAGGCACCTACGCCGGGGCGCCGCCCGCCAACCTCAAGGAACTCCTGCCCTACGCGGACGGCAGCGTGCTGGTCGGCGTCGTCGGATACGCGCTCAACAGCGTGATGGCCGCCTACCCGGAATTCGCCGACACCATCCGCTCCAAGATGACCCCGCGCGGGCTGGCGATGCTGGAATCGGTATCGCGTCAGTGCGTCGGTCAGACCCTGCTGGACTTCATGTTTCGCCACATCCAGCCCTACTTCACCGAGGACATCGACCAATTGGTCAACAAGGAGCCGTTCAGCAGCCTGTTCGAGGCGCAGCGGATCGGGCGCTACAAGCCCAACGCGCCGGTGCTGATCAACAGCAACCGATACGACCCGCTGGTGCCGTGGACCGCGGCCAACCAACTCGGACGCGACTGGTGCGCCCAGGACGCCGACGTCGAATTCCGCTCCAATGAAGAGCCGCCCTTTCTCAACAAGCTCATCATCAACCACGCCCTGCCCATGCTGGTCGACGGCGAACCGGCCATGCAGTGGATAGCGGCCCGCTTCAATGGGGAGCCCACCGCACCGAACTGCGGCCAGTTCTAGAGCGCGGCCAAGGTTGGCGCCGATAAACTGGGGCGCATCGCTGCACGCAGAAAGCACAACGCGCCCGAGCGGCGCCGCCAACTCGCCGACGCCGCGATCCAATTGCTGGGCAGCAACGGGGTGCACGGTGTCAGTCACCCGAAAGTCGACGACCACGCCGGCGTGCCGGCCGGGACCACCTCGTTCTACTTCAGGACCCGCAAGGCGCTGGTGCACGCCATGGCCGCCCGGCTTGCCGAACTCGACGTCGCCGATTTTTCGATGATGGCCGAGCTGGCCGAGAATCACGCCACCCAGTTCACCGGCACCGCGGGTCTGGCCCGCATCGTCATGTACGTGAACAGCGAACCCTGGCTGACTCGCGCCAAGGCCCGCTACGAGCTGGCGCTGCTGGCCGGCCGGGACCCGGAACTGGCTGCGGCCCTTAGCGAGTCGGCGGACAGGCTCTACGCCCTGGCCCGCGACGTCGTCACCCAATGGCACCCCGAGGGCAGCGCACCGGAACCGGCCTTGGTCGACGACCAGGCGATCGCCACCCTGGCATTCATCAACGGCATCATGCTGACCTTCGTCGCCGGCCAGCCGGCCGTCGACGATCCCGAACGCCTCGACCGGCTCATCCAGGGCGTCATCGCGGGCGTCGCTGGAGTTCGCGACTGAACCCCCCGTCAGCGCGCGTCGAACATCCCGTCGATCAGCCGATGCAGCACCTGGCGGGTCTCCCGGCGACTGCGGTCGGGGTCATCGGCGGTGGCGATGACCATGGCCGCCTCGTCGAGCGCGCCGATCAACACGTGCGCCAGCGGCCGCACCGGCTGCTCGACCAACTCGCCGGCCCGGATCGCCTCGGTGAGCAGCTGCTCGGTCATTCCCAGGCTGTACCGCTGGGCGACATCGCGAAATCCCGCCCAGCCCAGCACGCTCGGCGCGTCCAACAAGACCAGTTGCCGCACTTCGGGATCGGCGGAGACCTCGAGCCACGCGTCGACCGCGGCCCGGATCGCGGCCGTTGGCGTCGCCGCCCCCGATTCGGCCACCACCATGGCCATCCGCGCCATCACATCTTGCTCGACGGCCTCGACAACCTCACGGAATAGCGTTGCCTTGTCAGCGAATTGGTGATACATCGCGCCCCGGGTGACCCCGGCGGCCGCGGCGATCTCGGGCGTACCCACCTCCGCGTATCCGCGCAGCCCCCAGAGTTTGCGGGCAGCCGCGATCAGCGCGTCGCGGGTTGCCGCGGAGCGCTCTTCCTGGGTGCGTCTCTTGCTTTCCATACAACCTGTTGGTAACTTACGAACAGACAGCCTGTTTGTAAGTGTATCTCTGACTAGGAGCCCTCACATGCCGACGATCGACATTAGTGCCGGAACAATCCATTACGAAGCAACCGGACCCGAGAACGGCCGGCCCGTCGTCTTCGTGCACGGGTACATGATGGGCGGCCAGCTGTGGCGCCAGGTCAGCGAACGCCTCGCCGGTCGCGGCCTGCGTTGCATCGCCCCGACCTGGCCGCTGGGCGCGCACCCGGAACCGCTGCGTCGCGGCGCCGACCGCACCATCACCGGGGTCGCCGGCATGGTGGCCGAGGCGCTCGCCGCGCTCGACCTGCAGGACGTGGTGCTGGTCGGCAACGACACCGGTGGCGTCGTCACCCAGCTGGTGGCCGTACACCATCGCGAGCGGCTGGGCGCGCTGGTCCTCACGAGTTGCGATGCGTTCGAACACTTTCCGCCACCCATCCTCAAACCGGTGATTCTGGCGGCCAAGTCGAAGACGACGTTCCGGGCCGTCGCCCAGGCCATGCGGGCACCGGCCGTACGCAAGCGCGCATTCGATGGCCTGGCGCATACCAACATCGACGATCTCACCGAGCTCTGGGTGCGCCCGGCACTCTCGCTGCCGGCAGTCGCCGAAGACCTGCGCCAGTTCACGCTGTCGATGCGCACCGAGGTGACGACGACGGTGGCGACCCGGCTCTACGACTTCGACAAGCCGGCCCTCATCGCATGGTCAGCCGACGATGTGTTCTTCGAGCAGGAGGACGGGGCCCGGCTGGCCGCGACCATTCCCGACGCCCGCCTCGAGGTGATTGCGGGGGCGCGGACGTTCTCCATGGTCGATCAGCCCGACCGGCTCGCCGATCTGCTGTCGACGGTGGCGGTACGCACCTAGCGCGTTCTGCTTCGCGACAGTAACGCCACGGCGGAAATTCGAGCGATATTTCGCCGTGGCGTTACGCTCGCGGGCATGGAAAACGCACTGCTCGGCCGGCGGATCCTGGTGACCGGCGCCGCCACCGGCATCGGAGCGGCGGCCGTGCAAGTCCTCACCGACGCGGGCGCCGAGGTCGCCGCCACCTATCACCAGACACCGCCGCCACAGGGCCTGGCGGCCAGCTGGCTGCAGTGCGACGTGCGCGACGCCGACGCCGTGTCCGCGATGGTGACCGACGCGGCGCAACGCCTGGGCGGGCTCGACGTTCTGGTAAACGCCGCGGGACTCTGGCAGGCGGGAATTCCCGGCTACATCAGCGCCGACGAGGTCTCGTTTCTGTTGGACACCAACGTCAAGGCGACCATCCTCACCAATCAGGCCGCCTACGCCGTCATGAAGGAGCAAGACCCCAAGGGCGGACGGATCATCAACTTCGGCTCTTCGGAAGCCGTTATGGGCAGCCCGATTTCGGCTGTTTACGCGGCGACCAAGGGCGCGGTGCAGGCGTGGACGCGGTCGGCCGCCAAAGCCTGGGCCGCCGACAATGTCACCGTCAACTCCCTTGCCCCGGCGGTGCAGACGCCGGGCGCGGACCGGCTGCGGGACTTCCTCGGCCCGGAGGCCGCCGCGCTGATCGATCAGCAGATGAAGATGATGATCCCGCTGGGCGGGACGCTGGGCGAGCCCGCCCGCGACCTCGGGCCGATGCTGGTGTTTCTGGCCGGACCCGGCTCGGGCTTCATCACCGGGCAACTGCTGGCGGTGGACGGCGGCCTGATGATGGTCGGCGGATAGGCGGCACGCCGACCTCCGCGCGACCGCTACTATAAGACGGACCGTCTCGTCTCGTAGGACAGGCATAGTGAGGGTGAATCGGACCGATGGCTGACGACACGATTCAAGCGCTGCTGCGCAAGCGCTTATCCGATCCGTCGATCGCGGTGAAATACGGTGACGCGCAATGGAGTTGGCGCCAGTACCTGGAGGGATCTACGGCGCGGGCCGCGGCACTGTTGGCCGCCGCCGATCCGGACCGGCCGGCGCACATCGGCGCCCTGCTGGGAAACACACCCGAGATGTTGAGCCAGATGGCGGCGGCCGGGCTCGGCGGCTACGTCCTGTGCGGCCTGAACACCACGCGGCGCGGTGAGGCGCTGGCCGCCGACATCCGCCGCGCCGACTGCCAGTTCGTGGTGACCGACGTCGAACACCGGCCGCTGCTGGACGGTTTGGACCTTGCCGACACGCAAATCCTCGACACCTCGACGCCGCACTGGGCCGAGTTCATCGACGGCACCGGGGAGCTGACGCCTCATCGCCAGGTCACCGCGATGGATCCCTTCATGATGATCTTCACCTCGGGGACCAGCGGAAATCCCAAGGCGGTGCAGGTATCCCACTTCATGGCCGCGGTCGCCGGGCTCAGCCTGGCCGAGCGATTCACCCTCACCGACCGCGACACCTGTTACGTGTCGATGCCGCTGTTTCACTCCAACGCGGTGGTCGCGGGATGGGCGCCCGCGGTGTGCTCGGGTGCGGCGATCGTGCCGGCGAAATTCTCGGCGAGCAACTTCCTCGACGACATCCGCCGCCACGGCGCGACCTACATGAACTACGTCGGAAAGCCGCTGGCCTACATCCTGGCCACCGCCGAACGCCACGACGACGCCGACAATCCGCTGCGGGTCGCGTTCGGCAACGAGGCCAACGACAAGGACATCGAGGAGTTCGGGCGCCGCTTCGGCGTGCAGGTCGAGGACGGCTTCGGGTCGACCGAGAACGCCGTCATCGTGATCCGCGAACCCGGCACGCCGAAGGGCTCGATCGGCCGCGGGGCCGACGGGGTGGCGATCTACAACAGCGAAACCGTCACCGAATGCGCGGTCGCACGGTTCGACGCCGACGGGGCCCTCGTCAACGCCGACGAAGCGGTGGGCGAGTTGGTGAACACGGCGGGCTCAGGCTTTTTCACCGGCTACTACAACGACCCGGACGCCAACGCCGAGCGCATGCGCCACGGCATGTACTGGTCCGGTGACCTGGCCTACCGCGACGCCGACGGCTGGATTTACCTGGCCGGCCGCACCGCCGACTGGATGCGGGTCGACGGCGAGAACCTGGCCGCCGCCCCCATCGAGCGAATCCTGTTGCGCCACAGCGCGATCAACCGGGTCGCGATTTATGCCGTCGCGGACGGTCATGTCGGCGATCAGGTGATGGCGGCGATCGTGCTCAACGACGGCCACACCCTCGCACCCGCCGAATTCGAGTCATTCCTGGACGCGCAGCCCGACCTGTCTCCCAAGGCCCGCCCGCGCTACGTGCGCATCGCGACCGACCTGCCCAGCACCGCCACGCACAAGGTGCTCAAACGCCAGTTGATCGCCGAGGGAACCTCGGTCGGTGCGGGAGAAGTGTTGTGGGAGCGGGAATCCCGGGGAACGGCGTATAGCGCTAGCCAGGGCTCCGGGGCGTCCGACGGCGAATCTGCCCCTTCGATCGTGACACCCGTTTGACGGGGTCGCGACTTGTGCCGCCGGCGATCTCGTCGCGCAGCTGCGAGATGTTGGAGATCTCCGCGTACAGGCCGCGGATCGCGTAGTCCAGAACGGCGAAGGAGTACCGCTGGTCCGGATCTTCGGTGATGCCGAGTTCGTGGGATCGCTGGCGCGACCACAGCGCCTCGTCGAGCCGGGCCCGCGTCGCGTCGAGATGGCGGTCCAGGGTGTCCAGGACGTGTTCGGGATCCTCGCCACGGGCCAGCCAGGTTTTGAGGATGACCGGGTGCTTGATCACCACCTGGTCCTGCCCCGGGAAGTGCTGCACCCAGCGGCGCAACGCGTCGAGCCCGGCCTCGGTGGTTTCGTAGAGGGTGATGGCGCGTTTGCCGGATTGGGCGCCGGTCTCGCTGACCATGCCCCGGGCCAGCAGCCGGGTCAGTTCGCGCCGCACGTGGCTGACCGACGGGGACCAGTAGAAGTGGCCGACCGACAGTTCGGCGCGCATCTTGATCTCACCGGCGGTGAGTTGCTCGTCGTTGGCCGCCAGCACGCCCAGGACCAGGTAGGCGGTGACCGGAAGTCCGTTGCTGGTCCGGGGACTCACGAACTGTCGGTCCCTTCCGCGGTGAAGTACGGAAGCGTCACGTCGGCGCCGACGTCGTGGAATTGCACCTGCACGCGCAGGCCGACCTCAATGTCCTCCGGGGGCACGCCGACGACATTGGTCAGCATCTGATAGCCCTCGTCGAGCGTGATGATCGCCGGCGCATAGGGCGGTTCGAACTCCGCCGTCACCGGCCGGTAGACCACGGTCCAGCTGTAGATCTCGCCGCGGCCGCTGCCCTGCCGCCAGTCGAGGTCGTCCGAAAGGCATTGGCGGCAATGCTCGGTCGGGGGAAAGTTCGCCAGGCCGCACGCCGCGCAACGCTGGTAGCGCAGCTGTTTCGACCGGCAGCCGTCCCAAAACGGCACGCTGACATGGCTGCTCGCGTGCGGGACGGGGCCGGTTTGGGGCCGCAATGGATCAGAGGTCACCGTGGCTCGTCTCCCAGAATCAGCACCGTCGTGAACAGGGCGCCCGCTCCGCCGTTGCTGCACAACGCGATGTGCGCATCGGGGATTTGAAGATCACCGGCGTGGCCGCGTAACTGCTGAACGGCCCTGATCGCGCGCTGTATCATCTGCGGGTTGGAGCCCGCGTGGCTGAACGACATCGTCCCCCCGTCGGTGGTGATCGGATGGCTACCGTCGATGGCGACGTGGCCGTCGGCGACGAACGGGCCGCCCTCGCCGTCGCCGCAGAAGCCGAAAGCCTCGAGCTGGCGGATGATTTCGAAGGAGAACGGATCATACAGTTCCAGGACGTCGACGTCATCGCGGCGCAGCCCGGCGTGATTGAACGCGCACTCGGCCGCACGTCGGCCCACGACGCCATTAACGTGGTCGCCGCGCCGCCCGGCGAGGTCGTACGCCGGCGGGTGCTGGTAGGACGGCCCGTGGAAATCGGCGCCGCTGCCCAGGACGTAGATGGGTTGGCTCGCGACGTCGATGGCGTCGACGTTGGCCACGACGAGCGCGCACCCGCCTTCGGATGTGGTCGCGCAGTCCAGGAGATGGAACGGGTCGGCGATGGGGCGCGATGCGGTGATGTCGTCGGGCGCGAACGGTCCGCGTTGGTAGTAGACCGCTTCGGGGTTGCGTGACCCGTTGTTGCGGATGGTCGAGGCTACGATCGAAAGTTGTTCGCGCGTCGTGCCATAGACGTGCATGTGGCGTCGCGCGATGAGCGCGAACTCGGCGGTGGTGAACATGCCCCAGGGTGCGACGAATTCGTTCTCGGGCCGGGTCCACGGCGCGGTGGCCTCGTGGTCACGGTATTCGCCGGCTTGGGCCGCGACCAGCACCACCACGTCGGCCATGCCGTGCTCGATGGCGGTGGCCGCCTCGGTGATCATGCCGACCCCGAAAGCCAGGCCCTGCCAGGCCGGGCCGAGGCGCAGGTCGTAGATCAACGAGGTCGACTGCGGGCTCGCGCTGATGCCGTCGACGTCGTCGAGGGTCAGGCCGGCATCGTCGAGCGCGCCCAGGATCGCCTTGATCGCCAGGCCCCGCGACGTTTCGCCGTCCAGCCGCCGCCCTTGCCGGGTGTTATGCACCCCGACGATCGCAGCGGTCCGCTTCGCCATAGTCACTGATATCCCATTCCTTGTGCCGCCGTTCAGTTTTCGTCCGCGACGAC
Source organism: Mycobacterium sp. 852002-10029_SCH5224772 (assembly GCF_001667315.1). Taxonomy (GTDB): domain Bacteria; phylum Actinomycetota; class Actinomycetes; order Mycobacteriales; family Mycobacteriaceae; genus Mycobacterium. The sequence goes on from NZ_LZHT01000046.1 coordinate 35,181, forward strand.
ACCCAGGTAGGTGCCCCTGACCTCGTATCGCCTCCCGTCGCGGGTGATGGTGCCGATCATGGTGGCGGGTGTGTCGGGGTGCCCGCTATCGGCCGCCGTTTCGGTATCCTTTTCCAAGACATCGATCCGCACGTCCACGGGCCGAGCCGTCTGCGGGTCGGTGATCTCGACGACCATCGCCACCGCGTCTTCGTCCTCGTCCCATTCGACGCTGGTGATGCGGTGGCGGGCGGTCAGCTCCATCACCACGGAATCCCCGCGGACCAAGAAACGCACCGGCGCGCACAACTCCCCGTCGCGGGGCGGCACGCACAGGCTGACCGCCATGTCACAGGCCCGCCGGCCGGTCGCTGATGGTGCCCGACCGCCGCAAGTCGGCCAGGTCGCGTTCGGTGTGCCCGAGAATGTCGGTGAGTACCTCACCGGTGTGTTGCCCGTAGAGCGGTGGTACCCGCCGGATCCAGCGCCTCGGCCGGCCCAGGAACGCGAAAGGCATTCCGGTGCACAGGAAAGAGCCCGCGACGGGATGGTCGACCGTCTCCCAGAAGCCGCGGGCGTGCAGGTGCGGATCGGTCAGCAGCGCCGCGGCCGGGGTGACGCGCGCGGCGGCCACGCCGGCTGCGCGCAGCGCGCCGACCGCTTCGGGCACCGAGCGCGCCGCGGCCCAGGCGGAGATCAGTTTGTCGATGTCGTCGGCCCGCTCGTCCCAGCCGGTGAGCTCAGGCTGGTTGAGGAGCCCGGCCAGCGACGCGCGGGCGGCGGCGTCCATCGCGGCGAGCGCAACCCATTCGTCGTCGCCGCGGCAGCGGTACACCCCCTGGGGGGCCGCCTCGGGCCCACGGTTACCGTTGCGGCGCATCGCGATTCCGTTGCGTGAATACTCGACCAGCATTTCGGCGGCCACGTTGAGCGCGGCCTCGGCCATGGTCGATTCCACCTGCATTCCGGCGCCCTCGCGGTCGCGGATCACCAGCGCCGCCACGGCGGCGAAGGCTGCGTGCAGCCCGGCGATCGGGTCGCAGACACCACGCGGAATCACCGGCGGCCCGTCGGCGTGTCCGGTCATCCACGCCATGCCCGTCGCCTGCTCCATCGTCTGTGCGAAGCCCACGCGATCGCGCCACGGGCCGTCGAGGCCGAACGCGGGCATCCGCACCATGATGGCGCGCGGGTTCGCCGCGCGCACCGCGTCCCATTCCAGGCCGAAGTTCGCCATCACCCTGGGCGAGAAGTTCTCGATGACGAGATCGCTTGCGGCGATGAGCTCAAGCGCGAGATCTCGTCCGGCGTCGGTGCCCAGATCGATGCTTACGCCGCGCTTGTTGTTGTTGCTACACAGGAAGACCGGGCCCCACTCCCACCACTGATCCCAGTCGGGCGGGCGGCCCGCGGAGAACCGCATGCCGTCGGGCCGGCGGACCCCCTCGATCTTGATCACGTCGGCCCCCAGGGCGCCGAGTAGCTGGGTGGCGACCGGGCCGGCCCAGAACGCGGTGAAGTCGGTGACCCGCACGTCGGACAACGGAAGGGCGTCGGCCTCGGCGCTGCTGGGCGCCTCGGGTCGCGCGGGCCACCGCAGCCGTCCGTTGTCGGCGCCCAGCGCCGGTGGCTCCCCCGGCGGCCTGGTTACCATCGCCTCGCTGCGATACGGCACCCGCGGTGCCAACACCCCGGCCCGCGATTCGACGAACACGCCGCGCTCCACGAAGTGATCGACTTTGGGCAGCATCTCGGGAGACGCGATGGGGGCCACCGGAATCCGGAACGCCACCGCGAGGTCGACGATGTCCTGGGTGGTGCGGCTCCGTGTCCAGGCGGTGACCGCGTCGAGGAACTCGTCGCGGCGCTCCACCCGCCCGGCAAACGACGCCAGCTCGGCGTCGTCGACGAGATCGGAGCGGTCGATCATCACCAGGAAATCCTGGAACTGCTGCGCGGTGATGGTGCAGAAGCCGACCATGCCGTCGGCGGTGGGAACGATCGACGGCAGCTCCAAACTGCGTTCGTGCAACAGCGAATCGGCCCCCAGCACGCTCGCGGACATCGCGGACAGGCCGCCCATGGCGATCACCATGGCCTCGTACGTCGAGACGTCGATGACCTGGCCCCGGCCGCTTCGGGCGGCATGCCGCGCGGTGGCCGCGGCCGCCGCGGCGGCGAACGTGCCCGCCAGCCATTCGCCGAGCCGACCACCGGCCTGTACCGGCTCGTCGTCCGGCCAGCCGCGCCCGGCGATCGATCCACATAACGCTTGCAGGATGAATTCGTTGGCTGCCACCTGGTTTTCGACGTAGGGACCGGTGGTGCCGAACGGTGTCACTGTCACCACCACCGCCGCGGCCGCGGTGTGCGCAATGATGTCGTCGAGCGTCCATCCGTCGGTCAGGTCGGTGAGCACGATGTCGGCGCCGGCGAGCAGCGACACGACCTCGGGCTGGCCGTGGTTGACCACCGACTTCTTGCCCGCGGCGAGATAGCCGAACAACGCCCCGGGTGGGCCTCCCGCCGACCAGTCGCGCAGCGAATCCCCCTGCGGGGATTCGATTTTCACCACCTCGGCGCCGGCGTCGGCGAACATCTTGCCGCAGTAGGACGCCGCCAGGCCGTTGCATAGCTCCAGCACGCGCCAATCCGCGAACGGCGCCGCACCCGCCACGTTCAGTTGCCCAGGGTGGTGGCGCGCCCGGCGATGCCGGCCACCTCCGCCGTCACGGGGGTGGCGCCGCCTGCCTGCAGAGCGAACTGTGTCATCCGGGTCCACGCGTCCCGGTCGCGCTGGCTGGCCTGGCGGCCGACGTGGGTGACGACGTCGACATCGGTGGCCTGCGCGCGTAGCCGGCCGGCCCGCGCCTGCTCCTTCGGGATGTGCCGGAAGGGGTCGAATGAGTAAGCGACCATGGCATTTTCGTGGGTGATCTTGTTGATGACCGTGTCGTCGAGGTGGCCCATGGTGGCGATGATGTCCTCGGGTGCGAACGGCCAGTTGCTGTCGGAGTGCGGGAAGTCCGACTCCCAGCACAGCATGTCCTCGTTGAACCAATCCATGTTCTGCACGCCGACCTTGTCGCTGATGAAGCAGGTGTAGAAATGCCGCTTGAACACATCGGCGGGACCACTGTAGCCCGGCGGGAACGTCGCCAGCGTCCACCCCGAGTGACGGTTGTACACGTGCTCGGCGCGCCAGAGGAAGTACGGCATCCAGCCGACGTCCCCCTCGGTGAGCGAGAACTTCAGCTGCGGGAAGTCCGCCCAGAATTCGGCCCAGATCAGTTCGGTGAAGGTGAACATGCTCATCATCGACGAGGCGGTCATCTGCACGCTGGGCGGAGCGTCGGTCGACACCTGCGGGGAGCGCGAGGCCGAGCCGACGTGGGTGCACAGCACCGTCTTGTTCTCGCAGGCGGCCTCGAATAGCGGATACCAGTATTTGGTGTGAATGCTGGGCATCTGCAACGCTTCCGGGTTCTCCGAGAACGTCACCGCGTGACAACCCTTGTCGGCCAGGCGTTTGACCTCCTTGGCGGCCTCGGCCACATCGAACAGCGGCAGGATGCCGCACGGGATGAACCGGCCCGGATACGCCCCGCACCATTCGTCGACGTGCCAGTCGTTGTAGGCCTTGATCATCACCAGGTTGACGTCGCGGTCGGGGCCCTGGTTGAGGACCTGGCCGGAGAAGCCGGTGAAGTTCGGAAAGTTCAACCCCGCCAGCTGGCCGCCGGCGTTCATGTCGCGGACCCGCTCGTCGACGTTGAAGCAGCCGGGCCGCATCTCGTCGTAGCGTGAGGCGTCGATGTTGTACATCTCGCGGGGTTTGCCGGCCACGGCGTTCAGGCCCATGTTGCGGCCGCGGATCTCGCCGTAGTACCACTGCTGGATGCCGTCGGGTTCGAGGACCACCCGAGGGGCGCGATCTTTGTACGTGGCGGGAACGTGGGCGTCGAACATGTCGGCCGGCTCGGCGATGTGATCGTCCACGCTGATCAGGATCAGATCGTCTTTGTTCATGCCGCGCTCCTCGGTGGATCTATAGCGACTAGTAGACAATGGCGCTCGTCACAGTGTCAACCGGACGGGCTGCACGTGGCTGGGCGCCCTGCCTGCGGCTTGCGCTGTACGCCAACGGCACGCACGCACGTCTGCGTCGTCGGTGGTCGCAGCCGACCGGCCCGCATCGTCCGGCAAGAACGGACTAATAGTCCACACAGCACTCGTTCGTTGGGCCCCACGGCGCGGCATCGTGCGGTGCCGGTGGGCGTCGCATGCCACCATGGGGCATGACCGGGCCCGGAAGGTAACGCAAGTTGAGCACCAGCAAAGCGGCGCGTCCGACCACCGCAGACGTGGCCCGGTTGGCGAGCGTATCGACCGCCACGGTCAGCTATGTGCTGAACAACGCGCAGGGCCGCCGGATCTCCCCCGAAACCCGCGATGCCGTCTACCGGGCGGCCAAACTCCTGGGTTACCGGCCCAACCTCGCCGCCCGTAATCTCGCGCGCGGCAAAAGCGGTGTGGTGCTCTACGTGGTGCCCCACGTCGCTGTGGGCGAGATGCCGATGCATGCCGGCAGCCGCATGACCGCGGCCCTGGCGCGCGAAGGCTTACTTCAAGTACAGATTTTCGAGACCGACGACGATCGTCACGTCGTCGACGCGATCGAGAACCTGGACCCGGTGGCCATCACCAGCCTGTTCCCGCTGAGTGCGGCCGCCCGTGACGCGGTGACCAAAGCCGGCATCCCGCACATCGAGATCGGGACACTGCCCGCGCTCAAAAACCCTCACCTGTCGGTCGGCGAGATGCGCGTCGAACACCTCGTCGAGCGTGGTCACCGGCGAATCGCGTTCGCTTACACCGGGATTGACCGATGGCGTCCGCTCGGCGACTACTGGTTCGAAGGCGTTTCCCGGGCGGCGCAGTTGCGCGACCTCCCGCCCGTCCGAGTCGACCAGGTCACCCTGGACAACGCCGCCGACGTGGTCACCGGGTGGGTCGGCGACGGGGTGACCGCCGTCTGCGCCCAAAGCGACGAGATCGCCTGCCTCGTCCTCTACGGCATCCATCAAGCGCGGCTGCGCTGTCCCAGCGACCTCGCGGTGATGGGCGTCGACGCCAGCCCCATGGGCATGGTCAGCACGCCACCGCTGACCACCGTTCAATTCGATCCCAGCGCGGTGGCCGACGCTGCCCTTGCCGCCGTCTTCGACCGGCTGGGGCAACCCGCCCCGCCCTCCCCCGAGTTGACGGATATCGCGCACCTCGTGGTGCGGTCGTCGACCTGAACGTCAGTCGGCGGGCTCGTAACGCAGCAGCGTCACGTCGTGTTCCGGATAGTCGCAGAACACCGGCTTCACCCGCATCCCCACCTGGAGGCGGGCCGGGTCAACATTCACCATCTCGGTGGAAAACCGTGGCCCCTCGTCCCATTCGACGATGGCGAGCAGCTGCGGCACCGCGTCGGCGAAGTGGGGGCTGACCGGCCGGTGGGCCACCGTGTAGGAGTACAGCGTCCCCATCCCGGAGATCTCGCGCCATTCCAGGTCGTCGGCCAGCGTGCGTGGGGCACGCACCCTGGGATAGAAGACGTAGTCCTGCAACGACGGCGAATACTGGATCACGATGCGATGCTGGGCGAGCGCGTCCCAAAACGGTGCGCTGGTAGGGGTTTTGACGGGCATAGGCCGCTCGAAGGTGGTCATCGGTGATCAGTCTCCCTCGAGGATGAGCGTGGTCTGCTCGGACAGGATCCCGCCGTTGCCGGACACGAAGGCGCGGTGACAGTCCCCGACCTGGGCCGCGCCGGCGCGGCCCATGATCTGACGGGTGGCATCGCAGACGTGATGCATGCCGCCGGCCAATCCCGCTTGCCCGAACCCCAATTGGCCGCCGGCGGTATTGAGCGGGAAGTCGCCGCGGAAGGTGAGGTCGTGGCCGGCGACGAATTCCATACCCTTGCCCTTCTCGCAGAAGCCGGCATCCTCGAGCGAGAGCAGCACCGTGATGGTGTAGCAGTCATAGATCGAGACCATGTCCATCTGGTCCCGGGACAGATCGGTCATGGCGAACGCCGTATCGGCGGCCGCGGCGATCGGGGTGTGCAGCAGATCCTCGGCATAGGTCGGCGTCTTGAACGGCACGTGCTCGCCAAATCCCTTGATCCACACCGGCCGATTGCGTGAGCGCTTGGCGACGTCCGCGTTGGCGACCACGACGGCGGCGCCGCCCACGCACGGCATGACGATCTCCAGCATGTGCAGCGGGTCGGCGATGACCGGGCTGGCCAGGACGTCGTCGACGCTGAGCGGCTTGTCCTTCCAGATCGCGCCTTCGGTGTGGTTGGCGTTGGTGCGCTGGTCGACGACAATTTTGGCCATCGCCCGCTCGTCGTAGCCGTAGATCGCCGCATAGCGTTGGGCCACCTGGCCATACGGCCCGTTCTGGCCGAGGTTTCCGTAGGGGATCTCGAATTCGGCCTGGGGAGAGCCATACTGGTTGCTCGACGACCCGAAATACAAGGCGTCGCCGAGCGTTCTGGGTTTTTTCGGCGACATCGGGGTGATGTACCGGGCGGGCAGCGCGCACAGCACGGCCTCGCAGATGCCGAGCTCAACGGCCGCGGCCGCGCGCCACACCATGGCCGCGGCGCTGGCACCGCCCAGATCGACGTGCTCGGCGAATCTCGCGCCCACGCCGAGATATTCGGCGATGGTGGAGGGCACGAAAATCTCCGACTCGGCAAGGTGTGACGCCACGATGCCGTCGACCAGCTCGAAGGGCAGTCCCGCATCGGCGAGTGCGGCTGCGCCGAGCTCCGCCCATTGTTCGATGGCGAACGGCGCGGGTGACGCCTTGGTCATGCGTTCGGGCGGAAGTTCGACATATCCGACGATCGCGGCTTCTCCGCGTAATCCCATGAGGTGTCCTACTTTCGGGGCAATCCGAGGATCATCTGCGCGATGATGTTGAGCTGAATCTCCCTGGTTCCCCCGCCGATCAGCTCGGCCGGCAGATGCAGATAAGGTTCCACGACCGCATTGTCGGGGTCGTCGACCATCGCGACCTGCCCGCTTAGCTGCAGCGTGGCCTGGAAGGTACGCCGCAGCAGCACATTCATCGCGACCTTGGCGATGCTGGACGCCGGGCCGGAGGCCTGACCGTCGAGCAAGCGGATGGTTTCCCGCACCCCGAGCGCCCTGATCGCGTTGGTGTAGGCGTCGAGCCCGCCGAGCTCACGCACCGCGTCGTCGCGGTCAGGTCCGGGCTGAGCGGCCAGCCGGCGCAGTGCGACAGCGCGGTCGAACTTGACGTATCCGCTGATGGCCGAACGCTCTTCGGCCATCGTGGCGATCGCGAGACTCCAACCGTCGGTCGGGCCACCCAGCAGCATCTCGTCGGGAACAAAGACGTCGTTGAGGAATACCTCGTTGAAGTGTGCCTGGCCGGTCGCCGTCTTGATTGGCTGGATCTCCACCCCCGGGGAGCGCATATCGAGAATGAAATAGCCGATGCCGCGGTGCTTGCTGGCTTCGGGGTCGGTCCGCGCGAGCAGTGCACCCAGGTCGGCATATTGGGCCAGCGACGTCCAGATCTTGTGGCCGTTGATCCGCCAGCCGCCATCGACCTTGGTCGCGCGGGTGGCCAACGACGCGAGGTCGGAGCCGGCGCCCGGCTCACTGAACAGCTGGCACCACAGGATATCGCCGCGTTGGGTCGCAGGGATAAGCCTCTCCTGCAAGTCCTTTGGTGCAGCGGCCAGCACCGACGGCAGGATCCATTCGGCGATGTTCAGCGACGGACGAACCAGACCGGGTCGCTTGGCGAACTCCTCGTCGATGATCAGCTGTTTCAACGGATCCGCATCGACGCCCCAGGGCGCCGGCCAGTGCGGCGCCATGAGGCCGGCGTCGGCGATCAACGTGCGTTGCGGCCCGGTGGCGAGGTGCTCGTAGTCGCCGTGCGGTGCGGGTTTGTCGTTGCGCAACTGCAGGGCCGCATCGAGCGTCTCGGCCACCCAGGAACGGAATTCTGATTCCGCGTCGCCGAGATTCACCGACATGTCGCGCGTCTGGGCGCACGTGAGCTCCCCCAACCGGCGCGCCCAGCGGTTCGCCGGACCGATCGATCCCGCCAGACTGATGGCCCGCCGCCAGTACAGGTGGACGTCGTGTTCCCAGGTGAAACCGATGGCGCCGAGCATCGTCAACGCATCGAGCACCAGATCCGGGGCCGGCGAGATTGCGATCACGGCCGCGCCGGCGGCGGCCATCCGGTGCTGATCGAGTGATTCTTCGACGGCGCGCACCGCATCCCAGGCCGCCGCGGTGGCCAACTCGCTGTTGACCAACAGCATTGCCGCACTGTGTTGCAACGCCTGGAAGGTACCGATCACCTTGCCGAACTGTTCGCGGCTGCGCAGGTGGGCGGTGACGGCCTGCACACACCACTGGACGATGCCGGCGGTCGTGCTGGCGACGAGTCCCAGCAGCACACAGCGTGCCCGCTCGGGGTCGATCCCGGTGAGCACCTCGGAGTCCGTTGCGATGTAGTTGTCGAGGCGCAAGATCCCGGCGTCGGCGACGAGGTCGGTGCCCGAGACGGGTTCGACTGTCACCGTGGGCTTTTGGGTGTCGACGGGCGCCCAGACGACGCCGTCCTGGGTCCGCGCGCCGACCAGGATGATCCGCGCCGCGCACACGCCCGGCGTGACCTCCGAGGCACCGCTGACGCTCCATCCCCCCTCGCCGGCCCGCGCGTGCAGGTCACCGTCGCCCGGAAGCACGACGGCGGCGGTGAGGCCGGCCGCGAGGTCACGCACCAGTGATTGCTCGCTCGGTGTCGGATCGGCGAGCAACGCGATCGCTCCCGCGGCCACCGTCGTCAACAACGGACCGGGCAACAGCGACTTGCCCGCCGACTCCAGCACGCATGCCGCGTCGACCAGCCGTCCGCCCTGACCACCCAGGTCCTCGGGTAGATGCACGGCATGAAAGCCGTTGGCGACCAGCGCATCCCACCATCCGGGAAGACGGCCCGCCGCGAGCTCCTCGAAACCCTCGCGCGTCGTGGCGATGGGAGCATTGCGGGCGGCGAACTGCGAGAAGGCGTCGCTGAGCTCCTGTTGCTCCGGGCTCAGTCCCAGGGTCATGCGGGCGGCCGCAATGTGACTGACGTTGGCCGCACGGATTGCTACCCTTCCGACGCCTATGACGAGGTTGACAAGACGGACCGTCTCGTCTTGTGGCAGACTACCGGGGGTAGTCAGGAGATGTAAAGCGGGCCACCGCAGTAGTGAGGACCACCAGATGCCAAGCGATCTCACCGAGGTGGGCACGCCGGCGACCTCGCCCCGGCGTCGCAGCGAGAAGTCGCGCACGGCGATCGTCACCGCAACGCGTGAACTGCTGCTCGAGCGGGGGTTCGACGGGCTGACCATCGAGGCGGTGGCCGCCCGCGCCGGCGTCGGCAAGCAGACCATCTACCGCTGGTGGCCCACCCGCCCCGCGCTGGTCGCCGACGTCATGTTGGAAGACGCCGACAAGCTTCTGTCGACGGTCAACCACAGCGGCAGCCTGGCGGGAGACCTGGTGGGCTGGGTGGGCAAGCTGTTCACCAGCCTGACGACGCCGCGGGGCTCGGCGATGCTGCGAACGCTGACCGTCGCGTGCATGGAACACGAGGAGACCGCCGTCAAACTGCGCGCCGGATTCAGTGCCCCGCTGCACGAACGCGTGCGGGCCCGGCTGCTGGCCGACGGCATCGATGCGGCCACCGCCGAATCGGCTGCGGACGCCATCGTGGGCGGCGTGGTGTATCCGATCCTGTCCGGCGCGCAGCCCTACTCCCGGCGCCGGGCGGAGCGGACCACCCGGCTCATCGTGGAAGCCCTCACCGGCGGCTGACGGCCGCCGACTGGTCGACGGCAACCGCGGCCAGACCCTGGCTCACCCGGTCGGGCAGTGAGCCGCCGTGGCTCAGCCAGTCGTCGAGCGCGATGCGCACGGTCGCCATCGCCAACGCGCCGATCAGGCGGGGCCGGGGATCCTGCGCGGCCAGCCGCGGTATCCGCGGCGCGACGAGCTCGGCGATCGCCACCTCATAGCGCACATAGATGTGCAGCGTCCACGCATCCAGCGTCTCGGATGATCTTGTCAGCGTGGCCAATTCGTGGACCTGGTTTTCGATCTCCGCAAAGCCACGGGCGAGCTCCCCGAACGCGCCGATGACCGCCTCGATCGCGCCGAGCTTCGGCGGTTGCGCCGCCAGCGCCGCGGTGATCCGGTTCAGCCAGTGGGCGTTCATGCCCTCGGCCACGGCGTCTTCCTTGGAGTTGAAGTAGCGGAAGAACGTCGCGCGGCCGATATCGGCGGCGTCGGCGATGCGGTCCACGGTTGCGCCCGCCAGGCCGCGAGCCGCGACCAGCTCGGCGGCGGCGCTGGCGATGCGCTGACGCATCGCCGCTCGCTTCCGCTCGGCCAGCGACGCCACAGGCATCGAAGCGGGCGCGAACCCAGACGTGCCAGGCATGCCCCCACCCCGTTCTCGCGAATCGGCACCAAAGTCCTAAGACATAGTCTTAGCATGAGACGATGTCTCATACTGCCGATCCGCCCGATCAGCCCGCCCCGAAGGCGCGCGCCGCGCTGCAGTTCTTCCAGCAGATGCTCACGGACGTCAGCAAGATCGTGACCGAGGACGCCGAGTCCGAGCGAGAACTGGCCGAAGGTTTGCGCATGGTGGCCCGAGTGTCCTCGCTGTGCGCGCAGATGTCGGTCGAGGCCGACCCGGAGCGACCGTCGTTCTTCGATATGTGCTCGGACAACCGGATGGTCGGCGGCCCCAATCCCGACGGCAATTACTACCTGGCGATGATCCGTGGGGACCGCCGCTACCGGATCACCGGTTCCCGCGGCACCAGCGCATACCTCGGCTTTCAGATCCTGGCCGGCACCGGACTGACCCCGCGTCGGATGGCGGGCTACGTCAGCGACACCGACTTGACGCTCGAGCCAGGCAAGGACTCGGGCGAATTCGCGCTCGTGCTTTCCGCCGACGAACCGCCCGATGTGGCCGGCGCGCAGTGGGTGCAAATCCCCGCCGACGCGTCGTCGGTGGTGGTCCGGGAGTACATCGGTGACCGGGCCGGCGAGGAATTGGCGACGCTGGGCATCGAGGCGCTCGACCCGGGGCCGCTGAGGACGCTGACCGACGACGAGCTCGCCGACCAGTTCACCGCCATGGCGTGGTCCCTGATGAAGCTCACGACCCTGCACCGCACTATCAAGCCGGAACTCCTGGAAAGCCCGAACACCTTGATGACGGCCCTGGCCGCGGATCTGGGCGCGGCCGACACGACGCCCGACAACCTCTACATGATGGGGACCTTTCGCCTCGAGCCCGGCCAGGCCCTCGTCCTCGACATCGTGCCGCCCGACACGCGGTACTGGAACGTCACGCTGGAAAGCATCTGGCACGAATGCCTGGAGCCCCGCCGTCGCCACAGCTCGCTGACGAATCGCGGCGTTCGACCCGATGCCGACGGGCGCGTGCGGATCGCAATCTCCGCGCAAGACTTCGGGTTTGGCCATTGGCTCGACACCGGGGGCCGGCATCGCGGCTTCGTCATCGTGCGCTGGCTGGACAATCCGAGCCCACCCGAAGTCACGGTAACGGTGCGCCAAGGACAGGAGCGGTAATGCCACTGCGGGACCGCTTCGCCCCGGAACGACTGATAGCGGCCGCCTGCGAGGAAGTCGGGAGCGACGACTTCGGCGCCGAGGGCTGGCGTCCCGGCCTGCACCGTCTGACCGACGGGCTGATCAACGATGCGCGGCTATCCGGCATCGGCGTCGAGATCGCTCACCTCGACATCATGCGTGCGTTGAAGAACCGGCTCGGCGTAACCGCTTGGCGCAAGCAGCATCCCGAGGTTGCCGGCCAGGCGGTCACGGCGCCGATCTTCATCGTCGGCCAGCCGCGTACGGGGACCACGATCCTCTACGACCTGCTCGCCCAGGATCCCCAGCTGCGCGCCCCGCTGACCTGGGAGGTCGACGAGCCCTGCCCGGTCCCGCAGCCCGATACCTATCACGACGATCCGCGCATCGCCCAGATACAGGCCAGCATCGACATGTCGGAACAGATCATGCCCGGGTTCTTGGCTTTTCATCCGATGGGCGCCCTGGTCGGGCAGGAGTGCGTGCGCATCACCGCGGCCGAGTTCGTCAGCATGATCTTTTCGGTGCAGTATCGGCTGCCGGGCTACTACCGCTGGCTGCTGTACGAGGCGGACCACGCGGGCGCATATCGTTTTCACCGAATATTCTTGCAACACTTACAGTCCGGCGTGCCCGGCCAGTGGTTGCTGAAGTCTCCGGCGCACCTGTGGCAGCTGGACGGTTTGCTGGCCGAATACCCGGACGCGTTGATCGTGCAAACGCACCGCGATCCGGTCAACGTCATCTCGTCGATCGCCGCGCTCACCCATCACCTGCGCCGGATGTGCAGCGACCAATCCTGCATCACCGAGTGTGCGGCCCAGTCCTACGAGGAGATCGTCGTCGGGCTGGAGCGCGAAATGGCGTTGCGGGACAGTGGCGCGGTGCCCGCGGGGCGCGTCATCGACGTGCAGTTCGCCGACTTCATGACCGATCCGTGGACCACGATCAAAGACATCTACCAGCGGCTGGACCGTGAGTTGCGGCCCGACACCGAGCAGAAGATGCGCGAGTTCCTCGCGTCCCATCCCTCCGACGGCGGGCACAGCCGGTATACCTGGTCGGACACCGGGCTCGACGCCGGTGAGGTCCGGGAGCGGGTAGGCACCTATCAGGACCGCTACGGGGTACCGACCGAACCGCTGCGATGAGCTGACCGACCGCTTCGAACGTCCCTGTGACGCTTGACGTCTGCGAACGGTAGGCTCTCCGGCAAGGCGACGGGAGCGGCCGTGGACGACGATTGCCTGAAGCTCACCACCTATCTGGCCGAGCGGAGGCGGACCGGGGATGGCTTTGTCTCCGATGTGCTGCTCGGCCTGTACGCCCAGCATCGTGTCGCCTGTGGCGTGCTGCTTCGCGGTATCGGCGGTTTCGGCACCGGACACCATCTGCGCACCGATGCGTCCCTGACGTTGTCCGAGGATCCGCCCGTCGCGATCATCGCGGTCGACACCAGAACGACGATCGAGGCGCTGCTCGATCCGGTGCTGAAGATCAAACAACGCGGCCTGGTCACCTTGGAGCGCGCGCGACTCCTGCACGACGACATCGGATCCCCGCAGTTACCCGAGGATCTGCGCGACGCCGTCAAATTGACGATCTACGTTGGCCGCAAGCAACGCGTCAACGGAACGCCGGCCTACATCGCGCTGTGCGATTTGATGCACCGGCGCGGCCTCGCCGGTGCCACGGTGCTGCTGGGCGTGGACGGCGTCGCGCACGGAGAACGCCAGCGCGCCAACTTCTTTGGCCGCAACGCCGATGTTCCGATGATGATCGTGGTCGTCGGTTCCGGCGAGCGCATCGGTCGGGTGTTGCCGGAAATCGCTGGGCTGCTGCGCAAACCCCTGTTCACCCTCGAACGGGTCCGCGTGTGCAAGCGCGACGGCGAACTGCTGGAGCGACCGCACGCCCTGCCCGGGGTCGACGAGCGCGGCCTGCCGCTGTTTCAGCAGTTGACGATCTACACCTCCGAGTCGGCGCATCACGGCGGCATGCCGATTCACCGCGCGATCGTCCAGCGGCTGCGCCAGGGCAAGGCCGTCGACGGCGCGACCGTGCTGCGCGGAGTCTGGGGTTTTCACGGGGACCACCAACCCCACGGTGACAAGCTGCTCTCACTGAGCCGCCGGGTGCCCGTCGTCACCATCGTCATCGACACCCCGGCCAACATCGCCGAATCCTTCGATGTCATCGACGAATTGACCAGCTGCGACGGCTTGGTGACCAGCGAAATGGTGCCCGCGTTGGTCTCGGACGACGGCGACGGCGGACAGGGGCCGCCCCGTATGGCCCGACACCGCTACTAACTCAGCCGGCGACCGAAGCGTCGTAGATCGACTGGATCGCCTTGTCCAGCGTGGTGTTGAACTGCTCGTCGGACTGGTCGACCGAGAGCCCCTCGGTGAGCGCGCGGCTGAAGCTGGCGATCAGGCCGCTGTTCTTGGCCAGCAGTTCGTTGGCCTCCTCGCGCGAGTAGCCACCGGAGAGCGCGACCACTCGCATCACCTTCGGGTGCTCGATCAGCGGACGGTAGTAGTTGGCCTCGGTGGGCAGGCTGAGCTTGAGCATCACGCGCTGCCCCTCGGGCACGGTGTCGAGTTGCTTGGTGATCTCGTCGCGCAGGATGGCCTCGGCCTCGGCCTTGTCCGAGATCGAGATGGTGACCTCCGGCTCGATGATCGGCACCAGCCCGTGCGAGAGCACCTGGCGGGCGACCTCGAATTGTTGGGCGACCACCGCGGCGATGCCCTCGGCGTTGGCGCCGCCGATCACCGACCGCTCCTTGGTGCCGAACACACCCTTGCCCACGGCGCGCTCCAGCAGGTCGTCGAGCCCCGGCATCGGCTTCATCAGCTGGACGTCGTTGGACGCGTCCGCCAGGCCCTTGTCGATCTTGAGGATCGGCACCACGCCCTTGGTCTCCCACAGGTAGGTGGTTGACGGCTTGCCCTCGATCTCACGGTCCATGGTCTGTTCGAACAGGATCGCCGCCAGCACCCGGTCACCGGTGAACGACGGGGCGGTGATGATCCGCGAACGCATCTCGTGGATGAGGTCGAACATCTCCTTGTCGGAGGAATACGCGCTGTCCTCGATGCCGTACAGGCGCAGCGCCTTGGGCGTCGAGCCGCCGCTTTGGTCGAGCGCCGCGATGAACCCCTTGCCCGACGTCATCCGGTCCGCTTGCTGCTGGTTCGACATTGAACTCTTCACTCCCTCGTAATGGGCACGCCCGGCCGCAGAGACCGCGCGCGCTCAAGCCTGAATCGTGCCGATCATATTCGGCCAGCGCCGGCCGGGGCAGGCAGGCCGTCAGTCCGGGGCTCCACCCCACGCTTGGCCTGGCTGCGGCGATACGGCCGCCGCCGATTCGATCCGCCGAAAAACGAACACCTGGGCGCGGCTCCGCCGGGCCGCCGGATTGCCCGGCACCGCGTCACCCGTCGCCGCGATTGCCGCATGTCTTACCATTGACCAAACACTTGTAGCTGTATCTGCACTTAGCAGCGCAGATCGACGGGGCGCATCTCGTCCGTAGGCATGCGTGTTCCCGAGGGGTTGAATCAGCAGCCCCCGGATATGGCAGTGGCTGTATGAGAGCTAACGGTGTCCCGCACGGGACCGAATGTGAGTGATAGACCATGGGCGAACAATCCGGCGACGTCGTCGATCCAACCGCTTTTGAAGTCGGCAGACACCAGGTAGATGGGGCGGTCGTGCTGACCGTCTCGGGTGAAGTGGACATGCTCAGCTCGCCGCAGCTGGCCGACGCCATCCAGACCGCGCTGGCCACCCAGCCCGCGGCGCTGATCGTCGATCTGTCAAAGGTCGGTTTCTTGGCCTCGGCCGGGATGACCGTGCTGGTGACCGCGCACGGCGAGGTCGAACCGCCGACGAAGTTCGCCGTCGTCGCCAACGGCTCGGCCACCAGCAGGCCGATCAAGTTGATGGGGATTGACAGCGTGCTCGCGCTTTACAACAGCCTGGACGGCGCGCTGAGCGACATCGCCGGTGAATGAGCCGATCAGCCTCATAACGTGTCGAACATCGAAGACCGGACCCGCTTCCTGCGAACGCGCGTGTCGGCCGACGCGCGCAGCGCCGCCCGGACCCGCGCCGAGTTCGGAGCGTGGCTGAACCGGCATTTCTCGCTGTGCGCCGACCGCTTCAGCGATGTGCTCCTGGCGGTGAACGAAGCGATCGCCAACGCCGCGGAGTTTGCTTACGTCGACGCGGCGCGGCGCGGGACGGTCGATGTGCGAGCGGCCTATGACGGCGACGCCGACACCCTCGCGGTGACGGTCGCCGATCGCGGCCGCTGGCGGCAGAGGGCACCGGTGCATGGCCGGCAGCAGTTGCGCGGCCGCGGTATCCCGTTGATGGAGGCGCTTGCCGACGAAGCGGTCATCGATCACACTCCGCAGGGCACCCGCGTCATGT
Organism: Mycobacterium sp. 852002-10029_SCH5224772; assembly: GCF_001667315.1. GTDB lineage: Bacteria > Actinomycetota > Actinomycetes > Mycobacteriales > Mycobacteriaceae > Mycobacterium. The sequence continues at coordinate 51,341 of NZ_LZHT01000046.1, forward strand.
TGACCTGGACCGACCTGACCGTCCGGGCCTGCCACGTCTGAACGCCCCGCCTACCCGGCCAGCACCTGCGCGATGCGTTCTTCGCGCGGCAGCACCGGGCCGTCGTCGAGAGGTTCGTCGATTCCGAGGTCGGTGAGCCCGGCTCTGGTCATCAGCGAGGTGCCGTAGGCGGCGAGCACGAGCTTTTGGTCGTCGCTGTGGCCGTCCTCGACCAGCATCGCGCCGATGAGGCAGATGACGGCCATCTTGTAGGCGTTGAAGGCCCGGTACCAAGGCCGGTTGGTGACGTTGATCCCGCTGGTCGACTCGTAGTGCGACAGCAGGGCGTCGATGGACAGCGCCGCGGGGTGGCTGTTGATTCCGACCGGCTGCATCCACAGCATCTCGAGCTAGCCGATGTCGGTGAGCGGGTCGCCGATGGTCGTCATCTCCCAATCGAAGACCGCGCTCACCTCGCCGGCGGTGAAGGCGAAGTTGCCCGGTTTCGCGTCGCCGTGCACCAGCGTGACCGTTGGGCACGGCTCGGGCTTGTCGGCGAGCAGGGCCCGATGGAGGCGCTCGAGGGCGGGTAGGCGGCCGCGCTTGACCCGGTTCATCTCCGCGGCCCAGTGGCCCAATTCGCGGTCCAGGTGGTTGGTGCCGACGTCCAGGGTGTCCAGCCCGGTCCGGGCGAGGTCGACGGTATGGATTGCGGCCAGCTGTTCGATCAGGCTCTGGCACATCCGAACCACCGTCTGGTCGGCGGCACCGGCCGGCGCCTCCATTTCGTACACCTCGCCGGCGACCCGTTCCATCACGAAGAACGGCCTACCGAGTACCTCGCCGGTGTGTTCGAGCCACAGCGCCCGCGGGACCCGGACCGCAGTGTCCGCCAGCGCGCGCAGGATGGCGAACTGGCGCGCAAGGTCGTAGGGCTCCAGCAGTGCGGGTGGTTGGGGTCGCAGCCGCAACACCACGTCTTGCCGGTCGTCGCGACCGCCGCGCCGGGTGATGACGCTCGACGTCATCATCTCCGCTGAGTGCCCGAAGCTCACCCGGTCGATGCCCTCGAGACGGACGTCGTCGGCATCGGGCAGCTGGGCGCGCACCCAGTCGCTCAACCGTCGTTCCATATCGGCGTCCAAGGTCACTGCCCAACCCCGTCGTGGTCGTCCTGCAAGCGATCAACTGGGGTCTTGTCCTGGGTGAACGCGGACATATCCATCGCCGTCCAGTTGGGGTAGCGGGCATAGCCCTGGCCTCCGAGGAGCAATTCGAAAATGCCCCAACCGGTCTCGCCGTCAAACTCGAACCGCATCAATTGGTCGAGCGCCATCGAATTGCCCTCGGTCTCGGACAGCTGCTCGAGATCGGTGCTGTCCCAAGTGAAGTGGATGAAGTAAGCACCGCCACCCAAGTCTTCGTATTGGCAGTGCGCCATGGGCAGCCCATAGTAGGCGTTGACCTGCTGGTGGGTTGCCTCGGCGATCACGCGGTGCGCCTCGCCGTCTTCGTCGGTGAACACGAGCACCGCGCGGCTGGGCCGCTTGCGGTCGCCGTCGAATTCGACCTCGTGCTCGATCTTGACGAATCGTTTCGATAATGTCCCGTCGCCGTAGGTGATGCCTCCGTCGACGTAATTAACTGTGCCGTCCGAGGATTCGATGATCCACGCTTCGATGGCATGGTCGTCGAACCCGGCGTCGAGCCACAACCAGAAGTCGATTTTGTCCGAGACCCGCACGCCGAAGGTGCGGTCGCGGCCGCCGTGAAAGCCGTCGACGCTGACGCGTTCGCCGTCGATCTTCACCCAGCCGCTCCATCGCCCGGGTTCTTTCATGTGGTACATGTCGGCCAACATCTGGCCGTCCTTGCCTCGCACTTTCATGGGCAACAGCTCCCACATCGGGGCGGTGGGCTCGTAGTAGAGCTCCCACTCGATTCCGGAGTTGTTGGGCTCGACGTCCAATCGCCACTTCTTCAGCGGCTCGACGCAGGTCCAGCGCATCGGTCCGGCGCTCAACTCGCCGCGGTCGTCCCCGGTGACCGGCCGCCCCGACAGCAGGTCCCAGTGCCGGCCGTCGGCGAGGCTGACCTTCACGTAACCCAGCCCGCTGCCGGTGTTCGGGTTGTTGCCGTAGCCGCTGGCCAGCAACATGGTGCCGTCCGGTGATGCGGCGAAGAAGTAGCACCGATCCGACCACGTCGGGTCCGGGTCGTGCACCTGGTCGAAGGTGGTCGGGAGCTGGTGGGTGAACGCTTCGTCCGCGGCGGAATACGCCATCAAACGGCCTTTCTGGCTAGGTTTTCTCCCTGCGCTGCAAGGTGATTCATCGTCGGACTCCGATCGGTCCGGGCTGGCATATCCGATATCGAAGCAGCACAACGCATCCCGTAACATCGCCGCCATGGAACCGAGCCGGCGGTGGGGCGACGACCGCGCGATCCTCGACGACGAGGAGGCCCGCAGACGCATCGTGGATGCGGCGGGACGCTGCATCGTGCGGCGCGGAAACACCCAGTTCCGGATGGGCGAGGTCGCCGACGAGGCTGAAGTGTCGCGCTCGACGGTGTACCGCTACTTTCCCGGCCGCGACGATGTGCTGCTGGGACTGATGCTGACGCGTGTGGACACCGCGCTCGGCGAACTGGTGCGCTCGCTGCCCGCGCCCGACGACCCCGTTCGATCGGTGCCCGAGATGGTGCTGGCGCGGGTGCAATCGGTGGAGGGCAACCCGTTGAACGAAGCGCTGTTCGCCGCCGAGAGCACCGCGGTGGCCGCGGCGCTCGAAAAGGGCTCCGAACCGATCGTCGAGCTGCTACTGCGGCATTACGGGCCACTGCTGGACCGCTGGAAGGCGGCGGGGCTGCTCTACCCCGATGTCGAGTTCCGGTCGATCGTCCAGTGGTTGCACACCGCGACGATGTTTCTGCTTGCCCCCTCGTGGCGATACCGCCCGTTAGCCGACAAACGCGAATTCGTCGAACAGCTCGTCGTGAGGGCCCTGGTTCCACAGATCAGACAATAATCGTATATTGTCTGATGTCCAGACGTTCGAATGGTTTTCTCCGACGGCGTTGGTGCTGAGAACACTGCAGCGTCGCCGGCCTGCAAACCGGGATGGATGGACATGAAAACTCCTGTGGGACAAGCCTTCTCCTTCATTGGGCTGGCCGCTCACCTCGGCCGGGGCGCCGGGCGGGTGGCCACCGATGCGGTGGTGGGCGGCCGGCTCGGGTTGCCGCGGACGGTCGAAGACATCGACCCCGCGGTCCTTTCCCGCGTCATGGGAACCACCGTCCGGTCAGTCCGCGTGCTGAGCAGGGACGCCGGTACATCCTCGCGCGGCCGGCTGGTGCTGACCGGCAAGGACGTCCCGGAGTCGGTGTTCGTCAAGGTCGCGGCGGAGAGCGCCGCCACCCGCCTGATGGGTGAACTCGGCCGCCTGGGGCACACCGAGGTGCGCTTCTACCGCCAGCTCGCGCCGCAGGTCATCGGCGTCCCCTACTGCTACGGCGCGACGTTCGATCCGTGGACGGGCCGGTACCTGCTGGTGCTGGAGGATCTCCCGGCGGAGTCGTACGAGTTCCCGGACACCTTGCACCCGCTGTCGACCGACCAGGCCAGCCTCATCGTCGAACTGCTGGCCGACCTGCACGCCACGTTCTGGGGCCGGTTGCCGCGCGACGGGCGTGGGCCCCTTGGCTGGCTTTACACGCCGTCGGGCGACGTGACGTCCCTGTTGACCGGCTCGCTGATGCACACCTCGATCAAGCGCCTTGCCGCACGCACGACGATTCCGGTGGAGAAGGGCACCTTCATCGCCGACAACTACCGCGCCGTCGCCGCGCTCATCGACACTCCCCCGCACACCGTCATGCACGGCGATGCCCATCCGGGCAACATGTACTTCCACGGCGGCAAGGCCGGACTGCTGGACTGGCAGGCGGTCCGACGCGGGCACCCCAGCCGCGAGCTGGCCTACACCCTGATCACCAGCCTGACCCCGCAGGACCGGCAGGCCAGCCAACGCGACCTGCTCGACGACTACCGGCGGGCGCTGGTGGCCGCCGGCGGCCCCGAGCTGGACCGCGACGACTTGTGGTTGCGGTTCCGCCAGGGCGCGCTGTACGCCTATGTCGCCCCGCTGATCACCACCGGGATGGGCGGAATGCAGGTCGAAGACATCGCCATGGAGGGCCTGCGGCGGGGCGTCGCCGCGCTCGACGATCTGGAAACCGTCGCCGCCCTGAAGAGTTCCCTCTAAGCCTCGCGAATTCGGCTGAAGCTATTGCCTTCGGCGCACCAAGAGTTACGCTACCTACCGTAGCGAAATGCTGCGCGCCTTCTGCTCAGCCCTCCGACACAGCCCGCGGCGGCGAAGAGGAGTCTCATGTTTGACCTGAAGATCACCGGTGGAACCGTCGTCGACGGGACGGGCGCCGAGCGCTACCGCGCCGACATCGGCATCAAGGACGGCAAGATCGTCGACGTCGTCCGACGCTCCGCTGACGGCCCCGCCTTGGGCGGGGAAGCGGCCGAAACCATCGATGCGACAGGACATGTGGTGGCCCCCGGATTCGTCGACATCCACACCCACTACGACGGCCAGGTGACCTGGGACAGCTTGCTGGAGCCGTCCAGCGGGCATGGCGTCACGACGATCGTGACCGGCAACTGCGGCGTCGGCTTCGCCCCGGTGCGGCCGGGCACCGAGCAATGGCTGATCGAGCTGATGGAGGGCGTCGAGGACATCCCCGGCACCGCGCTGACCGAGGGCATCACCTGGGGCTGGGAGACCTACCCCGAGTACCTCGACGCGATCGGCAAGCACACATTCGCCGTCGACGTGGGCAGCCAGGTCGCCCACGGCGCCATCCGCGCCTACGCGATGGGCGACCGGGGCGCCCGCAACCAGCCCGCCACGCCCGACGACATCGAGGCGATGGGCCGTCTGGTGCGTGAGGCGATCGAAGCCGGCGCGCTCGGCTTCTCGACGTCGCGCACGATGGGGCACCGCGCGATGGACGGCGAACCGGTTCCCGGCACGTTTGCCGCCGAGGAAGAGCTGTTCGGCCTCGGCCGCGCCATGGCCGCCGGCGGGCAGGCGGTGTTCGAGCTGGCCCCGCAGGGGGCCGCGGGCGAAGACATCATCGGCCCCAAAAAGGAACTGGACTGGATGCGGCGGCTGAGCGCCGAGATCGACCGCCCGGTGTCGTTCGCCCTCATTCAGGTGGACGCCGACCCGAAGCTGTGGCGCGAGATGCTGGACCTGTCCGCGGATGCGCACGCGGCCGGCGCCCGGCTGCACCCGCAGATCGCGGCGCGCCCGTTCGGCATGATGATCGGCTTCCAGGGGCATCACGGCTTCAGCCACCGGCCGACCTTCCGTCGCCTCAAGGCCGAGTGCAGCCGCCAGGAGCTCGCGCAGCGGCTGGCCGATCCCGCAGTAAAGGCGGCGATCCTGTCCGAAGACGACCTGCCGGTGGACCCGGCCCTGTTGTTCGACGGCATGTTCGCTTTGGTGCAGCACTCGCTGGGGCGGCTCTACGCGCTCGGCAATCCCCCGGACTACGAGCCCACCCCGGACCGCACCGTCGCCGCCATCGCCGAAGCGCGCGGCGAGGACCCGCTGTCGACGCTGTACGACCTCATGCTCGAGGCGGACGCCACGTCGATGCTGATGCTGCCGTTGTTCAACTACGCCGACGGCAACCACGACGCGATCCGCGAGATGATGCTGCACCCCGCTGGCGTGCTCGGGCTGTCCGACGGCGGGGCCCATTGCGGGATGATCTGTGACGCTTCGTATCCGACGTTCCTGCTCACGCACTGGGCGCGGGACCGGCACCGTGGCGACCAGCTGTCGCTGGAGTACGTGATCCGCAAGCAGTCCCGCGACACCGCGCACCTGTTCGGCCTCACCGACCGCGGCACTATCGAGCCGGGCAAGAAGGCGGACATCAACGTCATCGACATGGACGCCCTGACGCTGCACCCGGCGGCGATGGCCTTCGACCTGCCGGCCGGCGGAAACCGGATCTTGCAGGGCGCCAGCGGTTATGCGGCGACCATCGTCAGCGGGACCGTCACCCGCCGCAAAGACGTCGACACCGGGGCACGCCCCGGACGCCTGGTCCGCGGAGCGCGCTGAGAGCTTGCTCGATGGCAACGGCGCGCACCCGCTCGCACGTCCAGGAGGATGCGATCGGCACCCCGCCGGAGACCCCAACGCTGGTGCCGGCCGAGCGGTACTACTCCCCCGCCTTCGCGGCGCTCGAAGTGGAGCGGATGTGGCCGAGGGTGTGGCAGCTGGCCTGCATGGTCGACCACGTCGCGGCGCCCGGCGACTATTTCGAGTACCGCTGTGGGCCCTACGGGGTGCTGATCGTCCACGATGACGATGGGGAGATCCGCGCGTTCCAGAACGTGTGCCGGCATCGCGGCAATTCGTTGTGCACCGGCTCGGGTTCGGGTCTGCGCGAGCTCAAGTGCGGCTATCACGGGTGGACCTGGAACCTGGCCGGCGCGCTCAAACGGGTGCCCGACCGCAAGGGCTTCGGGTCGCTGCGCATGTCCGACTTTCCGCTGATACCGGCTCGCGTCGACACGTGGGCGGGGCTCGTCTTCGTCAACCTCGACCCGGGCGCCATGCCCCTGATCGAGTACCTGGAGGCGGTTCCCGATGACATCGCGTGGTGTCGTCTGGAGGACTTTCGCTGCTACGCCACGCTCACCGTCGACGTCGACGCCAACTGGAAAACGATCGCGGACGGCTACAGCGAGACGTATCACATCCAGACCCTGCATCCCGAACTCCTGCGTTGCGTCGACGATATCCATGCGCCGCAACAGATTTGGGGCCATACCGGGAAGTCGGATCAGCCCTACGGCGTGCAGAGCCCGCGCTTGGATGGCGCGCTGAGCGACGAAGAGGTGTGGGACGCCTACGTCTTCACGCAGGGTGCGCTGATGGGCGCCGCCGAGGGCACACCCTTCCCGGCCGACGAACTCCGGCCCGGCCAGACGGTCGCCGACCTGATCGCCGAGCGGACCCGCGCCTTCGCCGCGGGCCGCGGCGTCGACCTCGACTGGGCTGACACCGACCGAATGACCCGGCTGCACCAGTACAACGTGTTCCCCAACATGACGCTTCTGACCAATGCCGACCATCTGACCGTGATGTGTTCGCGCCCCGGTACCGATTCCGATCGCGGCGAACTGGTCATGTTCCTGATGACGCGGATGCCGGCGGGCGCGCCGCGCGCCAAGCCGACCGATGTCCGCATGGCCGCCGAGGCGGCCGAGCCGGGTGTGGTGCTCACCCAGGACATCGCGGTGCTCCCCGGCCTGCAGCGCGGCATGCACCAGCCCGGCTTCACGCATCTGGTGTTGTCCAGCGAGGAGCGCCGCGTGATCAACATGCACCGCAACCTGGAGCGCTACCTCGATCTGCCCACCGCCCAGCAAATGAGTGGCGGTTCGGCGAAATGATCTCTCGCCACTTAATTCGTGTACACACGGCCAAAGTGGCCCCGGGAGATTTAGAATCCCGCTTGTGATGACCCCGTCTTACCCCTGGGGGGACGATCGAGGGCAACTTTCGCGTCAGCTACGGCTGCGCTATGACACGCTCCGCCGAAGGCGGGCGCGGCGGCTGTGCCACAGTTTCGAACGGGTGGGTGTTCGAACGGCACCGGAGCGGCTGCGGGAAATGCTGGCGGGCGCGCCGCTGGCCGCTCATGAATTGATCAACGTGAACTTCGCGTTGATCGCGATTCAGCTCGACCGCGAGTCTCGCGCCGCGCGATACAAGCGGCTCAGGCAACGCGGAACCCGTTCGCTGATGTTCGCGGGCCTGATCATGGTGGTGCTGAACTTCCTCGTGTGCATGGCCTACGTCCTGCTGAACCTGGCCGAGCAATCGGCGACGCTGTAGACCTTCAGCGCGGGGCGACGATGCCGTTGTCGTACGCGTAGACGATTGCGGCGGCGCGGTCGCGCAGGTCGAGCTTGCCGAAGATCCGCCCGATGTGGCTTTTGACGGTGACACCGGAAATGAAGAGCTGGCCTGCGATCTCGGTATTGGACAGGCCCTGGCCGATCAATGTCAGGACGTCGAGCTCGCGGGTGGTCAGCTCGGCGATCGCGGTGCCGCGCGGGCCGGGGGCCGCCTTGCGGTATGTGGTGAGCACGCGCGAGGTCACCGCCGGATCCAGGTAACTGTCACCCCTGGCGACCGCGCGCACCGCGCGGATCAGCTCCTCGGCGGACGAGTCTTTGAGCACGAAGCCGGCTGCGCCGGCGCGCAGCGCCCCGGACAACAGCTCCTCCTCGTTGAAAGTGGTGAGCGCAAGCACCGGCGGCCTGCCGCCCAGCCGGCGTGTCGCCTCGATGCCGTCGACGCGACGCATCCGCAGGTCCATCACGACGACGTCGGGCCGGTGCTCGGCTACCGCGGCGGGCACCTCGTCACCGTCGGCGCACTCCGCGACGATGACGAAACCGTCCTTGCGGCGCAGGATTCGGCGCAGGCCCGAACGCACGAGATCCTGGTCGTCGACGAGCAGCACGGTGATCTCGGGCGTCGGGTCGGTCATTGCTTGCACCACCACGGTCGCCAGGTGGTGTCACCTTCGCGCAGCGGTATCTCGGCGCACACCGACCACCCGTCTCGGGTCGGGCCGACGTCGATCGCACCGCCGAGCAGGTCGACGCGCTGGCGCATGCCGCGCAGCCCGCGCCCCTCCGGTGATTTCGTGGCGGCGACTGCGGCCGGAACCTGATTGCTGACCGCAAGCCGTGCCGACGCCGGCGAAATATCGAGCACCACACTGGCTTTCGATTCGGGCACATGCTTGGCGACGTTGGCCAGCGACTCCTGGGTGATGCGGTAGAGCGCGAGGCCGACCGCGGGCGACACGTGATCGGTCGGTCCTTCGGCGCACAGCGTGACGGCCAGGCCGGCTTGCTGAAAGCCCTCGACGAGCGCCGAGACATCGTCGATGCCGGGTTCGGGCGTGGTCTGCGCCGTTTTGGTCGGCCAATTGTCGAGCAGCCCGACGGTACGACGGATGTCGGCCATCGCCTGCCGGCCGAGCTTCTCGGCCTGTTCCAGCGCATCGACCGCGTCGTCGACGTCGCGGTCCTGCTGCAGCGCGCGGCGCGCACCGGTCACATGCAACAGGGTGATGCTGAGCGAATGCGCGATCACGTCGTGCACTTCGCGCGCGATGCGCCGGCGTTCGTCGGCGGCCGCGTGCTCGGCGAGCTTGTCCTGCGCCTCGATTTGTTCGGCCAGCAGCAGCCGTTGGGTGCGCATCAGGTAGCCGAGCAGCCAGGCCACCGCGATGAAACCCAGGTATAACGCCACCGCGTCGAGGCGGTGTAGCGCGGACGCGATGAGCAACATCGCGGCCGCGGACGCGGTGGCCAGGAAACCCCCCAGGACCGACGCCAACGTCGCGACGGTCAAGACCATCAGGACCAAAAAGGCCGGTGCGAAATCGGCATGAATGGGCGTCGATGTGGCGAAGAGCGTGAGCGCGGCGGCCGCCGACCAGGTCGCCCATAACGGTCCCGGGATGATCTTCATGTTGAAGACGAAGAACATCACCTCTGGCGATAGGGCAAGGGCGAACGCGGTCAGCGCCACGGGCCAATCGGACACGGGTCGCTGCAGCGTTCCGATCACGCCGCCGAGCACGAGGACGGCGTCGACCGCGATCAGCGACGTCCACGTGATGCCGACGGGAATCAGCTCGCTGCGCCGACGAAGCTGTTCCCGCGCGTAATCCGCTACGGCACGCAACATCGTCCAATCCTAGAAGAGCTTGCCGCCTCGTCACATCATGCCGGGGTCGGCACCCGTCTCCGCCCCTGGTAGGAGACAAAGACTGCACTTCGGCACGACGCGCGGCAGGCGGCCGCTTTCCTACCGTCGAGGCATGACATGGACACTGCTGCACAACCGCATGGCCTTCATGGCCAAAGTGATCAAGGCCGCCGAGACGGACTCCCAGGCGGCAGTTGCGTTGATCGACAACTCATCCGAGGTGCCCGAGCTGTTCGGCGACGAGGAAGGCCTGATGCTTTCGCTCGGCCAGCGCTGGATCACCATGCTGGTGGCCAAGCTGGACCAGGCCGCCCACGAGGGCGCGTCGGCCGAACAGGTGCGGGCCGATCTCGAGGCCGCCGAGCCCGGCCTGCACGCGTTGGTGAAGCTCGGGTCGCGCCGGTCGCTGCGGGTGCGGTCGCTATCTCGCGGCGAACATGTGGCCGTGGGCCTCTTCGGCGGGCCCGCCGGGGATCGGCAGACCGTTGCATGACCGATCGAGGATGCTTGCGCGACTGACCGGTCGGTACGCGGTCCTGGTTGTCGGTCTGTGGGTGCTGGCGGCAGGGACCGCCAATCTGGCGGTCCCCCAACTGGAACGAATCGTCGACTCCCACGCCCGATCCTTCATGCCCCCCACGGCGCCCAGCGCGGTAGCCGCCGCCCGTGCGGCCCAACTTTTCAACCAGACCCCCAGCAACAACTTCGTTTACGTTGTGCTGGAACGCAATCAGCGGCTGACACCACGTGACCGCCAGTTTTACGACGCATTGACGACGGCGCTGGGTTTCGATCAGCGTCACGTGTATGCGGTGACCGATCTCTGGTCGCAGCCCGCGACGGCCGCGGGCGCGCAGAGCTCAGACGGCCGGGCCGTCAGCGTGATGGTGCGGCTCGCCGGGATGCTCGGCACCGCCCAGGCCCGCGATTCCGTGAATGCCGTGCGCGCCATCGCCCAGAAGCTCTCCCCGCCGGCCGGCCTGGAAGTTCATGTCACAGGTCCCGGCGCCACGATCGTCGACGAATTCTCCGCCATCGACCGGCAGATGCTCGGAATCACCGCCGCCACCATCGGTCTCATCCTGCTGTTGTTGCTGATGGTGTACCGCTCGCCGGTAGCCGCCGCGATTCCCCTAATCTCGGTCGGACTCGCCCTGGCCCTGGCTCGTGCCATCGTCGCCGCACTGGGCCAGGCCAACGTGGTTGAGGTGTCGCTATTTTCGGTGGCCCTCATGGCGGCCATGACGCTGGGCGCCGGCACCGACTACGCGATCTTTTTGGTCGGCCGCTATCACGAAGGCCGCCGCCGCGGCGCCGCGCCGCAGGACGCGCTGACGCAGGCCTACCGTTCCATCGCGCCCGTCGTGATCGGATCGGCGCTGACCGTGTCGGTGGCGCTGGCATGCCTGGTGTTCGCCCACGTCGGCTCGTTCCGAAGCGCCGGGTTGCCGTGCGCCATCGGCATTCTGGCGACCATGGTGGCCGCGCTGACCCTGACGCCCGCGCTGATGAGCCTGGCTGTGCGGCGCGGATATCTCGAACCGCGGCCGTCGACTACGGCGCGGCGCTGGCGTCGCGTCGGCACCGCCGTGGCCCGCTGGCCCGGGCCGATTCTGGTCGCCGCGTTGGGGTTGACCCTGCTGGCTGCGTTGCCGCTGTCCGACATGCGGGTCGGTTTCAACGAGCCCGCCGCCACACCGTCGTCCACCGACTCCAACCGCGGCTATGCCAGCGCCGGCAGGCATTTCGCCGCGAATTCGCTGTTGCCCGATGTTATCGCGATCCAGGCCGATCACGACCTGCGCAACCCGGCCGGCCTGATCGCCATCGAGCGGATCACCCGCCACATCATGGCCGTTCCGGGAGTGCGCGCCGTGCAGTCCGCCAGCCGGCCCGACGGCAAGGTCCCCGAACAGGCGACGCTGAGCTATCAGGCCGGCGTGCTCGGCCGCCAGTTCGGCGACACCATGGACGCGCTGACCCAGCGTCTGAAGCGGGTCTCCGAATTGGACGGCGCGCTGGCGCAGACCCAGGTCGCCGTCGACGGTCTCGGCAACGGGCTGCGCGGCGGCAGTGCGGGGTTGGCCAACATGTCCGGCGCCGCGGAAGACATGCGCGCCGGCATGGACGGATTGCAACGCAATGTTACGGCGGTGTCGGGTTACCTCGACCCGTTGCGCGACGTCGTCGGGCGGACCCCCGACTGCGCGGTCAATCCAATCTGTTCGACGGTGGACCGCGTGCTGCAACCCGTCGACAGCCTCGTGCAAACGTCGGCGCGCCTCGATGCCGGCGCGACGAAACTGACCAGCGGCTCGAGCACGGCGGCCACCGCGATGGCCGGCTTGCCGCAGAACGTGGCCGCGATGAAAGAGGCGTTGGGACAGGCGCGTTCGGCCACCCGTGACCTACTGAGCCTGACGGATTCGCTCGGGCCGCAGATGCATCAGTTGACCGACTACATGAGCGAGATCGCGACGCAGTTTCGGGGCAGCGCCGCGGCGGATTTCTACATGCCCCAGCGGGCGCTGGCCGATCCTCGGTACACCGCCGTGCTTGGCCATCTAATTTCCGAGAACGGCCGTGCTGCTTACCTTCTGGTCTACGGCGATGGATCCGAGTGGGGCGCCGACGGCGCCGCACGGGCAGACCAGGTCCGCGCCGCCGTCAAGGAGGCGACCAAAGAGGGCACCCTGACGCCGGTTGAGGTCGACCTCGCCGGTGTCGGACCGGTGACCGCCGATCTGCAGCGCTACGTGGCCAGTGATACCACGCTGCTGGTCGGCGCCGCGCTGGTGCTCATCTTCTTGATCGTCACCGCGATGCTGCGCAGCCCGGTTGCGGGACTCGTCGTGGTCGGCACCGTCGTGTTGTCGTACGCCTCGGCCGTCGGCGCCAGCGTGCTGATTTGGCAGCACCTGCTTCATCAGGACCTGCACTGGGCCGTCGCACCGATCGCGTTCATCGCGTTGATCGCCGTCGGCGCCGACTACAACCTGCTGCTGGCGTTGCGCATCAAACAGGAAGCGGCGGCGGGCCTCAAGACCGGCATCATCCGCGCCTTCGGCGGCACCGGCGGGGTGGTCACCGTCGCCGGCATCGTCTTCGGCCTGACCATGCTGGCCTTGCTGAGTAGCAGCGTGCTCAGCATCGCCCAGATCGGCACGACCATCGCGGTCGGGCTGTTGCTGGACACCCTGGTGGTGCGGGCGTTCGTCGTGCCGTCCATCGTGGCGCTGTTGGGCCGGTGGTTCTGGTGGCCGAGCCCACTCCCCCGCCGCGCCGTCGCCGACGCGGTGAAAACACCGGAGCCGCACCTGGTTACTGCGGCGGGGGCATGAACGACGACGGCAGCCCGACCAACACGCCTTCGACGTCGCCGTCCGCGCTCACCAGCAGGCCACGTCCCGGAGGGAGCGCCTGGGCGCGAACGTTGCGGTTGATCCGGTTCTGTGGGTCGTTATCCATATACAGCTGAGCGACTTTCGCTGAGTTCTGGAACCTGATCCACGGATCCATCTGCAGCGTCGCCCAGTTCGCGCTGTTGCGGGTGGTGAACACGTGCAAGCCGATCTGGCGGGCGCGTTCCATCAGCTTCCACAACGCGGCGCCCACCGGCGGCTTGGGCGGGTAACTCTGATCCGGCCGCAGGTCGCCGATGTCGTCGATGAGCACGAAGTGCCGCGCGCCTTCCCATGGCTTGAGCGCGCGCAACTCCTCCTGGCTCAGGCCCTTAGGAGGCAGTCGGGGCAGCAGCACCTGCTGAGCCAGCGCGGTGATCACCTCGTCAATCTCGTCCTGGTCGTAGGCGTACGCGCGCACGTAACCGGGCCCGTGCAAATCCCGCAGACCGTGCGGAGCGGTCTTGGGGTCGATCAGCGTCAGCTGCGCCTCCTCGGGACTGAAGCGGTTCATGATCGCCTCGCCAATTGACACCAGCGACAAGGTCTTTCCGCAGCCCTGCCGGCCCAGGATCATCACGCCCGGGCTTTCGCGCAGCTTGATGGGGACCGGCCCGAGTTCGTGGCGTTCGCCGATGGCAAACGAGATCGACAGGTCGTCACCAGTCGGGTGGGCGGCCTCGTACTCCAGGATCGCCTTGAGTTCCACCCGCTGCGGCAGTCGCTGCAGGGTCGCGTGCTTCGTCACGCCGGCAACGTCCGCGATGCGCGCGCCCACGTCGACGATGCCGATCGTCGCGCCGGTGGCCGGGTCGATCAACGCAGGCATGCCGACGCGCAGTTCGTGCAGGCTGTCGGTCAGACCGAAGCCGGGGCGGTTCAGCGTCCGGCGGGCCGCGTCCCGCGACTCAAGCGACGAGTGCCCCATCTGGCTCTCGCTGGGGTCGGCCAACCGCAGTTGGATTCGCGCCGTGGCGTTTTGCAGCAGGCTCTGCCGTTGCCCGTGAATCCAGCCGCCGGCGCTGCACATCACGTGCACCCCGTATTCGGGGCCGCGGCTGCTCAACGAGATGATGCGGTCGCCCAGGACGGTGTCTTTCGAATACAGGTCATCGTAGTCGTCCACCACCACGAAGACATCCCCGAACGGGTCGTTGGCGTCGGTGCCGCCCAGCCCGTCGCTGCCGGGCGCGAACCGTCGCTCGCGGAAACCGTCGAGGTCGATCTTGAGGCGCCGGAACGAGTCTTCGCGCGCATCGATCAAGGCGTCCATGCTGCTCAAAATGCGTTCGATGCCCTCGGCGTCCTTCGGTGACACGATGTCGGTGACGTGCGGCAGCGACGCGGCCTGGGCAAGGGTCGCCCCGCCGATACAGAAGAACGTGACGCGGGAGGGGCTGTACATCGTTGCCGCCGAACACATCAGCGTCATCAGGGTGGTGGTCTTGCCGCGCTGCTTGGCCCCGACCACGATCACGTTGCTGCGCAGTGCGTCGACCGCGTGCACGACCTGCTTGGATTCCTCGGGGATGTCCATGACACCCACCGGGAACATCAGGCCCGCGTTGCGTCCATAGTCGACATGCCACGGCTTGCCGCGGTATCCGGCCACCAGAACGTCGATGGGCTCGGGTTCTTCCAGCGGCTGCAGCCAGGGCCGGCGCGGGGAGCGGTGCGGCACGTTGTGCAACGACTCGCGCAGCACGTCCACGATCTTCTTCCGCTTGAAACCGTCCTCGTAGTACAGGAATTCGTCGGGTTCGGCATCGACGGCCGCGGCGGCTTCCAACGCCGTGGCGTCGGCGGCGTCCAGTGGCTGGAACTGCCAGTTGTACAGCCGGGGCTTGGTCAGGGTCATGTCGACGGTCGCGGCGACTTCCTTGGTTTTGGGCACCACGAACGGGGCAGACAGGTAGAAGCAGCGGAACGGCTCCAGGTCGCGCGGCCCCACCTTCAATAGGCCGAAACCGTTCTCCTTCGACGGCAGGTGGTAAGCGGCGTCCGAGCCGATCACCTCGCGGCTGTCGTCGCCGGACTCGGCGCGCAGTGCGATGCGGAAGGCGATGTTGGACTTGACCTTCTGCAGCGAGGACAGGTCCAGGCGCTGACCACCCAGCATGAAGAAGACGTTGGCGCCGCGGCCTTCCTGACCGATGTGGATGATGAGATTGATCCACTTCTCGTGGTTGGCGAACAGCTCCAGGTACTCGTCGACGATGACGAGCAAGACCGGCACCGGGGGCAGGTCGCGCCCGGCGAGCCGGATCTCCTCGTAGTCGTTGGCGTCGCGCGCGCCCACCGACGTGAAGAGTTCGTAGCGTTGCTTGATCTCACCGTCGATGACCCTGCGCATCCGTTCGGCCAGGTGGCGCTCGTCCTTACCGAGGTTCGACAGCGCGGCCACCACGTGCGGGATACCCAGGATGTCCTGCGCCGCCGACTCGAACTTCATGTCGACGAAGATGACGTTGAATGTTTCCGGCGAGTGAGTCAGCGCGATCCCGTAAACCAGCGACAAGAAGAATTCCGACTTGCCCGAACCGCTGGTGCCGATGACCACCGAGTGGAATCCGAAGCCGCCGAAGTCCTTGGCGCGGATGGTGACGTTCTGCAGCTCGCCGTTGGGCTTGGCGCCGACCGGGACCTCGCACCAGCGCTCGTCGCCGCGGCCGCGCCGCTCGGCCCATAACCGGTCGACGTCCAGCTCCCGTGGGTCGCTGATCCCGAGGGCGCGCAGCAATTCCGTTGCGCCGCTGACCGAGTCGGCGATCTCGCTGCGGCTGGTCGGCGACCAGCGCGCCATCGCCCGCGCGTAGCGGTAGGCGCGGTGCACGGAGAGTTGGTCGGCGTGGGCGAAGAACTTGTTGCGCACCCGCAGCAGCGGGGCCGGGCGGCCGTCCTCGCCGTCGGAGTCCGAGCCGTTTCGGTGCAGGACTACTTCGCCGTTGACCGAGCCGTTGGGTGAGCTGTGCCGCTCGGTGAGCTCGAACACCTGGTCGGTGGCGAAGCCCACGCCGGTACCAACCCGAGAGGCGATGCGCAGCAGGGTGATTCCCGCCTTGCCGACCTGGCCGACCACGCTCTCCCAGGCGTCGGGGCTGCCCGTGTTGTCGTCGACGATCACCAGGTGCGGGCCCAAATCGACGATGTCCGTGGAGGTTTCCAGGGCCGAGCCCATGGCGGTGGGGCTGGCCGCGGCCAGCGGAGTCCAGGCGCCGCGCTTGCCCTTCATGTGCAGCTCGGCGCCCAGGGCCTCCTCGAGCTCCTCCGGTGTGGCGAAGACCAGGCGCCGAAACCCGCACGCGTCGAACAGTTCGTCGTGCAGGTTGTGCGGCAGCCACACGATCCACGACCACACCTCCGGGTTGCGCGTCACCACCATCAACTTGACGTCGCGCGGGTTGTGAAACACCGCCAGCGAGCACAGCACCGAACGCATCAGCGACCGCAGGCGGTCCAGGTCCTCGCCCACGAAGCTGAATCCGGGCGCCGACCGCAGGTTCACCACCTTGGCGATGTCGCGAATCTTGCGCTGCTCCAGGATGAAATCGCGGAGCGCCTGTCCGGTGACGGGTTCGAGCTCCTCATCGGAGGCGATGTCGGGCCACGTCACCGACAGCACCGAATCCGGTGCGTGCTGCACACCGGTACCGAGGCGAGCCTCCAGAAAGTCCGCGTCGGAGCGGCCGCGTTCCCACATGCGTGGGCCGCCGATGATCGCGCCCAGACCGCGCGGGTCGGAGTGCACGGAGTTCTGCCATTCGCGTTGCGCGCACACGGCGGTCTGGATTTCGTCGCGGTTGCCGTCGAGGTCGCGCAGATAGCGCCGACGGCCCTTTTCCATTTCGCCCCAGGTGATCTTGCGGGCCCGGCCGAAGCGACCGGAGAATGCCAGCATGCTGAACGCGCCGATACCCATCAGCGGGAAGAACCCGGTGGTCAGGCTGCGGACCCCGGAGACGTAGAGCATGACGATGGTGCCGATGAGCGCGACGATCAGTGCCGGCACACCGATCATCACCCAGATGTTGCGCGGCTCGCGCTCCGGCAACGCGATCGGCGCGCTGGGCGCCACCCGGACCGGCTTGGGCGGATCGATCTTGACGCGGTTGATGGGAAACGCCTTCTTGGACATTCTCTAGCCTCCCGGCTTCGCCGATGTCGTCACCACAGCCACCTTGCCCAGCGCCGGCACGGTGTCACGCGCCAAAAGCGCTGCCTCCCTTGACAGCGCGGGGCCCGAAGCGAAAGTCCGCAGTAGCGGCCAGGGCGCTTGCACCGCCGAGCCCGGATCGAGCCCGAGCGCCCGCAGCGTCGTCTCGTCGTTGGCGATCCCGAACCGCACCCCGTTGTCGGAGACCCAGAACAACGATTCCCGGGAGTCGGAGGTGACCACACCGCTGGTCGACGTCACGAAGTTCGCCGCACCCGGCAACACCAGGACCTGGTTGGCGACCACGGACGCCGGGTCGCGGTCGTCACGCACCAGGTGGACGATCCGGTTGTCCAGGTAGGACGGCGTTGGCAGCCCGCGCCCGTTGTAGACGACGACGCGGGCCCGCGGATCCGTCGACGCCTTCTCCCAGCCGACGCAGGTGGTCGGATCGGCCGCGGTGTCAATGAAATTCAGGCGCTTGGTCGGGTAGTAGTCCACGGCCAGCGAGGTCACCTCGGGGATGTTGACCAGCACGTCGGGGGTCACCACGCGCGGCGCCGTCGACCCGTAGGAGTTGGCGCTGCGCAACAGGTCGGCGACGAAGCTGGTGACCTTTTGCACGCCCTCGGGCAGCAGGACGTAGAACTGCTTGCCGCCGCTGGCGGTCTGGGCCTGCAGCACCGCGCCGACCTGCGAGCCCGACACCCACGTCGACGGGGTCCCCGCCAGGGGCACCTGGGGGACGCCGAGCGGTTCGGTCGCGGGCAGTGCGTCGTACAGGGCCCGCGAAATCTCCACCGGCAGAGTCACTCCCGGGTCGAGCCCCAGGCTGAGCGTGACCGCCCTGTTGACCGGGTCGATCTGGGAGCGCTTGCCGCCCCAGATCACGTAGGTGTTGCCCTCGAACGTGACGAGCAGCCCGGCGTCGTCGCGTAGCGGTGTGGCGCGGTCGTAGGCGTCGAGTTGGCCGGCGATCGAGGTGACCACCGGCCTTTCCGGGCTGCGCGGGCGTCCCGCGGTGTCGCACACCGCCCAGGCCGAGGTGGCGCCCCGATGGACCGGCATCGCCGCCGGCGCCCCCGGGATGCCGACCAGCGGCCCGGTCGGATACTTCGTTATCTCAGCGGGTTTCACCCACGTCGGCTGATTCGCCGTCCCGGTCGCCAGCCGGGCCGACGTCAAATTCAGCGCCGGATACAGCCGCCCGTCGATCTTGGCGTAGAGCGCCCCGGAATCGCGGTCGCCGATGATCGCCGAATCGCCCACGATGCCAGTGGGTTTCAGCACGTTCAGCAGCAGCATCCAGCCGGATCCGATGGCAACCAGGAGGATCGACAGCACCAGCGCGGCGGTCTGCTTGCGGTCGTCGTGTTTCATGCGCACCGTGAACCGGGTGGTGGCCGCCCGCAGCCGCCGGTTGTAGAACAGGTGCCCAGAGTTCTGGTCGCGATTAGACAAACTCAGCGGCATGCTCAGTACCCCTTGGGTGCTCGGTGAGGATCGGCCTGCTGAATCCGATCGGCCAGATTCGACGCGTCCGCTGCGACCCCGTAGCGGCCCATCGCGTAGTTGATGAACGCGCACGCCTGCGCGACCAGGCTGTGGATGTCGCGCGAGGTCCCCGGCTGGTGGTAGGCCGCGAAAGTGGGCGCGATGAATTGCCAAGCGCCCCTGCTGGGGGTGCCCCGCGCTGCGTTGGAATCCCAGTTATTGATCGCGTTGGCGTTGTAGTTGGACTCGCGGCGGGCCACCAGATCCATGCCGCGTTCCCAGCGAGCGCGCGCCGCCGGGTCGTGAATGCCTTTGATATCCATGGCTTTACGGATGGCCGCCAAGACCGCCGGGCGCCCGCTGGCGTGGCTTCTGTGCATGGTCCGCCTCTGCGGGTAGTGCAGGCGTCGCAGTCGCCGCGCGAGCAACCTTGCCCGCCGCCGGGATTTGGTGATGTGGCGGTGCTGGGCCCGCAGCCTTGTCGCCATGCGGGTCATGGCCTCCCGCCGGCCAAGCGGTGTATCGGAGGCCGGTCTCGGGTCCGATTCGGCCGCTTCGAGCACCGTCCGCGTCGCCGCCCGGCCGTGCGCGTGATCGGCGCGCGCCGCGGCGAGGATGGCCTTCAGCGCCCGGTCGGTGTGGCTCGAGTGGCTGAGCCGCTTGATCGAGGCGCCCGAGCGAGTCGCCGCCGCGCGCGGCAGCACGTGGCGCGCTAGCGCATCCGTGTGCTCCGAGGCGTCACCGACGCGGGGACTGATGGGAGTGCCCGCGAGCAGATTGTGGGCACGGGCCAATGCCGCGACCGCTTGCATTCTCAGGGGATCGGTCATCGACTTCCCCGCCCCAATCCACCTGTGCGTCGCCACGGCGCCGCATCCTTGCCGGACACTCGAGCTAGTACTCCCACACCCTCCTGGCCGCGAATTCCGCGGCGCTGCAGACGTACCTAATAGCATGCACGTATCGACAGTTCTGCTGTCAATAATGGGCAACCCAATATGCCTTGGCTTTGTCGGCCGCGATTACGTAGCGACATTACTGCCGGGCGAATTACCGGACCACTCACCTGTCGGTGGGCTGGGGCTAGTCTTTCGGTTCGTCCTCGGACGGCATGATGACGATCCGGCGGTTGGGCCTGTTGGTGACCACCGTCGGCTTGGCCTCGCCGGATTTGCTACCCGGGGCGCTCGGCGGGACCGTCAGGCGGCCCTTGACCGGCTGACCATTGGGAACGCCCGGGGCGGTCACCCGCTTCTCGACCGGCTTGTCCTTGTTTCCGCCTTCGCCACCGGCGCCCATTGCGCCCGGCGGCATCATCGGCATCCCGGTCATTCCCGTCTGTCCGGGCATGGCGGGCATGCCACCGGTTGCCGGCATGATCGGGGCCTTGGCGCCGGCCGGCGTGGTCGGCGGCGATGATGTTGGCACGGGCGGCGGGCCCAGCGAGCTGGCCGGAACCGTGCCGCCACCGCCGAGACCGGCGCCGCCCCCGGGGCCACCTCCCAGTCCGGCGCCGCCGGCACCGACACTGTCGACCAGGTGCGCACTGTCGGCGAGCGAAGCGGCGCCGTGCGCACCCTGGACCGCGCTCATCAGCGGCTGGAGGGCGCTCTGGCCGGCCTGCATCGCCTGCTGGGGAAGCTGAGTCATCGGCCCCATGACGCCACCCATGGCGCCACCCATAGCGCCCGTCACGCTGGACAACATTTGCTGGATCATCTGCATCTCTTGCTGCCCGTTTGCCTCGTTGGCCGGG
Organism: Mycobacterium sp. 852002-10029_SCH5224772; assembly: GCF_001667315.1. Lineage (GTDB taxonomy): Bacteria > Actinomycetota > Actinomycetes > Mycobacteriales > Mycobacteriaceae > Mycobacterium. Next base: position 71,960 of record NZ_LZHT01000046.1, read on the forward strand.
AACTTCGCCGCAGCGTCGGCGGCATGCGCGCGGCGATCGGCGTCGGCCGCTTCGGCATCTGCGGCGTCTTTGGGGACGCCAGCGTTGCCGGCTGCTCCGACCATTCCCTGCCCACCGTCGGCGGGCGAGGCACCGCCTGGTGGAACAGGAACCGGCCTGGGGATAGTCGCTGGTGGTCCGCTACCTAGCCCAAACGTCGTTGGCAAATCGGATCGGATGGGTCCGCCGGGAGTACCCATAATCTCACCTCCACCCCAGTCGGAAAGCCCGCAAACGCTCGAGGCTTATCCAGGCACTGCCGATTACTCGTACCGCCATTTTGGCACAAGCCGCCCAGAACGGTATTCACCCGAGGATTGAGGCCCGCTACGAACCGCTTCGGTGGCTGATCGCGTCAAACCAGGCCACGTGGTAATTCGTGAGGTACTCGTGGCCGTCGATCAACGCCTCGATCGCCGCTAAAAGCATCCAATCCCCGACAGCCGCAGGGTCGTGATTGGGATATGCCGCCAGAACCGAGTGCTGAATGTCGGCAGCGCATTCGCGCAACATCTCGATTTCGCTTTCCAGCACGCCCGTCTTTCGCACCGCGGGCGCGGCGACAGCCTGCGCGATCCGCGGCAGACCGTCGCGGCGGCGCACCGCGTCGACCAACGTGGGGCCGATCTCATCGACTCGAGGCACGGCCGAGCGGGCCGGCCGATCACCGCTGAGTACTGGCTCGTCGGAACCCGGCTCGGCGACGTAGGTGTTGGCGTGGTGGGCAGCCGCGACCGTGATGGCGCCGAGGAGGTCCACGACGTTGGCGTTGTGGCGTCGTGCCGTCGGCTCGAGCAGAGTCACGTGGGCGGGCAACCGCACGTGGGGCGGAATCCATCCGCCCGCGAGATCGGTGACCAGCAGCGTGGTGGTGCCGTCGTCGCGCAGCCCGGCCGCCCATGACAGCCGCGGCTCCTGGCGAGCGACCGCGTCGACGAGCCGCTGGAGCCGCTGCTGTTCAGCGGCCCGGCTAGACGCCGCGCCGGCGGTCGCTCCAGTTGCCGCCGACGCTGCCGATGCGCTCGCCATTGCTGACGAACCCGCGCCGGCCTGTCCCGCGGCCGCCCCGGATGCCGTCCGCTCGACCGGCGAGACCAGCGGTCCTCCCGCCGACGGCGACGACGACGGCGAAGGCGCTACCGCCGCGCCCGAGATCGGACCGGCGGGGCCGGACGGCATGGACGGGGGCGCCACAACCGGCGGACGTAGGTCAGAACCGTAGGCGGGCAACGACCCCGAAGGGATGGATGATCCACCGCCGACAGTCGCCGCGGACGACCACGAACTCCCGGTCATCACCGCTGGTGACACCGGCGTGGCTCCGCCACTTGTCATCGGGGCCGGGGCTGCTGGCGGGGGCGCGTCGACGGGAGGTGTCGCTGCGATGAACGCTCCAGCGCTGGGTACGGTCGGCCCAACTGCCGGTGCCCCCTGAGGAGTTTGGGGTGCCCCGCCGTCGAACGCGTTCAGTGTCCCCGCCGAAAACGCTTGTCCCCCAGGGCCGGTCGCCTGGCCCGTCGCCAAGCCGGACGTGAAGGATTGAGCCAGGTTGGGCTGAGCGCCTTGGCCGAGGCCGGCCGGTGACATCGACATGCCGCCGCCCTGAACGCCTGGCATCCCTGGCGATACCGTGCCGCCACCGCCGGGCATGTGTACGCCCGCCGACGCTGCCGGCGATGCTGGCATAGGCCCGCCGATCCCTCTTCCACCAGCACCTTGGATGACCTCTTGGGGGCCACTCGCGGCGTAACCGCCATTTTGTGCCACAGTCGCCCCCCGGCCGCCAGCCTGATGGACAGCCCCGTGACCGTTCCCACCAGTACCACGCCCTCCAGATCCCTGCAGCGACGATTTCAATTCATTCTGGTTGATCGGCGGCGGTGGTGAAGCATCGTTGGCATTGAAACCATTTGCACGCGCCCAACTCCGAGCATCGCCGCCATTACCTTCAGCGTCGAGGATCTTTTGCGTCGCTGACATCATCTTGTCGACGGCATCTCGACTAGCGTTTCCGGCATCGGCATTGCAGCGCGCTTGCACAGCTTGTATTTCCGCTAGTTGCTCTGGAGGCAATTTCTTCGACGCGAGGATTTCGTTGATCTGTTTGTTGCCCGTATTTGCGATGTCTGACAATCGGCTACGTAGATAATCGGTGGCGTCAGCGGCCGAATTAAAAGCCGATGCCTTTGCTTGATATTTCTCCGCGAGGTCCAGGTGAAACTTCTCGCCCTGCTGAAATCGGTCGATAAGGTCGTCTGCCGTATGCCCCTGATTTTGCGCGGCGAATAACGTCCACTGAGTGCGCAGGGTCTGCGAATAAAGCTGCTGCTCCGCGCACGCTTCGCTCCAATGTTGGGCACCGGCGCGCATAGCCGTCGATGGTGCTGGCCACCACGGTCCAATCAGTGCCGCGGTCCACATGCCAGGTGGAAGGTCAACCGCCACCGCACACCTTTTTCATCGCTGCGTCCTTGGCGATAACGTCATCGAGCGCAGCCTGATAATCGGCATCACTGGCGACCACATTGTTGCCCTTCGCAGTTACTGTTCCGTATGCCGTTGCCAACGCACGCCCGGTGTCCCGGTGGTATGCGTCGAGTGCCGGGTCATCGGCTGCCATGTTGAGTAATACGGCGCCGTTGGTATCCGCGATGCGCGCCAGCGCCCGGTCATTACCGCTGGTGTCAACTTCTACCGCCCGCGCCACGAGCTTGTATGTGTCGCATAACCGTTGTTGCGCGGCGGCAGTCTGCGCAGGGGTATAAGAAGGCGCCGTAGTCGTGGTGATTGACGAATGGGAAGACGTCGGGCGGGTTAGTGCCACGGCTAGTGCAGCGACAGCTAGCCCGGCCGTCACCGCCACGGCAATCGCAAGCCATGGGCGTGAGCGCGTCGCAGGCTGCCCGAGGGGGCGCGGTGGCCAGTTCCCCACGGGCGGCTGTGCTGGCCCCTGACCAAAGCCGGGGGGCGGGTCTCCAACCATCTGTCCTCCTCTAGTCCGCAACATCCCATACGCCACAGCTTGCAAACTGTCCTGGCACCGTTTCCCCCTCAATAGTGGAGCAGGTCAGCCGCACGCCGGGCAATTCACCGCGCCGCGCGGTCTGCCTCGCCCTCTTTTGCGATCCGTTACAAGTCATTGACGATTGCGCAGGCAAGCACGTGTAACCCTCGAAAGCCACAGCGTTCCGGCCGAATTCGGGTGTCTTGGATTGCCTGTCTCTGGGCCTCCACGCCCATTACTGGCGTCGGACAGCGCTAGCGGAGCGATCTCTCGGCGGTACACCGTTCACCACGCGAGGACCTACCCCTCGCACACCTTCTTCATCGCTGCGTCCTTTGCGATTAGGTCATCAAGAGCAGCGCGAAAATCCGAGTCGTTGGCAACATCTCTGTTTCCCTTCGCCGTCGTCGTGAGATAGGTAGCCGCCAGCGCACATGCAGCGTCGCGGTGCGCGAAGTCCAGGGCCGGATTGGCCGCTGCGTTATCGAGCATCACCGCGCCATTGGTAGTCGCGATACGAGCCAATGCCGGATTGTCACCATTCGTGTCAACCTGTACGGCTCTGACTACCAACTTGTAGGTGTCGCATAGTTGTTGTTGGGCGCCGGAAATTTCGGCGGCAGAATAACTGGGAGCCATAGTCGCCGTTGACGGACCCGATGACGGCGGCCGTGTGAGGACTATTCCCAATGCTGCGACGGCTACAGACGTGGCAACCACTGCCAGCATCACGGCCGGCCAGGTACGCGAGCGTGCTTGCGGTGGAGTCGGGAAATGCGGTGCCCACGGCATTGTGCCCGGTGGGGGGCCGGCGGTTGGCCCATCCCCAGGGGCGGGACGCAAATCCCCCGCCATACGTCCTCCTCATTGTCGGCTTACGGTGTCGAGATTGTCTATCGAAAGATTGTGTACGCAATCTGCTCCAATAGTGGAGCAACCGTAGGTGCCGGGCAATCGTCATAGGTGGACAGCACCACACTCACCCGCTCGGGCATACCCGTTTCATGTCGGCATCCTTCGCGTTGACATCGCTGCTCGTCGACTGCCACAACGGACCGTCACGCTGACGCACCCTGGCGGCCGTGGCTTGGGCATTGCTGTATGCCTCCGCCAACGCCACTGCGGCAGTGCGATCTCCGACTGGGATCGCAGCAGTTGTACTCAGAGCGTGCTCCAGTATTAGTGCCCCATTGACAGTAGCGATGTCCGCCAAATGACTGATTGTCGCCATTCGTCTCGAATGCACGGCCCGCGCCGCCAGCTTGTAAGCGTCACACAACTTTTGGTGCGCCGCGGACACTTCGGCAGCGCTGCATGTCGGCGCGGCCATAGTGGGCGCCGAGCCAGACGCTGGCGCTCGGGTCGTAGCCACAAACAGTGCGACAGCCACTATCGTGGCGACCGCCGCTAAGACAAACGCGCCCAAAGCGATTGCCGGCCAGAACCGGGAGCATTGCGGTGGCGGAGGCGGATAGGTCGGTGCCACTGCCCGAAAGGCGGCGGCCCCGCAACCGGATTAGAAGCTCGGCCCTCCGCCACGGGCCTTCGTCAAGCGTTCCGTGGTGACGGGTCCGAGCTCGGCCGCACCGCCTTAAGTTCGGCAGCGTTGTGCTGGTCCATATTGGTGAACCCGTTGGCCGCGTGGTGCGCCTTCGTACCGACACCGGTCAGCGTCTCGCTGTGGCCCTGCAGGTTCTTCACGTGCTGCCCATGTGCGGCATTCATGGCGTTGTGGAAGCTATCGGCCGCCTCGAAGTCCCCGAACATCCCCGATGCCACAGTTCCTCCGGCCAGCTGATCGGCCCCTTCTTGGGCGTGCCCACCCGCTCGGTGGGACTGGTTGCCTCCCGAGTGCAATTGCTCCGTATTGACGAACATTGGCACTCCTTCCAAACTTCAACCCCACGGCATCGAGTGGCCTGACAGCCTTGTGACCAGGCTAAAAGCAAGATGGCTAGCGGTCAATTCACCGTGCGTCGGTCCGGCGAACCGCAGCCCCCATCGCTCCTAGAAGCCATGGCCGTTGGTGATGGTCCGCGCCGGGCGATCCCATTCCGGGTCGACGGCGATGGGCATCCGAATCTCGACATGCGGCAGCGAGACCGTTCCCACGGGAGTGTGCACCTCATGAGGAATCGCGATCCGCGCTTGAGCTCGTTCGGCCGCCAGCATGCCTTCGGCTGCTAAACGATCGCCGCGCCCGGTCACGATTTCAGTCATGTTGTGCAGCGCTTCGCTGCCCACGTCGTAATAGTGCGCGTGGTCGGTGAACCATGGCGTGAGGCTGTGCGAGCCGGCGACTTCGGCGCGAAAGCGAACCGCCCCGAAACCTTCATGGGCAGGATCGGCGCCCAGCCCGGCCCACGGACCGACGGGCTCGCCAAGTGCTTCGTTGAGTCCGTTCGGAAGCCCGCTGCCCGAGTCCCCGATCCAGCTGATCGCATCGGTCGACGCGGCGCCTACGTACAACCTGCCGCCGTCGAGACGAAAGTCCGCGGCACGGTGCACCAAATCGGTTCCCGGGCAACCGGTTAGCACGGCATCATTGGCGCGCATGCCACTGTTGACGAATGCGTCGGCCACGGTCGTCGCCCCGTAGGAATGGCCGAGGACGGTCACATGGCTCGGGGTCCGCTCGTCATGGGTGGATGCAAGGCCGTTGACATCGGCGGCCAGCAGCACACCCGCCTGCCGCGCCCTCCACGGAGTGCCGACCTGTTCCAGTTTGGCTGGGTCGGTGAGGGCCTGCTGCCAATGGGGGTGATCGAATTCCGGTGCGTCATAACCCATCCACGCCACCACCGCGGTGGGGCGGTCGGGGTCGGCCTTCAAGGATTGCTGGTAGAGGTTGATGGCGTCGTCTGGCCCGTCGGACATCCACCCTCCCCTGACACTGCTGTTGGTCCCGGGAACCATGACGGCCGTGTTCCGGGACTTGTCCGGGTTGCCGATTGCGATCGCCGCCCTGCCCTTGCCGTCAAACGCGAGGGGGTCGTAGGCCCAAAGCATGATCGGGAGCCCTAGATCGGCGTCGGATCCCTTGTCGCGCTCGAGGAAATCATTGGTCCTCACCGCATTCTGGTATCTGACGATGTCGGTGCCGCATAGACCGTATTCCCATGGGTGTGTGAACACATCGGCATTCCGATTGTTGAGCGCGCTGTCGCGCAACGTTTCCGGCGCTAGCCCACGCTGGCGGGCGGCGTCTTCGACCGTGTGCAGGTCGTCGTTCATCGCCGCGTGATTCGCCGAGTCGCGCACGTCAGCCGGGATGCCGTTGAGGTTGCCCAACTCGGGTGGGTGTTGATCGGTCAGGAGTCGCTTTTGGTTGGCACTCAACGAGTCCCACCAGCGATTGACCTGATCCGGGCTGGTGTCCGACGGCGGTATCAGCAGCTCGTCGACGCCACTGATCTCGACCGGGTTAGCACCGTCTGTCCGCAAACCGCCCAGCGCCGCCCGGAGCACCGTCGCATACCGGTCACGAATCTGGCCGAGCACGAACACGATTGCTTTCGTCTCCGCGACGGCTTCCCCGCGCAGATCGTCGACGCCGCAGTGGTCACCGTCGTCAAGGGCTCCGCAAATCTCGTCGTCGATGTCTTGTAGGTCGTACTCCAGCGCGGTGAGGTACCACGCGGAAGTTCGTTGGGCTTCGGCCAGCGCAGCGGCGATATTCTCCAAATCAGCTGCGATCTTCGGTAATTGCTCGGCCTGCAAACCCAGCGACACAGACACACGTTGCACCTCGTCGGAGTCGTTGACGGGATGCTCGCCGCTTCGCCGATTCCACGCCGCCTCGAAGCGACGCCGTGCTGCCTCGAAGGCGGCGACGGCCTCGCTTGTGCTGGCGCCGGCGGCACGGAAGGCCTGCGCTAAATCGGAGATCCGCGCCGGGCGGCCAGATTGCAGGCTGGCGCTGATCGGCCACGGATCACCGCCGGCCTCAGCGACGAGAAACGGGATGCTGATGTAGCGGAGTTCCATCGCGGCGGCGGTCGAAACGAAATCGCTTTGCTAGCAACCTCATAGGGGGCTTGCGCCGTCGGCGAGACCGTCGCCGTCGGTGTCGGTCAGCCTGACGTTCCACTTGCCGTCGCCGTCGGTGTCAACGTATCCGGTCACACCGTTGTCGTCAGAGCGCAGCACCCGGTCGGCCAGCCCGTTGCCGTCGGTATCGAGCAGCCGGTCATCCGAACGACCGTGGCCGTCGAAGTCGACCAGCGGACCGCCGGTGTGCTCGACACCGTCGAGACCGAACCAACGCAGTTGGCCGCCGCGGTCCATGGCCACCGCCCACGTCCCGGATCCGTCGTCGGTGAAGTAGGCCTCGGGGGTGCCGTCGTTGTCCAGATCGAGCACAGCGTGATCGACGCTGCCATCGCCATCGAGATCCGCGAGCGCGTCGTCGCGCAGCCCATCGTGGTCGAAGTCCATCCCGATCGATTCGAAACGGCCGTCACCGTCGAGATCGAGATCGGGTTGGCCGTGCCAGATCGCCGCCGCGCCATTGTCACCACCCAGGCAATAGTCCACGACTAGTCGGACGCAACACCGCCGCTAGTCGTTCCCCCGAGACTGCCACCACGCCAACAACTCCGCGGTCGCCTCGTCGGTGTCCAACGGACCGCGTTCGAGCCGCAGCTCCTTCAAGAACCGCCACGCCTCGCCGACTTGAGGGCCGGCCGGGATGCCGAGCAGCTCCATGATTTGGTTGCCGTCCAGGTCCGGGCGCACCCGCGCCAAATCCTCTTGGGCGGCCAGCTCGGCGATCCGCTTCTCGAGCCGGTCATAGCTGGCTTGTAGCCGCGCGGCCCGGCGCTTGTTGCGCGTCGTGCAATCGGCGCGCACCAGCTTGTGCAGCCGCGGCAGCAGCGGGCCGGCATCGGTGACGTACCGGCGCACCGCGGAATCGGTCCACTTGCCCTCGCCGTAGCCGTGGAACCGCAGATGCAGATAGACCAAGTGCGAGATGTCCTCGACCATCTGCTTCGAATACTTCAAGGCCCGCAACCGTTTTCGCACCATCTTGGCGCCGACGACCTCGTGGTGGTGGAAACTCACGCCCCCGTTGGCTTCGTGGCGCCGGGTGGCCGGCTTGCCGATGTCGTGCAGCAGCGCTGCCCAGCGCAGCACCAAATCCGGGCCGTCGTCTTCCAACGCAATCGCCTGACGCAGCACGGTCAGCGAGTGCTGGTAGACGTCCTTGTGCTGGTGGTGTTCGTCGATGGCCATTTGCATGCCGCCGACCTCGGGCAGCACCACCTCGCCCATGCCGGTTTGAACCAGCAGATCGATCCCGGCCGTCGGGTCGTCGCCGAGCACCAGTTTGTCCAACTCGGCGGCCACCCGTTCGGCACTGATCCGGGCCAGCTGCGACGCCATCTGTTCGATCGCCTCTCGCACGCGCGGCGCGACGGCGAAGCCGAGCTGTGAGACGAACCGCGCCGCCCGCAGCATGCGCAGCGGATCGTCGCCGAAGGACACCTCCGGTGCCGCCGGGGTGTCCAGCACCCGCTCGCGCAGCGCCCCCAAACCGCCTAGCGGGTCGAGGAATTCGCCCGGCCCCTCCGCCGTAACGCGTACGGCCATCGCGTTGGCCGTGAAGTCACGGCGCACCAGATCGTCCTCGAGGCGATCGCCGTATCGCACCTCGGGATTTCGCGACACCTGGTCGTAGGTGTCGGCGCGAAACGTGGTGATCTCCAAGCGATGATCGCCCTTGCCGACGCCGACGGTGCCGAATTCGATCCCGGTGTCCCACAGGTTGTCGGCCCATCGCCGCAGGATGTTTTGCACCTGCTCGGGGCGTGCGTCGGTGGTGAAGTCGAGATCGGGACTCAACCTACCCAGCAAGGCATCCCGTACCGAACCGCCGACGAGGTAGAGCTCGTGGCCCGCGGTGGCGAACGCGGAGCCCAGCTCGGCCAGCATGGGCGCATGCCTATTCAGCGCGACCGCGGCGGCGGTCAGCAGCTCGGCATCCTGGGCGGCGTCAGGCACGTTCGATCAGCCTAGTCGGCTGGTGACGAAATGCCTGTGTGAGGAGCCTCGCACCTGCATGTCCTCGTCGTCGAGCTCGCGACGTGGCTCTTGATGCCCTATTCGATCGTCTTCGTGCTTCCGGTAGTCCTCGTTTATATGGCGATTTCTGCGTTTCTCGCGTGGGCGTGGCCTTCCGGGGTGGTCGGTCAGCTCGGTCGCGGGATGTTTATCGGCAGCCTGTCCGGGCCGCTGTCCCTGATCGTCTTCGGCGCGGCCTGGGCAATAGCGCATGCGATAGGCCCGATCTGACGCAGCGGAACAGTCGTGGCTATTGCGCGTTCGCGCACCCCCCCAGCGGCGAGTATGTCCAGGAGAGCATGCCGTGCCAGCTACTATCGCTTGGGTGTCGGACGGCGAACAAGGCAAACCACGTCGGCGCCGGGGGCGGCGCCGCGGTCGTGGCGCGGCGGCTTCGTCCGAGAAGCAGAGCAACGCTCAAGTGACCGGTGATTCGACCGCCACCAAACCGCGCCGATCCCGTGCGTCTCGCCGCGGGCCGGAGCAGCTGCGCACCGTGCACGAGACGTCCGCCGGCGGGCTCGTCATCGACGGCCTCGACGGACCGCGCGACTCGCAGGTGGCCGCGCTGATCGGTCGCCTCGACCGGCGCGGACGGATGCTCTGGTCGCTACCCAAGGGGCACATCGAACTCGGTGAGACCGCCGAACAGACCGCTATTAGAGAAGTAGCCGAAGAGACCGGAATCAACGGCAGCGTGCTGGCCGCGCTCGGGCGGATCGACTACTGGTTCGTCACCGAAGGCCGCCGCGTACACAAGACCGTGCACCACTATCTAATGCGTTTCTCCGGCGGCGAGCTCTCCGACGAGGACCTCGAAGTCGCCGAGGTGGCCTGGGTGCCCATGCGGGATCTGCCGTCGCGGCTGGCCTACGCCGACGAACGCCGCTTGGCCCGCGTGGCCGACGAATTGATCGACAAGCTGCAAAGCGACGGCCCGGCGGCGCTTCCGCCGCTGCCACCCAGCTCGCCGCGGCGCCGTCCGCAGACGCATTCGCGGACCCGGCATTCTGACAAACCGGCCACGGGCCGGAAGAACGGTCACGGACCGGGGCCGTGATGGCGCCGCCTTTCTGTTGGGCCGGCTTGTTGCGCATCACGGTCGTGCTCGGCATCGTGGCCGGACTCGCGGTACTCGCCGGGCCGGTGGTTCCGCCCGCGGCGGCGGGCGAGCCGGGTGCGACGCCGTTCGTCCGCGTTCGCATCGATCAAGTCACCCCGGACGTGGTCACCACGACAAGCCCGCCCGTCGTGACAGTCAGTGGCATGGTGGTCAACGTCGGTGACCGCCCGGTCCGCGACGTCATGGTCCGCCTCGAACACGCCGGCGCGATCACCACCTCCGCGGGCTTGCGCACCACCCTGGACGGCGACACCGACCGGTACGACGCGGCCGCCGATTTCCTCACGGTGGCCCCCGAGCTGCAGCGCGGGCAAAAAGTCGGCTTCACCCTGTCGGCCCCGCTACGCGCGCTGACCAAACCGTCGCTGGGGGTGGAAAAGCCCGGCATCTACCCGGTCCTGGTCAACGTCAACGGCACACCCGACTACGGCGCTCCCGCCCGGCTGGACAACGCGCGATTCCTGCTGCCGGTGGTGGGGGTGCCGCCCGACAGCGCCGACGACGCGGGCTCCGCCGTCGCGCCCGACACCTCCAAACCCGTGTGGATCACCATGCTGTGGCCGCTGGCCGACCGGCCCAGACTGGCCCCGGGCGTGCCCGGCGGAACGATCCCGGTCCGGCTGGTCGACGACGACTTGGCCACCTCGTTGGCCAGCGGCGGCCGCCTCGACATCCTGCTGTCGGCGGCCGAGGTCGCCACGAGTCACGACGTCGACCCCGACGGCGCCGTCGGGCGCGCCCTGTGTTTGGCGATCGATCCGGACCTGCTGGTCACCGTCAACGCCATGACCGCCGGCTACGTCGTGTCCAATTCCCCCGACGGCCCGGCTCAACTGCCGGGGACCCCGACCCACCCGGGCACGGGACAGGCCACCGCGGTCGAATGGCTGAACCGCCTGCGCGCGCTCGCGCACCGCACCTGCGTGGCCCCGCTGCCCTACGCGCAAGCCGATCTGGATGCCTTGCAGCGCGTCAACGATCCCGGCCTCACCGCCACCGCCACCACCACCGGCAACAGCATCGTCGACAAAATCCTGGACGTCTCCTCGGTCCGCGGGGCCACGCTGGTCCCCGACGCCCCGCTGACCCGCCGCGCGGTCAAGCTGCTCAGCGGCAACGAAGGCACGGTTGCGATCGCGGCCGCCGAGGCGCAGGGCTCCTCGGAGACCAGCGTCGACACCGCACCCCGGCGGTTGTCCCCGCAAGTCACGGTCGCGCCGTTCGATCCGGCCGTCGGCGCCGCGCTGGCCGGAGCGGGATCCACCCCCGAGGCGCCCACCTACCTGGACCCCTCCCTGACGGTCCGGCTGGCGCACGATTCGGTGACCGCGCGCCGCCAGGACGCCTTGGGCTCGATCTTCTGGCCCGCGCTGCGGCACGACGACGCGCCGCGCACCCAGATCCTGGTCCCGCCGGCCACCTGGAATCTGCAAGCCGACGACGCGCAGGTGATGCTCACCGCGCTGAGCACCACCATCCGCTCCGGTCTGGCGGTACCGCGCCCGCTGCCGGCGGTGGTCGCCGACGCGTCGTCCCGCAGCGCACCAGCGGAGGCCGCGTACGCCGACACCTCCGCGCGGGGGCAGTTCAACGACGACGTCACCGCCGGGATCGCCGGGCAGGTCGGCCGGTTGTGGGGCTTGACGTCCGCGCTGATGACCGACGACCGCACCGGGCTGACCGGCGTCCAGTACACCGCGCCGCTGCACGAGGACATGCTGCGCGCGCTGAGCCAGTCCGAACCCCCCGACTCCCGCAACGGGTTGGCGCAGGAGCGCCTGGCCGTGGTCGGTAAGACGATCAACGACTTGTTCGGCGCCGTCACGATCGTCAACCCGGGCGGCTCGTACACGCTGGCCACCGAGCACAGCCCGCTGCCGTTGGCGCTGCACAACGGCCTGGCCGTTCCGATCCGGGTGAGGGTGCATGTAGACGCCCCGCCGGGGATGAACGTCACCGACGTCGGTCAGATCGAACTGCCGCCCGGTTACCTCCCGCTGCGGATTCCGATCGAAGTCAACTTCACCCAACGCGTCGCCGTCGACGTGACCTTGCGGACGTCGGACGGGCTGCGGCTCGGCGAGCCCGTGCGGTTGTCGGTGCACTCCAATGCCTACGGCAAGGTCCTGTTCGCGATCACGCTGTCCGCGGCGGCGGTCCTGGTGCTGCTGGCGGGGCGGCGGCTGTGGCACCGCTTCCGCGGCCAGCCCGACCCCGCCGACCTGGACCGCCCCGACCCACCCCACGCCCGGCACGCCGCCGAACCCGGCGGCACACGCGACGACGCCGACCAGCGGGCCGAACAAGAGCACCGAGTATGACTCCCGCCTACCGGCAGGCCCCCTCCCACCACCACCGCCTGCCAGAGTCGCCCCGGCGTTCCCCGATGCAAGGGTCACCGCCGACCGGGCCGCTGCCGCCCGTACCCGCCGGGATCGATCGTCGCCGCCCGGAACTGTCGGACGCCGCGCTGGTGTCGCGGTCGTGGGCGATGGCCTTCGCGACGTTGATCAGCCGGCTCACCGGCTTCGCCCGGGTGGTGCTGCTCGCCGCGATCCTGGGCGCCGCGTTGTCCAGCGCCTTCTCGGTGGCCAATCAGCTGCCCAACCTGGTGGCGGCCCTCGTCCTGGAGGCGACGTTCACCGCGATCTTCGTGCCGGTGCTGGCACGCGCCGAGCAGGGCGACCCCGACGGCGGCGCGGCGTTCGTGCGGCGCCTGGTCACGCTGACGACGGCGCTGCTGCTCTTCGCCACCGCGGCATCGGTGCTGGCCGCACCGCCGCTGGTGCGGCTGATGCTGGGGCGCGCCCCGCAAGTCAACGAGCCATTGACCATCGCCTTCGCCTACCTCCTTCTCCCCCAGGTCCTCGCCTACGGCCTCACCTCGGTGTTCATGGCGATCCTCAACACCCGCAACGTGTTTGGGCCCACGGCGTGGGCACCCGTCGTCAACAACGTCGTCGCACTGGCCACCCTGGCGATCTATGCCGCCGTCCCCGGTGAACTGTCGGTCGATCCCGTCCGGATGGGCAACGCCAAGCTGCTGGTGCTGGCCATCGGCACCACCCTGGGCGTCTTCGTACAAACCGGAGTTCTGCTGGTCGCGCTGCGGCGACAACGCGTCGACCTGCGCCCGCTGTGGGGCATCGACGAACGCCTCAAACGTTTCGGCACCATGGCCGCCGCCATGGTGCTCTACGTGCTGATCAGCCAGCTCGGCCTGGTGGTCGGCAACCAGATCGCCAGCACGGCAGCGGCATCCGGGCCCGCGATCTACAACTACACCTGGATGGTCCTGATGCTGCCGTTCGGCATGATCGGGGTGACGGTGCTGACGGTGGTGATGCCGCGGCTGAGCCGCAATGCGGCCGCCAACGACACCAAGGCCGTGCTCGCCGACCTGTCGCTGGCCACCCGGCTGACGTTGATCACGCTGATCCCCATCGTGGCGTTCATGACGGTTGGCGGCCCCGCGATGGGCAGCGCGCTGTTCGCCTACGGCCATTTCGGAAACGTCGACGCCGGGTACCTCGGCGCCGCGATCGCCCTCTCGGCATTCACGCTCATCCCCTACGGCCTGGTGCTCTTGCAGCTGCGGGTGTTCTACGCGCGCGAGCAGCCGTGGACGCCGATCGTGATCATCCTCGTCATCACGGCCGTCAAAATCCTGGGCTCGGTGCTGGCGCCCCACCTCACCGACGACCCCAAGCTGGTGGCCGGTTTCCTGGGGTTGGCCAACGGCGTCGGCTTCCTCGCGGGCGCGCTCATCGGCTACGTGTTGCTGCGCCGCACCCTGCTGCCCGCCGGCGGACACCTGATCGGCGCCGGCGAACTGCGGACGATCCTGGTGACACTCACGGCGTCGATGCTGGCCGGATTGATCGCCCACGTCGCCGATCGGCTGTTCGGGCTGGACCGCCTCACCGAGCACGGCGGCGCCGGCTCGCTGCTTCGCCTGTTGGTGCTGGGCCTCATCATGCTGCCGATCACGGCGACGGTCATGCTGCGCGCGCAGGTTCCCGAAGCCCGGGCGGCGCTGGACGCCCTCCGGTTCCGCATCACCGGTCGGGGGCCGCGGCCGCCCAAACCGACTGCACCGGATCGATCGTCTCACCGGCGCCCGGTCACGTACCCTGAGCAGAGGAATTCGTCCCCGCCTGGGGTCAATGCGGTCCAGGAGCCGATCCGGCGCAGGCCTCCGGAGCCGGCAACCCGAGCCGGGCTAGCGAAAGGACCGGAGGTGACCGACCGCCCGATGGAGAGCCCCGCATCCAGCGCAGGGCCCGGCACAGGGTCGGGCACTCCGCGGCCGGTCGCCGACGACTTCCAGCCCGACATTCCCGCCGACGAGCCGCAACCGCCGGCGCCACGCCCGCCCGACCACCGCCTCCCCGACCCGGCCAACGGCGACACCGCGAGCGAATCCCGGCGCGGCCCAACCCCCCTCGAAGCACCCCGCGAGCGCGCTGCGGACTCGTCGGCAGACGACGTCCATCTGGTTCCCGGCGCCCGAATCGCCGGCGGCCGGTACCGATTGCTGGTGTTCCACGGCGGCGCACCGCCGCTGCAGTTCTGGCAGGCGCTGGACACCGCGCTGGACCGGCAGGTGGCGCTGACCTTCGTTGACCCGGACGGCGCCCTGCCCGACGAGGTGCTCCAGGACATCCTGTCCCGCACGCTGCGGCTCAGCCGCATCGACAAACCCGGCATCGCCCGCGTGCTCGACGTGGTGCACACCGGCTCCGGCGGGCTCGTGGTCTCCGAATGGATCCGGGGCGGTTCGCTGCAGGAGGTAGCCGACACCGCACCGTCACCGGTGGGCGCCGTGCGGGCCATGCAGTCGCTGGCCGCCGCCGCCGACGCGGACCACCGCGGCGGCGTCGCCCTGTCGATCGACCACCCCAGCCGGGTGCGGGTCAGCATCGAAGGCGATGTCGTGCTGGCGTACCCGGCGACCATGCCCGACGCCAACCCCCAAGACGACATCCGCGGCATCGGGGCCGCGCTGTATGCCCTCCTGATCAATCGGTGGCCCCTACTGGAGAGCGGGGTCCGCAGCGGGCTCGCGCACGCCGAACGTGACTCCTCGGGCAATCCCGTCGAACCCATGGCCGTCGACCGCGACATCCCGTTCCAGATCTCCGCGGTGGCCGTCCGCGCGGTCCAGGAGGACGGTGGAATACGCAGCGCTTCAACGCTTTTGAATCTGCTTCAGCAGGCCACCGCGGTCGCCGACCGCACCGAGGTGCTCGGCCCGATCGACGATTCGCCCTCACCCTCAACGGCGCTCATCTCGCCCGGTCAGCAGCAGGCCTTCGCGCGCCGGCGGCGCAACGTGCTCATCGGCGCCGGCGCCGGTCTGGCCGTCATCGTGGTCGCCCTGCTGGTGCTGGCGTCGGTGGTGAGCAAGATCTTCGGCAACGTCGGCGGCGGCCTCAACAAGGACGAGCTCGGACTGAACGGCCCCTCGTCGTCCGCGTCGGCGTCGTCGACCACCACGTCCGCGGCGGCCGGCAGCGTCGTCAAACCCACCAGGGCAAGCGTCTACTCCCCCGACGGCGAGGTCGACAACGCGAGCACGGCCGGGCAGGCAATCGACGGCGATCCCTCCACCGCCTGGGCGACCGAGGTCTACACCGACGCCGTGCCCTTCCCCACTTTCAAACAGGGCGAGGGCCTGATCCTGCAACTGCCCAGCCCCACCGTCGTCGGCCAGGTCGCCATCGATACGCCCAGCACCGGGACCAAGGTGGAGATCCGCGCGGCGTCCTCATCGGCGCCGTCCTCCCTCAACGACACCAAGCTGCTGGCTCAGGCCTTCACGCTCAAGCCCGGCCACAACATCATCCCGGTCAGAGCCGGTTCGCCGACGTCGAATCTGCTGGTGTGGATCTCGACGCTGGGGACCACCAACGGCAAGAGCCAGGCCGGCTTTTTCGAGATCACGGTCCAGGCCGCGTCCTGATCCGCGGCCGTTCCACAGACTCACATGAGCGCTTCCGAGTGAAGTGCCGCCCGATACCGGATTGGTTACTGTCCGGCCGTGGGCTTCGGGGGAAACGTCAGGCGCGACCGCAGTGACGCCGAGCTGCTGGCAGCCCATGTAGCGGGCGACCGCTACGCCTTCAGCGAGCTCTTTCTGCGTCACCGGCGCCACCTGCACCGGCTTGCTCGGCTCACCACCCGCACCCCCGAGGACGCCGAAGACGCGCTGCAGGACGCCATGCTCTCCGCGCACCGCGGCGCCGGCGCGTTCCGCCACGACGCCGCAGTCGGCAGCTGGCTGCACCGCATCGTCGTCAACGCCTGCCTGGACCGGCTGCGCCGCACCAAGGCCCACCCGACCGTTCCGCTGGAGGACGTCTACCCGGTCGCCGATCGGACAGCCCAGGTCGAGACGACGATGGCGGTGCAGCGCGCCTTGATGCGGCTTCCCGTCGAGCAACGGGCAGCGGTGGTGGCCGTCGATATGCAGGGCTACTCGGTGGCCGACACCGCCCGGCTGCTCGGCGTCGCCGAAGGCACGATCAAGAGCCGGTGTGCCCGCGCCCGCGTCCGCCTCGCCGAGCTGCTGGGTTACCTCAACTCCGGGACCCACGCCACACCGGAGGGCGCCACCGGGCAGGCCTGAGCAGGTCCCACGCGGGACTGTCCGTGGCCATCCTTCGGCGCATGACGGACACTGGGTCCGATGGACGCGGCGGCGAACGATGAGGCGGATCACCGCAACACGGAACCGGACCCGCCGCTGACCGTCGAACTCCTCGCCGACCTGCAAGCCGGCGTGCTCGATGACGAGGCCGCCGCACGTGTTCGCCGGCAGGTCCGCGCCGACCCAAGGGCCGCGAACGTGCTGGCCGCCCTGAACCGGGTCCGCCGCGACGTCGCCGCTGCCGGCACCGATCCGGCGCCGGACCCACCCCCACAAGTTGCCGCCCGCATCTCCGCGGCGCTGCGGTCCGCGGATCCCCCGCCCGCCGGTGCGGCCGGCCAGGCCACTCACTCCGCACGCCCCCACCTCCGGCCGGCCCGAACCCTCGCGGCGGTCGCCGGTCTGGGCGCGGCGCTGGCCGCGATCGGCTTCGGCACGGTAGCGCTGCTGCACGCTCCCGAACCCGCCCCGAGCACCCCCGGCGACATCGAGCACATCACGGTGTCGACGCCGCCGATGGAGATCCCGCTCTCCCCTGACGAAATCCTCGGCCTGCTCGATCGCGCTCCCGACTTTGGCCCGTCCAGCGGCACTCTCAGCGACCCCTCCCGGCGCGCCTCCTGCCTCACTGGCCTCGGCTATCCAGCGGCCACACCGGTGCTCGGTGCGCGCCCGGTCGAGATCAACGCCCGCCCCGGCATCGTCCTGGTGATAGCCGGCGACAGCCCGCACGTCCTCGCCGTCTACGCGGTGTCGCCGAACTGCAGCGCCGCCGATACCGGACTGTTGGCCAACACCCAGGTGCCCCGGCCCTAATGTGGTGCCATGGGTGGTGCCCGTGTTATTCCAAACTCCCGGGAACAGCCGTGCCTACGCTGGCGTTTATACGGATTCAGAGACGATCGCTCGAAAGGTTTTCATGACCGCCGACACTGTGCATGACGTGATCATTATTGGTTCGGGTCCTGCTGGGTATACCGCGGCGTTGTATGCGGCGCGGGCGCAGTTGGCGCC
>NZ_LZHT01000047.1 GCF_001667315.1 Mycobacterium sp. 852002-10029_SCH5224772
TGCACGCGATCGGTGCGACGGCGGTCACCGGCGGCGACAACCCGCCGCCGGCCCGCATCGTGCTGCTTTCCGACGGCCGCGAGAACAAGCCGTCCAACCCCAGTGACCCGCACGACGGTGTCTACACCGCGGCCCGGGCCGCCAAGGGCCAGGGCGTGCAGATCTCGACGATCTCGTTCGGCACCCCGTACGGCACCGTCGACTACGAGGGCGCCACCATTCCGGTTCCGGTGGACGATCAGACCCTGCAGAAGATCGGCGAGATCACCGACGGCCAGGCCTTCCACGCCGACAGCCTGGACTCGCTGGAGAACGTGTACACGACGCTGCAGCGCCAGATCGGCTACGAAACCGTCAAGGGCGATGCCAGCCTGGCCTGGATGCTGCTCGGTGCCGTCGTGATGGCCGGCGCCGTGCTGGCCGGCCTGCTGCTGAACCGCCGGCTGCCCGCCTGATACGCGCTAGGTCGGCAGGCGCCGATTGATCAACAGCGCCAACGCGGTCGCGATCAGTGCGGCCAGCACCCCGAGGCGCAGCCAGCCGGCGCTGCCCGGGCCCGGCACCGTGCGGTAACCGATCTCGTTCTCGATCGCGTTGTAGCTCTTTTCGAGCTCGCCGAGGTTGGTGGCGGTGTAGGGCTGCCCGCCGGAGAGTCTGGCGATCGTCTTCATCTGGTCGGTCGACACCGGGACCGCGACGCGCTGCCCGTCCATCTCGATCTCACCGCCCTTGGTTCCGAACGAGATCGTCGAGATGGGCACGCCCTGGCCCCTGTCTAGGCGCGCCGCGGTG
>NZ_LZHT01000048.1 GCF_001667315.1 Mycobacterium sp. 852002-10029_SCH5224772
GGGCAGCTTCATCATCAACAACTTCTCCAACCCGGTGCATTTCCTGTGCGACGCGATCGGGGCGGTCGCGAACGTCACCGCGACCGAATCGGGGAAGCTGTGCGCGGAGTACGGCGGCCCGGGGATGCGAACCGCGAACTTCAACTACCTGCCCATCCCGACGAACATCATCCTGCAGCAGATCGCCACGCCCGGGAAAATCATTTACGCCGAACCGCGTTTGGCGCCGGACGGTGAGGGGCCCTCGGCGACGCCCCCCGAGGCCCCGCCGGGGTTTTCCGCCTACACGGGCCTCAACGGTGATTCGACGCCGCACAGCGTGGAGGACCTGCTGCTGCCCGACCACGGCCGGCCCGCGCCGAGCGATCAGCCGGCAGCGGCCGGCCTGGGGGCGCCGCCGCCATGACGAGGCTTCTCGGGCTTTGTATTGTGGCGTGCTTCGCCGTGGGTGGTTGCGCGTTTCAGGGTGTGAACTCGCTGCCGCTGCCCGGCGCGGTCGGGCGCGGCCCGCATGCGAGCGTCTATCACGTCGAGATCGCCAATATCGGGACGTTGGAATCGAATTCGCCGGTGATGATGGCCGACGTCATCGTGGGCAGCGTCGGCAAGATGCGGGTCAAGGGTGATCACGCCGACGTCGAGGTCTCGGTCAAGCCCGATGTGGTGGTGCCGGGCAACGCGGTGGCCGCCGTCGGGCAGACCAGTCTGCTGGGGTCGATGCACGTGGAGCTCAATCCCCCGCTGGGCCAGCCCGCGCGGGGGCGCCTGCAGCCGGGGGCGACGATTCCATTGGACCGCTCGTCGTCGTATCCGTCGACCGAGCAGACGTTGTCGGCGTTGTCGGTGGTGCTCAATTCCGGTGGGCTGGGCCAGATCGGCGACATCGTGCACAACTTCAGCGCGGGATTGGCCGGGCACGAGAACGACATCCGCCAGCTGTTGACTCGGCTCGACGAGTTCGTCGGTGTGCTGGATCAGCAGCGCGACAGGATCATGGCGTCGATCGATTCGTTGAACCGGCTGGCCGGCACGTTCGCCTCCCAGCGGGAGGTGATCACCCAGGCGCTGCGCAAGATTCCGCCCGCGCTCGACGTGCTGATCCGCGAACGCCCGCGCATCGTCGCGGCGCTGGACAAGCTGCGCGTCTTCAGCACCACCGCCACCCGGCTGGTCAACGACACCCAGGCCGACCTGGTGAAGAATCTGCAGAACCTGGAACCGACGATCCAGGCGCTCGCCGAGGTGGGACCGGATCTGAGCACCGTGTTGGGGTACGTGCCGACGTTCCCATTCACGCAGAACTTCATCGACCGCGCGGTGCGGGGGGACTACTTCAACGTTTTCGCCGTCATCGACATGACCATTCCCCGGCTCAAGAGGACGCTGCTGGCCGGCACCCGGTGGGGCGATCCGGACGCGCCGCTGGTGCCGGCGCCGGGTGATCCCTGGTATGGGAACTACACGTACGACCCGCTGGGGTTCGCCGTCGCTCCCCCGGTTGCGCCTGGCGGCCCGCCTTCTGGCGTGCCCGCGCCACCTGCTGTGGCGGCCCCCGATCTGAGTGCCATTGCGCCCGTGGATCAACCGTCGCGCGGTGGTGGCTGATGCTGCTGACGCGGTTTGTTCGGATGCAGTTGACGATCTTCGCGCTCGCCTCGGTGGTCGCGATGGGGTTCATGTTCTTTCAATACATGCAGGTGCCGACGTTGCTCGGGGTCGGCAAGCTCACCGTCACCCTGGAGCTGCCGGATACCGGCGGGCTCTACCGATTCAGCAACGTCACCTACCGTGGCGTGCAGGTCGGCAAGGTGACCGCGGTCGGCCCGACGGCCACCGGAGCGAAAGCCACACTGGCGATCGACACTTCGCCGAAGATCCCCGCCGACGTGCACGCGGCGGTGCGCAGCATGTCGGCGGTGGGCGAGCAGTACGTGGATCTGGTGCCGCGCTCGGGAGCTGGGCCTTATCTGCGCGACGGGTCGGTGATCGCCGCGCGTGACACCAGCATTCCGCGCCCGGTGGGGCCGATGCTGGACAAGCTCAGCGCGTTGGTCAAGAGCATTCCTAAGGACAAGGTCGAGCAGTTGCTCGACGAGACGTTCACGGCGTTCAACGGGTCGGGCTACGACCTGGAGTCCATGCTGGATGCGTCGAGCAAGCTGTCGCACGACGCCTCGGCCGTCGTCGATCACACTCGCGCCCTGGTCGACGACGGCCGGCCCTTTTTGGATGCGCAGGCCCAGACCTCCGACCAGACGCGGCGGTGGGCGCACAGCCTGGCCGGTTTCACCGACCAGATGGTGAAAGACGACTCGCAGTTCCGGCAGCTGCTGCACACCGGACCCGGCTTCGCGCAAGAAGTTTCGCGGCTGTTGGAGCAGGTGAAGCCGACCCTGCCGGTGTTCTTGGCGAACCTGTCCACCATCGGGCAGATCGGGGTGACCTATCACCCCGCGCTGGAACAGCTGCTGGTGCTGTTGCCCCCGTCGGTCGCGGCGTATGGCTCCTACGGTGTGACCAACAACCCGACCGGATTGGCGGTAGGTGGGTTCACGCTGACCATCGCCGACCCGCCGGCATGCACGGTGGGGTTCCTGCCGCCGTCGCAGTGGCGCTCCCCCGCTGATGTGAGGGAGGCCGATACCCCCGACAATCTGTATTGCAAGCTGCCGCAAGACTCGCCGATCTCCGTGCGCGGCGCGCGGAACTATCCCTGCATGACCAAGCCCGGAAAGCGCGCTCCCACAGTCGAAATCTGCAACAGCGACGAGGAGTACGTGCCTCTTGCGGAGAGGCAGCATGCACTGGGGCCGTACCCGCTGGATCCGAATCTGCTCTCCCAGGGGCTGCCGCCGGAT
Organism: Mycobacterium sp. 852002-10029_SCH5224772; assembly: GCF_001667315.1. Classification (GTDB taxonomy): domain Bacteria; phylum Actinomycetota; class Actinomycetes; order Mycobacteriales; family Mycobacteriaceae; genus Mycobacterium. The sequence continues at coordinate 2,859 of NZ_LZHT01000048.1, forward strand.
GACCGGGCTGGTATCGAGCAGAGGACTTTTGGTCCGGTGGATGGGACGCCCTTGCCGCCGGGGGCGGCGCCCGCTGGAACGGCGCCCGGGCCGCCGGCGCCAGGTTCGCTTAACCGGCCGCCGACGGCGCCTGATGCGGATGCCGTGCCGGCGGCGCCAAGTGCGTTTGGCTCCAACGGGTCTGGTGTGTCGCCGTCGGTTGCGGTGCTGCATTACGACCCGGGGACGGGGAGATATGTGGCGCCTGATGGGCAGCTCTATCGGCAGTCGGATTTGGTGCCGGCGAAGGCGCCGAAGTCTTGGAGGGACATGCTCTTTAGCGCAGCGTGAGGATGCAGACTACGCCTAAAACACGACGGCACACCTTTGCAACTTCGACCGCATCGCGATTGTCTTTCCTACCTGTCAAACATCGCGGTCGGACCGAGAATGCGAAGCGCCAGGTCCACATCCGTATATCAGCTGGCTAACGCTTAGTTGCTAAGCCACTGCTTCACGCCGCCGTGACCCGAGCATGTACCGGTATGGTGCGTGCTGTACGAGTAGTCTCCATCTCGGCAAATCGCGGTAGCTCCGGGAGGCATCCCACCACTACCTACGAGGCCGGGAGCACCCCCAGGAGGCAGGCCAGATGATGGACTAGGGATGCATTGCTCATCCGAGTTCTGGTAGTAGCCCTTCCCACAACTGGCCATGATCGTGGTTGGCCCAGTTGCGACGAGCACGGGTGCAACGCATAACGCCCCTACTGAAATAGCTGCCGCGGCAGCTAGAAGTTGAACCCGCACACTCCACCTCGAAAAAGATGTTCAAATTAACAGGGCGCCCAGCCCGGACGGAAGAGTATCCGTTCAGAGCGCGGCTCGCATGAAAATCGTGGATTCATCAGCTGGGGGCGAACAACCCAGATGCGGCCTGCTCGTCTGGTAAAACTGCGTTCGGCGCGGTCAGTCGGTTTCAGGCTGGGTTTCGCACTCGCCGAGCGAGAGTCGGTAACTGCCCGGCGACTGGCGTGCGGTTTGCGAGACCATCCATAGGCATGATTCGACTTTCTTGACACGCTCCCTTCGATAAGGGAGCTGAGTTAACGTCAACTATGACCAAGGACAGCAGTACCGCACATCTACCTCGAAATTGGAGACGTACCTCAATCACTCGAGATAGCGTCCTGGCAGCAATCCGGACACTTCCCGAAGGCGACCGGGCCGCAACACTGCATGAGCACGGCTTTCACGAGGCGAATGATTACGTCGTCGTGTTCGAAAGGGAAGATCATCCTTCGAAAACCTTGTACGGCATCGCGTATGGTCTCGTACAGCCAAGAGAGGTCCCTCGGAGTCGGAGGGCGTTGTCAGGCGGATTCGAGGTATGTCGGCGTCTCACAGCCCTTGAATTCGAGTTTGGCCGGCTAAAAGCGGGTGGGGACGCAGCTTCGACGCTGAGTACGGGCGTACACGTGCGCGAGCAAGACGTGATGGCAAGCACGAAAAGGCGTCAGACAGTGACTGAGCAGTGCAATTGTCGATGACAGGGGTTGAGGGTCGATCAGTGCGCGTTTCCGAATATTTTGGCTTGTCTGGCACGCAAGCCACGCTTGACTTCATCGACGTCTACGTCGATCGCGATCTTCCATTATTTATCGACCCGTCAGTGCTTGCCAACATGAATTCCTCCTGGGCAAACGAGTGTGCAAGTAGGGTACAAAATTTTTTCCAGTCGGTTTTAGATCTTATCCGTGCGGGCCAGAATGGCGCCGCAAAAACGCTTTTATCATTTCTGGGTGAGGATAACTCAACGCGCCTCGGTTATTCAAAAAGAAGTCGTGGCAGCGGGGTAGGCCCTGGCCTCGCAGAGAAATTTTATGCAGAATTATCAACTAGTTCCGCCTTGCAATCGGGCTTGATTAGCGACATTGAAGATGCTGCGCTATTTATCGAAGGAGTACGTGAGGATCGCATCTCAGATGTTGTGACAAATATTATCCGGCCACAACTAGTTCAATTTACCCAAGCGGTGGCCAATTATTATGGTATTCCAGTTACGCCATCGGTGTCGGTCGCCTGCTGCTGGAATCCTCAACGCCGTATGTGGGATGAACCGGAGTTCTTTGATCTACCCGTGGCAGGCGCTCCGCTGCTACTAGTCCCAAAGAGCATTGTTAGACGCAAGCTTTTTCATGACCCTGGTGAGTATTACCGCTACTATGTTCTGCCCTTCTTTCAACGCGATGAATTAGCGCGTCGATCAACGTTGGTCCATGTCCTGAGGTCCGGCGCGCATCGTGTTTATAAGAAAGATGTAGAGAGAAAATATCGGGCTAAGCACCAGGCCGGCGAGGTGCCTGGTGTTGAGAAGCGCATTAACTTGGACGCGACAGACCGCAATCCAGAGCTATTGCAGTCATTCAAGGATAATAAGGAACTACGGCCCGCGCCGGCGCTGAGTCACGAAGACATCAGCAAAGCCACTAACACATTGGAACCCGACTTTGGCCCTCTGCTGAGCGATGTTCTTGCGATCGAACCCGGGCAAGCAGGCGCCGATGCGTATGAGAAGGCCATCGAGGCGCTGCTTACGGCACTTTTTTACCCGGATCTTGCCAATCCTGTTCGGCAAATGAGAATTCACGACGAACGGAAGCGTATAGACATTACATATAGTAATATGGGGCGGTCCGGCTTCTTTGAATGGCTATCAAAACACTATCCATCCGCAAATATCATGGTCGAGTGCAAAAACTATTCTCGCCCCCTTGGCAATCCCGAGTACGATCAAATAGCAGGCCGTTTTTCGCCTTCGCGCGGATTGTATGGGCTGCTAGTCTACCGATCATATTCGGATAAGCGCCGCGTATTGAACTCACTTAGGGATACGGCGAGGGATTCGCGTGGTTTTATTACAGCACTCGACGATGACGACCTTAAGTCATTAGTAGGCGAAGTGGAACAGAACGGTACCGCCGCAAGCCTTAGCGGATTATTGCGTCAACGATTCAACGCGCTGATTAACTGACCGACTTTTGTCAACAATACTGCGCTTGCCAGCATGGGCTGGCGTTGAAAGACTGCCCGCCAGCGATTCGGTCAGCGGATGCTTCGCTAAGAAAGTGGCCGTGACTCTCGATATCTATGTATGCTGGTCCATTCGATAAAGGTGTGGACGGCGTTGCGGACAGTCCAGACGTGTATGTAAAGAGTACTGCGGACGCACTTGCGGACGGCCGAAGTTTCCTCGCCGGTGGCGAGCGCCTCACTGCTCAAACCGTGTAAGAGCTCGGAGGAATCGAACCCCTGACTTACTCGATACGAACGAGCAGACTGGCTGCTGTGAGTTCCGTTGATTGCAGAGACAATTGATCAGCGGGCTGGCGCCATTGGCGGACGATTACCAGATACCGCGGCGCTAGGTCGTCGCCGCCGAACCAAGCAATGTGGCGGCCCCATGATGTCGGTGCGTCTGCCAGCATCACGCATGTCCGACGCCCTGTTACCTGCCTCGAACGCTCATGCGATCGCGGGTTGATCGTCAGCCGATCCACCTTCTTTGATTGTCAATGCTTCGACAGTTTTACCCGTCTGTGACTCGATCGCTTGTATTACTTTTACTAAGCGCGACTTAAGGAAAAACTCATAACTGTCGCATTCGAGTGCGCCCTTATCGATTAGATGCGACTCCAAGATTGCGGTCACGCCACTTCCTGTAGCCTCCATATCCGCGACATATTTACTTGGCTTGGCGGCCCCGATCCGTTTGTTGGTGTCGGCACCGATCATCGCTCGGTTCAGAATAAGGTCAGGACTGTAACCTTCAGGGTCAAGGCCGGCCTTGGTCGCATCTTCAAGACGCGCCTTCGGGTAAAGATGGTGCGACTGAATCTTTGACTTAACGTAAGTTGCCGGGTTCAACTCCTCGCCGTTGAAGAAGTCACGTGCGCCACAGGTAATTGTGAGAGCCATCAATCCTTGGAGGAGAGCCTTCTTCTTTGCCGTAGCAGATAACAAGCTGTCGGCGGTAATTTGAAGGTCGTCGATGACTTCAGGAGTGATGGGCTTGCCGTTTTCTTTTAAGTCATGCAACCACCTTCTAAGGTCGTGGTAGTCCTTTTCGGACTGGCTCGCGGCGCCTTGGTCGAAGTTAGTTGTAAAAACTGAAGCCCAGAAGTATTGCCTTATTTTTTCCAGGGCTTTGGCTCGCTTTGGTGGAGGTAGAGAATTGCGCTGTATCCAGGCACCAGTAAGTGGTACGAGCACTGCTTGATAGGGAAGAAGATCACGGTGAACCACCCCGCAACTATCGCGAAGCCATTCGATGACGCCCACTAAAGCTTTGATCACTTTCTCCCAGTGGTCCGCAAGGTCCACTGCGGAAAGTAAGTTAAGTACTGCCTTCCGTTGGGGGCTCTGGTGCTGAATCAAAGTAATGATTTGCAGCACCAAATAAGGATCTATGGAAAAGCCGCTGTAATCGTTCTCTTGGCCAGGGTCGCGTAAGACGGGGTATTCAGCACGCGCTGATTCCCATAATTTTCTTAAGCTTATGTCCTTAAAGAATTTGGCGGTAAGGATCTCAAATGGACCAAGCCGAACGGAGTTAGTGTTAAGTTTCTCAAAAACCATGCAGACCGCCGGTAGCGATGCAGCGTCTGTTAAGTTGATTACTGGAAATTCGTACTTCTCAAGTTGGTCCAGGTATGATTTGCGGGCGTTTTGGAAGATCTTTTTACGCCTTTTGCGTTCGGCTTGGTCAGGAATTGTGTCGAGTATGCCATCGTACCAATCATCGAAATTTTCACCAAGCGGAAATAAGAGTTGCTCATATTGCCATTCTGGCGTCCGATGGTCTGGTTCTTTAGGTGTTTTCAGCTTAAGGTCCCGACGTTCTTTCGCAGTAAGCGGACGGGCTTGTATGACCGCATCCCACTCAATGAACTCGGTCGCGACCAGTTCAAAAGAGTCCGTATCGATCAACTTACGTAGGTTCAAAAAATATGATTCTTCTGTCTTGCCACGGATCGCGCGATATAATGCAGTTAGTCGCTGTTGACCGTCGAGCACTAAGCGCTCCGGTTTTCCCTTCAGCGGAGGCGCCCCAAAAATCGCCCTGGGCTCCAACTCAATCTTGCTTGGATGCCAAGTGAGTAGAGAGCCGGCTGGGTATCTCGCGATTATCGAACTGAGAAGGCTAGCCGTATTCTCGGGCGCCCATATGAAATCTCGCTGGAATTCGGGCAAGGCTAATTTCCCGTACTCAATCTCGATCAGTAGAGATTCGATGGTCTCTGGATGTGTCTTAAAGAGCGATCTGGCTTCCACACGCCGGATGTTACTGGTTGTGCTCGGGTGATCGAAGCGTGATGCGACTTCGGACACGCGCCTCGTCGAGTGATTGGTGTCCTGTGGCGACGAGGGAGTAACCAGTTTGGGCCACGGTCCTGGCGGCTCCGGAACCGACTGGTGGAGACCATGAGTACTTGACCGGCACCGACGACAAGTCGAAACGGTAGGAGGGTTAGCGGGCCAGACGAGTTTTATGGCCGCGCCGGCAGCATCTTCAACCACCCATCCGACAACAACTCCAACAACTGCCCATCTGGATCCCGAATCATCGCCGCGCCCTGCGACACGCTCCCGTCAACCACCGCTCCCCCAAACTCCGCCACCTGAGCCAGCAGACCCGGAAGGTCCGACACCGACAACGAGATGTGCGTCAGCCCGATCTGATCCATCACCCGCTCCGGGCCGGCATGCACCTGACGCTTCGAGTAGTCCATCAGCTCGAGCACGAACCCGTCCCGCACCAGATACGTCGCATGCACGCCGAGCGGCTCGGGCAACCCCACCAACTGGGACGTCGCACCATCGGGCGGGTCGAGTTCCCACCAGAACTGAAACCCCAGCAGGCCCTCGTAGAACCGGCGCGACCGCTCACGGTCCGTGACGCACAACCCAACGTGATTGAAAACCGTTCGATGACTACTCAACCCAACCTCCGCAGCAAGTCACACCCCTGACGAACACGATCCCTACCGATCTTCAACCGCGCCAAACGAACGACTAGACGCGTAATAATGCAAAGATAAACCAATAAGCGCCCGTCACCGCCAACTAAGCAGACCGCTTCCGTGGGAGAGCTTTTCGATGGTCACACGCCCGAAGGTCCGGCCCGACGCCACCGTCGACTTCGACCATCACTCCGACGCGTTCAACCTCAACGAGCTGGCCGTCAATGCCGAACTGCGGCAACGATGTCCGGTCGCCTGGAACGAGAACTACGACGGCTTCTGGTACCTCAGCAGCTACGACGCCGTCAGTCACACCGCCCGCGACGGCGACACCTTCGCCCACAAATACGAACCCCAC
>NZ_LZHT01000049.1 GCF_001667315.1 Mycobacterium sp. 852002-10029_SCH5224772
TTCAACTTGGGCAAGCAGTTCCTGGGCGGGCTCGGGATCAACATCGGCGGCGATCCGGCTCCCAGCGCGGCAGCCCCCTCCAATCCCGGCGGCAAGATCCCGCGGGTCTACGGTCGGCAGGCCATCGAGTACGTGATCAAGCGCATGGGGTCGCAGATGGGCGTGCCCTACTCGTGGGGCGGTGGCTCGCTGGACGGCCCCAGCAAGGGCGTCGGCGACGGCGCCAACATCACCGGCTTCGACTGCTCGGGGCTGCCGCGCTGGGAGCCGGATCGCCGCCGATGTTGATCCCGAGCCCGCCCAGGAACTGCTTGCCCAAGTTGAACGTGGTCTGGGTGGCCTGGGCGGTGGCCTGCAGCGACGCGTTCGCGACGGCGAGCGGATCCCCCGGGGCGCCGGCGCTGATCTGGGCCGGCAGGGTGGGATCCCACCCGCCGGGGTCGGCCGTGGCCAGCGGAGCCGGGCCGGCCGCAGAAAGCATCAGCCCGGTCACCACGGCGGTGATCCAGGCGAAGGTGGTGAGACGAAACCGCTTGCGGCGCATGGCTCCTCGTTCAGTATTCGATGTATCGGACCACGTAGGGGGTCATGCCGCTGGTGCGCACCGGGGCGACGCGGACCTTCAACCCGATGTCGGGAGCCTCGAGCATCTGGCCGTCACCGAGGTAGATCGTCACGTGCTGGCTGCCGCCCGGGCCGTAGAAGATGACGTCGCCGCGGCGCATCTGCGAGGACGGGATCTTGCGGCCCAGGTTGTACTGCGAGCCCGAGTAGTGCGGCAGCTTGATGCCCACCCCGGCGAACGAGTACAGGACCAGCCCCGAACAGTCGAAGCCGGTGATGCCCGCCCCGGAGTCGATTCCCTTGCTCGGACCGGCCGCGTTGCCGCCGCCCCAGGAGTAGGGCACGCCGATCTGCGACATGCCGCGACGGATCACGTACTCGGACGCCTGACGCCCATAGACACGCGGGATCCGGCCCCCGGCCCCACCCGGCGCGGCGTTGGTGATGCCGGTGTCGTCGGGCTTGAGGATGCCGATCTGCTGCAGGAAGTTGCGGCCGAGACCGGCGGTGACCTGCGTCGAGGTGGCCGAGATGCCCAGCACCTGGTTGATCACCGCGATCGGGTCGCCGGGAATGTTGGCGCTCGGGATCATCGGCAGGGTGGGGTCCCACGCGCCGTCCCACTGGCGGGCCCCGGCCGACGGCGCCGCCACACCGGGCGCTCCCGTCTCCCACCGGTCACCCGATGCCGAAGCCCCGCCCGTTGACCCTTGCCGCGCGGCGGCCTCACGCTTGGCCGCCTCGAGCTTGGCCTGCGCCTGGTTGCGCTCGGCGGCCAGGCGCATCATGTCCTCGCGCTGCTCGTCGAACTTCTGCCTGGAGTTGGTCAGCGCCGCCACGGCGGCGTCCTGGCTGGACTTCGCGTCGGCGGCGGCCTTCTCGGCGTTCTGCTTGGCCAGCCGTGCCGCCGATTCCTTGTTCACCTGCTCGGTGCGGGCCTTCTGGAGCTTGGCCATCACGGTCTGCGAACTCGCGGTCAGGTTCTTGGCGGCGGCCTCGGTCGCGATGATGTCGTCGGGGCTGCTGGCGGTCAGGTAGCTGCTCGACGGCCCATTCATATACGCGGCGGCGGCGAAGGTGTTGAAGCGCCGCTGGGCCCCGGCGATCGCCGCGTTGGCGTCCTTGACCGCCTGCTGGCTGCCCTCGAGATCGTGTTGGGCGGTGGCCGCGTTGTCCCGGGCGGTCTCCACGTCGACGAGGGCCTTGTTGACGCTTTCCTGCTCGGTCTGAATTTCGGCGCTGAGGTTCTGCAGCCGCTGGTTGGCCTTGGCGACGTTCGCGATCAGCCCGGCGAGATTGTCGGCGGCGGGATCGCCCTGCGCCAGGCCCGGGGTGCACACCAGTAGGGCCACGCTCAACACCGATGGCACGACGGGCCGCATCAGCCTTGCGGCCGGCCGCGCGGAAGACCCCCAGCGTGTGCGTCTCATTCGACTCAGGTCTCCTACGGCTCGACGCGACGGGTGGCGCCGGCCACAGCGTTCTCGTAAGGCGCCAAAGACAACACCAGCATCATTTGCACCGTACGTCACATGGGTGGGCGTGCAAACGCTCCACCGAAATCGCACTCTCTACGTGCGTTTAATGTGACCGAACGGTGACCTGGCCCGTTTGCCCTGGCAGGGGCGCGGAATCGGTCAACCGAACCCGGAAGAAACGAAGACGAGTTGTCAGGCCCCGGTATTGGCCTCGGCATCATCGGGCGCCGCGGCGTCTTCCGTTGTTGCTGCGCGCTTGCTGCGCAGCTGCATCAACCGGGTACCGACGGCCGCCGCGAAGACCCCGATCAGCAGGAAGATCGTCAGGCCGGTCCAGGGGAACTCGGGCGTGTCGAGCTCGTGCAGGAAATGCTGCGCCGACACCACGGGATTGCCGGTCTTGGCGATGTCCTCGCCGGCCTCGAGGGTGACGCGCGGGTACTGCGTGCTGTAGCTGCCGACGTAGCTCGGGCTCAGCGTCAACACGGTGGCGTCGTGGTAGTCGGCGCCGACCACGGTCGAGATATCGCGCAACGGCGTGTCGTTCGGGGGGTTGTGGTCGAGCAGCACGATCTTGAGGTTGATGCCCTCGGCGTGCGCCTGGTTGACCACCTCGAGGAGCCCGGGCATGGCCGCCGGCGGCGCGCTGACTCCGGTGGCCGCGACCTGAGCCTTGACCATCGTGATGTCGACGTCCACCGGAATGTAGGCGGGGAGCACGGGAACCGTTTGCGGCAACGGCCCGAAAGAATCTTGCCCGGTCATTGGGTTCCTCCTGCGGTAGTGCTAGAGGCAACGTACGCGACGTCACCGCACCGCATCGCGCGGCACCCGCCACGCCGGAGCCACTTCCCCGCGACGCGTAAACCGCACACCCGACACGCCGGTGGCGGTGGCCCTGCGCTACATCTCGACGAGATTCGGGCGCGCGCGGAGGTTTAACCGGCGGCCGCCGCGACAAGTCTCAAGCCAGGACTGGCTTCGTAATGCAGGACAACCGTACTGTTAAAGTTGCATGATTGTTTGGACCCGCCGACACCAGCCCCGCCGGCGGGAGAACTAAATCCTTGGGAGTTGAAGTGACTGATTCTGTGAACTCATTCGGAGCCCGCAACACCCTCGAGGTCGGCGACAAGAGTTACCAGATCTATCGCCTCGACGCCGTCCCCAATACCGAGAAGCTGCCCTACAGCCTCAAAGTGCTGGCCGAGAACCTGCTGCGCAACGAGGACGGCAGCAACATCACCAAAGACCACATCGAAGCCATCGCGAACTGGGATCCCAAGGCGGAACCCAGCATTGAGATCCAGTACACCCCGGCCCGCGTCGTGATGCAGGACTTCACCGGCGTGCCGTGCATCGTCGACCTGGCCACCATGCGCGAAGCCATCGGCGAGCTCGGCGGCAACCCCGAGAAGGTCAACCCGCTCGCGCCCGCCGACCTGGTGATCGATCACTCGGTGATCGCCGACCTGTTCGGCACCGCCGACTCCTTCGAGCGCAACGTCGAGATCGAGTACCAGCGCAACGGGGAGCGCTACCAGTTCCTGCGCTGGGGGCAGGGCGCATTCCAGGACTTCAAGGTGGTCCCCCCGGGCACCGGCATCGTGCACCAGGTCAACATCGAGTACCTGGCCAGCGTCGTGATGAGTCGCGACGGGGTGGCCTACCCCGACACCTGTGTGGGGACCGACTCGCACACCACGATGGTCAACGGCCTCGGCGTGCTCGGCTGGGGCGTGGGCGGCATCGAGGCCGAGGCCGCGATGCTCGGCCAGCCGGTGTCGATGCTCATCCCTCGCGTGGTCGGATTCAAGCTGACCGGCGAGATCCAGCCCGGCGTGACCGCGACCGACGTCGTGCTGACCGTGACCGAGATGCTGCGCAAGCACGGTGTGGTCGGTAAGTTCGTCGAGTTCTACGGCGAGGGCGTGGCCGAGGTGCCGCTGGCCAACCGCGCCACCCTGGGCAACATGAGCCCCGAATTCGGTTCCACCGCAGCCATTTTCCCGGTCGACGAGGAGACCATCTCCTACCTGCGCTTCACCGGGCGTAAGGATGAGCAGCTGGAGCTGGTCGAGGCCTACGCCAAGGAACAGGGCATGTGGCACGACCCGAAGCAGGAGCCCGAGTACTCGGAATACATCGAACTCGACCTGTCCGACGTGGTGCCGTCCATCGCCGGGCCCAAGCGCCCGCAGGACCGAATTGTGTTGTCGGAAGCCAAGTCCACCTTCCGCGAGCAGATCCCCAACTACGTCGGCGACCAAGACGGCCACCAGGGGTACTCGAAGCTCGACGAATCGGTCGACGAGTCGTTCCCCGCCAGCGACCCGAGTTCACCGACGAACGGCCACGCGGACGACATGCCCGAGGCGAAGTCGGCCGCCGCCCACGCCTCCGGCCGGCCCAGTAACCCGGTGACAGTGAAATCCGACGAGTTCGGCGAGTTCGTGCTCGATCACGGCGCGGTGGTCATCGCCGCGGTCACGTCGTGCACCAACACCTCCAACCCCGAGGTGATGCTGGGCGCCGCGCTGCTGGCGCGCAACGCCGTCGAAAAGGGGCTGGCGTCCAAGCCGTGGGTGAAAACCACCATGGCGCCTGGCTCCCAGGTGGTCAACGACTACTACAACAAGGCCGGCCTGTGGCCGTATCTGGAGAAGCTCGGCTTCTATCTGGTCGGCTATGGCTGCACCACCTGCATCGGCAACTCCGGCCCGCTGCCCGACGAAATCTCGAAGGCCATCAACGACAACGACCTGTCGGTGACCGCGGTGCTGTCCGGCAACCGCAACTTCGAGGGCCGCATCAACCCGGACGTCAAGATGAACTACCTGGCGTCGCCGCCGCTGGTGGTGGCCTACGCGCTCGCCGGCACCATGGACTTCGACTTCGACGAGGAGCCGCTCGGCCAGGACAAGGAAGGCAATGACGTCTTCCTGAAAGACATCTGGCCGTCGCAGCAGGACGTCTCCGACACCATCGCCTCGGCGATCAACCAGGAGATGTTCACCAAGAACTACGCCGACGTGTTCAAGGGTGACGAGCGGTGGCGCAACCTGCCCACGCCGAGCGGCAACACCTTTGAGTGGGATTCGGATTCGACGTACGTGCGCAAACCCCCCTACTTCGAGGGCATGCCCGCCGAGCCGGAGCCGGTCGCCGACATCACCGGCGCGCGAGTGCTGGCGCTGCTCGGCGATTCGGTCACCACCGACCACATCTCCCCCGCCAGCAGCATCAAGCCGGGCACCCCGGCCGCGCAGTATCTCGACGACCACGGCGTGGAACGCAAGGACTACAACTCCTTTGGCTCCCGGCGCGGCAACCACGAGGTGATGATCCGCGGCACGTTCGCCAACATCCGGCTGCGCAACCTGCTGCTCGACGACGTGTCCGGTGGCTACACCCGCGACTTCACCCAGGATGGCGCCCCGCAGGCGTTCATCTACGACGCGGCGCAAAACTATGCGGCACAAGACATTCCGCTGGTGGTGCTGGGCGGCAAGGAGTACGGGTCGGGCTCGTCACGCGACTGGGCGGCCAAGGGAACCCGGCTGCTGGGCGTGCGTGCGGTGATCGCCGAGTCGTTCGAGCGGATCCACCGGTCCAACCTGATCGGCATGGGCGTGATCCCGTTGCAGTTCCCGGACGGCAAGTCGGCCGAGGATCTGGGGCTGGACGGCACCGAGGTGTTCGACATCACCGGCATCGAAGAGCTCAACAACGGCAAGACGCCGAAGACGGTGAAGGTCAAGGCAAGCAAGGATGGTTCGGACGCCATCGAATTCGACGCGGTGGTGCGCATCGACACCCCCGGTGAGGCCGACTACTACCGCAACGGCGGCATCCTGCAGTACGTGCTGCGCAACATGCTCAAGTCGGACTAGCCCACACCGGCCGGCCACCCCGTGCCCAAGGTAAGCGAGGACCATCTGGCGGCACGCCGCCGCCAGATCCTCGACGGCGCCCGCCACTGCTTTGCCGAATTCGGCTACGACAAAGCCACGGTGCGCCGGCTGGAGAAGGCGATCGGGATGTCGCGCGGCGCGATCTTCCACCATTTCCGGGACAAGGACGCGCTGTTTTTCGCCCTCGCCCACGAGGACGCCGCGCGGATGGCCGACGTGGCCTCCCGCGCGGGACTGATCCAGGTGATGCGGGACATGCTGGCCGCGCCCGACCAGTTCGACTGGCTGGCCACCAGATTGGAGATCGCCCGCAAGCTGCGCAACGACCCCGCGTTCAGCCGCGGCTGGGCGGAGCGTTCGGCCGAGCTGGCGGCGGCGACCACCGATCGGCTGCGCAGGCAGACTGAGGCGCAGCGGGTGCGCGACGACGTGCCCGGCGACGTTTTGCAGTGCTATCTGGAGTTGGTGCTCGACGGCCTGGTGGCCCGGTTGGCGTCCGGCGAGGATCCGCGGCGGCTGGCCTCGGTGCTGGACCTGGTGGAGAACTCGTTGCGGCGCAACGATTCTCTACGCGAGAGTAGCGGCACTGCGAGCAAGGGGACGTGATTTCGCAGTGCCGCTACGCCCGCGCGGCCTTCGCGGTCCGGTTGGGGCCGCCGCGGCCGCGCATCGTGGTACCCGACTCCCGCAGCAGGCTGTGAATCGACCCGTACGACCTGCCGGTCGTGGCCACCAGACTGCGGATACTGGCCCCGCCTTCGTAGGCGTGACGTAGCTCGTCCAACAACTGGCCGCGCGCCTTGGCCGACCTTTGCACTGTTCTTCTCATGGCTCCTCCGACGCCGGGACACGACCGCAAGCACCTAGAGTAAGAAGCCGCCGTCGGCCGCGGGCGGATTTCGCCGAATCGCCTGTGACCACATGCCGCAGGCTCCTCAAGTCAGGCGAGCTCGATGAGATCCCGGTATTCGTCGGACCAGAAGTCCTCGGTGCCGTCGGGGAGCAGCACCACCCGCTGCGGGTCGAGGGCCTCGGCGGCGCCGGGATCGTGCGTCACCAGCACCACCGCCCCCTGATAGCTGCGCAGCGCATCGAGCACCTGCTCGCGCGACGCCGGATCGAGGTTGTTCGTCGGCTCGTCGAGCAACAAGACGTTGGCGGTCGACGCCACCAGACCGGCCAGCGCCAGCCGGGTTTTCTCACCGCCGGACAGGGTGCCCGCCGGTTGGTCGAGCTGCGGGCCGCTGAACATGAACGCGCCCAGCAGGCCCCGCAAATCCTGCTCGCCCGAATCCGGTGCGGCGTGGCGGATGTTCTCCCAGACGCTGACGTCGTTGTCGAGCGTGTCGTGCTCCTGCGCGAAATAGCCGATCCGCAAGCCGTGTCCGGGCTCAAGCCCCCCGGTGTCGGGGGCCTCGGTGCCGGCCAACAGTCGCAGCAATGTGGTCTTGCCGGCGCCGTTGAGCCCCAGCACCACCACCCGCGAGCCGCGGTCGATCGCCAGGTCGACACCGGTGAACACTTCCAGCGATCCGTAGGACTTGCTCAGCCCCTTGGCGACCAGCGGTGTGCGCCCGCACGCGGCCGGTGTCGGGAACTTGATGCGGGCCACCTTGTCGGCGACCCGCTCCGCGTCGAGGGCGGCCATCATCCGGTCGGCGCGGCGCAACATGTTTTGCGCGGCAACGGCTTTGGTGGCTTTGGCGCCCAGCTTCGCTGCCTGGGTGCGCAGCGCGGCGGCCTTGCGTTCGGCGTTCGTGCGCTCCCGGCGGCGACGCTGCTCGTCGGTCGCGCGGGCATCGAGGTACTTCTGCCATCCCATGTTGTAGACGTCGGCCTCGCCGCGCACGGCGTCCAAAAACCACACCCGGTTGACGACGTCGGCGAGCAATTCGACGTTGTGGCTGATGATCACCAGCCCGCCGGTGTGGGCCCGCAGGAAATCCCGCAACCAGCCGACGGAATCCGCGTCCAAGTGGTTGGTGGGCTCGTCGAGGAGCAGCGTGGTCTCCGAGCCCGAGGTTCCCGCTCCGCCGTCGGCGGCGGCGAACAAGATGCGCGCCAGTTCCACCCGGCGGCGCTGCCCGCCGGACAGGGTGCGCAGCTGCTGCGTCAGCACCCGTTCCGGCAAGCCGAGACTGGCGCAGATGCGGCTGGCTTCGCTCTCCGCGCCGTAGCCGCCCAGGGCCACGAAACGCTCCTCGAGCTGCCCGTACCGACGGATCGCGCGGTCGCGGGCGTCGTCGTCGGCGACCTCGGCCATCAACGCCTGCTGCTTTTCCAGGTCGGTGAGCAAGACGTCCAGCCCGCGGGCCGACAGGACCCGGTCGCGGGCCAGCACATCGAGGTCGCCCTCTTTGGGATCCTGTGGCAGATAACCGATTTCGCCCGTGCGGATGATCGACCCGGCATACGGCTCGGTCTCCCCCGCTAGGATGCGCAGGGTGGTGGTCTTGCCCGCGCCGTTGCGGCCGACGAGACCGATGCGGTCGCCGGGCTGGATCCGCAGGTCGGGGCCGTCGGGTGAGAGCAGGATGCGCGCGCCAGCGCGGACCTCGAGGTCCGTGGCCGTGATCACGATCGCTCTCCTGAGTTGAAAAGACGGCTATTTGTCGTCGGTGAATACCGCTGGTCGTCGTTCTGCGCGCGCGGCAACCGCTTCTTCGAAGTTGGCGGTGAGCAGGCGGACGAAAAGCTGTCCCAAGCCTTCGGCTTGCATGTGCCCTTCCAGGCTACCGGCGTCCAGTCCACTCCACAGCGTGCGCTTGGTCAACTCGATGCCTGGCCGCGAGAACGCCGCCATCCGCGCGGCGATGGCGTAGCAGGTGTCCAGCAGCTGCTCCTCGGGCACCTGACAGGACACCAGCCCGATGCGCTCGGCCTCCTCCGCGGTGACGTCGCGACCGGTCAGCATGATCTCGAACGCGCGCGACGACCCGATGGCCCGCGGCAGCAGGTAGGACAGGCCCAGTTCGCTGGCCGTCAGCCCGTTGTTGATGCCGGCGGCGCGAAAATACGCGCTGGTGGAGGCCACCCGGATGTCGGCGGCCAGGGCCAGGCACAGCCCCCCGCCGATGGCGGGGCCGTTGACCGCGGCGATCACCGGTTGGTGCAGCCGGCGCAGGCCCAGGATGACCTCGTCGAGAATCTCCATGGAGCGCAGGGCATAGGTAGGCCGGGTCAGCCCCTCGACGTTGGGCACCGAGCCCGCGGACTTGTGGTCGGCGCCCGAGGAAAAGCCCCGGCCGGCGCCGGTCAGCACGACCACGCGCACCGCGTTGTCGTATCTGACCTTCTCCAGCGCCTCCTTGAGGGGCACCATGACGTCGAACGCCATGGAGTTCATCCGCTCGGGTCGGTTGAGGGTTATCAGCGCGACACCGGGCCGCGGGTGGTCCACCAGTACCAAACTCACCCATGCAACCTAGCGCGTGGCCGGCAGCAGCGCGGTGTGGCGCTTATTCGGCCGGTCCGGCCTCGGCGGCGTCGATATCGAACGCCCGCACCTGGGCGACCAGGTCCTCCAAAGCCGCCGGCGGGAGCGCCCCGGGCTGGTTGAACAGCAGTTTGCCCTTCTTGAAGGCCATCAGCGTGGGGATGGACCGAATCTGGGCGGCCGCGGCGAGCTGTTGTTCGGCCTCGGTGTCGACCTTGGCGTGCACGATGTCGGGATGTTTGTCCGACGACGCCTGGAAAGTGGGACCGAACTGGAGGCACGGACCACACCAGGACGCCCAGAAGTCGACGAGCACGATGTCGTTGCCCTCGATGGTTTCGTTGAACTTCTCAGCGGTGAGATCAAGTGTTGTCACATTGCCGGTAACGCCCGGCGCCGGCGTGGTGTTCCCGCCCCGCAACGCCGCAGCCCGCTCTGGTTACGGTTGCGTACGTTTTCCCGCGTCCGACAGACTGTGGCTGACCATCCGCCGCCTCAGAGGACCAGTGAGGGAATCGCGTTGGGCCACTACATCGCTAACGTCCGTGATCTCGAGTTCAACCTCTTCGAAGTCCTCGATATCGGAGCCGTCCTGGGCACCGGAGAATACAGCGAACTCGACGAGGAGACGGTCCGAACAATCTTGGCCGAGGCCGCTCGCCTTGCCGAAGGTCCGGTGGCGGAATCCTTCGCCTTCGCCGACCGCAATCCGCCGGTATTCGACCCGGCCGAACACACCATCACGGTGCCCGACGAGTTGGCCAAGACGGTGGCGGCGCTCAAGGAGGCCGGCTGGTGGCGGCTGGGCATGGCCGAAGAGATCGGCGGCATGCCCGCGCCGCCGCCGTTGGCGTGGGCGGTCAACGAGATGCTCATCTGCGCCAATCCGTCGGCGAATTTCTTCTGCCTGGGCCCGTTCATGTCTCAGGCGTTGTACGTCGAGGGCAACGAGCAGCAGCGCCAATGGGCCGCCCAAGGTGTGGAGCGGGGCTGGGCGGCGACCATGGTGCTCACCGAGCCCGACGCGGGATCCGACGTCGGCGCGGGCCGCGCCAAAGCCATCGAACAACCCGACGGCACCTGGCACATCGAGGGCGTCAAGCGTTTCATCTCCGGCGGCGACGTGGGCGATACCGCCGAGAACATCTTCCACCTGGTGCTGGCGCGCCCCGAAGGCGCCGGCCCGGGCACCAAGGGGCTGAGCCTGTTCTACGTGCCCAACTTCCTGTTCGACCCGGACACCTTCGAACTCGGCCCCCGCAACGGGGTTTACGTCACCGGGGTGGAACACAAGATGGGCATCAAGTCCTCCCCCACGTGCGAATTGACTTTCGGCGCAACGGATGTGCCCGCCGTCGGCTACCTGGTCGGCGACGTGCACCGGGGTATCGCGCAGATGTTCACCGTAATCGAGCAGGCGCGCATGACAATTGGCGTCAAAGCCGCCGGCACGCTGTCCACGGGCTACCTGAACGCGCTGGCCTTCGCCAAGGAACGGGTGCAAGGCGCGGACCTGACCCAGATGTCCGACAAGACCGCCCCGCGGGTCACCATCATCCACCACCCCGACGTGCGCCGCAGCCTGATGACCCAGAAGGCTTACGCCGAGGGCCTGCGGGCGCTCTACATGTATGCCGCCGCGCATCAGGATGACGCAGTGGCCCAACGTGTTTCGGGTGCCGATCACGAGATGGCGCACCGAATCGACGATCTACTGCTGCCCATCGTCAAGGGGGTGAGCTCGGAGCGGGCGTATGAGGTGCTGACCGAATCGCTGCAGACGCTGGGCGGTTCCGGCTTCCTGGCCGACTACCCGCTCGAGCAGTACATCCGTGATTCCAAGATCGACTCGCTCTACGAGGGCACCACCGCCATCCAGGCGCTCGACTTCTTCTTCCGCAAGATCGTGCGTGATCGGGGTCAGGCCCTGCAGTTTTTGACGACTCAGATCGCGGCGAGCATCGATGAGTGCGACGAGGCCCTCAAGCCGGTCGCGCAACTCCTGCAGACCGCGTACGACGACGTAACGGCGATGACGGGTGCGCTGACCGGATACCTGATGTCCGCGGCCCAGCAGCCCACCGACATCTACAAGGTGGGACTGGGATCGGTGCGCTATCTGCTTGCGGTCGGCGATCTGCTGATCGGCTGGAGATTGCTGGTGCACGCCGGCGTCGCGCACCGTGCGCTGACCGATGGTGCGGCGGGACACGACGAACCGTTCTATCGGGGCAAGGTCGCGACGGCCGAGTTCTTCGCCAAGAACATGCTTCCGAAGCTGACCGCCCTGCGCGGAATCATCGAGGCCATCGACGACGAGATCATGAAGGTGCCCGAAGAGGCGTTCTGAAAATCCACAGGTTACGCACAGTTCAAATGGGTAAACCATGACCTTCGCTCTCACCGACGAATGGAGAAACGTTGATGTCTGCCAGCTGTGCCGTGCCCCGGCTCACGCGCTTCGCGGTATTCGCGGTCGCGGGGGCCACCGCCTTGTCCCTGTCCGCCTGCGGGTCCTCGAACAAATCCAGCTCCACCTCCACCTCGACCTCGACGTCGACCTCCACCGTGACCTCGGCGGCCCCCTCGTCCACCACACCCAACGCCGAAGCTAAGGTCAAGGGCCTGATCGCGTCGGTCGCGGGCAACTCCATCCAGGTCATTAAGGAAGACAACGCCACCGCCGCGGTGAACTTCACCTCGACCACCAAAATCACCGAAGCCGTTCCGGCCGGCCTGCCCGACGTCACCCAGGGCAGCTGCGTCAGCGTGAAGCCCACCGAGGGATCCGCGCCCGGGCAACCGGTCACGGCCGCGAAGGTCAAGATCAGCGAATCCGTCAACGGCGTCTGCCCCAAACCGCACGAGTCCACACCCGGCGGCGCCAGCAGCACGCCGCCGCCCGGCTCATCCTCGCCGGCGCCCGCCAAGCCGGCCTGGGTGCGGGGCTCCGTTGCGTCGGTTTCGGGTAACACCATCAACCTGACCGGCACGGATGCCAGCGGGAACACCACGCAGACGACCGTGACGGTCGACGACAAGACCAAATACACCAAGCAGACGGCCGCGAACACCGACGCGATCGCGCCGGGCAAGTGCCTCTCCGCGCGCGGAACCATGGACAACGGCGGCGCGCTGCAGGCAACGAGCATCAAGCTGCGACAGGCCGTCGACGGCAAATGCGGCAAGCCCAAGCAGCCCGGCCAGGGTGGATGACCCCGGCTCGAGCCGCCTGAGATTGCCGTCACTCCCGGCGGGCGCGGGTGAAAACCGCGCTCGCCGGGGGTAATTGGCCACGACGGCGAAACATGCGATGGAGAAGAGTCTGTGCGTGCCGCTTCGTTGAAACCCGGGCCGACGCAGATCGCGATCGGCGCGGTGATCGCCTTCATCGCGTTGTGCGTAGCCATGTGCAGCTCCTCGCACGACACGTCGAGCACCAGCGCGCCACCTGCCGTCACGGCCGTCCCGCCCAGCGCGGCGCCGAGCGCGGTGCCGCCGCCGGGGCCCCCACCGCCGCCGGTCGGCAAGGACTACGTCGAGGGCATGGTCCAGTCGGTGTCGGGCGGCACGATCGCGCTGCGGACGCGGACCGGCTCTGCGACAGTGGATTACACGCCCGAGACGAGGGTCGTGGAGGCCACCCCGGCGAAGCTGACCGATGTGACGCCCGGCAGTTGCGTAAATGTTCGCGCCACGCCGCAGAGCGCGCCAACCCCCGGGGCGATCACCGCGCAGTTGGTGACGGTCACCGCGTCCGCGGACGGCAAGTGCCCGCCGCCGGCCGGGTTCTACGGCACGGTCGCCTCGGTGTCGGGCAACACCATCGCCGTCACCGGTCTGGGCCCCGGCGGTCCGGGCGCGCCCACCACCGTGACCGTCGCCGACTCGACCTCATATCTCAGGCAGACGCCGTCGGATGCGCAAGCGATCACGAACGGTAAATGCCTGGGGGCGAACGGAACGCAGGACGGCGGCGTCCTACACGCGATGCTGATCAGCCTGCAGACGTGCCCACCCATGGGACACCCGCACCACCACCTGCATCTGCCCCACCTGCCGTTCCACTTTTAGTGGCGATCGCCAGCGCGGCGAAGCCGGGCGCCTCAGGTGCGGGCCGGCCAACTTTTGAGGCGCAACCCCTTTCGCGCCTCAAGTTCCTCTTCGGTAACCCACTCGCGCAGCGGTTGACCCGGCAAGCACAGCATTGTGAGGACGAAGCTACAAGGAATGTCAGTGCGGTTGTTAGCGTCCTGATAGTGGATCACGTCGCCGCCGGGCCCCCAGAACGCGTCTCCTGCGCGTAGGACGCGTGGCGCTTCACCCTCGAGCTCGAACAACATCTCACCGGCGATCAGGTAACCGAACCCCGGCCCGCCGGGAAGGCGATGTGGCGGGTATCCAGGGGCGCCCGGCGGATGGGTGATGAGAATGGTCATCACCTGGGCACCTACAGGAATCGACGGCGCCCGTACTTCCTGCAGCACCTTTATTGTTGATTTCGGTTCGGAGTCGTTCGTACCCAACAACATTCGCTATCTTACTTGGGCTACGAAACCGAACATGCGTCGATCCAGTCGGAGTATCGATTACTGAAGATGGTCGCGTTCTCGTCGGGGGCGAGGGTGTGATCGTCGATCACCGCACCGAAGTATGGCGCCCGGGCGTCGGTCACGACCTGACGTTGATCACCATTGGCGGCAAGGGCCGTGCGGACAAAATCGTCCATTCCCATTGCTTCGGGCCCAGCGATCTCCGTCACTCCGTTGATAGGGGGTCCGACCGCCGCGCGGGCCACGGCGGTGGCGACATCGTCGGCGGCGATAGGACGGAACAGCGCGTGTGGCAACCTGACAATGTCTCCGTCTGTCGCGGAATCGGCCAACCCAATCGCGAACTCGTAGAACGGAGTTGCCCGCACGATCGAGTAGGGCCGGCCCGAATTCCTGATCAGGTTCTCCTGAGCTGCTTTCGCGGTGTTGTAGCCGCTATCCGGCATGACCTGCGCGCCCACTACGGACAACGCGACATGGTGTTTGACTCCCGCTTCCTGTTCAGCACAGAGCAGATTCGCGGTCGCGGTCGTGAAGAAGTGCATCACCGGTTCATCGTCGAACAAGGGTGAATCGGCGACGTCGACCAGGACATCCGCACCGGCGACGGCGTTGGCGAGGCCTTCGCCGGTGAGTGAATCGACACCTGACCGGCGTGAGGCGATGACCACCTCGTGTCCCTGCGCGCTGAGCTTGCTCGCTACTTTCGAGCCGATAAGCCCACGACCGCCGATGACCACGATCTTCATGATGAACCTTTCAAGGTTGCGCGTGACGGTCTTGGTCTACTTGCTGCTGAATCCGGCGATGGCGACGACCTCGATTTCGACGCGCTGGCCGGGCAGTGCGAGCGCCTCGACGCCCAGCGCGGTCCACAGCGGCTGCCGTTCACCGAGCCGCTTGCGGAACTGGTCCACCATCACCGACATGTGTTGATTACCAATGGAATCGTCGGCGGTGGGGACATGGTAGGAGTGGACGTTCACCACGTCGCCCCAGCTGGCGCCCGCCTCAGCGAGGGTCTTTTCGATGTTGTCGCACGCCTTAACGATCTCCTCCTCCAGGGATGTGACCGACAAGGTGAAATCTGCGTCCCAGCCGCCCTGGCCGGAGATCTCGATGCGATCGCCGATGCGCAGAGCTTGGCGGTAGTGGTTGCGGGTGCGGGCAATCTCGCCGTACCCGGGTGTATCGAAGAATTCGGGCTTAGACATGCGGGGGGTTTCCTTTCGTCGTTGTCTGTCGGAGCCGTGGCTGATGCAATCGATGTGCCGCCGGGAGAAGCGCTTTCATAGGCGGCGCCGGCGATTCGACCGCGTCGACCCCGCACTATCAAAGAGGCTCACCGGGGAATTTCACGTCGAAGCGTTTGCAGAGTTCGGGAACACTGTCGACATCCATCTCCAGGTCGTACCGGGCGCAGAGCTCGTCTAGCTTCTCCGCCGAGATCTTGGCCACACCGCCGAAGTCGGTGAGCTCGTCGAAGAACTGCTCAAATCCTGCGGGAGAAATGATCTCGAGGATGCGCGCGGGCTCATCGCCCGCGTTCCAGAACGTATGCCATTGGCCTCGTGGCTTGAAGATGAAGTCGGCGGGTCCGCCGTAGAGCACTTCATCGCCGAGCAAAGCGCCTACGCGTCCCTCGATGATCCAGCTGTACTCATCTTCGTTGTGGTGGCGATGAAGCGGTGCGGCCAGCGCTCGCGGCGACATCGGATGCTCGAGCACCGAGAAGCGCCCTTCCGCATCAAGCTTGTCGAGGATGTGGCGGACACCGATCGTGCCTTGGAAAACCGACTTGCCTTCGGTGCGCCCCACAGACCTAGCTGCCGGGCCGCCCGGCCTCAAGATGTCTTTGGTCATTGCAATCTCCACCTGGTTAGTTACGGCCGGCCATGACGCCGCCGTCGATGTTGAGGATTGTGCCGGTGACCCAGCTGGCCTGGTCGGAGAGCAAATAGATGACGGCGTTGGCGACGTCGGCGGGGGTGCCGACTCGTCCTAGTGGATGAAATGGCGCGAACGTCTCTAGCGTGGCGTCGATCTCGTCCTTCGGGACCCATCGCTCGAGAGCGGGGGTTTCCACGGCGGCCGGGGCCACCGCGTTGACGCGAATCTTGTGCCCGGCAAGCTCGATCGCCAAGTTGTGGGTGAGAGCATGCAGCCCGGCCTTTTGCATGGAGTGCCCAACCGATGGGGTTCGGCCGATGGCCTGATGTGCCCACATACTGCCGATGCTGACGATGGAGCCACCGTCGCCGCGGGAGACCATGCCCGCAACGACGGTCTGCGTCAGGAAGAACAAGGCGTAGTTGAGCTCCATGTATGAGTCGTAGAACTGCTGGTCGTACTCCAGAAATGGCTTCGGGATGAAGAATCCGGCCGCGTTGACAAGCAGTGTCGCGTCGTTGTGCTGCTCGGCAAGCGCGCGCTGCACATCGGCGACGGCAGCGCGATCCGCCAGGTCGGCGGCAATGCCCCAGGATTGGCCACGCCGGATCGTCAGCTCCGCGACGGTCTCATCAACCCGGGCTTTCGAGCGTCCGACGATCACCGCGCTGCCGCCGTGGTCGACGACGTCGAGCGCGACCTGCCGTCCCATGCCGGCACTGCCACCGACAACGACGACCTTCTTGGCCTCAAAATGCATACTCGGGGTCCCTTCCAAGTTCTCCCGACGGGCTTCCCCTGGACCGTCGTTTCCCATACCGATGACTCGTGACGCACGAAGGTGGTGCGCCCCGAAGAACGGGTGACGATCCCCCGGTTCTGCTCGTACTGAGACTGCGGCCAGGCGGGGCGAGCTGTCATCACCCCAACCATCTATTCACCCGGGTGATCTCGGCGACGCCATGAACCGAAGCGTGGATGGAGCGCTGATCTACACCGTCTTGAGAACGACCACCATTACCCCGATCGTCACCGAAGTGGCCGCTCACATCGGCACCCACGCCGACGCTGTCGTATCCGGTAGCCGCACACAGGTTTTCGTCACCGGAACGCCGGAGTTCAGCCACAACGGTCGATCATCTTCTCACCCGGGTGAATATGCTCCGAAGGTGACGACATTTCACCCGGTCTGGCGGCATCGTTTGTGGGCGGCTGCGTCGTCGTCCGTACATCCGTCTAAGCGCTTCGCAGCCCCGCAACCGGGAGGTCAAAAGTGAAAAGTCATAATTCGCACGGATCGGTGGCGTCCGTTGTGATCGTGGGAAGCGGTTTCACCGGATTCACCTGCGCCCGTCGTCTGGCCCGGATTCTGCGCCGACGGAACGCA
>NZ_LZHT01000050.1 GCF_001667315.1 Mycobacterium sp. 852002-10029_SCH5224772
CACCGCGGCGCGCCTGGCCAAGGGCCAGGGCGTGCCCATCTCGACGATCTCGTTCGGAACCAAGGGCGGTGAGATCGAGATGGACGGGCAGCGCGTCGCGGTCCCGGTGTCGACCGACCAGATGAAGACGATCGCCAGACTCTCCGGCGGGCAGCCCTACACCGCCACCAACCTCGGCGAGCTCGAAAAGAGCTACAACGCGATCGAGAACGAGATCGGTTACCGCACGGTGCCGGGCCCGGGCAGCGCCGGCTGGCTGCGCCTCGGGGTGCTGGCCGCACTGATCGCGACCGCGTTGGCGCTGTTGATCAATCGGCGCCTGCCGACCTAGCGCGTATCAGGCGGGCAGCCGGCGGTTCAGCAGCAGGCCGGCCAGCACGGCGCCGGCCATCACGACGGCACCGAGCAGCATCCAGGCCAGGCTGGCATCGCCCTTGACGGTTTCGTAGCCGATCTGGCGCTGCAGCGTCGTGTACACGTTCTCCAGCGAGTCCAGGCTGTCGGCGTGGAAGGCCTGGCCGTCGGTGATCTCGCCGATCTTCTGCAGGGTCTGATCGTCCACCGGAACCGGAATGGTGGCGCCCTCGTAGTCGACGGTGCCGTACGGGGTGCCGAACGAGATCGTCGAGATCTGCACGCCCTGGCCCTTGGCGGCCCGGGCCGCGGTGAACGCCCCCTGCGGGGCGTTGGGGTCCAGCGGCACGTTCTCGGCGCCGCGGTGTAGACACCGTCGTGCGGGTCACTGGGGTTGGACGGCTTGTTCTCGCGGCCGTCGGAAAGCAGCACGATGCGGGCCGGCGGCGGGTTGTCGCCGCCGGTGACCGCCGTCGCACCGATCGCGTGCAGGGCGGTGAAGATGGCTTGGCCGGTGGCCGTGCTGTCGGCGAAGTCCAGCTTCTTCAGCGCGTCGAGGGTCGCCTGGTGTTGCGGGGTGGGTGGCACCAGCAAATACGGGGTGCCGGCGAAACCGACGAGCCCGAGATTGATGCCGGGCGTCAATTGGCTGGCGAACTGGCTGGCCGCCTGTTCGGCGGCCTTGAGCCGGTTGGGTTCGACGTCGGTCGCCCGCATCGACTGTGACATGTCGATGACGAGCATCACGACGGCGCGGTTGCGCGGGATGCGCATGTCGTGGGTGGGGGTGGCCAGCGCGATGGTCAGCAACGCCAGGCAGAGCAGCGACGCGGC
>NZ_LZHT01000051.1 GCF_001667315.1 Mycobacterium sp. 852002-10029_SCH5224772
TTCAACTTGGGCAAGCAGTTCCTGGGCGGGCTCGGGATCAACATCGGCGGCGATCCGGCTCCCAGCGCGGCAGCCCCCTCCAATCCCGGCGGCAAGATCCCGCGGGTCTACGGTCGGCAGGCCATCGAGTACGTGATCAAGCGCATGGGGTCGCAGATGGGCGTGCCCTACTCGTGGGGCGGTGGCTCGCTGGACGGCCCCAGCAAGGGCGTCGGCGACGGCGCCAACATCACCGGCTTCGACTGCTCGGGGCTGATGCGCTACGGCTTCGCCGGGGTCGGCGTGCTGATCCCGCGGTTCTCCGGTGACCAATACAACGCCGGGCGCCACATCCCGCCGGATCAGGCCAGGCGCGGCGACTTGATCTTCTACGGCCCGAACGGCAGCCAGCACGTCACCATGTACCTGGGCAACGGCCAGATGCTGGAGGCCTCCGGCAGCGCCGGAAAGGTTACGGTCAGCGCGGTGCGTAAGCCGGGTATGACGCCGTTCCTCACCAGGATCATCGAGTACTGATCGCGGGGGCCGGCGACCCATCAGCCGGGCGAGCGTCGACGGAG
The DNA here is from genome assembly GCF_001667315.1 of Mycobacterium sp. 852002-10029_SCH5224772. Classification (GTDB taxonomy): domain Bacteria; phylum Actinomycetota; class Actinomycetes; order Mycobacteriales; family Mycobacteriaceae; genus Mycobacterium. The sequence goes on from NZ_LZHT01000051.1 coordinate 561, forward strand.
ACCGGCAGGCCTGGAATAGTTGGACGAGGGCACGTCGCTGCCCGGCAGTCGTGTTCCGATTGAGCGTGGAGGATTCTTGATGACAGCAGCAGGTGGGCCGCCGCCAGGCGCCAGTGGTTACTCGGGCCCGGGCGGGCAATCAGGCTCGCCGGCTCACGAAGCGCCGACGGGTGGGGGGAACGGACTGGCCGCCGAGGTCCAGACCCTCGAGCGGGCCATCTTCGAGGTCAAACGCATCATCGTCGGCCAGGACCAGCTCGTGGAGCGCATGCTGGTCGGCCTGTTGTCCAAGGGCCACGTGCTGCTCGAGGGTGTCCCCGGCGTGGCCAAGACGCTGGCCGTCGAGACCTTCGCCAAGGTGGTCGGCGGGACGTTCGCGCGCATCCAGTTCACGCCCGACCTAGTGCCCACCGACATCATCGGTACCCGCATCTACCGGCAGGGCAAGGAGGAGTTCGACACCGAGCTCGGCCCGGTGGTCGTCAATTTCCTGCTCGCCGACGAAATCAACCGTGCGCCGGCCAAGGTGCAGTCGGCGCTGCTGGAGGTCATGCAGGAACGCCAGGTTTCGATCGGCGGCAAGAGGTTCCCGTTGCCCAACCCCTTCCTGGTGATGGCGACGCAGAACCCCATCGAGCACGAGGGTGTCTACCCGCTGCCCGAGGCCCAGCGCGACCGCTTCCTGTTCAAGATCAACGTCGGCTACCCGTCGCCGGAGGAGGAGCGGGAGATCATCTACCGGATGGGCGTACGCCCGCCGGAGCCCAAGCAGATCCTCAACACCGGCGACCTGCTGCGGTTGCAGGACATCGCGGCCAACGGCTTCGTGCACCACGCGCTGGTGGACTACGTGGTGCGCGTGGTGACCGCCACCCGCCATCCCGAACAGCTCGGCATGAACGACGTCAAGACGTGGATCTCGTTCGGGGCGTCGCCGCGCGCCTCGCTGGGCATCATCGCCGCCTCCCGGTCGCTGGCGCTGGTCCGCGGCCGCGACTACGTGATTCCGCAAGATGTCGTGGACGTCATTCCTGACGTCCTGCGGCACCGGCTGGTGCTCACCTATGACGCGCTGGCCGACGAGATCTCGCCGGAGATCGTCATCAACCGGGTGCTGCAGACGGTCGCCTTGCCTCAGGTGAATGCCGTTCCGCAGCAAGGGCATTCGGTGCCCCCGGTGATGCAACCCGCCGGCGCGGCCAGCGGTCGGTGACCGACCCCAAGCGCCCGGTCCCGCCGCCCTCGATGCAGCGCGGGCAGATCGATGACCCGAAGCTGTCGGCGGCGCTGCGCACCCTCGAGCTCACCGTCAAGCGCAAGCTCGACGGCGTGCTGCACGGCGATCACCTCGGGCTGATCCCGGGGCCGGGTTCCGAGCCGGGGGAGTCGCGCGAGTATCAGCCCGGCGACGACGTCCGGCGCATGGACTGGGCCGTCACCGCGCGCACCACGCATCCCCACGTCCGGCAGATGATCGCCGACCGCGAGCTGGAAACCTGGTTGGTGGTGGACATGTCGGCCAGCCTGGACTTCGGCACCACCGTGTGTGAGAAGCGGGACCTGGCGGTGGCGGCCGCGGCCGCGATCACCTTCCTCAACAGCGGTGGCGGCAACCGGCTGGGGGCGATCGTGTCGACCGGCGCGCACATCACCCGGGTGCCCGCCCGCTCCGGGCGCCAGCATGAGCAGACGCTGTTGCGCACCATCGCCACCACGCCCCGGGCTCCGGTCGGGGTGCGCGGCGACCTGGCGACGGCCATCGACGCGCTGCGCCGCCCGGAACGCCGCCGCGGCATGGCGGTGATCATCAGCGACTTCCTCGGGCCGATCAACTGGATGCGCCCGTTGCGCGCGGTCGCCGCCCGGCACGAGGTGCTGGCCATCGAGGTGCTCGATCCGCGCGACGTCGAACTGCCCGACATCGGCGACGTGGTGCTGCAGGACGCCGAGTCCGGGGTCACCCGGGAGTTCACCATCGACGCCCAGCTGCGGGACGACTTCGCCAAGGCCGCCGCGGCGCACCGCGCCGACGTGGCGCGCACCATCCGCAGCTGCGGGGCCCCGATACTGACCCTGCGCACCGACCGCGACTGGATCGCCGACATCGTGCGATTCGTGGAATCCCGCCGGCGCGGGGCATTGGCGGGGCGGCAGTGACTCGGATATGAGCCTGCCGTTCCTGGGCCCGATGTCGCTGTCGGGCTTCGAACATTCGTGGTTTTTCCTGTTCCTGCTCGTCGTCTTCGGGCTGGCCGCGCTCTACATCCTGATGCAGCTGGCGCGGCAGCGGCGCATGCTGCGGTTCGCCAACATGGAGCTGCTGGAAAGCGTTGCGCCCAAGCGGCCTTCGACGTGGCGGCATGTGCCGGCGATCCTGCTCGTCGCGTCGCTGGTGCTGTTCACCGTCGCGATGGCCGGCCCGACGAACGACGTCCGCATTCCCCGCAACCGCGCGGTGGTGATGTTGGTGATCGACGTGTCACAGTCGATGCGCGCCACCGACGTCGCCCCCAACCGGATGGCGGCCGCCCAGGAGGCCGCCAAGCAGTTCGCCGACGAGTTGACCCCGGGCATCAACCTCGGGCTGATCGCCTATGCGGGGACCGCGACGGTGTTGGTGTCGCCGACGACCAACCGGGATTCGACCAAGACCGCGCTGGACAAGCTGCAGTTCGCCGACCGGACGGCCACCGGAGAGGGCATCTTCACCGCCCTGCAGGCCATCGCGACGGTCGGCGCGGTGATCGGCGGCGGCGACAAGCCGCCGCCGGCGCGCATCGTGTTGTTCTCCGACGGCAAGGAAACGATGCCGACCAACCCGGACAACCCGAAGGGCGCGTTCACCGCCGCGCGCACGGCCAAGGACCAGGGCGTGCCGATTTCGACGATCTCGTTCGGCACCCCCTACGGCTTCGTCGAGATCAACGACCAGCGCCAGCCGGTGCCGGTCGACGACGAGACGCTCAAGAAGGTGGCCCAGCTCTCCGGCGGGAATGCCTACAACGCGGCGTCTTTGCAGGAGCTGAAGTCCGTCTACGCGACCCTGCAGCAGCAGATCGGCTACGAGACGATCAAGGGCGACGCCAGCGTGGGCTGGGTGCGGCTGGGTGCGCTGGTGTTGGCGCTGGCGGCGCTGGCGGCGCTGCTCATCAACCGCCGGCTGCCTACCTGAGCCTCTTCCCGCGAACGTAACGCCCGCACCCAAGCCCGCGAACGTAACCTGGCTGCGATTATTGGCCCGAATTTTCGCAGTGTGGTTACGCTCGCGAGGCGCGTGCCTCTCCCACGCGGCGAATGATGTCGGCGGGATGGTGCTCGGCGATGACCCGGACGACGATCCATCCGTAACGTTCGAGCATCTCGAGCCGGCCGATGTCCTTGGCGTATTGGGAGCGAACGGACCGATGATGATCGCCGTCATACTCGACGGCGACCTTGATGTCTTCCCAGCCCATATCCAAATACGCCTCGGCCCAACCCCATTCGTTGCGGACGGCGATCTGTGTCTGGGGCCGCGGGAAGCCGGCATCTATCAAAAGCAGGCGGAGCCAGGTTTCCTTCGGAGACTGAGCACCACTATCGATCAGCCCGATCACGACTCTCGCGGCCTTGATGCCGCGACGGCCTGCGTAGCGCTCGGCGACCAGATCGATGTCGGCCGGTTTCAGCTCGACTACCTGGGCAAGCGCATCGATGGCGGCGACCGCAGTGCGCTTGGGGTATCGGCTCGCTAAGTCGAGCGCCGTCCGCGCCGGGGCGGTCACGCGCATCCCCTGGACGATGGCGATCTCGTCGGGCTCGATCCTCTCTTGCCAAACCCGCACTCCGGGAGCGGCGCGGCGATTGGAGTCGATGATCGATGCGGGCAGCGTCGGGTCGATCCACCTGGCGCCGTACAGCGCCGACGCAGACAGGCCGGCGAGTATGCCGCGACGGCGAGACCGCAGCCAACATGCTTTCGCGCGCACGCCCGCCGTCAATTCGACGTCTCGGGGCAGGTAGACGTCTCTGTGCAGCCGCACATACCGACTGCGCAGCTCATACGGCGTCAATGCACCGACGGCCAGGGCTTCGCTGCCCAGGAAGGGATCGGTCATGGCCGAAAGTGTGCTGAGTCACACCGACACAGCTCCGCGAATGTAACCGCACTGCGAAAATCGGGCCCGAAAATCGCAGCCTGGTTACGTTCGCGGTGGGAAAAGGGGAGGGGAAAGGGGCCGGTGGGAAAGGCGCGAGGTGGGAAAAGGGGGAGGTTTCGGCCACGGCGAGCCGAAGCGATAGGTTGACGGGGTGACTGACACGGCCACCGAGAACACCACCGAAAGTGCTGCCGACTACAGCAGACCCGCATTCGTCGCCCGTTCGGTCCTGGTTACCGGAGGAAACCGGGGGATCGGTCTGGCGATCGCACAGCGGCTGGCCGCCGACGGCCACAAGGTGGCCGTCACGCACCGCGGATCCGGGGCGCCTGACGGGTTGTTCGGCGTCGTGTGCGACGTCACCGACAACGAGGCCGTCGACCGCGCTTTCAAAGAGGTCGAGGAGCACCAGGGCCCGGTCGAGGTGCTGGTGTCCAACGCCGGCATATCCAAGGATGCATTCCTCATCCGCATGACCGAGGAGCGGTTCGAGCAGGTCATCAACGCCAACCTCACCGGGGCCTTCCGGGTCACCCAGCGCGCCTCTCGCAGCATGCAGCGCAAGCGTTTCGGCCGGATCATCTTCATCGGGTCGGTGTCCGGCAGTTGGGGCATCGGCAACCAGGCCAACTACGCGGCCGCCAAGGCCGGCCTGATCGGCATGGCCCGCTCGATCTCCCGGGAGCTGTCCAAGGCCAACGTGACCGCGAATGTGGTGGCGCCGGGCTACATCGACACCGAGATGACCCGCGCCCTGGACGAGCGCATCCAGGAGGGTGCGCTGGACTTCATCCCGGCCAAGCGGGTCGGCACCGCCGCCGAGGTCGCCGGGGTGGTCAGCTTCCTGGCGTCCGAGGACGCCAGCTACATCGCCGGCGCGGTCATCCCGGTCGATGGCGGCATGGGCATGGGTCACTGAGTTCAACCACGACACAACGACTTTAAGGACGGACATGGCTGGACTGCTCGACGGCAAACGGATCTTGATCTCCGGGATCATCACCGACTCGTCGATTGCGTTTCACATCGCCAAGGCGGCCCAGGAAGCCGGAGCGCAGTTGGTGCTGACCGGTTTTGACCGGCTACGCCTGATTCAGCGCATCGCCGACCGGCTGCCGGAGAAGGCGCCGCTGATCGAACTCGACGTGCAGAACGAGGAGCACCTGAACTCGCTCGCCGAGCGGGTGACGGCCGAGATCGGCGACGGCAACAAGCTCGACGGCGTGGTGCACTCGATCGGTTTCATGCCGCAGACGGGAATGGGCATCAACCCGTTCTTTGACGCGCCCTACGAGGACGTCTCCAAAGGCATTCACATCTCGGCGTATTCGTACGCCTCGCTGGCCAAGGCAGCGCTGCCGATCATGAACCCCGGCGGCTCCATCGTGGGCATGGACTTCGACCCGAGCCGCGCGATGCCGGCCTACAACTGGATGACGGTCGCCAAGAGCGCGCTGGAATCGGTCAACCGGTTCGTGGCACGCGAGGCGGGTAAGTTTGGTGTCCGCTCCAATCTCGTTGCCGCCGGCCCGATCCGGACGCTGGCGATGAGCGCGATTGTCGGCGGCGCGCTCGGCGAGGAGGCCGGGGCCCAGATGCAGCTGCTCGAGGAGGGCTGGGACCAGCGCGCGCCGATCGGCTGGAACATGAAGGACCCGACACCGGTCGCCAAGACGGTGTGCGCGCTGCTGTCGGACTGGCTGCCGGCGACGACGGGGACCATCATCTACGCCGACGGTGGCGCAAGCACCCAATTGCTGTAAACGCCAATGGAATTTGACGCCGTCCTGCTGCTGTCCTTCGGTGGGCCGGAAGGTCCCGAGCAGGTTCGGCCGTTCTTGGAGAATGTCACCCGGGGCCGCAACGTGCCGCCGGAACGTCTCGACGACGTCGCCGAGCATTACATGCATTTCGGCGGGGTGTCTCCGATCAACCGGATCAACCTGGCGCTGATCGAACAGTTGCGGGCCGAGCTGGCCGGCCGCGGTCTGGACCTGCCGGTCTATTTCGGCAACCGCAACTGGGAGCCTTACGTCGAAGACACTGTCGCGACCATGCGCGACAACGGAATTCGGCGGGCGGCGGTATTCGCTACCTCGGCGTGGAGCGGCTATTCCAGCTGCACCCAATACGTCGAGGACATCGACCGGGCGCGCCGGGCGGCTGGGCCGGACGCACCCGAATTGGTCAAGCTGCGGCCGTATTTCGACCATCCTCTTTTCGTCGAATTGTTCGCCGGGGCGATCGCCGACGTGACGGTGCCCGCCGGCGCGCGCCTGGTGTTCACCGCGCATTCGATCCCGGTCGCGGCCGACGAACGCCTGGGCCCGCGGCTGTACAGCCGCCAAGTCGCCTACGCCGCAAGACTTGTGGCGGCCGCCGCCGGATATACCGACTACGACCTGGTGTGGCAGTCGCGGTCGGGGCCACCCCAGGTTCCGTGGCTTGAGCCCGACGTTGCCGACCACCTGGCCGCCTTGGCGAAGGCGGGCACCAAGGCCGTCGTCGTCTGCCCGATCGGCTTTGTGGCCGACCATATCGAGGTGGTGTGGGACCTCGACCACGAGTTGGCGACGCAGGCCGAGGCGGCGGGGATGACGATGGTGCGGGTATCAACGCCCAACGCCCACCGGCGTTTTGCGCAGATGGCCGCCGACCTGATCGACGAATTGCGCTACGGCCGGGAGCCGGAACGGGTGAGCGGCCCCGACCCGGTGCCCGGGTGCCTCGCCAGCGTCGACGGCGCGCCATGCCGGCCGCCGCACTGCGCGGCCCGCGATCAGAACTAGTCTGCCCAGGCCGAATGCAGGATCGCGGTCACGGCGGCCATCCGCGCCGAGCGCACCACCGCGGTCAGCGGTCGCAGCGCGTCGCTCGCGATGCGGGCCTCCGAGGACGATTGCGTTCCGACCGGCTCGAGGCCGGCGGCGATGGGCGCGGCGAAACGGTCCGGCGAATCGGATCGGCTCAGCCCCGCGCTGACCGCGATGATGGCGTCGACGTGCGCGGCATTCTCCAGCACCCGCAACGCGCGCGACGGCGCGTGGTCCGGAATGCGGTGTTGCCGTGCGGATTCCAGTAACTGCTCGACCAGCCCCCGCGGATCGTCGACGTCGGCCGTGGCCGATCCCAGCCCGATGGCGCCGAGCGCGTCGGCGGCCGACCGCACGGCGGAGCGCAGCGTGTATTCGGCGTCGCCGAGTTCGTAGTGGTCCAGTATCGGCGCGCCGGGCAACGAGTACACCGTCCACGTCAGCGCGCACAGCTCCGCAAGGCCCGTCTCGTAGTCCTCGGGGGCGTCGTCGTCATCTTGATAGGAGAATTCAGGGACCAGGCCGACAGCGGTAGCGGGGTTGTGGGGGTTGGTGATGATGATCGCCTCGCCGGCGGCCAGCGCGTCCCGCTCGAACTGCGTTCCCGGGGCCAGCCCGCGCACATCGCCGGGTACCGGCAAAATTATGTTGATCGTCCCGCGCATCAGCGGCGGCAACCCCGGCGTCGACGCCGGCCGACCCACCGCGGCGCGCAGAGTCTGCAGCAGCGTGACCGTCCCGGCGTCGTGGACATCGGGCCACGGCAGCCCGGTATGACCCGCCGCGACGGCATCATACGCGGTCACCGATTGCTTTGGCGCCCAGACGGATAACGCGTCGAGGACGTCGTCGGGCGCGGCCTTGCCCGCGAGCCAGGCATTGGCCCACAGGGACAGCGAAACACTGGGACACCACACGAGACGCAGTGTAGTTGTTTTGCCCCGCAAAGGCTGATCACGCGTATCCTTGCCGCATGCACGCCGCGCTGCTTTGGCTAATATTCGCGCTGGTGCTGACCGGTGCGGAGGCGCTCACCGGACATCTGTTTTTGGTGATGCTCGGTGGGGGCGCGCTGGCCGCGGCGCTCACCAGTTGGTTGCTGGATGCTCCGGTGTGGGTGGACGGCGCGGTGTTCCTGGTCGTCTCCGTGCTGCTGCTGGTCCTGGTCCGTCCGCCGCTGCGGCGACGGCTGACACCGGCGAACGTGCCGCGCTTGGGAATCGAGGCGCTGGAGGGCAAAACCGCGCTGGTGCTCGAGCGCGTCGCCCGGGACAACGGCCAGGTGAAGCTCGACGGCCAGGTGTGGACCGCCCGCCCGCTCGACGAGAACGACGTCTACGAACCGGGCGAGCCGGTCACCGTCATGCAGATCGACGGCGCCACTGCAGTCGTCTTCAAGGCCGGCCTGTAGGGCTGCGAGAACGGCTGCGAAAGAAAGGAACTCCGATGCAAGGTGCGGTTGCTGGGTTGGTGCTGTTGGCGGTGTTGGTGATCTTCGCCATCGTCGTCGTGGCCAAATCGGTTGCGCTGATACCTCAGGCCGAGGCCGCGGTGATCGAGCGGCTGGGCCGCTACAGCCGCACGGTCAGCGGGCAACTGACGTTGTTGGTGCCCTTCATCGACCGGATCCGGGCCCGGGTGGATCTGCGGGAGCGGGTGGTGTCATTCCCGCCGCAGCCGGTGATCACCGAGGACAACCTGACGCTGAACATCGACACCGTCGTCTACTTCCAGGTCACCGTCCCACAAGCGGCCGTCTACGAGATCAGCAACTACATCGTCGGCGTCGAGCAACTCACCACCACCACGCTGCGCAACGTGGTCGGCGGCATGACGCTCGAGCAGACGCTGACGTCGCGCGACCAGATCAACGGGCAGTTGCGCGGCGTGCTCGACGAGGCCACCAACCGCTGGGGCCTGCGGGTCGCCCGGGTCGAGTTGCGCAGCATCGACCCGCCGCCGTCGATCCAGGCGTCGATGGAGAAGCAGATGAAGGCCGACCGCGAGAAGCGGGCGATGATCCTGACCGCCGAAGGTATGCGGGAGGCGGCGATCAAGGAGGCCGAGGGTCAGAAGCAGGCGCAGATCCTGGCGGCCGAGGGCGCCAAGCAGGGCGCGATCCTGGCTGCTGAGGGCGACCGGCAGTCCCGGATGCTGCGCGCGCAGGGTGAACGCGCCGCCGCGTACCTGCAGGCGCAGGGGCAGGCCAAGGCCATCGAGAAGACGTTCGCCGCGATCAAGGCCGGCCGGCCCACCCCGGAAATGCTGGCCTACCAGTACCTGCAGACGTTGCCGGAGATGGCGCGCGGCGACGCCAACAAGGTGTGGGTGGTACCCAGCGACTTCAACGCGGCGTTGCAGGGATTCACCAAACTCCTGGGCACCCCGGGACAGGACGGGGTGTTCCGCTTCGAGCCCTCGCCCGTCGATGAGGCGCCCAAACACAGCGCTGACGACGACGCCGACGTCGCGGACTGGTTCTCCACCGAGACCGACCCCGCGATCGCGCAGGCGGTGGCCAAGGCGGAGGCGATCGCCCGCCAGCCGGTGGACGGCCCGGGCGAGCTGACTCAATAGGATTGCCGCATGAGTGCCTTGACTTCACCAAAGACCTATGCGGCGCTCGCCGCGTTCCACGCCGTCGACGCGGTGCTGTGCGGCGTGCAGGTGGCTCCCATCAAGAAGACCCTGGATGACGTGGGCGTCCCGGACAACGTGCGGCCCGTGTTGCCGGGGGTGAAGGCGGCGGCCGCGGTCGGCCTGCTGTCGGTGGGCCGGTTTCCCGCCCTGGCGAGGCTGACGACGGCGATGTTGACGTTGTACTTCGTGTTGGCGGTCGGGGCGCACGTCCGGGTGCGCGACAAAGTCGTCAATGGCCTTCCGGCCGCGCTGTTGTTGGCCCTGTTCGCCGCGATGACGGTCAAGGGCCCGGACCGGGGTTAGTCCAGCTTCAACTCGACCAGCGGCAGCGGGCTGTCCGTGTCGGTGATCGGCGCGCCGAGCGTGTTCTCGAGGACCGGGCGCATCCGCTCCCACGTTTTGGGGTGGCGGGTTCGGTAGGCGGCCATCGTGCTGTCGGCCTCGCGTTGGTCGAGCACCCGCGCGGCGGCGGGCCTGGGGGCGTGGCTGCCGGCGTAGACCCGGACCCGAGGGTTGGCCTGAATGTTGCGGAACCACTGGGCTTTTCGGCCGAAACCGGAGGCGACCAGGTAGGTGTCGGGCGACGGGTGGTCGACGACCTCGAGCACCGCGTAGCGGGCCGTTCCCGATTTGCGGCCGATGTGTTCGAGCAACAGGATGCGCGAGCCGAAGAGCGCGCCCGCGCGAGCCTTGTAGATCCAGATCGGCGCCCGCATGAGACGGCGCGACCGCAGCAGCCGGGCGGCGATCTTGGCGGGGAGCGGAGACGATTGATCTCGTGACATCCTCCCCATCTTGCACTGGTGAACGCCCGGCGATCGGGGTAGCGCGGGTTTACCGCGTGTGGTCGATGCTGGGAGATTTGGATTTTTGCACCAGGAGATGCTTTCCCGGCCGTCCCGCACGGACGGTCATCATTGCTCCTCCACATCTGCGGTCATCGCCACCAGCACGCGCCGAAACCGTTCGACCAGCTTTTCGACTCTGTCCGGGGTGAACACGTCAGTATCGAATTCGACGCGTAGACCCAGCTCATGGCCCGGCGCGACTTGCACCGAAAGCGGGTAGTGATTGTATTCGCGGTTGGTGAAGCCATTGATCTTTAACTCGTCGACGGCCGACAGCGCGGCGGTGTCGATCGGATAGTTCTCGTACACGAACATCGTGTCGAATAGCTGGTCGTGTCCCGCTATACGGTGTATCTCACTCAGGGCCATGTGCTGGTGATCAAGGGTCTTGGTGTAGGCGTTTTGCAGCTGGTCGAGCAGGTCGGCGACGGTCGTCTCCGCGCCGATGGTCGCTCGCACCGGGACCGTGTTGATCAACAGCCCCACCATCGATTCGGCGCCGGCCAGCTCGGTCGGCCGCCCCGACACGGCCGTACCGAACGTTACGTCGTCCTGGCCGGTCAGCCACATCAGCAGCTGCGCCCACGCGGCCTGCAAGACGGTGCTGACGGTGGTGTGGCACGAGCGCGCAAGCTCGCCCAGCGCCTTCGTGGTCTCGGCGGACACCTGGAACGACTCCATGCCGCGCAGACCGAGCGCCAGGCGCCGCGGCGGTCCCACCAGGCTGGGAGTGTCATACCCGTCAAGGACCTCGCGCCACGCTGCCGCAGCGGCGCCTCGATCCTGTTCGGACAGCCACGTGACAAAGCTGCGATACGGCGGGGCTGCGGGCAGCTGCACGCCGTGATAGCTGGCGAAGATCTCCTGCAACAGGATCGGCTTCGACCATCCGTCGAGCACAATGTGGTGGTTGGTGAGCACGAACCTAAACAGATCGTCCGCGGTGCGGATCAAGGCAGCCCGGAAGGGCGGCTGGCCGGCGAGGTCGCAGACCGCCACGCGTTCGGCGCGACACAGCTCCTGTATCTGTTCCTCGACGTGAGCGTCGTCGGAGGCATCGGCTGCGCTCAGCTCGACGTACTGCCAGGCCAGCGCCGGATCGGCGGGTATGACCTGCACCGGTTCGTGGAAGTCTTCGCAGAAGCCGGCCACCACATTCGGGTGGCGGGTGATGACGGCGTGCACCGCCGCGTGCAACCGCTGCGGGTCAAGGGCACCGCTCACGGTGATATCGAGCTGCACCGCGTACAACTCGTCACTGCCCTGCGCGCTGCCGGTGTAGTACAGCAGACCCTGCTGCAGCGGGGTCAGCGGCAACACATCGCCGATCCGGTACTGCCGCGCCAGCTTGTCGATGTCCTGCTGGGTCAGACGGGCTGGCGCGATGTCGGACGGGGTCAAGCCGCCCCCACCGCCGCGCACGTGCGCGCAGATGCCGGCCAGCGCGTCGAACCACAGCTCGCTGATCTGGCCGACCTGCTTGTCATTCAGCGCACTGCGCGCCCAGGTCCAGTTGGCCTGCAGGTACGGGCCCGCCTCGCTTTCCATGGTTCCGGCGTTCAGCCCCACGGTGTGTGCCAGCGGCATCTCCACTGCACCCGCTGCACCGGCTAGCGAGAAACTGTTCTCGCTGAGCCGCCACAACTCACCGGAGAGCTCGGCCGCGCCACCCAGACGACCCAGGTAGTTGAAGCCGATCACGGGCTCGGACCCGCCCAACTCGAACTCAGGGATGAGGTAGCGCAGCACTCCGTAGGTCAGGCCGTCGGGCAGGGCGCGTAGCTGCTCCTTGGCATTTTTGATCACCGCACCCAGGGCGTCCTCACCCGCCACCACCTTTCCCCACGACAGGCCGCCGGCCGGCCCTCCGAAGTTCAGGGCCACCGGGTATTTGGTGGTGAACCAGCCCACCGTGCGCGACAAGTCGACATGCGGGGCCAGTTCCTCCTGGCGGCCGTGGCCCTCCACATCGATCCCGACTGGAGCGCCGGTGCCCAGGAACTGTGTCCACGCCAGGCCGAACGCGATCAGCAAAATGTCTTGAACCCCGGCATGAAACGCCGCCGGGACCTCACCAAGCAGCAGGCGGGTCGTCTCGACATCCAGCGACACCGACAATTGACCGGCGCTGACGTAGGTGTCCTCCGGCTGTACCGGCGACAGCGCAGCCGGGACCGCCGCCACCTGACGCCACGCCTCGACCTGGGCCATCACGTCTGCGCTCTGCACGTACTCGGCCAACAGTGACGACCACCGGGCAAACGACGTCCCAGGCGCCGGCAGCACCACGGGCTGGCCACTGTGATGCTGGGCCCACGCAATGTTGAGGTCTTCCAACAGGATTCGCCACGATACTCCATCGATGGCCATGTGGTGAATGATCAACGCCAACTGGTTCGTCGACTCGGCCCACACCGCGCGCAACATTGCCCCGGTGCCAGGGTCCAGGCGTGACCGGGCGGCCACCAACGCCGTAGCCGACAGCTCGTCGACGGTGTCCACGCAGTCGCCGGCGTCTACCGTCGCGGCTTCGGGCACCCACAACGACCAGCCGTCTGCACCGTCGTCGACGGCGCGCAGTCGCAGCATGGCATGCCGGTCCAGCAACGCCTGCAGGATTGCCACCGCGTCGGCATGCGTGACGCCCGTAGGAGCTTGCACCACCATCGTCTGGTTGAACTGTTCGAACGCACCGTCAATGCTGTTGAGCCAGCGCATGATCGGGGTGGCCACCACCGAACCGAGGCCTTCGTCGACCACGCCGCCCTCGCCGTCGGCGACCACCCTGGCGACCTGCGCGAGCCGCGCCACCGTCTGTTCGACGAAAACGTCACGCGGACGGCATATTACGCCGGCTGCGCGGGCGCGGGCCACGACTTGCATTGACAGGATGCTGTCGCCCCCCAGGTCGAAGAACGAGTCATCGACACCGACCCGTTGCACACCCAATACCTGGGCATAGATGCCGGCCAGGATTTCCTCGACAGCGCCGGATGGAGCCCGGTAGTGGTCGACATCGGAGTAGTGGGGCGCCGGCAGGGCGCGGACGTCGAGTTTGCCGTTGACCGTCAAAGGCAGCGCCCCGAGCGCGACGACCGCGGTCGGCACCATATAGGCCGGCAGCCGCTGACCGAGCTGGTTGCGCACCGCGACCGGGTCTGCCGCGCCCGTGATGTAGCCGACCAGACGTTTGTCACCGGGGCGGTCCTCACGAGCGATCACCGCCGCCTGCTCGACCCCATCCAGCCCGGCCAGGGCCGCCTGCACTTCACCGAGTTCGATGCGGTAACCGCGGATCTTGACCTGTTCGTCGGCACGTCCGACATAACGCAGCTGACCATCGGCGCCCCAGGACACCAGGTCCCCGGTGCGATACATGCGCGCACCCGGTTGTCCGAACGGGCACGCCACAAACCGCGTCGAGCTCAATCCGGGCCTGCCCACATACCCGGTGGCCAGCCCGCCGCCGGCCACGTACAGCTCGCCGACCGTGTTGGTGGGCACCTGACGCAACCACCCGTCGAGCACGAAGAAGGCGAGGTGGGCCAACGGCACTCCGATGGGGCTGGCATTGCTGTCGACGTCGCCGTGGAGGATCTCACGGAAGGAGGCGTGCACCGTCGTCTCGGTGATGCCATACATATTGATCAGACGCGGCCATCCCGGGTGGTGATTCAGCCACGTCGCCAGACGCTGGGGTTCAAGCGCCTCGCCACCGAACACCGCCGACTGCAACTTCAGCTGCTGACCTAGCTCCGGGGCGAGCGCATCAGCTGTCTGTAGCGCATAAAACGACGACGGGGTCTGGCTCAACACACTGACCTGTTCACGAACCAGCAAGGCGTGCAACTCTTCTGGCGAACGCACCACCGAATCGGACACCATTACCAACCGCCCGCCATGCAACAGCGAACCGAAGATCTCCCACACCGAGAAGTCGAACGCCAACGAGTGGCACTGCGTCCACACCTGGCCCAGCGTCAGCTCGCCGTCCAGCGATTGCAGCAGCTGCGTGACGTTGCGGTGAGGCACGGCAACGCCTTTGGGCGTTCCGGTCGTGCCCGAGGTGTAGATGATGTAGGCGATGTTGTCGGCCGCCGGCGCGGGCAACCCGGTATCGGGCTGGGTGCGCACCGCCGGGTCGTTGATATCAATGATCGGCAAATCCATTCCCGCTAGCCGGGTCCGCACGTCGGCGGTGGTGATCACCGCGATCGGCGAGGAGTCGCCCAACACGAACTCCATCCGCGGCGCGGGCACCGTCGGATCGATCGGCACATATGCAGCACCGGTCTTGAGCACCGCCAGGATGGCCACCACCGCCTCAGGCGTGCGCGGAAGCAACAGGGCCACATGCGTGCCTGGGCCCGCACCGTGCGGGATCAGCAAGTGCGCCAAACGATTAGCGGACTCGTCTAGCTCGCGGTACGTCCACGATCGATCCCCATAGCTGATCGCCATAGCCTCCGGGGCGCGGACCGCTTGAGCGGCGAACAATTCGGGGATGGAGACCGCGGACATCTCGGGCTCGGCCAGCGTCGCCCGGTTGCCCCACTCGATGAGGCGGTCGTGCTCAGCGCGGTCGAGGAGATCGATCGACGACAACCGCCTTGCGGGATCGGCGATCATCGCCGCCAGCACCTTCTGCAACCGGTCGATCAGCGTGTCGATGGCCGCACGGTCAAACACGTCCGTGTCGAATTCGACGCGAAGGCTCAGTAGGTGGCCCGGCGTCGCCACCACCGAAAGCGGATAGTGGTTGAATTCGCGGGTGTGGAACTCGGTAACCGCCAGGTCGTGGGCGTCCAACAGGGCGCCGGCGTCGATCGGATAGTTCTCGTACACGAAGAGCGTGTCAAAAAGCTGATCGTGACCGGTGGCGCGATGGATGTCGGGCAGAGCCAGATGCTCGTACTCGACCGTGTCGTTGTGGACGCGCTGCAGCTGTTCCAGCAGATCGGCGACAGTGGTGTTCGGGGAGGTGTTGGCACGCACCGGCACCGTGTTGATCAGCAGGCCCACAATGGATTCCGAGCCGATCAGCTCGGTCGGCCGACCCGAGACCGCGGTGCCGAACGCCACATCATGCTGACCGGTCAGCCATATCAGCAGCTGCGCCCAGCCGCCCTGCAGGACGGTGCTCACGGTGGTGTGGCACGAGCGGGCCAGCTCGATCAGAGCCTTTGTGGTCTCGGCGGACACCCGGAAGGATGCGACGTCTCGGCGCCCTACCTGGCCAGGCGTACCCACCAGTGTCGGGACCTCGAAACCCGCCATCACGTCGCGCCAAACCCCTTGTGCGACAACGCGGTCCTGGCCATCCAGCCAGGTGACAAAGCTGCGGTACGACGGAGCCGCGGGCAGCCGCTGGCCGTAGTAGCTGCCGAACACCTCCCGCATCAGGATTGGCAGCGACCAGCCATCCGCCACGATGTGGTGAATGGTGAACACCAATCGGTATTGGCCTGCTGCGGCGCGGATCAACGCCACCCGGAACGTCGGTTTGTCAGCCAGCTCGCAGACCGCGGCGCGCTCGGCAGCGCATAGTCGCTCAATCTGCTGATCGGCCTGCTGACTAGAGATGGCGCCGACGGGGTCCAGTTCAACTTCCAGCCAGGCGACCACCGGGTTGGCCGGGATAACCTGCACCGGCTCACCGAAGTCCTCGCAGAATCGGGCCACCAGGTGGGGATGCCGGTTGCCGACCGTCTGAACGGCCTCGCGCAGGCGGTGGGCATCGAGGGCACCGTTGACCGTGACACCGAGCTGCACGGTATACAGGTCGTCCAGACCCGGCGCGAAGCTGGTGTGAAACAGCAGACCCTGCTGCACCGGGGTCAGCGGCAGTACGTCCACGACGTCGCCCTGCGAGCAGAGTTCGTCGAGCTGCTGCCGGCTCAGGCGGGCAGGAGCGATGTCGGACGGCGTGAGCCCGCCCCCACCGGCTTTGACGTGCGCGCAGATACCGGCCAGAGCCTGAAACCACAACTGGCTCAGCCGATTGACCTGCTCGGCATTCAGCGCTGAGGGCGCCCATGTCCAGTTCGCCTGGAGGTGCGGCCCGGCCTCGGTGTCTATGGTGCCGGCATTGAGCTCGACCGTGTGCGCCAACGGCAGGGGCACTGCCGCAGCCACACTCGCAAACGCCAGACTGTCCTGGTTGATCCGCCACAACTCGCCCGGCAGGTCGGCACCCGCAGTGAGCCGGCCCAGGTAGTTGAACCCGATCGTCGGGTCAGACCCACCGAGATCAACCTCGGAGTTCAGGTAGCGCAGTAGACCGTAGGTCAGCGGATCGGGCAGGGCGCGCAGCTGCTCCTTGGCGTCCTTGATCAGAGTGCCCAGTGCGGCCTCACCGGCGACCACGTGCGCCCACGGCAGGCCACCGACCGTCAACGCGACCGGGTACTTGGTGGTGAACCAGCCCACCGTGCGCGACAAGTCCACATCGGGCGCCAGCTCCTCGTGGCGCCCATGTCCCTCGACGTCGATACCGATCGGCGCACTCGCGACGCTGCCGAGAAACTCCGCGAACGCCAGCCCGAAGGCGATAAGCAATATGTCGCCGACCCCGGTGTGAAACGCCGCCGGCACCTCACCCAGCAGCAAACGGGTTGTCTCGACATCCAGCGAAGCCGACGACTGCCCGGCGGTTTGATAGGTATCCACCTCTGGTTGCACCGTCGGCAGCGCCGCCGGTATTGCCGCCACCTGTCGCCACGTCTCGGCGTGTGCCACTACCTCGGCGCGGTGCGCATGCCCGGCCAGCAGCTCCGACCACCGCGCGAACGACGTCCCGCCGGCGGGCAATGCCACGGGCTGGCCACCGTGATGCTGCGACCAGCCAATGTTGAGATCCTCCAACAGAATTCGCCACGACACACCGTCCACGGCCAGGTGATGAATGATCAATGCCAGCTGGCCGGTGGACGTCGCCCACACCCCGCTCAGCATCAGACCCGCCGCCGGATTCAACCGCGACCGGGCCCGCAGCAGCGCCTCATCCGACAACACGTCGACGGTATGTAGGCACGCGCGCGCGTCCACCGACCCGGCTTCGGGCGCCTCGAGCGACCAGCCGCCGGCGCCGTCATCGTCGACGCGCAGCCGCAACGTGGCATGGCGATCGAGCAACGCCTGCAAGACGACCGCCACGTCGGCCTCAGTCACGCCGGCAGGGGCGCTCACCACCATGGTCTGGTTGACCTCGTCGATCGGGCCCTCGACAGTGTGCAGCGAGCGGATGATCGGGGTGGCCGCCACCGGACCAACACCCTCGTCGATGACGCGGGCCTCGCCATCGGCCACCGTCGCGACCCGCGCAAGTTGCCGCACCGTCTGTTCGACGAAAACGTCACGCGGACGGCACATCACCCCGGCCGCCCGGGCGCGGGCCACCACTTGCATCGACATGATGCTGTCGCCGCCGAGGTCGAAGAACGAGTCATCGACCCCGACGCGCTCGATCCCGAGGACTTGAGCGAAGATGTCGGCCAGGATTCCTTCGACCGCGTCGGCCGGGGCCCGGTACTCACCGGCGGTGAATTCGGGTGCGGGCAAGGCGCGCTTGTCGAGTTTTCCGTTGACCGTCAACGGAATTGCCGGCAGGACCAGCACCGCGGCGGGGACCATGTAGGCCGGGAGCCGATCAGCCAGCGCCGTGCGGATCTCGGTCGGGTCGGCGGTGCCGGTGATGTAACCCACCAGCCGCTTGTTGCCGGGACGGTCCTCGCGGGCGACGACCACCGCCTGGTCCACCCCATCCAGCGCAGCCAGGGCTGCCTGCACTTCACCGAGTTCGATGCGGTACCCGCGGATCTTGACCTGCTCGTCGGCGCGGCCCAGGTGTCGCAGCTGCCCATCCGCACCCCAGGACACCAAGTCACCGGTGCGATACATCCGTGTCCCCGGGGCCCCGAACGGGCATGCCACAAACCGCGACGCGGTCAAACCGGCCCGCCGCACATATCCCAGGCCCACACCGCGGCCGGCCAGGTACAGCTCCCCGACCACACCGACCGGCACCGGCTGTAACCACTTGTCCAGCACGAACATTGCCGCCCCGGGGATCGGCGACCCGATCGGGACCAGGCCCGGGCCCGGCGTCAGCGGCGCACTCAACGAAGCACACACCGTCGCCTCGGTCGGGCCGTAGGCATTGATCATCACTCGTCCGGGTGCCGCCCACCGATCCACCACGTCGGTCGGGCAGGTCTCACCGCCCACCACCAACGCCGTCGACTCCAACCCCTCCGGTGACAGCAGCGCCACCGATGACGGAATCTGAGTCAGCACGCTGACCTTCTCCGCGACGAGCAACGCGTGGAGATCCTCCGGGGAACCCGCCACCGATTCGGGCACCACCAACAGTCGCCTGCCCCGCAGCAGGGCACCCCAGATATCCCACACCGATAAGTCGAAAGCCGAGGAGTAGCACTGCGCCCACACCCCTCCGGGCGGCAGGCGCTCATCGAGCGCCTCGATCAGCCAAGTGACGTTCTGGTGCGTGATGGCAACGCCTTTGGGCCTGCCGGTGGTCCCGGAGGTATAGATGATGTAGGCGACGTTCCCGGGCGCCGGTGTTGGCAGCGCGGTGCTGGGTTGCGACTCGACGGCGGGGTCGTGGACATCGATCACCGGCAAACCGGCGCCGTCCAGCGGTGAACGCAGGTCCGTCGTGGTGATCACGGCGCTCGGTGTGGCATCAGCAAGCACATAATCCATGCGCCCCGACGCGTGCCCCGGGTCGACCGGCACATACGCCGCCCCGGTCTTGAGCACCGCCAGCATCGCCACGATCGCGTCCGCACACCGGGGGAAAAGCAACGCCACACACTGTCCCGGGCCAACCCCATGACTGGCCAGGAGATGCGCCAGCCGGTTCGCGGCCTCATCGAGTTCCCGATAGGTCATGGGACGGCCGTCGAAGGTCACCGCCACCGCCTCGGGGGTACGCTTCGCGTGCTCGATGAACACCACCGGAATCGAAGCCGGCGCGGTTACCGGTTGGGTTAGCGCGGCGCGATGCGACCACCCATCGAGCTGCGCGTTTTGATCCTCATCGAGGAGTTCGATCGAGGAGATCGGCCGCTCCGGGTCCGCCGTCATTTCCATGAGCACCTGCTGCAGGCGTGCCGCCAGGTAGGAGACGTCAAAGCTCGCAAAGGGCTGGCCGTGGCCCGCCGTGCTGAGAAACAGCTGGTCACTCGACCCAATGAAGAAGAGCCCGAAGTGATCGGCGGGGCCGTTGTTGGTGTACGTCGCGGTTGCCGGAGCGCCACCAAGAGCCAGGGTCAATCGGGACGGGATGAAATTGATACCTACCCGATTTGCCGCCTGTGTCCGGCTGAGCAAGTCACCTTCGCCTATCAGTCGGTGCACCGGAAACCGCTGATGCTTCAGCAATTCCCGTATCCGTACGTCAACGTGCTGACAAAACTCGGCAACCGTTGTTTCCGGTGTCGTCTGCAAGACCAGCGGCACCACTCCGGCGAGCATCCCCGGGAGCGTCTTCGACTCCGGACGCACCCGCCTGCTGACCGGAAAATCCAGCGCCACCTCCGAACCGCTTCCCGACCATGCACGCACCAGCAGCGCGCATGCCGCGGTAGTCACCGAGTAGCGACGGATGCGCAGCTGTTTGGACAGTTCCTGCATGCGGCCGACGGCGAAAGCATCCAGCTGAACTGACGCCGACGGCCCACACGGGCCCCGCTCAACTGTGGTGTGCGGCAGTTGATAGCCCTGTCCGCCTTCCGGCGGAAGGTTCTTGCTCCAGTACGCTTCGTCTTCCCGGTAATCGTTGGATGCTTCGTATCCCGACTCGAGATCAATCAAGTCCTGCGTCGAGCCGAAGTAGGCATCGGGAACGGGCAATCCAGCGACCATCGCCGAATAGATGGTTGCAACGCGACGGCTGATCAGCGCCATGCTCAATCCGTCTAAAACGATGTGGTGGCAGCAGCCGAATAGATAGAACTCCTCGGCCTGCGTCTGGAACAGGGCGAATCTCAGTAACTGGCCGGTCAGCTCCATCGGCGCGCGCTGGATAGAGGAGGACCTCCGGCGGACTTCCTGCACGGGATTGGGCGAGCCGATCAGGTCATGAAATTTGAGCTCGACATGCGGGTCGTCGATCGGCCTTTGGACCACTTGGCCATCAATCTCGTGGAATGAAACTTTGCTCGGTTCCGCCTCCGACACCGCTTGGCGGATCGCCTGCTCGAGGACGTCACGCTGTATCGCGCCGTCGATCTTTATCAACAGGCCGAGCTGCCACTCCGTACCGGCATAGCCCGATTCCTGCGCGAGCCAGATGTCGAGTTGCCCGGGTGTCAGCGGCAACGCCAGGTCATCACGGTTCATCCAGTCCCCCAAAGCTTTACCCACTCGCCCCAGACCCCGGGTGGTTACTGATCGAAATCCTGCCTGTCATGAGCCTCTCGCGCAGACATTTCGGCCGCATGTCCGGCCACTTCTGCACAATGTCATCCAGGCACCCGCCGCGGTCGGTCCCCATGGGCCACTCGGACACCGCATAACCCTGAGAGCTGCGACGCACACCTTATTGCACACCAGTGCAACGGTTTTCGGTTACCGGTAGGCAACAGCGTCGCCGCAAAACGGGCTCTTTTGCCAACGCGCGGCGCCGCCCATGGTTAAACTCTTTTTCGATTCGGGGGATTTCCTGCCAGCGATGCACCTGATCTCGGCGATCAACGCGAGCGCAGGCGCCGGTAGGGCGCGGGTGTCGAGTTTTGCCGATGGGGGGTGTCAATGAACCGACGATCGGACTATGTATTCACTGAACTGCGCCATCACAGGGACGCCTGCGTGCCGGTGATACAACGGTATCTTGATTTTCTTGTCCAAGGCGACGGCCGTAAAGCTCATTGTCCGTTTACCGAGACGATGCTGGAAAAACGCCAGTTCTACTATGATACAAGCGATTTGCTCCTGAATGAGGAGGAATTTTTCCGAACTATAGCAGAGTTGCGTGAATTTCACGCTAAACATTCTGACCGTTATTTGGTTGTCGGAGTGGCATATCAGAATGAGGAAAACTTCCTAGAAGAGGTCGCCACCCAAGGCGAAGTGTGGCGGCAGAAATTGAGACTTGAGCTCATAGCTGCCGGCCTCACGATTGCTTGGACCCATCCGAAAAATCCAATCGGCACCCATACGGATCGTGATAAACCTGCCGAACCCCTTTGGGTGAGCGACATACCGCTTCTCATGCTCAGAAATCTCGACAAGGGTGATGAGCCGTTCATGCTGAGTCCCGATTCCAAAAGAGCGTTCGCGCGAGGCATGCGATATCACGAAACAATACCTATCGCAATACATCCCGCTGCGGTAAGTCCGCAGCTGGAACCGCACTACAAGCTGGACGTCCTGGCGAATCTCATGAATCATGTTCGGCTTTCCTCCGTCCGATCGGTATCAGCCGATTTGGCCGGAAACCTTATGACGGTATTGAAAAATGGAAAAACCTGCGCGCATGCGTGGAGCCCCGAACTCGCGATATCGGAGGTGGCGCAAGACACCTGACCTTCCGAGTGCCCGGACCTGTCGACGGGGGGGACGCGGAATGCATCCGATGTTTGTTCTGGTGAACCTCCCGGTTTAATCCAGGCTGACATCCTGTTGCCAATCCCAGGGCCAGAGGGGGACTCAATTAGGCTGCGATGCAAGCGGAGTGAGAGCGCCTCACGCTTGACTGCTGAATTCACACGCATGGGCTTGCGCGCAACCGAATTTATCGTGTTCGCCCACGTGCCGAGACCGGTACATAGTTCCGCAAACAAGTATTAGACGCAAAGTCGAAATAAGGTGGTGCCACATGGTTTTCTATGCAGCGCATCGGCGTCGTGTCCTTAGCCGGGGGTCGTGGTGACCACAGTAGAAACGCTTGCCGCCACCGAGCAAAGGCCAAAGGACGCCGGCGAGGTTGCCGCAATCCCGCGAGGCTTCCCAGCTCCCAGGTTCGCGCGGCCGACCATTGCGGTGCCGACCGTACTGGTCTGGCTTGGATCGTTCGTTGCGTGGTGCGCGGCGACGACAGCGGTTCTATGCGGGGTGAGTCATTGGTGGCTGGTGGTCACCATCATCGTTCAGAGTCTTCTGACGGTTTCTATGTTCATCGTGTCGCACGAATCGATTCACCGCACCGTCGGCCGGCAAAACTGGATCAACGAGGTCTTTGGCCGCGTGTCGATGCCCTTCGTCTCGTTGTTCGGAACATTTCCAATGCTCGCCTATACGCATCTCTCGCACCACCGCAACACCAACGAAAATATCCACGACGATCCGGACGCGTGGAGTATCGCCGGCCCGCGTTGGCAGCTTCCGTTGCGGTGGTTGACAATCGATGCTTGGTATTGCCGCTTTTATCTAGCACGCCTAGGCGGGCGCCCGCGCAAAGAAGCCGTGGGATTTGCTGTGTACCTCACTCTGGCCCTTGCCTTCGTAACCACCATCCTGATTCTCGGTTATTGGCGAGAGCTGGTGCTCGTCTATTTCATCCCCCAGCGGATCGGCGTGGGCATCCTCGCGTGGTGGTTTGACTGGCTGCCTCACCACGGCCTTGTCACGGTAAAGACGGACCGATTCCGGGTCGCCCGGGTTCGGGTTGGCTGGGAGCGCATTCTGTGTCCGTTGTTGATGTATCAGAACTATCACTTAGTCCATCACATCCATGCGGCGATTCCGTTTTACCTATACGTGAAGGCATGGAGGGCTGCAGAATCCGACTATCTGGACCGAAACGTGCCGATCAGCACCGCGTGGGGGCAGGAAATGACGCCTTCGGAGTACCGCAGCTGGCGGGACGTCAGGCGCCGAGCGGATCGCGGTGATCGCATCGCGGAGATCGGTGGGTAGCGCCGAATGCTGGCGCATCAGCCCGGCGACGCCGGCGCGGTGATGGCGGTCAGACGCCACTGCTCCAGCCAGGGCCGCACCAACTCGGCGACGGAGAATTTGGCGCGGGCCGCGCACCCGGCTTTGGGGGTGTAAGGGTCACCGCCGCGGATGAGGATGCCGACGGCGCTGACGGTGCCGCCGCGCTCGTAGCGGTACACCGGGCCGCCCGAATCGCCGCATTGACCGCTCGCCAGGAACACGACCTTGCTGCCGGTGATCTCGACGATCTGCCCGCAGGCGTCCGCGCCGGAGCCCATGCCGAACTTGCACAACTGTTGGCCGACTTGCAAATTCGTGGCGATGCCGGCAACCGGCAACGACGCGGCGATCGCCGAGGACTGCGGAACGTTGTCGCCGTCCAGCGTGATCAGGCCGATGTCGTGCTGTTCGTCGTGTACCCCCTCGCTGATCGTCTGGGTGAAGGTGCCCAGCGTCGTGTAGGGAAGCACCCCGCCCAGGTTCATCGTCACCCTGCTCGGCCCGCCGGGACGATTGCAATGACCGGCGGTGAAAACCCCGGTCTGGCCGCCACTGGTGTGCACCAAGAACCCTGCGGTGCAACCCATTCCACCGGAGCCGTCGGCGTAGTCGACGTAGATCCCGGCGCCGGGGCCAATGGCGGTGGCCGCGGGCAGATCGATCGGCGCCAGGGACGGCGGCGGTGGCGGGGGAGGCTGCTGTGCCGAGGTGGCGGCCCTGGGAAACAGGCAGATGGCCGCCACCAGGGCGGCGGTGCTGCACACCGCCGCGACGGTGAGCAATGCGGTGTGCAGTTTGGCGCGCTGCGGCAATAGGTCGGCGAACGCACGTGTCTTCGGCCTGCGACGCCGCTGGCTGCGGCTGGGCAGGAAGCCCAACACGGCGAGCACCGCCAACACGAGGGCGCTGAGCGGGAGCGCGACGGTACGAGCCGGCGAGTACGTCGACCCCCAGCTGGCGAACTCCAGCGCGTACACGCCCCCATTAGATCGATCTTTGCCGCATCGCGCGGCGGTCTCGACAGAGTTGGTCGATCAGCTGATGGTGGCCGGCTCGGGGGAGCGTTCGTCGTCGACGGGATGGTGCGCGCGGCGGTGGTGCCGGCGGAAGTGGCGGACCTCGATGATCAAGCCCGCCAGGCCCAGCGCGCTGGTCACGGCCGACACCAGGTACAGCAGCGAGCTGGGGTGACCGGCCAGCGCGTCGCCGAGCACGACGACGGCGGTGGTGCCGGGCAGCAATCCGGCCAGCGTCGCCAAGGCATACGGCAGCACCCGCACGCTCGACGCACCGGCGGCATAGTTGAGGGCCGAGAACGGCACCGCGGGAATCAATCGCAGCGAGACGATGGCCAGCCAGCCCCGCCGCCGCAGCCGCTCCTCGACGGTGTCGATCGATCGGTGGCGCACCAGGCGGTTCAACCGCCACCCGGCCGCGCGCACCAGCAGCATGGCGATCATCGCGCTCGTCGTGCTGGCGACCACCGCGATGGCGACACCCAGGAGCGGGCCGAAGAGCAGCCCTGCCGCCAGCGTGAACACGGTCCGCGGAATGGGCACCACCGTCACCACGATGTGTGCGACCAAGAACGCGAGCGGAAACCACGGTCCCAGAGACTGCGCCCAGTCGCGCATCTGCACCGGCGAGGGCAGCGGCAGCAACAACGCCACCACCAGCAGCGCTGTGATGCCCACCACTGTCCACACGATCCGCGACCGAGAGACGCTGCGCGCCGCCGCGCGAATGGCGCAGCCGAGATCGCGAAGCGTCGCGGTGATTTTGCTGGTGGCGGAAGCCGTCACGGCATATAAGGGTACGGGGCCCGGATGAATTGGGCGTTTCCCCCGGCTGGCGTTTCTTCCCGAGCCGCGCCCGCTCGCCGCACCTGGCGGTTTTTAGCGGAGAGCTCCCATCAATTAGCCTCAATAGCTAAGTGGTATCCCCAAAGCTGTAGCCCAAATGCTGGGAAAAGGGAGCAATCGGTGTCCATTGATGTACCCGAGCTCGCCGGCCTAGAACAGGTTCGCGGGCGTTGGCGCAGTGCGGTCGCCGGAGTGCTGGCCAAAAGCACCCGGAAGGACCCCGAGCAGTTGGGGGACGCGCCGGAGCGGCTGCTGGAAACCCCGACGTATGACGGGATTGCGATCCGCGCGCTCTACACCGCCCTCGACGAGCTGCCCGAGCCGCCGCTACCGGGCGAGTGGCCCTACGTGCGGGGCGGCGACGCGCTGCGCGACGTCAAGACCGGCTGGCGGGTTGCCGAGGCATTCCCGGCCACCCCGGTGCCCGGCGTCGCGGCATCCGACGTCAACTCCGCGGTGCTCGACGCGCTCGGCAACGGAGCCAGCGCCCTGGTCCTGCGGATTGGCGAGTCGGGTGTGGCGCCCGACCAGTTGGCGGAGACGCTGCACGGTGTCTACCTGAGCATGGCGCCGCTGATCATCGAATCCGGCGCCGACTACGCGGCGGCCAGTGACGTCGTGTTGGCGCTGGCCGACGAGGTGGAACCCGACCAGCGCGCCACCCTGTCGATCGACCTGGGCGGCGACCCGCTGACCGCTGCGCTCAGCGAGCGGCCCGCCCCGAAGATCGAGGACGTGGTCGCGGTCGCCACGCGGGCCGCCGAGCACACCGGCGTGCGCGCGATCACCGTCGACGGGCCCGCCTTGCACAATCTCGGCGCCAACGCGACGTGGGAACTGGGCGCCGGCGTCGCGGCGGCGGTGAGTTACCTGCGGGTGCTCACCGAGGCGGGGATGCCGATCGGAAAGGCGTTGCGGCAGATCAGCTTCCGGTTTGCCGCCGACGACGACCAATTCATGACGATCGCGAAGTTCCGCGCCGCGCGCAACTTGTGGGCGCGGGTCGCCGAGGTGGTCGGCGAGCCCGATTCCGGTGCGGCCGTCATCCACGCCGAGACCTCGCTGCCGATGATGACCCAGCGCGATCCGTGGGTGAACATGCTGCGCTGCACGCTGGCCGCCTTCGGCGCCGGCGTCGGCGGCGCCGACTCGCTGCTGGTGTTCCCGTTCGACGTGGCGATCGACGGCGGATTCCCGGACGTAGCAACAAGTTTCGCGCGACGCATCGCGCGAAACACCCAGCTGCTGCTGCTCGAAGAGTCACACGTGGGCCGCGTGCTGGACCCGGCCGGCGGATCGTGGTTCGTGGAGGACCTCACCGCCCGGCTGGCCGAGCAGGCCTGGCAGCATTTCCAGGCCATTGAAGCGCGGGCGGCGCACGGCGGATTCACCGAGGCGGTCGACTTCATCGCCGGCCAGATCGCCGAGGTCGCGGCCCGGCGCAGCGACGACATCGCGCACCGCCGCACCGCGATCACCGGCGTCAACGAATTCCCGAACCTCACCGAACCGCCACTACCGCAAAGCGACTCGTCGTATTCGCCGCTGGCCGCCGGAAAGCTGGTGCGCTACGCCGCGGACTTCGAAACCCTGCGCGATCGCTCCGACGCCTTCGTCGCCCGCACCGGCTCGCGCCCCCAGGCGCTGTTGCTGCCCCTGGGGCCGCTGGCGGAGAACAACATTCGCGCGACGTTCGCCTCCAACCTGTTGGCATCCGGGGGCATCGAGGCGGTCAACCCGGGAACCGTCGATGCCGCCGGTGTCGCGGCGGCGGTGGCCGAAGCGGGGACGCCGGCGGTGGCGGTCATCTGCGGCACCGACAAGCGCTACCAGGACGAGGCGTCCGGCATCGTGCACGCGGCCCACAGCGCGGGCGTCTCCAGGGTTTATCTCGCCGGACCCGAGAAAGCCGTGGCCGGCGCCGAGCATCAACCGGACCAATTCCTGACCGCGAAAATCAATGCGGTCGAAGCACTGTCGGATCTGCTCACAAGGCTGGGGGCGTAAGTACGATGACGACCACCGCACCTGCTGTCGGCAGCTTCGCCGACGTGCCGCTGCACAGCGAGCGGACTATCGCGCCGGCGACCGAAGCCGCCGTCGCGGAGCACGTCGCCGCCGCCGCGGCCGCGCACTGGTACACGCCCGATCAATTGCAATGGCACACACCGGAAGACATCGAGGTCAAACCGGTCTACATCGCCGCCGACCGCGCCGCCGTCGAGGACGACGGGTATCCGCTGCACAGTTTCCCCGGCGAACCGCCGTTCGTGCGCGGGCCCTACCCGACGATGTATGTCAACCAGCCGTGGACGATTCGGCAATACGCCGGCTTCTCCACCGCGGCCGAGTCGAACGCCTTCTACCGCCGCAATCTGGCGGCAGGCCAGAAGGGTCTGTCGGTGGCCTTCGACCTGGCCACCCACCGCGGGTACGACTCCGACCACCCGCGCGTGCAGGGTGACGTCGGAATGGCGGGTGTGGCAATCGATTCCATCCTCGACATGCGGCAGCTGTTCGACGGAATCGACCTGTCGACGGTGTCGGTGTCGATGACCATGAACGGCGCGGTGTTGCCGATCCTGGCGCTGTACGTGGTGGCCGCCGAGGAGCAGGGGGTTCCGCCGGAGAAGCTGGCCGGCACCATCCAGAACGACATCCTCAAAGAATTCATGGTGCGCAACACCTACATCTATCCGCCCAAGCCGTCGATGCGCATCATCTCCGACATCTTCGCCTACACCAGCGCCAAGATGCCCAAGTTCAACTCCATCTCGATCTCCGGCTACCACATCCAGGAGGCCGGCGCCACAGCGGATTTGGAGCTGGCCTACACGCTGGCCGACGGGGTCGACTACATCAAGGCCGGCCTGGACGCCGAGCTGGACATCGACAAGTTCGCGCCCCGGCTGTCCTTCTTCTGGGGCATCGGGATGAACTTCTTCATGGAAGTCGCCAAGCTGCGCGCGGGCCGCCTGCTGTGGAGCGAGCTGGTCAGCCAATTCCACCCGAAGAACGCCAAATCGCTGTCGCTGCGCACACATTCGCAGACCTCGGGCTGGTCGCTGACCGCGCAGGACGCCTTCAACAACGTCGCCCGCACCTGCATCGAGGCGATGGCCGCCACCCAGGGGCACACGCAGTCGCTGCACACCAACGCGTTGGACGAGGCGCTGGCCCTGCCCACCGACTTCTCGGCGCGCATCGCCCGCAACACCCAACTGTTGTTGCAGCAGGAGTCGGGCACCACGCGGCCCATCGACCCGTGGGCGGGCTCGTACTACGTGGAGTGGCTGACCCATCAGCTCGCGCAAAAGGCCCGCGCCCATATTGCCGAGGTCACCGAGCACGGCGGCATGGCCCAGGCCATCAGCGACGGAATCCCCAAGCTGCGCATCGAGGAGGCGGCCGCGCGCACGCAGGCCCGCATCGACTCCGGGACCCAGCCGGTGATCGGGATCAACAAGTACCAGGTCGAGGAGGACCAGGAGGTCGAGGTCCTCAAGGTCGAGAACAGCCGGGTGCGTGCCGAGCAACTGGCCAAGCTGAAGGACCTGCGGGAAAGCCGCGACCAACAGGCCGTCGACGCCGCGCTGGCGGAGTTGTCGCGCGCCGCGGCCGCGCATGGTCGCGTCGGGGAGGACGGGCTGGGCAACAACCTGCTGGCGCTGGCCATCGACGCGGCCCGCGCCAAGGCCACCGTCGGCGAGATCTCCGACGCGCTGGAGAAGGTGTACGGCCGTCACCAGGCGGAGATCCGTACCATCGCCGGCGTCTACCGCGACGAAGCTGGAAAGGCCGAAAACATGGCCAGCGCAACCGAACTCGTCGAGAAGTTCGCCGACGCCGACGGCCGCCGGCCCAGGATTCTGGTGGCCAAGATGGGCCAGGACGGCCACGACCGGGGCCAGAAGGTGATCGCGACGGCGTTCGCCGACATCGGCTTCGACGTCGACGTCGGTTCGCTGTTCTCCACGCCCGAGGAGGTGGCCCGTCAGGCCGCCGACAACGACGTGCACGTCGTCGGGGTGTCCTCACTGGCGGCCGGTCACCTGACGCTGGTGCCCGCGCTGCGCGAGGCGATGGCCGAGGTGGGGCGGCCCGACATCATGATCGTGGTGGGCGGCGTCATCCCGCCCGGCGACTTCGACGCGCTGTACGAGGCCGGGGCCGCCGCCATCTTCCCGCCCGGCACGGTGATCGCCGACGCCGCGATCGGCTTGCTGCACAAGCTCGCTGACCGGCTGGGTTACGACCTCTAATGATCGCGGCGAGACTGCAACGACCGACAGTGCTACTCGGGAAATGCGTCGCCAGTTGCAGTCTCACGGTGCGGAAATGAACCCAGAACAGCTGGCCAAGGCGGTGCGCGACGGTGACCGCGCGGCGCTGCCGCGCGCCATCACCCTGCTGGAGTCCACCCGCGCCGACCATCGCGAGACGGCGCAGCAACTGCTGCTGGAGCTGACGCCGGACACGGGTAACGCGTATCGCGTTGGCATCACCGGGATCCCCGGGGTGGGCAAGTCCACCACCATCGAGGCCCTCGGCATGCATCTGATCGAGCTGGGCCATCGCGTGGCGGTGTTGGCCGTCGACCCGTCGTCGACGCGCACCGGCGGCTCGATCCTCGGCGACAAAACCCGGATGGCGCGCCTGGCGATGCACCCGGATGCATACATTCGGCCCTCGCCCACCTCGGGCACCCTGGGTGGGGTGGCCAAGGCCACCCGCGAAACGTCGGTGCTGCTGGAGGCCGCCGGTTTCGACGTGATCCTGATCGAGACCGTCGGCGTCGGTCAGTCCGAGGTGACCGTGGCCAACATGGTCGACACCTTCGTGTTGCTGACCCTGGCGCGCGGCGGCGACCAGCTGCAGGGCATCAAGAAGGGCGTGCTGGAGCTGGCCGATGTCGTCGTGGTGAACAAGGCCGACGGGAAGCACCTCGGCGAGGCCCGGTCGGCCGCGCGCGAGCTGTCCGGGGTCATCAGGTTGATCTATCCGCGCGAAACCCTCTGGCGACCGCCGGTTCTCACGATGAGCGCGGCCGAGGGGACCGGCCTGCGCGAACTGTGGGAGGCCGTGGAACGTCATCGCGAGGTGCTCAGCGAGGCGGGGGAGTTCGAGGCGCGCCGCCGCGGACAGCTGGTCGACTGGACGTGGCAAATGGTGCGCGACGCGGTTTTGGACCGGCTGGCGTCCAACCCGGCGGTGCGCAAAATCCGGGCCGACGTGGAGCGAAAGGTCAAGGCGGGGGAGCTAACTCCCGCTTTGGCGGCCCAGCAAATATTGACGGCCGCGTCGGGCTAACGGATCGGTAAATACTGAGGATTTCGCTCCTACCGGGCGTGTAATCCAAGTAAATTCAAAAGTGTGACGGTGGATAGCCGAGTCAATCGCCGCGCGGTCCGTGTCCACGATGACCTTGACGCAGGTCACCGTGTGTCCGGCGCGGCGGACTCACACTTCGGGTGCGTCGTTCGCAGCTTTTCCAGTATGTTTCCCGCCCGCCGGTTCGGTGGCGGGGCGTTGGCCGTGTATGTCGATGGCCAGCCCGTCGTGGACGTCTGGACGGGCTTTGCCGACCGGGGCGGTGAGCGGCCGTGGTCGGAGAACACCGCTCCGATGGTGTTCTCCGCGACCAAGGGGATGGCCGCCACAGTCATCCACCGACTCGCTGACCGGGGGCTGATCGACTACGAAGCTCCGGTGGCCGAGTACTGGCCGGAGTTCGCGGCCAACGGCAAGGCCGACATGACGGTGCGCCAGGTGATGCGGCACCAGGCCGGCCTCTCGGGCCTGCGCGGCGCCAGCAAGGAAGACCTGCTCGATCACCTTGCGATGGAGGAGCGGCTGGCCGCCGCGGCTCCCGGGCGGCTGTTGGGCAAATCGGCGTACCACGCGCTGACCTTCGGCTGGCTAATGTCGGGTCTCGGCCGCGCCGTGACCGGCAAGGGCATGCGCACGCTGATCCGCGAAGAGCTCGCCGAACCGCTGGGTGTCGACGGCCTGTACCTGGGCCGGCCGCCGACCGGCTCGCCGACGCGGGTCGCCGAGATCGTCGCGCCGCAGAACCTGCTGGGCAGTTCGCTCGTCAACTACGTCTCCCGCAAGGTCGCCAACGAGCTCTCCGGTGGATTCCGGTCGATTTACTTCCCGGGGATGGTCGCCGCGGTTCAGGGCGACACCCCGCTGCTGGATGCCGAGATGCCGGCGGCCAACGGGGTGGCGACGGCGCGTGGCCTGGCGCGGATGTACGGCGCCATCGCCAACGGCGGCGAGGTCGACGGCATCCGATTCCTCTCCCGCGAGCTGGTGGCGGGCCTGACGGGTCAGCGTAGCCTGCGGCCGGACCGAAACATCTACGTGCCGTTGGCTTTTCACTTGGGTTATCACAGTCTGCCGATCGGCGGCGTGATGCCGGGGTTCGGTCACGTGGGGATGGGCGGTTCGGTCGGGTGGGCCGACCCCGCCTCGGGGGTGGCGTTCTCGCTGGTGCACAACCGGTTGCTGACGCCGCTGGTGATGACCGACCATGCGGCCTTCGTGGGGATTTATGCGCTGATCCGCAGGGCCGCGGAAAAGGCACGCAAGCGCGGCTTCCGCCCAGTCACCGAGTTCGGGGCACCGTTCCGCGAACCGGGCGCCGTCGCCGGCTGATGCCCCCGAAGGCTTCGCCCTTTGCACGGACGGCACGAAGGGCCGTCAAATGACCAGGTTAAGCCGGCCGGCCGATCCGACGACGGCGTTTAACCCGCCCCTGGGCGGTCATATGCAGGCGTTGTAATCTGTGCGGATGTTTGCTCAGGACATTTCCTGCGGATTCCCGCGGCGTTGCCCGACAGGGGGGCCGGTAATCCGGGATTCGCGGGTGTGGGCGATGACTGGGCTGCGATACAGGTGCCCTGGCGCCGGGCAACGGAAATCGCTCAGGTGAGCGCGAACCCGACAGTTTCTGGCCCAAATGCAACCGTCAGCCGCCGGCCAAGGCGGCGCCGGTCGGCGGGCCCGACGCTCGCCCAGGCATTCGATACCCGAAATAACGCACTGAACGCTTGGCGATTGGTGCTGGCGTCGGGCGTGATCCTGCAACACTCCTGGTCGCTGACAGGCCGCAAGATCTATCCGCCGATTGAGCAGCTGCTCACCCAGGTCTGGGTCGACGGGTTCTTCGCGATATCGGGGTTCCTCATCACGGCGAGCTGGGTGCGCAACCCGAAGCTGCGCGAGTATTTCGTGGCCCGGATCCTGCGCATCTTTCCGGGGCTCTGGGTCTGCGTGGCCGTGGTGGCCTTCGTGATCGCCCCGCTCAGTGTGGCGATCCAGGGAGGTTCGCCCGCCAAGCTGCTGTTGTCTTCCGCGCCGATTCAGTACGTGCTGAACAACGCCGTATTGAACGTGTATCACACCGGTATCGACGGAACGCCGCGCAACGTTCCGTTCCCAGGCGTGTGGGACGGGGTGCTGTGGACCCTCATATTCGAATTCCTTTGCTATATCGCGGTTGCCGTTGCCGGCGTCGCCGGACTCCTCAACCGCCGCTGGCCCGCTCCGGTGGTGTTCGCGCTCTTCCTGGTGGGCGCAGCGCTCGTTTCTTACCCCGTGGGTGCGGTGGAGACGATCCCGCAGATGATCACGCGTTTCGCCCTCGTCTTCGCCGCGGGAGCGCTGCTGCATCAGTTCCAGGACATGATTCCCGCCCGGTGGTCGCTCGTCGCCGTAAGCGCAGCCATCGTGGTGGGGGCCGGCTTGCTGGTGCCGAACTATCGGGTGCTCGCCGCTATCCCCTTGGCCTATGCCGTCGTCGTTTCGGGTGCGCTGATTCACAACCAGCGCTTGCGATTACGCACGGACCTCTCGTACGGCGTCTACATCTATGCCTGGCCCCTGCAGCAGTTGCTGGTGATCTGCGGGCTCGGCTTCTTGCCTCCGGTCCCGTTTGCCGTTGTTGCCGCCACCGCCACCCTTCCGTTGGCCGCAATGAGCTGGTTCCTGGTGGAAAAGCGTGCGCTCGCGCTCAAATACCGCTTCAAGCGCAAAGCGCGTGGGTTGGACGGTGTGGTCGCAGAGGCGCAGCCGCCGGCGCACGCCGGCCCAGGCGACTAATGCTTTTTTGCGGATTTGGCCGCATAACGCTCGATCTCACCTTTATCTAGAGATATTTAATATCGCCTTTGACCAGCGAATTTACGTTGCCGAGGGCGTCTTCTGGGTCGCTGACGGTTAATGCCGGGCGCATGTAATCGATCTTTGCCCCAGAAATGGCAAATTCATGCATAATGACCCGTGATCCGGGGGCCGCATGACGCGCACATGACGCGCAACGGAAAGGTGTTGGTCCTCGATGACAGCTACCCGGACGAGCCAACCCGCCGATGGCGCCGATCTCCCGCAGCGTTCCGCCCGCTCTGGAACCGCGGTCCGTCCGGTTGCACTGTTCGTGCTGGGCATGGCGCGGTCCGGGACGTCGGCGCTTACCCGGGTCTTGTCGCTGTGCGGTAGCACGCTCCCGGCCGGAATGTGCGGCGCCGACGGGAACAACCCGCGCGGTTATTGGGAGCCGCGCGCGGCGATCATGCTCAACGAAACGATCCTGCGCCGCCACGACAGCAACTGGTACGACCCGACGCTGCGCCTGCAGGAGGAGTGCGCGTTCGGGGCCGAGGAAAAGGCCGCCTGTATCGCGGAGATCGCCGAGTATCTCGGCACGCTGCCGGCGGCGCCGCTGGTGGTCATCAAGGAACCGAGGATCACGGCGCTGTCCGGCCTCTGGTTTGAGGCGGCGCGCCAGGTCGGCTTCGACCTGGCCGCCGTGATCGCGGTGCGCCACCCGCAAGAGGTCGTCGCCTCGGCGGCCAAGTACGTCGACACCTCGCCGGAACTGTCGAGCGCGTTATGGCTCAAATACAACCTGCTCGCCGAGCGGCACACCCGCGGTATGCCGCGCGTGTTCGTCGACTACGGCAACCTCCTCGACGACTGGCACCGAGAGGTGAAGCGCATTGCCGCGACGCTCGACATCGATCTGGACTCGGCCGACGAGAGTGCCGTCGAGGAGTTTCTCACTCCCGACCTTCGTCGCCAGCGCTACGGCGGCCCGGTGGCGGACCTTTTCGGTGCGGACTGGATCTCCGCCGTCTATGAGGCACTGCACGGGGCCGCGCAGGACTATCCCCTGCGCGTATCGACCCTCGACCGGGTCTTCGAGTCGTATCAGGCCGGCGAACGTGATTTCCGCATGGCCTTCACGGAATTCCACGCCCGAACCAACAGCATCGTTCGCCGGGTGTTCAGGCCGTTCATCGTGAAGCGGATCCTCGAGGTCGCCGCGATGGTTCACCGACGCAGCGGAGCCTGGGCGTAGTCGGCGAGTGATCGGAATTCACGACGCGCGGCGTCACCGAGTTAACTAGGCCCAGCATTGCTTTCGGCAGGGCCTCGATTACTTGCGGATCAGGTATCCATTGGGCGCCAGAGTCCACCCGAATTTTTTCTCACGCTCATAATCGTGGGTGTAATCGCTCGGGAACTCCTGCTCGTACGCCTCGATGGCCTCGTAGGGGCCCGGCCCGAATCCGGGCATGATCGGATGCCCGTTCACGCAGGAATCTTCGACCAGAAGATAGTCGCCGGCGGACAGCAGCGGCCGCAGCATTTTCATCTCGGCTAGTACGTGATCCTTGGTGTGGTCGCTATCCAGGATCGCAAAGATCTTGCCCGGGTACTCGGCTTTCAGCTGCCGAATACGCTCCGCGATTGCCGGCTCCGTGGACGACGATTCTACGAACTCGATCTCGGGGCAGCGGCGGGCTTCGGGATCAAGGGCGCTGAAGGAGATGTCCACCGAAAAGACTTTGAAGGGTTGGCCGATCAGGCGCATGATGCTGGCATAAAACACCGCGGAGCCGCCGTGACGTGTGCCGAATTCGATCACCAGCGAGGGCTTGACGTCGAACAGGATCTCCTGGTAGTTCCAAAGATCGGTTACTGACTTCCAGGAGTTAACGCCCAGCCACTTGGTCTGCTGCCACACCAGGTTGCCGAAATACCACTTCAGGTATTCCTCAGCCGCATCCCCGGATGGTCGGTAGAGCCGTGACACGAGGAAGCTGACTTTTTCTCGCCATGTCGTCATCGTCACTACTTATCACGAAAGCGGCTTAGACGAGGCTTTTACTCATTACCACGGCGGCCCTGCCGGCCATTCCAAGAGGCGGAGACCGCTGTCTCTGTTTGTGAGCGCATGCTCGACAACAGCGGCATCCGCGGCCTTGCCAAAGCGCCGTTTCACCCGTCAGCCCCGGCCGAAGGTTGACTTCCGCGGGAGAGCCCAGGCCTGCTCCCGGTGAGCCGTCACGCCGCTCGCCTGGCATCGGTGCGTTCGTCGCCCGACCTGCAATCGTGAAACCTTGGTTCCTTCAATATCTCCCAGGCGGCAGGAGCCAATACTATATATAATGCTCAGCCGTTTCTCCTGAGGATGGCGCCGATTGTAAGCTTGCGATCCGCCGCACAGCCCGGCCCGCTATCAGGCCTAGGGCCAAGCCCCCCAAAGGTCAAGCAAGCAAGACAGTTTCGTAAAAACGGCACCGTGATCGTTTGCGTCTGGCTATAGTCCTTAGCGGGCGCAATGATTCGATGGTTCTCACCAGGGGGCAGAAGTTGCCGGTCACACGTCAAGCCTGATTCCGCATGAGGGGCGAGGCAGATTCTCTCCTCTTTGCCAAAGGTGTTGAGCAGGCTGCGCTTTAGCGTGCTGTCATCGTGGTGGGCGTGACTGTGGCGATTCCGAATTGTTGCTGCGCGCGTTGATCGCCCGTTCCCCAAATCGGAAACCCATGGATATCAATCGAACTCCGAAATTCGCTCAGCTGCACGGCCAGTGAAAGGTTTGGATGCACGATGAGATTGGCCCAGATGACCAAGCCCGTCGAAGACGCTGCCACTTCCTCCAACCCCCTCGGCATCGGGAAACGCCCGGTGACCCTGTTCGTGCTGGGCCCGCAACGCTCGGGGACATCGGCGCTGACGCGGGTGCTCTCGCTGTGCGGTGGCACGCTCCCGGCCGCGATGCTGGGCGCCGACGCCGACAATCCGCTCGGGTATTGGGAACCGCGAGCGGCCATCTCGCTCAACGAAACGATCCTGCGCCGTCTCGGCACCAACTGGTACGACCCGTCGCTTCGCTTTCTGGATGACGATTCGTCCAACCGAGAGAACAAGGCCTGCGTCGCCAAAGTCGCGGAGTATCTGTCCACGTTGCCGGCGGCGCCGCTCGTCGTGATCAAAGAACCGCGGATCACCACGCTGTCCGGCCTGTGGTTCGACGCGGCACGCGTGGCCGGGTTCGACGTCGCGTCGGTGATCGCGGTTCGCCATCCGCAAGAGGTCATTTCGTCGATCGTGAAGTCCTGGCGTGTCTCTCCCGCACTCGCGAGCGCCCTGTGGTTGAAATGCAACATCCTGGCGGAGCGAAACACGCGCGGCGTACCGCGGGTATTCGTCGACTACGCGAACCTTCTCGAGGACTGGCGCCGGGAAATGAAGCGCATTTCCACGGAGCTGCCGGTCGAGTTGCATGCCCAGGACGAGGACGCGATCGAAAAGTTTCTCACCCCCGGCTTGCATCGGCAGCGGCACTGCGGCCCGACGACGGATCTTTTTGGCGCTGACTGGATTTCCACGGTCTACGAAGCGCTCCGCGAGGCCGCGCGGGACGACCCCATCGACATGTCAACGTTGGACCGCGTTTTCGAGTCCTACCGGGCAAGTGAGCGCGATTTCCGTAAGGCGTACGAGGATTTTCACGGCTTGTCCAACAGCATGCTGTTCCGGCTCTTCCGGCCCCTCGTCGCGAGGCCGGTGATGGAGGCCATGGCAATGGCCCACCGGCACAGGGGGACTTGGGCATAGCGCCGCCTTTCGCGCATTTGCTGCGGCCGGGCGGGCAGTCCCCGATATGATCGACCGGACCGCGATATCGGCGATGTGTGCCGGTCGCTTATTTCCTCGGCATCCGAAAGGGAGGCGTCGATTCGTGTCAGCGTCCGTGCTCATCACCGGTGGCGCAGGATTCATCGGGTCGGCGCTGGCACGTCGTCTCGTCGAGGACGGATGCGAGGTCGCCGTGATGGACGTCCTGCATCCGCAGGTGCACGGGGGAGATCGGCCGATCGAGTTGGCGCCGTCGGTGCGGTTGTTCACCGGGGACGTCACGCACGCGCCCGACTTCGACGCGGTGTTGCGGCTATTCCGTCCTTCCCAAATCGTCCACCTGGCCGCCGAGACGGGGACCGCGCAATCGCTGTCGGAGGCGACGCGGCACGGCTCGGTGAACGTCGTCGGGACCACTCAGCTGCTCGACGCCTTGAGCCGTTCGGGACTCGTGCCCGAACAGCTCGTCCTGGCGTCCTCCAGGGCGGTGTATGGCGAGGGCTCCTGGCAGTCCGGCTCACAGATCTTCTACCCGCGTCCCCGTAGCCACGCGCAGCTCGTCGCGCGTGTCTGGGATCCCCAGGGTCCCGCCGGTGAGCGGGCGGTGCCGCTGCCGAGCCGCGCGGACCGAACTGAACCCCGGCCCACCAACGTGTACGCGGCGACCAAGCTCGCCCAGGAACACCTGTTGGCCGCATGGACATCCGCGCACGACACCAACCTCAGCGTGCTGCGGTTGCAGAACGTCTACGGCCCGGGCCAGTCGCTGACCAATTCGTACACCGGAATCGTCGCCCTCTTCGCGCGGCTGGCGCGCCAGGGACGTGCACTGGAGGTCTACGAAGACGGGCGGATCGTCCGCGATTTCGTCTACATCGACGCTGTCGTCGACGCGCTGTTCGCCGCGGTCCAGCGCCCCGCAACGCAGCCGCGCTGTCTCGACATCGGGTCCGGCCATGCCACCACCATCCACGAGCTGGCCAACAAGATCGCCGCCATGTGTGGCGCGCCCGAACCGACCGTCGTCCCGAAATTCCGCGACGGCGACGTGCGCGCCGCGAGCTGCGACATCGAGCCTGCGATCAACGAGCTCGGCTGGCACCCGAAGTGGACGCTCGACGACGGTCTGGGCGCGCTGCTGGAGTGGATCGGCGAGCGGCCCGAGGCGGACGCTCCATTGAACGAATCGGGCCGTCCCGCCGTTGGACAGGCGGGACGCCGCTAAGAGGTCCTGCGCGCGTGACCGGCGGTAGCCGAGGCAGTGCTAATTAACGCCTATGATGGTTGCTACTCCCCGGTAGGGGCGGGATGGGTCGGCGGTGAGCCCGTCTTTGATGTGAACCAGGGGGCAACTGTGACCGTGACCGATCGTGACATGCGATCTCCGTTCCTCGATACCAGATCCGCCTATCTCGACTTGCTACGGCGCGACCTCACCAGGTACGGCAGCGACGAGTTGGTGCCGGTGGGGTTGTACCGCCTCGGGCGTCCCCTGTTCAG
>NZ_LZHT01000052.1 GCF_001667315.1 Mycobacterium sp. 852002-10029_SCH5224772
CAACCGCGCCGTCGTGATGCTCGTCATCGACGTCTCGGAATCGATGGCCTCCAACGACGTTCCGCCCAACCGCCTGGCCGCGGCGAAGGAGGCCGGCAAGCAATTCGCCGACCAGCTGACCCCGGCCATCAACCTGGGGCTGGTGGAGTTCGCGGCCAACGCCACACTGCTGGTCCCCCCGACGACGAACCGCGGCGCGGTGAAGTCGGGCATCGACAGCCTGCAGCCGGCCCCGAAAACCGCTACGGGAGAAGGCATCTTCACCGCGTTGCAGGCGATCGCGACGGTCGGTTCGGTGATGGGTGGCGGCGAGGGCCCGCCGCCGGCCCGCATCGTGCTGCTTTCCGACGGCCGCGAGAACAAGCCGTCCAACCCCAGTGACCCGCACGACGGTGTCTACACCGCGGCGCGCCTGGCCAAGGACGAGGGCGTGCCCATCTCGACGATCTCGTTCGGAACCAAGGGCGGTGAGATCGAGATGGACGGGCAGCGCGTCGCGGTCCCGGTGTCGACCGACCAGATGAAGACGATCGCCAGACTCTCCGGCGGGCAGCCCTACACCGCCACCAACCTCGGCGAGCTCGAAAAGAGCTACAACGCGATCGAGAACGAGATCGGTTACCGCACGGTGCCGGGCCCGGGCAGCGCCGGCTGGCTGCGCCTCGGGGTGCTGGCCGCACTGATCGCGACCGCGTTGGCGCTGTTGATCAATCGGCGCCTGCCGACCTAGCGCGTATCAGGCGGGCAGCCGGCGGTTCAGCAGCAGGCCGGCCAGCACGGCGCCGGCCATCACGACGGCACCGAGCAGCATCCAGGCCAGGCTGGCATCGCCCTTGACGGTTTCGTAGCCGATCTGGCGCTGCAGCGTCGTGTACACGTTCTCCAGCGAGTCCAGGCTGTCGGCGTGGAAGGCCTGGCCGTCGGTGATCTCGCCGATCTTCTGCAGGGTCTGATCGTCCACCGG
>NZ_LZHT01000053.1 GCF_001667315.1 Mycobacterium sp. 852002-10029_SCH5224772
CTGGCCGCGCTGATCTCGCAGGCGACCGGCCGCCGGTTCGAGGCGCTCTCGGCGTTGTCGGCCGGGGTCAAAGAGGTTCGGGCGGTGATAGAAAAGGCGCGAACCGCGCTCCTTCATGGTGAGCAGACGGTGCTGTTCATCGACGAGGTGCACCGTTTCTCCAAGACCCAGCAGGACGCGCTGCTGTCGGCGGTGGAGAACCGGGTGGTGCTGCTGGTGGCGGCAACCACGGAGAACCCGTCCTTTTCGGTGGTGGCGCCGCTGCTGTCCCGCTCGCTGATCCTGCAGTTGCGGCCGTTGAGCGCCGACGACATCCGCGCCGTGGTGCAGCGCGCGATCGACGACCCGCGCGGCCTGGGCGGACAGGTCGCGGTCGCGCCCGAGGCCATCGACCTGCTGGTGCGCTTGGCCGCTGGTGACGCCCGGCGTGCACTGACGGCGCTGGAGGTCGCTGCCGAGGCGGTGCCCGCCGACGGTGAGTTGACGGTCACCGCCGTCGAGCAGTCCCTGGACGAAGCCGCCGTGCGCTACGACCGCGACGGTGACCAGCACTACGACGTCATCAGCGCCTTCATCAAGTCGGTGCGCGGCTCGGACGTCGACGCCGCGCTGCACTACCTGGCCCGCATGCTCGTCGCGGGGGAGGATCCGCGGTTCGTCGCGCGCCGGCTGATGATCCTGGCCAGCGAGGACATCGGCATGGCCGACCCGACCGCGCTGCAGGCGGCGGTGGCGGCGGCGCAGACGGTCGCGCTGATCGGCATGCCCGAGGCGCAGCTCACCTTGGCGCACTGCACGATTCACCTGGCCACCGCGCCGAAGTCGAACGCGGTCACCACCGCGCTGGGCGCGGCGATGGCCGACATCAGGGCCGGTAAGGCCGGGCTGGTGCCGCCCCATCTGCGCGACGGCCACTATTCGGGCGCGCAGGCCCTGGGCCATGCGCAGGGCTACAAGTACTCCCACGACAACCCGGACGGCGTTGTCGCACAACAATATCCGCCCGACGAGCTGGTGGGCGTCGACTATTACCGGCCGACCGGCCGCGGCGGCGAACGGGAGATGGCCGGCCGGCTGGAGCGGCTGCGCGCGATCATCCGTAGGAAACGGAGGTGAAAAAGGGATGAAAACCTTCACCGACGAAGAGATGGGCCAATTGTTGCCCGCCGCCAAGCCCTATAGCGTCGTCATCCTCAAGCGCGGCCCGAGGTTTGGTGATGAGTCGTCAGCGGAGATCATCTGGGAGCACGGCCGGCGCAACTTCGGGCTGCGTGACGACGGCGTGCTCGCGGTGGTGCTGCCCGTCACCGACGAGTCCGACGTCTGCGGCGTCGGCGTGTTCGCCGCGTCCGTCGACGAAGCCGCCGCCATCATGGCCGACGACCCCGGGGTGGCGGCCGGGGTCTTCACCTACCAGGTACACGCCTGCCGCGGATTCCCCGGCGACGCGCTGCCCTGACCCGGGCCTGGCCGTCCGAGTGCGCGGCGGGCCGCGCACTCGGTGCCAACGCTGCGGCTGGCCGCGCACTGGGCGCGTCTGGGCAGGCGCTCAGACCAGCT
This sequence comes from Mycobacterium sp. 852002-10029_SCH5224772, assembly GCF_001667315.1. Classification (GTDB taxonomy): domain Bacteria; phylum Actinomycetota; class Actinomycetes; order Mycobacteriales; family Mycobacteriaceae; genus Mycobacterium. The sequence goes on from NZ_LZHT01000053.1 coordinate 1,561, forward strand.
CGGGCACCCGCAGGTGGGCGATCGCCAGCTCGAACTCGGCGACGTCGATCACCTCGGCGCCCAGCTCGCGAACGCGCCTGCTGCGCAGCTCGGTGGCGCGGTCGCGGTTGCGGGCCATCGCGTCCATCGAGTCGAACGTCGAGCAGGTCACCGCCCGGCGGCAGGTGGGGTGGTCGACCAGCAGGCTGGCGCTGCAGAACCCGTCGAGGTTCTCCAGTTCCGGCAGCACCGAGGACCGGTAGAAGTCCAGCGACCTGCTCAGCTGATCCGGCACCACTTTGAGCCAGGTGGCGCGCACGCACGCGCCCTGGCGGGAGGGGTGGTCGCGATGCAGCATCGCGATGTCCCATTCCTCCATCCGCGCGCTGCCGTCGAACATCAGCGCGGCCCGGTCACGGATGGGCGCGACCCGCTCGACGCTGCCGCGCATCGCCTCGATGGTCTCCCACGAACTGGTGGCGATGCAGGTGCCGGACTGCCGGTCAACCAACAGCGACAACCCCAACCACCCGTCGATCTCCTTGAGGGCGGGCATGACGACATCGCGAACGTGCGCAATTCCGATGTCGACCGACAGGGGTTGCGCCTGGATGGTGGTGGAGCGTGCGTACACGGTCGACCCCTTCTATGTCGGGGCGGCACCCCGGTGGCGCCACCGGTCCCACCAGTTACCTTCCTCCTGCCGGTAACTCGCCGCAATGCTTTCGGGGCGCCGATCGGTGACCGGCCGAATGCCTGGTTCGGCCGGTCTACCGCCCATCTCGATCAGACCAGCTCGGGCACTCGGAGGTGCGCTAGCGCCAACTCGAACTCGCATTCATCGAGTTCCTCGGCGCGCGCCTCTTGCATCGAGGAGTTCTTCAGTGCGGTTGCCTGCTCCCGGTTCCGCTCCATCGCGTCGATGCTGTCGAACGTCGCGGAGGACACACCACGCCCGGAGGCGCGGTCAATCAGAAGGCTGGCACTGCAGAACCCGTCGAGGCCCTCGAACTGGGGCAGGACGGACGACTTGTAGTACTCGATGCCTTGATCCATCGTTTCCGGCGGCACGTTGACCCACGTCGCACGTACGCCCGCACCGTCGGGCGCGCGGTGGTCGCGATGCAGCACCGCGATTTCCCACTGCTCGACGTTCGCCGTGCCCCCGAACATCTCCGCCGCCCGATCACGGATTCCCGTCACGGCTTCACCGCTGGCGCGCATGGACTCGTCGCTCTCCCAGGCGCTGGTGGCGATGCACCGGCCAGAGCGACGGTCGACCAAAAGGGAAACTCCGATGCACCCCGGCATACCTTGTAGCGCGGGCATGACCTCGTCGCGAACATGGGCAATTCCGGCGTCGATGGACGAGGGTTGCGCCTGAATTGTGGTAGAGCGTGCGTACACGATCCACCCCCTCTTTGTCGGGGCAGCGCCCCGGTGGCGCCACCGGTCATGAACTACCTTCCTCCTGCCTGTTGCGCGCCGCAATGCTCAACTGTGGCCGCGCTCACAAACGATTGGCTGGTCGTGAGGCCCGCGCCGTAGGCTGGTTCGGATGCATACCGATGTGCTGGACGTGGACACCTCACGCCGCCGCATCGTCGATCTCACCGAGGCGGTGCGCGGGTTTTGCTGGTCGCGCGGGGACGGCCTGTGCAACGTGTTCGTCCCGCACGCCACGGCGGGGGTGGCCGTCATCGAGACGGGCGCCGGCTCCGATGACGACCTGGTCGACACGCTGGAGCGGCTACTGCCGCGCGACGACCGTTACCGGCATGCGCACGGCTCCGAGGGGCACGGCGCCGACCATGTGATGCCGGCGCTCGTCGCGCCGTCGGTGACGGTTCCGGTCTCGGGCGGGGAGCCGATGCTGGGCACCTGGCAAAGCATCGTCCTGGTCGACCTGAACCGCGACAACCCGCAACGCTCGGTCCGACTGAGCTTTCTCGAGGGTTAGTGGCCCGGTGGCCCACTGCGCCAGCGAATACGCTGGAATAGACGTTCACGCATACAAGCAATAGGAAGAAGCGGACTCCGACAGTGCAGACACACGAGATCAGGAAAAGGTTTCTTGATCATTTCGTGAAAGCGGGCCACACCGAGGTGCCGAGCGCATCGGTGGTCCTCGACGACCCCAACCTGCTGTTCGTCAACGCCGGCATGGTCCAGTTCGTGCCCTACTTCCTGGGCGCACGCACACCGGAGTACTCGACCGCCACCAGCATCCAGAAGTGCATCCGCACCCCCGATATCGACGAGGTCGGGATCACCACCCGGCACAACACGTTCTTCCAGATGGCCGGCAACTTCTCGTTCGGCGACTACTTCAAGCGCCGCGCCATCGAACTGGCGTGGACCCTGCTGACCAACGGTGTCGAGCAGGGCGGCTACGGCCTGGATCCCGAACGGATCTGGGCGACGGTCTATTTCGACGACGACGAGGCCGTGCAGCTGTGGCAGGAAATCGCCGGGTTGCCGCAAGAGCGCATCCAGCGCCGCGGCATGGCCGACAACTATTGGTCGATGGGCATTCCCGGGCCGTGCGGCCCGTCCTCGGAGATCTACTACGACCGGGGACCGGAGTTCGGGGTCGAGGGCGGCCCGGTGGTCAACGAGGACCGCTACATCGAGATCTGGAACCTCGTGTTCATGCAGAACGAGCGCGGCGAGGGAACCGGCAAGGAAGACTTCGAGATCCTCGGGCCGTTGCCCCGCAAGAACATTGACACCGGCATGGGTGTGGAGCGGGTCGCGTTCATCCTGCAGGGCGTGCACAACGTCTACGAGACCGACCTGCTGCGCCCGGCCATCGACACCGTGGCCGCCCGCGCGCCGCGCGGCTATGACGTGGGCAACCACGACGACGACGTGCGCTACCGGGTCATCGCCGATCACAGCCGCACCGCGGCCATCCTGATCGGCGACGGCGTCACGCCCGGCAACGACGGCCGCGGATACGTGTTGCGCCGGCTGCTGCGCCGGGTGATCCGCTCGGCCAAGCTGCTCGACATCGACGGCCCCCTCGTCGGCGACCTGATGGCCACCGTGCGCGACGCGATGGGCCCGTCGTACCCCGAACTGGTCGCCGACTTCGACCGGATCAGGCGCATCGCCGTCGCCGAGGAGACCGCGTTCAACCGCACGCTGGCGGCGGGGTCGAAATTGTTCGACGAGGTCGCCGGCACCACCAAAGCCGCGGGCGCGAAACCGATTTCGGGTTCGGATGCCTTTACCTTGCACGACACCTACGGGTTCCCGATCGAGCTCACGCTGGAGATGGCGTCGGAGGCCGGCCTGCGCGTGGACGAGGTCGGCTTCCGGGAGTTGATGGCCGAGCAGCGTCGCCGCGCCAAGGCCGACGCCGCCGCCCGCAAACACGCGCACGCCGACCTGACCGCGTACCGCGAGTTGGTCGACGCCGGGCCCACCGAATTCACCGGCTTCGACGAACTGACTTCCGAGGCAAAGATTTTGGGTATCTTCGTCGACGGCAAGCGGGTGCCGGTGGTCACGCACGGGCCGGCCGGCGGGGGCGGCGAAGGGCAGCGCGTCGAACTCGTGCTGGACCGCACCCCGCTCTACGCCGAGGCCGGTGGGCAGATCGCCGACGAGGGCACCATCAGCGGGACGGGAGCCGGCGGGAGCGCCCGCGCGGCGGTCACCGACGTGCAGAAGATCGCCAAAACCCTGTGGGTGCACCGGGTCAACGTCGAGTCCGGGGAATTCGTGGAGGGCGACACCGTCGTCGCGGCGGTCGACCCTGGCTGGCGCCGGGGCGCCACCCAGGGACATTCGGGCACCCACATGGTGCACGCGGCGCTGCGACAAGTGCTGGGGCCCAACGCCGTTCAGGCCGGGTCGCTGAACCGCCCGGGCTACCTGCGGTTCGACTTCAACTGGCAGGGCGCGCTCTCCGACGAGCAGCGCACTCAGGTCGAAGAGGTGACCAACCAGGCCGTGCAGGCCGACTTCGAGGTGCACACGTTCACCGAGCAACTCGAAAAGGCCAAGGCGATGGGGGCCATCGCGATGTTCGGCGAACGCTATCCCGACGAGGTGCGGGTGGTGGAGATCGGCGGCCCCTTTTCGCTGGAGCTGTGCGGCGGGACTCACGTGCACAACTCCGCGCAGATCGGTCCGGTGACAATCCTGGGCGAATCCTCGGTCGGCTCGGGGGTGCGCCGGGTGGAGGCCTACGTCGGGCTGGAGTCGTTCCGCCACCTGGCCAAGGAACGCGCGCTGATGGCCGGGCTGGCGTCGTCGCTGAAGGTGCCCTCCGACGAGGTGCCCGCCCGGGTGGCCAACCTGGTGGAGCGGCTCAAGGCGGCGGAGAAGGAACTCGAGCGCGCCCGGCTCGCCGGCGCGAAGGCCGCCGCCACCAACGCCGCGGCCGATGCGGAGCGCATCGGTAACGTCCGGGTGGTGGCGCAACGCATGTCCGGCGGGATGACGGCGGGCGATCTGCGCTCCCTGGTCGGCGACATCCGCGGCAAGCTGGGCAACGACCCCGCGGTGGTCGCGCTGATCGCCGACGGCGAGGGCGGATCGGTGCCCTACGCGGTGGCGGCCAACCAGGCCGCCCAGGATCTGGGGATCCGCGCCAACGACCTGCTCAAGCAGCTCGCCGCGGCGGTCGACGGCCGTGGCGGCGGCAAGGCGGACCTGGCGCAGGGCTCCGGCAAGGACGCGGCCGGCATCGATGCCGCCCTCGACGCGGTCCGCTCCGAGATCGCCGCGATAGCGCGGGTCGGTTGAGTGGTCTCCGCACAGCACCGCGCCCCCGACCGGCCCGGCGATCCTGACCAGGATCCCGGGCGGGGCCGTCGGCTCGGTGTCGACGTGGGCACCGTCCGCATCGGTGTGGCCTGCAGCGACCCCGACGCCATCCTGGCCACCCCGGTCGAGACCGTGCGCCGCGACCGCTCCGGCAAACACCTGCGGCGGCTGGCCGCGCTGGCCGCCGAATTCGAGGCCGTAGAGGTGGTTGTCGGGCTGCCGCGCACGCTGGCCGACCGCACCGGCCCCTCGGCGATCGACGCGATCGAGCTGGCGGAGCAGCTGGCCCGGCGGATCGCTCCCACCCCCGTGCGGCTGGCCGACGAGCGGCTGACGACGGTGGCCGCGCAGCGATCGCTGCGCGCGGCCGGTGTGCGGGCCAGGCAGCAGCGCGCGGTGATCGATCAGGCGGCTGCGGTGGCGATCCTGCAGAGCTGGCTGGACCAACGCCGCGCGACCCTGACCGGGCCAGGGGCGGGGGAGCGCAGCGATGGTTGAGAGCGCACGGCGGGAACGAGCCGAACCCGAGGCCGTGGGCCCGCCCCGGCGCCGGTCGAGCCGCATGTCCCGGAATCGGGCCGACCGGGGCCGGCGCCGGCGGCGCGTCGCCTTCCGCAGCGCGCTGGCGCTGGTGGCCGTGATCGTGGTGGTGGGTGTTTTCGCGGGCGGCAAGCTGTGGCACGTCGTGTTCGGGCCCGGTGACGACTACACCGGAAACGGCAAGCGCGACATCGTGATTCAGATCAAGGACGGTGACTCGACCACCATGGTCGGGGAGACGCTGCAGAACGAGCAGGTGATCAAGACCGTCCGAGCATTCGTCAACGCCGCGCACGGCAACAGCAAGATCTCCTCGATCCAGCCCGGCTTCTACCGCATGCGCACCGAAATCCCGGCGGCCAACGCCGTCGCGCGGTTGGCCGACCCGAACAGCCGGGTGGGTCGACTGGTCATCCCGGAGGGCCGCCAGCTCGACGACACCACCGACATGAAGACCAACGTGGTGAATCCCGGCATCTTCACCCTGATCTCGCGGGCCACCTGTGTGGATTTCGACGGCGACCAGCGTTGCGTCTCCGCGCAGGACCTGCGCGCGGCCGCCACCAACAGCAGCACCACGGCCCTGGCGGTGCCGCCGTGGGCCGTCGAGCCGGTCACCGAGCTCGGCAAGGACCACCGCCGCATCGAGGGGCTGATCGCGCCGGGGACCTTCAACGTCGATCCGTCCGCGCCGCCCGAGACCATCCTGTCGAACCTGATCAGCGCCGGCGCGGTGGAGTACATGAAGTCCGGGCTGGTCGACACCGCCCAGGCGATGGGCCTGTCGCCCTACGACATCCTGGTGGTGGCCTCGCTGGTGCAGCAGGAGTCCAAGACGCAGGACTTCGCGAAGGTGGCGCGGGTCATCTACAACCGCCTGCACGCGCACCACACGCTGGAGTTCGACTCGACCGTCAACTACCCGCTGGACCGCCGGGAGGTGGCCACCACCGACGGCGACCGCGCCCAGAAGACGCCGTGGAACACCTACGTGTCGCAGGGCTTGCCGGCCACCGCGATCTGTTCGCCCGGCGTCGACGCCCTGAACGCCGCCGAGCGTCCCGAACCCGGTGACTGGCTGTATTTCGTCACCATCGACGGCCAGGGGACGACGCTGTTCACCAAGGACTATCAGCAGCATCTGGCCAACATCGAGCTGGCTAAGCACAACGGTGTCCTCGACTCCGCCCGCTGAGAGCGCGCCCAGAAAAGCGGCGGTGCTCGGCAAGCCCATCGCCCATTCGAAATCCCCCCAATTGCACCTGGCCGCCTACCGCGCGTTGGGCCTGACCGGCTGGACCTACGAGCGCATCGAATGCGATGCCGAACAGCTGCCCGGCGTGGTCGCCGGGCTCGGCCCCGAATGGGTCGGGGTGTCGGTGACCATGCCGGGCAAGTTCGCCGCTCTGCGGTTCGCCGACGAGCGGACCGACCGCGCGCAGCGGGTGGGGTCGGCCAACACCCTGGTGCGCACCCCGACGGGGTGGCGGGCCGACAACACCGACATCGACGGGGTCGCGGGCGCGCTCGGGGCGACCGTGAGCGCCTCGGGATGGGCGCTGGTCTGTGGATCGGGCGGCACCGCGCCGGCGGCCGTGGCCGGCCTGGCGGAGCTGGGCGTCCGCGGCATCACCGTGGTGGCCCGCAATCCCGACAAGGCGGCCCGGTTGGTGGATCTGGGCAGCGGGATGGGAGTGACGACGCGGTTCTGCGACCTCGACGGCGACGGGCTGGCCGACGAGGTGGCGGGCGCCGACGTGCTGGTCAGCACCATTCCGGCCGAGGTGGCCGCCCGCTACGCCGGCACCTTGTCCGGCATCGGTGTGCTGCTTGACGCCGTCTACGACCCGTGGCCGACGCCGCTGGCCGCCGCGGTGACCGCCGCGGGCGGCCGGGTGATCAGCGGGGTGCAGATGCTGCTGCATCAGGCCTTCGCCCAGGTGGAACAGTTCACCGGGCTGGCCGCGCCGCGCGACGCGATGACTTGCGCGCTGCAGGCATCGGATTAGCCTGCCGCGCATGCGGATTGCGGCGGCGTGTCTGGTGCTGGTCTGGTTGGCGGCGTTGAGTTGTTACGACATCCGCGAACGACGCCTGCCCAACGCGCTGACCCTGACCGGGGCCGCGACGATCCTGGCGGTGGCCGCGCTGGCCGGGCGCGGGCCGTCGGCGCTGGCCGGAGCGGCGGCGTTGACCGCGATCTATCTCGCGGTCCACTCGGTGGCGCCGGGCGGGATGGGCGCCGGTGACGTCAAGCTGGCCGTCGGCCTGGGCGCGCTGACCGGCTGCGGCGGTGTCGGCGCGTGGTTCGTCGCGGCGTTGGGTGCGCCGCTGTTGACCGCGCTGGTCGGGGTGGCCGCCCGGCTTCGCGACGGTGCCTACGGCACGTCCGCGGTGCCGCACGGGCCGTCGATGTGTGTGGCCAGCGCCGTCGCAATCGGCCTGGTTCTCGACGGCGACGCGCGGATTTAAGCCCACCCGGGCGCACGTGGGAAGATGGGACGCGTGTTGCGTTGGATCACCGCCGGGGAGTCGCATGGCCGTGCGCTGGTGGCCCTGCTCGAAGGCATGGTCGCCGGCGTGGAGGTCACCTCCCTCGACATTTCGGAACAGCTGGCCCGCCGCCGGCTCGGATACGGCCGCGGGGCCCGCATGGCGTTCGAGCGGGACGCGGTGAGCGTGCTATCCGGCGTGCGTCACGGTGTCACCCTGGGCGGGCCCATCGCCGTCGAGATCGGCAATACCGAATGGCCGAAGTGGGAAACCGTGATGGCCGCCGACCCGGTCGACCCGGAGGAACTGGCGGACAGCGCACGCAATGCCCCGCTGACCCGGCCGCGGCCCGGCCACGCCGACTACGCGGGCATGCTCAAGTACGGTTTCGACGACGCCCGGCCGGTGCTGGAACGGGCCAGCGCCCGCGAGACCGCGGCCCGCGTCGCCGCGGCGACCATCGCCCGGTCGTTCCTGCGTCAGGCGCTGGGCGTCGAGGTGCTTTCGCACGTGATCGCGATCGGCCCGTCGGCGCCCTACGACGGGCCGCCTCCTGGTCCCGCAGACCTGGCCGCGATCGACGCCAGCCCGGTCCGCGCGTACGACGAGGCGGCGGAGAAGGCGATGATCGCCGAGATCGAGGCGGCCAAGAAGGACGGCGACACCCTCGGCGGTGTGGTCGAGGTGGTGGTCTCCGGCCTGCCCGTCGGGCTGGGCTCGTTCACCAGCGGCGACAACCGGCTCGACAGCCAGCTCGCCGCGGCCGTCATGGGCATCCAGGCGATCAAGGGCGTCGAGATCGGCGATGGTTTCGAGACGGCGCGCCGCCGGGGCAGCCGCGCCCACGACGAGATGTACCCCGGCCCCGATGGCGTGGTCCGCTCGACCAACCGCGCGGGCGGGCTGGAGGGCGGCATGACCAACGGCCAGCCGCTGCGGGTGCGCGCCGCGATGAAGCCGATTTCCACCGTGCCGCGGGCGCTGGCCACCGTCGACATGGCGACCGGCGACGAAGCCGTCGCGATCCACCAGCGCTCGGACGTGTGCGCGGTGCCCGCCGCCGGCGTGGTGGTAGAGGCCATGGTCGCGCTGGTGCTGGCCCGCGCGGCGCTGCAGAAATTCGGCGGCGATTCCCTGACCGAAACCCGCCGCAACGCCGAGGCTTACCAGCGGGCGGTCGCCGAGCGGGAGTCGCCGGCCGCCCGGGGCACCGCGTGATGGCGCCCAAAGCGGTACTGATCGGGTTGCCGGGGTCGGGCAAATCCACCATCGGGCGGCGGCTGGCCAAGGCGCTCGACGTCGCCTTCGTCGACACCGATGCGGCGATCGAGCAGCGGACCGGGCGCCGTATCGACGAAATCTTCGCCGTCGACGGCGAGCGGGAATTCCGCCGCATCGAGGAAGACGTGGTGCGCTCGGCGCTGGCCGACCACGACGGCGTGTTGTCGCTGGGCGGCGGCGCCGTCACCAGCCCCGGGGTGCGCGAGGCGCTCGCCGGACACACCGTCGTCTACTTGGAGATCAGCGCCACCGAAGGCGTCCGCCGCACCGGCGGCAACACGGTTCGCCCGCTGCTGGCCGGGCCCGACCGCGCCGACAAATACCGCGCGCTGATGGCCGAACGCAGTCCGCTGTACCGGCGGGCGGCGACCATCCGCGTCGACACCAACCGGCGCAATCCCGGCGCGGTGGTCCGCTACATCGTCTCGCGGCTGCAGGCCCCGGCGGGGGCCGCCACGTGACCCCTCCCAACGACCCGGTCACGATCGAGGTGGCCGTCGACCCGCCGTACCCGGTGATCATCGGCACCGGCCTGCTCGGCGAGCTCGACGGGCTCCTTTCCGGCCGGCACAGGGTGGCAATCGTGCATCAACCAGTGTTGGCGCAGACCGCCGTGGTGATCCGAAGCCGGTTGGCGGACAAGGGTATTGACGCGCACCGCATCGAGATCCCGGACGCCGAAGACGGCAAGGACCTTCCGGTCGTGGGCTTTTTATGGGAAGTGTTGGGCCGCATCGGAATTGGACGCAAAGACGCATTGGTCAGCCTCGGCGGCGGCGCGGCTACCGACGTCGCCGGTTTCGCGGCGGCCACCTGGCTGCGCGGCGTCGACATCGTGCACGTGCCCACGACGCTGCTGGGCATGGTCGACGCAGCCGTCGGCGGCAAGACGGGCATCAACACCGACGCCGGAAAAAACCTGGTCGGGTCGTTCCATCAGCCGCGCGCCGTCCTGGTCGACCTCGCGACGCTGCACACGTTGCCGCCCAACGAACTCGTCGCCGGGATGGCCGAAATCGTCAAGGCCGGCTTCATCGCCGATCCGGTGATCCTCGACCTCATCGAGGCCGACCCGCAGGCCGCGGTGGACCCGTCGGGTGAGGTGCTCGCGGAGCTGATCCGCCGCGCGATCGCCGTCAAGGCCGAGGTCGTCGCCGCCGACGAGAAGGAGTCGGAGCTGCGCGAAATCCTCAACTACGGGCACACATTGGGGCATGCCATCGAACGCCGTGAGCGCTACGAGTGGCGCCACGGCGCCGCGGTGTCGGTGGGTCTGGTCTTCGCCGCCGAGCTGGCCCGTCTTGCCGGGCGGCTCGACGACGCCACGGCGCAACGCCACCGCACCATCTTGTCCGCGCTCGGCCTGCCGGTCAGCTACGACGCCGACGCGCTGCCGCAGTTGCTGGAATACATGGCGGGAGACAAGAAATCGCGCGCCGGTGTGCTGCGGTTCGTGGTCCTCGACGGGCTGGCCAAGCCGGGCCGGCTGGCCGGGCCCGACCCGTCGCTGTTGGCGGCGGCGTACGCCGTACTCGCGGAGGTGTCATGAGCACGACGGTGAACGTCAACGTGCAGGTGATCAATGGCCCCAACTTGGGCCGGCTGGGCCGGCGCGAGCCCGACCTGTACGGCGACACGACGCATGAGCAGCTGGCGGAACTGATCGAGCGGGAAGCCGCCTCGCTCGGCCTCAAAGCCGTTGTGCGGCAAAGCGACAACGAGTCCCAGCTACTGGACTGGATCCACGCGGCCGCCGACGCGAAGGAACCGGTGATCCTCAACGCCGGCGGGCTCACCCACACCTCGGTGGCGCTGCGCGACGCGTGCGCGGAATTGAGCGCGCCGCTGATCGAGGTGCACATCTCGAATGTGCATGCCCGCGAAGAGTTTCGGCGGCACTCTTACCTCAGCCCCGTCGCGACCGGGGTGATCGTGGGCTTGGGGGTGCAGGGCTACCTGCTCGCCCTGCGGTACCTGGCCGCGGCGCCAAACGCTGCCGGCTAGTCCTTTTTCGGCGCCGCGCCCGGCTCGCGAGCTGTCGGAATGCCCTCCGTCTTCGGGTCGTCCTCGGTCTTGGCGATCGTCTCGGTGGGGGATTCCTCGGTGGGCATCGTCTCGGTGGGCGCCTCGCGCTCGGCCGTGGCGACCGCCGCGGTCCGCTCCTCGGCCTGGGCCGCCGGGATTTCACCGGTCGGAGTGTCATCGCCGCGGACGGCGGTGAACACGTCGGTGTCACTGTCGCGCTCCTGCTTTGCGCCCAGGCCGTGGTGTTTCTCCGGCGTCTTCTCGAACTGCCGGTCCACCCGCCAGCGGCCGATGGTGACGCCGATGATGCCGGGCAGGAAGACGCACAGCGCGGTGAAGGCCGCGAATGTCGTCAACTCGTTGATCAGCCCCCCGGTGTACAGGCCGGTGTACACCAGCGCGATCAGCCAGGAGACGGCGCCGCTGAGCACGCCCGCGACCAGGCCGGCCAGCAGCCAGGTCATCGCCAGATCGCCGCGGCGATCCGGATCGCGGTTGGCGGTCGCGTCGGCCCGGCCGTCGAGAACCCCCCACACGGCCACCCCGATGATGAACAGAATCAGCAGCACCACGCTGAACACAGCAGCCTGCGTCTGCCACGCGTTGATCAGCGCGCCTTGGAACAATCGAACGACGACCATGGCCGCGGCGTACACCAATCCGCGCAGCATCCAGTTACTCATGGCCCAAAAGCGTAGCGAGTACCGTCAAGACCCGTGACACATTCACAGCGTCGAGACAGGCTCAGAGCGCAGCTCGCGACTAGCGGATTGGATGCGCTGCTGGTCACGGACCTGGTCAACGTCCGTTACCTCTCCGGATTCACCGGGTCCAACGGCGCGTTGCTGGTGTTCGCCGACAACGATCGGAGCCCGGTGCTGGCGACCGACGGCCGGTATCGGACCCAGGCCGCCGAGCAGGCGCCGGACCTCGAAGTCGCCATCGAACGCGCGCTGGGGCGCTATCTGGCCGGCCAGGCCGCCGAGGCGGGCGCGGGCAAGCTGGGTTTCGAAAGCAACGTGGTCACCGTCGACGGATTCGACGCCCTGACCAGTGAGCTGGACGGCCGCAAGGCGCCCACCGAGTTGGTGAAGGCCGCCGGAACCGTCGAGGCGTTGCGCGAGGTCAAGGACGCCGGCGAGGTCGCCCTGCTGCGGCTGGCCTGCGAGGCGGCCGACGCCGCGCTCACCGACCTGGTGGCGCGTGGCGGCCTGCGGCCCGGGCGCACCGAACGCGAGGTCAGCCGGGAGCTGGAGGCCCTGATGCTCGACCACGGCGCCGACGCGATCTCGTTCGAGACCATCGTGGCCGCGGGGCCGAACTCGGCGATCCCGCATCATCGCCCCACCGACGCGGCGCTGGCCGCCGGCGACTTCGTCAAGATCGACTTCGGTGCGCTGGTCGGCGGTTACCACTCCGACATGACGCGCACGTTCGTGCTGGGCAAGGCCGCCGACTGGCAGCTGGAGATCTACCAACTGGTCGCCGACGCGCAGCGGGCCGGCCGGGAGGCGTTACGCGCCGGCGCCGACCTGCGCGGGGTGGACACCGCGGCCCGCCAAATGATCGCGGACGCCGGCTACGGCGAGCAGTTCGGCCACAGTTTGGGCCATGGCGTGGGTCTGGAAATCCATGAGGCGCCGGGCATCGGCGCCACGTCCACCGGCACCTTGCTGGCGGAATCCGTGGTGACCGTGGAGCCCGGCGTCTACCTGCCCGGCCGCGGCGGTGTCCGCATCGAGGACACCTTGGTGGTGCCGGAGGAGGCCCGCGCGCAGGCCCCGGAACTGCTGACCAAATTCCCCAAGGAGCTGGCCGTTCTTTCGTAGCCCGTGAGGGTGCCGACCCGCTGCGCCTGGCGCAGGCGCCACGCTTGCGATCGGCCTGGCCCTGATGGTGCCGGCCGCCCGCGAGCCGGTTCGGGGGTTGTGCCCGCGAGTACAGTCGGGTGCGTGAACGGGGTGGCACGGGGGTTGGCGCGGCTCCGGGATTTCCGGTGGGACCTGTACGCGCAACCCCTGCGGGAGACGCGGCTGGAAATGCGCATCGTCTATTTCGCCGTGCACATGCCGTTCGCCGGCGGGGTTTCGCTGCGGGTCCCGCTGTTGACGATGATCAAGCCGTTGCCCTCGTCCGAGGAACCGGCCCACGCCGACGGCCAGCGGGCCCACCGCTAGCGGCGTTGCCTCCGTCGGCCACCGGCCCGCGGGCCCCGGCCGCCATGCACTCTAAACTGGCCGACAAGTCACAGACAGTTCCGCAGACGACTGTCCATCCTCGAGGAGACATACCGAACCGTGGCAAGCACTGCCGATTTCAAGAATGGACTGGTGCTGGTGATCGACGGCCAGCTGTGGCAGATCGTCGAGTTCCAGCACGTCAAACCCGGCAAGGGCCCGGCGTTCGTGCGGACCAAGCTGAAGAACGTGCTCTCGGGCAAGGTCGTCGACAAGACGTACAACGCCGGGGTCAAGGTGGAGACCGCGACCGTGGACCGGCGCGACAGCACATACCTGTACCGCGACGGCTCGGACTTCGTGTTCATGGACAGCCAGGACTACGAACAGCACCCGCTGCCGGAGTCGCTGGTCGGCGACGCCGCCCGGTTCCTGCTCGAGGGGCTGCCGGTGCAGGTGGCCTTCCACGACGGGGCGCCGCTGTACCTCGAGCTGCCGGTGTCGGTCGAGATGGAGGTCACCCACACCGAGCCCGGCCTGCAGGGCGACCGGTCGAGCGCCGGCACCAAACCCGCCACCGTGGAAACCGGGGCGGAGATTCAGGTGCCGCTGTTCATCAACACCGGGGACAAGCTGAAGGTGGACACTCGCGACGGCAGCTACCTGGGACGTGTCAACGCGTGAGCCGGCCCGTTAAAGGGCGACATCAGGCTCGCAAGCGTGCCGTCGACCTGTTGTTCGAAGCCGAGGCGCGCGGATTGAGCCCCGCGGAGGTTGTCGACGTCCGCACCGGGTTGGCCGAAACAAACCCGGAAATCGCGCCCCTGCAGCCGTATACGGCCGCGGTGGCCCGGGGCGTGGGCGAACACGCCGCGCACATCGACGACCTGATCAGCTCCCATCTGCAGGGCTGGACGCTGGACCGGCTGCCCGCCGTGGACCGCGCCATCCTGCGGGTCGCGGTGTGGGAGCTGCTGTACGCCGACGACGTGCCGGAACCGGTCGCCGTCGACGAGGCTGTCCAGCTGGCCAAGGAGCTGTCCACCGACGACTCGCCGGGCTTCGTCAACGGGGTGCTCGGCCACGTCATGCTGGTGACCCCGCAGATCAGGGCGGCCGCGGCGGCCGTCCGGGGCGCGGTGGGTTCTGACGCCGCCGGCACAGCGGAGGACCACGGACCCCAACCATGACCCGGCTGGAGCTGCGCCTGGTCGTTGCGGTAGTGCTGGCCGCGACGGTGGTGGTGGGTGCGGTGGTGTGCGCCGCCTACGGGTGGACCATCGTCGCCTCGGTGCTCGCGATTTACGCACTGGGGGTGGGCGCCTGGCTCTCTCACTGCGTCGAACGGGTGGTCGTCGCCCGCCGCATCGGCACGGTGCGTTCGGCGGCCCGGCCACTGCAGCCGCTGCTGCCGGTGATCGCGGCGATCATGGGCCTGACGCAGGGCGTGGTGCGGGCGCTGGGCGATGTCACCGACCTGCCCGCCCGCCGCCGGGAGCTGCCGGTGCTGCGGTGGGCCGACAGCCGGGGTGGACGGCATGTGGTGGAAAGTGACGACGAGGCGGATCGTTGATCAAGCTGGGGTGAAACGACCACGGGCGGGGCGCGGCGGGTTGACAATACGAACTGGACTGCAGCGGCGGCGATCCGAGAAGAACAGGTGAGGTCATGATTCGATACAGCACCCAGCCGCGACGACTTCGAGTCTCCGCGCTGGCCGCGGTGGCCAACCCGTCCTACGCCCGTGTCGACACCTGGAACCTGCTCGACGACGCGTGCCGCCACCTCGCCGAGGTGGATCTCGCCGGACTGGACAAGACCCACGATGTGGCCCGGGTGAAGCGCCTGATGGACCGCATCGCCGCCTACGAGCGCTACTGGCTGTATCCGGGCGCGGCGACCCTGGCGGTCTTCCGCGCGCACCTGGAGAGCCTGTCCACGGTGCGGCTCACCGAAGAGGTCTCCCTGGCCGTGCGGCTGCTCAGCGAATATGGTGACCGCGCAGGGCTTTTCGACACCTCAGCGCCGCTGGATGACCAGGAACTGGTCGCGCAGGCCAAACAACAGCATTTCTACACCGTGCTGCTCGCCGACGACGCCCCGAGCACCGCGCCGGACAGCCTGGTCGAATGCCTACGGGCGCTGCGTTGTCCGTCCGACGACGTGCAGTTCGAGATCCTGGTGGTCCCCAGCGTCGAAGACGCCATCACCGCGGTCGCGCTCAATGGAGAGATTCAGGCGGCGATAATCCGCGACGACTTGTCGCTGCGCTCCCGCGACCGGTTGCCGCTGATGAACACGTTGCTGGGGCCGAACGAGGACGCGGCCGACGTCATTCCCGATCGCGCCAACGACTGGGTGGAGTGCGGCGAGTGGATCAGGGAGCTGCGGCCCCATATCGACCTGTATCTGCTCACCGACGAGTCGATCGCTGCGGGCGACGACAGCGAACCCGACGTCTACGACCGGACGTTCTACCGGCTCAACGACGTCACCGACCTGCACAGCACCGTACTCGCCGGGCTGCGAAACCGTTATGCCACACCATTTTTCGACGCCCTGCGCGCATACGCGGCGGCGCCGGTCGGCCAGTTCCACGCGCTGCCCGTCGCGCGCGGCGCCAGCATCTTCAACTCCAGGTCGCTGCAGGACATGGGGGAGTTCTACGGCCGCAACATCTTCATGGCCGAAACGTCCACCACCTCCGGCGGCCTGGACTCGCTGCTGGACCCACACGGCAACATCAAGAAGGCGATGGACAAGGCGGCCAAAACGTGGAACGCCGACCACACCTACTTCGTCACCAACGGAACCTCGACCGCCAACAAGATCGTCGTGCAGTCGCTGACCCGCCCCGGCGACATCGTGCTAATCGACCGCAACTGCCACAAGTCGCACCACTACGGGCTGGTGCTGGCCGGGGCCTACCCGCTGTACCTGGACGCCTATCCGCTGCCGCAGTTCGCGATCTATGGGGCGGTGTCGCTGCGCACCATCAAGCAGACGCTGCTGGATTTGGAAGCGGCCGGACAGCTGCACCGCGTGCGCATGCTGTTGCTGACCAACTGCACCTTCGACGGCGTCGTCTACAACCCGCTGCAGGTCATGCAGGAGGTGCTGGCGATCAAGCCGGACATCTGTTTCCTGTGGGACGAGGCGTGGTACGCCTTCGCCACGGCGGTGCCGTGGGCCCGGCAGCGGACCGCGATGGTGTCCGCCGAGCGCCTCGAGCACATGCTGGTGTCGCCGGAATACGTTGATCAGTACCGGAAGTGGGCCGCGTCGATGGAGGGGGTCGACCGCTCGGAGTGGATCGAGCGTGAGCTGATGCCCGATCCGGCCAGCGCGCGGGTCCGCGTCTACGCGACGCACTCCACGCACAAATCGCTGTCGGCGCTGCGGCAGGCGTCGATGATCCACGTCCGGGACCAGGATTTCAACGCGCTCACCCGCGATTCATTCGCCGAGGCGTTCCTGACCCACACCTCGACGTCGCCGAACCAGCAACTGCTGGCGTCGCTGGACCTGGCGCGCCGGCAGGTCGACATCGAAGGCTTCCAAATGGTCCGGCAGGTCTACGACATGGCGCTGGTGTTCCGCCACCGGGTCCGCAAAGACCGGCTGATCAGCAAGTGGTTCCGCATTCTCGACGAATCCGACCTGGTGCCTGAGGAATTCCGGGAGTCGTCGGTCAGTTCGTACCGCGAGGTCAGGCAGGGCGCGCTGGCCGAGTGGAACGAGGCGTGGCGCTCCGACCAGTTCGTGCTGGACGCGACGCGGGTGACGTTGTTCGTCGGTGCGACGGGGATGAACGGTTACGACTTCCGCGAAAAGATCCTGATGGAGCGGTTCGGCATCCAGATCAACAAGACGTCGATCAACAGCGTGTTGTTGATCTTCACGATCGGCGTCACCTGGTCGAGCGTTCACTATCTGCTCGACGTATTACGCAGGGTGGCAATCGATTTCGACCGGACCGAAAAGGCGGCGAGCGTCGCGGACCGGGCGCTGCAAGAACGCCATGTCGAAGAGATCACCGAGGATCTGCCGCACCTGCCCGACTTCAGCGAGTTCGACGTCGCCTTCCGGCCCGTCGACGAATGCAACTTCGGCGACATGCGGTCGGCTTTCTACGCCGGATACGAAGAGTCCGATCGCGAGCACGTGCTGATCGGCATGGCCGGGCGACGGCTGGCCGAGGGCAAGACGCTGGTGTCGACGACGTTCGTGGTGCCCTATCCGCCGGGCTTCCCGGTGCTGGTGCCCGGCCAGGTGGTCTCCAAGGAGATCGTCTACTTCCTCGCCCAGCTCGACGTCAAAGAAATCCACGGGTACAACCCGGATTTGGGGTTGTCGGTCTTCACCGAGACGGCGCTGGCGCGGATGGAAGCGCAACGCAACGCCGCGACGGCCGCGGTGGGATCGGTGACCACGGCGTTCGAGCTGCCCGCGGACCCCTCCGGCATGAACGGGGCGCGCAACGGCGCCAACGACGCCCACGCGGTGCCGTCGGTTGCCGACAACACCTGAGCGGGGCTCCTGAATCGGAGAGGACCCCCGACTTCCGAACCGGTCATGTAGCGCCCTGATCTGGTTGCTCGACACCGGTGCCCGATTGAGCTTCTGCCGCATCGGCTTTGGGTTGGCCGGGATGGCGACCGGGACGCTGTGGAATGACGACGAGCAATACCGCGATAAGCACCGCGAGCACCGCCGAAGCGAGCGGGCGGCTCCACGCCAAACCGCCGTCGGCGACCGGCTTGTCGATGAAGTCGCCGACGGTGGCGCCCAGCGGCCTGGTGAGGATGAACGCAATCCAGAACAGGGTGACGCGGGAGATGGTGGTCCAGTAGTACAGGGCAGCGACCACTATCAAGGCGGCCGCGAACACCAGCGCGCCGCGTTCGTAACCGAAATCGCGGGTATCGGCCAGCCAATCGCCGAGCGCGGTGCCCAGCGTCTGCGAGAAAGTGATCGTCGCCCAGTAGAAGGCCTCCACCTTCGGAGTCGAGACGGTGGTGACCGACACGCTGCCGTGCGTCGCGCGCCAGAGTCCCAAGGTAGCCAGCAGACAAGCCAAAAGCAGCAGCGATCCGCCCGTGTAGCCGATTCCCAGCGATCGGTCAGCGAAATCGGCCAGCACGGTGCCGAACGTCGTCGACGCCACGATCGTCGCCCAGTACAGGGGCGCATGGAATCGGTTGACGAAGATCTGCGCGGCAACCAGCACCACCAGCGCGACGCCGAAGATCCCGACCCCGGCCGCATAGCCCCAATTCAGCGTCATCGTGACGGTGTCGCCGCCCGTCTCGCCCAGCGTCGTGGCCAAGACCTTGATGACCCAGAAGCCCAAGGTGACCGCCGGCACCTTGGTCAACGCGTATCTCGAAACGTCAGTCATGACGGCATCTTCCGTTGTCGATGGTGTGCACGCCCACGGTAGCGCGCGTCGGGTTCCGCTCACCAAGATCACAAGGCGAGCGGATCGCCGCAGGTGGCGCAATGCCGCGACGGTCCGCGGTTTTCGCTGGTCGGGCCCGAACGTCGCCCGGCGCAATAGGCCCGCCCGCTGCCGGCGGTCCTCGTCGCCGGCCCGGAAAGGGGCCCTGAGCTGCGTTAGCGTGACGGCGTGGCGCAACCAGTACCCGTCGGGGATGTCCAGGGCTCGCGGGCCAACCGCGCGCGCCGGGTCGCCGACGTGTTGCGCCAGCAGATCCACGCCGGCACCTACCCGGACGGCCTGCCGGCCGAGCTGGAGCTGGCCGCCGAATTCTCGGTATCCCGCAACACCGTTCGCGAAGCGCTGGCCGTCCTCAAGCATGAAGGGCTGATCGACCGCGCGCCCAAGGTCGGCACCCATGTCGCGCAGCGCAAGTACGCCCACGGGCTCGACGCGCTACTGGGCCTGAAGGAGACGTTCAAGGACCTCGGCGACGTGCGCAACGAGGTCCGGGCGGCGATGGCGGTCACCGCGCCGCCGTCGGTGGCCCGCCGGTTGCGACTGAGGCCGGGGGAGCAGGCGGTGTTCGTCGAACGGCTGCGCTACCTCGGTGACCTCCCGCTCAGCCTGGACCTCACCTACCTTGCCCCCGACATCGGCAGGCAGGTGCTGAACCATCCGCTGGACGCCGAAGACCTGTTCGCGCTCATCGAGCAGGTGAGCGGGCAGCGGCTGGGCTCGGCGGCGCTGGCGCTCGAGGCCATCCCCGCCGACGCGCATTCGGCGGCCACGCTGCAGGTGCCCGACGGCGCGGCGCTGCTGATGCTGGAGCGCCTCACCAGCCTCGCCGACGGCACACCCGTCGACCTCGAGTACATCCGGATGCGTGGAGACCGAATCACCATGCGCGGCAACCTTATTAGAGCCGACACAAGGAGCAACCCATGACGCTGATCAACAACATGCGCGCGGACGTACCGGTGACGATCGACGAGTCGCTGTGTATCGACGGCTGCACGCTGTGCGTGGAGGTCTGCCCGCTCGACGCGCTGGCCATCAACCCCGACACCGGCAAGGCCTTCATGCATGTCGACGAGTGCTGGTATTGCGGACCCTGCGCGGCCCGCTGTCCCACCGGCGCCGTCACCGTCAACATGCCCTATCTCCTTCGCTGAAAAGCGTTTATCCCCAGGAACTTCGATGAAACGACACGCCGCCTGGCCGGTGTCGGCGATGATCGCGGTCGCCACGCTCACCTCCGGTTGCTCGCTGGAATCCCTGTCGCAGTCATCCGGTGTGGTCAACGTGGTGGTGGGATACCAGTCCAAGACCATCAACACCGTCACCGCGGGCACGCTGCTGCGCGCACAGGGCTACCTGGAACGCCGACTGGCGAACATCACCGCCCGCACGGGCACCAAATACGCCGTGCGGTGGCAGGATTACGACACCGGCGCCCCGATCACCGCACAGATGCTCGCCGAAAAGATCGACATCGGTTCGATGGGCGACTATCCGATGCTGATCAACGGCTCCAAGACACAGGCCAACCCGCTGGCCCGCACCGAGATCGTCTCCATCACCGGCTACAACCCCAAAGGGGCCCTCAACATGGTGGTGGTGACCCCGGATTCACGCGCGGCGGGCCTGGCCGACCTCGCCGGCGCCAAGGTTTCCGCCAGCGTCGGGTCGGCCGGCCACGGCACCCTGGTGCGCGCGCTGAGCAGGGCCTGCGGCGGCGGTGTCTGCGGTGTTGAGGTGCTCAACCAGCAACCGCAGGTCGGCGCATCGGCGCTGGAATCCGGTCAGGTGCAAGCGCTCTCGCAATTCGTCGCCTGGCCCGGGCTGCTGGTTTACCAGGGCAAGGCCAAACTGCTCTACGACGGGGCCGAGCTGAACCTGCCTACCCTGCACGGTGTGGTGGTGCGCCGCTCCTACGCGTCGGCGCACCCGGAGGTGCTGGGCGCCTTCCTGCAGGCGCAACTGGACGCTACCGACTTCCTGAACAACAAACCGCTTCAGGCCGCCCGCATCGTCGCCGAGGAAAGCGGACTGCCCCAGGAGGTGGTGTACCTCTACAACGGTCCCGGCGGGACGTCCTTCGACACCACGCTGAAACCCTCTCTCGTCGAGGCTCTGAAAAGCGATGTGCCGTACCTGAAGTCGATCGGTGACTTCGCCGATCTCGATGTGGCGAAGTTCGTCGTGGAGGAACCGTTGCGCGCGGTGTTCACCGCCCGCGGGCTGGACTATGCGGCATCGCGGGCGCGCACCGCCAACCCGTCCGCGCTGCGCGGCGACCCCGCGTTGGCCAGTGAGCTGTGGCTGGACGGAGCCACCGCGACGCAAACGGCCGCGACCCCGACCGGCCTGCTGCAGGCCGTGCGGGACGCGGTCGGCCACGGCGCCAAGGTCCGGGCGGCCTACGTTCCCGACGCCGAACTCGGCACCCGCTGGTTCGCCGACAGGGCGTTCTGGGTCAAAGACGGGCAGAACTATCTGCCGTTCGGCACCGCGGCCGGGGCGAACCGGTACCTCGCCGGTCACCCGGGTGGTGCGGCGATGGATTACCAAGAGGCGCTGGGAGGTTCGGTATGACTGCACAAGTGGTGGCCGACCAAGTCCTCGGCCTCGCCGCGGCGCCTCCGGCGGCGCGGCCGCGGCGAATGACGGCGCAGTGGCAGTCTCGGCTGCTGCGACTGGCGTCGGTGGCCGCCGCGGTCGGGTTGTGGCAGTTGCTCACCGCGGACAAGGTGCGGCTGTTGCTGCGGTTCGACACGCTGCCCACCGTCACCGAGATCGTCAATGCGCTGCACCGCCGGCTCGGCACCGGCGAGTACTGGCTCGACCTGGCGCAGTCGTTGATCCGCATCTTGACGGGCTTCGGGCTGGCCGCCGTCGTCGGCGTCGCGACCGGTGTGCTGCTGGGCCGTTCGCGGTGGTTCGCCGACGTGTCCGGGCCGCTGGTGGAGCTGGCGCGGCCCATCCCGGCGATCGCGATGGTGCCGGTGGCCATCCTGCTGTTCCCGACCGACGAGGCCGGCATCGTGTTCATCACGTTCCTGGCGGCGTATTTCCCGATCATGGTCTCGACGCGGCACGCGGTGCGCGCGCTGCCCACGTTGTGGGAGGACTCGGTACGCACGCTGGGCGGCGGCCGGTGGCAGGTGCTGACGCAGGTGGTGCTGCCCGGCATCCTGCCCGGTGTGTTCGGCGGCCTGTCCGTCGGCATGGGCGTGGCATGGATCTGCGTGATCTCCGCCGAGATGATCTCCGGGCGCCTCGGCGTCGGGTACCGCACCTGGCAGGACTACACCGTGCTGGCCTACCCCCAGGTGTTCGTCGGCATCATCACCATCGGCGTGCTGGGATTCGTGACCTCGGCGGCCGTCGAATTGGTGGGCCGCCGCGTGACCCGCTGGCTGCCGCGCGCACAGGACGGTTCGCGATGACCGCGACGAAAACCGGGATGTCCCTCGAGCTGGACCGAATTCGGTTGTCCTACAACGGGCCGCCGGTGATCGACGAGCTGAGCCTGGTGGTGCGGCCGGGGGAGATCCTGGTGCTGACCGGGCCGTCGGGCTGCGGCAAGTCGACGGTGCTGCGGGCCCTGGCGGGTTTGCTTTCGCCCGACGGTGGCCGCGTGCTGGCCGACGGCGGCGCGGTCGACACCACCTCGGGCGATCGGGGAATGGTGTTCCAGGACAATGCGTTACTGCCCTGGCGCACCGTGCGGTCCAACATCGAGCTGGCGCTGCGCCTGCGCGGCCAGCCCCGGGCCGGCCGGCGCGCGGCCGCCGAGCGGTGGATCGACGAACTCGGCCTCACCGGATTCGGTAACTATTTGCCCAAGAGCCTGTCCGGCGGGATGCGCCAGCGCGTCCAGCTCGCGCGCGGCCTGGCCGGGGCGCCGCGCGCGGTGATGATGGACGAGCCGTTCGGGGCGTTGGACACCCAGACGCGGGCCGCGATGCAGCGGCTGCTCATCGACGCCTGGCGCACCCACCCCACCACGATCGTGTTCGTCACCCACGACGTCGACGAGGCGCTGGCGCTGGGGGACCGCATCGTGGTGCTGGGCCGGGCCGGTGAGCCGCCGCGCGCCTCGATCGAGGTGGCGGATCCGCGCAGCGAACGGCCGCACGAGGAATTGCGCGCGCAGATCATCGCGGCGCTGAATTACGCGGAGGTCCCATGATGCAAATTCCCGACCCGACGGCTCCGCTCCGGCTCGACTGCGACGTCCTCGTCATCGGCGGCGGCACCGCCGGCACTATGGCGGCGCTGTCCGCCGCCGAGAACGGCGCACAGGTGCTGTTGTTGGAGAAGGCCCACGTGCGGCACTCCGGCGCCCTGGCGATGGGCATGGACGGTGTCAACAACGCGGTGATCCCCGGCAAGGCGGAGCCCGAGGACTACGTCGCCGAGATCACCCGCGCCAACGACGGAATCGTCAACCAGCGCACGGTGTATCAGACCGCCACCCGAGGCTTCGCGATGGTGCAGCGGCTGGAGCGCTACGGGGTGAAGTTCGAGAAGAACTCCCGCGGTGAGTACGCCGTGCGCCGGGTGCACCGTTCGGGTTCCTACGTGCTGCCGATGCCCGAGGGCAAGGACGTGAAAAAGGCGCTGTACCGGGTGCTGCGGCAACGGTCGATGCGCGAGAAGATCCAGATCGAGAACCGGCTGATGCCGGTGCGCGTGCTGGTCGATGGCGGGCGGGCCGTGGGCGCCGCGGCGCTGAACACGCGCACCGGCGAATTCGTCACCGTCGGCGCCAAGGCGGTGATCCTGGCGACCGGGGCGTGCGGCCGGCTCGGGCTGCCCGCCTCGGGCTACCTGTACGGCACGTATGAGAACCCGACCAACGCCGGCGACGGCTACTCGATGGCCTACCACGCGGGCGCCGAGCTGTCCGGGATCGAATGCTTCCAGGTCAACCCGCTGATCAAGGACTACAACGGCCCGGCGTGCGCGTACGTGGCCAATCCCTTTGGCGGATATCAGGTCAACGCGCACGGCGAGCGGTTCGTGGACTCCGACTACTGGTCGGGGCAGATGATGGCCGAAGTCAAAAGCGAGATCGATTCCGCGCGCGGACCCATCTACCTCAAGGTGACGCACCTGTCCGACGAGACGCTGACCGCGCTGGAAAACATCCTGCACACCACCGAACGGCCCACCCGGGGCACGTTCCACGCCAATCGGGGCCACGACTACCGCACCCACGACATCGAGATGCACATCTCCGAAATCGGGTTGTGCAGCGGGCATTCCGCCTCCGGCGTGTGGGTCGACGAGCAGGCCCGCACCACGGTGCCCGGCCTGTACGCGGCGGGGGATATGGCCTGCGTCCCGCACAATTACATGATCGGGGCGTTCGTGTTCGGCGATCTGGCCGGCACGCATGCCGCGTCCACCCTGGCCGACGTCGCTGCGCCCCAACAGCTTCCGGAGGACCAGGTGCGCGAGGCGCACGAGCTGATCTACCGGCCGCTGCGCCACCCGGACGGCCCGCCGCAGCCGCAGGTCGAATACAAGCTGCGCCGCTTCGTCAACGACTATGTCGCACCGCCCAAGACGGCGGCCAAACTGTCGCTCGCGATCCGCACGTTCGACCGGATGAGCAAGGAAATCGCCGAGATGGGCGCCCGCAACCCGCACGAGCTGATGCGCGCGGTGGAGGTGTCGTTCATCCGGGACTGCGCCGAGATGGCCGCCCGATCCTCGCACACCCGAACCGAATCGCGGTGGGGCCTCTATCACGACCGTGCCGATCTGCCCGGGCGCGACGACAACCAATGGGGCTACCACCTGAACCTGCGCAAAGCGACCCAAGGCGACGCCGAAAAAGGAATGGTGTTTCTCAAGCGGCCGGTGGCGCCCTATTTCGTGCCGGTCCCGGAGCTGGACGGCCTGCCGCCCACCGACCAGACCGTGTACCCGGTGGAGGAGCCGCCGCTGATCGGCGGTCAGGCCCCGGCCACGGCGGTGTCCCGAATAACCTCGGGCGCAACGGCGTTCGATCCGCCCTCGCCCCGGATCGCCGAGGTGCTGGCGCTCGAGGAGCCGACGGTCGCCGACCTGGGGCGCTACCTCGCCGATGCGGATCCCGGTGTGCGCCGGACCGCGGTGGCGACGCTGACCGAGCACATCCCCGACGGGTATGCGCCGGCCCTGTTGGCCGCGCTGGGCGACGACGACTCCGCGGTGCGCCGCACCGGCGCCGAGGGGATCCGCGAGCTGGTCGAGGTGCTGCCCGGGCCCGAAAAGGCCCGCGAGCACCTGGATTCGGCCGACCGCGTGGTGCGGGCGGCCGCGCTCTACGTGCTGGCCGCACGCGGCGCCGGTGACGGCGCCCAGTACCGTCGCGCCCTCGCCGATGCCGATCATCGGGTGCGCATCGAGGCCGTGCGCGCGCTGGTCTCGGTCGACGACGTGCAAGGCGTCGTGGCGGCCGCCGGCGCCGAGAACCGGGAGGTGCGGATCGCGGCGGCCGCCGGGCTGGCGACGCTAAGGGTGGCGGCAGCCCCAGCCAGCCGGGCGGTGCGCGGGCTGGTCGCCGACACCGATCCGCTGGTGCGCGCGGCGGGCCTTGCCGCGCTGGGTGAATTGGGGTGTGGCCCCGAGGATTACCCCGCGATCAGGCAGGCGCTGCGGGCGCCGGCGTGGCAGGTGCGCGAGGGCGCGGCGCGTGCGCTGGCCGGTGCGGCGGCGGAGTTCGCGGTTCCGCAGCTGTCCGAGGCGCTCAGCGACGCGCATCTGGACGTGCGCAAGGCGGTCGTGCTCAGCCTGACCCGGTGGGCGGTGCAACCCGCGGCCCGTGACGCCCTGGGGATCGCGCTCAAGGACGGCGACGCCGACGTGCGGGCCTACGCGCGCCGGGCGCTGGAACACGACGGCTCGCTGCAGAACGGCTAGTCAGCGCAGGATCTTGGCGTAGAGCAGGCTGTCCTGCGGCTCGGGCCCCATGGTGGGGTAGACGGCGTGCCGGGCCAGCCGGCCTTCCAGGAAGAAACCGGCGTGCTCCAGCAGGCGCGCCGAACGCTCGTTGTCGACGCTGCACGTGGCCCACACGCGATACACGTCGCGATCGGCGTCGAGCGCGGTGAGCAGCATGCCGAGCACCTCGGACATCAAACCCTTACCCCACCAGCGTCGGCCCAGGCAGTAGCCGATCTCGACCGAGTGCGGCGCCGTGCGCCGGCAGCTGGCCAGTCCGACCACCTCACCGCGGTGCCGCAGCTCGATCACCCAGGTCTTCTCGTCGGTGCCGGTGTTGAGCTTTTCGGTGATCACCCGCCGCGTCGCCGCCACGTCGGGATGCGGTGCCCACAGCAGATATTTGGTGACCTGCGGATCGCGGGCGACCCGCTGGAAGAGCGCGCCGGCGTCGTCGAGCGCGGGCAGGCGCAGCGTCAGCCGCGGCCCGTTGATGCGGTCGGGTGGGTAATCGGCCATCGCGATCCGCGCTCAGAGGCCGAGCGCACGATAGGTGTTGCGGACGAATCTCGGTTGTGCCGTGCGGAGTTTGGCCAGCGACGTGTTGCCGGCGACGGCCGTGGCCGCGTCGACGGTGAGATCCGGGAGATTCTGGATGAGGTAGATCAGGATCAGATCCGCGGCGGGGTCCGCCTGCCACCAGGTCCCGTAGGCGCCGGGCCAGCTGAACGTGCCGACGCCCCCGGGCCCGAAGAGCGGTGTGCTCCTTGCGGGGTCGGTCACCACCGACAGATTCAGCCCGAAGCCGCGTCCGATCCAATACGGCGCGCCCAGGAAGTTGTGCCGCTTCTGCTCGTCGGTCAGCCGGTCGGTGCGCATCAGCCGAACGGACTCCGCCGACAGCACCCGCACACCGTCGATCGTTCCGCCGGCGAGCAGCATCCGCACGAAGCGCAGGTAATCGTCGGCGCTCGACCACAATCCGCCGCCGGCGTTGCAGAACGAGGGCGGCGTGAGGTGCGGCGGCCCCATCACCCCGTGTTGCAGCTGGTGTTCGTTGGTGAGCCGGTACATGGTCGCCGCGCGGCGCCGCGCCTCGGGGGTGACGAAGAACCCGGTGTCGGGCATGCCCGCCGGACCCAGGATCCGTTCGTCGAGAACCTGATGGAACGGCTTGCCCTCGATGCGGGACGCGATGACGCCCAGCAGGTCGATGGAATGGCTGTAGGTGACCCGGTCACCGGGTTGATGCACCAGCGGCAGCTTGGCCAACTCGGCCAGCCAGATGTCTGGGCCCTGATTGAACGGCAGCCGCATGTAGGCCTTGGAGATCGGCCCGGACACCGAGAACCCGTACGCCAGGCCACTGGTGTGGGTGAGCAGATCCTCGATCAGGATGGTGCGGTTCACCGGATGGGTCCGGTCCAGCGGGCCGTGCGGATCGTCGAGCACCCGCACGTCGGTCAACTCCGGCGCCCAGCGCACGACCGGATCCTTGAGGTTCAGCTTGCCCTCGTCGACCAGACTCATCACCGTCGCGACGGTCACCGGCTTGGTCATCGACGCGATGCGAAACAGCGTGTCCCGCTGCATCGGCAGGCCCGCGTCCACGTCGCGATAGCCGATCTCGTTGACCTGCAGCAGTTCTCCGTGCTGCCACACCACCGTCACCGCGCCGGCGAGCAGGCCGGCGTCGCACACGTCGCGGACCGAGGCCGCGTTGCCATCGAGATTCACCCGGTTCACGTTAATGGTCGCCGTGTGGCTTCCGTCGACAGACCAGCCGGCGCGATCGTCGTCGGCTAGTTTCAGATTCGCTCGATCCCGGCGAGCAGGGTTGCCACCCCAGATGTCAGTACGCCAGTGATCAGTAGCGTCGCGCCGAGCCAAACACTCGCGATCATGCGGTTCGGGTGTGCCGGGTTACGACCGAGCACCGACAGGAAAAATCCCGCGGGCATCAGAATGGCTGCCAGCAACACGGCGATCGCCCCGCTATTGGCGACGGCCGGGTTCGCACCCGCGGCGTTGCCCAGTACCGACAGCAGTAGGCCCAGCATCACGAGCACACCGGCGTGCGCATGGCCCGCCCGGAAAAAAGACTTCTGGAGATCATTGGTTTCGTGGGTGCCGGTGACAACGCGCAGCAGAAAGACGCCGCCGGATGCGATGGTGACGATCGAGATGATGGTTGCCCCGAGCGTGATACTCATAAATGGGGTGATCAGCGAGGTGTTCATAGTAATTTCCTGAACGTCATAATCCTTGGTTGGATACTTCCACTATCCAATAGTGGATAGTGGAAGTATCCAATGTCAAGATGTTTTAGACGCGATATTCGAAGGAGGGTGCCCGTGCTGATGTCGGAACTGGCAACCCAGACCAACGTGCCGGTGCCGACGATCAAGTACTACCTACGTGAGGGCGTACTGATGCCGGGCCGTGCCATCAGTTCCACCCGCGCCCACTACGACGAGCCACATGTCCGGCGGATAGCTCTGATCAGAGCGCTGTCGGCACTTGGTCTGTCGATTGCCCAGATTAAGTCAATTATCGGACTCATTGACCATCCCGGCCGGTCGCTTTTCGCGACGCTGGGCGCGGCAACAGCGGTGCTCTCGCACCCCGCTGAACCCGCACGCAACTCTGACTGTTCGCGGGCTGAGGAAGCGCTCCGAGTGCTCGATTTCGCGGTGCCCGACGATCTGCCCGCGGTGGCGCAGCTTGACCGCGCCCTCGCCGACGCCGAGGCCGCCGGTGTGCCGATGACCGAGGATCGATTGCGCGCCTACGCGCCGCACATCAGCGCCATCGCAGCGTACGACATCGAACAGATGCCGCTCGAACCTGCCGCAGCGGCAATCGAATACGCCGTACTGGGCACCATCTTCTACGAACCGATCCTCGCCGCCCTGCGCCGCATCGCGCACGCTGGACTGACCGCCCAACGGCTGGTCGAGGGCGGGTAGGCCGCCGACTAATTTCTCAGCGCCGCTGCGCGCGGGCGTACCAGAGCGCCACCACGGGCCGCGGCCACCGCGGCCCGGTGGGATTCGCCTCGGAGAAGCAGCCGGCAGAGGTTGCTCAAGCAGCACCCTGCCGTTTGTCCTAAAGCGGAGTTCCTCGCCGGCGGACGCTGCCAACTCTGTCCATCGTGCGGCCGGGTGTATTCATCGCGCCTGGCAGTTGTGGCACCCTTTCACCGTATTCTGGACGCGCGCTACGCATCTCGCTTCCAGCTCGACGGGGCATGCACCCGTCATGTCGCCTCGCTGGCGTCGAATCGATCGACCGTGGCCATCGTCTTGGAAGGCAATGCGGATAAGCATTCTGACGGTGACGTGCCGTCGAAGAGCACGGTGCACTTTCATCCCACGCGTCGCCGCGAGTCGGTACGTGCTCATTGCCCGCCTCACAATGACAACAAGCCGGACCGCCGGATCCGCGACAGCGTCGGCCGCCACTTGTCGCTGTGAGGCGGGCACAAATCGTGTCCTCTCGCGGAGAGACTCATGGGGCGGGTGTGACGGGTACGAGTGGGAGCGATGCGCGCCACACACGCCAGCCGCCGCCGCCCCCGAAATTAGTGCTACGCTGCCGTGCAGTCGACATCCTTTAACGATCCGTCCGGTGAGGCGGAGAAGGAGGTCAAGTTTCGTATGGGTGCTGCGGGCGACACGGGCTCAGCCAGTGATTCCCGGGAATTGATGTCGGCGGCCGACGTGGGCCGCACCATTTCCCGCATTGCGCACCAGATCATTGAAAAGACCGCGCTGGATGGTCCCGACGCCCCACGGGTCGTGCTACTGGGCATCCCCACTCGCGGCGTGATCCTGGCCGAACGCCTGGCCGGCAACATCGGCGAATACAGCGGCGTCGAAGTCGGCCACGGCGCGTTGGACATCACCCTGTACCGCGACGACCTGATGCAAAAGCCACCGCGGCCGCTGGAGGCCACCTCGATCCCGGCCGGCGGCATCGACGATGCGTTGGTGATCCTCGTCGACGACGTGCTCTACTCCGGCCGCTCGGTGCGTTCCGCCCTGGACGCGCTGCGCGACGTGGGCCGCCCGCGGGCGGTGCAGCTGGCGGTGCTGGTCGACCGCGGCCATCGCGAACTGCCGCTGCGCGCCGATTACGTGGGCAAGAACGTTCCCACCTCACGCAGCGAGAGCGTGCATGTCTTGTTGAGGGAGAACGACGGTGACGACGGGGTGGTGATCTCGCGATGACGCGCCACCTGCTGGCCGCCGGCGACCTGAGCCGTGACGACGCCACCGCCATCCTCGACGACGCCGACCGCTTCGCCCAGGCGCTGGTGGGCCGCGAGATCAAGAAGCTGCCGACGCTGCGCGGCCGCACCATCGTGACGATGTTCTACGAGAACTCGACCCGCACCCGGGTGTCCTTCGAGGTGGCCGGCAAGTGGATGAGCGCCGACGTGATCAACGTCAGCGCCGCCGGATCATCGGTGGGCAAGGGCGAGTCGTTGCGCGACACCGCGCTGACGCTGCGGGCGGCCGGGGCGGACGCGCTGATCATCCGGCATCCGGCATCGGGAGCCGCGCATCTGCTTGCCGAATGGACATGCGCCGACAACGATTCCGGCCCCTCGGTGATCAACGCCGGGGACGGCACCCACGAGCACCCGACGCAGGCGCTGCTGGACGCGCTCACCATTCGCCAGCGGCTCGGCGGCATCGAGGGCCGGCGCGTCGTGATCGTCGGCGACGTCCTGCACAGCCGGGTGGCCCGTTCCAACGTCATGCTGCTGGGAACCTTGGGCGCCGAGGTGGTCCTGGTGGCACCGCCGACGCTGCTGCCGGTCGGCGTCGAGGGCTGGCCGGTCACCGTGTCCAACGACTTCGACGCCGAGTTGCCCGCCGCCGACGCGGTGCTGATGCTGCGTGTGCAGGCCGAGCGGATGAACGGCGGCTTCTTCCCGTCGGTGCGCGAATACTCGTCGCTGTACGGGCTTTCCGATCGCCGTCAGGCGATGCTGCCCGGCCACGCCGTGGTGCTGCACCCGGGACCGATGCTGCGCGGCATGGAGATCGCATCATCGGTAGCCGATTCGTCGCAATCAGCTGTGCTGCAACAGGTTTCCAACGGTGTGCATGTGCGGATGGCGGTGCTGTTCCATGTGCTGGTCGGCACCGAATTAGCCGGGGAAGAGGGTGCGGCGTGAGCGTGTTGCTGCGCGGGGTGCGCTTGTACGGGGAAGGCGACCGCGTCGACGTGCTGGTCGATGACGGTCAGATCGCCGACGTCGGCCCCGGCCTTGACATTCCCGACACGGCCGACGTCATCGACGTCACCGATCAGATACTGCTCCCGGGGCTCGTCGACCTGCACACCCACCTGCGGGAGCCGGGCCGCGAATACGCCGAAGACATCGAAACCGGCTCGGCCGCTGCGGCTTTGGGTGGTTTCACCGCGGTGTTCGCGATGGCCAACACCAACCCGGTCGCCGACAGCCCCGTGGTCACCGACCACGTCTGGCATCGGGGCCAACAGGTCGGCCTGGTCGACGTGCACCCGGTGGGTGCCGTCACCGTCGGGCTGGCCGGCAAAGAGCTCACCGAGATGGGCATGATGGCGGCCGGCGCCGCGCAGGTGCGGATGTTCTCCGACGACGGCATCTGCGTGCACGACCCGCTGGTGATGCGCCGCGCCCTCGAGTACGCCACCGGCCTGGGCGTGCTCGTCGCCCAGCACGCCGAGGAGCCCCGGCTGACCGTCGGCGCCGTCGCCCACGAGGGGCCCACCGCCGCCCTGCTGGGCCTGGCGGGATGGCCGCGGGCGGCCGAGGAATCGATCGTCGCCCGGGACGCGCTGCTGGCCCGCGACGCCGGCGCCCGGGTGCACATCTGCCACGCCTCCACCGCGGGCACCGTCGAGATCGTGAAATGGGCCAAGGATCAAGGGATTTCGATCACCGCCGAGGTCACCCCGCACCACCTGATGCTCGACGACAGCCGGCTGACCAGCTACGACGGGCGTAACCGCGTCAACCCCCCGCTGCGCGAAGCGGCCGACGCGGTGGCGCTGCGCCAGGCGCTGGCCGACGGCGTCATCGACTGCGTGGCCACCGATCACGCCCCGCACGCCGAGCACGAGAAGTGCGTGGAATTCTCCGCCGCGCGGCCCGGCATGCTGGGGTTGCAGACGGCGCTGTCGATCGTGGTGCAGACGATGGTCATCCCGGGTCTGCTGACCTGGCGCGACCTCGCTCGGGTGATGAGCGAGAACCCCGCGCGCATCGCGCGCCTGCCCGACCACGGACGGCCGCTGGAAGTGGGGGAGCCGGCCAACCTGACGGTGGTGGACCCCGAGGCCTCGTGGACCGTCGCCGGGCCCGACCTGGCCAGCCGGTCGGCCAACACACCCTACGAAGCGATGACCCTGCCCGCCACCGTGACCGCGACGCTGCTGCGCGGCAAGGTCACCGCCCGAGACGGGAAGTGCCCGATATGAATTCAGGCACCCTGGTGGGGTCGCTGATCTTCGCGGCCGTGCTGGTGGTCGTGATCACGGTGGTGATCCAGCTGATGATCCGCACCTGGCAGCGCCGCGCGCAGCGGCAGGCCGAGCTGATCGGCAACCTGCCGGAGGTCCCGGACGAGGTGGGTGCAGCGACCCTCACCACCCGCGGCCACTATTGCGGTTCCATGATGGCGCCGGGCTGGAGTGAGCGGATCGCGGCCGGCGATCTCGGTTACCGCAGCAGAGCGGTGCTGACCCGCTACACCGGTGGAATCATGGTGGAACGCCTCCGGGCCCAACCGATTTGGATCCCACAGGACTCGATCACGGCCATCCGCATGGAACGCGGAATGGCGGGCAGGCCGGCCCGGGTCGGCATCTTGGCGATCCGCTGGCGGCTGCCGTCCGGCGTCGAGATCGACACCGCTTTCCGGGCGAATCACCGCCACGACTACGACGGGTGGCTTCAGGAACCACGGCATGGCCAGGAGGAAGAGGTCGCGTGAGCAGTAAGGCGCTGTTGGTGCTCGAAGACGGCCGCGTCTTCACCGGCACCCCGTTCGGCAAGATCGGCCAAACATTGGGAGAGGCGGTGTTTTCCACCGGCATGTCCGGCTATCAGGAAACGCTGACGGACCCCAGTTACCACCGGCAGATCGTGGTGGCGACCGCGCCGCAGATCGGCAACACCGGCTGGAACGGCGAGGACGCCGAGAGCCGCGGCGACAAGATCTGGGTGGCGGGCTACGCGGTGCGCGATCCCTCGCCGCGCGCGTCCAACTGGCGCGCCACCGGAACCCTGGAGGACGAGCTCGTCCGCCAGCACGTCGTGGGCATCGCCGGCATCGACACCCGGGCGGTGGTTCGGCATCTGCGCACCCGCGGTTCGATGAAGGCAGGGGTGTTCTCCGGGGACGCGCTCGCCGACTCAGACGAACTGTTGCAGCGGGTACGGGGGCAGCACTCCATGCTGGGTGCCGACCTGGCCGGCGAGGTCAGCACGCCGGACACCTACGTCGTGGAACCTGAAGGGCCACCCCGGTTCACGGTGGCCGCGCTGGACCTGGGCATCAAGACCAACACGCCGCGCAATTTCGCGCGCCGCGGCATCCGCAGCCACGTGCTGGCGTCGTCGGCGACCTACGAGCAGATCGCCGACATCAAGCCGGACGGCGTGTTCTTGTCCAACGGCCCGGGTGACCCCGCCACCGCCGACCACATCGTGGCGGTCACCCGTGCGGTGCTGGGCGCCGGAATCCCGTTGTTCGGCATCTGTTTCGGCAATCAGATCCTGGGCCGGGCGCTGGGCCTGGCCACCTACAAGATGGTGTTCGGTCACCGCGGCATCAACATCCCGGTGATCGACCACGCGACCGGGCGGGTGGCGGTGACCGCGCAAAATCACGGCTTCGCGCTCGAGGGGGAGGCCGGCCAGTCCTTCGACACGCCATTCGGCCAAGCGATGGTCAGCCACACCTGCGCCAACGACGGAGTGGTCGAGGGCGTCAAACTCGCCGACGGGCGGGCGTTTTCGGTTCAATACCATCCAGAGGCCGCCGCCGGCCCACACGACGCGAATTACCTGTTCGACCAATTCGTCGAGTTGATGGCAGGGGAGGGCCGCTGATGCCGCGTCGCACCGACTTGCGTCACGTGCTGGTGATCGGCTCGGGGCCGATCGTGATCGGCCAGGCCTGCGAGTTCGACTACTCGGGCACCCAGGCCTGCCGGGTACTGCGCGCCGAGGGGTTGCAAGTCAGCCTGGTCAACTCCAACCCGGCCACCATCATGACCGACCCGGAGTACGCCGACCACACCTACGTCGAGCCGATCACCGCCGCGTTCGTCGAGAAGGTGATCGCCCAGCAGGCCGAGCGCGGCAACAAGATCGACGCGCTGCTGGCCACCCTGGGCGGGCAGACCGCGCTGAACACCGCGGTCGCGCTGTACGAGAACGGGGCACTGGAGCGCCATGGCGTCGAACTCATCGGCGCCGACTTCGACGCCATCCAGCGCGGCGAGGACCGCCAGCGGTTCAAGGACATCGTCGCCAAGGTCGGCGGTGAATCCGCCCGCAGCCGAGTGTGTTTCACCATGGAAGAGGTCCGCGAGACGGTCGAGGAGCTGGGGCTGCCGGTCGTGGTCCGGCCCAGCTTCACCATGGGCGGCCTGGGTTCGGGGATGGCGCGATCCGTCGAGGAGGTCGACCGGATGGCCGGCGCCGGGCTGGCCGAAAGTCCGAGCGCCAACGTGCTCATCGAGGAATCCATCTACGGCTGGAAGGAATTCGAGCTCGAGCTGATGCGCGACGGCAACGACAACGTGGTCGTGGTGTGCTCGATCGAGAACTTCGACCCGATGGGCGTGCACACCGGTGACTCGGTCACCGTCGCGCCGGCCATGACGCTGACCGACCGCGAATACCAGCGGATGCGGGATCTCGGCATCGCGATCCTGCGCGAGGTCGGCGTGGACACCGGGGGCTGCAACATCCAGTTCGCGATCGACCCGGCCGACGGCCGGCTGATCGTCATCGAGATGAACCCGCGGGTGTCGCGGTCGAGTGCCTTGGCGTCCAAGGCCACCGGCTTCCCGATCGCCAAGATCGCCGCCAAGCTGGCCATCGGGTACACCCTTGACGAGATCGTCAACGACATCACCAAGGAAACGCCGGCCTGCTTCGAGCCCACCCTGGACTACGTGGTGGTCAAGGCGCCGCGGTTCGCCTTCGAAAAATTCCCGGGCGCCGATCCCACCCTGACCACCACGATGAAGTCCGTCGGCGAGGCAATGTCATTGGGTCGCAACTTCATTGAGGCTTTGGGCAAAGTGATGCGGTCGCTGGAGACCAGCCGCGCCGGCTTCTGGACCAAGCCCGACCCCGAAGGTGACGTCGAGGAGGTGCTGGTCCGGCTGCGGACACCGACCGAGGGCCGCCTCTACGACATCGAACTCGCGCTGCGGCTGGGCGCGTCGGTGGAACGGGTCGCCGAGGCCAGCGGCGTGGACCCGTGGTTCGTCGCACAGATCGGCGAGCTGATCACGCTGCGCACCGAACTGATCGCCGCCCCGGTGCTCGACGCTGATTTGCTGCGGCGCGGCAAGCACAACGGGCTCTCGGATCGCCAGATCGCCGCGCTGCGGCCCGAATTGGCCGGCGAGAACGGGGTGCGGTCGCTGCGCGAGCGCCTCGGCGTCCACCCGGTCTACAAGACCGTCGACACCTGTGCGGCCGAGTTCGAGGCCAAGACGCCGTATCACTACAGCAGCTACGAGCTGGATCCCGCCGCCGAGACCGAGGTGGCCCCGCAGACCGAGAAACCCAAGGTGCTGATCCTGGGGTCGGGACCCAACCGTATCGGCCAGGGCATCGAATTCGACTACAGCTGCGTGCACGCGGCAACGACGTTGTCGCAGGCCGGTTTTGAGACTGTGATGGTCAACTGCAACCCGGAGACGGTGTCCACTGACTACGACACCGCCGACCGCCTGTACTTCGAGCCGCTGACCTTCGAGGACGTCCTGGAGGTTTTCCGCGCCGAGCAGCAATCGGCCGGAGACGGACCGGGGGTGGCCGGGGTGATCGTGCAGCTCGGCGGCCAGACCCCGCTCGGGCTGGCGCAGCGCCTCGCCGACGCGGGCGTGCCGATCGTCGGCACCCCGCCGGAAGCCATCGACCTGGCCGAGGACCGCGGCGCGTTCGGCGACGTGCTGACCGCGGCCGGCCTGCCGGCGCCGAAGTATGGCACCGCAACCACTTTCGACCAGGCCCGCCGGATCGCCGAAGACATCGGATACCCGGTGCTGGTGCGGCCCTCCTACGTGCTGGGCGGGCGCGGCATGGAGATCGTCTACGACGAGGAGACACTCAAGGGCTACATCACCCGCGCGACCGAGCTCTCGCCCGAGCACCCCGTGCTGGTCGATCGCTTCCTCGAAGACGCGGTGGAGATCGACGTGGACGCGCTCTGTGACGGCACCGAGGTGTACATCGGCGGCATCATGGAGCACATCGAGGAGGCCGGCATCCACTCCGGCGACTCGGCCTGCGCACTGCCGCCGGTGACGCTGGGCCGCAGCGACATCGAGAAGGTGCGCCGCGCGACCGAGGCCATCGCGCACGGCATCGGCGTGATCGGGCTGCTCAACGTACAATACGCGCTCAAGGACGACGTGCTCTACGTCCTGGAGGCCAACCCGCGGGCCAGCCGCACGGTGCCGTTCGTGTCCAAGGCCACCGCGATCCCGCTCGCCAAGGCGTGCGCCCGGGTCATGTTGGGCGCCAGCATCTCCCAGCTTCGCGACGAGGGGCTGCTGGCCGCGTCCGGGGACGGGGCCCACGCGGCGCTGGACGCCCCGATCGCGGTCAAGGAGGCGGTGCTGCCGTTCCACCGGTTCCGCCGCGCCGACGGCTCGGGCATCGACTCGCTACTCGGCCCGGAGATGAAATCCACCGGCGAAGTGATGGGGATCGACCGCGACTTCGGCAGCGCCTTCGCCAAAAGCCAGACCGCCGCCTACGGGTCGCTGCCGGCGCAGGGCACCATCTTCGTGTCGGTCGCCAACCGGGACAAGCGCTCACTGGTGTTCCCCGTCAAGCGCCTGGCCGACCTCGGGTTCCGCGTCCTTGCCACCGAGGGAACCGCGGAGATGTTGCGCCGCAACGGGATTCCGTGCGACGAGGTGCGCAAGCACTTCGAGGACCCGCAGCCGGGGCGCCCCGCGCAGTCGGCGGTGGACGCGATCAAGGCCGGCGAGGTCGACATGGTGATCAACACGCCCTACGGCAACTCCGGTCCGCGCATCGACGGCTACGAAATCCGTTCGGCCGCCGTGTCGGTCAACATCCCCTGCGTCACCACGGTGCAGGGTGCGTCGGCCGCGGTGCAGGGCATCGAAGCGGGCATCCGCGGTGACATCGGGGTGCGGAGCCTGCAAGAACTGCACAGCCAGATCGGCCACGCCGGCCCGCCGGGAAACGGGGCCCGGTGACCGGCTTCGGGGTCCGGCTGGCCGGCGCGAAAGCCGAACGGGGGCCGCTGTGCGTGGGCATCGACCCCCATCCCGAGCTGCTGCGGGCGTGGGGCCTGCCCACGAACGCCGACGGGCTGTCGGCGTTCTGCGACATCTGCATCGAGGCGTTCTCCGGCTTCGCCGTCGTCAAACCCCAGGTCGCGTTCTTCGAGGCCTACGGCGCCGCCGGATACGCGGTGCTGGAACGCGCCATCGCGGTCCTGCAGTCCGCCGGGGTGCTGGTGCTGGCCGACGCCAAGCGCGGTGACATCGGCACCACGATGGCCGCCTACGCCGCCGCCTGGGCGGGTGATTCGCCGCTGGCCGCCGACGCGGTGACGGCCACGCCGTACCTGGGGTTCGGGTCGCTGCGGCCGCTGCTGGAAACCGCGGCCGCGCACGACCGGGGGGTGTTCGTGCTGGCGGCCACCTCCAACCCGGAGGGCGCGACCGTGCAGCGCGCCGCCTTCGACGGCCGCACGGTGGCCCAGTTGGTCGTCGACCAGGCGGCGGTGATCAATCGGTCCGCGATCCCGTCCGGGCCGGGATATGTCGGCGTCGTCGTGGGCGCGACGGTGCTGCAGGCGCCCGATCTCAGCGCCCTGGGCGGCCCGGTGCTGGTGCCCGGGCTCGGCGTCCAGGGCGGGCGACCCGAGGCGCTCGCCGGGCTGGGCGGGGCGGAGCCGGGGCAGCTGCTGCCCGCGGTGGCACGCGAGGTGTTGCGGGCCGGGCCGGGGGTGACGGAGTTGCGCGGGGCGGCCGAACGGATGCTGGACGCCGTCGCCTACTTGGCGGTGTGAGCTAGACGGTATGCGGCGACCCGCTGCGCCCGGCTACGAGCCGTAGTGGCGACCCGCCGCGCTTGCGATCGCCACGGCCGCGCTGGCGATCGCCGCCTAGTCCGACGCCAGCGCCGTATTGGGCTGGGCGGTTTCGACGATGACGGTGGTGGCCTTGACGACGGCCACCGCGACGCTGCCGGGGCGCAGCTGCAACTCCTCGGCGGCCTCGGTGCTCATCAGCGAAACGACGGTGAACGGGCCGCACTGCATCTCCACCTGGGTCATCACCTTGTCGCTGACCACCGAGGTGACCAGACCGACGAAGCGATTGCGGGCCGAGCTGCCGATGCTGAGCGGGTCGGCCGGCGGCGCGGGCGCGTTGGTGCGGGAGAAGTGGGCAAGATCCTCGCTGGCGATCACCTTGCGACCGGCGGCGTCGTGACTGACCTCCAAGGTGCCCTGGTTGATCCAGCGCCGCACGGTGTCATCGCTGACGCCGAGCAGCTCAGCCGCCTGGCGAATTCGCAGGTTGGACACGCCCCGATCGTATCTGATCGCGGACCGCGGATTAGCTGAACCGCAGCCCGGCGCGGCCGCTTTTCCGCAGGTACGGGGCTGTTCGACAGACGATCCCGTGCCTGCGAACGAACGACGATCGTGGGCGCGAATCCGCGGACCCGAGGCGTGGATTCGCGGCGCGCCGGTGCACCCCGGCTCGCGGCCCCGATTCGCGGGCGCTCGTGGCGCCCGGCGTCGCGGACCCGGGCCCGCCACAGCCCCGCCGGGCCCGGTGCACCCGCCGCGGCCAGCGGGGCGGCGGCGCTGGCCTGCCCTTTGGCCGGCGAACGCGACACGCGCGACACGCCGCGACGAATCCGTGATCCCTCGCACCGACCCCGATCGGTGCGCGCCGGCGCATTTGCAAACGGCGCCGTCACCGCACCCGCCGCCGGCCGGGTCGATAAAACCCCTGGTAGAAGGCTCAGGAGCGGGCGAAAGCGGCCGCGCCAAAGCCGCCGGAAGGGCGTCGAGGCGGGCGTCGTCGGCGCCGTCTGGCGGGCAGCTTTGGCGGGACACGCGCCGTTGCATGCTGGGAGTTTGCCCCGTTTAGCAGGGGGGCGGGTTAGATTTCGTCAGGAGGCCTGAGTACGGTCGTCTCCGCTGGCAGAAGAACCGGCGAGACAAAATGAGATCGATTGAAATTGATTGATCAGATACGGAGGAATCGTGGCCCTTCCCCAGTTGACCGACGAGCAGCGCGCGGCCGCGTTGGAGAAGGCGGCTGCCGCACGTCGAGCACGAGCAGAGCTCAAGGACCGGCTGAAGCGTGGCGGCACCAACCTCACCCAGGTGCTCAAGGACGCCGAGACCAACGAAGTCCTGGGCAAAATGAAGGTTTCTGCGCTTCTCGAGGCGTTGCCTAAGGTCGGCAAGGTCAAGGCGCAGGAAATCATGACCGAGCTGGAGATCGCCCCCACCCGCCGCCTGCGCGGTCTCGGCGATCGTCAGCGCAAGGCCCTGCTGGAAAAGTTCGGCTCCTAACCCGCCCGCCGACGATGCAGGCCGAACGGCCTGTGGAGACGGCGGGCAACCCGACGCGAGCCGTGGGCGCACCTGTCCGGGAGCGCCTTTGAGCGCCGGCGGGGGACCGGACATCCAGCACGGGACACGTCCCGAACCATCGCGTGACGGACGTGTGGTCGTGCTGTCCGGTCCCTCAGCGGTCGGCAAGTCGACGGTGGTCCGGTGCCTGCGCGAGCGGGTCCCGGACCTGCATTTCAGCGTCTCCGCCACCACGCGGGCGCCGCGGCCCGGCGAGGTCGACGGCGTCGACTACCACTTCGTCAGCCCCGCCCGCTTCCAGCAGCTCATCGACGAGGGCGCCCTGCTGGAGTGGGCCGAAATCCACGCGGGACTGCACCGCTCGGGGACCCTGGCCGAGCCGGTTCGGGCCGCCACCGCCCGCGGATTCCCGGTCCTGATCGAGGTCGACCTGGCCGGCGCCAGGGCCGTGAAGAAGGCGATGCCCGAGGCCCTGACGGTGTTTTTGGCGCCGCCCAGCTGGGAGGACTTGGAGGCCAGGCTGGTCGGCCGCGGCACCGAGACCGCGGAGGTCATGCAGCGGCGCCTGGAAACCGCGCGCACCGAAATGGCGGCCCGAGACGACTTCGACCGGGTGGTCGTCAACCGTCGATTGGAGTCTGCGTGCGCTGAATTGGTATCCTTGCTGGTGGGAACTGCACCGGACCGGCATGACCCGGCTGGCCAGACCAGAAGTCAGACCACATCCAATCAAGATTGAGCACCGAACTTTCAGCGGCTATCAGGCCGTTTGGTCCTCTAGTCCGCCAAGGAGATTGACCTCAGTGACTATTCCGCAGTCCGACTCGGCGCTGGCCGCCGTCCCCGACCGGTTCGATCCTGCCGCCGGGGGACAGGGCGCATACGACACCCCGCTGGGTATCACCAACCCGCCCATCGACGAGCTGCTCGACCGCGTCTCGAGCAAGTACGCCCTGGTTATCTACGCGGCCAAGCGGGCCCGTCAGATCAACGATTACTACAACCAGCTCGGTGAGGGCATCCTCGAGTACGTGGGGCCGCTGGTCGAGCCGGGGCTGCAGGAAAAGCCGCTCTCTATCGCGCTCCGCGAGATTCACAGCGACCTCCTCGAGCACACCGAGGGCGAGTAACAGGGCCGGGCCGGGCGCGCTGTGGACCGCAAGCGGACCCCCAAACGAGTCGTAGTCGGCGTCTCCGGCGGCATCGCCGCCTACAAGGCGTGCACCGTCGTCCGTCAGCTGTCCGAGGCCGGTCATTCGGTCCGGGTCATTCCCACCGAGTCCGCGTTGCGCTTCGTCGGGGCGGCCACTTTTGAGGCGCTCTCCGGCCAGCCGGTGCACACCGGCGTCTTCAACGACGTGCCCGAGGTTCCGCATGTCCAGCTCGGCAAGCAGGCGGACCTGGTCGTGGTGGCCCCGGCCACCGCGGATCTGCTGGCCCGCGCGGTACACGGCCGGGCCGACGATCTGCTGACCGCCACCCTGCTCACGGCGCGCTGCCCGGTGCTGTTCGCGCCGGCGATGCACACCGAGATGTGGTTGCACCCGGCCACCGTCGACAACGTGGCCACGTTGCGCCGCCGGGGTGCCGTGGTGCTCGAGCCCGCCGCCGGGCGGCTCACCGGGACGGACAGCGGGTCGGGCCGGCTGCCCGAAGCCGAGGAGATCACCACCCTGGCCCACCTGCTGCTGGAGCGCCACGACGCGCTCCCTTACGACCTCGCCGGCTGCAAGATGCTGGTCACCGCCGGCGGCACCCGCGAACCGGTCGACCCGGTGCGCTTCATCGGCAACCGCAGCTCCGGCAAACAGGGCTACGCGGTGGCGCGGGTGGCGGCCCAGCGCGGGGCCGAGGTCACCCTGATCGCGGGGCACACCGCGGGGCTGATCGATCCCGCCGGCGTCGAGGTGGTCCACATCAGCTCAGCGGCCCAGCTGGGCGACGCGGTGTCCAAACGCGCCCCCGAGGCCGACGTGCTGGTGATGGCCGCCGCGGTCGCCGACTTCCGGCCCGCGCACGTTGCCGCCGCCAAGATCAAAAAAGGCGCCTCAGAAGACACCGCGCCCCCGACGATCGAGCTGGTGCGCAACGACGACGTGCTGGCCGGGGCGGTGCGTGCCCGGGCGCACGGGCAGCTGCCCAACATGCGCGCGATCGTGGGCTTCGCCGCCGAGACCGGCGACGCCAACGGGGACGTGCTGTTTCACGCCCGCGCCAAGCTGCAGCGCAAGGGCTGCGATCTGCTGGTGGTCAACGCCGTGGGCGAGGGGCGCGCGTTCGAAGTGGACAGCAACGACGGCTGGCTGCTGGCCTCCGACGGCACCGAGTCGGCGCTACAGCACGGCTCCAAGACATTGATGGCCAGTCGTATCGTGGACGCGATCGCCGCGTTCCTGCACGGGGACAGCGGGTAAGACGGTCGACTTCTCCTCGGGACCGGGACGGGGTGCCGGCCGGGCTGATGCGGGCCGATATAATTCGGTTGACTAACTATTTGGAAGGATTGGCATGAGCGAAAAGGGTCGCCTGTTTACCAGTGAGTCGGTGACTGAGGGACATCCCGACAAGATCTGTGACGCGATCAGCGACTCGGTCCTCGACGCCCTGCTGGCGCAGGACCCCCGCTCCCGTGTCGCGGTCGAGACGCTGGTGACCACCGGCCAGGTGCACGTGGTGGGTGAGGTGACGACGACGGCCAAAGAGGCGTTCGCCGACATCACCAACACGGTTCGCGAGCGCATCCTCGACATCGGTTACGACTCGTCGGACAAGGGCTTCGACGGCCTGACCTGCGGCGTGAACATCGGCATCGGCGCGCAGTCGCCCGACATCGCCCAGGGCGTCGACACCGCCCACGAGACCCGCGTGGAGGGCGCCGCGGACCCGCTGGACTCCCAGGGCGCCGGTGACCAGGGCCTGATGTTCGGCTACGCGATCAACGACACCCCCGAGCGGATGCCGCTGCCGATCGCGCTGGCCCATCGGCTGTCGCGCAGACTGACCGAGGTTCGCAAGAACGGCACGCTGCCCTACCTGCGGCCGGACGGCAAGACGCAGGTCACCATCGAGTACGAGGACGACGTTCCGGTCCGGCTGGACACCGTGGTGGTGTCCACCCAGCACGCCGACGGTATCGACCTGGAGAACACGCTGGACCCCGACATCCGCCAACACGTGCTCAAGACGGTGCTGGAGGAGCTGGCACACGACACCCTGGACTCATCGGCGACGCGGGTGCTGGTCAACCCGACCGGCAAGTTCGTGCTCGGCGGCCCGATGGGCGACGCCGGCTTGACCGGCCGCAAGATCATCGTCGACACCTACGGTGGATGGGCCCGCCACGGCGGCGGCGCCTTCTCCGGCAAGGATCCGTCCAAGGTGGACCGGTCAGCGGCTTACGCGATGCGCTGGGTGGCCAAGAACATCGTCGCCGCCGGGCTGGCGGAGCGGGTCGAGGTGCAGGTGGCGTATGCCATCGGCAAGGCGGCCCCGGTCGGGCTGTTCATCGAGACCTTCGGCACCGCGACCGTCGACCCGGTCAAGATCGAGAAGATCGTTCCGGAGGTGTTCGACCTGCGTCCCGGTGCGATCATCCGCGACCTGGACCTGTTGCGGCCGATCTACGCGCAGACCGCCGCCTACGGCCACTTCGGCCGCACCGACGTCGAACTGCCCTGGGAGCAGCTGAACAAGGTCGACGACCTCAAGCGCGCCATCTAGCGTTGCGCGCGGTCTACATCGCGCGAGCGAACGTGACTGCAGTGTCAGGTTCGGCGCGTCACCGGCCCGGGGCCGGGTGGTCGGAATCGAGCGCGGGCAACCCGTCGATGCTGCGCCGGTTGCGGCTGATCAGCCGCGCGTAGGCCTCGTCGGTCGCCTTGTGGTGATGCGCGTCGAGCACCGGTCGTTCGTCGACGAGCTCGTAGTAGGGCACTGCGAATCCGCAGGCGTCGGCGATCCGCTCCACATCGACCACGATGATGGCGCGGACGCCCGCGCGCCGGACGTCGAAATGCCCTATGAGATCGGCGAATTCGGCATCATCGGGCCGGATCGCCCGCCCGGTTCCGAACAGGCGCAGGATCCGCGAGGTGCGGGTGAACGAGCAGAACATGACGGTGATGCGGCCGTTGTCGCGCAAATGGGCGATCGTCTCGACACCGCTGCCGAACAGATCCAGGTAGGCGACGGTGTGTTCGTCGAGCACCGCGAACGTATCGCAATATCCCTTGGGGGACAGGTTGATTCGCCCTCCCTCGGAGGGGGCGGTGGCGACGAAGAACACGGCCTGTTCGCGGATGAAGTCGCGCAGCGACGCGTCGATACTCGGGAATTCCTTCGCCACGTGTGCAGCGTAGCCGCTAGCCGGTGAAGCGGTAGTCGTCCAAATCGAAGCGCCGACTGCGCCAGTACACCTCCGGGGTGGTGCCCGGCCGCAGTGGCACGTCGCCGTTCTTGTCGAAGTAGTAGCTGTTGGCCAGCTGGCAGCTGTCCTGCCAGAAGATCTGCCGGTGCCGTCGGCGCATCATCTCGGCGAAGTAGCGATCGTTGGCTTCCTGGCGCACCTCGACGCGCGCCGCCCCGAGGCGCTCGGCCCGCTTGAGGCACCGGACGATGTGATGGGTCTGCGCCTCGATGAGCGCGAAATACGAAGAGCCTACGTAACCGTACGGGCCGAACACGGTGAACAGGTTGGGG
Organism: Mycobacterium sp. 852002-10029_SCH5224772; assembly: GCF_001667315.1. Taxonomy (GTDB): domain Bacteria; phylum Actinomycetota; class Actinomycetes; order Mycobacteriales; family Mycobacteriaceae; genus Mycobacterium. The sequence goes on from NZ_LZHT01000053.1 coordinate 45,759, forward strand.
AAACCCGGCACGGTGACACCCTCGTAGGCCTGCAAGCGGTGCTCGTCCCAGAACCGGCTCAACGACTTCCCGCCGCTTCCGGTGACCGCGAACGTGGGCACGTTGTCGGGGTCCATCACCTTGAAGCCGGTCGCCAGGATCAGCACGTCGATGTCGTGGGTTTCGCCGTCGGTGGTGGCCACCGCGTCGGGCGTGATCTTGTCGATCGGTTCGGTGACCAGCCGCACGTTGTCGCGGTTGAAGGTGGCCAGGTAGCCGTTGTGGAAGCCGGGGCGCTTACAGCCGACGGCGTAGCGCGGGGTGAGCTGCTCGCGCACCGCCGGGTCGCGGACCTGCCGCCGCAGATAAGACCGTCCCAGCGAGGCCATCCTCTTGGCCAGTGGGATCACCGTGAAATAGTGCGCGGAGATCGGGAAGGTGAGTTCCACGTAGGCCTGGCTGAGCAGCCGCTGCAGCACCTTGCCGCCGGGAATGCGCATCGCCCAGCGCGCGGGCGCCGGCAGCGGGACGTCCAGCTTCGGGAAACACCAGATCGGCGTGCGCTGAAACACGGTGAGCGAAGCGACAACTGGCGCGATCTCGGGGATCACCTGCACGGCCGAGGCGCCGGTGCCGATCACCGCGACGCGCTTACCGCTCAGATCCTGGCCGTGATCCCACCGCGCGGTGTGCATGGTGATGCCGGCGAACGAGTCCACACCGTCGATGTCGGGCAGGTTCGGCACCGTCAACACGCCGCAGGCGCTGACCAAAAATCTCGCCGTGATCTCGCCTGCCGGGTCGGTCTGGACCCGCCACAGGCCGCGCTCGTCGTCGAACTCGGCCGTTTGGACCTTGGTGTTGAACCGGATCCGCGAGCGGATGCCGTATTTGTCGGCGCAGTGTTCGGCGTAGGCCTTGAGTTCGCGGCCCGGTGCGTAGGTGCGCGACCAGTGCCGGCTCTGCTCGAAGGAGAACTGGTAGGAGAACGACGGAATGTCGACGGCGATACCGGGATAGGTGTTCCAGTGCCAGGTGCCGCCGACTCCGTCGCCAGCTTCGAGCACCAGGTAATCGGGCAGCCCTGCCTTATCGAGGTTGATGGCGGCGCCGATGCCGGAGAATCCCGCGCCGATGATCAGCGTGTGGTAGTCGGGGGTTTCTGCTGGGTTCATCGGTGCCCGCCTACGGATGCGTGCAGCCGGGCGAAGGTGCGCTCCGTCATGAAATCACCGTACGCCCGGCCTCAGCGCTGCAGGGCGGTTCGCAACGCCGCCAGTCCGCGCTCCATCGCGGCGGTGGCGGCGGGCACCACGCCGGCATAGCCCAGGTAGCCGTGCACCATGGTCTCGGCGTTGTGCACCTCGGCGGTCACGCCGGCGGCGGCCAGCAGTTCGCCGTATCGGATGCCGTCGTCGCGCAGTGGGTCATAGCCGGCGACGCCGATGTAGGCCGGCGCCACGTTGCTCAGGTCTTTCGCGCGCCCGGGCGCCAGGCCCGGCGGCGGATCGGACAGGTCCGCGTCGCGCGCATACCAGCGGGAGAACTCGGCGACGGCCTTGACGTCGAGGATCGGCGCGGCCGCGTTTTCGCTGAACGACGGCAGCGACGCGTCCCACATGGTCGACGGATACCACAACAGTTGGAACCTGACGGGCGGTCCGCCGCTGTCCCGGGCCCGTTGCGCCATCACGGCGGCGATGGTGCCGCCGGCCGAATCCCCGGCGACGGCGATCCGGCTCGGGTCGCCCTGCAGGTCGGCGGCGTTCTCGGCGACCCAAAGCGTTGCGGCCCAAGCGTCTTCGACGGCCCCGGGGTAGGGGTGTTCGGGGGCCAGCCGGTAGTCGACCGACACCACGATCGCGTCGGCGCCGACGGCATGCTGGCGGGCCGTGCCGTCGTGGGTGTCGAGATCGCCGATGACGAAGCCGCCGCCGTGGAAATACAGCACGACGGGCGCCGCGGCGCTTCCCGGCCTACCGTCGGAATGGCTTGGCGGCCAATAAATCCGGACCGCGACCGAACCCGCGGGGCCCGCAATCGTACGGTCCTCGACCCGCAACTCGGGATGCAACGGCCTGCGCGGCAGGTCGCGGAACCGCTGCCGCGCCGCGTCGACGCCGTCCTCGGTGGATAGCCGGAAGGGAACCGCATCCAGTACCTTCTGCAGGATGGGGTCGATCGCAGGTTTCTCGTCGGCTGTGTTGTCCAAGCTGGGCATGGACGTACCGTACGCACCTCGCCTGGTCGCCGGCGCCTGGGTGGTGGCCGGCTGGGTGGCCCTCGGCTACGGCATCTACCTGACCGTGCTGGCGCTGCGCTCCCCGCCGGGAATGGAGCTGACCGGGCACTGGGTGTTGCAGCCGGCGTTCAAGGCCTCGATGGCATTTCTGCTGATGCTGGCCGCGGCGGGGCACGCAGATGTTCGCGAGCGGCGGTGGCTGATGCCGGCGCTACTGCTGTCGGCCGTCGGCGACTGGGTGCTCGCGATCCCGTGGTGGACGCTGTCTTTCGTGGTCGGTCTGGCCGCATTCCTGTTGGCGCACTTGTGTTTTATCGCGGCCCTGCTGCCGCTGGTTCCGCCGTTGTCGTTGTCATCGCAAGGCGAGCGGCCGTCGACGCCGCGCATCGCCGCGGTGGCCCTGATGTGTGCGGCGTCGATCGCCTTGCTGGCGTGGTTCTGGCCGCACCTGGGCCAGGACCAGCTGACGCTGCCGGTGACGGTCTACATCGTGGTGCTGACCGCCATGGTGTGCACGGCGCTGCTGGCGAAGCTGCCGACGATCTGGACGGCGGTGGGGGCGCTGTGTTTCGCGGCCTCGGACTCGATGATCGCCATCAGCCGCTTCATCCTGGGCAACGAGGCGCTGGCCGTGCCGATCTGGTGGTCGTACGCGGCGGCCCAGATCCTGATCACGGCGGGGTTCTTCTTCGGCCGCGAGATTTTCGCCCAGGACGCCGGGGCCGCGCCGGCTCCCGCCGAAGGCTGATTTGTCGCATGCGCCCGGTAGGCTGCGGGCCGGACGGTAAATACATTGGATAGCACCATGATTCGCGGCCCGAGGGCGCCGTGAGCCCCAGCGCGCGCACGCCGGTCGAGGTGGAACCGATCGCGCGCGTGCTGCCGATGCTGTCGGTGCCGCACCTGGACCGCGAGTTCGACTACCTGGTGTCGGCCGAGCAGTCCGACGACGCCCAGCCCGGGGTGCGGGTTCGGGTGCGCTTCCACGGCCGCCTCGTCGACGGGTTCGTGCTGGAGCGCCGCACTGACACCGACCACCCCGGCAAGCTGGGCTGGCTCGATCGCGTCGTGTCGGCCGAACCGGTCCTCACCCCGGAAATCCGCCGGCTGGTCGACGCGGTGGCCGCGCACTACGCGGGCACCCGCCCCGACGTACTGCGCCTGGCTGTGCCCGCCCGCCACGCCCGGGTCGAGCGGGAGCCCGTGGTGAGCCCGGACCCGCCGGGCGCGCTGACCCCGGCGCCCGTCGACCCGGCGGGCTGGGCCGTCTACGGGCGGGGCGCCCAGTTCCTGGCCGCCCTGTCCGAATCGCGGGCCGCCCGCGCCGTTTGGCAGGCGCTGCCGGGCGAGCCGTGGACCGATCGCTTCGCCGAGGCCGCCACGCAAACGGTGCGGGCGGGCCGCTCGGCGCTGGCGATCGTTCCCGACCAGCGCGACCTGGACGCTCTGTGGCGGGCGGCGACGACGCGGATCGACGAAGGCAGCGTGGTCGCCCTGTCGGCCGGCCTGGGGCCGGCGGCCCGGTACCGGCGCTGGCTGGCGGCGCTGCGCGGCACCGCGCGGTTGGTCATCGGCACGCGCAGCGCGGTGTTCGCGCCCTTGAGCGATCTGGGTCTGGTCATGGTGTGGGCCGACGCCGACGACAGCCTGGCCGAGCCGCGAGCCCCGTATCCGCACGCCCGCGAGGTGGCGATGCTGCGCGCGCATCAGGCCCGGTGCGCGGCGCTGATCGGCGGCTACGCGCGCACCGCGGAGGCCCACGCGCTGGTGCGCAGCGGATGGGCGCAGGACATCGTCGCGGCGCGGCCCGTGGTGCGCGCCCGCACGCCGCGGGTGAGCGCCCTCGACGACAGCGGTTACGCCGACGAGCGCGACCCGGCGGCACGCACCGCACGCATTCCCTCGGTCGCGCTGCGCGCCGCCCGCTCGGCGCTGCAGGCGGAGGCGCCGGTGCTGGTGCAGGTGCCCAGGCGCGGGTACGTCCCGTCGCTGGCGTGCGCGCGTTGCCGCACCATCGCCCGCTGCCGGCACTGCACGGGGCCCCTGTCGTTGCAGGAGGGGGGCGCGGCGCTGCTCTGCCGCTGGTGCGGGCGGATCGACCCGATGCGACGGTGCGCGCGCTGCGGGTCGGATGCGGTGCGCGCCGTCGTCGTCGGCGCCCGCCGCACCGCCGAAGAGCTCGGCCGCGCCTTTCCGGGCACGGCCGTGATCACCTCGTCGGGCGACGCGGTCGTGCCCGAGGTTGCGCCCGGCCCGGCCCTGGTGGTGGCCACCCCGGGAGCCGAGCCGCACGTGTCGGGCGGCTATGGGGCGGCGTTGCTGTTGGACACGTGGGCGCTGCTGGGCCGGCAAGATCTGCGGGCCGCCGAGGACGCGTTGTGGCGCTGGATGAGCGCCACCGCGCTGGTGCGTGCCCGCGGCGACGGCGGCGTCGTGCTGGTGGTCGCCGAGTCATCGCTTCCCACAGTGCAGTCGCTGATCCGCTGGGATCCGGTGGGGCACGCGGAATCGGAACTGACCGCCCGTGCCGAAGTGGGCCTGCCGCCCAGTGTGCACATGGCGGCCATCGATGGAACGCCCGACGCGGTGACGGCGCTGCTCGACGAGGTCCGGCTGGCCGACCTGGAAGCCGACCTGCTCGGTCCGGTGGACCTGCCGGCTGGGGTGCGCCGTCCGGCCGGGACCCCGGCCGGCGTGGCGGTGACGAGAATGCTGGTGCGCGTGCCCCGCCGGCAGGGCCTGGCGCTGGCGGCCGCGCTGCGCCGCGGCGTCGGCGTGCTCAGCGCCCGGCAAACCCACGAGCCGGCCCGGGTACAGATCGATCCGCTGCACATCGGCTAGCCTTCACCGACCGTTACCCTGGGCGACAGTATGTGCATGCAATATTCTCTGTTTATGACATTAGAAGGTTGCTACACTTTCTATTCCTCAGCCGCCGAAAGGCCGGAGCCATCCGGAGAGGGGCGATATGACAGCGGACAACGCGACCGTTGACGAGTCTTTGGATGTCATCACCGATGCTTTGCTGACGGCCTCCCGTCTGCTGATGGCCATCTCGGCGCGTTCCGTCGGGCAGGTCGACGAGACCATCACCATCGCGCAGTTCCGGACGCTGGTGATCCTGTCCAATCGCGGCCCGGTCAACCTGGCCACCCTCGCGGGTCTGCTGGGGGTGCAGCCGTCGGCCACCGGCCGGATGGTGGACCGACTGGTCGCCGCGGGACTGATCGACCGCCTGCCGCACCCGACCTCGCGGCGTGAGCTGCTCGCCGCGCTGACCACGCGGGGCCGCGACGTCGTCCACCAGGTCACCGCGCACCGGCGCACCGAGATCGCTGCCATCGTCGCGAAGATGCCGCCGCCGGAGCGCCACGGGCTGGTGCGGGCGCTGACGGCGTTCAGCGCGGCCGGCGGCGAGCCCGACGTGCACCTGGACGCCGAGATCGACCTGTAGCCGCCTGGGTCGTAGCCCGCCTAGTCGCCGCGCTTGGTGGCGGTGACCAGCAGGTACTCCCAGCCCATGGTGCCGTCGACGAGGTGTTGTCGCGCGAGTTCGACGAGTTGGGCGTCGAGCTCGGCGGCCAGCACCCGGTTGTGGCCGATGTTCGCGTAGGCCTCGATCGTGGGCCCGTAGTGCTTTTTGAAGTAGGCGTGCGCGGCCTCGGCGCTGCCGAACCGGTTCACCGCCAACATGCCGCGCGCCGTGGTGATTTCGCCGATGCGGTCGCCCAGCAGCGCGGTGACATAGCCGGGGCGTCCCCACAGCGCGGCCGGCGGCACGGGGTGCGACAGGCTCGGCCGGTAGGGCCGAATGGTGGCCAGCATCCGGCCGAAGAAGCCCTCCGGCGTCCAGCTGATCACGCCGATCGTGCCGCCCGGCCGGCACACCCGGACCAGCTCGTCGGCGGCGCGCTGCTGGTCGGGTGCGAACTGCACCCCGATCGCCGACATGACGACGTCGAATTCGCCGTCGCCGAACGGCAGCGCGTGCGCATTGGCTTCCCGGTAGTCGATCGTCAGGCCCTGTGCCGCGGCCCGGTCCCGCGAGCGCAGGAGCAACTCCGGGGTGAGGTCGGTGGAGACGACGGCGGAGCCGGTGGCGGCGGCCGGCAGCGAGATGTTGCCCGAGCCGGCCGCGACGTCGAGGACCCGGACGCCGGGCCCGATGCCGGTGGCCTCGACGAGGGCGGGGCCGAGCGGTGCCATCACTTCCTCGGCCATCAGGGCGTAATCGCCCAGTGCCCAAACCGTGCGATGTGTGGCGGCGACTCTGGCGTCGCTGATGGTGGAGTCGAGGGTCATCAGACCTCCTTGGGGGAAGGGGAAGGGTCGTCTCTCGACGTCGCTGTCGACACGAATGGCAGAGCGGTTCACGCCGCCAAATAATGGCTTCCAGAAACAGTAGCCATAAGCAACAGTGTACGCACGCACATGCGGTCACCTCGGGCGGGTCCGACCGGCGTCCGGCGCTTCCTAGACTGAGCGGGTGCGCCTCGTCTTCGCCGGTACCCCCGAACCCGCGTTGCCCGCACTGCGCCGCCTCATCGACTCGCCGCGCCACGACGTGATCGCGGTGCTGACCCGGCCCGATGCCGCCGCCGGGCGGCGCGGCAAGCCGGAGCCCTCACCGGTGGCCCGCGAGGCGCTCGACCGCGGCATTCCGGTCCTGCGGCCCTCGCGGCCGAACTCGGCGGAATTCGTCGCCGAGCTGTCGCAGTTGGCGCCGGAGTGCTGCGCGGTGGTGGCGTACGGCGCGCTGCTGCGCGACGACTTGCTGGCGGTGCCCCCGCAAGGCTGGATCAACCTGCACTTCTCATTGCTGCCCGCCTGGCGCGGCGCTGCGCCGGTCCAAGCGGCCATCGCCGCGGGGGACGCCATCACCGGGGCGTCGACGTTCCAGATCGAGCCGAGCCTGGACTCGGGCCCCGTCTACGGAGTGGTGACGGAGACGATCCTCCCCACCGACACCGCCGGGGAACTGCTTGAACGACTGGCCATTTCGGGTGCGGCACTGTTGTCGACCACGTTGGACGGTATCGCCGACGCGACATTGACGCCGCGACCGCAGCCGGCCGAGGGCGTCAGCATCGCACCCAAGATCACTGTCGAGCAGGCCCGGGTGCGCTGGGACCTGCCTGCGCTGGTGGTGGAGCGACGCATTCGGTCCGTCACGCCCAACCCCGGCGCCTGGACGGTGATCGGGGACCTGCGCATCAAGCTCGGGCCGGTCGATGTCGGGATACCCGGGTCTCCAGAACCCTTGCCGCCCGGAGCAATTCACATCGACCGCAAAAACGTCTGGGTCGGCACCGGTTCGGACCCGGTTCGACTGGGTCAAATCCAGCCGCCCGGAAAGAAATTCATGAACGCGGTCGACTGGGCGCGCGGTGCCCGGCTCGACCCCGCGGTGCGGGCGACATGAGCACCAGTCGTGACAGGCCGCAGCGCAATCGGCCAGACCGCAAGCCGCCGCGGCAGCAGCAACGCGACCGCCGTCCGCCCCAGCGGGATCGCCGGCCTTCCCGCCAGCCGCTGGACCCGGCCCGGGCCGCGGCGTTCGACGTGCTCCGGGCGGTCAGCGAGCGCGACGCCTACGCCAACCTCGCCCTGCCCGCGCTGCTGCGCGAGCGCGGAATCACCGGCCGTGACGCCGCATTCGCCACCGAGCTGACCTACGGAACCTGTCGTAGCCGCGGCCTGCTCGACGCGGTGATCGGCGCGGCCGCCGGACGCGCGCCGCAAGCCATCGACCCGGTCCTGCTCGACCTGCTGCGCCTCGGCGCGTACCAACTGCTGCGCACCCGGGTCGACGCGCACGCGGCCGTGTCCACCACCGTCGAGCAGGCCGGCATCGAATTCGACTCGGCGCGAGCGGGTTTCGTGAACGGGGTGCTGCGCACCATCTCCGCGCGCGATGAGAAGTCCTGGGTCGAGGAGCTGGCCCCGGACGCGGCACGGGATCCGATCGGGCATGCCGCGTTCGTGCACGCCCATCCCCGGTGGATCGCCCAGGCCTTCGCCGACGCGCTGGGCGGGGCGGCGGGCGAACTCGAGGCGGTGCTGGCCAGCGATGACGAACGGCCCAAGGTGCATCTTGCCGCACGCGCCGGCGCGCTGACCGCCGCCGAGCTGGCTGACGCGGTGGGCGGCACGGTCGGCCGCTATTCGCCGTATGCGGTGTACCTGGCGGGCGGCGATCCCGGGCGGCTGGCGCCGGTGCGTGACGGCGTCGCGCTGGTCCAGGACGAAGGCAGCCAGCTGGTGGCCCGGGCGCTGACGCTGGCCCCGGTCGACGGCGATGCCGGACGCTGGTTGGACATGTGCGCCGGACCGGGCGGGAAGACTGCGCTGCTGGCTTCGCTGGGCGCTGGATCGGGGGCCCGCGTCACAGCGGTCGAGCCGGCCCCGCGCCGCGCCGACCTGGTGGCCGACAACACCCGCGGGCTGCCGGTCGACGTGCTGCGGGTCGACGGGCGGCACACCGATCTCGAGCCGACGTTCGACCGGGTGCTCGTCGACGTGCCCTGCACCGGGCTGGGGGCGCTGCGCCGTCGGCCCGAGGCCCGGTGGCGGCGCCAACCGGCCGACGTGGCGATGCTCACCAAGCTGCAACGCGAGCTGCTCGGCGCCGCGATCGCGCTGACCCGTCCCGGGGGCGTGGTGCTGTATGCCACCTGCTCGCCGCACCTGGCCGAAACCGTCGGCGTGGTCGCCGACGCCCTGCGCCGCTACCCGGTCAGCGCGCTGGACGCCCGGCCGTTGTTCGAGCCCGTCACCGGCTTGGGGGACGGGCCCTATGTTCAGCTGTGGCCACACCGGCACGGCACCGATGCGATGTTCGCGGCGGCGCTGCGCCGCGAAGCGGGGTAGTGCGGCCGTGACACGAATAGACCCGGCCGCGGCGGCGCTGCGCCGCGAAGCGGGGTAGCGGGGTAGCACCGCCAGATGTGAACCGAGCGGCGCGGCTCAGTAGTCTGGCGCTCATGGCTGGCAACACGGAATCATCGAAGGGGCCCCTGATCGCACCGTCGATCCTTTCCGCTGACTTCTCCCGGCTCGCCGACGAGGCCGCCGCCGTGACCGGCGCCGACTGGTTGCACGTCGACGTGATGGACAACCACTTCGTACCGAACCTGACCTTCGGGTTGCCGGTGGTGGAGAGCCTGCTGGCGGCCACCACCATCCCGATGGACTGCCACCTGATGATCGAGGACCCCGACCGCTGGGCGCCGCCCTACGCCGAAGCGGGGGCCTACAACGTCACCTTCCACGCCGAGGCCACCCAGAATCCGATCGGGGTCGCGCGCGACATCCGCGCCGCCGGCGCCAAAGCGGGGATCAGCGTGAAGCCGGGCACGCCGCTCGAGCCGTACCTGGAAATCCTGCCGCAGTTCGACACCCTGCTCATCATGTCGGTGGAGCCCGGTTTTGGCGGCCAGAGCTTCATCCCCGAGGTCCTGAGCAAGGTGCGCACCGCGCGCAAGCTGATCGATGCGGGGGAGTTGACGATCCTGGTCGAGATCGACGGCGGGATCAACGGGGACACCATCGAGCAGGCCGCCGAAGCGGGTGTCGACTGCTTCGTCGCCGGGTCGGCCGTGTACGGCGCCGCCGACCCGGAGGCCGCGATCGACGCGCTGCGGCGGCAGGCCGCCGGCGCATCCCCGCACCTGCGTCGATGACCGTTTCGCCGGGTGAGGGCCTTGACGCCGCGATGCGGTTGGCGATCGAGCAATCCAATCTCGTCAAGGGAACGACATATCCGAATCCCCCGGTGGGCGCAGTCATCCTCGACGCCGGCGGGGAGGTGGTCGGCGTGGGGGGTACCGAACCGGCCGGCGGCGACCATGCCGAGATCCTGGCGCTGCGGCGTGCCGGCGACCTGGCCGCCGGTGGGACCGTCGTGGTCACCCTCGAGCCGTGCGACCACTACGGCAAGACCCCGCCGTGCGTGAACGCGCTGCTGGACGCGAAGGTGGGCACGGTGGTCTACGCCGTCGCCGACCCGAACCCGGAGGCCGCCGGTGGCGCGGCCCGGCTGGAGGAAGCCGGCGTCGCGGTGCGCTCGGGTGTACTGGCCGACGAGGTGACCGGCGGGCCGCTGCGGGAGTGGCTGCACAAGCAGCGGACCGGGCTGCCCCATCTGACGTGGAAGTACGCCAGCAGCGTCGATGGCCGCAGCGCGGCCGCCGACGGCTCCAGCCAGTGGATTTCGAGCGACGCCTCACGGCTGGACCTGCATCGCCGCCGCGCGGCATGCGACGCGATCGTGGTGGGGACGGGCACGGTGCTGGCCGACGATCCGGCGTTGACCGCCCGCTTGCCCGACGGCTCGCTGGCCGAGCGGCAGCCGCTGCGAGTGGTCGTAGGAATGCGTGAAATACCTTCGGAGGCAAAGGTTCTCAACGACGATTCGCGGACCATGCTGATCCGGACGCACGACCCCATGGAGGTGCTCAAGGCGGTCTCTGATCGCACCGACGTGCTGCTGGAGGGCGGCCCGACCCTGGCGGGAGCCTTCTTGCGGACCGGGGCGGTGAACCGGATCCTGGCCTACGTCGCGCCGACCCTGTTGGGCGGCCCGGTCACCGCGGTCGACGACGTCGGAGTGTCGACGATCGCGCGCGCGTTGCGCTGGCACTTCGATGGAATCGATCGGGTGGGACCCGACGTGGTGCTCAGCCTGGTGCCGCGCAGCGGCTAGCAGCGCGCCTAGCGCTCACTCAGCGAGGCCTCTTGCGGCTCAGGGATTTCCGGTTCCTCGGCGTGTTCGTTGCGGCCGCCGATGAGCAGGCCCAACAGCGCCCCCGCGAGGCAGATCACGACGGTGGCCGCGAAGATGTCGCCGTACATCATGGCGAACGCCTTGAGGTACATCGTTCCCTGGGCGGCGATGCGCTCCAGCAGGGTGGCATCCGGCGGGATCGCGGCCGTCAAACCCGCCACGATCTGGTTGAACCGGTACAGGCCCCACGCGCTGAGCGCGGCCACGCCGATCAGCATGCCCGTCATCCGGGCCACCACCACGGCGGCCGAGGCGATGCCGTGTTGGGCCGACGGGACAACCCGCAGCGCGGCCGAGGTCAGCGGCCCGATGACCAGCCCGAGGCCAAAACCGGCCACCAGCAGGTCGGCGTGCAGCACGGGGACGTTGAGCAGCCCCAGAATGTTGTGCTTCTGGCTCATCACGTCCTGGCGCCAGAAGTGGATCAGCCAGTAGCCGTAAGCGGCGATGAGCAGCCCGACGAAGGTCACCGCGCGGTCGCCGACGCGGGTGGCGATCCACCCGCCGAGCACCGCCCCGATCGGCAGCGCGATCAGGAACCACAGCAACAGCCCGGCGGCTTGCGTCTGGGTCTGGCCCAGCACTCCCTGGCCGAACAGTTCGACGTCGACCAGGGTCACCATCAGCGCCGCGCCCGCGAACAGCGAGGCGCCCAGCGCGGCCAGGAACGGCCGGAAGCGCACGCCGGCCGGTTCGATCAGCCGGGTGCGCGAGAAGCGCTCCCACAGCAGGAACAGGACCCCGACCACGGCCGCGCCGATCACCAGCGGTAATCCGTAGCTCGGCAGGATCTGTTTGCCGTCAGGCTGCGGGTTGTACAGGCCGATCACCGCAAGGCCCAGCGCGAGCGCGAGCAGCACACCGCCGACCAGATCGACCTTCTCGGGCGTTTCGGTGCGTTCGTGCGACGGCAGGCTGAACTGGATCATCAGCATCGCGATAAGTGTCAGCGGGACGTTGATCCAGAACACGTAGCGCCAGTCGTGGAACAAGAAGACGATGAAGATCCCGTACAGCGGGCCCAGCACGCTGCCGAGTTCCTGGGCGGCGCCGATGCCGCCGAGCACGCCGGCGCGGTTGCGCTGTGCCCACAGGTCGGCGCCCAGCGCGAGGGTGACGGGCAGCAGCGCGCCACTGGCCACACCCTGGATGGTGCGGCCGCCGATCAGCAGGTGGAAATCGCCCCAATGACCGGCGAGCGCGGTGACCACCGAGCCGACCATGAACAGCGCCAGGCTGACCTGTAGCACCAGCTTGCGGCCGAACCGGTCGGACGCCCGCCCCAGCAGCGGCATGGCGGCGATGTAGCCCAGCAGGTACATCGTGATGATCCAGGTGATGCGCTGCAGCTGGTTGATCGGGATGTGAACGTCGGTCATGATGTCGCGCATGATCGTCACGACGACATAGGCATCCAGGGCGCCCAGCAGTACCGCCAGACTGCCGGCGCTGATCGCGACGCGGCGCCCGGTTTGTGTGGTCACGAGCTCACCGGGGGCTTGGTGACCTGAACCTGCTCGCCCCACTTCGACAGGGTGATCTCGGCGGCATTGCCCGAGCTCTTCTGCAGGTTGGCCCGGACCAGCTGGTGGTCACCGGTCTCCTGAATCCACACCGTGCTCGGCACCCGCTGGGTCGCGTTGAACTGGGGCACGATCTTGTTCACCGCGTCGGCCGACACGTTGCCGCTGACCTTGATGGTGCTCTGCCCGTCGATGGTCTCGCGGCCCTCAGCCTTCGCGTCGCTGAAGTTCGCCAGCGCGTTGCCCAGCCCGGTCTCCGGGTTCAGCAGCACCGAGACGTCGTAGATGTCGGACGCCTTGCCGAAGTCGCTCCACTTGTTCGGGGTGAGGGTGGCATACAGGGTTCCGTCGACGACGACGAAGTTGGCGTCGATGTCGGAGCCGCCCAGGGTGATGGTGGCGTTACCCGACGCGGCGGTGGCCGGCGCGGTGGTGAGGTCACCGGTCAGCGTCTTGATGGGGAGCCCGGGGATCTTGCCCTGAATGCTCAGCCCGATGTGCGCGCTCTTGACGTTCTTGGTGGCGTCGGCCGACTGCTTGACCAAGGTCGTGCCGTCGGGCAGCGGCGCGCCGCTCTGCTTTGAGCCCGACGAACAGCCGGCGACCAAGGCGGTGGCGAGGATCAGGGATGCGAGGACGGCCGATAGACGGCGGCGGGTCTGCATATTCTGCATCGTAGAGGGTGCCGGTGACTGCCCTGGTGAACGCGGGGCCCCGGTGTCGCCCGCGCGACGGTGTTTGCCCTGCTCACCCGGCTGAGGACGGGCCAATTAGCCTTAGGGGATGTTTACCGGAATTGTCGAGGAACTCGGCGAGTTGACGGGTCGAGACGTCCTTTCCGACGCGGCGCGGCTGACCATCCGCGGAGCCGTCGTGACCGCCGACGCGGGCCATGGCGATTCGATTGCCGTCAATGGTGTGTGCCTGACCGTCGCCGAGCTGTTGCCCGGCGGCCACTTCACCGCCGACGTGATGGGCGAAACGCTGAATCGGTCCAACTTGGGCGGACTGCAGGTCGGCAGCCGGGTGAACCTGGAGCGCGCCGCGGCGGTCAACAGCCGGCTGGGCGGGCACATCGTGCAGGGCCACGTCGACGGGACCGGCCAGATCGTGGCGCGCACGCCGTCCGAGCACTGGGAGGTGGTGCGCATCGAGATCCCCGCGGAGGTGGCCCGCTACGTGGTGGAAAAGGGGTCTATCACCGTCGACGGGATTTCGCTGACGGTGTCGGGGCTGGGCAGCGGCCCGCGCGACTGGTTCGAGGTCTCGTTGATTCCCACCACCCGCGAACTGACCACCCTGGGCCAGGCCCCGGTCGGGACGCAGGTGAACCTCGAAGTCGACGTGATCGCCAAATACGTCGAGCGGTTGATGTCCCGCTGATCAAGCCGTCGCAATAACCGCGCCGTCGGCGTGGTTCATACTGAATGCAACACGTGGGCTTCTCGTGTGAGCCGTTTTGACAGTGTTCCCGCCCGCGAGCGGGGACGGCGAGGTAGCAGAGATGACGAGGTTGGACTCCGTCGAAAGGGCGGTTGCCGACATTGCGGCCGGCAAGGCCGTTATCGTCATTGACGACGAGGACCGTGAGAACGAGGGCGATCTGATCTTCGCCGCCGAGAAGGCGACGCCGGAGATGGTCGCGTTCATGGTGCGCTATACCTCGGGATACCTGTGCGTGCCGCTGGACGGGGCGATCTGCGACCGTCTGGGGTTGCTCCCGATGTACGCGGTGAACCAGGACAAGCACGGCACCGCCTACACCGTCACGGTGGACGCCAAAGACGGTGTGGGCACCGGGATTTCGGCGTCGGACCGCGCCACCACGATGCGCCTGCTGGCCGAACCCGCCAGCATCGCCGACGATTTCACCCGCCCCGGCCACGTGGTTCCGTTGCGCGCCAAGGACGGTGGCGTGCTGCGCCGGCCCGGCCACACCGAGGCCGCGGTCGACCTGGCCCGCATGGCCGGCCTGCAGCCCGCGGGCGCCATCTGCGAGATCGTCAGCCAAAAAGACGAAGGCTCGATGGCCCAGACCGACGAGCTGCGGGTGTTCGCCGACGAACACGACCTCGCCATGATCACCATCGCCGACCTGATCGAGTGGCGGCGCAAGCACGAGAAGCACATCGCCCGGATCGCCGAGGCCCGGATCCCGACTCGGCACGGCGAGTTTCGTGCCATCGGCTATGCCAGCATCTACGAGGAAGTCGAACACGTCGCGCTGGTTCGCGGCGAGATCGCCGGGCCGGACGCCGACGGCGACGACGTGCTGGTGCGCGTGCACTCCGAGTGCCTGACCGGTGATGTCTTCGGTTCCCGCCGCTGTGACTGCGGACCCCAACTGGACGCCGCCATGGCGATGGTCGCCCGCGAGGGGCGCGGCATCGTGCTCTATATGCGCGGTCACGAGGGCCGCGGCATCGGCCTGATGCACAAATTGCAGGCCTATCAGCTGCAGGACGCCGGCGAAGACACCGTCGACGCCAACCTCAAGCTCGGGTTGCCGGCCGACGCAAGGGATTACGGGATCGGCGCGCAGATCCTGGTCGACCTCGGAGTGCGCTCGATGCGGCTGCTGACCAACAACCCCGCCAAGCGGGTCGGCTTGGACGGGTACGGCCTGCACATCATCGAGCGGGTACCGCTTCCGGTGCGCGCCAACGCCGAGAACATCCGATACCTGATGACCAAGCGGGACAAGATGGGTCACGACCTGGCCGGGCTGGACGACTTTCACGAATCCGTCCATTTGCCGGGTGAATTCGGCGGTGCATTGTGAGCCGCGCCGGCGACGATGCAGCACGAAGTGGTGCTGAGGAGCGGCGCCGATGAGCCGCGCCGGCGACGATGCAGCACGAAGTGGTGCTGAGGAGCGGCGCCGATGAGCCGCGCCGGCGACGGGGGAGAGCGGCGCCGATGAGTGGTGGCGCCGGCGTGCCGGAAGTGCCGGCGCTTAACGCCTCTGGTGTGCGGCTCGGCATCGTGGCCAGCACCTGGCACAGCGAGATCTGTGACGCGCTGCTGGCCGGCGCGCGCAAAGTGGCCGCTGAGTCGGGTGTGGACAACCCCACGGTGGTGCGTGTGCTCGGTGCCATCGAAATCCCGGTGGTGGCGCAGGAGCTCGCCCGCAACCACGATGCCGTCGTCGCGCTGGGTGTCGTGATCCGCGGGCAGACACCGCATTTCGAGTATGTGTGTGACGCGGTGACCCAGGGCCTGACCCGGGTTTCGCTGGACGCGTCGACGCCGGTCGCCAACGGCGTGCTGACCACCGACAACGAGGAGCAAGCGCTCGATCGGGCCGGGCTTCCGGCGTCGGACGAGGACAAAGGGGCTCAGGCGGCAGGGGCGGCGCTGTCCGCGGCGCTCACGCTGCGTGAGTTGCGCGCCCGGTAGTGACTGCGTCGTGACGTCACCGCCGGACCGCGAGACCTGGGATGCGGTGCTGCGTCCCCACCGCACACCGTTATTCGCCTACGGGGCAGCGGTTCTCATCGCGGGCGCGCACATCGTGGTGGGCCTGTTGCTCAAGATGCAGTCCACCGGCGTGGTCTTTCAGACCGCCGACCAGGTCGCGATCGCGGTGCTGGGCCTGGTCATCGCCGGCATCGTGCTGTTGTTCGCACGCCCCCGGCTACGGATCGGTCCGCCCGGTGTGGCGGTGCGAAATCTTTTGGGAGACAAGCTGATCGAATGGCCCGACGTTGTCGGTATCTCGTTTCCGGTGGGTCACCGCTGGGCGCGCATCGACTTGCCCGACGACGAGTACATCCCGGTGATGGCGATTCAGGCCGTCGACAAGGGTCGCGCGGTGGACGCCATGAACACGGTGCGCTCGCTGCTGGCGCGCTATCGGCCGGACCTGCAAACCCCCTGAGCGCCGCGACGCCGCCCCCCCGGTCTCGGCCCGGGAGGCGTCGTCGCCTGACGTTCTATCGGAAAGCCCGTATCAAGGCACTCAGTATCGGGTGCAGTCCGTCATCATCTGCTGGAAAATCGGCAGGGCCTGCTGGGCGCCCTGGTTGTGCTCGATCGCGTGCAGCAGGTTAACGCGCTGATCGGGCGACGAAGCCAGGTACTGCTGCAAGAACTGCTGGTTGGGCGGCGACTGGTCCAGGTACTGAGCGGCCATCGGGTTCTCCGCGTGCACCGCCCGCATCGCCTGGTCGTAGTTACAGGTCGTGTTGATCATCGGACCGTAATCCGGGCTGGCGGATGCGACCCCGGCCGCAGCGGTCGACGCCAAAGCCAGGCCGCCGACGGTGACGGCCAATTTGGCCAACGAGCGCTTCATCATTTACGGACTCCCTCCATTGCTGTGCCCCCACTCTAACGTTGAGTTAGAAGGTTGGTAGCCAGAACCTAGGGCGCCCAAACCGCCGGCAACGCGCGTGGAGCGCTCAGGGGGCGTCCGGCCGCCCCGTTTCCGGTCCCTCGTTTTCGGGGCCCCAGCTGCTCGGGAGCAGCGGCATTCGGGGTCCGTCGGCCAGTGAATCGCCGGCAATTGTGGTCAATCCCACTGGGGCGGCATCCGCCCCGCGGGCGGTGCCGGCGAACCCCATGGGCCCCGCACCCCGCTCCGAGGCCGTCACCGGGGTTTTGCCGGCGGTATCGGCCTCCGGGTCCGCGCCGAGGTATTCGTAGCGGCGCCCGGGGTCGATCAGGCCGGCCCGCTGGCGGCGCCGGCGGCGGCCCTGTTCCCGCTGAGCCGCGGCGGCCGCCGGTGCGATGGCGCCGGGCTCGGCTGCTTTCTGGTCGCTCCGGGAGGCGGCGCGGATGCCCGCGCCGGCCCCGATGCCCGGCGGACCGACGACGTACGGATAACTGAAGCCGGGGACGGCGGCCGCGGGCGGCGCCGCGGGCGCCGCGACAGATGCCGGGGCCGCCGCCGGTGTGGGCGCGGGGGGGGGGGGGGGGGCCGGG
>NZ_LZHT01000054.1 GCF_001667315.1 Mycobacterium sp. 852002-10029_SCH5224772
CATGACGTGATCATTATTGGTTCGGGTCCTGCTGGGTATACCGCGGCGTTGTATGCGGCGCGGGCGCAGTTGGCGCCGGTGGTGTTTGAGGGGACGTCGTTTGGTGGGGCGTTGATGACGACGACCGAGGTGGAGAATTATCCGGGGTTTCGTGAGGCGATCATGGGTCCGGAGTTGATGGATCAGATGCGTGAGCAGGCGTTGCGTTTTGGTGCTGATCTGCGCCTGGAAGATGTCGAATCGGTGTCGTTGTCGGGGCCGGTGAAGTCGGTGACCACGGGCGAGGGTGAGACGGTGTGGGCGCGGGCGGTGATTTTGGCGATGGGGGCCGCCGCCCGGTATTTGGGGGTGCCCGGGGAGCAGGAGTTGTTGGGTCGCGGGGTGTCCTCGTGTGCGACCTGTGATGGGTTCTTTTTCAGGGATCAAGACATCGCGGTGATCGGGGGTGGGGATTCGGCGATGGAGGAGGCCACGTTTTTGACCCGGTTTGCCCGCAGTGTGACGTTGGTGCACCGCCGGGAGGAGTTCCGGGCATCGCGGATCATGCTGGACCGCGCCCGGGCCAACGAGAAGATCACGTTCCTGACCAATAAGGCGGTCGAGGCGGTCGAAGGTGCCGAGACGGTGACGGGGTTGCGGTTGCGTGACACGGTGACCGGTGAGCAGTCGAGGTTGGCGGTGACGGGGGTGTTCGTGGCGATCGGGCATGACCCGCGCTCGGAGTTGGTGCGCGGGGTGCTCGAGACCGATCCCGACGGCTATGTGTTGGTGCAGGGCCGCACCACCAGTACGTCGATCGAGGGGGTGTTCGCGGCCGGGGATCTGGTGGATCGCACCTACCGCCAGGCCGTGACCGCGGCCGGCAGCGGCTGTTCGGCCGCCATCGACGCCGAACGCTGGCTCGCCGACCA
>NZ_LZHT01000055.1 GCF_001667315.1 Mycobacterium sp. 852002-10029_SCH5224772
GGGCCGTCCTCGGTGTCCATGGTGCCGGCGTTGAGGTCGACGGTGTGCATCAGCGGCATGGGCACCGCGGTGCTGGCGGCGGTGGCCGGCGACCCGTCCCGGCTGATCCGCCACAGCTCGTCGGACAGCTCGGCCGCGGCGCCGCCCAACCGGCCGAGGTAGTTGAACCCGATCGTCGGGTCGGAGCCGTCGAGGTCGACCTCGTCGTTCAGGTAGCGCAGCAACCCATAGGTCAGCGGGTCGGGCAGGGCGCGCAGCTGCTCCTTGGCCTCTTTGATCAGCGCGCCCAGGATCGGGGCGCCGCCCTTGACGTCGGCCCAGGACAGGCCGCCGGCGTGCCCCGCTACCTTCAAAGCCACCGGGTATTTGGTGGTGAACCAGCCCACGGTGCGCGACAGGTCCACGCCGGCAGCCAGGTCCTCGCGGCGGCCGTGGCCCTCGACGTCGATGCCGATCGGCGCGCCGGCAGCAACGTGCGGACTGAGGAACTCGGCCCACGCCAGCGCGAACCCGACCAGCAGCACGTCGTTGACCCCGGCGTGGAACGCGGCCGGAGCCTCGCCGAGCAGCGCGCGTGTGGTCTCGACGTTCAACGTGACCGAGAGGTTCTCTGCGGCCTCGTAGGTGTCCAGCTCGGGACGCACCGCCGGGAGCGCGGGCGGGGTCGCCGCCACGCGCCGCCAGGCGTCGGCCTGCTCGACCACCGCCGGCGCCTGCGCGTGCTCGGCCAGCAGCGCCGCCCAGCGGGCGAACGACGTGCCGCCCGCGGGTAACGCCACCGGCTGCCCGTGGTGGTGCTGGCCCCAGGCGATGTTGAGGTCCTCCAGCAGGACCCGCCAGGACACCCCGTCGACGGCCAGGTGGTGAACGATCAGCACCAGCTGCCGGGTGGGTGCGACCCACAGCGCGCTGAGCATCACCCCGGCGGCCGGGTTCAGCCGCGACCGGGCCTCGATGACGGCCGCATCGGACAGCTCATCGACCGAGAGGACCCGCTGGGCGGCATCCACCGAGCCCGGCTCGGGCACCTGCAGCGACCATTCGCCGGCGCCCTCGACGCCTAGGTCGTCCACGCGCAGCCGCAGCATGGCGTGTCGATCCAGCAAGGCCTGCAACACGGCCACCACGTCGGCCTCGGTGACGCCGGCGGGCGCCTGCAACACCATCGTCTGGTTGAACTGATCGACC
>NZ_LZHT01000056.1 GCF_001667315.1 Mycobacterium sp. 852002-10029_SCH5224772
GGTGTGAGTTCCACTGGTCTGCCCGATGTCGACGCGGTGTTCGACGCGCTCGATGCCGAGGTGGACCGTGCCTGCGCGCTGTCGTTGGACGCGTTGAACCCCCAGCAGCAACTGGCCGTGTTGGAGCGCTGCGAGAGGCTGCGCCGGCGCCTGCCGGCCATCGAGCATCCTTTGATCAATTCCCTGGCCCGCCAAGCCCCCTCCTCAGAACTGGGCGGCTCACTGTCGCACGCGCTGACCGAACGCACCCTGATCAGCCGCACCGAAGCCTCCCGGCGCATCAAAGAAGCCGCCGATGTGGGCCCCCGGCACGGCCTGACCGGCGAACCGTTGCCCCCGGTCCTGGCCGCCACCGCGGCGGCGCAGCGCGCCGGCAACCTCGGCGCCGGCCAGGTGGCCGTGATCCGCACGTTCTACCACCGCCTGCCCGGCTGGGTTGACGCCGCCGCCCGCGAGGTCGCCGAGGCGCAGTTGGCCGGGTTCGGCGCCCAGTTCGGGCCCGAACACCTCACCGAACTGGCCCGCGGGATGACCAACATGCTCAACCCGGATGGCACCTTCACCGACGAGGACCGCGCCCGCCAACGCGCCCTGACCCTGGGCCGCCAACAACCCGACGGCATGTCGGCGCTGCGTGGGCTGATCACCCCCGAGCTGCGCGCCACCCTGGAAGCCGTCGTGGCCAAACTGGGCGCCCCGGGCATGTGCAACCCCCCCGACGACGTGCCGTGCATCGACGGCACCCCCAGCCAAGACGCCATCGATCGCGACACCCGCTCAGCGGCCCAGCGCGGCCACGACGCCCTGCTGGCCGGGCTGCGCGGCCTGCTGGCCTCCGGGAAGTTGGGCCAGCACAACGGGCTGCCGGCCTGCATCATCGT
>NZ_LZHT01000057.1 GCF_001667315.1 Mycobacterium sp. 852002-10029_SCH5224772
GCCCGTCGTGGATCTCGACCACCGGCACGCGCCGGCCGTTGACGTACGTTCCGTTGAGCGAACCGTTGTCGATGGCCAGCCACTTGCCCTGATCGAAACGCAGCAACAGATGGGCGCGCGAAATCAGCGGGTGCGTAATGCGCATGTCGGCCCGCAGATCGCGCCCGACGACCACGTCGTGGCCTGCTGCGAAGGTACCTTCCGATCCTTCGTGATGGACGGTTAGCGCTGGCGGGGCTGGTGCTGACATCGCCACAACTGTAGCTTGCAGCCCTGTGGATTACCTTGCCGCGGCTGGGACGTCGGGCGCGCCCGTGACGACGCAGTGGGTACGGGTGTAGATCGTGGGCATGCACCGATTGCAATGCGTGCACGCCGAGTGCACGTGATGCTGGGGGTCCTCGGCGGCGATCCGGTTGATCAGATCCGGCTCGGCCAGCAACGCGCGGGCCATCGCGACGAACTCGAATCCCTCCGCCATCGCCAGGTCCATCGTCTCCCGGTTGGTGATGCCGCCGAGCAGGATCAGCGGCATCGTCAACTCGGCGCGGAACAGCTTCGCATCGCGCAATAGATAGGCCTCGCGGTAGGGGTATTCGCGCAGGAACTTCTTGCCGGTCATGCGCATGCCCCAGCTCAGCGGCGGCTTGAACGCCCCGGCGAACTCCTTGAGCGGCGCGTCGCCGCGGAACAGGTACATCGGGTTGACCAGCGAGCTGCCCGCGGTGAGTTCGATCGCGTCCAGCCCGCCGTCCTCCTCCAGCCACTTGGCCGTGGCCAGCGATTCCTCCGTGCTGATGCCGCCGCGCACGCCGTCGGCCATGTTCAGCTTGGCGGTCACCGCGATCGGTGTGCCTTCCTTTTCCACCGCACGCCGCACGGCCATCACCATGCCGCGGGCGACCTTCGCCCGGTTCTGCAGCGATCCGCCGAACTCGTCGTCGCGGCGATTGATCAGCGGGGACAAAAACGAACTCGCCAAGTAGTTGTGGCCCAGATGGATTTCCACGGCGTCGAAGCCGGCCTCGATGGCCAGCCGCGCGGCGTTGGCGTGGGCTTCGATCACATCGTCGATGTCCTCGCGGGTTGCCTTCTTGGCGAACCGCATCCCGATCGGGTTGAAGAACCGGACCGGCGCCAGCGCCTTCGCCTTGTTCGACTTGGCGTTGGCCACCGGGCCGGCGTGGCCGATCTGCGCGCTGACCGCTGCGCCCTCGGCGTGGATCGCGTCGGTGAGCCGGCGGAACCCGGGCACCGCCTCCGGCCGCATCCAGATTCCGTTGCCCTCGGTTCGCCCGCCGGGGGAGACGGCGCAGTAGGCGACGGTCGTCATGCCGACCCCACCGGCGGCGGGCAACCGGTGGTATTCGATGAGGTCGTCGGTCACCAGCGCGTCCGGGGTGCGGGCCTCGAACGTCGCGGACTTGATGGTGCGGTTGCGCAGCGTGATCGGACCGAGCTTGCCGGGGCTGAACACGTCCGGAGGGGTAGGCATACCGGGAGCCTAATGGCGATCGCAAGCGCGGCGAAGCCGGGCGTGGCGGGTCGCCATCATCGGGCACCGTGGCGATCGCAAGCGCGGCGAAGCCGGGCGTGGCGGGTCGCCATCATCGATATCTGCCAGACTGTCAGCGTGGGAGCAATCACACTGGACGGCAAGGCCACCCGCGACGAGATCTTCGTCGACCTCAAAGAACGGGTGGCCGCATTGACCGCGTCGGGACGCACCCCCGGTTTGGGCACCATCCTGGTGGGCGAGGACCCGGGTTCGCAGGCCTACGTGCGGGGTAAGCACGCCGACTGCGCCAAGGTCGGGATCACCTCGATCCGCCGCGACCTGCCTGCCGACATCAGCACCGCCGTGCTCAACGACACCATCGACGAGCTGAACGCCAACCCCGAATGCACCGGTTACATCGTGCAGCTGCCGCTGCCCAAGCACCTGGACGAGAACGCGGCCCTGGAGCGGATCGACCCGAACAAGGACGCCGACGGCCTGCACCCGACGAACTTGGGGCGGCTGGTGCTCAACAACCCGGCCCCGCTGCCGGGCACACCGCGCGGCATCGTGCACCTGCTGCGCCGCTATGACGTCGAGATCGCCGGGGCGCACGTGGTCGTCATCGGCCGCGGAGTGACGGTGGGTCGCCCGCTGGGGCTGCTGCTGACGCGGCGTTCCGAGAACGCCACGGTGACCTTGTGCCACACCGCAACTCGCGATCTGCCGGCGTTGACCAGGCAGGCCGACATCATCGTGGCCGCGGTCGGGGTCCCGCACCTGCTGACTTCCGACATGGTCCGTCCCGGCGCCGCGGTGCTCGACGTGGGGGTCAGCCGGACCGACGACGGACTCGTCGGCGACGTGCACCCCGATGTGTGGGATGTGGCCGGGCACGTGTCACCCAACCCCGGCGGCGTGGGCCCGTTGACCCGCGCGTTCCTGCTGACCAACGTCGTCGAGCTGGCCGAACGGGAATGACCGCGCGGACCGTGCTGCGGGCCCAGTGGCCGATTCTGTTGGTGGGCCTGATCTTTGCCGCGGCGCTGGCCCTGGCGGGGGCCAACTTCTGGCGCCGCGGTTCGCTGCTGATCGGCATCGGGGTGGGCGTGGCCGCGCTGTTGCGATTGGTGTTGTCCGAGGAACGCGCCGGCCTATTGGTGGTGCGCGGCAAGGGAATCGACTTCACCACCACCGCGGCGGTCGGGGCGGCAATGGTCTATATCGCGTGGACCATCGACCCGCTGGGCACCGTTTAGAGACTCGGCAGCGCCGGAACCTGGCCCGGTATCTGGCCGCCCATTCCGGGGATTTGTCCCGTCATTCCGGGGATCTGCCCGCCCATTCCCGGGATCTGCCCGGGCATTCCCGACATTCCGGGCATTCCCGGAACCTGCGGCATGGCGCCGGACAGGTTGCCGCTGGCGATGTTCGCCATCGTCTCGGGGCAGTAGGTCTGTATCGCGATCGTGGTGAACAAGCTGGCCATCTGTGGGGACATGCCCCGGCCGGAGACGCTGGACGCGGCAGCGGCGAAGCTGCCGCCGGGTTTCGAGAGCATGGGGCAGATCGATTCGCCGACGGCCATCGCGTTTCCGGGTTCGCCGAAGTCGACGCCGGCGTGATTGAGCGCGTCGATGAAGTCGTCGCCGTTGCCCTCCGCTTCGGCCGGCGCCGCGAATGCCGAGGCCACGGTGAGCAGGCCGGCGACCGCGGCGAGCAGGCGAATGGTGAGGGGCTGATGACGCAAAACCCCGATCCATCGATGAGTTCGTGCACGTGCCGTCACGCCAGCCTCCCCGTCCGCCCTGGAGTGCACGGATCGCACTCGAACCACGCCTACGAACTCTGAGCTATCACTGTCACGTTTGCGAAACGGTGGGGTAAAGGTTTGCGCAATAAGCGTTTCGTGAGAGCGGTGCGCTCGCGATGTCGATTATTAAGCGTCCCTTTGGGCCGGCGGATCGACGCCACACTGTGATCTGACACGGGTGGCGCCACCGGATTTCCGGACGCGAGATGGGCCAGAATCCGCCCAATGACGCCCAATCGTAGCCGTCCGCCCGACCATGAGCTCTCGCGCCAGACTTTTCTTCGCGGCGCGGTTTCCATGTTGGCGACGGGAGCGGTGTGGGGCACGGCGCGGGCGGCCGCGGACCCCGCCGCCGGCTGGAGCGGCCTGGCCTCGTCGATCGGCGGCAGCGTGCTGCTGCCGGCCAATGGTGCCCAATTTTCCACCGGTAAGCAGGTTTTCAACTCGTTCTACAACGGCTCCAATCCCGCTGCGCTGGTGAAGGTTTCGTCGCAGGCCGACGTGCAGAAGGCGGTTGCGTTCGCCAAGGCCAACAATCTCAAGGTCGCCCCGCGCGGCGGTGGGCATTCGTATGTCGGGGCGTCCAGCGCCAACGGCACCATGGTGCTGGATTTGCGCGGGCTTCCCGGTGCGCCGAACTTCGACGGCGGCAACGTCACGGTATCCCCGGCGACGAATCTGTATGCGGTGCACCAGGCTTTGGCCGGCGCCGCCCGTGCGGTGCCCTCCGGGACCTGCCCCACGGTCGGCATCGGGGGGCTCGCACTCGGTGGCGGTGTGGGGCCGGACGTGCGGCGCGTGGGACTCACCTGCGATGCGTTGCGATCCGCGACCGTGGTGCTGCCCAGCGGCGACGTGGTCACCGCGTCCGCCAACGACAATCCGGACCTGTTCTGGGCGCTGCGCGGTGGTGGGGGCGGCAATTTCGGGGTGACGACGTCGATGACGTTCGCGACGTTCGCCACCGGCGACAGCGATCTCGTACGGCTCGATTTCCCGCCGTCCTCGGCGGTGCAGGTGATCACCGGGTGGCAGTCCTGGCTGGCGAACGCCGACCGCAACACGTGGGGGATGGTGGACCTCTCGGTCGGTTCGGCCCAGGCGAACTGCCATGTGCTGGCGACGTCTCCGCCGGGCACCGGCCCCGGCGTGGTCGACGCCCTCAAGTCGCTGATCGGGCTGGCGCCCACCGCGGTGGCGAACAAGACGCTCACCCGCATGGACCTGGTCACCTATCTGGCCGGCGGCAGCGCGACCAGTCCACCCCGCGGCTTCGTCGCCGGATCGGATGTGATCGGCCCGATGACTTCCGCTGCGGCGCATGCCATTGCCACCGCCATCGGGCAGTGGCCGGCGTCCGGGTCGGGGCAGGCCTCGGCCCTGATCGATCCGTTGGGCGGCGCCGTGGCCGACGTGGCCCCCGCCGACACCGCGTTCCCGTGGCGCAATCAGTCCGCGGTGGTGCAGTGGTATGTCGAGCCGGCCGGTAACCAGGTCACCGCCGCGAATGCCTGGGTCGGCACCGCACACCAAGCGGTGCAACCGTTCTCGGTGGGCGGCTACGTCAACTACCTGGAGGCCGACGCCGCACCGGCGCGCTACTACGGCTCGAACTTGGCGCGGCTGGGTGCCGTCCGGCAGAAGTACGACCCCGACAGGCTGATGTTCTCGGGGCTGAATTTTTGACGAAATCAATTGCGCGAGTGTGAATCTATGTCGGTCGTGGAGGCCGCTTTTGTCGGTGGGGCCCGATAGTTTGGGGGTGTGAGTTCCACTGGTCTGCCCGATGTCGACGCGGTGTTCGACGCGCTCGATGCCGAGGTGGACCGTGCCTGCGC
>NZ_LZHT01000058.1 GCF_001667315.1 Mycobacterium sp. 852002-10029_SCH5224772
GGCGCGCGACTTGGGCCTGGACTGGCCGGCCGACGCCTTGACGATGATCGGGATGCAGCGGCTGACCAGTCTGCAGCGCTGCGTGGAGACGGTCCTGCAAGACGACGTCCCCGGTGATCTGGTCGAGTGCGGTGTGTGGCGCGGCGGGGCCTCGATTTTGATGCGCGCCGTGTTGTCGGCCTACGGGGATGAGAAGCGATCCGTGTGGCTTTGCGATTCGTTCGAAGGGGTGCCACCCCCGGACACCGCACATTACGAAGCGGACAAAGGCATCAAGCTGCATCGCGCCGCCGGGGTGCTCGCGGTGACCCAAGCGCAGGTCAGGTCGAATTTCGAGCGCTATGGCTTGCTCGATGACCGGGTTCGCTTTGTTCCGGGGTGGTTCAAGGACACCCTGCAGGACGCCCCGATCGATCGCATTTCCGTGTTGCGGCTCGACGGTGACCTTTACGAGTCGACGATCCAGGCTCTCGATGCCCTCTACCCACGACTGTCGTCCGGGGGGTTCTGCATCATCGACGATTACCACGCCATCGACGCATGTCGGAAGGCGGTGGCCGATTACCGCACGGCACACGGCGTGACCGCAGAGATCGAGGAAATCGACGGCACCGGCGTGCTGTGGCGCAAGCCGTGACAATCTTTAGCCTCAATTGCGTAGCCTGCGCACTCGCGCAAACCGGTGCTGTGGAGATCGTCGATCTTTAAAGTGATCGGTGCATCACCGTGATGGCGCAACCGAAGGGCTTGGATTCGCGATGAAATGTGTGCTGGCCAGCTATGGAACGCGCGGCGATATCGAGCCTTCCGTGGTTGTCGCCCGCGAACTTCAGCGCAGAGGGCATGACATGGTCATGGCCGTCCCGCCCGACTCCGTGAGCTTCACCGAGGCGGCAGGGCTGACCGCGGTCCCTTATGGGCTGGAATCGCAGACCTGGCTGGATGTGTACCGCAACTTCTGGACGTCTTTCTTCCGCGGATTCTGGAAGATCCGCGAGATGCGCGGCATGTGGCGTGAGATGTGGGATCTCAGTGACCAGTGCTGGGCGCAGATGAACACGACGCTCATGTCGCTGGCGGACGGCGCCGACCTGCTGTTCGCCGGGCAGAGCTACCAGGAGCCTGCCGCCAACGTCGCGGAGTACTACGACCTTCCGCTGGCCACGCTGCATCACGTGCCCATGCGGCCCAATGGCCAGGTCGTGTCGATGCTGCCGCCGCCGTTGGCGCGCTCGGCAATGACAGCGTTCGACTGGTACTGCTGGCGCCTGAACAAAAAGGTCGAGGACACCCAGCGCCGGGAACTGGGCCTGCCGAAGGCAGCAGCGCCGTCACCGCGACGCATCGCCGACCGCGGCTCGCTGGAAATCCAGGCCTATGACGAGGCGTGCTTCCCCGGGCTGGCCGACGAATGGGCAAAATGGGACGGCCTGCGTCCCTTTGTCGGCACGCTGACGATGGAGTTGACCACCGAGGCCGACGACGACGTGATGGCCTGGATTCACGCGGGCAGACCACCGATTTGCTTCGGCTTCGGCAGCATGCCGGTCGAATCCCCGGCCGACACTGTCGAGATGATCAGCACGGCCTGCACCCAG
>NZ_LZHT01000059.1 GCF_001667315.1 Mycobacterium sp. 852002-10029_SCH5224772
CCGGCCCCACCGGCACCGCCGTTTCCCGGCGCCGCGGCCCCCGCCGTTCAGCCGCCGGTCGGACCGACACCCCCGCCCGCGGCGTCGCCGGCCGAGCAGCCCAAGGGCCCCGGCCTGATCGAGCGAATGATCACCTCGAAGCTGCGCGCCCAGCGCCCGTCCTTCCGCACCGACGAAGCCACCTCCACCTTTCGCCTGCCGCTGCGGACCGCGGCGCGCACCACCGGGGTGACGGCGTACCAGCTGGGGCTCGCCGTCGACGGTCAGCAGATGTTGTCGGGCATCTCGTTCACGGCGCATCCCGGCACCATGACCGCGGTCATCGGGCCGTCCGCCGCACGCAACTCGGCGGTGCTGGCGCTGCTGGCCGGCACCAGGGCACCCAGCTCCGGGCGCGCCACCGTCGATGGACACGACGTGCACGCCGAACCGCAGTCCATGCGCACCCGCATCGGGGTCGTCGGCCGCGACGACCAGCTGCACCGGCAGCTCACCGTCGCGCAGGCCGTGAAGTACGCCGCGGAACTGCGGCTGCCGCCGGAGTCCTCGTCCGAGCAGCGCGAGCGGGTGGTCGACCAAGTCCTCGACGAGCTCGACCTGACGCCGCACCGTGACACCCGGATCCGCAAGCTCTCCGCCGAGGTGCGCCGGTGCGCCGCCGTGGCGATCGAGCTGATCGCCCGGCCGAGCCTGCTCGTCGTTGATGAACCGACCGCCGGGCTGGATCCGGCGCAACAGCGCCACGTCATGGCGGTCCTGCGGCGCCAGGCCGACATCGGCTGTGTCGTCGTGGCGGCGATCTCGGCGCGCGCTTCGCTCGCCGACGTCAACATGTGCGACCAGGTGTTGGTGCTCACGGGCACGGGCAAGGTCGCATACCTGGGCGCACCCCTGCAGGCCGAATCCACGCTGGGCTCCACCGACTGGTCGCAGGTCCTCGCCCAGGTGAGCGCCGATCCCGAGGGCGCCCACCGCGCGTTTCGCGCGCGCCCCCAACCATCGACCACCGCGCCAGAGGCCGCCGCGCCGTGGACGCCGCCTGCCCGGTTGCCCCGCAACCGCCAGATCCGGTTGCTGGCCCGACGCGAGGTCCGCCTGCTGCTCGCCCATCGCGTGTACTTCGCATTCCTGGCGATCCTGCCGTTCGCGCTGGCGGGGCTGACGCTGTTGATCCCGGGCGATGCGGGCCTGACGCGACCCGGGCCGAGCAGCGCCAACGGGCATGAAGCCATTGAGATCCTGGCCGCCCTCAACGTCGGCGCAGTGATCCTGGGCACGGCGCTGACCATCCGCGCCATAGTTGCCGAGCACCGCATCTTCCGTCGCGAACAGCAGGTCGGGCTGTCCGCACCGGCCTACCTGGCCACCAAGCTCACGGTGTACGGCCTGGCCGCGGCCCTGTGGACGGCCGTCATGTTCGCGATCGTCGTCGCGGTCAAGGGCAGGCCGGCGGACGGCGCGGCGTTGCTGCACAACGCGACGATCGAGCTCTACGTCACCGTGGCGGCCACCGCGATCGTGTCCGCGGTGATGGGCCTCACCCTCTCGGCGCTGGGCACGGCGCTCCGGGAAGTCCTGCCGCTGGTGGTGCCGGTGATCCTGGCATCCGCGCTCTTCAACGGGAGCCTGGTGCAGCTGGTGAGTCTGTGGGGGTTGCAGCAGATCAGCTGGTTCGTCCCGGCCCAGTGGGGGTTCGCGGCGTCGGCGTCCACGGTGAATCTGCGCAGGACCGACACGCTGGCCGCCGACGTCTTGACGTGGACTCACTACAGCGGCTGGTGGGTGTTCGACATGGTGATGCTCGGCCTGTTCGGTGCCGTCGCGGCCGGGTTCACCCTCTACCGGCTGCGCTCGCCGCTTCCCGGCGTCCAGCACAGGTCGGCCACGACGACCTGAACCGCCGTTACGTGTTCCCCGCGGCGCGAACCGCGCATTACTGTCGGCTTATGGCGCCAGAAATGACAAGCACCGCAGAACATCTCCGCAACGCGCTGGACGGGCGCTGGCGTGATGTCAGGAACCGGATGCGCACGACGCTGACCGAGGACCTGTTCCGCCCGCACTACACCCCGAACACGGTGATCGCCCGCACCAAGGTGGCGGAGCAGATGAGGATCATGGCGGCGTTCGGCGCGGCGGCCGACAGTTTCCGCAAGGAACACGGCGGCACCGGCGACGTGGGCGCGGCGATCACGATGATCGAGATGCTGGCGATGTCGGACCTGTCACTGATGGTGAAGGCCGGGGTGCAGTGGGGACTGTTCGGCGGTGCCGTGGAGAACCTGGGCACCGAGCGCCACCACGAGACTTATGTGCCCAAGACCATCAGCCTGGAGTTGCGCGGCTGTTTCGCGATGACGGAGACCGGGCACGGCAGCGACGTGCAGTCGCTGGAGACCACCGCGACCTACGACCCCGAGACACAGGAGTTCGTGATCAACTCCCCCACCCCGTCGGCGCGCAAGGACTACATCGGCGGTGCGGCCGAAACCGCAACCATGGCAGCGGTCTTCGCGCAACTGATCACCCACGAGGACGGCAAGCCGGTCAATCACGGCGTGCACTGCGTGCTGGTCCCGATCCGCGACGGGGACGGCAACGACCTGCCCGGCGTCACCACGTCGGACTGCGAATACAAGGGCGGGCTGCCCGGGGTGGACAACGGCCGCATCGTGTTCGACCACGTCCGCGTCCCGCGGGTCAACCTGTTGAACAAGTACGGCGATGTCGCCCCCGACGGCACGTACAGTTCGCCGATCGAGAACCCGAACCGCCGGTTCTTCACCATGCTGGGCACCCTGGTCCGCGGCCGGATCACCGTGGGCGGCAGCGCCGGGGCCGCGGGCCGGGTGGCGCTGGATATCGCCACCCGATATGCGTTGCAGCGCAGGCAATTCAACGCCCCTGGCGATGACTCCGAGGTGCTGATCATGGACTACCTGGTGCACCAGCGGCGGCTGTTTCCGTTGATCGCGAAGTCCTACGCCCTGCAATTCGCGCAGAACGAGCTGGTCAGCAAATGCCATGACGTTCAGAGTGCGGACGCACCCGACGCCGACGAGCAGCGCGAACTGGAAGCGCGTGCGGCCGGGCTCAAGGCCGCCAACACCTGGCACGCCAGCCGCGCGATCCAGGAATCCCGCGAGGCTTGCGGCGGCGCGGGCTATATGGCCGAGAACAGATTGATCGGGCTGCGCGGTGACACCGACGTCTTCACCACGTTCGAGGGTGACAACCATGTGCTGACCCAGCTGGTGGCCAAGGAGCTGCTGACGGCATACGCCGACGACATCAAGAGCATGAGCCCCGTCGAATGGGTGCGCTTCGCCGCCAACACCGTCGGTGAACGCGTCATCAAACGTACTGCGGCAGAAGCGATTATCCAAACGATCGTGGACACTCGCCAAGACAGTGAGGAAGAGGGCAGCCTGTTTAACCGCGGCACGCAGATCCAAATGTTTGAAGACCGCGAAGAATATCTGCTGGCGTCGGTGGCGCGGCGGCTGCAGGCGAAATCCAAAGAGATGTCCGAATTCGATGCGTTCAACGCGGTGCAGGACCACGTGCTGCACGCGGCGAGCGCCCACATCGACCGGGTGGTGCTCGAAGCGTTCGTCGCCGGGATCGACGCCTGCGAGAACGAGGAGGCCCGCGAGCTGCTGGGGATCCTGTGCGACCTGTACGCGTTGTCGGTGATCGAGGACGACAAGGCGTGGTACATCGAGCACCGCTACCTGTCCACGGAGCGCGCCAAGGCCGTCACGCGGGGCATCAACGACCGCTGCCGGGCGCTGCGCCCGCACGCCACGACACTGGTCGACGGTTTCGGGATTCCCGAGCGGCTGCGTTACGCCGAGATGCTGCACCCGGAGAACTTGTCGGACGCCGTCACGAGCTGACGGGACCGTCGAAGTCGTTGGCCCGCTGAGTTATTGGTTCGGCACCTTGCCGACGGTTTGCAGCTTGCCGTCCGGGCCGATCCGGAACTTCACCGTCCCGATCCCGGTGGGACAGCACAGCTGATCGTTTCCCTTCTGCCACTGGTATTGAACGGTGACGGTGTCATCCGAGGGTGGCAGCACGGTGATGTAGGGCTTTGCGTTCGGTGTCGCGGTACCCAACGGCCTGTTGTGGTCGAAGAAGAGCAGCTGCTGCGGAGTCGACTCGCTGGCAATCGTCGGAATGACCTGCACCCAGAACAATCGGCAATTCCGGGTGTGACCGCGCCCGATTTCGACCCAGATGGTGCCCGGAACCGCGATGGGAACGGCGGTGATCGCCTGCCGCACGGTGTCGGCCGTCGGCCCGTCGGAGGCTTTGCAGGTATCCGGTTTGGCCTGCGGTGGCGCCGCCGCCGGCTTCCCGCCGCAACCGGCGGCCAGCAAAAGCAACAGGATCACAGTGAGCTGACGCACGCGGTGAGCTTAGCGAAGACTGTGAGTGTGCCGTTGGTTTGGTCGGAAAGGCCCTTCTGAGAGGCGTCGGGCGGGGTTCGAGACGTAACCTCGTGCGGGGCGGATGGTCAATGGTGACCTGCGGTAACGCGATCCTTAGCGACGAATGTCCCCGGCGAATTCACACCGGCTTGCCGGCCGGTGAGAGGAAGAAGTAAACCGGGGGACATTTCGGGCCTCGGCGCCGAAACATGCCTGCTCCACAATGAACTCACTCGATACGGAGCTAACCCGTACGCACTCGACGGAGGGACGCAAGCGTGACCAGGGAGTCCATGGCGAAGCAGAACGCCGTGAACACCATGTGCGCGTATTGCGGCGTCGGTTGCGGAATGGTGTTGCAGGTCACAGCCGATCCGGAAACCGGCCGCAAACACGTCGCCAAGTCGGTTGGCAACAAAGAACATCCGGCCAACTTCGGCCGACTGTGCACCAAGGGCGCGACCACCGCGGACATGCTTGGCGCGCCGGGCCGGATGGACTCGGCGTACGTGCGCACCGATCGCGGCGAACCGCTGGAGCCCGTCGAGATGGATCGGGCGATCACCCAGTGCGCGAGGCGGTTACGGGCGATCATCGACGAGCACGGCGCGGACGCGTTCGCGATGTATGTGTCCGGCCAGATGTCCGTCGAGGCGCAATACCTGGCGAACAAGCTGACCAAGGGCTTCATCGGCACCAACCAGATCGAGTCGAATTCGCGCCTGTGCATGGCCAGCGCGGGCTCTGGCTACAAGCTCTCACTGGGCGCGGACGGGCCGCCCGGTTCGTATCGGGACTTCGAACACGCCGACGTTTTTTTCGTCATCGGCGCCAACATGGCCGACTGCCACCCGATCCTGTTCCTGCGCATGATGGATCGCATCAAGGCCGGCGCGAAACTGATCGTCGTCGACCCGCGCCGCACCGCGACCGCCGACAAGGCGGACCTTTTCCTTCAGATCGCGCCGGGGTCGGATCTCGCGTTGCTCAACGGCCTGCTGCACCTGATCGCCCAGAACGGCCACACCGACCGCGAATTCATCGCCGAGTTCACCGAGGGCTGGGAGGTGATGCCCAGTTTCCTGGAGCAATACACCCCCGACAAGGTCAGCGAAATGACCGGCATCCCCGAGGACGACATCCGCGCGGCGGCTCAGATGATCGGCGAGGCCGGCAATTTCGTGAGCTGCTGGACAATGGGCCTCAACCAGAGCACCCACGGCACCTGGAACACCAACGCGATCTGCAACCTGCATCTGGCCACCGGGGCCATCTGCAAGCCCGGCAGCGGGCCCTTCTCCCTCACGGGGCAGCCCAACGCGATGGGTGGCCGCGAGATGGGTTACATGGGACCGGGTTTGCCGGGGCAGCGGTCGGTGGCCGCGGCCGACGACCGCGACTTCGTCGAAGGCGTGTGGGGCATCCCCCCCGGAACGCTGCGCACCGAGGTTGGCAGCGGCACCATCGACATGTTCTCCCGGATGGCCGACGGCCAAATCAAGGCGTGCTGGATCATCTGCACCAATCCCGTTGCCTCCGTGGCCAATCGAAAGACCGTGCTGGCCGGACTCGAGCGCGCCGAACTGGTGGTGGCCCAGGACACGTTCCTCGAAACGGAGACCAACGAATACGCCGACGTGTTGTTGCCGGCCGCCCTGTGGACAGAGTCCGAAGGGGTGATGGTCAATTCCGAGCGCAACATGACGCTGTTCCAGCCGGCCGTCGCCGCACCGGGCCATGCCATGCCGGACTGGCAGATCATCGCCCGGATCGCCTGCGAGATGGGCTTTGCGGAGGCGTTCAGCTACAACTGCGCCGAGGAAGTCTTCGAAGAAATCAAGCGGTTCTCCAACCCGAAGACCGGTTACGACCTGCGCGGAATCAGCTACGAGCGGCTACGCCAGAGCCCGGTGCAGTGGCCGTGCGCACCGCAGAGCGACGGCGACCGCAACCCGATCCGCTATCTCAATGACGGTGTCAGCCAGACACAGTTGATCCGCGAGGACGGTAGCGTGCCGCGGCTGGCGTTTCCGACGCCAAGCGGTCGCGCGGCGTTCTTCGCCCGCCCGCACCTGCCGCCCGAGGAAATGCCCGACGACGACTACCCGTTCCTGCTGAACACCGGGCGCCTGCCGCACCAATGGCACACCATGACCAAGACCGGCAAGGTTGCCAAACTCAACAAGCTCAACCCCGGCCCCTTCGTCGAGATCCACCCCGATGACGCCGCCCGCCTGCACATTGCCGACGGCGATCCGATCGAAATCGCCTCTCGCCGCGGCCGCGCCGTCCTGCCCGCGGCCGTCAGCGACCGGGTGCTTCCCGGCAACTGCTTCGCGCCCTTCCACTGGAACGACGCCTTCGGCGAATACCTGTCGATCAACGCCGTCACCAACGATGCCGTCGATCCGATTTCGAACCAACCGGAATTCAAGGCGTGCGCCGTCACCCTGACGAAGATCGTGGTCCCTGAACCTGATTCGGCCCACCTGACGCCGGTGACCACTGACGCACCGGAAACCGCGGTCACACAGGGCCGGCACATCAGCGTGTCACAAGTCGACGCGCTCGGCGAATTGCTCGGCGTGACAACGCTACCCACGCCGGATTTCAACGAACGCGGCCGCGCATACCTTGCCGGGATGCTGTCCGGGCTTCGCTCGGACGCCGGTCGCCGCACCGCCGGGGTGCCCACTCTGCCGCTGAGCGCGCCGTTCGATTCGAGCACCCGGCTGTGGCTGGACGGCCTCCTGGCGGGACTGTTTTCCCGTGTCGACGGGCCCCCGCCGGTGGCGCCCCCATCGGCTCCGATGCCGGCCGTCGAGCAACCGCCCGTCGCACCAGCCGATCCCGCGCCGGCGCCCGAGCGTGCTCCCGTCGTGGTGCTGTGGGCATCGCAGACCGGGAACGCCGAGGAGCTTGCCGCCGACATCGCCGCGCAATTGAGCGACGCCAAAGTGCCGGCCGCGCTGTACAGCATGGACGACTTCCCGCTGGCGCAGCTGACGACGACGCGGGACCTGTTGCTCATCACCAGCACCACCGGCGACGGCGAAGCCCCCGACAACGGCGCCGGCCTCTGGCGGGCGCTGACCTCCGACAGCGCACCGCGATTCACCGATACCCGCTACGCCGTGCTCGCGCTGGGTGACTCCAATTACGACGATTTCTGCGGCCATGGACGTAGCCTCGACGTGCGCCTCGCCGAGCTGGGAGCGACCCGCCTCGCCGACCGTGTCGACTGCGAACCCGACTACGACGACCCCGCGGCGAAGTGGCTCGGCGACATCATCGAAACCCTGACCCGGACACCCACATCCGTCGGCGGCGACGGAGGGGGGCCCGCGCCGGCTCCTGCTTCCGCGGTGGTGGCGCCGTCGCGCCCGAGCCGGTCCGCAACGAGCACCTACAGCAAAAAGCATCCGCTGATCACCGACATGGTCCGCAACACCATGCTGAGTCGGCCCACCTCGACAAAAGACGTGCGGCAGTTGGTTTTCAACCTTCCGGAAGAAACCGTGACCTACGAGGCCGGTGACGCGCTCGGCGTGTGGCCGCGCAACAGCGACCAGCTGGTCGACGAATGGCTGTCCGTCACCGGACTGGACGGGCAGACCCCCGTCGAGGTCGGCGAGCACGGCCTGATGTCGTTGCGCTCCGCACTCACCGAGCGCATCGAGATCGCCCACATCAGCCGGGACCTGGTGCGGTTCGTGCAGGAACGCACGGGCGATCCGAAACTCGCGGAGCTGCTGAAGCCAGAAAACAAGCGCGCACTTTCGGATTGGACGTGGGGACGCCAGTCCATCGACCTGCTGGCGCAGCTGCCGGTCATCGCATCCGCCCACGAGTGGCTGAGGGTCCTCAAACGCCTTCAGCCGCGGTTGTATTCGATCTCGTCGAGCCCCAAAGAGTGCCCGGGGGAAGTCCACCTGACGGTTTCGCCGGTGCGCTACAACTTCCAGGGCGTCCCGCGCCGCGGCGTGTGTTCGACCTACCTCGCCGACCGCTCCCCCGGCGATCGGGTTGCGGTCTATCTGCAGCAGTCAAGCAATTTCCGGCCGCCCGGCGACCCGGACACTCCGATGATCATGATCGGGCCGGGCACCGGGATCGCACCCTTCCGCGGCTTTCTGCAGGAACGGCGCGCGCTCGGGCACACCGGACCCAACTGGCTGTTCTTCGGCGAGCAGCACGCCGCCACCGACTACTACTACCGCGACGAACTCGAGCAGATGCGTGACGACGGCTTCCTCACGGAGTTGGACCTCGCGTTCTCCCGGGACCAGCAGCACAAGGTCTACGTGCAGCACCTGATGCGCAACCGTGGGGCGCAGCTGTGGAGCTGGTTGCAAGACGGCGCACAGCTGTACGTCTGCGGCACCGCCGATCCCATGGCCAAGGACGTCGACCGCGCGCTCTGCGAGATCGCGGCCGAATTCGGCGACCTCGACCCCGACGCGGCGACGGCCTACGTCCAAGCGCTGAGTGCCGACAAGCGCTACCACCGCGACGTCTACTAGCACCGGTCTGCGACGTCGAATTTGTAATACGGCGGCAACATCGCGCATCCGCCTACGAAACATCCGAGTCGCACGATGCACTCAAAAGGTCGCGCACCTGAAGGAGTCGCCGCATGACTCGGGAGTGTGATGGACCCGATCGGGTCATCGAGAACGGCTGCCGGCTGCAATGCCGCCTGCGGCACGGCGGCGTGACGGAGGTCCCGGTCGATGAGCGCGTCGATTGGGCGGGGCTGCCCGTCAACCTGGACTTCGCGTTCTCGCGCGATCAACGCGACAAGGTCTACACGCAGCACCTGATGCGCAGGCGCGGCACCCAGTTCGGGCCCTGGCGGCGCGGTGCCTACGTGTGCGTCTGCGAGATCGGGAGCGACGGCGCGGAGACGCCGCAGATCACCTCGGATGCTCGGTGACCGAATGGTCCGGCCCTTCCTGGGCGGCAATGGACGCGAACAAAACCTCGAATGCTCCTGAGCGCCTTGGATACCCGCAGGGGCGCGACCTTGCCTGGGCGTCTCGCGTCACCGCCGTGCGGGCAAATCCGGCTCAACACAAGATTTTCCTTCAAGCTGACGCTAATCGCGCCTGACAGACTGGGATTCACATTCTGGTTAGACTCTGCGGGTGGCAGATAGGCCGTCGTCATATTTGGTGTTGGCGTCGCAGCGCAGCGGTAGCACGCTGCTGGTCGAATCGCTGCGTGCGACAGGCGTGGCCGGCGAGCCTCAGGAGTTCTTCCAGTACTTGCCGGCAACCAGCCAGTCCCCGCAGCCGCGGGAGTGGTTCGCCGGGGTCGACGATGAGTCGATCCTGAACCTGCTCGATCCGTTGGACGCCGGGACGCCCGACCTCGCGCCACCCGAAATCTGGCGCAGCTACATTCGCACCGTCGGAAGAACACCGAACGGGGTGTGGGGCGGCAAGCTGATGTGGAACCAGACTCCGCTGCTGCTGAACCGTGCCAAGGACCTGCCGGACCGTAGTGGCGACGGACTGCTGGCGGCGATCCGCGACGTGGTGGGCGAGGAGCCGCTGCTGATTCACGTCTACCGGCCCGACGTGATTTCGCAGGCAGTGTCGTTTTGGCGGGCGGTGCAGACGCGCGTCTGGCGCGGCAGGCCCGATCCGGCACGTGACGCGCGCGCCACCTATCACGCCGGCGCGATCGCGCACGTCGTCACCATGCTGCGGGCCCAAGAAGAGGGCTGGCGAAATTGGTTCGCCGAAGAGAACATCACACCGATGGAGATTCCCTATCCGATGTTGTGGCGCAACCTGACTCAGGTGGTCGCCGCCATCCTCGAGGCGCTGGGGCTCGACCCCCAACTAGCGCCCCACCCAGTGCTGGAGCGTCAGGCGGACCATCGCTCTGACGAGTGGGTGGACCGTTACCGTGCCGATGCCGAAAAGCGCGGCCTGCCAACCTAATCAACGCCAAGCCAACCGCGTGCGTCTCGTAAGCGACCCCGCGAGCCCGAAAAGGCCTGACAACGGCGTGCGCCCTCCGGCGGGTTGCAGAACGTGAACGACGCCGCACGGACGCTTCTTTCCGACGCGAGACAGAAGAGGCTGTATCGCGGCAGTGGGCAATGCCCACCCGGCGCCGGGATTAACCACGCGTTTCACCGAGTTAACAGCTCCAATAAGGTAGTACTCGGGAACGAGGTCACAGCACAGATGAGCCGGATCGACGTGCAGGACGAATGTCTTATAGTGGGGCTATGCCACAGTCCACGCAGCCGCGCTTCGTCCTTACGCGCCGCCCGACCGTGGACTGTTGTTGTTGATTTCCTGACGCCTTCCAACGCTCAGCCACGTGTGGCGCCCGACGCGGGCAGAATCACTAGTTCGCCGGGCAAAACCCCATCAGGCGCTACTCACAAGCCCCTCAGGAAGCTCAACCAGCAAATGATCGATTTGTTCACACCGCGCCGGACCGCATCCGAGTCCGCAACCAATATCGGCATCCGCCGGCAGGCCGAAACGCCCTGTTCTGACATCGTTGAGGAAATCAGATGAGCATTGCCGAAGACGTCACACAGGTGATCGGGAACACGCCGCTGGTCCGGCTGCGCCGGGTGAGCGAGGGCGCCGTCGCCGATGTCGTCGCCAAACTCGAGTTCTTCAACCCGGGAAACAGCGTCAAGGACCGCATCGGGGTGGCGATGATCGATGCGGCCGAGAAGGCAGGGCTGATCAAGCCCGACACGATCATCCTCGAACCGACGAGCGGGAACACCGGTATCGCCCTGGCGATGGTGTGCGCGGCGCGCGGCTACCGATGCGTGCTGACCATGCCCGAGACGATGAGCGTCGAGCGGCGGATGCTGCTTCGGGCCTACGGCGCCGACATCGTCCTGACGCCGGGCGCCGACGGCATGCCGGGCGCGATCGCAAAGGCCGAGGAGTTGGCCAAGTCCGACCAGCGGTATTTCGTTCCGCAGCAGTTCGAGAACCCGGCGAACCCGGCGATCCACCGCGCGACCACCGCCGAAGAAGTGTGGCGCGACACCGATGGGCGGGTCGACATTTTCGTGGCCGGGGTGGGAACCGGAGGCACCATCACCGGTGTCGCTCAGGTCCTCAAGGAACGCAAGCCGTCGGTGCAAATCATCGCGGTCGAGCCGGCCGCCTCACCCGTGCTGTCCGGTGGGCAGAAGGGGCCTCACCCGATACAAGGCCTCGGCGCCGGGTTCATCCCGCCCGTGCTCGACGAGGACTTGGTCGACGAGGTCGTCACCGTCGGCAACGAGGAATCGCTCACGCTGGCCCGCCGGCTTGCCGCCGAAGAGGGGCTGCTGGCGGGGATCTCCTCGGGAGCGGCGGTGGTGGCTGCCCTGCAGGTGGCACGCCGGCCCGAAAACGCCGGCAAGCTCGTTGTCGTGGTACTGCCTGACTTCGGCGAGCGGTATCTGAGCACACCGCTCTACGCCGACCTGGCGGAGTAGCCATGCTCGCAGCCATACGGCGTGATATCCAGGCTGCTAAGCAGCGGGATCCGGCGGCCCCCACCACGGCGGAGGTGATCTTCGCGTATCCCGGCGTGCACGCCATCTGGGGTCATCGGATCAGCCACTGGCTGTGGAACCGCGGCGCACGGGTGGCGGCGCGGACGTTGGCCGAGTTCACCCGCATCGTGACAGGGGTCGACATCCACCCGGGCGCCGTGCTGGGCGATGGCCTCTTTATCGACCACGCCACCGGCGTGGTGATCGGGGAGACGGCGGAGATCGGTGACGACGTCACGCTGTACCACGGCGTCACCCTTGGTGGCAGCGGCTCGGATACCGGGAAACGCCACCCGACCGTCGGGGACCGGGTCATCATCGGCGCCGGCGCGAAGGTCCTCGGAGCGATCAAAATCGGCGACGACAGCCGGATTGGCGCCAACGCCGTGGTGGTCAAACCCGTCCCGTCCAGCGCCGTTGTCATCGGGGTCCCCGGACAGGTCATCAGCCGCCACGGGCGAAACAGTCCGGACGACTCGATGATGCCCGACCTCGTGGGCGTCAGCCTGCAGTCGCTGCTGACGAGGGTCGACAAGCTGGAGGCGATGAACAACGGTCAGCAATCCGGCCGGGTTATCCGCCCACCCGAGGCCGGAGTCTGGCACGGCGAGGACTTCTCCATCTGACGGCGTGGACTACGGATGATGGCGAAAGTCGTTGCGCTACAGGCTAGTCCGACGAATCCCGGTGTGCGCTAGTGCCTTCCCGGTGAGGTGGCGAGTCGCTGGGATGTGAGTGGCGCCCGCGGTTGTCGACACTGATCCGTGCCTGAATCGGCAGCACTTGCTCCCCCGCCTGGACTCGAACCAGGAACCCTTCGGTTAACAGCCGAATGCTCTGCCAATTGAGCTACAGGGGACTAACCCGACCGCGGGACGACTCTAGCGTACTGGCACGACGACGCCCAACTGGCGCGGGCCACTCGGATCGACCGCGCACGCACCCGGCCCCGTGAGGCAGGATGGAGCCATCGATAGTCGGGAGGAACGCTTTGATCCGGTATGTCGTCGTGCTGGGACTGGGTTACGTGCTGGGCTCGAAAGCCGGTCGCCGGCGATACGAGCAGATCGTCGGCACCTATCGCGCGCTGACCAGCAGCCCCGTGGCCAAGTCGATGATCGAGGGGGGACGCCGCAAGATCGCGAATCGGATCTCCCCGGACGCCGGCTTCGTCACGCTGGCGGAGATCGACGACCAAACCGCCATCATGGAACGCGACGTCGAGCCGGACGACGACGCGCTCGAGGCCTCTACTCGTCGCCGCTAGCCTGCTCCAGCAGGCTGCGCCGGTAGGCCTCCATCGCGACCAGGTCGCCGAACAGCGCGTGGTACTCGTCGCCCTGTTCGATCGGCGACATGCGCTGCAACTTCGACTTCACCTCGGCGATCTGCCGGCCCATCCACACCTCCTGCAGCCGGGCCAGCACGCCGGCGATATAGCGCGGCATTTTCTCCTCGTCGACCTGGATGGACTCGACACCCAGCTCGCTGATCAGGCCCGCCGTCAAGGGCGACGGCGCCCGATCGCGCACCGCCTCGAGCCACTGCGCGCCGGTGACCCCGCCC
>NZ_LZHT01000060.1 GCF_001667315.1 Mycobacterium sp. 852002-10029_SCH5224772
GCCGGCACGGCGGTGCCCATGCCGCTGATGCACACCGTCGACCTCAACGCCGGCAC
This sequence comes from Mycobacterium sp. 852002-10029_SCH5224772, assembly GCF_001667315.1. GTDB lineage: Bacteria > Actinomycetota > Actinomycetes > Mycobacteriales > Mycobacteriaceae > Mycobacterium. The sequence continues at coordinate 57 of NZ_LZHT01000060.1, forward strand.
CATGGACACCGAGGACGGCCCGCACCTGCACGCCAACTGGACGTGGGCGTCCTCCGCGATGGACCGCGAGCAGATCAGCCAGCTGAGCCAGCTGTGGTTCGAGGCCCTGGCCGGCATCTGCGCCCACGTGCAGGGCGGCGGCGGCGGGCTCACCCCGTCCGACATCGCGCCCGCGCGCCTGAACCAGCGGCAGATCGACGAGCTGAGCAAGCAGCACCAGATCGCCGACATCCTGCCGCTGACCCCGCTGCAGCAGGGCCTGCTCTTCCACGCCAGCTTCGCCCAGGACCCCGGCGATGACGTCTACGCGGTGCAGCTCGGCATCACCGTGACCGGCGCCCTGGACTCGCACCGCCTGCACGACGCGGTGCACACCGTGGTCAACCGCCACCCCAACCTGGCGGCCCGATTCTGCCCGCAGTTCGGCGAGCCCGTGCAGGTGATCCCGGCCGACCCGGTCATGGCGTGGCGCTACATCCAGCTGGGCCCCGAAGACCTCGACCCGGAGCGCCGGGTCGAGGAGCTGTGCGCCGCCGAGCGCGCCGCGGTGAGCGACCTGGCCAACCGGCCGGCGTTTCGGGCCGCGCTGATCCGCACCGCGGACAACCGCTACCGGTTCGTGCTCACCAACCACCACATCGTGATGGACGGCTGGTCGCTGCCCATCCTGCTGCGCGAGATCCTGGCCAATTACTACGGCGACCAGCTCCCCGCGCCCGCGACCTACCGCAGCTACCTGACCTGGCTGGCCGGCCAGGATCGCACCGCCGCCCAGGCGGCGTGGCGCGAGGTGCTCGACGGGTTCGAGGCCCCCACCCTGGTGGGCCCGGCGGGCCGGATGCGGCTCGGCCGGCGGGCCGTGGAGTCCTACCGGCTGTCCGCGCAGACCACGCGCGCCCTGGGCGAGCTGGCCCGCTCGTGCCACACCACCGTCAACACCGTGCTGCAGGCCGGGTGGGCGCAGCTGCTGATGCGGCTCACCGGCCACCACGACGTGGCGTTCGGCACCGCGGTGTCGGGCCGGCCGGCCGACCTGGCCGGTGCCGAATCCATGGTGGGCCTGCTGATCAACACGGTGCCCGTGCGCGCCAACATCGACGCGGAAACCACCGTCGCCGACGTGTTGGACCAGCTGCAACAGCACCACAACGACACCCTCGAACACGAGCACCTGGCGCTGAGCGAGATCCACCGCGTGACCGGTCACGACGCGCTGTTCGACACTTTGTTCCTGTACGAGAACTACCCGATCGACACCAGCGTTCCGTTGGGCTTCCACGAGTTGGCCATCACCGATGTCACCAACCGTGAGTACAACCATTACCCGCTGTCGGTGATGGCGCTGCCGGGCCGCGAGCTGGGCCTGCGCGTCGAATACGACACCGACGTGTTCGACGCGGCCGGCATCGAGAAGCTGACCGAGCGGTTCCAGCGGGTGCTCTCGGAAATGACCGCGGACTCCACCCGACGGCTGATGGCCCTGGACGTGGTCGACGAGGCCGAGCACGAGCTGCTCGACGCGTGGGGCAACCGGTCGGTGCTGAGCTGGGCGGCGACCGGGAAGTCGATCCCCGGGTTGTTCGCCGCGCAGGTCGCCCGCACCCCGGACGCGGCGGCGCTCACCTTCGAGGGCAGCTCGATGACCTATCGGGAGCTCGACGCGGCCGCAAATCGGTTGGCGCACTTGCTGATCGAGGAGGGCGCCGGCCCGGGCGAGCGGGTCGCGCTGCTGTTCTCCCGCTCCGCCGACGCGATCGTCTCGATCCTCGCGGTCCTCAAGACGGGGGCGGCGTATCTGCCGATCGACCCGGCCCTGCCCGCCGCGCGGATCGAGTTCCTGCTCACCGACGCCGAGCCGGTGGCCGTCGTCACCACGACGGGCCTGCGGTCGCGGCTGGACGGCTGCCGCCCGACCGTCATCGACGTCGACGACCCGGCGCTGGACACCCAGCCCAGCACCGCGCTGCCGATCCCGTCGTCGGACAACATCGCCTACCTCATCTACACGTCGGGCACCACCGGCGTCCCCAAGGGCGTGGCCGTCACCCACGACAACGTCACCCAACTGGTGGAGGCCCTGCACGCCGACCTGCCGGAGGCGGGGGTCTGGGCGCAGTGGCACTCCCTGGTCTTCGACGTTTCGGTGCACGAAATCTGGGGCCCGCTGCTGCACGGCGGCCGCCTGGTGGTGGTGCCCGAATCGGTCGCGGCGTCCCCGGATGAGCTGCACGCGCTGCTGGTCTCCGAACAGGTCACGGTGTTGAGCCAGACCCCGTCGGCGGTGGGCATGCTCTCACCGGAGGGCCTGGAGTCGACGGCGCTGGTGGTGGCCGG
>NZ_LZHT01000061.1 GCF_001667315.1 Mycobacterium sp. 852002-10029_SCH5224772
GGCGCAAGGCTGTTACCGGTGTCCATCACCAACTCCGGTGCCGGCCACAGATCCCGGGTGATTTTCTGCCAGCAACCTGGGGCACCCCCGGGCCCACCGTGGGCGTTCTGCCGCGGCAGGTTCTCCGGCCAGATGTAGGGGTTGGGCGCGCCACCGACCACTCCGGCGACGCCGCCCACCAGGGACGCGATGACGGGAACCGCGGACACCGGGTTCGCGATCAGTCCCAGTCCGGAGAACAACGCGGTGTTGGTGACGAGTGAGTAGCCGTTGAAGCCGCCTTCGGCCGCGCCCGTGGCGGGCAGCGCATCGTGTTCGTTGCGCATCAAGCAATAGATTTCGGGGCTGTAGGTGTCCAGCAGCTGGGCGGTCGGCACCAGGTCGGCCGCCCCCCGCGCCAGGTACGGCCCGGCCCTGTTGAACACATCCGCCCCGGTGTTACCGAACCCCGCCGCCGACAACAACGCCTGATCCAGATCCTTTTGCTGCGCATTGATCGTGCGCGACGTCACCACCGCATTATTCAAAAAATCAAACAGGTCCGGCGACGCGTTCGCATACGTATCCCCCAACGCCGCCAACCGCTGAATATCCTTACGCGCCTGCGGCATCCGCGGATTCACCTCATCAAGAACCGCATTCGCATTCACCCTGCGCCACGCGCCGCCGGCGCAGTGGCGTATCGCGCCCCCATGGCCAGAGCCAACGCCAGGGGTGGGCGG
>NZ_LZHT01000062.1 GCF_001667315.1 Mycobacterium sp. 852002-10029_SCH5224772
GGTGGCCGCCCTCGAACACCCCTTCGCGGGTGCCGCTGATCGCGTCGATCACCCGATCGACCGAATTTCCGGCGGCGCCAACCTCGAACTCTTCTTGTTCGACGGTCACGCCGTCGGCGTCTTGGCCTTCGATCGCTACCAGGCGGACGGTCCTGGGAGCCATCGACACCCCAAGCACGATGTCCACGTAACGCCTCCAAGGTCTTCTGATCGCCCCCTGAGCGAGGGCATGACGGGGTGAACCCCATCCGAACTTGGTGACACAAACGTTACCCGTGCGCGGCAAGCCGCGCAGGCGGACTGCCTAAGCAGGACGGACGTTAATAACCCGGGCCGAGGAACGGATTCTGCGAGCTCCCCGGATACTGCGGATACTCGTTGCCCGGATACGGCTGATACTGCGGATACTGCGGATACTCGTTCGACGGATACTGCGGGGCCGCGGGGGCCTGCTTCTGGGGAACCTGGATCGGTATCGGCACCGGCAGCAGCGGGACGTGGATCCACTCCGTCGTCATCGGCACCGTCGTCGTGGTGCTGGTGGTGATGGGTGCCTCACTCGTGATGGGCGGCGGCGGTGTCGTCGTGGCCGTCGGCGGCTGAGTCGTCACCGGCACCGTGGTGGTGGCCGTCGGCTGCGGCGGCGCTGTCGTCGCCGGTGGCGCCGTGTGCCTCGGGGTATAGACCGGCGCCGGCGGCGCCACCGGAGCAGACGTCACCACGACGGGAGGCGGGGGCGGCGGTGGCGGCGGTGGCGGTTCGGGCGGCGGCGGACTGGGGATCGGTTGCGCACTCGGCGGCGGGGGCGGCTTGGTGGTCGTGATCTCGTCCTGCATCGGCGGCGTGGACGGGGCGGTGGTCGTGTTCGGGTTGGCCAGCTTGGTGGTGTCGGTCCGCGCGAACAACAGCGACACCGACACGACGAGCGCGATCGCGGCCACGATGGCGGCGATCCCCACCACCCACGGCCAGCGCGCGGTGCTGTGTTCGTCGTCGGAGTCGGACGAGTCGTCGTAGTCCTCGTAGTCGTAGAGCTGCAGATCGGCGGGCATGTAGGGGCCGCTGGTGAAGTGCTCGGACTCCGGCGCGGAGTAGGCACGCGAGTACACGTCCGTCTGGTCCGCCGCCGACAGTTCAGCGCTGTCGTCGAAGGGCTCCGCCGCAGCCTCGACGTCGTGGTCTTCGCCGGGGTCCGGGTCGTCGGCCGGCTCACCGCCGTCGGCTTGGTGACTGATCGGGTCGGCAGGATCGGATTCGTCAGGTTCCCATCCCGGGGGTTTCGACCCGCTCATCTCTGCCTTTGCCTACCCTGTTCGACTGCATCACCTGCGCGTAAAACTCCGCGGTCACCTCGTTGCCGGGCGCGCTGGGAAACTTCTCATTGTCTGCGCGAAACACTACCGAACCCAAAACGGGCAAAGCGGTCGTGGCGAAGGGCGCAAGCGATCACGTGATCGGATTGTGACCTTTATGCCGCCGATCAGTGCTTCTCAGGCCCCAGGTAGTACTCGAAGACCAGTCCGGCCACCGTCGTCAGGACGAACATCACCCCGGCGACGATCAGCCACGGCAGCCACAGCCCGATGCCCACCGCCACCACCGCGCCCGACAGCGCGATCAGGATCGGCCACCAGCTGTGCGGGCTGAAAAAGCCCAATTCCCCTGCTCCGTCACTGATCTCAGCGCCTTCGTAGTCCTCGGGCCGGGTGTCGAGCCGCCGTGCCACGAACCGGAAGAACGTCGCCACGATCAGGGCCAGGCCGCCGGTCAGCGCCAGCGCGGTGGTGCCGGCCCACTCCTCGCCGCCGGTGGCGAACAGCGCGGTCAAAACCCCATAGAGCAGCGCAACCACAAAGAAGAACCCGGCGATGAACTCGAATAGCCTGGCTTCGATATGCATTTGGTGTCCTAACCTACTGGCTCAGCTGACCGCGGCGGGTGTCGAACGGGTGCGTGGTCACCGCAGTCGGAGATTGTCCGATCGCCTGCAGCGCCGCGGCGTTGCTCTTGCCATCCATCCGCTGCTGCAGGTAGGCCTTGAAGTCGTTGGGCGACACCGCGCGCACCTCGAAATTCATCATTGAGTGATAGGTGCCACAGAACTCGGCGCAGTGGCCCACGAACGCCCCTGGCGTGTTGATCTCCTCGACCTGGAAGACGTGCACGGAGTTGTTCGCGTCGGCGTTCGGGATGACGTCGCGCTTGAACAGGAACTCCGGGACCCAGAACGTGTGGACGACGTCGGAGGAGGCCAGATCGAATTCGATGCGCTTGCCGGTCGGCACCACCAGCACCGGGATCTCGTCGCTGGTTCCCAGCGTTTCGACCTTGTCGAAGTTCAGGTAGGTGCGGTCGGAGGTGTTGAGCCCGCGGACGGGCCCGACCACCTCCTCGCCGTGCTTGTCCTTACCTTCCGGCTTGGACACCATCGCCTTCTTGCGCGCCGCGTCCGCACCGTCGTAGGTCAGCGTGCCGTCTTTGAACGCGACGCGCTGATATCCGAACTTCCAGTTCCACTGGAAAGCCGTGACGTCGACCACCACTTCGGGGTCCTTGGCGATGTGCAGCATCTTTTCCTGCACGACCACGGTGAAGTAGAACAGCACCGAGATGATGAGGAACGGCGTCACCGTGAGCGTCAGCTCCAACGGCATGTTGTAGCCGAACTGGCGGGGCAGCTCGGTGTCGGTCGCCTTTTTGCGGTGGAACGCCGAGGACCAGAAGATCAGTCCGTAGACGATGACGCCGACGACCAGCGAGGCGATCACCGCGCCGATCCACAGCTCCCGGTTCAGGTGTGCCTGCGGCGTGATCCCCCTGGGCCAGCCCAGGGCCAGCGCGTCGGCCCAGCTGCTGCATCCGCTCAGGAACATCGCCAGCACGCCCAGCGTCACGGCCAGCGCCAGCGGCCGGAGACGGCGAGCAAGACCCGTGGCGGAGCCTCCAGGACGGCGCGGAAACCTACCCTGCGACAAAGGTTGCGAACGGTCCTGCTCGCGAGGGGTCACGTTGGCGCCTCCTGCTCGGATATCGAATACTACGCAGCGTAGACCACGCGCTTGAGCCGGGCGACGAAACCCCGGCCCGCCAGTCTGGCGACGTGCCGGGTGCGACGTCCACGAGCATGCCCGAAGTGCGGCATACTGGGGCGCCGTGTGTGGTCTGCTGGCGTTCGTTGCCGCCCCGGAGGGCGCCACCGACGACGCTGCCGCCCGAGCCGACGGTGCGATCGCGCGCGCGTCGCACTCGATGCGCCATCGCGGACCCGACGAGCCGGGCACCTGGGTGGACCCGGGCACCGACGGCTCGGTCGTCTTCGGCTTCAACCGGCTGTCCATCATCGACATCGCCCACTCGCACCAGCCACTGCGCTGGGGGCCGCCGGAGGCGCCCGACCGCTACGTGCTGGTGTTCAACGGCGAGATCTACAACTACCTGGAGCTGCGCGACGAACTGGCCACCCAGCACGGCGCCGTCTTCGCCACCGACGGTGACGGCGAGGCCGTCGTCGCCGGCTACCACTACTGGGGCACCGAGGTCTTGACGCGGTTACGCGGCATGTTCGCCTTCGCGCTGTGGGACACGACTACCCGCGAATTGTTTTGCGCCCGCGACCCTTTCGGCATCAAGCCGCTGTTCATGGCGACCGGAGCCGGGGGTACCGCCGTGGCCAGCGAGAAAAAGTGTCTGCTGGACCTGGCCGAGTTGATCGGCTTCGACACGCGCATCGACGACCGGGCGGTGCAGCACTACACCGTCTTGCAGTACGTGCCCGAGCCCGAGACGCTGCATCGGGGGGTGCGCCGGCTGGAATCGGGTTGCTACGCCCGGATCCGCCCCGGCCACCTGCAACCGGAGGTCACCCGGTACTTCGTGCCGCGGTTCGCCGCCACGCCGATCGTGCGCGGCGGCGAACAGGCCCGCTACGACGAGATCACCGCGGTGCTCGAGGACTCGGTGGCCAAGCACATGCGCGCCGACGTCACCGTTGGGGCGTTCCTGTCCGGCGGTATCGACTCCACCGCCATCGCGGCGCTGGCCATCCGGCACAACCCGCGCCTGATCACCTTCACCACCGGCTTCGAGCGGGAAGGATTCTCCGAGATCGACGTCGCGGTCGCCTCGGCGGAGGCGATCGGCGCCCGCCACATCGCCAAGGTGGTCAAGCCGGACGAGTTCGTCGCCGCGCTGCCCGAGATCGTCTGGTACCTCGACGAGCCGGTTGCCGACCCCGCGCTGGTGCCGCTGTTCTTCGTGGCCCGCGAGGCCCGCAAGCACGTCAAGGTGGTGCTCTCGGGCGAGGGCGCCGACGAGCTGTTCGGCGGCTACACGATTTACCGGGAGCCGTTGTCGCTGAAGCCCTTTGACTACCTGCCGCGGCCACTGCGCCGGTCGATGGGCAAGGTGTCCAAACCCCTGCCGGAGGGGATGCGGGGCAAGAGCCTGCTGCACCGTGGCTCGCTGACGCTCGAGGAGCGCTACTACGGCAATGCCCGCAGCTTCTCCGACGCGCAGCTGCGCGACGTGCTGCCCGGCTTCCGCCCGGAGTGGACCCACACCGACGTGACCGCGCCGCTGTACGCCGAATCGGCGGGCTGGGACCCGGTGGCCCGCATGCAGCACATCGACCTGTTCACCTGGCTGCGCGGCGACATCCTGGTCAAGGCCGACAAGATGACCATGGCCAACTCCCTGGAGTTGCGGGTGCCGTTCCTGGATCCCGAGGTGTTCGCCGTCGCGTCGCGGTTGCCCGTCGAGGCCAAGATCACCCGCACCACCACCAAGTACGCATTGCGCCGCGCGCTGGAGCCGATCGTTCCCGCGCACGTGTTGCACCGGCCCAAGCTCGGGTTCCCGGTGCCGATCCGGCACTGGCTGCGCGCCGGCGAGCTGCTGGAGTGGGCCTACGAGCTGGTGGCGTCGTCGCAGACCAGTTCAGTGGTCGACTTTGTCGACCCGGCCGCCGTTCGCCGGATGCTCGACGAACACCGCAACGGCGTCAGCGATCACAGCCGCCGGCTATGGACGCTGCTGATCTTCATGCTCTGGCACGCGATCTTCGTCGAGCAGACCGTGGTGCCCCAGATCAGCGAGCCGATGTATCCGGTGCAGCTGTAAACCAACGCCGCGACCGTAACCTGGTTGCGATTTCCGGCCCGAATTTTCGCAGTGTGGTTACGCCCGCGGGAAATCGCGCGGGCTAGGCGAGCACGGCGGCGATCTCGGCGGCCGCCTCATCGCCGTAGGCGCCGGCCAACCGGGTCTTGGCGACCTCGCGGTCCCAGGCCCACTCCTGGGTTCCGGTCGACTCCAGCACCAGCACCGCGACCAGCGAGCCCAGCTGAGCCGACCGCTCGAAGTTCAGCCCGGCGCTGCGCCCGGTGAGGAAACCGGCCCGGAACGCGTCCCCGACACCGGTGGGGTCGGTCTGGCTGGTCTCGGGCACCACGCCGACGTGTGTGGTGGTTCCATCGCGCTCGACGATGTCGACGCCCTTGGCGCCGAGGGTCGTCACCCGCAGTTCCACCTTCTTCTGCACATCGGCCTCTGACCAGCCGGTCTTGGAGAGCATCAGCTCCCACTCGTAGTCGTTGGTGAACAGGTAGGCCGCCCCCTCGATCAGCTTGTCGATCTCTTCGCCGGACAGGCGAGGCAGCTGCTGGGACGGGTCGGCGGCGAACGGCAGGCCGAGCTTGCGGCACTCCTCGGTGTGCACCACCATCGCGTCCGGGTCGTTGGCCCCGATGATCACCAGGTCCGGCTTGCCCACGGAGGCCGCGACATCGGCGAGCTTGATGTTGCGGGCCTCGGACATGGCGCCGGGATAGAACGACGCGATCTGGGCCATGTCCTCATCGGTGGTGCACACGAAGCGTGCGGTGTGCGCGGTCTTCGAGATCAGCACGTGGTCGCAGTTGACGCCGTGTCGCTGCAGCCATTCGCGGTACTCGCCGAAATCGTCACCGGCCGCACCGACCAGCGCCACGTCGCCACCCAGCACGCCGATGGCAAACGCGATGTTGCCCGCCACGCCGCCACGGTGAATCACCAAGTCGTCGACCAGGAAGCTCAGGGACACCTTCTGCAGGTGCTCGGCCAGCAGGTGCTCGGAAAACCGGCCGGGGAACCGCATCAGATTGTCGGTCGCAATCGAACCTGTCACCGCGATCGTCACGAAATCTCCATCCTTCGTTAGTAAGGTTATCTAGCTTACTCACCCGCCTACGACCATCGTTGCGTGCACGGTCGCCGCACGGTCTGCGCTAGCCTCCCTAGGAACGAGTCAAGCAACTCACTCAAGTCGCCGGGATCACAAGGCTCGGGCCACAACCCGCTTGCAGTCCCGTCTACCACCGTAGGAGAACCACGATGGCAGGCCCGCACTCGCCGAACCACCCTGTCGGCGGCGGCAGCGGCGGACCGAGCGGACATGAGCACCCAAGCGAATCCCAGCCACTCGAGTTCCCCGATGACCCCAACCCCGGCGGCCTGGGCTTCACGCCGGCTGGGCGCGCAGGACCGCCTTCAGCCAATTATGCCGGGCCGCCACCCGGGCCCGGGCCCGGGCCCGGGCCATACCCGCCGCCACGTTCCAAGCGCCGGCTGATCGTCGGCGTGGCGCTGGCCATTGCGCTTGTTGCGGTGATGACGGTGGCCATCGTCTACGGGGTGCGCACCAACGGCGCCAATACCGGCACCACGTTCTCCGAGGGCGCGGCGAAGACGGCCATTCAGGGATACCTGGACGCACTCGAGCACCGCGACATCAACGAGATCGCCCGAAATGCGCTGTGCGGCCTCTACGACGCCGTCCAGGACAAGCGATCCGACCAGGCGTTGGCCAAGCTCAGCAGCGACGCATTCCGTAAACAGTTCTCCGAGGTGGAGATCATCTCCATCGACAAGATCGTGTACCTGTCGCAGTACCAGGCTCAGGCGTTGTTCACCATGCGGGTGTCGCCGGTGAGCGGGGGCCCCATGCGCGGGCAAGCGCAGGGCATCGCGCAGCTGCTGTTCCAGCGCGGCCAGATCATGGTGTGCTCGTACGTGCTGCGCACCGGGGGCGCGTACTGACCTTGTCGCGCAGCGAGACTGCAACTGCCGACGGCCCTACTCAGGGAATGCGTCGCCAGTTGCAGCCTCGCGGTGAAATCAGTTGAACGAGTCGCCGCAGGCGCACGACCCGCCGGCGTTGGGGTTGTCGATCGTGAACCCCTGCTTCTCGATGCTGTCCACGAAGTCGATGGACGCGCCCTCGACGTACGGCGCGCTCATCCGGTCCACCCTCAGGCTCACGCCCCCGAACTCCGCGATCAGGTCACCATCGAGCGACCGGTCGTCGAAGAAGAGGTTGTAGCGCAGCCCAGCACACCCACCCGGCTGGACCGCGATGCGCAGCGCCAGGTCGTCGCGACCCTCTTGGTCCAGCAGCGACTTTGCCTTGGTGGCGGCGGCCTCAGTCAAGATCACGCCGTGGGTCTTGGCGTCCGACTCGTTTTGCACCGTCATTGCTTCTCCTACATGCCTCATTGTTGGGTGGTACCGATCACGCCCGACACCGCCGACTTGCGCCAAGCGACCCGGACCGCCGGAAAGTCCACACCATCAACGGTACCTTGCAGGACCGCTATTCCCGAGTCGCGCCGCCACAACGGATGCCAGACCCATGAGCTGATTGGCCGCGTCGGCCTGTGCCAGCCGCACCGATCCGGCGTGCTCGGCAATGGACAACGCGGCCATGATGCCAGACGAGCGCACCGTCGCGTTGTCCAAATCGACCTGGCCGGCCAGCACCACCACCGGGATCCCCCGCGGTCGGGCCGCGTCGGCCAGGAAGCCGACCACCTTCCCGTGCAGGGATTGCTCGTCGAAGCGGCCCTCGCCGGTGACGATCAGCTCCGCCGTGTCGAGGTCGTCGGACAACCGGGTGTGCTCGGCGATGATGGCGGCCCCGGACTCACACCGCCCGCCCAGTGCCAGCAGCCCGGCGCCGATGCCGCCGGCGGCCCCCGCGCCCGGCTCGGCGCTGACGTCGCGTCCGGCCACCGCTTCCAAGATGAGCGCCCACGCCTGCAACCGAACTTCCAGCGCCGCAACGGTGGCCGTGTTGGCGCCCTTCTGCGGCCCGAACACCCTCGCCGCTCCCCACGGACCCAGCATGGGGTATTCGGTGTCGGAGGCGGCGATCAGCTCCACGTTGCCCAGCTGGCGTCGCGCGGTGTCCAGGCCGCCCAACTCGGCGATCATGCCCTGGCCGCCGTCGGTGCAGGCGCTGCCGCCCAGGCCGACGACGATCCGCGTCGCCCCGACCCGCAGCGCCTCGGCGATCAGCTGCCCGACGCCTTTGCTGTGGGCCGCCATCGCGGTCTCCGGGGTGGGGGGACCGCCGATCAGGGTGAGGCCGCAGGCCTGGGCGCACTCCAGGAACGCGGTGGCCGAACCGCGATCGAAGACCCATTCGGCTTCCACCATGGCTTTTAGCGGCCCCGACACCCGCAATCGCCGCGTCTCCCCCAGCCGGCTGGCCAGCACCTCGACGAACCCGGGGCCGCCGTCGGACTGAGGCGCCACGATGAACCGGTCGCCCGGCCGCGACCGGGTCCAGCCGGTCGCGATGGCGGCGGAGGCTTCGAGCGCCGACATGCTGTCGGCGTAGCAATCCGGGGCCACCAGAACTTGCATGGCGGGTAGCTGAAGACGGCCGGGTGCCAGGCCGGGGGCAACATCATCCGAGGCCATCGACCCGTCGTCCATCAAACGCAGCCATTCATCACGTGTAAGAGTAGGGCCAGGGCGCCACTAACGCAGGTCTAATAGCAAGGCATTCCAGGCGAATTCCGGCGCGGATCATCCGCGAAGTAACCTGGCCCCTGTGAAGCTGTTGGGCCGTAAGAAAGGCCAGGACACCGACCTCGACGAAAGCATGGCTGCGTCGGCGGCATCCGACGTTGCTGGCGCCGAAGACGCAATACCCCGCCGGACCGGGCCCAAGGGCCGCCCCACGCCCAAGCGCAACGAGGCCCGGCGGAACGCGAAGAAGGGTCCCGTCGCACCCGCACCCATGACCTCGTCGGAGGCGCGGGCCCGGCGCAAATCGCTGGCCGGTCCCAAGCTCAGCCGCGAGGAGCGGCGCGTCGAGAAGACCGCCAACCGCGAGCGCATGTCGGATCGCCGTACGCGCATGATGGCCGGCGAAGAGGGCTACCTGCTGCCCCGCGACCAGGGCCCGATCCGGCGCTACGTTCGCGATGTGGTGGATTCCCGGCGCAACCTGCTGGGCCTGTTCATGCCGTCGACCCTGTTCTTGATGTTCGTCATGTTCGGCGTCCCACAGCTGCAGCTCTGGGTGTCTCCGGCGATGCTGGCACTGATGGCCGTGATGAGCGTCGACGGCCTGATGCTGGGCCGCAAGGTCAGCAAGCTGGTCGACGCTAAGTTCCCGAACAACGCCGAAAGCCGTTGGAAGCTAGGACTTTACGCCGCCGGCCGCGCCTCCCAGATGCGCCGGCTGCGGGCGCCGCGGCCCCAGGTCAAGCATGGCGTCAGTGTCGAATAACTCTTGCCTGAAAGCCGGCTGACGCCGGTGCGCACCCTGGTGCTCGGCGGGATCAGGTCAGGCAAATCGCAGTGGGCGGAGGAAGCCATCGCCACGGGGTTGCCGGCCGGCCAGCCGGTTCATTACCTGGCCCCCGGGCCGGCCGGTGACGACGATGCCGCCTGGGCGCACCGCATCACCGAGCATCGCGACCGGCGGCCGGCACATTGGTCCACGATCGAAACCGACGACATCGCAAGCCAATTGCGCCAGTCTCCCGGCACCCCCACGCTCGTCGACGACCTGGGCACCTGGCTGACCGGGGCGATGGACCGCGAGAACGCCTGGGAAGGCGGCTCGGTGGCGGCCCCGGTGGATGACGTGCTGGCCGCGGTCGGCGGCTTCGCCTCGACGCTGGTGCTGGTCAGCCCCGAAGTCGGGTTGACCGTCGTGCCGGCCACCGCATCCGGACGCCGCTTCGCCGACGAGCTCGGCGGCCTCAACCAGCGCCTTGCCCGGGTATGCGATCGGGTGGTGCTGGTGGTGGCCGGGCAGGCGGTGCCGATCAAGCCGTCGGGGGCCTGATGGAATTCGCCCCCGTGTCGCCGCCCGACGCGGGCGTCGCCGCCGCCGCCCGCGCCCGCCAGGACACGCTCACCAAGCCCCGCGGCGCGCTGGGCCGCCTCGAGGACCTGTCGGTGTGGATCGCGTCGTGCCAGGGGCAGTGCCCGCCACGGCAATTCGAGCGCGCCCGGGTGGTGGTCTTCGCCGGTGACCACGGCGTCGCACGCTCGGGGGTGTCGGCGTACCCGCCGGAGGTGACCGCTCAGATGGTCGCCAATATCGATGCCGGCGGGGCCGCGATCAACGCGCTGACCGGCATCGCCGGGGCGAGCGTGCGCGTCGCGGATCTGGCGGTCGACGCCGACCCTCTGACGCAGCAGATCGGCGCCCACAAGGTGCGGCGCGGCAGCGGCGACATCACCGTGCGGGACGCGTTGAGCGACGACGAGACAGCGCGGGCGCTCGCCGCCGGCGCCGCCATCGCCGACGAGGAGGTCGATGCGGGAGCCGACGTGCTGATCGCTGGCGACATGGGCATCGGAAACACCACGGCCGCAGCGGTTTTAGTGGCGGCGTTGACCAACGCCGAACCGGTCGTGGTGGTGGGCTTCGGCACCGGGATCGACGACGCCGGGTGGGGACGCAAAACCGCCGCGGTGCGCGACGCCCTGTTCCGCGCGCGGCAGGTGCTGCCCGACCCGGTCGCGCTGCTGCGCTGCGCCGGCGGCGCGGATCTGGCCGCGATGGCGGGCTTTTGCGCGCAGGCCGCGGTCCGGCGCACGCCGTTGCTGCTCGACGGCATGGCGGTGACGGCGGCGGCGCTGGTGGCCGAACACCTGGCCCCCGGCGCCCGGATGTGGTGGCAGTCCGGTCACCGGTCCACCGAGCCGGGCCATGCGCTGGCGCTGACGGCGCTGGACTTGGAGCCGATCCTCGACCTGCGCATGCGGCTGGGTGAGGGAACCGGCGCCGCGCTGGCGCTGCCGGTGCTGCGCGCCGCGGTCGCCGCCCTCTCGTCGATGGCCACGTTCACTCAGGCCGGCGTGTCCGACCGCCCCGATCGGGCCGCTCCCCCGTCGTGATTCGTTCGCTGGCAACGGCTTTCGCGTTCGGGACGGTGCTGCCCGTACCGGGTACCCGGACCGCGCCGCTGGGTCGCGGCGCCATGACGGCACTGCCCGTGGTGGGCGCGGCTCTGGGGGCGCTGGCCGCGGCCGTGACCTGGGGTGGGGAGCTCGCCTTCGGGCGGTCCAGCTCGTTACCCGGGCTGCTCGCGGTCACGGCGCTGCTGCTGGTGACCCGCGGCCTGCACGTCGACGGTGTCGCCGATACCGCCGACGGCCTGGGCTGCTACGGCCCGCCGCCGCGCGCGCTGGCGGTGATGCGGGAGGGATCGACCGGGCCGTTCGGCGTGGCCGCCGTCGTCGTGGTGGTGCTACTGCAGTCGCTGGCGTTTTCGGCGCTGGGAACCGAGGCGACGGTTCACGGCGCCGTCGGGATCGCGGTGGCGGTGATCGCCGGCCGGGTCGCCGCGGTGCTGGCCAGTCACCGCTGTGTGCCGGCGGCCGAGGGCAGCGCGCTGGGCGCCGCGGTCGCCGGAAGTCAGCCGACGGCGGTGGCGGCGGCCTGGGTCGCGGTGCTGCTTGGCATTTCGCTGACGGTCGGGCCGCGGCCGTGGCAGGGGCCGGTGGCCGTGGTGTTGGGGTTGGGCTGTGGCGCGCTGCTGGTGCGGCACTGCGCGCGCCGCTTCGGCGGCATCACCGGCGACGTGTTGGGCGCCGCGATCGAACTGACGACGACGGTGTGCGCGGTGGCGCTCGCGGGTCTGGTGCGGTTGTAGCGCGCCGAGTGTGCGGCTGCCCGCACACATGCGTACGAATGTGGAGCTGGCCGCACATTCGGCAAGCCGCTCTACGCGAGCCGGGCCATCCAGTCGTGGGTGTCGGCGAAGGTGCCCCGCTGGATCCCGGTCAGCGTGTCGCGCAACGCCATCGTCACCTCGCCGGGCTGGCCGTCGGCGATGGTGAACTCGCTGTCGCCGTACTTCACGTGCGAGACCGGCGTGATGACCGCGGCGGTGCCGCAGGCGAACACCTCGGTGATCTCGCTGGCGGCGGCCTTCTTCTGCCATTCGTCGATGTCGATCTTGCGTTCCTCGACGGAGAATCCGGCATCAATAGCCAACTGCAGCAAGGAATTTCGCGTGATGCCGGGCAGCAGTGAGCCGGACAGCTCCGGGGTGACGAGGCGGGCCGATCCGCCGCTGCCGAACACGAAGAAGATGTTCATCCCGCCCATCTCTTCGACGAAGCGGCGCTCGACGGCGTCCAGCCACACCACCTGGTCGCAATCGTTGGCCGCGGCTTCGGCCTGAGCGGCCAGCGAGGCCGCGTAGTTACCGCCGAACTTGGCCGCGCCGGTGCCGCCCGGGCTGGCCCGCACGTACTCCGTTGACACCCAGACCGTCACGGGGCTGATGCCGCCCTTGAAATACGCCCCGGCCGGGGAGGCGATCAGCAGGTAGCGGTATCGCTTGGACGGCCGCACGCCCAGTCCGGGCTCGGTGGCGATGACGAACGGGCGCAGATACAGCGCCTCTTCGCCGCCGGCGGCCGGGACCCAGGCATTGTCGACCGCGATGAGCTGGCGCAGCGATTCCATGAACAGCTCTTCGGGCAGTTCCGGAATCGCCAGCCGCCGCGCCGACGACTGCAACCGGGCGGCGTTGGCCTCGGCCCGAAACGACACGATGGAGCCGTCCGCCCACCGGTACGCCTTGAGCCCCTCGAAGATCTCCTGCGCGTAGTGCAACACGAGCGCCGACGGGTCCAGCTCGATCGGGCCGTACGGGATGACGCGCGCGTCGTGCCAGCCCCGACCCTCGTCGTACTCGATCGACACCATGTGGTCGGTGAAGTATCTGCCGAAACCCGGCTCGGCCAGGATGGTTTCGCGTTCGGTGTCGGTCGCCGGACGTGTCGAGCGCGAAACCGTGAACTCGAGGGAGCCACTGGTCATCCGCTGATTGTATATCCGCCTACCGAATCGGATTTCGCCCGCACAAGCCGCGCGGCTAGCGGGTTTTCACCGCGACGAAGGGCGGCCGCACCACCTCGCAGGCGGCGGGACGGCCGCGAACGTCGACGGTGACCTCCTGGCCGTCCTCGACCCCGGCGTCGGTGTCGATCAGCGCCAGCGCGATGCCGCCCTGCAGTGTCGGGGAAAAAGTCCCCGAGGTGGTCACCCCGACCGGGGTGTCGCCGGCCAGCACCGTCTGCCCGGCGCGCAGCACCCCGCGGCCGGTCATCCGCAGCCCACGCAGCAGCCGCCGCGGCCCCGCCTCCTTCTCGGCCAGCAGGGCGTCGCGGCCGAAGAACGCCTCCTTCTTCCAGCCGATCGCCCAGCCGCAACGCGCCTGCAACGGCGAAATGTCGAGCGACAGCTCGTGCCCGTGCAGCGGGTAGCCCATCTCGGTGCGCAGCGTGTCGCGCGCGCCCAGGCCGGCCGGCTCGCCGCCGGCCGCGCTGACCGCCGCGGCCAGGGCGTCGAACACCACACCGGCGGATTCCCACGGCGGCAGCAGCTCGTAGCCGTGCTCGCCGGTGTAGCCGGTGCGGCAGACCCGCACCGGCACTTGCGCGAACTCGGTGTCGGCGTAGCCCATGTAATCCATGTCGGTGGGCAGGCCCAACTCGCCGAGCACGTCGGCCGATCGCGGCCCTTGCACGGCCAGCACCGCGAAGGAGCGATGCAGGTCGGTGATGGTCAGTTCGGGCCCAGCGGCGGCCTGCAGCGCTTCGACCACGGCGGCGGTATTCGCGGCGTTGGGCACCAGGAAGATCTCGTCGTCGTCGACGTAGTAGGCGATCAGGTCGTCGATGACCCCGCCGGATTCGGTGCAGCACAGCGTGTATTGGGCCTTGCCGGGCCCGATTCGGTTCAAATCGTTGGTCAGCGCGGAGTTGACGAACTGCGCCGCACCCGGCCCACGCACCAACGCCTTGCCCAGGTGGCTGACGTCGAACAGTCCGACCGCGTTGCGCGTCGCGTTGTGCTCGCTGACCGTGCCCGCATACGACACCGGCATCAGCCAGCCGCCGAACTCGGCGAAGCTGGCGCCCAGATCGCGGTGACGGTCTTCTAACGGTCCGTGCAGAAGGTCGGCTTCGGTGCTCACGACTCTTCACCCTAACCAGCCGCGACGAACGGCCCGTTAGGGTGATGCGGATGAGCACAGAACCCGGTTACGCCTCCCCCGATGTCAGTGTCGCCTCCTCGCTGCCCCGCCGCGCCGCCGCGTCCACCGTGCTGATCGTGCCCGTCGTCTCGACCGGCGACGATGACAAGCCGGGCGCGGTCGTGGCGTCGGCCGAGCCGTTCCTGTCCTCGGATGCGGTCGCCGAGATCGAATCCGGCCTGCGCGCGCTGGAGGCCACCGGCGGCGCCGACCAGGTGCACCGGCTGGTGGTGCCGTCGCTGCCGGTGTCCAGCGTGCTGACGATCGGTCTGGGTAAGCCGCGGCCCGAGTGGCCGGCCGACACGGTCCGCCGCGCCGCCGGGGTGGCCGCGCGCTCGCTCGCCAACACCGGGTCCGTGATCACCACGCTGGGCGAGTTACCCGGTGAGGGAGTCGCCTCGGCCGCCGTCGAGGGCCTGATCCTGGGCAGCTACCGGTTCACCGACTTCCGCAGCCCCAAGACCGCACCCAAAGACACAGGGCTGGGCAAGATCACGGTGCTGGCCACCGCGAAGGACGCCAAGAAGGACGCCGCGCACGGTGCGGCCGTCGCGACCGCGGTCGCCACCGCGCGTGACTTCGTCAACACCCCGCCGAGTCACCTGTTTCCCGATGAATTCGCCAAGCGCGCAAGGGCTTTGGGTGAGTCCGTGGGGCTCGACGTCGATGTGCTCGATGACAAGGCGCTGCAGAAGGGCGGCTACGGCGGGATCATCGGCGTCGGCCAGGGATCGTCGCGGCCGCCGCGGCTGGTGCGGCTGACCCACCGCGGTTCGAAGCTGGCCAAGAGGTCCAAGCAGGCGAAGCGGGTGGCCCTGGTCGGCAAGGGCGTCACGTTCGACACCGGCGGCATCTCGATCAAGCCGGCGGCCGGCATGCACCACATGACCTCGGATATGGGCGGGGCCGCGGCGGTCATCGCGACCGTGGCGCTGGCCGCGCAGCTGCAGCTTCCCATCGACGTGATCGCGACCGTGCCGATGGCCGAGAACATGCCGTCGGCAACGGCGCAGCGCCCGGGCGACGTGCTGACGCAGTACGGCGGCATCACGGTCGAGGTGCAGAACACCGACGCCGAGGGCCGGTTGATCCTGGCCGACGCCATCGTGCGCGCATGCGAGGACAACCCGGACTATCTGATCGAGACGTCGACGCTGACCGGTGCGCAGACGGTGGCGCTGGGCAGCCGGATTCCCGGGGTGATGGGCAGCGACGAATTCCGCGACCGGGTCGCCGAGATTTCGCAGCGCGTGGGCGAAAACGGTTGGCCGATGCCGCTTCCCGACGAACTCAAGGAAGACCTGAAGTCCACGGTGGCCGACCTGTCGAACATCAGTGGGCAGCGCTTCGCCGGCATGCTGGTGGCCGGCGTGTTCCTGCGCGAGTTCGTCGCCGACGGCGTGGGCTGGGCGCACATCGACGTGGCCGGCCCCGCCTACAACACCGGCAGCCCGTGGGGGTACTCGCCCAAGGGCGCCACGGGCGTGCCGGTCCGCACCATGTTCGCGGTGCTGGAGGACATTGCCGAGAACGGCTAGCGCGCGAACTACTTCGTCAGCAGCGACATCGCCGCGCGGGTCAGCCTGCGCCGCGGCCAGCCGGTGAGCCCGCCGGCGGCCAGCGCTGCGTTGGCCGCATTGCGCCCGCACGCGCCGTGCACCGAACCACCCGGGGTCGCCGATGCGCTGCCCAGATACAGCCCCTCGACCGGGGTTTCGGCCCGGCCCATCCCGGCCGCCGGCCGAAAGATCAGCATCTGTTGTAGCTGCGCGGTGCCGCCGTTGAGCGCGCCCAGGTGCAGGTTGGCGTCGCTGGCTTCCAGGTCCGACGGGCGTTGCACGAACCGATCGATCACCGCCGCACCGAAGCCCGGCGCATGCTCCTCGATCACCCGGTCCACCGATTCGGCGAGCCGCTCGGCCGATGCGTCGTCGGCGACATTGCGCGGCAAATGCGTGTAGGCCCAGACGCTTTCGGTGCCCACCGGCGACCGTGTCGGGTCCGCGGTGGTGGTCTGGCCCAGCAGCATGAACGGATGCTCGGGCACCGTCCGGGTGTTCAGGTCGGCCATCCAGCGCACCAACCCGTCGCCGTCGGCCCCCAGATGGACGGTGCCCACCCCGTGCAGGCGCTGCGTACGCCACGGAATCGGCTCGCGCAGCGCATAGTTCACCTTCACCACCGGCGGATCCCACACAAAGTGCTCGAGGTCGCGCCGTACTTTGGGCGGCACCGCGTCCGCGGGCAACATGTCGCAAAACAGTCGCGGAGCCGTCACGTCGGCCACGATCCCCCGGCGCGCCCGCACCGTGCGCCCCCCGGCCGTGGTCACCCCGACCGCCCGGCCACCCCGCACCTCGATGCGGGACACGTTCTCGTTGCACTCGATTCGCGCGCCCGCGGAACGGGCACGGTTGACCAGCGCGGCGGTCAGCTGGCCCGAGCCCCCGACCGGCACCGGCCAGCCGCAGTCCTGGGCCAGCATCGTCATCAGGAATCCCATGGCGCCGCTGATGGGCGCGTCGGGCGGGACGTCGGCGTGCATTGCGTTGCCCAACAACAACACTCGCGGCGCCTCACCGGCAAACAGCTCGCTCACCATGGTGTTGGCGGGCTGCACCAGCAGGCGTGCGACCCGGATGGCTTCCGACGTGCCGAGTTCGGCCAGCAGCCGCAGCATCGGCCGCACGGGCGGGAAGGGTGCCAGCATGGCGTCGAGCAGCGGCGACTTGATGCGCTGCCATAATTCCACGACGCGCCACCAGTTTTCGCCGTCGGCGGGCTCGCGGCGTGCGAATTCCGCTGCGGTGCGCGCCGGGTCGCGGTAGATGATGGGCGGGTCGTCGTCGGCACCGCTGCGGGGATGCCCCACCACCGCCGGCGCGTGGGACCACCGCAGGCCGTGGTCCTCGAGCCGCAGCGCGGCAATCGCGGGTGAGGCCACCGTCATCGGGTAGTAGGAGCTGAACAGGTCGGTGATGTAGCCCGGCGTCAGCTCGGCGCTGCGCACCGCGCCGCCGGGCTCCGGCTGGGCTTCCAGCACCAGCACGTCCCACCCGGCGTCGGCCAGCATCGAGGCGGCAACCAGCCCGTGGTGCCCCGCCCCGATGACGACCGCGTCGGCGGTGTCCCGCACGGTCACTTCACCTGGCTCGGCTCCAGGCGTTCCGCCAGCGCGGCCAGCCGCATCAGGCATTCCTTGTTGCGCGGGTAGGCCGCGGCCAACGCGATCGCATCGGGAACGAGGCCCATCGGGCCTTCGATCGGCACCTCGATCATTTCGATCCGGCACCCCTGCGGGATCTCGTGCAGCAGCATCGTGATCCGCGCGGCGCCCATCGGTCCCAGGCGGGCGCACAGCACCAGCTTGTGCGGCGGGTCGCTCTCCTCCACGATCGTTGCGTCGTTGATCACCAGCGGCCAGATCCCGATGGAATGCCTGATCGAGGAGCCGGCCTCGGGCCAGTTCGGATCCACGGCCCGCATGCGGCTGTTGCCGACCACCCACTGGGTGTAGGTCCAACCCTGTGCAAGCACTTCCCAGACCCGCTCGCACGGGACGGGCACCTCTCGCGTTGCAGTGATCACCACTAAGTCCTTTCCCTCTCGGCTACCGCGGCGGGATACCCAGCAACCCGGCGCTGTATCCGTCCGGGTTTATCGGCGCTGTGCTCCGGTTAATCTGCTAGCGGTCGTTATCCCCGGCGGGAAAAGGCGAGAAAGGCGAACCATGACGGTGCGACGGTTGATCATCGGCGTGGGTGCCGTGCTGTTGTTGGCCGGGGTGATCGGTCTGTTGGCGCCGGTGAACGTCACCGACAGCAATGGTCACTCGATCGGATGCGGCAACGCGGTGGTGACGGATCTGTCGGCGGCCAGGAACGCGAACAACAGCAGCGTGGCCAACATTCCGATCCTCAACCAGATCGTTCCGCACACCGACTATGTCGCGCAGTGCCAGTCGTCGGTGGGTAGCCGCCGGGCATGGGCCATACCGCTGGCCGTGCTCGGGGTCATCGCGATCGGCGCCACGGTGCTCACGGGGCGGCGTGGGGCGGCGGGTCCGGGCGCCTAGCGGGCCTCAGATCACCCGCATCCGCGCGGCATTACGCAGGCCCTGCGGCGCCAGACGTGAAAGCCCGTACAGCGCATAGGCTTCCGGCGCGACGGGGCGAATCGGTTTCTTCTTTTTGACCGAGGACAGGATCGCGTCGGCGACCTTGTCGGGGCCGTAGCGGCGCAACGCGAACATCTTGCCCAGCTGGCCGCGGCGGCCGTCGACGGCGTCGGCCTGCTTTCCCGCGGGCGCGTCGAATCTGGTGGTGTTGATGATGTTGGTGTCGATGACGCCGGGGCAGATCGTGGTCAGGCCGACGCCGGCGGCATCGAGTTCGGCGCGCAGGCAGTCCGAGAACATGTATGTCGCCGCCTTGGACGTGCAGTAGGCGTTCAGCGACTGCAGCGGCGCGTAGGCGGCCATCGACGAGACATTGACGATGTAGCCGCCGGTGCCGCGCTCCACCAGCCGCCGACCGAAGGAGCGGCAGCCGTTCACCACGCCGCCGAGGTTGACGTCGAGGACCCGGTCGAACTGCTCGGCGGGGGTGTCGAGGAATCCACCGGCCTGCCCGATGCCGGCGTTGTTGACGACGATGTCGGGCACGCCATGCTCGGCGCTGACCCGCTCGGCGAAGGCCTCCACCGCTTGCCCGTCGGACACGTCGAGCACGTAGGCGTGCGCGACCCCGCCCCGCGTGGCGATCTCGGCGGCGGTGGCCTTGACGGCCGCTTCGTCGATGTCGCTGATGACCAGCTCGGCGCCCTCCCGGGCGAACGCGAACGCGGTCTCGCGGCCGATGCCGCTGCCGGCTCCGGTGACCGACACCAGGGTGTCGCCGAATGATCCGCGGGGCCGCCCCACCTGCGCGCGCAGCAGGGCGCGGCTGGGTTGTTCGCCCTCGGCCAGGTCGGCGAAGTCGTGCACCGCCGCCGCCATCACCTGCGGGTGCGACATCGGGGAGAAGTGACCCGCCTGGATGTCGCGGCGCCACAGCCGCGGGACGAAGCGCGGGGTGTGGTCGTATCCGTACGGCCGCACGTACTTGTCTTTGGTGTTGACGATCAGCTGCACCGGCACGTCGATGACCGCGACGCCGTTCTTGCGGCCGGAGAACGAACGAAAGTAGTTGGCGGGATAGGTTTTCACCGACTGCGCGGCGTCGCGCGCGAGCTTGTCGGAATGATGGATCTGCTCGACGGGAATGTTGTCGACCGCGTTGCGTTGCAGCCCCGGGACCGACAGGGTCAGCCGCAGGAACAGCGGGGCGAGCACGGGGATCGAGAACAGCAGCATGTAGGTGAACCGCAGCGCCTGGCTGACCGCCCGGGCGAAGCTGCGGGGGCGCCACGGCGCCCGCAGGCCGGTGAAGATGTAGTCGACCAGCTGGTCCTGAGCGGGTCCGGACACCGACGTGAACGTGGCCACCCGGTCGTGGGCGCCGGGGCGCTTGAGGTAGTGCCATACGCCGACCGAGCCCCAGTCGTGGGCGAGCACGTGCACGGGCCGGCCCGGGCTCAGCTCGCCGGTCACCGCGGCGAAGTCGTCGGCGAAGCGGTCCATGCTGTAGGCCGACACCGCCTTGGGCACCGAGGACAGGCCGACGCCGCGGTTGTCGTAGCGGATGATCCGGAACCGCTCGGCCAGCAGCGGCACGACCCCGTCCCACAGCACGTGCGAGTCGGGGAAGCCGTGCACCAGCACCACGGTGGGGCCCTCGGGGTTGCCCTCTTCGTAGACGGCGATGCGCGCGCCGTCCGCACTGTCGACGAAATGTTGGGGTAACTGTTGTGGCGGCATCGGACCTCCCCGCTCTGGCTGCAGTGGCCACACCGTAGCAAGCGTGATCGGGGTCACCCGGCCAGCGCGCGGTATCTGCCCTGGATGTCTGCCCACGAAGCCGCAGTGACAGGATAGTTTTGGATTGCTACTTCGCCTTCCACACGCGAGCTGAACGACCCGCCCCGACCCACGAGCGATCGAGGAGTCAAAAACGATGGCCTTCTCCGTCCAGATGCCCGCACTCGGTGAGAGCGTCACCGAGGGGACGGTCACCCGCTGGCTCAAGCAGGAAGGCGACACGGTTGAACTCGACGAGCCGCTCGTCGAGGTGTCGACCGACAAGGTCGACACCGAAATCCCGTCGCCGGCAGCGGGTGTGCTGACCAAGATCGTCGCCCAGGAAGACGACACCGTCGAGGTGGGCGGCGAGCTGGCCGTGATCGGCGACGGTTCGGAGGACGGCGGGTCGCAGGCGCCCAGCCAGCCGGAGCCGCAGCAATCCGCGCCCGCCGCCCAGCCCGAGGCGCAACCCGAGCCCGAGGCGCAGCCCCAGGCCCAGCCGGAGCCCCAGCCCGCCCAGCAGACCTCCGGTGGCGGCGACGCGACCCCGGTGTTGATGCCCGAACTCGGCGAGTCGGTGTCCGAGGGCACCGTCACCCGCTGGCTCAAGAAGGTCGGTGATTCGGTCCAGGTCGACGATGCGCTCGTCGAAGTGTCCACCGACAAGGTGGACACCGAGATCCCGTCACCGGTGGCCGGTGTGCTGATCAGCATCACCGCCGAGGAAGACGCCACCGTGCCCGTCGGCGGCGAACTGGCCCGCATTGGCATCGGTTCCGAGGCCGCCGCCCCCGCCGCTCCGCAGCCACCGCCCGCGCCCAAAGCCGAACCCAAGCCGGAGCCCGCCCCCCAGCCCCAGGTTCACGCCTTCGCGCTCGGCGAACGCCGCCTTGGCCCTGGCCCGCAACCCGGCCAGCCGGGCCTCGGCGACCTCGCGGGTCTGGGTGAGTTGGGCTGTGGG
>NZ_LZHT01000063.1 GCF_001667315.1 Mycobacterium sp. 852002-10029_SCH5224772
TTCGCGCATGCGGCGCCGACCATTTTGACCGTATCGGCAGCAGACTCGAGCGCAATGCTGCCAGAACCAAAGCAAATCGGCGGCGTTCCCGAGGCGATCCAGGACGCGACGTCGTCGTCGGAATCCGTCGGCAGTTCCATGGTCAGTGCCCCGACAAAGGGACGCTGGTCGCCCCAACGCGTCCATTCCGCGGCCAATCCGGGAAAAAAGATGTCGTCATAAGCCTGGATCTCCAGCGATCTGCGTTCGGCGATTCGCCGCTGCGAGCGACGCGTTGCCTTCGGCAGGCCGAGCCCGTCGCGCTGCGCATTGTCGACTTCCTTCGTCGAGCGCCAAAACAGCCATTCGATCGCCGTCATGGCGGAGCGCAGCAGCGGCGCCGGCACGCTCGGCAGCAGGTGGCCGTTGGCGCGCATGGGGAAGTGGTGCAGCGAGGCCAATGGAATGTCGTAGTACTCGGCGACGTTGGCCGCGGATTGCTCGAAATTCAGGCCCGTGGAGAGCAGGTCGGCACCGTCCGCCAGCGACTTCAGGGCGGTGCTCACTTCTTCCCAGTGCCTGATGAGCGGATCCCAGACTTTGGGCACCTGCCTGATCGGATTGCGAAAGAAGTCCGCCCACATGTTCCGCAGGAATTCCTCGTCGAGGAACTCTTGCACCTTGGGGCCGTAGGGAACCGCCGCCAGGCCGGTCGATTCGACGAAGCCAACCAGTTCCGGGGGGACGGCCAGGCGCACGTCGTGCCCTCGACGCACCAGTTCGCGGCCCACCGCCGCGGAGGGCTCGATGTCGCCGCGAGTTCCGTAACTCGCCAGGGCAAATCTCATTTCCGCTCCCAGCCTTGCAGTCGTCGTGCACCGGCGGCGTCAAGGGTATCGAAGGTCATGGTGCGTTTTCGGCCCACCAGGAGTTCAATCAAAGCGCCTCAGACGGGCGAATTTCTCCAGGAGGTCGGCCGCTCGTTCGATGCTTTCGGCGGGTTTGGTCATCCGGGCGGACAGGTCGCGGGCGCGGGCGACGTAGTCGGGAGCGAGGATCCGGCGCAGGTCAGCGACCAACGTTTCTCGGGTGGTGCTCGAAAACGGCCTTGCGGTGCCCACTTGTAGCCGGTCG
Source organism: Mycobacterium sp. 852002-10029_SCH5224772 (assembly GCF_001667315.1). Taxonomy (GTDB): domain Bacteria; phylum Actinomycetota; class Actinomycetes; order Mycobacteriales; family Mycobacteriaceae; genus Mycobacterium. The sequence continues at coordinate 1,114 of NZ_LZHT01000063.1, forward strand.
ACCTGGCCGGCCCAGATCTTCTGGTCGCTCATACTCCAGAGGCTCAGCGTGGGCACTCCGGCGCGCAGGCCCGCGGCCGTGGTCCCCGCGCCGCTGTGGTGTACCACCGCGCGGCAGGCGGGAAAGACGGCTGCGTAGTTCACCGGGCCCACCACCTTGACGTGATCGGCGAGCGGGACGCCGCTGAAGTCGCTCCTACCGGCGCAGATCAATGCCCGCTCGCCCAGCTGGGTGCAGGCCGTGCTGATCATCTCGACAGTGTCGGCCGGGGATTCGACCGGCATGCTGCCGAAGCCGAAGCAAA
>NZ_LZHT01000064.1 GCF_001667315.1 Mycobacterium sp. 852002-10029_SCH5224772
TGGGGTGCTGATGGGCAGCTGCGGTATGTGGGCCGTGCCGATGAGCAGGTCAAGATCCGCGGGTATCGCATCGAACTCGGGGAGATTCAGGCCGCACTGACCGCCCTGGAGGGCGTGGAGCAGGCCGTCGTGATCGCGCGCGAGGACCGACCCGGCGACAAGCGGCTGGTGGGGTATGTCACCGAATCGAGCAGCGGGACAGTCGATCCGGGCGAACTGCGTATCGCGCTGGCCGAGCGACTGCCGGAATACATGGTGCCGGCCGCGGTGGTGGTGTTGGCGGCGCTGCCACTGACCCCCAACGGCAAACTCGATACCCGCGCCCTGCCGGCACCCGAATACCAGAATGCCGGGTCCCGCGCTCCGGCTAGCGCGGTCGAGGAGATCCTGGCCGGCATCTACGCCGACGTGCTCGGCATCGAGCGCGTCGGTGTCGATGACTCCTTCTTCGATTTGGGTGGTGATTCGCTGCTGGCGACGCGCCTCGTCGCCGCGATCAACACCAGCTTGGATGCCGATCTCTCGGTACCCGCCTTGTTCGAGGCGCGCACAGTGGCGCAGTTGGCAGTCCGTATCGGTGCGAGCGCAGGTCGGCTTGAGCCGTTGGTGGCGGTGCAGCGGCCCGCAGTGGTGCCGTTATCGTTTGCCCAGCAACGGTTGTGGTTCCTGGACCAGTTGCAGGGCCTATCGCCGGTCTACAACATACCGGCGGTGTTGCGGCTCAGTGGAAGCCTGGATGCCGAGGCGTTGGGGGCCGCCCTCGCGGACGTGGTGGGCCGCCATGAGAGCCTCCGTACGCTCTTTGCGGCGCCCGAGGGAACACCGCAGCAGGTGGTTATCCCTAGGGAACAAGTCGGTTTCGGCTGGCAGGTCGTGGATGCCACCGGCTGGTCGGAAAGCCGGCTGAGTGAGGCCGTTAACGCCGCAGCGTGCTACACGTTCGATTTGGCCGCCGAGATCCCGTTGCGGGCAAGGCTTTTCCGCGTCGCTGACGACGAACACGTGCTGGTGGCCGTGGTGCACCATATCGCTTCGGATGGCTGGTCGATCACCGCGCTGGTGCGTGATCTGGGACTGGCTTATGCCAGCCGGTGTGCGGGTCACGCCCCGGGTTGGACGCCGTTGCCGGTGCAGTATGCCGATTACACGCTGTGGCAGCGTGCGCAGCTGGGTGATGTGGCCGATGCCGACAGCCCGATCGCGGCGCAGCTGGCTTATTGGGAGCGGGAGCTGGCAGGGCTCCCCGAGCGGCTGGCGTTGCCGACGGATCGGCCTTACCCGCCGGTGGCCGATTACCGCGGCGCCAGTGTGGTGGTGGACTGGCCGGCGCAGCTGCAGCAGCGGATTGCTCAGGTGGCCCGCGAGCACAACGCAACCAAGTTCATGGTGATCCAGGCCGCCCTGGCGGTGCTGCTGGCCAAGCTCAGCGCCAGCAGCGATGTCGCGGTCGGATTCGCGATCGCCGGACGGCGCGACCCGGCGCTGGATGAGCTGGTGGGATTTTTCATCAACACCCTGGTGCTTCGGGTCGATTTGGCCGGGGATCCCACCGTGGCCGAGCTGCTGGCCCAGGTCCGGGCGCGCAGCGTGGCGGCCTATGAGCACCAGGACGTCCCCTTTGAGGTGCTCGTTGATCGCCTCAACCCGACCAGAAGCCTGGCCCATTCCCCGCTGGTGCAGGTGGTGTTGGCTTGGCAGAATTTCCCCGGCCACACCAGCGACCCCGCCGCCGGGCTGGCCTTGGGGGACCTACACGTCACGCGCATGCCGACGGACACACAGTCGGCGCGCATGGACCTGACATTCACCCTGGCCGAACGTTTCAGCGACGCCGGTGAACCCGCCGGGATTGCCGGGGATGTGGAGTTCCGCACCGATGTGTTCGACGCGGCCAGCATCCAGGCGCTGATCGAGCGGTTGCGGCGAGTGTTGGCGGCCATGACCGCCGATCAAAGCCAGCGGTTGTCGTCGGTGGACTTGATGGATGCCGATGAGCACGCCCACCTGGACAAGATCGGTAACCGGGCGATATTGGCGCGGGCGGTGCCAATAGCGGCGTCGATTCCTGCGGTGTTCGCTGTTCAGGTGGCGCGCACACCGGAGGCGGCGGCGATCACCTTTGAAGGCCAGTCGATGACCTATCGGGAGGTCGACGAGGCGTCGAACCGGTTGGCACACCTGTTGCTCGCCCTGGGCGCCGGCCCGGGAGAGTGCGTGGCGCTGCTGTTGCCACGGTCGGCCGAGGCGGTCCTGGCGGTAATGGCGGTGCTCAAGACCGGGGCGGCGTATCTGGCGATTGATCCGGCGCATCCGACCGCGCGAATGCAGTTCATGGTGGCCGATGCCGTGCCGATCGCCGCGATCACCACCACCGGGCTGGCCGACCGGTTCGACGGCTGTGGCCTGCCGGTCATCGATATCGATGACCCGCGCATCCTTGGTTGCGCGTGCTCGGGCTTGCCGACGCCGGCAGCCGAGGAGATCGCTTACCTGATCTACACCTCGGGCACCACCGGGGTGCCCAAGGGGGTGGCCATCCCCCATCACAACGTGACCCGGCTGCTGACAGCACTGAATGCCGACCTGGAACTGTCGCCGGGGCAGGTGTGGACGCAGTGCCATTCGCTGGCCTTCGACTACTCGGTGTGGGAGATCTTCGGTGCGCTGTTGCAGGGCGGACGGCTGGTGGTGGTACCGGAATCCGTGACACGCTCACCCGAAGACCTGCACGCGCTGCTGGTCGCTGAACAGGTCAGCGTATTGAGTCAGACGCCGTCGGCGTTTTATGCGCTGCAAACCGCCGATGCGCGGGCACCCGAGCTGGGATCTCGGCTGCAGCTGGAGACGGTGGTGTTCGGCGGCGAGGCGCTAGAACCCCAGCGTCTTGGAACCTGGTTGGACCGCCACCGGCGATCGCCGCGGCTGATCAACATGTATGGCATCACCGAGACGACGGTGCACGCCTCGTTCCGCGAGATCAGCGTCGCCGACGTCGACCGCAGTGTCAGCCCCATCGGGGTGCCGTTGGTGCATCTTGGCTTTTTTGTGCTGGACCCGTGGTTGCGTCCGGTGCCGGCCGGGGTGGTCGGGGAGTTGTACGTAGCCGGCGGTGGGTTGGCGTACGGATACCTGGGCCGGGCTGCTTTGACCGGGTCGAGGTTCGTGGCCTGCCCGTTCGGCGGTGCCGGGGCGCAGGGAACACGCATGTATCGCACCGGGGACCTCGTGAGTTGGGGGCCCGATGGTCAGCTGGACTATCTGGGTCGCGCCGATGAGCAGGTCAAGATCCGCGGGTACCGCATCGAACTCGGTGAGATCCGGGCGGCGCTGGCCGCACTGGACGGGGTGGATCAGGCGGCGGTAATCGCGCGCGAGGACCGCCCCGGTGACAAGCGACTCGTCGGCTATATCACTGGAGCTGCTGACCCAACCGATATTCGGGCACGGTTGGGTCAGCGGTTGCCGGGCTACATGGTGCCGGCGGCGGTGGTGGTGCTCGAGGCGCTGCCGCTGACGGTCAACGGCAAACTGGACACCCGGGCCCTGCCGGCACCCGAATACACCGAGGTCGATCGCTACCGCGCCCCGGGTACCCGCACCGAGGAGATCCTGGCCGGCATCTATGCCCAAGTCCTCGGGCTCGAGCGGGTCGGGGTCGACGATTCGTTCTTCGACCTGGGCGGGGATTCGCTGTCGGCGATGCGGGTGATCGCCGCGATCAACAAGTCGTTGGACGCCGGCCTTGCGGTGCGCACCGTGTTCGAGTCGCCCACCGTTGCCCAGTTGGCGCCCCGTATCGGCGGGGGCGGGGGTGGGCCTAAGCCGCTGGTGGCCGGCACGCGGCCGGCGTTGGTGCCGTTGTCGTATGCGCAGAGCCGGTTGTGGTTCCTCGACCGGTTCGAGGGCGGGGTGGCGACCTACAACATGCCGACCGCGTTTCGGATCAGCGGTGTGCTGGATGTCGAGGCGTTGACGGCGGCTATCGATGATGTGATCGCCCGCCACGAGGCGCTGCGCACCATATTTCCTGACATCGACGGTGTGCCGTTCCAGCAGGTGCTCCCGGCAGAGGCGGGGATGTGGCGGCGCGATGGCCTGCCAGTGGTGTCGTTGCCGGAGCAGGATGTGATCGGCGAGTTGGTGGCGCTGGCGGGGTACCGGTTTGATTTGGCAACCGAGATCCCGATTCGTGCGCAGATCTATGCGGTGGGCCCCGAGCAGCATGTCGTGGGGATTGTGGTGCACCACATCGCTTTTGACGGGTGGTCACTGGCTCCGATGGCCAGGGATATCTTCGAGGCCTATCGGGCGCGGCGGCAGGGCCAGGCCCCGCAGTTGGCGCCGTTGCCGGTGCAGTATGCCGATTACACGCTCTGGCAACGGGAGTGGCTGGGCGTCGAGTCTGATCCCGACAGTGTGATCGCCGGGCAGTTGGCTTATTGGCGGCAGGAGTTGGCTGATCTGCCCGAGGTGGTCTCGCTGCCGGCGGATCGGGCGCGCCCGCCGGTGCCCAGTTACCGCGGTGATGCCGTGGACATGCACCTCGACCCGGAGCTGTGGGCGGGGATCAAGGCGTTGGCGGCGGCGCATAACGCGACCGTCTCGATGGTGCTGCAAGCGGCCATGGTGGTGGTGTTGCACCGGGCCGGGGCCGGCGGGGACGTGGCGATGGGCACCCCGATCGCCGGGCGGATGGATGCGGCGCTGGATGAGCTGGTCGGGTTCTTCGTCAACACCTGGGTGTTGCGCGTTGGGTTGACACCTGCGCACCGGTTCAGCGAGGTGCTTGCGTGCGTGCGTCAGAAGGCGCTGGACGCCTACAGCAACCAGGACGTGCCGTTCGAGCGGCTGGTCGAGCAGCTCAACCCGGTGCGCTCCACGGCGCATCATCCGGTATTTCAGGTGGCCTTGGCCTTCCAGAACAATGTGCGCCCCGACGTGGCACTCGACGGACTCAGCGTCGAGCCACTTGCGGTGGACAGCCGCACCGCCAAGTTCGATCTGGATGTCGATCTGCGGGAGGTGCCCTCCGAGGACCCGACCGCGCCGATGGCCGCCGGGGTCGTGACCTATGCCACGGATCTCTATGACCGGGCGACCATCGAGCGCTTCGTCACCTGGTTCGGGCGGGTGATCGAAGCGGTCGTAGCGGATGCGTCGGTGGTGGTGGGCGACCTGGCGTTGCTGGATCACGGCGAGCGCGATCTGGTGGTGTCGCGGTGGTCTGACGCCGGAGTTGGGGCACCGGCAGGCGTGGCGTCGGAGTTGTTGGCCGCGGCGGTGGCCGCGGCCCCGGACGCGGTGGCGATTGTCGATCGTGCGCGGAGCGTGTCCTATCGCGAGCTCGACGAGTGGTCGACGCAGCTGGGGCGGGTGCTGATCGAGGCGGGGGTGGGCCCGGAACGCGCGGTGGGCGTTGCGATGGGCCGGTCTACGGAGCTGGTGGTGGCGTGGTGGGCGGTGCAGAAAGCCGGCGGTGTGTATGTGCCGGTGGATCCCGCTCACCCTGTCGAGCGGATCGCAACGGTGTTGGACTCGGTGGGCGCGGTGTGCGTGTTGACCTGGGATGCCGACACGGTGGCCGGGGCCGGGATGCGCCCGGTGCTGCGCGTCGATGGTCTGGACCTGTCCGGGCGGTGCGCCGTGGCGATCACCGATGCCGACCGACTCGCGCCGTTGGGACCGGATAACACCGCGTATGTGATCTTCACGTCGGGGTCCACCGGTACCCCCAAAGGGGTGGCGGTCACCCACGGCGGTCTGCCCGGGGTAGCCGCGGCGCGCGAGGCGTTCGGGCTGGACGCGGATACCCGCATGCTGGCGGTGCTCTCCCCGACATTTGACGCCGCGCTCGGCGAGTTATTGGTCGCGGTGGGATCGCGGGGGGCGCTGGTGGTTGCGCCGCCGGAGGTGTATGCCGGTGAGGCTTTGACCGCATTGCTGCAGGAGCAAAGGGTCACCGCGGCGGTGATGACCCCGACGTTGCTGTCGTCGCTGGATCGGACCCGGTTGGATGAGTTGTCCACCCTGATCGTCGGCGGTGAGGCCTGCCCGGACGAGTTGGTGACCGCGTGGGCGCCGGGGCGGCGCATGTTCAACGGCTACGGCCCCACCGAGGCCACTATCTGGGCCACCAGTGCGCCGCTGTTGGCGGGGCAGCCGGTCCGCATCGGCACCCCCCTCCCCGGGATGCGCGCACTGGTGCTCGACGCGCGGCTGAACCCCGCCCCGATCGGGGTGGTCGGTGAGTTGTATCTGGGCGGACCGGCGCTGGCGCGCGGCTATCTGGGCCGGGCGGATTTGACCGCGGAACGGTTCGTGGCAGATCCCTACGGGCCCCTGGGCGGGCGGCTCTATCGCACCGGCGACCTGGTGCGCTGGACGCTCGACGGAACCCTGGACTATCTCGGCCGTGCCGACGCCCAGATCAAGCTGCGCGGACACCGCATCGAACTGGGCGAAATCGAAAACACCTTGCTGGGTTGCCAGCAGGTTTCGCGGGCGGCCGCCACTGTGTATGAGAGCAAAACCGGCTCGCATCTGGTCGCCTATGTCACGCTCGACCAGACCACCACCGCCGAGCACGACGCCGAAACCGTCGAGGCGTGGCAAAACCTGTATGACGAGGCGTATGGCGCTGACGCGGAGTCGCCGGAGTTCGGCATGGATTTCCGCGGCTGGAACAGCAGCTACACCGACGATCCGATCCCGCTTGAGGAGATGATGGAGTGGCGTTCGGCCACGGTGGATCGGATCCTCAAGTTGCATCCCGCGCGAGTGCTGGAGGTCGGCGTGGGTTCGGGGCTATTGCTTTCCCAGCTGGCTCCGGTGTGCGCCGAGTACTGGGCGACGGACTTCTCCGCGCCTACGATCCAGCGGCTGCGAGCGGCAGTGGCTGGGCGGCCGTGGGGGGATCGGGTGCGGTTGCAGGTGCAGCCCGCCGATGTAGCCGATGCGTTGCCGGAGGGCCATTTCGATCTGGTGGTGCTCAACTCGGTGGTCCAGTACTTCCCGAGCGCGCGGTATCTGACTGATGTGCTGGCGGTCGCGATGCGATTGCTGGCACCGGGCGGGACACTGTTCATCGGCGACGTGCGCAACCACAGCCTGCAGGGCGCGTTTCAGACCGGCGTCGCACTGGCCCGCACAACGGACGACGCCATCGATGCCGCCGAGATTCGCCAACGACTTCACCACGCCATGCTCGGCGAAGCCGAATTGCTGCTCGCCCCAGAGTTTTTCATCACCTGGGCCGACGACCAGCCGTCGGTGGCCGGACTCGACATCGAAGTCAAACGCGGAGTGGCGGACAACGAACTCAACCGGTACCGCTACGACGTCAGCATCCACAAAACCCCGGCACCGGTGCGCTCATTGGCCACCGCGGACAGCTGGGCGTGGACCGAATGTGCGGGCCTGGACGGGCTGCACGACCGGTTGGTATCTGAACGTCCCAACGCTGTCCGCGTCACGGAGATCCCCCGCGCCGGACTGATCAGCGACGTCCACGTCGAACACGCCCTCGCCGACGGGCTGCCCCTGGCCGACGCACTGGCCCACGCCGACGGCGCCGAAGCCGTTGTCCCCGAACAATTGCACGAGCTTGGTGATACCGCCGGATATCACGTCGCGGTCACCTGGGGCACACAACCGGGCACCGTAGATGCGGTGTTCATCGCTGCAGCTGACGCTGAGCAAACCTCGGCGCTGACCGATGTGTATCTGCCACCTGACGGGGCTCACCGATGCAGCAGTCACGCCAATGACCCCCAAACCAACACCAAGATCACCGCGGTGCGTCAGCAATTGAGCGCGTGGTTGCCCGAATACATGGTACCGGCGCACATAGTGGTGCTCGACGAATTCCCGTTGACCTCATCGGGCAAGCTCGACCGAAAGGCCCTGCCGGAACCGGTGTTTACCACCACCGCCTTCCGGGCGCCGCAGACCGAGACCGAAAAAATCGTCGCCGGCATCTATGCCGAGGTGCTGGGGATCGACAAGGTCGGGGTCGACGACTCGTTTTTCGACCTGGGTGGCGATTCGCTGTCGGCGATGCGTCTGATCGCCGCGGTCAACACCGCTCTGGATGCCGACCTTTCGGTGCGTGCAGTGTTCGAGGCGCCCACGGTGGCCGAATTGGCGCCCCGTATCGGTAAGCGAGGGGGCCTCGAGCCGCTGGTGCCCGTTGAGCGGCCGTCGGTGGTGCCGTTGTCGTTTGCCCAGAGCCGGTTGTGGTTTATCGACCAGTTGCAGGGGCCGTCACCGCTTTACAACGTCGTGGTGCCGTTGCGGCTAAGTGGGCGCCTCGATGCGGACGCGCTAGGTGCGGCAGTGGCCGATGTGGTGGGCCGCCACGAGAGCCTGCGCACCCTGTTCCCGGCGATCGAGGGGATACCCCAGCAGGTGGTTATCCCCGCGGAGCGGGCCGATATCGGCTGGGACGTCATTGATACCACCGGGTGGTCGGCGGGCCGGCTGGAGGAAGCCATTGGCGCCGCGGTGCGCCACACGTTTGACCTGGCCACCGAAATCCCGTTGCGAGCATGGCTTTTCCGCGTCGCCGACGACGAACACGTGCTGGTGGCCGTCGTGCACGAGATCGCCGCCGACGGCTGGTCGACGACCCGGCTGGTGCGTGACATGACTGTGGCCTATACCAGCCGGTGCGCGGGACGAGCCCCCGACTGGGCGCCACTGCCGGTGCAGTATGTCGATTACACGCTGTGGCAGCGCGCGCAATTTGGCGATCTCGAGGACAGGGACAGCCGCATCGCCGCGCAGCTGGCCTACTGGGAGCAGACGCTGGCCGGGATGCCCGAGCGGCTGCAGCTGCCCACCGATCGGCCCTACCCGCCGGTGGCCGATCACCGCGGCGCCAGGGTGGCGCTGGAGTGGCCGGCGCAGTTGCAGCAGCAGGTCGCCCGGGTGGCCCGCGAGCACAACGCGACAGGGTTCATGGTCACGCAGGCCGCCTTGGCGGTGCTGCTGGCCAAGCTCAGCGCGAGTTCCGATGTGGCAGTGGGGTTCCCGATCGCCGGGCGACGTGATCCCGCGCTGGATGAGCTGGTGGGATTTTTCGTCAACACCTTGGTGCTGCGCGTCGATCTGGCCGGCGATCCCACCGTCGCCGAGCTGCTGGCCCAGGTGCGAGCACGCGGCCTGGCCGCCTACGAGCACCAAGACGTGCCCTTCGAGGTGCTCGTGGAGCGGCTCAATCCCGCCCGATCGTTGGCCCATCACCCGCTGATCCAGGTGGTGTTCGCCTGGAACAATTTCCCCGGGCAAGCCAACGACTCCGCAACCGAGCTGAGTTTGGATGATCTTCAGGTCACGCCGCTGCTCGGGGACACCCAGACCGCGAAAATGGATGTGGTCTTTTTCCTCAAAGAACGCTGGACCGACGCCGGTGAACCGGCCGGGATTTCCGGGACGGTGGAGTTCCGCACCGACGTGTTCGACACCGAAACCATCCAGGCGTTGGTCGAGCGGTTGGAGCGGGTGTTGGTGGCGATGACCGCCGATCCCACCCGGCGGCTGTCGTCGGTGGATCTGCTGGATGCGGGTGAGCATGCCCGGTTGGATGAGATCGGTAACCGGGCGGCGTTGACCCGGCCCGCGACGCCGGTGTCGATCCCGGCATTGTTCGCCGCGCAGATGGCCCGCACCCCGGATGCGGTGGCGGTGACCTGCGAAGGCCGCTCCATGACGTACCGGGAGATGGATGAGGCCGCGAATCGGTTGGCGCACTTGCTGGCCGGGCGGGAGGTGGGCTCTGGGGCGTGTGTGGCGCTGCTGTTGTCCCGGTCGGCCGAGGCGGTCGTGGCGATCCTGGCGGTGCTCAAGGCCGGGGCGGCGTATCTGCCGATCGACCCAGCGGCGCCGGCGGAGCGGATCGAATTCCTGCTCGCCGACGCCGCGCCGATCGCCGCGATCACCACGGCCGGGTTGGCCGAGCGACTCGACGGACATGACGTGGTGATCATCGACCCCAACGATCCCGCTGCCGACGACCAACCCACCACGGGCTTGCCGGCGCCGGCCCCCGAGGACATCGCGTATCTGATCTACACCTCGGGCACCACCGGGACGCCGAAAGGCGTGGCGATCACCCATCACAACCTCACCCAGCATTTGGACTCATTGAACGCCGGTCTGCCGCCGGGACGGGTGTGGACGCAGTGCCACCCCTATGTCTTTGACTTCTCGGTGTGGGAGATCTGGGGCGCGTTGTTGCATGGTGGGCGTCTGGTGGTGGTGCCCGAGCCGGTGACCGGTTCACC
>NZ_LZHT01000065.1 GCF_001667315.1 Mycobacterium sp. 852002-10029_SCH5224772
CTGGCGCCTGTCGGCTGGGGGGGCGGCAGCGGCTCAGCCGCGTCGAGAGCGGCCGACAACCGGCCCGCGGCGAGGTGAACGATCCCACTGATGACGGCCCACATATTGAGGACCATTGCGTTGCCTTCCCGGCGGGCCCGCCCGATGCCGTCGGTGACCTGGCCCGCAGCGTCGTCCAACCGGCCGACCACTGCCAGCAGGATTGCGTAATGCATTGCGGCAATCCCATGAGCTGAGGCCGCATCATTCGTGTAGTCGAGCGAACAAAGCTTTTCGAGGCGGATTAGGGCGTGGCTCCTGTACCCCTCACCAACGTCGAGTAAAGCGAGGGTGACGTCGGCCATGATGGTGGCTTCGAGATCACCAGTGGCTGCCGCGGCGGCAGCAGCCGCGTCGGCTGCCGCGCGCCGTGGCCCGCTTTTGTCTTGCAACACAATGTTGTAGGCCAGCCAGGCCAGATGCCTCGCCCGGGTGACGTCGCTGATGTCGGTCAACTCGAGCGCCCGCCGATTCTCCGCCAC
>NZ_LZHT01000066.1 GCF_001667315.1 Mycobacterium sp. 852002-10029_SCH5224772
GGCTTTCCTGGCGTGCCACCACATCGGCCAACGCCGCCCCCAACGCCTCGGCATCCAGGCTTCCACTGAGCCGCAACGCCGCCACCATGTTGTAAATCGGTGAGGGCCCCAGCAACTGGTCGATAAACCACAACCGTTGCTGGGCAAACGACAACGGCACCACCGCGGGCCGCTCGAGGGCCACCAACGGCTCCCGCCGACCGCCATCCTCACTTACACGCAGCGCCAACTGGGCTACCGTGGGCGCCTCGAACACCGCACGTACCGAAAGATCGGCATCCAGACCCATCTCGATTGCAGCGATCAATCGCATCGCCAACAGCGAATCGCCACCCAAATCGAAGAAGGAGTCATCGACACCGACCCGTTCGAGCCCGAGCACCTCGGCGAACACGCCGGCCAGGATCTCCTCGACGGGGCTTGCCGGAGCGCGATAGCCGGCGTTCTGGTACCCGGGTGCCGGCAGCGCGCGGGTATCGAGTTTGCCGTTGGGTGTTAGCGGCAGCGCCGCCAACACCACCACCGCGGCCGGCACCATGTATTCCGGCAGTCGCTCGGCCAGCGCGATACGCAGTTCGCCCGGATCGACTGTCCCGCTGCTCGATTCGGTGACATACCCCACCAGCCGCTTGTCGCCGGGTCGGTCCTCGCGCGCGATCACGACGGCCTGCTCCACGCCCTCCAGGGCGGTCAGTGCGGCCTGAATCTCCCCGAGTTCGATGCGATACCCGCGGATCTTGACCTGCTCATCGGCACGGCCCACATACCGCAGCTGCCCATCAGCACCCCA
>NZ_LZHT01000067.1 GCF_001667315.1 Mycobacterium sp. 852002-10029_SCH5224772
CATGGGGCCTGCTCAGATTCCCACTCTCCTTGTGGCACATGCGATCTCGTGCACGTCGGGGCCGCCGCGCCGTCGAGGGGCTAGAGTCGACGCCATGGCCTTCCCAGCGCTCAATCACGTCGCGGTCACGGTGCGTGACATCGAAGCCAGCGGCCGGTGGTATCGCAACCTTCTCGGCGCCGACCCGATCCTCGACGAGCACACCGACGCCGGCTTCCGGCACCAGGTGTGGATGCTCGACGGCGGCACCGTGTTCGGGATTCATGAGCACGATCGTCGGGCCCCCGACGAGGAATTCGACGAACTGCGGGTGGGGCTGGACCACGTCGGCTTCGGCTGCGCCAGCCGCGCCGAGCTGCAGCACTGGGTCACCCGGCTGGGCGAACTGGGCATCGACCACGGCGGCATCGTGGATGCGCCCTACGGCTCGGGGCTGAGCTTCCGCGACCCCGACGGCATCGCGCTGGAGTTCTTCGCCCCACCCGGCTGATCTGCTCAGCGCACCGTCGCGAAGAACGCGCGGAGGTCCTCGACGAACAGCTCCGGTTCCTCGAACGCCGCGAAATGTCCGCCGCGCGGCATGTCCGTCCAGTGGGTGATGTTGTAGACCGGCTCGCACCAACTGCGCGGCGCCTTGAGCAGTTCGCCGGGGAAAGCCGCGACGCCCGTGGGTAATTCGACGCGATCACCCCCGCCCCAGACCGAAAAGCTCTCCCAGTACAGCCGGGCCGACGACGCGGCGGTATTGGTGACCCAGTAGACCATCACGTTGTCGAGCAGCTCGTCGCGGCTGACCGCGTTCTCGGGATGTCCGTCGCAATCCGCCCAGTCCCAGAACTTTTCGACGATCCACGCCAGCTGGCCCACCGGCGAATCGGCCAGCCCATAGCCCAATGTTTGTGGCCGGGTGGACTGTTGCTTGGAATAGCCGGTGCCCCATTTGCGGTGATTGGCCAGCCCGGCCATGGCTTGGCGCTCCTCCTCGGTGGGATTCGCCATCGCCTCCTTGGTGGGTCTGCCGACCGGCATGTTCAGGTGGATGGCGTCGCAATGGCCGCGATTGCGACCGATCTGGGTGGTGACCGCGGCGCCCCAGTCGCCGCCCTGCGCGCCGTAGCGGTCGTAGCCGAGGCGCAGCATCAACGTTTCCCATGCCTCGGCGATCTTTTCCACACCCCACCCCGTCCCGGTGGGTTTCCCGGAGAACCCGTAGCCGGGCAGCGACGGGCAGACGACGTGGAAGGCGTCCTCGGCGCGTCCCGACGCGGGGTTGGTCAACGGCTCGATCACCTTGTGAAACTCCACGATCGAGCCCGGCCAGCCGTGGGTGATCACCAGCGGGTAGGCGTCGGCGTGCGGCGAGCGTTGGTGGATGAAATGGATGTCGAGCCCGTCGATCTCGGTGATGAATTGGTCGAAGCGATTGAGCGCGGCCTCCCGTGACCGCCAGTCGTAGTCGTTGGCCCAATAGTCGGCCAGTTCGCGGGTGTACGCCAACGGCATGCCCTGAGTCCAGTCGTCCACGCATTCGGCTTCGGGCCAACGCGTTCGGGCCAGCCGCGCGCGCAGATCGTCGAGAACCTCGTCGGAAACGTCGATGCGAAACGGCTTCGCCATGTTCATGACCGCGGCTCCAGAAATGCCCGGTTGCCGTACCGGTCCAGCGATACGAGTTCGCCGACCGGCCGACGCGTGGTGGGACCGTATTTGCCCATCGGCCAGCCCAACGGAATCACCGCGCACGGAGTCACACTGCGCGGCAAACCCAAAGCGCGCCTGGCCAATAACGTGCTCCACAGCGGCATCGTGATCAGCGCCGCACCCAACCCGGCCGCGCGCGCCGCCAGCAACAGGTTCTGTATCGCGGGATAGATGGAACCGTAGGCGCTGCTCGCAGCTATCGGCGGCCAGGGCGCGACGACACCCTTCAGGCAGGCCACCACGACCACGGGGATGTCGTCGAAGTGGTCCGTCTGCCATCGCACGGCTTTCAATACCCGCTGCATCTTGTCGTCCGGGCGGCGCCGAAGGGCACGCTGGTAGGCGGGCCCGACGGCCTTCATGGCGGTGCGCGTCAACCGGCCCAGCTTCGCGACGACGTCGCGGTCCTTGACGACGATGAACTCCCAGTTCTGCGCGTTGGAACCGGTCGGCGCCTTCATCGCCAGCTCGAGAAGATGCAGCACGAGCGCGTCGTCGACGGGGTCGGGCCTGAGGCGACGGATCGCGCGCTGGGTCCGCATCGCCTCTTCAAGAGGCATGTTCAGGGGTCCTTGTGGGCTCATGACCATGATTCAACACGGGCAGGCCACAGAACTTCGCCGCGCGCCCCGGTCAACCGAACGCGCACCGGCACGCGAGGATGTGACCATGGATCCCAGCTTGACCGCGCGGGTGGAGCGCACCCGGTCGGTCCCGGTGCTCGTCTGGCAATTCGGCGAACCCCGACTGTCCATCTCGTCGGGCCCACTCGGCGGCGGTGTCGGCGCCCGGGACTGGTTGATCAACGCGACGGTCCCCCTGGATTACGACCGCACCGATCCGGACCGCCACCTGACCGAGATCGGTGCCGCGTTGGGGCTCGCCGGCGCCGGCTGCGGTCTGCTCACCGCGGTCGACGTGACCCGCCACCACCTCGCCACGGACGGCGGCGTGCATGCCACCGCGACAGTCGGGCTGTCCAGCCCGGCCTGGGCGGCGGCGCCCGACCGGCACTTCCGCCGGGAGGTGCCGGCCGGCCTGCGCACGACCGCGTTCACCGACTACCAGATCGTCGAGTACCGACCGCTCACCGACGGCGACGAGTACCGGGTGGGGACGATCAACATCGTGGTTGCGGTGCCGGTGCGGCTATCTGAGGCGGCGCTGGTCAACGCCGTGGCCACTGCGACGGAGGCCAAGGTGCAGGCGTTGCACGAGGCCGGGGTGCGCGCCACCGGCACCGCCTCGGACGCGGTCGTGGTGCACTGCCCGACCGACGGGACCCCGGAGGCATACGGCGGACCGCGCTCGGTGCTCGGTGCTCGGATCGCACGGGCCGTGCACGCTGCCGTGCTCGCGGGCACCAGGTCCTGGATCTCAAGCCCTGCCGACTAGAGCTCAGGCCGTCGCGAGGCAATCAACGGCAGGGTCTCACGGTGCGAGCCTGACATAGCCAGGCCCCATGGGCGGCGCGGGCGGCGGCGGTGGAGGCGGCAGTTCCGGCGGTGGAGGCGGCAGTTCCGGCGGTGGCGCCGGCAGTTCCGCCGGTGGCGGCGCCGGCTGCTGGGGCCGGGGCGCCGGCTGCTGCGGTCGAGGCGCGGACTGCCGCGGTCGAGGCGTAGCGATCGGCGCGGGGGGCGTGCGGAGATCCGCGACCGGTGGCGGTGGCGGTGCCGGAATCTCCGGTGGGTTCGGCTGGGCAATGTCTCCAGAGGGGACCGCGCCAATCCGCGAGCCGGGCACTGTGCGATGCGCGGGTTCGCCACTGGAGCGGCCCGCCGCCAAGGCGTCCCCGTCCGTCAAATGTGGCAATCGAATTGCATCGGTGCTCAGCGGTTCCTGCCCTGGCACCAGCGCCGTTGCCGGTTCCAGCGCAGCACCCGCTGAGTTGACCGCGTGGTGCGCGTATGCGGCCCCGTGGTGCGTCGACTCCCTCCAGTCCGACGTGGGATTAGCCGTAATGGAAGCCAACTTGCCGCGGTCGTACGGGCAGTAGGCTCCCACTGCCGCGGTAATGAATTTGGCCTCGGTGCGCGCCAGACGACCGGGGGCGTAGCCGCGCTCGGCCGGGTCTTGTTCGTACGCATTCTGGACCATCGCGTCCACGACGGCATCCGCCGAAAAGCCGGCATCTAGTGCGCGACAGACTTTATGGGCTGTGTCTATGAGGGTCGGTACGCCCTCGAGGGCAGGTATGCCCTCACTATCGAGCAGTGCCAGAAACTGGTCGTCTTGGCTTGAGTTGGCCCCTGCTGCGCCGGCGCACAGAATCGAAGCGCCGGCCAGCACCAGGGTGGCAAAAACCAGCGCACCGGTGTGGCTGGTGCTGCCGGTGGACCTGGTGGTGCCGGTAAACATGGCGGTATCTCCGTTCTGTCAGGGCTCGTCGGCTGACGGGCTGGGGGGGTTGAGCTACGCCACAGGTGTGGGTAGCCGCGGGACGAGCACGGCCTGACCGGACGCACGAGCTGGGGACAACGGTGGCGGGACTGCAGCCCATGCCGGGCTGGTGCCAATTGCTGCGGGGCCGCTGCGAGCGGTAATGCGCCTTGCACGCTTGTCGAGGTGGCGCCCGAGTTGGAGATGCGGCTGGCGGACGCGGTTTGGAAGCGGTGTTGTTCGCGCGCACTGGCCGCGCGGCGACGGTAAGCGTCCGGACGTCGCCGGTGCTATGCGCTATTCCGCAGTTCCGCGCAAGGATTGCGTAGTAACCATCCCCGAGTTTGGTCAGCAGACCATTCCGAGGGCGCGCTTCGCGGCGGACAAACCTAGACTGTTGGCGGGCGTGGAGCCCGCCGATTGCCCTACATTCTGGCAGCCGCAGAATAACGTGTCCAGCAAACACTTCACCGCTGGCCAACGGCATACCGGTAGTGTACCGCTGCGGATCCGACATGGGCTATAGGCAAATCCTGAGTCCTTGCTGGACGTTAGCTGTAATCCCTTCAGCGAAAGCACAATTCGATAGGCGGGCAATCACCTGACAAAAGATCATCGATAGAGCATCAATCGGCTGGCGGTACCGCGCGAAAATGCTGTCAACCCGATAAAGGATCAGCGTCGCGATGATTTGCGAAACCCACACTTTGAAAATCGGAGGCCTATATATGAAGGCCTTCGGCCGCTACACCGGGTTCTCCCCTGACACGGGTGGCGGGAGAGGTTCCACGCCATGTGACAACGCCAGGCACGCCCCCGCACGACCGAGTGGTGACCCGCGTTAACGCTTGGTGGGCGCGGACGGTATCGAACCGCCGACCGCTGGTGTGTAAAACCAGAGCTCTACCACTGAGCTACGCGCCCTTATGCCCGCCGCAGGCTACACGCCCGACCGCGGGGAGCCCAAACTTTCAGGCCGTCAAAGCCGCCAGGGCGTCGGTCCACAGCCGCTGGTCGCGGGACTCGCCGGGCTGCTTCATCTCGGCGAAGCGAATGATCCCGGATCGGTCGACGACGAACGTCCCGCGGTTGGAGTAGCCGGCGTCGTCGTTGAACACGCCGTAGCTCTGGCTGACCGCGCCGTGCGGCCAGAAATCCGACAGCACCGGGAAGGTGAAGCCGCTGTCCAGCGACCAGACCCGGTGGGTGGGCGGCGGACCCACCGAGATGGCCAGCGTCGCGCTGTCGTCGTTCTCGAAGTCGGGCAGGTGATCGCGCAGCTGGTCCAGCTCGCCCTGGCAGATCCCGGTGAACGCCAGCGGGAAGAACACCAGCAGGACGTTCTTGGCGCCGCGGTAGGAGCTCAGCGTGACGCGCTGTTGATTCTGGTCGCGCAGGGTGAAGTCCGGGGCGGCGGTGCCGACCGACAGCATCAACGCTTCCCGGCGCGGGACTTGGGCTGCACCAACCGGCTGGCGCTCCAGTCTCCGAGGTTGACCGACGAGGTCGGCATCAGGCCGGCGGTGGGCGCCGCCTCGGCGATCTCGGCCGGCAGCACGTGTCCGGGCTTTCCGGTCTTGGGCGTCAGCACCCAGATCACGCCGTCTTCGGCCAGCGGGCCGATCGCGTCCATCAGCGTGTCCACCAGGTCGCCGTCGCGGTCCCGCCACCACAGCAACACGACGTCGACTACCTCGTCGGTGTCTTCGTCGAGCAGCTCGCTGCCGCAGGCTTCCTCGACCGCAACCCGGATCTCATCGTCGGTGTCTTCGTCCCAGCCCCACTCCTGGACAACGTGGTCCCGTTGGATGCCCAGTTTGCGAGCGTAGCTCGGGGCGTCATCCGCCGCGACCACCGTGGAGCCTCCTTCAATATCCTGGCGATGTGCGATTCGGGATTATCGTCGCACAGCGCGAATCCCGTGCAACTTCCGCCTCATTACGTCGCCAGGCAGAGTTTGATCGCCTTCTTTTTCGTGTCGTTGAGTTGATCGACCCGTTTGTTGAATTCCGACGTCCCCGCGTGTGTGCCAATGGCGTTGGCGACCGAGTGTGCGGCATCGATATACGCGTTGAACGCGTCCTTGATCTGCTGCGACATCGCATCATTGAAGCTGTTGGCCACCGTCGTGGCGCTGTCGTTGAGGGCGTCGATGGCCGGGCCCTCGGTGGGGCCGGTGCCGCGGCCCGAATTGAACGCCTGGACGAAGTCGTTGGTCTTGTCGATCGCGTTCTTGCTCGTGGTGATCAGCGTGGCGCAGGCGGTGCGCACCGCCTTGGTGGTCAGCGACTGTTGGCGCTGGGACTCCCGGACGCTCGACGTCGCCGCCGACGCCGACACCGATACCGACACCGACTGCCGGTAGGCCGGGGCCACTTTGGTGTCGGGGGTCGCCGTTCCGTTGGTGACGGAGGTGCATCCCACGATGCCCATCAGCGCGGCGGCGACACAGCCGAGGGCCAAAGCGCCGCGCCGGGGGAAAGCCCCCACCTGCGCATGAGGGACGGCACGCCACCGGATGAGCACAGGCCTGACGTTACCGGGTGGCTTGTACGCCCGCCCCATACACGCCGAGTTGGTGTGCGCCGGGTCAGCTTCCGTCGGCTACCAGACGTCGGCTACCCGCGCGCGACTCCAGTGCGGCACGATGGTGGGCAGGGTGCGAACCACCCGTTATGGCACACATCCCGCCAATTACAGGAGCAGTGGGTTGACAACCGAATTCGTGCGCCACGATCTGGCCACAAACCCCAACGGCACAACCGAACCCGACCGCGTCCGGGTGATCCGCGAGGGGGTGGCTTCCTACCTCCCCGACATCGATCCCGAAGAGACCTCGGAGTGGTTGGAGTCCTTCGATGAATTGCTGGAGCGCTCCGGCCCGTCGCGGGCGCGCTATCTGATGCTGCGACTGCTGGAACGGGCGGGCGAGCAGCGCGTCGCCATCCCGGCGCTGACGTCCACCGACTACGTCAACACCATTCCGACCGAACTGGAACCGTGGTTTCCCGGCGACGAGGACGTCGAACGACGCTACCGGGCGTGGATCCGATGGAACGCCGCCATCATGGTGCACCGCGCTCAGCGCCCGGGAGTTGGTGTGGGCGGCCACATTTCGACGTACGCCTCTTCCGCGGCGCTGTACGAAGTCGGGTTCAACCACTTCTTCCGCGGCAAATCGCATCCCGGCGGCGGCGACCAGATCTTCATCCAGGGCCACGCGTCCCCGGGGATTTACGCGCGCGCCTTCCTGGAAGGCCGGCTGACCGCGGACAAACTCGACGGCTTCCGCCAGGAGCACAGCCACCCCGGCGGCGGGCTGCCGTCCTACCCGCACCCGCGGCTGATGCCCGACTTCTGGGAATTCCCCACGGTGTCGATGGGGCTGGGCCCGATGAACGCGATCTATCAGGCCCGTTTCAACCACTACCTGCACGCCCGCGGCATCAAGGACACCTCCGACCAGCACGTGTGGTGCTTCCTGGGCGACGGCGAGATGGACGAGCCGGAAAGCCGCGGCCTGCTGCACGTCGGCGCGCTGGAGGGCTTGGACAACCTGACGTTCGTGATCAACTGCAACCTGCAGCGCCTCGACGGCCCGGTGCGCGGCAACGGCAAGATCATTCAGGAGCTCGAGTCGTTCTTCCGCGGTGCCGGCTGGAACGTCATCAAGGTGGTCTGGGGCCGCGAGTGGGACGCCCTGCTGCACGCCGATCGCGACGGCGCACTGGTGAACCTGATGAACACCACCCCCGACGGGGACTACCAGACCTACAAGGCCAACGACGGCGCCTACGTGCGCGACCACTTCTTCGGCCGCGACCCGCGCACCAAGGCGCTCGTCGCGAACATGAGCGATTCGGAGATCTGGAATCTCAAGCGCGGCGGCCACGACTACCGCAAGGTCTACGCCGCCTACCGGGCCGCCGTCGACCACAAGGGGCAGCCCACGGTGATCTTGGCCAAGACCATCAAGGGCTACTCGCTGGGGGCGCACTTCCAGGGCCGCAACGCCACGCATCAGATGAAAAAGCTTGCGCTGCAAGACCTCAAGGACTTCCGCGACGCTATGCGAATACCGATCAACGACGCCCAGCTGGAAGAGGATCCCTACCTGCCGCCCTACTTCCACCCCGGCTCCGACGCCCCCGAGATCCGCTACATGGTCGACCGCCGGCGCACCCTCGGCGGCTTCCTTCCCGAACGCCGGACGAAGGCCCGGCCGTTGCGGCTTCCAGGCCGCGACATCTACGGCGCGCTGAAGAAGGGATCGGGAAACCAGGAGGTCGCCACCACTATGGCGACGGTACGCACCTTCAAGGAAGTGTTGCGGGACTCCGAAGTTGGCCCGCGGATTGTGCCGATCATTCCCGACGAGGCGCGCACGTTCGGCATGGACTCGTGGTTCCCGTCGTTGAAGATCTACAACCGCAACGGCCAGCTGTACACCGCCGTGGACGCCGAGCTGATGCTGGCTTACAAGGAAAGCGAAGGCGGCCACATCCTGCACGAGGGCATCAACGAAGCCGGATCGGTGGCGTCGTTCATCGCGGCCGGCACCTCGTATGCGACGCACGACGAGCCGATGATCCCGATCTACATCTTCTATTCGATGTTCGGCTTCCAGCGCACCGGTGACGGCATGTGGGCGGCGGCCGACCAGATGACGCGCGGCTTTCTGCTGGGCGCCACCGCGGGACGCACCACGCTGACCGGCGAGGGCCTGCAGCACGCCGACGGCCATTCGCAGCTGTTGGCGACGAGCAACCCCGCGGTCATCGCCTACGACCCGGCGTTCGCCTTCGAGATCGCCTACATCGTGGAGAGCGGGCTGGCGCGGATGTTCGGGGAGAACCCCGAGAACGTGTTCTTCTACATCACCATCTACAACGAGCCGTACGTGCAGCCCCCCGAGCCGGACAACTTCGATCCCGAGGGCGTGCTGCGGGGCCTGTACCGCTACCACGTGGCCACCGAACAACGCGCCAACAAGGCGCAGATCCTGGCTTCGGGGGTGGCGATGCCGTCGGCGCTGAACGCCGCGCAGATGCTGGCCGCCGAATGGGACGTCGCCGCCGACGTGTGGTCGGTGACCAGTTGGGGCGAATTGAACCGCGACGGCGTCGCCATGGACAGGGCGAGGCTGCGCCACCCGGACCGGCCTGCCGGCGTCCCGTACGTCACCCAGGCCCTGTCGAACGCCAGCGGTCCGGTGGTCGCCGTCTCGGACTGGATGCGTGCCGTGCCCGAGCAGATCCGGCCGTGGGTTCCGGGCACCTACGTGACCTTGGGCACCGACGGGTTCGGCTTCTCCGACACCCGGCCCGCGGCGCGGCGGTACTTCAACACCGACGCCGAGTCGCAGGTGGTGGCCGTGCTCGAGGCGCTGGCGCGCGACGGCGAGATCGACCCGTCGGTGCCCGTCGCCGCCGCCCGCCAGTACCGGATCGACGACGTGCAGGCCGCCCCGGAGCAGACGTCCGACCCCGGCGTGGCCTGACGGCGCCCGTCGCTTGGGGCCTCGTTCGCCGAGCGTGACGCCAGCGTCACGCTCGGCGGCTCTGCGCAGCGGCCCGAGGGCCCGCTCACCGAATGTGCGGCCAGCCGCACGCTGGGCGCCGAATGTGCGGCCAGCCGCGCATTCGCGCCACGCGCCCAGGCGCCACGCGCCCACGTGCCCTTTTGGCGGAAACTTCCAGAAATGTCGCGTAGGTTTTAGGGGTGAGCGACAACCCCTTCGCCGGCCCGTTCGCCAAGCATCCGCGCTCACCGCTGGAAACGTTGGATTCGGTCCCCGAATCCGTACTGCGTCGGCTGAAGCAGCACTCCGGCCGGCTGGCCACCGAGGCCGTCACCGCCATGCAGGATCGGCTGCCGTTCTTCGCCGATCTGGAAGCGTCCCAGCGGGCCAGCGTGGCGCTGGTGGTGCAGACGGCCGTCGTGAACTTCGTCGAGTGGATGCAAGACCCGCACAGCAACGTGAGCTACACCGCGCAGGCCTTCGAGCTGGTGCCCCAGGAGCTGCAGCGCCGGATCGCGTTGCGCCACAGCGTCGACATGGTGCGCGTCACCATGGACATCTTCGAGGAGGTCGTCCCGCTGCTGGCCCGCTCCGAGGAGCAGCTGACCGCCCTGACGGTGGGCATTCTGAAATACACCCGCGACCTGGCGTTCACCGCCGCGGGCGCGTACGCCGACGCGGCCGAGGCCCGCGGCACCTGGGACAGCCGGATGGAGGCCAGCGTGGTCGACGCCGTGGTCCGCGGCGACACCGGCCCGGAGCTCCTGTCCCGTGCGGCGGCGCTGAACTGGGACACCACCGCGCCGGCGACGGTGGTGGTCGGCACCCCCGCGCCGGGCCGCGACGGGTCGACCGGCCCGGGCGACAGTGAGCGCGCGAGCCAGCGCGTCCGCGACATCGCCGCACAACACGGCCGCGCGGCCCTCACCGACGTGCACGGCACCTGGCTGGTCGCCATCGTGTCCGGTCAATTGTCGCCGACCGACAAGTTCCTCGGGGATCTGCTGGTCGCGTTCGCCGATGGCCCCGTGGTCGTCGGGCCCACGGCGCCCATGCTGACCGCGGCCTATCACAGCGCCAGCGAGGCGATATCCGGGATGAACGCCGTCGGCGGCTGGCGCGGCGCGCCGCGTCCGGTGCTGGCCCGCGAGCTGTTGCCCGAACGGGCGCTGATGGGCGATGCGTCGGCGATCGTGGCCTTGCACACCGACGTGATGGGGCCGTTGGCCGACGCGGGTCCGACGCTGATCGAGACTCTTGACGCTTACTTAGATTGTGGCGGCGCGATTGAAGCTTGTGCCAGAAAATTGTTCGTTCATCCAAACACCGTGCGCTACCGACTCAGGCGGATCACCGACTTCACCGGCCGCGATCCCATGCAGCCGCGCGATGCATATGTGCTGCGAGTGGCGGCGACGGTCGGCCAGCTCAACTACCCCACCAGCCCCGCTGGAGCCGCCAACAACGCCATGCCCGTGGTTCCGCTGCCGGTCAAAGGGGCTGCCACGGGCCAAATCGGGCGATAGTGACCCAGGGCACAGATCGCGGGACGGTATCAAACCCGTAGCTTACGGAGCCGTTTTGTAGGGTGTACACAAAAAGCTAAGACGAGGTTCATAATCTGTTACACCCGCCAAAACCGTTTCCACAGTGTTCTCTTAAACACGTGATTGCTTTGCTTGCGCCCGGACAGGGTTCGCAGACCGAGGGGATGCTCTCGCCATGGCTGGAGCTCGCCGGCGCCGCTGACCAGTTGGCGCTGTGGTCCAAGGCCAGTGGCCTCGACCTCGTGCGCCTGGGCACCACCGCATCGACCGAAGAGATCACCGACACCGCGGTCACCCAGCCCCTGGTCGTCGCAGCCACGCTGCTCGCACACCAGGAGCTGACCAAGCGCGGCCTGCTCGCCGACCAGGACCTGGTCGTGGCCGGTCACTCCGTCGGTGAGATCGCCGCCTACGCGATCGCCGGCGTGATGGCCGCGGACGACGCCGTCGCGCTGGCCGCCACCCGCGGCACCGAAATGGCCAAGGCGTGCGCCGTCGAGCCGACCGGGATGTCCGCCGTGCTCGGCGGGGACGAAGCCGAGGTCCTGGCCCGCCTCGAGCAGCTCGACCTGTTCCCCGCCAACCGCAACGCCGCCGGGCAGATCGTCGCCGCCGGATCCCTGGCCGCGTTGGAGAAGCTCGCCGAAGACCCGCCGGCCAAGGCCCGGGTGCGCGCCCTCGGTGTGGCCGGAGCGTTCCACACCAGGTACATGGCGTCGGCGCTCGACGGCTACGCCGCCGCGGCGGCTGCCGTCCAGACGGCCGAGCCCACCGCGACGCTGCTGTCGAACCGCGACGGCAAGCCGGTCACGTCGGCCGCAGCGGCGATGGAGGCGCTGGTCGCTCAGCTGACCCAGCCGGTGCGCTGGGACCTGTGCACCGCGACACTGCGCGAGCTGGAAGTTGGTGCCGCCGTGGAGTTCCCGCCTGCGGGCACGCTCACCGGTATCGCCAAACGAGAACTTCGGGGAGTTACGGCTCGTGCCGTCAAGTCGCCCGCAGACCTGGACGCATTGGCTGACCTTTAGACCAGCTGCGACCAGTACAACCACATAACACGTCAGTTCGACTAACTCACAACACATTACGAAGGGAAGCACGCTGTGGCTGTCAGCCAGGAAGAAATCATCGCCGGTATCGCGGAGATCATCGAAGAGGTGACCGGTATCGAGCCCTCCGAGGTCACCCCGGAGAAGTCGTTCGTCGACGACTTGGACATCGACTCGCTGTCGATGGTCGAGATCGCCGTGCAGACGGAGGACAAGTACGGCGTGAAGATCCCGGACGAGGACCTCGCCGGTCTGCGCACCGTCGGTGACGTCGTGTCCTACATCCAGAAGCTCGAGGAAGAGAACCCCGAGGCTGCCGAGGCGCTGCGCGCCAAGCTGGAGACCGACAACCCCGACGCGGTCGCCAACGTCAAGGCAAGGCTGGAAGCGGACAAGTGAGTAAGCCTTCCACTGCTAACGGCGGTTACCCCAGCGTTGTGGTAACCGCCGTCACGGCGACGACGTCGATCGCGCCGGACGTCGAGAGCACGTGGAAGGGCTTGTTGGCCGGCGAAAGCGGCATCCGCGTCCTCGAAGACGACTACGTCACCAAGTGGGACCTGCCCGTCAAGATCGGTGGACACCTCAAGGAGCCCATCGACGAACACATGAGCAGGCTCGACATGCGACGTATGTCGTACGTCCAACGGTTGGCCAAGGTGCTCAGCGGTCAGCTGTGGGAGAACGCCGGCAGCCCGGAGGTCGACCCCGACCGGTTCTCGGTCGTGGTCGGCACCGGCCTCGGTGGCGCTGAAAGGATCGTGGAGACCTACGACCTGATGAACGAGGGCGGCCCCCGCAAGGTGTCGCCGCTCGCCGTGCAGATGATCATGCCCAACGGCGCCGCAGCCGTGGTGGGTCTGCAGCTCGGTGCCCGCGCCGGGGTCATCACCCCGGTGTCGGCCTGTTCGTCGGGCTCGGAGGCGATCGCCCACGCGTGGCGTCAGATCGTGATGGGTGACGCCGATTTCGCCGTCTGCGGCGGTGTCGAAGGTCTCATCGAGGCGCTGCCCATCGCGGCGTTCTCCATGATGCGGGCCATGTCCACTCGCAACGATGAACCGGAGCGCGCATCGAGGCCGTTCGACAAGGACCGCGACGGCTTCGTGTTCGGTGAGGCCGGCGCGATGATGATCATCGAAACCGAGGAGCACGCCAAGGCCCGCGGCGCCAAGCCGCTGGCCCGGCTGCTGGGTGCCGGCATCACCTCGGACGCGTTCCACATGGTGGCCCCGGCCGCCGACGGTGTGCGCGCGGGTCGGGCGATGACACGGTCGCTGGAGCTGGCGGGGTTGTCCCCCAAGGACGTTGACCACATCAACGCGCACGGGACCGCGACGCCGATCGGTGACACCGCGGAGGCCAACGCCATCCGGGTCGCCGGCTGCCAGCATGCGGCGGTGTACGCACCGAAGTCAGCCCTGGGCCACTCGATCGGTGCGGTCGGGGCGCTGGAATCTGTTCTGACGGTGCTGAGCCTTCGGGACGGCGTCATTCCGCCGACATTGAATTACGAAACCCCCGATCCCGAGATCGACCTGGATGTTGTCGCAGGCGAACCTCGCTACGGCGATTTCCGTTATGCGATCAACAACTCGTTCGGCTTCGGTGGTCACAACGTGGCGCTCGCTTTCGGGCGTTACTAAAGCTGGTGTCCGGCGACGATGCGGGCCGCAAACGGCCCGACGAGGAACCGGACGACACGGATGGTGGTGACCGCGTCCCCCGGCCTCGCCGGGTGCGCGATCACCACTGAGCACGAAAGGAACGTTCGCAAGACCCATGACAGAGCTGGTTACCGGGAAGGCACTCCCGAACGTGGTCGTCACTGGCGTTGCCATGACGACCGCACTGGCGACTGACGCCGAGACCACGTGGAAGCTGTTGCAGGACAGCCAAAGTGGTATCCGCAGACTCGAGGATCCGTTCGTCGAGGAGTTTGACCTGCCGGTGCGCATCGGCGGTCATCTGTTAGAGGAATTCGACAGCCAGCTGACCCGCGTCGAGCTGCGCCGCACGGGTTACCTGCAAAGGATGTCCACCATCCTGGGCCGTCGAGTGTGGGAGAACGCCGGCTCGCCCGAAGTCGACCCCGATCGGTTGCTGGTGTCGATCGGCACCGGGCTGGGTTCCTCGGAGGAGCTGGTCTTCAGCTACGACGACATGCGGCAGCGTGGCATGAAGGCGGTCTCGCCGCTCGGGGTGCAGAAGTACATGCCCAACGGGGCCGCCGCGGCGGTGGGTCTGGAACGGCACGCCAAGGCGGGGGTGATCACGCCCATCTCGGCGTGCGCATCCGGCTCCGAGGGCATCGCCCAGGCGTGGCGCAACATCGTCTTCGGAGAGGCCGACATCGCCATCTGCGGTGGTGTGGAGGT
>NZ_LZHT01000068.1 GCF_001667315.1 Mycobacterium sp. 852002-10029_SCH5224772
TCAGCGCCTCGCATGAGCTGCGCCAATTGGGCGCGCGAAGTAACCCCCAGCTTTGCAAACGCATTGTGCACGTGGGTTTTCACGGTGTGCGGGGACAGGTGCAGTTGCTGCGCGACCCAGCGGTTGGTCGCGCCTTCGGCGATCAGACGGACGACGGTGTGTTCGGAATCAGTGAGGCTGTCCCAGCCCGTTTTTGCCCGTGGCCGCGTGACGATGCGCCGTTCTACACCTAACCGGCGCAGCGCGCGGCCGACCCGGCGGGCATCGGCAAGCGCCTCGCACTCGATGTAGGCGTCGAATGACGCATTCAGTTGCTTGACCGCCTCAGCGTTGCGCTGTGCGTGGCTCAGCTCGCCGCCGGCGTCCTCGGCAGCACTTGCGTAAAGAAGCGGCCGCGACGACGCTCGGAGCACGTCGGTGACAGCCACCAATGCTGGGGCGTCACGCTCGAGTATGGCGCGCGCATATGCGGCCACTCCTGCCAAAAGCGGCACCGCTGGCTGTTCGGACTCCAGCATCTCGGTGGCCTGCAGGACCCGCACGCGCAAGCCGGCATCACCAGCGGCCGAGGCCACCCGCGCACCCAAGATCAGCCGATCCAAGGCATAGGACTGCAGTGGTGTCCCGAGAAGGGCGATGTCGCCGCCGAGCCAGCGCACTGCTTCATGGACGTCGTCGCGCTGCCACGCCGCCAGCGCGAGCACATACGCCGCTCCTCGACGGATGGCAGGTGAACCGGTGGAGTACGCATCGAGCGCCTGAGTTATCGTCTGCTGCAACATGTTTCGGTCATCAGTGTGTACCGCCACTTTGGCCAGAATTACGGTGCGCAGGATGTCCGGCTCACTGGCGCCTGTCGGCTGGGGGGGCGGCAGCGGCTCAGCCGCGTCGAGAGCGGCCGACAACCGGCCCGCGGCGAGGTGGATAATCCCACTGAAGACGGCCCACACAGCGAGGGCCATCGCGTTGCCCTCCCGGCGGGCTTGCCCTGTGCCGTGGGTGACCCGGGCCGTCGCGTCGTCCAGGCGGCCGATCACCGCCAGCAGGTTTGCGTAGTGCATCGCGGCATAGGCGTGAGCCAACGCCGCATCATCCGGGTGGACAAGCGGGCAAAGCTCTTCGAGGCGGCCCACGGCGCCGCCCGGGTACCCCTCACCGGCGTCGAGCAAAGCGAGGGCGAGGCCGGCCATGATGGTGGCCTCGACGTCATCGGTGACCGCAGCGGCCGCGGCGGCCTCGTCGGCCGCCGTCCGCCGTTGCGTTCCCTGGTCCTGCAACGCCAGGTTGTAGGCCAGCCACGCCAGATGCCGTGCCCGGGTGACGTCGCTGATGTCGCTCAACTCGAGCGCCTGCCGATTCTCCGCCACGCGCCGCTGGGTGCTGTGCTGGGTGTGCGCCGGGAGCCGGAG
>NZ_LZHT01000069.1 GCF_001667315.1 Mycobacterium sp. 852002-10029_SCH5224772
GGTTGAGCTCCACCGGGGTCACCTGGACGAACCCGGCCGACGTCGCCGCGCTGCGGGAAGCGATCAACGCCAACGACCTCGGCAACGTGATGCTGGTCGCCCCGTTGCTGGCGGCGGCCGCGCTGGCGCAGACGGTCGGTTATGCCCTTGCCTACGAGCGCATCGCAATGCTGTTCGTCGAGTCCGCGAGCGCAACGCTGGCCGTCGTCGAGGTCGGCGACGGTTCCATCGTCGATCTGCACCGGCGCCGCATCACCGCGGCCCCCGGGGCAACGGTGGCCGCCGGGCTGGCGACGATGGTCGCCGGCCTTGCTGAGGGCGAGTCCGGGGCGGACGGCGTGTTCGTCGTCGGCTGCGGAACCGACATCGTTCCGCTGAAGCCCGCGATCGAGGCGGCCACCTCGCTACGGGTCACCGGTCCCGAGGAGCCGGACATGGCGCTGGCCCGCGGGGCCGCGCTGGCGTCGGCCAACGCGCCGCTGTTCGCGTCGTCGACCGCGGCTCTGGCCTACGCGCTGGACCCGGGCACCGGGGAATTCAGCCCGCCGACGCTGGGCCCGACCTACCTCGACGGGTGGGGCGACGCCGGCACGGGCACCGGTTTCCGTGCCTACAGCGCCCTCACCGACGAAGACGAGGACGAGAGGGCCCCGCGCCGAAGCCGGGCCATGGTGCTGGCCGGCAGCGCCCTGGCCGGCATCGCCACCGTGATCGCCGGGGTGGTGCTGGTGACGCTGACGTCGGATCAGCCGACGGGTGAGGGGCACAATTCGGGCGTCAGCGTGGCCACCCCGGGGATCCAGCTGCCGGCCGCACCGCCGAGCCACCCGCCGCAAGCGCAGCTGCCCGCCCCGAGCACGTCCCCGCCGGCGCCCGCGCCCACCGCGGA
>NZ_LZHT01000070.1 GCF_001667315.1 Mycobacterium sp. 852002-10029_SCH5224772
GGTACCTCAGCAGCTACGACGCCGTCAGTCACACCGCCCGCGACGGCGACACCTTCGCCCACAAATACGAACCCCACGCCCCCGACGGCGTCGACTACCAGGGCGAGATGGGCGTCCCGCGCCCCGACGGCCAACCGGCCCTGGGCATCGGCGAGGTCGACGGCCCCTACCACCAAGCCCTCCGGCACGCGCTGGCCCCGTTCTTCTCTCCCGGCGCCGTCGAGAAACTCAAGCCGTTCATGGAGCAATCCGCCCACTGGTTCCTCGACCAACAGATAACAACAGGGCGCATGGACCTGGTGCTCGACTACGCCAGCCCGGTCCCGGCCATCCTGACCATGAAGCTGATGGGCCTGCCCTACGACAATTGGCACTTGTACGCCAACCTCTTTCACTCCGTCATGGCCGTCCCTCAAGACAGCGACGAGTATGCCGGCGCGATCGCCAAAGTGCCCGCCATGATGCAAGAAGTCATCGAATTCGCCACGGCCCGACGCAGCAACCCCGAAGACGACCTGGCCAGCTTCCTGCTGCAATTCGAATTCGACGGCCACCGCCTCACCGACGAACAGCTGCTCAACATCCTGTGGAACCTCATCGGCGGCGGCGTCGACACCACCACCTCACACACCGCGCTCACCCTCCTGCACCTGGGCACCCACCCCGACCTCCGACAGCAACTCATCGACCGCCCCGAGCTCTACCGCACCGCCACCGACGAATTCCTGCGCTACTTCTCGGTCAACCAAACCCTCAGCCGCACAGTCACTCACGACGTCGTCCTCGGCGGCCAATGCCTGAGAAAAAACGACCGCGTCGTCCTTAGCTGGCTCTCGGCCAACCACGACGAAATCGAGTTCGACCGGCCCGACGAGATCATCCTCGACCGCGCACCCAACCGCCACGTCGCGTTCGGCCTGGGCCCGCACCGCTGCATCGGATCGCATCTCGCCCGGCTGATGTCGGCCGTGATGGTCAAGGCCGTCCTCGACCGCACCCCCGACTACCAGGTCGACGTCGAAAACGTCCACCAATACCTGGGCAACCCGAGCATGACCGGGCTGGGTACGCTCCCGGTCACCTTCGCACCGGGACCCAGCCGAGACACATCACGGCCCTGGTGATCGCTCAAAGCACTTGCGCCACAACGCCGGCGACCAGTTCGTCGGGATCCTGAGCGATGCCCACCGCGCGCAGGTGTCCACCGATGGCCAGCGACGCGATGCCGTGCACCAGCGACCAGAGCGGCCCGGCCACCACACGGGGATCCTGAGCCGCGACGATCCCGGCCTCCTGGCATTGGTTGATCGCGTCGAGGAGGTCTCCGAACGCCTGCCCGCCGGCCCCCACCAAGCTCGGCTGCTCGGCCTTCACCGGCCCGGCCCCGAACATCACCTGATAGTGATCGGGATGGGCAATGGCCCACCGCACGTAGGCGCGGCCGAGCTCGGTCACCCGTTCCTTCGGATCCGACACGCGATCGGCCGCCGCGGCCAACGCGTCGTGCAGGTCGCGGAAGCCCTGTTCGGCGACGGAGGCCAGCAGCTCGGCCTTGTCGGCGAAGTGCCGGTACGGCGCCGCGGCGCTGACCCCGGCGCGGCGCGCCGCCTCCGTGAGGGTGAACCCTTTCGGCCCCTTCTCGGCCACCAGCGACAGCGCGGCGCTGGTCAGCGCGCGCTTGAGATCGCCGTGGTGATAGCTCTCCCGCCGGCGCGCGGTCGACCGCTTCACAGCCATGTTGACGACATTAACATTAGGGATTATGTTAATGGCATTCACATCGGCGACCAAGGAGACGAGATGACGAATCTGCTTGACACCACATCCAGGCTCGCCGGCACCCGTGACCGGGAGCGCACGGCCGACCTCCTCGGCCAGGCCCTCGCCCAGGGCTACCTGCAGATCGACGAGTACGACCGACGGCTACAGATCGTGTTCCAGACGCAGACCGCCCACGAGCTCGACGAACTGCTGGCCGGCCTGCCGCTCGATCGCATCCGGCGCCACGATCCCCGCCGGCGCGCTGCCCGCGTCGCCGCGGCCCGTCGCGGACTGCGCGCCCACCTCGCCGCGTACCTCGCCATGGTGGTCATCGTGCTCACCGTCTGGACTGCCGTCGCGCTGACGACCGACGCCACCTACTTCTGGCCGATCTGGCCCATCCTCGGCGCGGGAATCGGACTCGTCAGCCACGCCGTGGGGACGCCGCGCCTCAAGCAAAGCCGTTGGCAGCCAATGTTTTCGGCCGTGTTCACCCCTTGCGCGCGTCCGTGGTGATTACGATGCCGTCGCGTACTGCAAGACGGGCTCCGACGAATCGACATGCCCGTAGCTGATGATCTGCAGCCGGTCCGGACGAACCTCGTAGACGACGCCGTCCACCGGATTGGTGACGTCGAATCCGTCTCCGACGCGCTTCGCATGGGAAAGTTCGATGTTGGCGCCATCGCGAATCCGCTCGCCACGGTAATAGTAAGTCCCGCTGAGGTTCTCACATACCACCGCCAGCGACTTGGCGGTACGCACCACGGCGGCCGGCGGATTGCCCGGGTCGCAGCGGGCCGTCTCGCCGACGAACCCCAGCCCGTCGGCGCCCTTCACCGGACGCGACAGCGTCGGCGTCAGCGGCGGCGGGCTCGACGACGCGGGAGGTGCGGCCGCCTTCACCGTCGAGCGTGGCGGGGGCGCCGAACTGTTGTGATGAGTGCCGACAACGGATTTCACCGACAGCACCAGCCCGGCGATCAACAGCACCGCCGCCACCGCGGTCACCACGAGCGGCATGCGTCCGGCAGCCAGCCGAGCCGCCGGCCGTGACGGCGCAGCCCCCGTCGGGGGACCGTCGCCCGGCTCACTGAAATCGGGCGACACCACCGGCAACGGACGCGTCCGAGGCGGACCCCCGCCCGCCGCAACAGAAACCGGCTCGTACGCCGCGAATACCGCTTCGCTGGCGGCCCGGGCCAGTAAGCCGGCCGAATCGAATCGCGCCGTGCGCGCTTTGGCCATGCCCCGGGTGATGATGTCGTCGTAGTCGCGGCCGACCCCACGGCGCATGATGCTGGGCCGCGGCGCCGGCGACAGGAGGTGCGCGCTCTTCAGCTCCCCCGGGTCCTCGGCTTCGAACGGCGGCTGCCCGGTGAGGCACTCGTAGAGCACACACGCGAGCGAGTAGACGTCGGTCTGGGGCCCGCTGCGTCCGGTGGTGAACCGCTCCGGCGCCATGTAGGTCCGCGAAATATTGTCGTCGCCGGCGGCTTCGGCGATGCCGAAGTCGGCCAGGAAGGTGAAGTGGTCGTGGGTGAGCAGGATGTTTTCGGGCTTGACGTCGAGGTGCACCAGCCCGGCGGCGTGCGCGGCGTCCAAGGCCCGCGCCACCTGCGCGGTGATCGATGCCGCGCGCGAGGGTTCCAACGCGCCCTGCTCGCGCAGCAGGTCCTTGAGGCTCCCTCCGTCGTCGACCAGATGCATGTCGATGAACGGCACCCCGTCGATCTCGCCGAAGTCATGCAGCGGCAGGACGTGGGGCTCCTGCAGTCGCGACACCTTGCGGCATTCGCGCCAAAGACGTTGCTGGAAGCCGGGGTCCGCGGCCGTCTCGCCACGTAATAGCTTGAGCGCGACCATCCGGTCCTTAACGGTGTCGTAGGCCCGATAGACCTCGCCCATTCCCCCGGTGCCGATCAGTGATCGCAGCTCATACGGCCCGAACCGGGTACCGAGCCGCGCACCGCGGGACGAGGAGGTCACTGAGCAATCCTTTCGCACGGTCGAACACAGTCCAGCTCGCGGGTTCCCAGATCGGGCGACGGCCTAACGTGTGCGGCCTCACGCGTGGCGCAACCGCACGGTACCGCCGACCGACGCTATCGTGCATCGGCGGCCGCCGCACCCCGCGATACAGTGGCTGTCCGACGCGGGAGAAGGTGGGCCTTCGATGACCGACATGACGGCGCAGTTCGCCACCATCGTCGGCGCGCACAACCTACTCACGGGCGACGCCATTTCCGAGGACTATGCGCACGACGAGGTGCTCACCAAGCCCCCGCAACAACCGGCGTACCTGGCCAAGCCCGCGACCGCCGGCGAGGTGGCGCAGTTGCTCAAGGCCGCCTCGGAAAACGGGGTGCCGGTGACGGCCCGCGGCTCGGGCACCGGCCTGTCGGGCGCGGCGATCCCCCGCGCCGACGGGCTGCTGATCTCCTTCGAGCGCATGAACGCCGTGCTCGAGGTCGACGTCACCAACCAGGTCGCCGTGGTCCAACCCGGGGTGACGCTCACCGACCTGGACGCCGCGACGGTGGGCACCGGGCTGCGGTACATGGTCCACCCCGGCGAGCTGTCCTCCAGCGTCGGCGGCAACGTGGGCACCAACGCCGGCGGCATGCGCGCGGTCAAGTACGGCGTCGCCCGCCACAACGTGCTCGGACTGCAGGCCGCCCTGCCCACCGGCGAGATCATCCGCACCGGCGGCAAGATCGCCAAAATCTCCACCGGCTACGACCTGACCCAGCTCATCGTCGGCTCCGAAGGCACCCTGGCGCTGGCCACCGAGGTGATCGTCAAGCTGCATCCGCGCCTGGACCACAGCGCTACCGTGCTCGCGCCGTTCGCCGATTTTGACCAGGTCATGCAGGCGGTGCCGAAGATCCTCGCCAGCGGCGTGGCGCCCTACATCCTGGAGTACATCGACAACGTGACGATGGCCGCCCTGGTCCATACGCAGAACCTGGAGCTCGGCGTTCCCGACGACATCCGCGACAGCTGCCAGGCCTATCTTGTTGTGGCGCTGGAGAACCGGACCGCCGAGCGCCTGGGCGAGGATGTCGAGACTGCGGGTGAGCTGCTCGCCGCGTTGGGTGCGGTGGACGCCTATGTGCTCGACGGCGGTGCGGCCCGCAAGCTCATCGAGGCGCGCGAGAAGGCGTTTTGGACGCTCAAGGCGCTCAACGCCGACGACCTCATCGACGCGGTCGTGCCGCGCGGCGCGATGCCGAAGTTCCTGTCCGCCGCGCGCGATTTGGCGACGACGGCCGGTGGCGCCGCGGCCGGCTGCGGGCACGCCGGCGACGGCAACGTGCACCTGGCCATCTTCTGCCCTGATCCGGCGACACGGAAGAAGCTGTTGACCGACATCTTCGCGCTGGCAATGGAATTGGGCGGGGCGATCTCGGGCGAACATGGTCTCGGGCGCGCGAAGACCCCGTACTTCGTCGAGCTCGAGGACCCGGTCAAGGTGGACTTGATGCGCCGCATCAAGGCCAGCTTCGACCCAGCCGGGATCCTCAACCCCGACGTCGTATTCGCTTCGGGCGACGCGTAATCCCCCTAGACGCTCAGCCGACAAGCACGTGGTCGAGCTCCCCCAGGGCCGCCACGGCGCGCCCGACGCCGTACTCGGCGCAGAAGCGAATCACGTTTCGGACGTCGTCCGTGCTAAGACCGACGTCGAGCGCGAGTTCGACGTGCCGGCGCAGCGACTCATCGAGATCCTGCTGGCCGACATCGGAGGTCAGCGCCATGATGGCGCGCTCGCGCCTGCTCAACAGGTCCTCCGACCACGCCCGGGAAAGCTGCCAGTCGACAAAATTGGCGGTCCATTCGTCGGCGATGTCGAGACGCCCCGCCGCGTTGTTCATCGCGCCCAGCGTCGGTTCCTCCCCGAGATCGCCTGTGTCCAATCCGATCTCGGTCGCTATCTCCGTGAAGCGGGCCAGTGCGTCCGCCGCCGCGGGGTAACCCGAGTACGGGGCGACGAACCGGATCGCGGCCAACAATTCGGCGTAGGTAAGACCATTCATGGTCCCCGCGGTGACGTGCATCCGGAAGGCCAGGCCCAGATGCGAGCGGCAGATATCGAGCGTCAGCGTCTGCAGCAGCTTCTCGCGAACGCTGGTCCCCGGTAGCCCGAACGTGAACGCGGCCACCTCAACTCCGAGCTTCTCGAATTGCGGATCCAGCTCCCCTAGCGGGCTGCTCGGGAGATCCATCGTCAACGCGCCGTTGCCAATTGGCTCACGATGTCGAGCCGCAGGAACTCCGGCGCCTTGATCACCCGGCGCAGCATGAACCGGATGAACGCCGGCATGTCGGTCGCGTTCTCGTCACGGAACACGGCCGGGGCACCGAGCTGGTAGCGCCGCCGCCTAGTCTGCAGTTCGCAGCCGCCCGCGGCGAGGACGTTGCGCACCCAATCCGTTTCGGGACCGTACGTCAGCGCGATCACAAACCCGTTGTGGCGGCGGAAGACCCACAGCGGGGTGCGGAAGGTGCGCCCCGATTTGCGCCCGCGATGGACGACGACGCCCCATCCCGGCGCCCACGGGGCAATGAACTTGGTGAATCGATTGAGGCCGATCTTGTTGGCCCGGGCAACCCATCGCGGTGCTGGCATCTCCACAACTCCTCACTCGGGGAATTTATGAGTCAACGCTAACGCCGAGACATCCGGAAGTCAACGACTGTAGAATTTCTGGATTGTGCCCCCCATTGGACGACGCCCGGGCAACCCCGACACCCGGAACGACATCGTGGCGACCGCTCGGCGGCTGTTCGCCAATTCGGGATACGACAAGACCTCGGTCCGCGACATCGCCGCCGGTGCCGGCGTCGACCCGGCGCTGATCCGGCACTATTTCGGCAGCAAGGCCGAGCTCTTCCGGTCCACCATGGGGTGGCCGTTCGATCCGGCCGAGATCAGCGCGCGGATCGCCGGCGGCGATCGCGAGGAACTCGGCGCGCGCCTGACGCGGGTGTTCTTCGAAGCGTGGGAGCAGCCAGACTCTCGCGCTTCCCTACTGGCGATCCTCCGGGGTGCCGCCACCCACGACGAGTCGGCCGCCCTGGTGCGTCAGTTCATTGCGGGCCAGCTGTATCCGGAGTTGGCCAAGCTGCTGACGGGGGCGGACACCGAACTGCGTGTCGATCTGGCCATGGGCCAACTCCTGGGCATCGCCTACTTGCGTCATGTCCTGCAGGTCGAGCCGATCGCGTCCGCTTCGGTGGCCGAACTCATTGCGCGGGTCACGCCGATCGTCGCCGCCCACCTCACGCCGAAGAGTTAGACAGCCTCGGGAAGGTCGTGGCCGACGGTGAAGCGGGGCCGGACGACCATGCGAAGTGCCCGCCTCTGAGCGACAACGCATCGTCGCGCCGCGTGTTGTCGCGCAGAGGTGGGCAAAAGACGTGCCGTCTCCCGGAGAGACGAAAGTGGCGCATGTGGCTCACCGTCGCCCGACGTCGCGACGTAACCCTCAGCTACGCAACGACTCTCGACCCAAAGCCGGTGTGACGGAGGCGTCGACGTCGGTTTCCTCGTGGTCGGCGAGCCAGCGTTCGGCGTCGATGGCGGCCGAACAGCCGCTGCCGGCCGCGGTCACGGCCTGGCGGTAGGT
>NZ_LZHT01000071.1 GCF_001667315.1 Mycobacterium sp. 852002-10029_SCH5224772
CTCCAGCCCGCACCGGCGATGTTCATCGACGACGCCCACATCTTGCGAGCCTCGTCCTCAACGGTCTGGGCGTGCACCTCGAAACGGCCCGCCATCGCCCGCATCTCGTGCGGGTCGGTCATAAAACGTGTTGCCATCTCGGCTGTCTCCTATCTTGATTCCTCAGTCGGCCGAAGTCTTAACAATTGAAATTGATGCAGCGGAGGCCGCGGTTCAAACAGATTACGGCCTGCCGGTTAAATGCTCGCCTCAGACAGGCGACATGTACCCCTTATTTCCCGTGTCAGCGGTCCCTTCTCAGACGACAACCTGTTTGGGCATGACGATCGGCTTGAAGCCGTACCGGGGTCCGCTGCCGTAGGCGCCGGCGCCCTTGGCGGCGGCCGCCATTCCCGGCATGCCGGGCATCGCGGTGACTCCCTCCGCTTCGGCCGCGGCGGTCCAACCCGAGCCCTCGAGCGGGGCGGTGGCCGAAGCCAACGACGCCGGGGCGGCCGCGTTCCAGCCGGCGGGCACCGAGAGGCGGCCCACCGCGGACGCCTCGCCCAGCGCCGCCGACGCCCCCGCGCCCGACACCGAGCCCACCATGGTGCCGGGCGTGATGCCGGCGGCACCGGCCGGCGCAACCGAGTCGGTCAGCGAGAACGGAATCGCCGGCACCGTCCCAAGGGTCTTCCCTAACGACACCACGTTCGGGATGGCGTTCATGGTGAACCACGCCCCCGTGTTCACCCCACCGTTGATGGCGTTGAAGACGGCCGGCGTGCCGAGGAAGTTGTCGACCGACGACAGAAAGCCATTGGTCGTAAAGGGGAGGGTGGGGGCGGCCAAGGTTGCCGCATTGGAGATGGGAGCTGCCAACGCCTGGACCGTGCCGCCCGTTGAGTCCGCGGCCAGCGCGGTGCTGTCCACGGCCGCGGCGGTCGCCGGGTTGGTGGTCGATGTCAGTGGCGTCACTGGGGTGAGGACGCCGGCCGCCATCGAGGCGGCCTGGTAGGTGGCCATCATGGTGGCGTCTTGAACCCACATCTCGGCGTATTGCGCTTCGGTCGCGGCGATCGCGGCTGAGTTGACGCCCAGGAAGTTCGTCGCGACGAGTGTTGCCAGCAACGTCCGATTGGCCGCGATTACGGGCGGGGGCACCGTCGCCGCGAACGCCGCTTCGTAGGCCGCCGCCGATGCGGTGGCCTGAGCGCTCGTCTGCTCGAGTGTCGTCGCCGTCTCGGTCAGATAGGTCACGATCGGCTGTGCCGCAGCGGCCGCCGCGGCCGACCCACCACCGGTCCACTGTTCGGTGGTCAGCAACGAGATGATCGACTCCCACTGGGTGGCGGTGGCGCTCACCTCGGCGGCCAGGTTGGCATACGCGGTCGCGGCGGCCATGAACGGAGCGGACCCCGCACCGGCGTACATGAACGACGAGGTGATCTCCGGGGGGATCGCTGAAAACTCAAGCACCATTTGTGTATTCCGCTCCTTTTCTCTGTTCGAATTCGACGTCTATCCGGGTGCCCGTGGCTGCCTAGACGGCCGTCGGTTTCGGCATGACGATCGGCTTGACGCCGTAACGCGGCGCGCCGAAGCCAGCGCTGTTGCGCCCCATCGCACCCACTCCGGGCATGCCCGGCACCACCGTTCCCGTACCGGCCTGCGGCGCGGCGGCGGTCCAGCCGACCGTCTGCAGCGGCGCGGCGCTCGACCCCACCACCGAGGTCGAGCCCGCCCAACTCGGCGGCACCGAGAGCTTGTTGACCATGGTTGCTTGGCCCATCGCGGCCGCCGGCATCGCGCCCATGCCCGTCACGCCGCCCACACCGGCGCCGGCCGGGGTGGTCGAGGTGGCCAGGTCCGCCGCGGCGGCCGCACCGGCGTCGGCGCCAGAGGTGTCCAGCAAGCCGCCACTGGCCAGGCCGAGCAGGTCGGAACCGGCGGACGCCCAGTTCCCAAAACCGATGTTGCCGATGTTCGCGCTGTTACCCGACAAGCCGAACATCCCGCCAAGCATGTTCGGGTTGGTGCCATTGCCGGTGCTACCGAGGAGCCACGAAAGGTAGTCGAGCGGAGTGTTTGACGGCGTGGCAGCGGCAGCGGCGGCGGGAGAAGCGGCACTCGCAAGTGCGGCCTGGCTCGCGTTGACGGCCTCGGTGTCGCCGTAGCTGTTGGAGCTGATGCCAAGGGTCTGCGAATACTGCTCGAGGAGTGCCTGCACCTCGGCGGCGATCGTCTGGTACTGGGTGCCGTACGCCGAGAAGATGGCCGCCTGCTGGGCCGATACCGGGTCGGCGGCGGCGGGAGCAATGACGGTGGTCGCCGACGCGGCGCCCGCGTTTTGGGCTGCCAGGTTACTGTTGATGCCGGACAGCAACGTCTCCGCGGCAAGCATCTCTTCGGTCTGTGTTGTCAGAAACGACATCTGTTGCTCCTATGCTGAACGAGCCGACCCCGGTGTGGATCGCTGTGTGTTCACGTAACGGTCGCTGTGCGTTGGCGTAACGCTAGCGACCTACAACTCCACATTCCCCACCCATTGAGCTGGGGTTACGGTCGTTTACGGCTTCTTAACGACAAGGGCGGCAGTTTTAACAAGACCCTGTCGGGCGACATCGGGACGTCATCTGATCGCGGGCGCCGAAATGGAGAGCTTGCGCGCGGCGCGCGGATATTAGTGGATGGGCACGGGCTTCGCATCTTGGACATCTGGCAAATATCGGCCGGGATGCGATGCCGCGGGCTTCGGCGTCACGCGCTAGATTCGCGCCGGGCCCCCATAGCCCAATTGGCAGAGGCAGCGGACTTAAAATCCGCCCAGTGTCGGTTCGAGTCCGACTGGGGGCACGGTGGACTTTTTGTCGGACACAGAGGTAGCACGGACGGGCGAATGCGCTCGACATCGCTATCGACAGCGCCATTCCGCGGCAACTCTGCCGCAGCAGCCGGACTTCCGGATTGACCCGGACCGGCCTCAATAGCAATCAGGCGGCGAATCCACCGTCGACGTCCCAGGCTATGCCGGTGATGAATGCCGCCTCCGGACTCACCAGGTAAGCGACGGCGCTGGCGATGTCCTCAGGGCGGCCGTAGTGACCAATCGCGGTGAGTTGCCGCATCTCATCGGCAAAGTCGCCCGAATCCGGGTTCGCGTCGGTTGCCGTGGGTCCTGGCTGAACGACATTGACGGTGATGCCGCGCGGCCCCAGTTCGCGCGCCAGCCCGCGGGTTAACCCGGCCAGGGCCGCCTTGGTCATGGCATAAACAGCGCTGCCCGGACGCGGAACGCGGTCAGCGAAGATACTCCCGGTGGTGACGATTCGACCACCGCTACCAAGGTGGGGGATCGCATGTTGAATGGCCACGAAGACGCCGCGGACGTTGACGGCCAGCATTCGGTCGAAGTCCTGCAGCGGAAACGATTCGACCATGCCGGACGTACTTATTCCGGCGTTGTTCACGAGGATGTCCAAGCCGCCCAATGTAGCCACGGCCTGATCGACCGCCTTGGTCACCTGTTGCGCGTCGGCGTTGTCGGCCTGAATCGCCACGGCCGTTCCGCCGAGGGCAGATACCTCCGCCTGCAACGTGTCCGCCGGACCTGGAGATGCGGAGTAGGTAAACGCCACTTGTGCTCCATCGGCGGCCAACCGCTTCACGATCGCCGCACCGATACCCCGTGAACCACCGGTCACCAGAGCGCGGCGCCCCGCTAGAACACTCACCTATGTATCTCCTCCCGCTGGAGATTCGAATGTCTGTTGCGCCCAGACGGCGAATGACTGCCACGCGATGTCTGAATTCGCGGCGTGCAGAGCCTCGAGATCCACCCGGTAGCCCGGCCCATTGAGGAACGTCCACATCGCGTGCATGTCAGGATTTCTGATGGACTCGAGTGGGGTGTATTCATGCCGCACCGGTCGGCCCAGCGCCGCACTGAGCACTTCGGCCATCTGCGCTGGCGTGACGGCGTCGCCGGCTAGCTCCACGCGCTGCCCGATGTATGGCTTCGGGTCGATTAGCACCTTCGCGACGAACGCGCCCATGTCGGGACGGGCCAGTTGTTGCAGCGGATGGTCGGATGGTAGCGGCAGATCGAGAACCCCGGCGGAGATGCGGTCCATGCCACCGAGCGCGTTGTCGAAGAAGTAGGTCGGCGCCGTAATCGTGTGTGGCAAACCGCTTTCAGCCAACTCCGCCTCAATGACGGCCTTGCTTTCGAAGTGCGGCACACCGGTGTGCTGGTCGGCTGCAGCGACCGAACTGAACACCAGGTGTGGCACCTGCACGTCGACGGCCGCGGCCAGTATGGCCCGCCCCTGGGTCACCTCGGCATCGACGCCTGCCTCGAACGGGGTGGACAACGCAAACGCTGCTGCGACACCGCGCATCGCCGCTCTAAGTGCAGAGCAATCGTCGAGTGAGCCGACGACAGCCTCGACTCCGCGTTCAGTCAGACGCCGAACCGACGGTCTGTCTGGCCGGCGCACCAGCGCGCGCACCCGCGCCCCGCGTGCCAGCAGTGCACTGACGACCGCGCCACCCTGGCCGCCGGTGGCGCCCAACACCAGAACGGGTGCTTCAGTCCTCGACATCGTCCCCCCGTCTCGCGGCTGCCAGCCGGCCAGGAGGCGCTCCATCTCGGTCAATTCCTCGGCAAACATGTCTCGACGGGCGCGGGGACCGCACGCCTGCAGAAGCCGGGCGAAGTCGCCGGCTGCTTTGCCGATCCGCTCGGAGAGGCCGGCGGAACCAAGGGCAGCACCGAAGTCGTCGGTGGCCGCGTACACGCCGACGGGCGACACGATCGCATGCAGGTAAGAGAACATCGGACGCAGCGCATGTTCCAGCACCAGCGAATGGCGCTCGGTACCGCCGGTCGCCGCAATCAGCACCGGCATTTCGGAAAGTGTCTCCTCGGGCAGCACGTCGAAGAACGACTTGAACAGCCCGCTATATGAGGCGTTGAACGCCGGGCTCACAGCGATGACTCCGTCGGCGTCGGCGACTGTTTCGAAAGCTGATTCGAGTTCGGCTGAGCCAAATCCTGTCAGCATTGCATCGATGATCGGCCGGCCGAGAGGGCGCAGTTCGATCACCGACGCGGTCATCGTCAGGCTCCGGTTGGCCAACGCCTCGTCAACCGCGGCGGTGATCCGGTCGGCCAGCAGCCGAGTCGACGACGGCTCGCGCAGCCCACCGCTGATAACCGCCAACTTCGTCATGGCTGCTGCTCCTGGGAAGTGGTGGACAACTCTGTGGCGGGAGGGTCTGTGGCCCTGCTGGCCGCCGCCACCAGCGCCTCGTGTGTGGGAGCATCGGGTACGTGATCGGGTCGACCGATCGCAAACTCCTTGCGCAGCACTGGAACTACTTCCTCACCCAGTAGGTCGAGTTGCTCCAACACCACCTTCAGCGGCAGACCGGCATGATCGACGAGGAACAATTGGCGCTGATAGTCGCCGGCGTATTCGCGGAAGCTCAGCGTCCGATCGATCACCTGCTGCGGCGAACCAACGGTCAAGGGGGTCTGGGCAGTGAACTCCTCCAGACTCGGGCCATGCCCGTACACCGGAGCATGGTCGAAATAAGGCCGGAACTCCGCGATGGCCTCCTGGCTGTTGGGGCGCATGAAGACCTGTCCACCCAGACCGACAATCGCCTGATCCGCGCTGCCGTGCTCGTAGTGTTCGAACCGCTGGCGGTACAACTGCACCATCCGTTTGGTGTGAAACGACGGCCAGAAGATGTGGTTGGCGAAGAAGCCGTCACCGTAATAGGCGGCCAGTTCAGCGACTTCGGGCGTTCGGATTGAACCGTGCCAGACGAACGGCGGCACTCCGTCAAGCGGTTGCGGTGCCAGGGTGAAGGCCTGCAGTGGGCTACGATATTTCCCGCTCCAGTCGACGACCTCTTCGCGCCATAGGCGCCGCAGCAGCCCGTAGTGCTCGACGGTCAATGGGATGGCGTGCCGGATGTCCTGTCCGAACCACGGGTAGACCGGCCCGGTGTTCCCGCGGCCGAGCATCAAGTCCACCCGGCCACCGCAGAGATGCTGCAGCACACTGAAGTCCTCGGCAATCTTCACCGGATCATTCGTGGTGATCAACGTGGTTGAGGTGGAAAGAAGTATCCGCTCAGTCTGCGCCGCGATGAAGGCCAGCAGTGTGGTCGGCGAGGAGGGCACGAACGGCGGATTGTGGTGCTCGCCGGTGGCGAACACGTCCAGACCTACCTCTTCGGCTTTCTTGGCAATCTGGACGGTGGCACCGATACGCTCGGCTTCGGTGGGTGTAAGGCCCGTCGTCGGATCCTCGGTGACGTCTCCCACCGTGAATATCCCGAATTGCATATCTGACATCGAGTCCACACCTAACGACTGCGGCGCGCGTGGAAGACCGCTGTGCACGGAAAGGCCGCCGTGCGCGGGAAAGACGTTACCCCCCCTTGCAGCACGGGTAAGTACTTCGTTAGATATCCGCTCGCATGGATTGCGACACCGAACCAGAGTGGTCACCGATTCGCAGATGACTCCGCGCGGACTGACGACCTCGGCGATCCCTTCTGGGACGGAGGCCTTTGCATCATTTCGGCTTCATAGATCACCAGTTGCTGATCCGGAGCAGCTCGTTCGGTGGCGTTGGAACCGAATCGGTCGCCGAGTTCTGCTCGCAGACCATGCAGACGTTGAGGACATAAGCTTCCCCACCCGCATCCAGCCGCAGGCCAACGATGTTGACCCTGCGGGTAGCAAACGCCTCCGCGCACATCTCACCCCGGCGTCACCGCGGCGACCGGGGGCGATTTCGAGCGCTACCGGAGTGGCTTCGCGGTTGCGGCTGGAGCGGATTTTGAGGCTTGCAGCACGACCGGCTCGGGTGGCAGGCGAACGACGCTATGGCTCGGCCGCCTGTGTGACGACGACTCACGAGCGCGTAGAGACGCTCTCCATGCTCGGACGCCTCCTGCTTCCGCGCCAGGCGAACCAGCGGCGTTACCGTTACTTTGCGCGTTTCATAAGCGGGCCGCTACTGCGTCAACGAATCGACTGAGGAGATGACATGGGAGCCAACGTCGGAGTCGAGTACATCCAGCATTTCGCCAATGCCCGTGCTGCGGGCGAAACCGTTGGAGGGGACTTGGAATGTCCTTACTACATCGCGAACCGGTTCGGCCCGCGTATGGCGCAGGCCACTGGCGCTTGAGTGGGACCGGTCGGAATTGAACGGCAGCCGCCCGCAGGCGAGTAAATCGACGCGAGCATGGCCGGATCCGCTGTCGACCGTCGGACGGCGTGGCTCTCTCGTGTCAAGTTGCCTTCGCAGCTGCATTTGCGGGTTTCCTTCCCGCAGCAGGAGTAAGCATTCACTAGGCAATAGCTTGCATGGAGTGCGACCCCGAACCCAGGAGTGATCAC
Organism: Mycobacterium sp. 852002-10029_SCH5224772; assembly: GCF_001667315.1. Lineage (GTDB taxonomy): Bacteria > Actinomycetota > Actinomycetes > Mycobacteriales > Mycobacteriaceae > Mycobacterium. The sequence continues at coordinate 7,406 of NZ_LZHT01000071.1, forward strand.
CGAATGGCGCAACACAGCACTGCGTGGCCCAGCCTGCGCGTCGACGACTCGGCTCCGACGCGGGACACACTGCACATGTGGATGCAGATCGTCGGCAAGGTCCGACTCACGCATTCGCCCTTGGTCAATCACTGGTGGCAGGTCACCTTCTACGTGACTCCGCGCGGACTGACCACCTCGGCGATCCCGTATGGGACCGAGGTCTTCGACATTGAATTCGACTTCATCAATCATCAGTTGCTGATCCGGAGTAGTTCCGGCGCAACACGTTCGGTCGCGTTGGAACCAAAATCGGTGACTGAGTTCTATTCGCAGACCATGCAGGCACTAGACGAACTGGGATTCGCGACGCGCATTCAGGCGCACCCCAACGAAGTCGACCCTGCAGTGCCTTTCGACCAAGACGATGTGCACGCGGCATACGATCGCGATGCCGCGCGCCTGTTCTGGCGCCAGCTCCTCCAGGCCAACCGAGTGCTCGGTCAGTTCCGGTCCCGCTTCATTGGTAAGGTAAGCCCGGTGCACTTCTTCTGGGGCGCAATGGATCTCGCGTGCACCCGATTTTCGGGCCGCAAAGCACCGCGCCATCCCGGCGGCGCACCGAATTGCGGGGACTGGGTCATGGTCGAGGGCTACTCGCACGAACTGAGCAGCTGCGGGTTCTGGCCCGGCGGAGGTGAAGAGGGCGCGTTCTACGCTTACGCCTACCCGGAACCCGACGCGTTCGCCGACCATCCGGTCCATCCAGCAGAGGCCCGCTACCGCAAGGAGATGGGTGAGTTCGTGTTGCCATACGAGGCTGTGCGCCAGGCAGCTGATCCCGATCAGATGCTGCTCGGTTTCTTGCAGGACACGTATGAAGCGGCGGCCGTCAATTCCGGCTGGGACCGTGCCGCTTTAGAAGACGACCCGAATCGTTGGAGCGCGTACTGAACAGGCGCATGATCTTCGGTTCCCAGAGCTCAGTACCACTTGCGTTGCCTCCCAATCCGTTGTCGACCACCACATGTGCATTCCGGGAAGATGTTCAGGTAAAACTCTGTGCTGGTCGGGGCCGTGCTCCTCGTTGAGGGCCGACGTAGCGCGTCGCCATCCACCCCGGTCGACAAAGCCGACGAGCCGATGGAGGTCGTGGACGCGGAGGTCGTGGACGATGGCCCCGAAACGCACCCTGAGCGCGACGGAGAGCGTGCGAACGGTGACCGACAAGCCGCGAATGCGCCTCCACCGTTCGCAGAGCCGAGCGCACCGTCGAACCGCGAGCTACGTCCTCGGTCATGAGCCGTGTGGGTCAGCAAGCCGACCCCGCTATTGCGCTGCCTTCTGGCTAGCACTGCTCCGTGGCTATCGGTGTAGCTGTATGACGTTCTCTGAGCGCCGACGGTTCCTTGGGGTCCCGGTCATCATTGCCCGTATGCCCCAATCCCGTTGAGAACGAACCACTGTCAGGCTCGGCTGACACTTTCGAGGTCGGTACGGTAGATCTCGGCTGCGGTCACGGTGGCCGGCACACCGAGCTCCTTGGCGACGGCGGTGATCGCGTCCTGGCCGATGTCCAGCTCAGCATGGCCGTCGTCGCTGAAATACGGCGCGATGAAATGGTCGTAGTGCCGGTGCACCTCGTCCACCGTGTGTCTGCCGAGAAACCCGTGATGCATATGCGCGACGGCGATTTCGGGTTGATGCGTGATCGTGTGCAACGCCCGCCGGTTGGCTCGGACCACTGCTGCCAGCGCCGGGCTGTCCAGGGGAATGTAGGTAGGGTCAACGGCAATTCCGACGGTCGGCACCTGGAAGCACTCCCCAATCCAGCCCAGCACGTGCAAACCGTATTCGGCAGCGACCTGCTCGGGTGCCATAGTGCTGCCGACCATCGCCGCGTCGATAGCACCTTCACGTAACCACCGGAGGTCCATGCCGTAGTCATCGGGTGGCCGGACTACGCTGACGATATCCCGGTCAGGATCAATGCCATTGCGGCGCAATACGGTACGACCGAAACAGCCGGGCGCCGTGTGGGCGGCATGGATGGCGAGCCGACGTCCGCGCAGATCCTGCATCGAGGTCATGTCGCCCCCGCCGAGGAACCAGAACAGCGGTTGATGGGTGTTGACGCTGACCGCTGTCCACGGAATACCGTCGGTCAGCCGGGACAGCATCGACCTGCCCAGCCCAATGGTCGCGCCCCGGCGCAGACGCTCGATATCCCACCCGGTGCCGTCGTGCATGGCAACGTGCACGCCTTCATCGGCGTAGTAGCCCTCCTGATCGGCGACGTAGGCCACCAGTTCCTCGTGAATACCCCTTCCGACGTAAGCAAGGTCGAAAGTGTGCATCGTCATCTCCTGATCTGTCCGGTCAATCCATCGCCAGTCCGCCGTTGACCGGCGCAGTGCTTCCGGTCACGAAGCCGCTGTCGTCATCGGCATAGAAGGCGATAACCCTCGCCACGTCCTCGGGTTTGGCGATGCGCCCCAACGGGGTTGTCGCGATAATGCGATCCCTGACTGCCTCGGGCACCGTCGTGGAGATCTGTGTGCCCACCATCCCCGGAGAGACGATATTTACCGTGATGCCGTGGGGCCCCAGTTCCTGGGCCACATAGCGAGCGAACGTGGTAAGCGCCGATTTGGATGCGCCGAGGGCGATCATCCCCGCACGTGGGTTTTTGGCCAGATTCGTCCCGAGATGCACGATACGGCCATAACCCTTCGCAATCATCCCCGGCGTCACCGCCCGGGTCAGGGTGAATGCGGCCAGCATTTCGTCCTGCAACTTGCCACCGAACTCTGTCCAGCTCATCTCCTGGAAAGGCTTGATGGCGTAAGGAATCAGGACTGTGTTGACCAAGACGTCGACCGTCCCCCACTCTGCGGTCACGGTCTGCATCAACCGATCCACCTCGTCGGGCTTGGAAACGTCGGCTCTTACCGCCATGGCCTCCCCGCCGGCGGAGTGGATCGCCTCGACGACGGCTTTCGCATCGGCGTCACTTGTGCGGTAATTCACGACCACCCGCATTCCACGCGAAGCCAGAAGTCTTGATGTTGCTCCTCCGATTCCGCGGCTGCCGCCGGCCACCACCGCGACCTTGTCCGTATTCGGGCTCATTGCTATCCGTCCTTTTGGGTAGTTGTCCGGCGCAGACCGTCGGCGAGCAGCCGAACGGTGTGATCGACGCGGGTGGGGTCGGGGACTTTGTCGTGCAGAAAGTTGTCCATCAGCAGGCTCGACACCAGTAGCCGCGCGGTAGCAAGCCTCACTTCGGCATCGGCAGGAGCATCACTAGCCTGGGCTAGCAGCTCGGCGACGTCTCCGGTCGACGACGCGACGAGGGCGGACACCAGGGCGTGAAGTTCGGGGTCGGTACCGGCTTCGCGGAACAGGATTACCTGGGTATCGCGGTTTTGGATGAACACCTCGACCAGTTCCCGCGCCGCAGCGCCCAGAACCTCCTCCACGTCGCGGTGCTCGGCCTCGACGCCTTCCCTGACGAGGCTGCGCCGGTAGGCCCGCTCGCCGACCACCGTCAGCAACAGGTCGCGCTTGGACGGGAAGTAATAGAACACCAGGCCATGCGGAACCCCTGCTGCGGCAGCAATTTTCGCGGTAGAGGTCGCGGCGTAACCCGAATCGGCGAACATCCGCTGCGCGGCATCCAGGATCAACTCACGGTTAGCGGGTTCCGCCGACCCGCGGTCGGGCTTCCGCCGCGACTTCCGAGTTTTTGCGTTAGCCATGACCCATCTTCTGGTTGAGTACTCACTCAAGTCTGATCACGGGTGGCCCATTCGTCAAGTAGACGTCCTCCGACGCGATCGACGCCGAGTAGTCGAGCCCGCCGACGAGAGCGGTCCCCGCGCGCCGCTGAGTCGCCCGAGAGTGCGATGCGGCCCTCCGACGCGGGCCAGGTAGCGGACAGCGGGGTCCGCAACGCTTCCGCATTCGGCACAGTTCAGCACTGCCGAAACACGCCATGCCAAGTAAGTTGTTCGAGACCGTTGTGCGAGCCGCCACCGCGAAGGAGCCAGCGCGAAGGTGTCCGAAGATCCGCGGGCTGACGCTGTCGCCCGCCAATACGATCGCTGGGAATATCCGCCCCCGGTAACCGATCTCGAGGCGTGGACCAAGAACCATTGGGATTGGTTCGATCCCTTCTGGGCGCACCGGGTGTTGTGGCCCGACCGCGCATACAAGCCGGACCTCGACATCCTCATCGCGGGGTGCGGCACGTTCCAGGCGGCGGTTTTCGCCTACATGAACCGCGCCGCCAGGGTCGTCGCGATTGACGTCAGCCGGTCCGCGCTGGATCACCAGCAATATCTGAAGGACAAGCACCAGCTGGTCAACCTGGAACTACATCTGCTGGCCATCGAAGAGGTCTCGGCGCTGGAACGCGACTTCGACCTGATCGTCTCCACCGGCGTGTTGCACCACATGGCGGACCCGCTGGCCGGGCTCAAAGCGCTCGGTGGATGTCTGCGGCGCGACGGGGCGCTGGGCGTCATGCTCTACGCCAAATACGGCCGGTTCGGCGTCGAGGTGCTCGAATCGGCGTTTCGCGACCTCGGACTGTCGCAGGACGACGCGTCGGTTCAGCTGGTCAAGGAGGCGGTTGCGGCGCTGCCGGCCGACCACCCCGTCCGTCCCTACCTGCGGGGCGCGCGTGATCTGCTGTCCGACGGCGCGCTCGTGGACACCTTCTTGCACGCCCGCCAGCGCAGCTACACCGTCGACGAATGCCTGGACCTGGTCGGCGCCGCGGGGCTGGCGTTTCAGGGATGGCTTCGCAATGCGCCGTATTACCCGCACGACGCCTTCGTCGCGCCGCCAGGCGCGTTCCAGTCACTCTTGAACGGCTTACCGGATACCACGCTGTGGTCGGTGATGGAACGCCTGCAGCCGGCCAATGCCACCCACTTCTTCGTCGCCTGCCGACCCGAACGACCGACGCAGGACTATGCGATCGACTTCTCGACGGCGTCGTCCCTCGATTACGTTCCGCTGCCGCGGACGGCATGCCTGTTGTCCGGCGACGAGATTCACCTGCCCGGCGCACAGCTGAAGCTCACCCCGGCTCAGCTGCCCTTTGTTCAGCAGGTCGACGGTCGGCGCAGCATACGAGAGATCATCGACTCGGTGACCCAGGGCAACCGGGAAGACGAGACGCGGGTGCGCGAATTCGGGCACCAGCTGTTCCAGTCGCTGTGGCGTCTCGACTTCCTGGCGATGGCGCTGAACACGTCGCCGGATTAGCATCTGAGATCGGTTGCGGGACGAGCGTTACCGTCGGACCAAGACTTTGGGCCTGCCGCCGACAACACCGCAAACCGCCACTCATACACTGACCCAGCATGGGCATGCTGTTCGGTCTCGCGCCGTGGATTGTGTATTGGGTCCTTGTCGGAAACGTTCCTTTCGCCGCTGCCGTGCTGGTCGCGCTGGCGGTCGCCGCCGCCAGCCTGGGCCTAGGGGGCGCGACGGGCAGACGCTGGCAGCTCTTCGATTTCGCTTCTGTCGCAGTGCTTTTGATCCTCGCTGTGCTGACCTTCACGCTCAGCCAGCCGTTCGTCGAGCGGTGGATACTGACACTGAGCAACGCCGGGATCTTCCTGGTGGCGCTGGTCGGGATGCTCGTCGGCAAGCCGTTGGTGGCCGAATTCGCCGCGGCGGAACACGCTCCCGACGTCGTCAAAACCGCGCTGTTCGGCCGCGTCGTCCAAATCCTCGGCTGGATCTGGGTCGCCACGTTCGCCGCCATGACGGTGTCGTCGGCCATCCCATCGATCGTGCAACGCCCCGCGGTGCCCGCGGGGACCACCGGCGCCCTGATCCTGGACACCAAGACCCCGCTGTCCTTCCTCTGCTACTGGATCATTCCTTTCGGGCTGCTGGGCCTGGCCGCGGTGGCCTCGCGGTTGCTGCCCGACCGGATGCTGGCCGGGATCGACGATGTGGCGCGGGAAACCTCGTTCGTCGCCTACGACGAGGCCACCATCGACGAGCTGTACTTCCTCGCCCAGGAACACGCCAACCGTGAGGTGGGCCCGGGTAAGGAGGCCTACGCCGTCAAGGTCGGCGGGATGGGAACCCCGTTGACCGGAGACGAGTCCCGCAAGTCGTGGCCGTCGACTTACAAGGTGCGCGACAAGCGGCACTGAACCCCACAAGGAGTCGTGATGAACGCGCCCAGCCCCGACGCCATCCGCGCGGAGACGATCACCATCACCGGTCACGGCGGCGACCAGATCGAGGCCTACCAGGCCGTGCCGCTCGCGCCGGGGCACCGCGGTGGCGTCGTGTGGATTCACCACATGCCCGGATACGACCGGGAAACCAAGGAGTTCGTCCGCCGGCTCGCCGTCAGCGGCTATCACGCCCTGGCGCCGAACCTCTATTCGCGTGAGGCCCCGGGCGCCGCGCCCGACGACGCGGCCGCCGCGGCGCGCGCCGCCGGCGGGGTGCCCGACGAACGACTCGTCGGCGACGTCGCGGGCGCGGTCGAGCAGTTGCGCTCGTTACCCGGGGCCAACGGCAAGGTCGGTGTCATCGGGCACTGCTCGGGCGGGCGGCACGCGTACCTGGCGGCATGCTCGCTGCCCTTCGATGCGGCGGTGGACTGCTACGGCGCGTTCATCGTCGAGGATCCGCCCGAGGGCATGCCCAAAACCATGCAGCCGATCCTGAACCTGGCCGCAAACCTGAGCTGTCCGCTGCTGGGCCTGTTCGGCCTCGACGATCGGTTCCCCGCCCCCGCGGGAGTGGCCGCCCTGGACGCCGAGCTCAACAAGTTCAACAAGCCGCACGAGTTCCACTCCTACGAGGGCGCGGGCCACTCCTTCTTCTCCGTCGACCGGCCCGCGTACCGCCCGGAGGCCGCGGTGGACGGCTGGCGGCGCATCGACGTATTCTTCGCCACCCACCTGAAAGGCTAGGTATCGCCCATGTGCACCTATCTCACCGAGCACGTCGAGATCGACGGCAGCGGCAAGGGGGCCACCGGGTGGTTCGGCGCCAACCGCGCAACGGTCTACGTCGACCACCCCGTCCACGCGCCCTACGGCCACACCGTCAACATCGACGTGATCAACCCGCAGCTCGGCCCGTCGGCGCGGGTGGCCCTGGAACTCACCGAGGAGAGCGCCCTGGCGCTGGCCGAGGCCATCCGCAAAGCGATCGCCCACGCGCCGGCCGGGCTGGCCTCCAAAGATCAATAGGCCGACCATGACTGACTATCCGCAGATGGCCGCCGCGCGGGGCAGGATCGAGCCCGCGCCCCGGCGGGTTCGTGGCTTCCTCGGCGATGCGCTGGTCTTCGACACCACCGCCGCCCGGTACGTGTGGGAAGTCCCGTACTACCCGCAGTACTACATTCCGCTGGCCGATGTCCGCCCCGAATTCCTGCACGACGAGAACCACGCCCAGACAGTGCAATTCGGTCCGTCACGGCTGCACTCCCTGGTGGGTGCCGGCCAGACGCACGAGTCCGCCGCGCGGGTCTTCGACGCCGACAGCGACAGCCCGCTGGCCGGCACTGTGCGGTTCGACTGGAATCCGTTGCGCTGGTTCGAAGAGGACGAACCGATCTACGGTCATCCGCGGAACCCCTATTCGCGCGTCGACGCCCTGCGCTCACACCGCCACGTCCGGGTCGAGCTTGACGGAATCACCTTGGCGGACACCAAATCTCCGGTTCTACTCTTCGAAACAGGCTTGCCCACAAGGTATTACATCGATCCCACCGACGTCGACTTCGGGCACCTGCACCCCAGTGCCACACAGACGTTGTGCCCCTACAAGGGAACGACGTCGGGCTATTGGTCGGTGCGTGTGGGTCCGCCAAATGAGCAAGTCGTGCACGAAGACCTGGCGTGGACCTACCACTATCCGCTGCCCGCGGTCGGTCAAATCGCCGGTCTGATCGCCTTCTACAACGAAAAACTCGACATCGTCATCGACGGGGCCAGGCTGCCGCGGCCGCAGACCCATTTCAGCTAGCGGCGACACGGAATCCGGGCGGTGTGATATTCGCCTCGTCGATGGCAAATCCTGAGACTTCCTTACTAAAGCAACGGTGGAGCGCAAACGCGAGTCGTTAGCGGCGCAAGCAAAATCCGCCGGAAGAGGGTTTGCGTAGGTTTCGCTAGGGGTAAGCGACTGCGATACAGCGTGATTGGAAGTCTGAGCAGAACCTGAGTGCGTGGAGTGACGTAGCTAACGTCGAGCATTTTGAACTGCTTTGAGGCGAGTTTTGGTCAGTAGACTACCGAAAACCAGTTTCGTCAGTGCCTTTCGGTGCTGAAAGCCGGTGGATCCGGAGGCCAAATCGTCGCATGCGCGCGACGTCGTCACTTTGGCCCCAGGGCCGACGAAACACAGCAAAGGCGGTACCAGCGTGAGTGATGCATACGACCCAACGGCGAGCAGGTTCTCGGTCGACGACACTGCGGTGGTTCGAGTCCCGGTGCACCACGGCCCGATCAGCGACATGGACATCAGCGGCGACGGGCGCCGGCTGCTCGTCACGAACTACGGCCGCAACACGGTATCGGTCATCGATGCCCACACCCTTCGGGTGTCGAGCACCCTCGCCGGCCTCAGCGAACCATCCACCGTCGCCATGAGCAGCGTGGACGCGAACTACGCCTACGTCGGCACCGCCACCGCCGCCTATGACGCCATCGAAGTGATCGACGTCGTCACGAATTGGCGGATCGCCACGCATCGGCTCGAGCACAGCGTGAGTGACTTGGCAGTGAGCGCCGACGGGAAGTTCCTCTACGCCAGCCGAAATGGCGTTCGCGGCGCCGACGTGACCGTCCTGGACACCACCACCGGCGAACTCGAGGTGGTCGACCTGGCCACCGCGCCCGGTACGACCACCGCATGCGTGCGGGCCAGCGCCGACGGGCGCCGCCTCTACATCGGTGTGAACGGCCCGAACGGCGGCAGCCTCGCCGTCGTCGAAACCCGCACCCGCTCCGACGGTGGCCGTGTCGGTGGCCGCTCGCGCCTCGTCGGCACCATCGAGCTCGGTCTGCCCCTTCGCGATGTGGCGCTGAGCAACGACGGCGGCACTGCCTATGTGGCAAGTTGCGGCCCGGTGGTGGGCTCGGTGGTCGACGTCATCGACACCCGCGCCAACAAAATCGTCAAAACACACAAGATCAACGAGATCACCGGGCCGCTGGCGCGGATGACCCTCAGCCGCGACGGCGAGCGGGCCTACCTGGTCAGTGACGACCGCGTCACGGCCCTGGGCACCCGCACGCTGGACGTCATCGGCGAGGTCACGGTGAGCAACAACCCGTCCTGCGTGCTCGAAAGCCCGGACGGCAGCCACCTCTATGTCGCCGACTATTCCGGCGTGGTCACCGCGGCGCGGATCGCCTCGGGGTCGGGTTCGGCGCCGCACGGCGGCGTTGCGGATCACCCGGACGTGCCGGCCGACGGCTGGCAGTTCGATGTGCCGCAGTGGGAGCCGGCGCTGGCCTAGCCGGCGTCGTCGCGGAACGGCGCGGCGCGGCGCGCGGAGTGTGAATCCTCGGCCTTGAGTGTGAATCCTCGGCGGGGATTGTCGGCGTGTCGCCGCCCAGCGTTCACACTCAAATCCCAGTGCTCACACTCAACGGAAGTGGGCGCCGGAGACCGCCCAGGATGCACGCTCAACCGAAGAGTCGAAATCGTGCTGCTTCCAAAGCCCTGCCGGGCGAACGGGATCCACGCCGCCGGTCGTGGCCGCGGGTGATGTCTGTCACGATCGCCGAATTCGGGCTTAGGGTGGGAAGCGGTCGGCGGCGCCGCCGGCCCGAAATGCGGGCGCCGCATTTCACGGACTGGCACGGACGGTGCCGCGCGGAGAGTGAGGCGGTACATCAATGGACGGCACGATGCAGGACTATCCGTTGACGATCACCGCGATCATGCGCCACGGTTGCGGCGTTCACGGGGACCGCACCGTTACCACCGCGACCGGCGACGGCTACCGCACCACGAGTTATCGGGAACTGGGCTGCCAGGCCGCCCAGCTGGCGAATGGATTGCGTCGGCTCGGGGTGACCGGTGACCAGCGGGTGGCGACGTTCATGTGGAACAACGCCGAGCACCTGGCCGCCTACCTCGCGGTGCCCTCGATGGGCGCCGTTCTGCACACCCTCAACATCCGCCTGTTCCCCGAACAGATCGCCTATGTCGCCAACGAAGCCGAAGACCAGGTGGTGCTGGTCGACGCCTCGCTGATCGCAGTGCTGGGGCCGGTGCTGCCCAGCCTGAAGACCGTGCACACCGTGATCGCCGTCGGCGAGGGCGACACCGACCTGCTGCGGAAATCGGGCAAGACCGTGCTGGATTACGCCGACGTCATCGCCGGGCAGCCGGCCGACTTCGACTGGCCGCACATCGACGAGAGCTCCGCGGCGGCGATGTGCTACACCAGCGGCACCACCGGCAACCCCAAAGGCGTGGTCTACAGCCATCGTTCGAGTTACCTGCACACCATGGGCGCGTGTACCACCAACGGGATCGGCGTCGGGGCCACCGACAGCGTGCTGCCGATCGTGCCGATGTTTCACGCCAACGCCTGGGGACTGCCGTATGCGGCGCTGATGGCCGGCGCCGACTTGGTGCTGCCGGATCGCCACCTCGACCCCCGGTCGCTGGTCGGCATGGTCGAAGACCTGCGGCCCACCGTGACCGGCGCGGTGCCCACGATCTGGAACGCCGTCCTGCACCACCTCGAGGACGACCCCGACCACGACATGTCGTCGCTGCGGCTGGTGGTCTGCGGCGGCTCGGCCGTCCCGGTATCGCTGATGCGGACCTTCGAGGAAAAGCACGACGTGCAGATCCGGCAGCTGTGGGGCATGACGGAGACGTCGCCGCTGGCGACCATGGCCTGGCCGCCGCCGGGAACCCCGGAGGACCAGCACTGGGCGTTCCGCGGGACACAGGGCCAACCGGTCTGCGGGGTGGAGATGCGCATCGTCGACGACGACGGCCAGGTGCTGCCCAACGACGGCGAGGCCGTCGGTGAGGTCGAGGTCCGCGGCCCGTGGATCGCCGGCTCCTACTATTTGGGGCGCGATGACTCGAAGTTCGACTCCGGCTGGCTGCGCACCGGCGACGTGGGCCGCATCGACAGCCGCGGTTATGTCACCCTGACCGACCGGGCCAAAGACGTCATCAAATCCGGTGGGGAATGGATCTCCTCGGTCGAGCTGGAAAATGCCCTGATCGGCCACCCCGATGTCGTCGAGGCCGCGGTCGTCGGCGTTCCCGACGAGCGTTGGGAGGAACGCCCGCTCGCGGTGATCGTGGCCAAAGAGGGCGGGTCGGTCACCGCGGAGCAGCTGCGAACCTTCCTCGCGGACAAGGTCGTTCGATGGTGGCTGCCCGAGCGGTGGACGTTCGTCGACGAGATCCCGCGCACCAGCGTCGGCAAATACGACAAGAAAGCCATCCGGTCGCGATACGCCGACGAGGGCTACCAGGTGATCGAGGCGCGCGACTAGCGCCGAGCAGGCATACACGAGGGAAAGGCTTGAGGCAGTGACACATTCACTCGTCGTCGATCAATCCGTCGTCACGCCGGTCGCGGTACACGACGCGTTCGGCAGGACGCTGCCGCTGCCGCTGCCCACGCTTTTCAACCGCTGGTACGGCCCGTTCCCGCCGATCAGGGACGTGCGCGAGCAGACGGGCGCCTGGGACGCGGCGGGTCAGACCCGCGTCGTGCACCTGGCCGGCGGCGCCACCATGCGCGAGGAACTCACCAGCGTCGACCCGCCCCGGTCGTTCGGCTACCGGCTCTGCGAGGTCACCGGCCCGATGACGGTGCTGGTCGATCACGTTGTGGGCGAATGGATTTTCACCCCGGCGGCGGGTGGCACCGAGATCACCTGGCGCTGGGACATCCATCCGAAATCGCGGCGAACGGCCTGGGCGCTTCCGCTGTTGGGCAGGATGTGGAAGGGCTACGCGCGGCGGGCGCTGGCCAACCTGTCGGCCTTGCTGACCGGCTGAGACCGCGGACCATTACGGTCTGAAGGCATGTGCCGACTCTTTGGCCTGCACGCCGGGACGCACGCGTGCACGGCAACCTTTTGGCTGCTGGACGCGCCGGACAGCCTGTCCGAACAGAGCCGGAGGAACCCGGACGGCACCGGGCTGGGCCTCTTCGACGAGCACGCACTGCCCCACCTCTACAAGGAGCCGATAGCGGCCTGGCAGGACGCCGCATTCGCGACCGAGGCGCATCGGATGACCGGCACCACCGTCATCGCCCATGTCCGCTACGCGACCACCGGATCGCTCGACATCCGCAACACCCACCCGTTCCTGCAGGACGGCCGGATCTTCGCGCACAACGGCGTCCTCGAAGGGCTGGACATCATCGACGCGCGGCTGCGTGAGGTCGGCACCGACGACCTGGTATTGGGCGACACCGACTCCGAGCGGGTGTTCGCGTTGATCACCGGCTCGATCCGGGCCCGCGACGGCGACATCACCGCGGGCCTCGTCGACGCCATGCGATGGCTGGCCGAGCACGTTCCGATCTACGCGGTCAACGTGCTGCTGAGCACCGCCACCGACATGTGGGCGCTGCGTTACCCGCAGACCCACGAGCTCTACATCCTGGATCGATCCGACGGTGCGGCGTCCCAGGATCCCGAATTCGACTTGCACACCATACGAATTCACGCGCGCTCGGAGCACCTGTGCGCGCGCTCGTCGGTGGTGTTCGCCACCGAACGCATGGACGGCGACCCGCGATGGCGCCTTCTCGAGCCGGGGGAGCTCATCCACGTCGACGCCAGGCTGCGCGTCACCCGCAGCCTGGTGCTGCCCGACCCGCCCAAGCATCCGCTGCGCCGCGAGGACCTGAGCGCGCCGGTGCAGGACTCGCAACACGCGCTGCCGAGCACCCGGCGGCCGGTCTGAGCTCGTTTGGCAGAGTTGGTGAGCGTGACAAACAAACGCGCCCTGGTGCTGGCCGGTGGAGGGATCGCGGGAATCGCCTGGGAGACAGGTGTTCTGCGTGGCATCGCCGACGAATCGCCGGCGGCGGCCCGGGTGTTGATCGAGTCGGATGTGCTGGTCGGGACGTCGGCGGGCTCGGCGGTCGCCGCGCAGCTCGGCAGCGGCCACACGCTCGAGGAGCTGTTCGACCGGCAGGTCGCCGAGTCATCCGCCGAAATCGATTCCGGGGTCGACGTCGACGCCATCACCGAACTGTTCCTGACGTCGTTGGCCGCCCCGTACGAGGAACCGCTGGACAAGACCCGCCAACAAATGCAGCGGATCGGGGCCGTGGCGCTGGCCACCCAAACCGTTCCCGCGCCGGTGCGCCGTCGGGTGATCGCGCAGCGGCTGCCGTCGCACGACTGGCCCGACCGGACGTTGCGGCTCACCGCCATCGACGTCGCCACCGGCGAACTGACCGTCTTCGACCGCGAGTCCGGTGTCGACCTCGTCGATGCGGTCGCGGCCAGCTGCGCGGTGCCCGGGGCGTGGCCGCCGGTGCCGATCGCGGGCCGGCACTACATGGACGGCGGGGTGGCCAGCTCGGTCAACCTGGTGGTGGCCGCCGACTGTGATGCGGCGGTGGTGCTGGTGCCCTCGGGCGTCGACGCGCCGTCGCCCTTCGGCGCCGGGCCGGCCGCGGAGATCTCCTCATTCGCCGGCGCCGCCCTCGCGGTCTTCGTCGACGGCGATTCGCTGAGCGCCTTCGGGCCCAACCCATTGGATCCGGGCTGCCGCATCCCCGCGGCCCTGGCCGGGCGCGTGCAGGGCCGCCGCGAAGCCACGGCCGTCGCCCGGTTCCTGGGGTTATGACGGGTTCGCTTGTCGCACAAGTTGTTTAGCGGTCGATCGCGGGCGGTGCGGCATCGTCGCGCCCGGCTTCCAACGAGTCCAGAGCGTCGTCTGCGAGCGCGCGCCCGGCGGCGATCACCTCCACCGCCCGGTGAAACTCCAGGGCCCGGCACGTCGAACGCGGAACCTCGATGAGCACGTCGGGCGGGTAGACCGCCAGGGTGTGGCGGGCCAGCGCGGCCTGGGCGATGTCGATCGTCCGGTTCATCACCTCGAAACTGCCCAACTTCGGCACGTCGGACAGCTCACCGGCATCAGCGTCGGCCGCGGGCAGCTGCTCGTCGGGACTGTCCGACCAGTCGTCCGACTCGCCGCCAGGGCCGCCCAGCCTGCTCAGCACCGCGCGGGCGGTCGGCCGATCGAGCAGCGAGCGGGCGGCGGCCGTGTCGAGCAGCGCGGAGGTACTGCGCACCATGCGGGTCAACCACTCGACGGTGGCGCCCGGCTCGGCCGCGCGGTTGGTGATCGCCTCGCTGCCGGACAGGCCCACCGCGATGGTCAGGTCGGCGTTGACGGCCGAGAGCGGGGCCATCGGCAGCGGATCCAGGATGCCGCCGTCGGCCAGGAGCCGCCCGTCGACCGCGTGCGGCGCGATCACGCCCGGGATGGCGATCGACGCCCGGATGGCCTCGTCGAGGGGGCCGCGCTGAAACCACACCGACTTGCCCGCCAACAGGTCGGTCGCCACCGCGGTGTAGGGGATGCGCAGTTCTTCGATGGCGACCGGGCCCAGGATGTCGCGCACCGCGTCCAGAATCTTGCCGGCCCGCATTACGCCCGCCGCGCTGATGGACGGGTCCAGCAGCCGCAGAATCGTGCGCTGGGTCAGGGACTTCGCCCACTCGGAGAACTCGTCGAGTCGTCCTGCCGCGTGGAGGCCGCCGACCAGCGCGCCCATCGACGAGCCGGAGACGCCGACGATGTCATAGCCGCGCGCTCGCAGCGCCTCGATCACCCCGACGTGGGCGTAGCCGCGGGCGCCACCGCTGCCGAGCGCGAGTGCCACCCGAGTCGGTGCCGATCGACGCGGAAGTTCGTCAGGCACCCCTCCATTTTGCGCGGCGCGGGGCCGGCCGGGTGGTCGGAGCCCCTTCGAGGGGCCGCGGGGGACTTTTTTCAGCCGTGATTGTAATTAACCCGCGGGCAGGGGACCCGCGCGCGGCGCTACCCGCATTCGTCGTTGGCGGCCGCCCTTGCGGCGACGATCACGGCCGCCTGCCGCGCCGGGGTCAACGCCGACCAGGGGGCGTTCCAGCTGCCCGCGGTGCCCGCCGGCGACGCCTGAACCATCGCCAAATAGGGCTCGAGTAGCGACGCACCGGTCTTGGGCTGGCCGTCCATCCACACTTTTGCGGCGTGACAGGCCTGGTAATACTCCTCCTCGGTCGAGTGCGCCGGGACATCGACCCTGGTCGTCACGCCGCCGGGGGAGAGCCCGACGGCGCCCGCCGGCAGCGAACCCGGGCCACCGGGGATGCGCGATTGCCGTGCCGACGAGGACGCGGGCGCCCCGGTGTGCTCGCCGTGCGAGCAGCCGGTGACCGCCATCAGGACGCTGATCACAGCGGCCGCGGCAACCACCGCGCTCCGCCGCCGGGGTCGACCGCCGCACCAGCGCACGGTCTCAATGTATGCAACACTGGCGGCCGTGATGGAGCGCTTCGGATTTTGTGAGTGTTGTCGGCCGTAACACGCCGCCGCCTGTCCGATCCGTTTTCGCTCTGGAGTTCTCCCCCATGTCTTTGTCCCTTGCCGGGGCTGCGCCCGTCACCCCTGCGATTGCCCCGCGCCCCCGCATCGTGTCGTCCCCGTCCGCGGGTCCGACCCGGCTGCGGGTGCCAGACCTGATGCACGCGACCGACCAGGCCGCCGACGATGTGCTCAGCGGGCGCTGCGACCATCTGCTGCCCGAGGGCGGCATCCCCGAGTCGCAGCGCTGGTTCACCCGCATCCACGGCGACGAGGAACTCGACATCTGGCTGATCAGCTGGGTGCCCGGCCACCCGACCGAGTTGCACGACCATGGCGGGTCGCTGGGCGCGTTGACCGTCGTATCCGGCTCGCTCAACGAATACCGTTGGGGCGGCAGGGCTTTGCGGCGCCGCCGGCTGGACGCCGGCGATCAGGCGGGCTTCCCGCTGGGCTGGGTGCACGACGTGGTCTGGGCGCCCCGACCCGTGTCGGTGCCGGTCCCGGGGTTGCCCGGCCCAGCACAGCCGACCCTGAGTGTGCACGCCTACTCGCCGCCCCTGAGCGCGATGTCGTACTACGACATCACCGACCGCAAGACGCTGCGCCGGCAGCGCACCGAACTGACCGACCAGCCGGAAGGATCGCCGTGAGCCGCATCGACGTCGTTTTGAGGTCGGCCCGGCGGCGGTATCGCCGTTTGCCCGCCGCCGAAGTGCCCGACGCGCTGCGGCGCGGCGCCGTGCTCGTCGACATCCGGCCCCAGGCCCAGCGGTCCCGCGAGGGCGAGGTGCCCGGTGCGCTGGTGATCGAACGCAATGTTTTGGAATGGCGCTGCGACCCCACCAGCGAGGCCAAGCTGCCCGAGGCCGTCGGCGACGACGTCGAATGGGTGATCGTGTGTTCGGAGGGCTACACGTCCAGCCTGGCGGCGGCCGCGCTGCTGGACATCGGCCTGCACCGCGCCACCGACGTCATCGGCGGCTATCACGCGTTGGCGGGCGCCGGCGTGCTCACCCGGCTGGCCGGCGATTCGACCGGCGCCCCGCTGGTAGACGCGGGTGCCGCCGCACGCCGCTGATGCGTACCTAGGCCCTACGTTCGACGCAGCCCTGCCGGCCTCACAACGCCAAACCACACCGGTTCCGCATTTCTTGCTCGGGACGCTAGTCGCCGGCGTGCAGCAGCGGCCGCAGCCGGGCCGTCTTGTCCGGTGTCCACCCGGGCGGCGACAGCACCGCCGCCCAGCCGTCGGCGACGTCGGCGACGTAACGGTGACCGTGCCCGTCGGGGACGTCCACCGCCACGGCCATGTCCGCCGAAACCTGGAGGAAAGTGACGACGGGGATCCAGCGCGTCTGGGGCAACACGTCATAGCCGCGGGGCTCGCGCAGCCAATCGGGCTTGCTGAACACCAGGTCCGGAGTCCACCAGGCGATCGGGTCCGAGGCGTGCTGCAGGTAGACCACCCGCGGGTGGTCCCACGGATCCTTGGGGCGCGCCAAGTTGTCCGCGCGGGCCACGAAGCGGACGTAGCGGCCGTCGTCGTAGATCGGCAGCCACTCGGGGGACCCGGCATCACGCGTCGAGGTCAGATCGGTCCAGATGGTGTTTTGGAACGTCGGCCCGCTGAACAGGGCGCCGTCGGTGCGGGCGAGCACGTTGTTCAGGCTCATGAACGGCGCCTCGCCGCCGAACGAGCCGAGGCTCTCACCGAACACCACCAGCTTGGGGCGCTGGCCTTCCGGCAGCTGGCGGATCAGCCGGTCGACGGCCTCGAACAGCGCCTGGCCGGCGTGCCGGGCGTTCTCCTTGTCCACCAGAAACGACAGCGAGCTCGGCAGGAACGAATACTGCATGCTGACGATCGCGGTGTTGCCGTTGTACATGTACTCGAGCGCGGTGGCCTCAGCCTCGTTGATCCAGCCGGTTCCGGTGGTGGTCGCGAGCGCGACGACGGCGCGCCGCAGCCCGCCGGTGCGCTGCAGCTCGCGCGCGGCCAGCTCGGCGGTCGCGGTGATGCCGTCGGCGGAGTTCAGCCCGGCGTAGGCCCGGATCGGCTCGGTCGCCGGGGCTCCGGTGAATGTGGTCAGGTCGGCGACCTTGGGACCGCCTTCGACGAAGATGCGCCCTTGGTGGCCGAGGGATTCCCATGACACCAGCGACTCGGGGCCGCCGGAGCGCAGCGCGGTCCTCGGCGGCGCGCTGTCCGGGTTCATCTCGTTATTGGCCGCGGCGAAGGTGTCGTTCATGGTGCGCATGGCGAACTTGAGTACGACGCCGTTGAGCACGGTGACGGTCAGGACCGCCAGTGTGACGACCACGATGGTTGCCGAGAGCCGAAACGGTACGAACCGGTCCACCTGACCCACCAGAAAGCTGATCAACCACCGGGTGAACTGACCGATTTCGACGACCGTGAACAGCACGACAAGCGATAAGACTCCCGACAGCGGGTAGTCATACCACTCCAGATGCGCCACGCCCATCAGGTCGCGCACCTCGTCCTGCCACACGTGGAACGAGATCGCCATGAGGACCTGGCCGATCACGCCGATCGGGATCAGCACCTTCCATGCCCAGCGTGGTGGCGGTGGGCTGTGATCCTTCTCCCGCATGAACCGCACCAACCAGACCGAAAAGACACCCAGCCCATAGCCGATGGCGCCGGAGAGTCCGCTGACCAGCCCCTGGAACAGCGGGCCCCGCGGCAGCAGCGAGGGCGTCAACGAAAGCCAGATGAAGATCAGGCCGACCGTGGTGCCTGTGAACGTGTAATGGCGTACCCACCAAGGCTTTTCAGTCCATGGCAGGGTGGGCGCCGCGCGGCTGAGTCGAGGGGCGGGCCCCGGCGCCGGCGCGGCGGCCTCCGTGGACTCCACGACGTCGCCCGCCGGTTTGTCGCCGGCGTCGATATTGGTCGCGGAACCCGGTTCGCTCATGAAGCGTCCTAGCGGTGGGTGAAGTTCGGCGGGCGCTTCTCGACGAAGGCCGCCATCCCCTCGGACTGGTCCTCGGTCGCGAAAGTCGAATGGAAAACCCGACGTTCGTAGAGAAGTCCCTCGGTCAACGTGGATTCGAACGCGCGGTTGACGGCCTCTTTGGCCATCCTTGCCGCCGAGCGTGACATCTGCGAAATGGTGGTCGCGACAGCCTTGGCCTCGGCCAGCAGGTCGTCGGCGGGCACCACGCGCGAAACCAGGCCGCTGCGTTCGGCTTCGGCGGCGTCGATGGTGCGCCCGGTCAGAATGAGGTCCATCGCCTTGGCCTTGCCGATGGCGCGGGTCAGGCGCTGCGAGCCGCCCATGCCGGGCAGCACACCGAGTTTGATCTCGGGCTGGCCGAATTTCGCTGTGTCGGCGGCGATCAGCACATCGCACATCATGGCCAGCTCACAGCCCCCACCCAGGGCGTGCCCGGCCACCGCGGCGATCGTCGGGGTGCGGACGTCGGCGAGTTTGCCCCAGGTGGCGAAGAAGTCGGCGCCGAAGGCATCGGCGAATGTCA
Organism: Mycobacterium sp. 852002-10029_SCH5224772; assembly: GCF_001667315.1. Classification (GTDB taxonomy): domain Bacteria; phylum Actinomycetota; class Actinomycetes; order Mycobacteriales; family Mycobacteriaceae; genus Mycobacterium. The sequence goes on from NZ_LZHT01000071.1 coordinate 26,474, forward strand.
GGCCGAGCATTTCCTTGATGTCCGCGCCGGCGGCGAACGCCTTGGCCGATCCGGTGATGATGATGGCCCCGATGCCGGGGTCGTCATCGAAATCCGCTGCCGCACGGGTGACCTCGTTCATCACCTGGGTGTTCAGCGCGTTGAGGGCCTTCGGCCGGTTCAGGGTGATGATGCCGACGCGCTCATCGCGCTCGACAAGGATGGTCTCGTACTGTGCGTCTGTCATCCGGGCCGCCTTTCTAGAAACTCAAGTCGTCGTCGACCGGGGCGAAATACGCCTCGACGTCGGCTGCCGTGACGGCGGCCAGCTGCGCCGGCGACCACTTCGGATTGCGATCTTTGTCGATTAACTGTGCGCGGATGCCCTCGACCAGGTCGTGCGAGCGCAGCGACGCCGAGGACACCCGATAGTCCTGAACGAGAACGTCTTTCAGCGTTTCCAGTTTGGCTGCGCGGCGTACCGCCTCCAGCGTCACCGACAACGCGATGGGGGAGCGGGTGGCGATCAGGTTGGCGGCATCTTGAGCCGGTCCCGCGCCGTGGCCTCCGAGCGCGGCGACGATGTCCTCGACGGTGTCGCCCGCGAAGCAGTCATCGATCCAATTGCGTTGTGCCGCAAGTTCACTGGGTGGTGGCTCAACGGCATGCTTGGCCAGCGCCTTGTCCACGCCGTCGCTCACGATCGCCCGGCGGAATGCGTCGACGTCCCCGTGTGGCACATAGTGATCGGCGAACCCCATCGCGATCGCGTCGGCTCCGGAAAACGGCGCTCCGGTCAGTGCGGCGTGCAGGCCCAGCCCCCCCGGCGCGCGCGACAGCAGGTAAACCCCGCCGACGTCGGGGATGAAGCCGATGCCGACCTCGGGCATGGCGATCTTGGACGTGTCGGTGACCACCCGGGTGTTCGCATGCGCGCTGACGCCCACGCCGCCACCCATCACGATGCCGTCCATCACCGCGACGTACGGCTTGGCGAAGTCGGCGATCTGGGCGTTGAGCAGATATTCGTCGCGCCAGAAGCGTCGCGCCTCGACCCCGTCCTTGCGGGCGCTGTGGTAGATGGAGACCACGTCGCCGCCGGCGCACAGTCCGCGGTCACCGGCGCCGGAAAGCACCACCGCGCGCACCGCGTCGTCGTCCGCCCAGTCGGTGAGGACGGCGGCCAGGGTGTCCACCATCTGCTGGTTCAGCGAGTTGATCGCCTTGGGGCGGTTGAGCGTGATCAAGCCGACGCTTTCGTCAACCTCGGTGAGAACCTCATCGGATCCGTCGGTCACGCGGTAGCCTCCCTTGCGCCGGTCCAGCCTCGAGGAAGAAATCTAGATCGTCGCGACCGGCGCGGTATGCGCGGGTAAGGGTTATCTTTAACGCGACGACAACGGCTTGAGCCTTCCAAGGCTCGAGAAACTCCATAAAGTGCCCAGCTCTGCTGGGAACCAGCGTGGGCCGCTGATCGTTGAGATGGTGTTCGCACAGCTCGAAGCCAATAAGAGAGGACCCGACGGTGCGGGAGACAAGCAACCCGGTATTTCGTTCGCTGCCTAAGCAGAGGGGCGGATATGCGCAATTCGGCACTGGCGCGGCCCCGATGCAGGGCTACCAAGCCGACCCCTACGCGGCTCCCTACCAGGCTCCGTACCAGGAGACCAGGGCTTCGCGCCCGCTGACCATCGACGACGTCGTCACCAAGACCGGCATCACGCTGGCCGTGCTGGCAGCCTCCGCCGTGGTCTCCTACTTCTTGGTGGTGTCGAACCTCGCGCTGGCCATGCCGCTGACCCTGATCGGCGCGCTCGGCGGCCTGGGCCTGGTGCTGGTCGCGACCTTCGGCCGCAAGCAGGACAGCCCGGCGATCGTGCTCAGCTACGCCGTCCTCGAGGGCCTGTTCCTGGGTGCGCTTTCGTTTGTCTTCGCCCACTTCTCGGTGTCGAGCGCCAACGCCGGCGTGCTGATCGGCGAGGCCGTGATGGGCACCTTCGGGGTGTTCTTCGGCATGTTGGTGGTCTACAAGACCGGCGCCATCCGGGTCACGCCCAAGTTCACCCGCATGGTGGTCGCCGCGCTGTTCGGCGTGCTGGCCCTGATGCTGGGCAACTTCGTGCTGGCCATGTTCGGTGTCGGCGGCGGCGACGGCCTGGGTCTGCGCAGCGGCGGTCCGCTGGCGATCATCTTCTCGCTGGTGTGCATCGGCATCGCGGCGTTCAGCTTCCTCATCGACTTCGACGCGGCCGACCAGATGGTGCGCGCCGGCGCGCCGGACAAGGCGGCATGGGGTATCGCCCTGGGCCTGACGGTGACGCTGGTCTGGCTGTACATCGAGATCCTGCGTCTGCTCAGTTATCTACAGAACGACTAGCTCTGCCACACAAAAACCGGCACGCCGATCGGCGTGCCGGTTTTTTGTCTGCTGCCTCGGGCTTCCTCAACACCGCGGCCGTTGAGTGTGAGCCCACGGCGTTGAGTGTGGACTGGCGGCGCGGCCAATCGGCGTGTCGCCGACCAGGATTCACGCTCGAAGCCCAGGTTTCACACCGGTCGCCCAGGATTCACCCTCGGCGGCCAGCAGCGCCTTAGCTCAGCCGCTCGATCACCATTGCCATGCCCTGCCCGCCGCCGACGCACATGGTCTCCAGGCCGAACGTCTTGTCCTGCGTCTGCAGGTTGTTGAGCAGCGTGGTGGCGATGCGGGCACCGGTCATGCCGAACGGGTGGCCCAGCGCGATCGCTCCACCGGACACGTTCAGCTTGTCCTCGTCGATGCCGAGTTCGCGGGCCGAGCCCAGCACCTGCACGGCGAACGCCTCGTTGATCTCGAACAGGTCGATATCGCTGACCGACATCTTGGCGCGGGCCAGCGCCTTCTTGGTCGCCTCGATCGGGCCCAGGCCCATGATCTCCGGCGAGAGGCCGCTGACCCCGGTGGACACGATCCGCGCCAGCGGCGTCAGGCCGAGTTCCTTGGCCTTGGTGTCGCTGGTGATCACCACCGCGGCGGCGCCGTCGTTCAGCGGGCACGCGTTGCCTGCGGTCACCGTGCCGTTGGGCCGGAACACCGGCTTGAGCTGGCTGATCTTCTCGTAGGTCGTGCCGGGGCGGGGGCCGTCGTCGGTGCTCACCGTGGTGCCGTCGGGCAGGGCCACCGGGGTGATCTCCCGCTCGAAGAACCCGCTCTTGATCGCTTCCTCGGCGCGGTTCTGGCTGCGCACGCCCCAGTGGTCCTGGTCTTCGCGGCTGATGCCGGTCAGCAGGGCAACGTTTTCGGCGGTCTGCCCCATCGCGATGTACACGTCGGGCAGATTCTGATCGGCCCGGGGGTCGTGCCACTCGTCGGCGCCTTCGGCCGCGGCGGCCGAGCGCTCCTGCGCCTCACCGAACAGCGGGTTCTTGGTGTCCGGCCACGAGTCGGCGCTGCCCTTGGCGAAGCGGGACACGGTCTCCACGCCGGCGGAGATGAACGCGTCACCCTCGCCGGCCTTGATCGCGTGGAAGGCCATCCGCGAGGTCTGCAGCGACGACGAGCAATACCGGTTGACGGTGGTGCCGGAGAGGAAGTCGAAGCCGAGTTCGACGGCCACCACCCGCGCCAGGTTGTACCCGGATTCCCCGGCCGGCTGGCCGCAGCCCAGGATCAGGTCATCGATCTGGTGCGGGTTCAGGGCGGGCACCTTGTCGAGGGCGGCGCGGACGATCTGGACGGTCAGGTCGTCGGGGCGCATGTTGACCAGCGACCCCTTCATCGCGCGGCCGATCGGCGAGCGAGCAGTTGAGACAATGACGGCTTCAGGCATGGTTGTTCCCTTCAGATCCCTGCAGGTCCCTCAGATGGGGCTGGCTCGCTTGGCCACCGGGTGGTTTGTCCCCGATACGGGCGAGAACAAATCTAGTCGCTGCCGACCTCGGGACACGAAGACGGGGCAGGTCCGGGGGCCGGACGCCGCCACAGCCGCGACATGATGCTGGCCCGGGTGTGGCGCTGCCCGAGCACCGGGGCCGCCGGCGCGGCCAGCGGGCTCAGCGGCGGGTGCTCCACCTCCTCACCCAGCGCGTCGCACAGGGCGAGCAGCAGCGCGTCGGCGGCCAGCGCGTAGGCGGGCGCCGACGGGTGGTAGCCGTCCGCGGAGAACATCGTGTCGGGCGTGGCCCGGAACTGCGGCGCCATCAGCTGCGCCAGCGGCACCGGCACGCCTCCGGCCGAGCGGACCGCCGCGTTCTGGGCGCGGGCCAGCTGCAGGCACCGCTCGTGCGCCAGCGAACGCAGCGGTTGCGGAATGGCGCTGATGAACCCCAGATCCGGGCAGGTGCCGACGATCACTACCGCGCCCCGGGCGCGCAGCTTGCGGACGATCAACGCCAGCCGTTGCGCCGATTGGCTGACCCCGTTGAGCGCGGTCACGTCGTTGGCGCCGACCATGACGACCGCCACGTCGGGCGGCGGGCCGGCCACGAACATCGCGTCGACTTGGCCGCACACGCCCTTGGAGGTGGCGCCGACGATGGCCTTGGTGCTCAGCCGGATTCGCTTGCCGGTCTGCTCGGCCAGGCCCCGCGCGATCCGCACCCCCGGCACCTCGTCGGCGCTCAGGCAGCCGTAGCCGGCGGCGGTGGAATCGCCGAAGATCATCAGGTGTAGGTCGGCCGCCATACCGCAGTGCCACCGTTCCACGGGCCCGCCGCCGCGCGCGTACACGCCGTCGGCGCGGGGTGGGATGCCCCACGCCTTGGGGATGATGGTGCGCGCGTGGGACGCCTGGCCGACCAACAGACTGCGCGCCCCCAGGTAGGCGGTTCCTGTCGAGGCCAGCGCGCCCGCTGTGGCCAGGGCGATCGCCGAACGACGTGGCACCCGGATGGTCACGCATTCAAGTTTAGGGCCGCTCCGGAGTTTGCGCGGTCGCTGCGAAAAAACGAAGTGATCACGGTGCGAAGCAAAACTGGTATCAAATCAGCAATTTCATACGTTGCACTAAGCAATCGCTGTCAAGCTAGGAACGAGGGGATGGCTGAGCGCTACGGCAAACGTCTGAACCAGATGCTCGGCTGCCTCGTCACATGCTGTACCGCACTACAACGGCGTAGGAGGTTTTGAGCATGACCGCACCGAGCAAGGTATTGGGGTCGTCCGAGACCACCGTTCGTGCCCATGATGTCCTCCGAGCCCGCCGCGCCCAGACGCGCAAATTCGCGATCAGCGACGGCGCACCGGTCGAGGTCCTCGAATCCGGCCCCAGCGTTGCTGCGCGACTGGCCAACCTGACGTCACGCCTGACGATCCGGCCGATTCTGACCGTCGGCAGCCACGTGCCCAACCTGCCCTGGCCGTGGGGTCTCATCGACCTCACCGCCCGGGTGCTGATCCCGGCGTCGGCCACCGTCCGCGAGACGGTGACGTTGCCGCACGCGTCGGCGCAGCTGGTGCGCGCGCCCGGGGTGCTTCCCGCCGACGGCAGCCGCCGGATCGTCGTCTACCTCCACGGCGGGGCGTTCCTGACCTGTGGGGCGAACTCCCACGGCAGGCTCGTCGAAGCCCTCTCCAAGTTCGCCGATTCACCCGTCTTGGTGGTCAATTACCGTCTGCTGCCCAAGAATTCGGTCGGCATGGCGATCGAGGACTGCCACGACGCCTACCGGTGGCTGCGGCTGCGCGGCTACCAACCCGAGCAGATCGTGCTGGCCGGCGACTCCGCGGGCGGCTACCTGGCGCTCACACTGGCGCAGCGCCTGCTCGAGGAAGGCGAGGAGCCCGCGGCACTGGTGGCGATCTCGCCACTGCTGCAGCTGGCGAAGGAACCCAAGCAGGCCCACCCCAACATCGACACCGACGCGATGTTCTCCGCCGATGCGTTCGAGGCCCTCGCCGCGCTGGTAGCCGGCGCGGCCGGGAAGAACAACGTCAACGGCAAACCCGAAGAGATCTACGAGCCGCTGGAACACATCAAACCGGGCCTGCCGCGCACGCTGATTCACGTGTCGGGCTCGGAGGTGTTGCTGCACGATGCGCGGTTGGCGGCGAGCAGGCTGGCCGCGGTCGGCGTGCCGGCCGAGGTGCGGGTGTGGCCCGGCCAGATCCACGACTTCCAGCTGGCCGCGCCGATGGTGCCCGAGGCCACGCGCTCGCTGCGCCAGATCGGCGACTACATCCGCGAGGCGACCGGATAGCACCGCCGCACGAAACCTGCAGCGCAGTTGTGCGCCGCCCGAAACCGCCTGAGACGATGTGACGCATGCGGATCGCGCAGCACATCAGTGACCTCATCGGCGGCACGCCGCTGGTGCGCCTGAACTCCGTCGTTCCCGACGGTGCCGGCATCGTGGCGGCCAAGGTCGAATACCTCAACCCCGGCGGCAGCTCGAAGGACCGCATCGCGGTGAAGATGATCGACGCCGCCGAAGCCAGCGGGCAGCTGCGGCGCGGCGGCACCATCGTCGAACCCACGTCGGGCAACACCGGCGTCGGGCTGGCCCTGGTCGCCCAGCACCGCGGGTACAAGTGTGTGTTCGTCTGCCCCGACAAGGTCAGCGAGGACAAGCGCAACGTGCTGATCGCCTACGGCGCCGAGGTCGTAGTGTGCCCGACGGCGGTGCCGCCCGAGCATCCGGACAGCTACTACAGCGTCTCCGACCGGCTGGTCACCGAAATCGACGGCGCGTGGAAACCGGACCAGTACGCCAACCCGGAGGGCCCGGCCAGCCACTACGCCAGCACCGGCCCGGAGATCTGGGCCGACACCGACGGCAAAGTCACCCATTTCGTCGCCGGCATCGGCACCGGCGGCACGATCACCGGCGCGGGCCGCTACCTCAAGGAGATATCGAACGGGGCCGTGCGCATCATCGGCGCCGACCCCGAGGGGTCGGTGTATTCGGGCGGAACCGGCCGGCCCTACCTGGTCGAGGGCGTCGGCGAGGACTTCTGGCCGCAGGCATACGACCGCACGGTGCCCGACGAGATCATCGCGGTGTCCGACTCCGACTCGTTCGACATGACGCGGCGCCTGGCCCGCGAGGAAGCGCTGCTGGTCGGCGGGTCGTGCGGGATGGCGGTGGTCGCCGCGCTGCGGGTCGCCGAGGAAGCCGGACCGGACTCGCTCGTCGTGGTGTTGCTGCCCGACGGCGGGCGGGGCTACATGTCGAAGATCTTCAACGACGCCTGGATGTCGTCATACGGGTTCCTGCGCAGCCGCCTCGACGGGTCGACCGAGCAGTCCAGGGTCGGCGACGTGCTGCGCCGCAAGTCCGGCGCGCTGCCCGACCTGGTGCACACCCACCCGTCGGAAACGGTGCGCGACGCCATCGGCATCCTGCGCGAGTACGGCGTGTCCCAGATGCCGGTGGTCGGCGCCGAGCCGCCGGTGATGGCGGGGGAGGTCGCCGGCAGCGTCTCCGAACGCGAACTGCTGTCGGCCGTCTTCGAGGGCCGCGCGAAATTGGCCGACGCGGTCGCCCAGCACATGAGCCCGCCGCTGCCGATGATCGGCGCGGGCGAGTTGGTCAGCTCGGCGGGCAAGGCATTGCGCGATTGGGACGCGTTGATGGTGGTCGAAGAGGGCAAACCGGTGGGGGTGATCACCCGCTATGACCTGCTGGGCTTCCTCTCCGAGGGGCCTCGTGGACTGAGTGGGCGCCGGTAGCGCGCGGGGCTCCGGCGGGCGATGCGCGTCTCGCCCGTCCGTGAAACGCTCAGGTACGGTAATTCGGCCAGTCCAGCTAGAGACGTCCAGCTGTTCCGCAGTGGAAGGTTGCCCATGACCGATCAACCGCCGCCCGGCGGCGCTTACCCGCCGCCTCCCTCGTCGCCCGGTCCCTCCGGCGGGCAGCAGCCGCCATCCGGTGGCCAGGAGTTCCCGCCCCCGCCGCCACCCATCCCTCCGGCGCCCGGGGGCTC
>NZ_LZHT01000072.1 GCF_001667315.1 Mycobacterium sp. 852002-10029_SCH5224772
CCCCCCCCCCCGCCCCCCCCCCCCCCCCCCCCCGCCCCCCCCCCCGCCCCCCCCCCCCCCCCCGCCCGCCCCCCCCCCCCCCCCCCCCCCCCCCCCCCCATGCCTCGCCAGGCTCGCCGGCCAGCGCCTGGCTCACCAGCACCGCACCGCGCTCGACATCGCTGCGCCGGCCCGCCAACGGGTCGGCCGGCCACACCGCTTCGACGACTTTGTCGCGCAGCGGGTTTCGTTCGCCGTCGGCGGGTTCCGGCACCCAGTGCTCCACGGTTCCGCAGGGGTCGCCGGCCGCGGCCGCACCGTCGATGACGTCCTTGATCTCCACCAGGAAATCCGACGGGCCACGGGGTTTGATCCCGGTGGCGCCCCAGTGGTGTCCGGATACCAGCAGGGTGTCCTCGGCGCGGGTGATGGCGACATATAGCAATCGGCGCTCCTCGTCGATGCGCCGCTGGTCGAGCTGGCGCCGATGCTCGGAGATCTTGTCCGACAGTTGTTTTCGGTTGGTGACGTCCGAGGTGTCCAGCACCGGGATGCCGAGGGCGCCCGCGGCGGCGCGGTCGCCCCGGAGCAGTGGCGGCAGCTCCGCGGCGTCGGTGAGCCAGCTGCTCCTCGACGCGGTCGACGGAAAAATCCCGCCCGACAGGTGCGCGACCGCCACCACCTGCCATTCCAGCCCCTTCGCGGAGTGCACGGTGAGCACTTGGACGCGATCGCGCGCGACCGCCAACGGGGCTGGCGCCAAACCGTTCTCGACCGACTCGGCGACATCCAGAAATGCCAGCAGACCGGCCACTGAGGTGGCCGCCGATGCGTCGACCGGCGTGGCCACGCCGTCGGCGCGTTCGGCGTAACCGGAGACGACGTCGGCGAACGCGTCCAGGTGCTCGGTGCCCGCCCAGCCCGCCGCTACCCCCGCCGCGGCCCGGGCTTCGCAGTCGACGCCCAGCACGCGTCGCACCTCGGCCACCAGATCTGGAAGGGAATGGCCGAGGCGGGCGCGCAGCGCGCTCAGTTCGGCGGCCAGCGCGGTGATGCGCTGATATCCCGCCGCCGAATACGAGCCGGCCGGACCCGGATCGGCGATCGCGTCGGCCAGGCACACGGTGTCGGCATCGACGTGGGACGGGTCGGCGGCGCGCGCGATCGACACGGCAGAGGGCGGCGCGCCGGCCGCCACGGTCCCGCCGAGCGCACGCGCACGCTGCCAGAGCGCGGCAACGTCGCGGGCGCCGAGGCGCCAGCGTGCTCCGGTGAGCACCCGCATCGCCGCCGCGCCGGCCGTCGGTTCCGCGACCAGCCGCAGCATGGCCACGACCTCGGCGACCTCGGGGACCGACAGCAGCCCGGCCAGCCCGACGACCTCGACCGGGATTCCGCGGGCGCGCAGCGCGTCGGCGATGGGCGCGGCGTCGGCGTTGCGTCGCACCAGCACCGCGGCGGTCGGCGGGTTGACGCCGTCCGCCCGGGCCTGTCGGTAGTGGGTGTCGAGGTGCTCGGCGATCCACTCACGTTCGGCCACCACGTCGGGCAGCAACGCGCAGCGGACGGTGCCGGGCGGGGCGTCCGGGCGCGGGCGCAGCGCGTGCACGGCCACCGATCGCCGTCGCGCCTCGGCGGATACGGCGTTGGCGACCCGCAGAGTCCGCGGCGGATTGCGCCAGCTGGTCCGCAATTCCAGGACCGGGGCGGGGCTGCCGTCGGAGTACGGAAAGTCGGTGGTGAAGCGGGGCAGGTTGGTCGCCGAGGCCCCCCGCCAGCCATAGATGGACTGGATGGGGTCGCCGACGGCCGTGAGCGCCAGCCCGTCGTCGACCCCACCGCCGAACAGGGCTGACAGCGCGATGCGCTGGGCGTGGCCGGTGTCCTGATACTCGTCGAGCAGCACCACCCGGTAGCGGCCGCGCAGATCCTCGCCGACCTGCGGGAAGGTCGCCGCCAGCCGCGCCGCGGACGCCATCTGCATGCCGAAATCCATCACGTCCGCGGTGTGCATGCGTTCGTTGAGGGCATCCAGCAACGACACCAGCTGCGCACGCTCGGTCTGGGTGCCCAGCAGCCGCAGCAGCCATTGGCTGGGGCCGCGCTCCCGCTGATACGGGCCCGCGGGCAGGGTATGGACGAGCCGCTCAAGCTCCACATGGGTATCGCGCAGCTGGCCGGTGTCGACGAGGTGTTCGGCCAGCTGTCCCCACAGCCGCAGCACCATCGAGGTGACGGCGGCCGGGGTCTTGTCGGTGTGCAGCTCACCGCGGTACCCGTTCACCACGTCGAAAGCCAGCTGCCACAACTCGGTTTCGCTGAGCAACCGGGTGTCGGGCTCCACGGGCAGCAACAGCCCGTAGTCACGCAGCAGCGAGCCCGCGAAAGCGTGGTAGGTGCTGACCACCGGGGCGCCCTCGGGCTCGACGGTCGCATTGCCGACCGGGCTCGTCCCACCCAGGCCGGTGCCGGCCAACCGGGCCAGCCGGGACCGGACGCGGCGCAGCAGCTGGCCGGCGGCCTTGCGGGTGAACGTCAATCCCAGCACCTGGGAGGGTTCGGCGTAGCCGTTGGCGATCAGCCACACCACCCGTGCGGCCATGGTCTCGGTCTTACCGGCTCCCGCGCCCGCGATCACGACCAGCGGCCCTGGCGGCGCGGCGATGACCGCGGACTGCTCCTCGGTCGGCGGGAAAAGACCTAGCGCGCAAGCCAATTCGTTCGGGGTGTAGCGTGCGCTCATCGGTCCGCCCCACCCGTGTGCGCGGGACAGCACGGCCGTATAGGGCAATGCGTGCAACCGTCGTTGCGCCGCGCGATGAACTGCGGGCCGGCCGTCGCGGCCGCTGCTCGCCGGATGGTCTCGCGCCACTCCTGGCCGGCGGCCGCCGTCTGCGGATCCTGTTCCCGTTCGACTACTCCCGCGGCTCCGGCCTTGCCGACGTAAACCAGGCGCGCCCCACCGGGTTCCACATTGTCGCCTTCGGAGGACACCAGCCCTTCGGCCACCGCCAGCTGATACATCGCCAGCTGGGCGTGTTGTTGGGCGTCGTCCTTGCTGACGGGGGACTTGCCGGTTTTGACGTCGACGATCACCAGTCGACCGGCGGCGTCGCGCTCCAGCCGGTCGACCCGGCCGCGCAACCGAACCTGTCCCCCGCCCTCGGTTTGCAGCGTTCCGTCGATCTCGACCTCGACGCCGACCTCGGTCAGCGCGCCCCGGGTCTGGGTGCGCCACTCGATGAAAGCCTCGAGCATCGCGCGGTGACGGGCCAGCTCGTTATCCGAATGCCATTGCGCCGCAAAGGGCAGGTGCCGCCAGGCGCGCTCCAGCTCGGCCAGCAGTTCCGCGTCGCTTCTGCGCGGTTCGGCGATCAGCGCGTGCACCACCGAACCAATGGTGGAGCGCAGATCGCGGGGGTTGGTGCCGCCGTGGCGTTCGGCGAGCCAGCGCAGCGGGCAGTCGGCCAGCGTCTGCATGGTCGAGGGGGTCAGCGTGACGACGTCGTCGGCATCCCGCAGCGGCTCGCCGGTGCTCACCGGGGTGAGGCCGTGCCAACCGGCCGGATCGGCGCCGGGCACCCCGGCTTTGGCGAGCCGGGCCAATTGGGTTGCCGCGCAATCGCGGTCGAGCTCGTCCACCGCGCCATCGGGTGCGCACACCACGCCGCGCAGCCTACCCACCAGTGCGGCCGCCGACAGCACTCGTGGCGCCGAAAGAGGCTGTGGCGCGCCATGTTCGACGTCCTCGTCGGCCCACTGTGCAATTTCGAAAAAGAACGGCGACGGTAGCGCGGCCGCGTGATCCGCGCCGCCGGCGTCGCTGTCCACGGCCGTCACCAGTAACCTCCGGCGGGCGCGGCCCATCGCCGCCACCAGCAACCTGCGCTCTTCGGCCACCAGTGGCGCCCGCATGGAGGCGTCTGCGGCGACCCCGTCCAGCTCGTCGAGCAGCCGCTGGGTGTTCAGCACACCACCACGCGGAACGGTGTTGGGCCACAACCCATCCTGCAGTCCGGCGATGACCACGAAATCCCATTCATGTTCCAGCGCGGCGTGCGCGCTGAGCACCCTGACCTGTTCAGCCGTGGCCGCCGGCTCGGAGTTGACGCCCGGCAGCTGTAGCGCGGCGACGTGCTCGATCAGCCCGCGCAACGACGCGCCCGAGGTTCGTGACACGTACTCATCGGTGATGTCGAACAGCGCGGTCACCGACCCGAGGTCCCGGGTGGCCTGCGCGGCGGCGGGGCCCCCGCGCTCGCTGACCGACAGCCAGCGACGCTGCAGCCCGGACTGGTGCCAGGCGGCCCACAGCGTGTAGCGCGGGTCTTGACCCGCGCGGTGACAGCGCGCGGCGGCGTCCAGCACGGCGCGGACCTTGCGCAGCGAACGGAATTGCGGACCCGGCGGCGGTGCGGCGCCGGACAGCGCCTCCACCAACAGCTCGGCGAAATCCCCCGGTGGGCGATCGGGGTTGGCGCGCTGCAGCGTTCGCCGCAGCTGCCGCAGCGAGACCGGGTCGACGCGACCGATGGGACCGGTCAGCAACGCCAGCGCCTGCTGTCCGTCCAGCCCGTCGGCGGCCAGCAGCACCGTCAGTAGCGCGCGCACCGCCGGCTCCTCGGCCACCGGGCCGGCCGCGGCCGGCGCGGCCACCGGGACCCCGGCGGCCGCCAACGCGCGCGGCAACCGCGCGCCGGCCCGCGGCACCGAGCGGACGACGACCGCCATCTGCGACCACGGCACGCCGTCGACCAGGTGTGCGCGGCGCAGCGCGTCGGCGATCGTCGCCACCTCGGCGTGCGCCGAGGCGGCCAGGCGCACCGTGACCGACCCGTCCCCCGCGCCGGCGCCGTCGATCCGGCGGCCGGGACTGGCGCCGGGCAACCGGCCGGCGATGCCGCTGACGGCGCGGGCCACGGCGGGCGCGCAGCGGTGCGACGTCGTCAACGTCACCGCCGGGGCCCCGCCGTCGAGCAGACCGGCGGGTTCGCCGCCCCGAAAGCCGAACACCGCCTGATTGGGATCCCCGGCGATCAGCGCCAGGTCGGCGCCCGCCGCGAGCACGCGAACCAGGCGGGCCGCCTGCGGGTCGAGCTGTTGGGCGTCGTCGACCAGCAGGACCCGGATCCGGCCGCGTTCGGCCGCCAGCAGCTCAGGATCGACGGCGAACGCCTCCAGCGCGGCGCCCACCAATTCGGCCGCGCCCAGCGCGGGCGTCGTCGCCTCGGGCGCGGCCGTGCCGACCGCCGCGCGCAGCAGCATCACCTGTTCGTACTGGCGCGCGAATTGGCCGGCGGCGGTCCATTCCGGCCGGCGGCAACGACGGCCCAGCCGCTCCAGTTCCTGGGGATCGACACCGCGTTCGGCGCAACGGGCCAACAGGTTTCGCAGTTCGTTGCCGAACCCCGCGGTGCTCAGGGCCGGCCGTAGCTGCGCCGGCCATGCCGTCGCCGCGCGCGGGCCGTCGTCGAGGTCTCCGGCCAGGAGTTCGCGGATGATGGCGTCCTGTTCGGCGCTGGTCACCAGCCGCGGGGGCGCCTCGCCGGCGCGCTCGGCGGCGCGCCGCAAGACCGCGTAGGCGTACCCGTGCACGGTGCGCACCAGCGGCTCGCGCACGGCGACCCGGCCCGCACCGGTGGAGCGCGCGCGCAGCAACGCCGTCGTCAACGCGCTGCGCTGGGCCATCCCGAGCCGACCGGAACCGGTAAGCAGCAGAACGGATCCCGGCTCCATGCCGGCGTCGATCTGGGCGACCGCGGCGTCGATCAGCAGGCTGCTCTTACCGGTGCCGGGCCCACCGAGCACGCGAACGACCCCGCGCGGCCCGGGCGCCAGCAGAGCGCTCGCGTCGGCGTCCCAGGTGTATGCCATGGCTGCATGCAATCACCAGGGTGTGACAAGTGGGCCCGGCCTGCACCGACGCCGGCCCTTACCCTGGAGGCCGGAGCAGGGCGAAGAATGGTCTCGACGAGCAGAAGGAGGGTTGAAGACCATGACGGACAACCGACACGGCTTTCCCACCGACGAGGCACCCGAAGGCGACGCGGTGGAGCAACTGCTGCCCGCCGATTCCAACGACGAGGCCGGCCTGGACACCGATTACGTGAGCGCCCGGGATCGCGAGGCCGACGAAGCCGACGTGATCGAGCAGGCCTACGTCGTCGCCGCGGAGGACGATCGGGACGACGACCGCTGAGCCGGACCGCCCGCGACCCGCGCCAGCGGCGGCTGGCACCATCGACGCGTGACCGCTGAGTTATACGTACACCGCTACGGTCCGTCCGGTCCGGTGCGGATCCTGGCGCTGCACGGGCTGACCGGCCACGGGCAGCGCTGGCAGCAGTTGTCTGGCTTGCTGCCCGAAATCGGCCTGGCCGCACCGGATCTGCTTGGCCACGGCCGGTCGTCGTGGGCGGCGCCGTGGAGCATCGACGCCAACGTCACGGCGCTGGCCGCCCTGCTCGACGGGCAGTCCGACACGCCGGTGGTGGTGGTTGGCCACTCGTTCGGCGCGGGCCTGGCCATGCATCTGGCCGCAGCCCGCCCGAGCCAGGTGGCGGGGCTGTTGCTGCTGGATCCGGCGATCGGATTGGACGGCGCATGGATGCGTGACATCGCCGAGGCGATGTTGTCCTCCCCCGACTATCCGGACGCCGAAGAAGCGCGCGCGGAAAAGGTGCACGGCTCGTGGTCGGATGTCGAGCCCGCACTGCTCGACGCCGAGCTCGACGAGCATCTGATCGCGCTGCCCAATGGCCGCTACGGCTGGCGCATCAGCCTGCCGGCGATGATGTCGTACTGGAGCGAGCTCGCCCGCGACGCCGTGCTGCCCCCGGCGCAGACGCCGACGATCCTGGTGCGCGCCAAGCGGACATCGCCGCCCTACGTCACCGACGAACTCGTCGCGGGCCTTCAGCAGCGGCTGGTATCGCATTTCCGGCTGCTGGATTTCGACTGCAACCACATGGTGCCCTACGCCAAGCCCGACGACGTCGCGACGTTGGCGCGCGAGCTACTGGAAGCCCGCTGACCGTGGCACCGGTGACCGACGATCAGGTGGAGCGGGTGCGCGCCCTGGTCGCCGCCATTCCGTCCGGCAGGGTAGCCACGTACGGCGATATCGCCTCTGTCGCAGGGCTTTCCAGCCCGCGGATCGTCGGCTGGATCATGCGGACCGACTCCTCGGACCTGCCGTGGCACCGGGTGATCACCGCCTCCGGGCGCCCCGCGCGACATCTGACCAGCCGCCAGCTGGAGCTGCTGCGCGCCGAAGGTGTGCTTGCCCATGACGGCAGGATCGCGTTGCGCGAGGTGCGCTTCGAATTCCCGGCCGGGGACTAGTGGCGATCGCCAGCGCGGCGAAGCCGGGCGCAGCGGGTCGCCACGCGATTGGACTGTGGCGATCGCCAGCGCGGCGAAGCCGGGCGCAGCGGGTCGCCACGCGATTGGACTGTGGCGATCGCCAGCGCGGCGAAGCCGGGCGCAGCGGGTCGCCACGCGATTGGACTGTGGCGATCGCCAGCGCGGCGAAGCCGGGCGCAGCGGGTCGCCACGCGATTGGACTGTGGCGATCGCCAGCGCGGCGAAGCCGGGCGCAGCGGGTCGCCACGCGATTGGACTGTGGCGATCGCCAGCGCGGCGAAGCCGGGCGCAGCGGGTCGCCACGCGATTGGCCTAGTGGCGATCGCCAGCGCGGCGAAGCCGGGCGCAGCGGGTCGCCACGCGATTGGACTAGAGCACCAACCGGACCAGCGCCGCGGTGCGGGCCAGGCCGGGGAACGCCTCAGCGGTGGACCGCGGGTGCAAAGCGTGGACCGCAAGTCGAAACATCAACGCCCGCAACAACATCTGCGGCCATTCCGGCAGCGCGCTCCAGCGTTCGATGAGTCCGTCGTCGGCCTCGCCCCAGGAGAGCGCGTCGATGACCACCACGCCCGCCGCCCACGATGCGGGCCGCCAGTAGGGGGTGATGTCGGTGATGCCCGGCGCCGCGGTGCCCACGAAAAGCACTGTGCCGTAAAGATCCCCGTGCACCAGCTGGTTGGGGCTTTTGGTCGGCTTGCGCAACGTGGCGAGCTGGTTGAGCAACTCCACCGATCGCTCGGCGTCGGCGCTCGCAGGGGCCGCCCGCGCACCGGGCGGCACCGAGGACAGCGGACGTTCCTCCCACGCCGCACGGTCGGCGGCGATGAAAATATCGACGTCCCCCCAGGGCGCCGTGGGGCCCTGGGTCAGAAAGCGGGGGCGTTCGAGTTTGCCCGTCGCCTCGTGCAGGCGCACCGCCGCCGAGACGACCTCGTCGTGGCGGGGTTCCGGCGTCCCGGCGACGAAGGTGTCCGCCCGCCACCCGGACACCACGTATCGCCCGTCGGTGGAACGGACCGGACGGGCCAGCCGAACGCCGTCGACGAACAACGTTTCGCGAACCCGCGCGGACCACGCCGCGCGCGCGTTGTCGGCCACCAGCGACAAGACGACTTCGCCACACCGCCAGCCGCCCTCCCAGCTGGCACCCAGATAGACGGGTTTGACGCCGGCCAAACCAAACGCCGAGAGCACATGTTCCGGCGGTGGCTCGACTGTCACACCGGTACTCTAAACGAGTCCAACAGCGGCGACCGCAAGCTCGGCAAAGCCGGGCGCGGCGGGTCGCCGCCAGACCAATTCAGCGGCGACCGCAAGCTCGGCAACGCCGGGCGCGGCGGGTAGCCGCATGAGTCCAACAGTCGTATCGGGTCAGTACAGGATCATGTCGGGCTGCATCTGCTGCGCCCAGGCCACGATTCCGCCTTCCAGATGCACCGCGTCGGCAAATCCGGCCTTCTTCAGCACCGCCAGCACCTGTGCTGAGCGCACCCCCGTTTTGCAATACAGCACCGGCATGCGATCTCGCGGCAGCTTTGCCAGACCCTCCCCGGAGTTGATCGATGACTGCGGGATCAGCTGCGCCCCGTCGATGTGCACGATGTCGAACTCCACGGGCTCGCGGACGTCGATCAGGGCGAGCTCCCTGCCGGAATCCAGCAGCTCGCGCAACTCCAGTGGGCTGATGGCCGAGGCATCGCCGGCCGGGGGCTCCGGCGCCACGCCACACAACTGCTCGTAGTCGACGAGCTCGGTGATCGTCGGCCTCGACGCGTCGGACGGATCCCGGCGAATCGCGATGGTGCGGTAGGTCATCTGGAGCGCGTCGTAGATCATCAACCGGCCCAACAGCGATTCGCCGATGCCCGTGATGAGTTTGATCACTTCGGTGCTCATCACCGAGGCGACGGAGGCGCAGACGATCCCCAGCACGCCACCCTCGGCGCACGACGGGACGGTGCCGGGCGGCGGCGGCTCCGGGTAGAGATCGCGGTAGTTGAGGCCGCGTCCGTCCGGCGCGTCCTCCCAACACACCGAGATCTGGCCCTCGAATTGGTAAATCGACCCCCACACGTATGGCTTTTTCGCCAGCACCGCCGCGTCGTTGATCAGATACCGGGTGGCGAAGTTGTCGGTGCCGTCCACGATCAGGTCGTAGGAGCCGAACAATTCGACGGCGTTGGTGGAGTCCAGGCGCACCTCATGCAGGCGCAGGTCGACCAATGGGTTGATCGTGGCCATCGACTCTCGCGCCGAGACGGCCTTGGGCCGCCCGACGTCGGCGACGCCGTGAATGATCTGACGGTGCAGGTTCGATTCCTCGACCACGTCGAATTCGACGATGCCGATCGTGCCCACGCCGGCGGCGGCCAGGTAGAGCAACGTCGGCGCCCCCAGGCCACCGGCGCCGATCACCAGCACCCGGGCGTTCTTGAGCCGCTTCTGCCCGTCGACCCCCAGGCCGGGAATGATCAGTTGACGGCTGTAGCGGGCCACCTCGTCACCGGTCAGGTGGTCTGCGGGCGCCACCAGAGGCGGCAACGACGACACGGAAAACATCTCCTCGGTTCGGCTTCTCACACCATCACAGCAGCCCGCGGGGACGACGGCAACGAGACGCTGCACGCACGGGATCCGGGCTAGGCCCGAGTGCCCGGCTCCTCCTCGCGCCGCTGCGTGGCGCGCACGAGATCCGGGCTAGGCGATCGGGTATGGCCAGGGGTTGAAGCGGCAGGTCTTCCCGTCTGCCTTGACGACGTCGGGGTCGAATTGCGCGGCGTCATTGTTCGACGTCGAGAAGGTCTGCTGCATCATCACCGGCGCCAGGGCGCCCTGCTGTTCGCAGTCCTCGTGGTGCAGGTATCCGATGGCGTGGCCCACCTCGTGGTTGATCACGTACTGCCGGTAGGAACCGATGTCCCCTTCGAACGGCACGGCGCCGCGCACCCAGCGCGCCTCGTTGATGAAGACCCGCGCCTCGCGGTTGGCGCCGAATACCGGGTTGTAACAGGACGTCTCCAGCCGGAATTCGTAGCCGCACCCCTCCCGAACGGTCACCGGCGACACCAGCGAGATCCGAAAGTCGGGTTTGCCGTTATCGATCCGGACGAACGCGAACTGCGGATTGTGTGTCCAGCCCTTCGGATTGGCCAGCGTCTGGTCGACCATCTGCGCGAATGCTTCGTCGCCGCCGAACATCGTCGGGTCGATGCCGTTCTCCACCTCGACGGTGTACCGGAACACCTTGGCGGTGCCCTGACCGATCTGCGGCGTCATGCCAGGCACCACGTGCCACGTCTTGTCGCCCGCTTCGGTGAAGGGGCCGCCGTCCGGCAACGTCCCGGCCGGCAGGTTGGCGTCGAACGCGGCGAGCCCGCGCGGCGGAGCGTCAATGATCGTGGTGCCCACCGCGCCGATCGCGGGCGGGATCTCGATGGGCTGACTGGCCGTCGGCTTCTGTGCCCCGGCGCCGGTCACCGTCTGATACATGACCACGGCGGTGAGCACCACCAGGACGGGCAGGGCGTACGCGCGCCAGCCGTAGGTGGAGACGAACCGCCCCAGCCACGTTTGTTTGCGCCACCGTCGCTGCCGCTCACGGTCGGCCCGCGCCCGTCCGGCTTCCGGGGCGGCCAGGGGGTCACGCAGCGCCCGCAGCGGTTCGCGCCACTCGTCGCGGAGCACCGGCACGCGACCGGTGCCGCGCGGGGGCCGCTGCGACGTCATTTTCCCAGGATTACACAGCGGACCACCCGCGCCGTCCGTGGCGCGCCCGAATCCCCCGCCCGACACCGCTTCTGCCAGCGGCGACGACGGCAAGGGCGGGAGATCCAACCCCCCGGGTAGTAAGGTCTTTTCAACGAGCTGCGAGCGGCTGGCCCCGGTGAACCGACGGTCGGCCGTCGACAATCAGATGAGGACTCGATGAGCGAACTCGCCAAGATGCCGGCCCGGCGTGCCGTCAGATCGGCTGACCGCGGGCGGCCGGCGGACGGCGCCCCGGCGTCCAACCGGCGGGGCAACCGCTTACCCCGCGATGAACGCCGCGGCCAGTTGCTCATCGTCGCCAGCGACGTCTTCGTCGACCGCGGCTACCACGCGGCCGGCATGGACGAGATCGCCGATCGGGCCGGAGTTAGCAAACCCGTTCTGTATCAACACTTTACGAGCAAGCTCGAGCTGTACCTCGCGGTGCTGGCGCGGCACGTGGAAAACCTGGTCTCGGGCGTTCAGCAAGCGTTGAGCGCCACCAAGGACAACCGCCGGCGGTTGCACGCCGCGGTGCAAGCGTTTTTCGATTTCATCGAGCACGACAGCCAGGGGTACCGGCTGATCTTCGAGAACGATTACGTCACCGAACCCGAGGTGGCCGCGCAGGTGCGCGTCGCCACCGAATCCTGCATCGACGCGGTATTCGCGTTGATCAGCGAGGATTCCGGGCTGGACCCGCATCGCGCGCGGATGATTGCCGTCGGGCTGGTCGGCATCAGCGTCGACTGCGCCAGGTACTGGCTCGACTCCGACCGTCCGATTTCCAAGGCGGACGCCGTCGAGGGCACCGTCCAGTTCGCCTGGGGCGGACTGTCACACGTGCCGCTGACTCGCTCTTAATTGCCCTTACCGGCGTGTTTCCCGGCTTCGGCGCTGATCCCGAAGCCGACTCGGCGCGCGTCGGCGACGCCGATCTCGACGTAGGCGATCTTGGTGGTGTGGATCAGGAAGCGACGGCCCCGCTCGTCGCTCAGGCGCAGCAGCCCCGACCCTTCGCTGAGCGCGGCGCTGACCAGTTCTTCGACTTCGGCGGGTGTCTGGTCGCTGGCAAGGACCAGCTCGCGCGGACTATCCGTGATCCCGATCTTGACCTCCACGGTCACCCCTTCCGTAGGTATTGAAGCCGTGCGCGGGCAGTAAAGTCCCAGCCCTGTCAGCAGCAGGCTAGTGGACGGGGCCGACCCCCACCTCGTCGCGTCCCACACTTCGCGATCAGCGAAACTTCGGTCGCGCGCCGATAACGATTCGCTTGCAGGTTGTCTCACACACCCGCGCGATACCCGATCTGTGCTTTCACATGGCTAACTTCGGCCCCATGGGTACCACATCGCCGCACCTCGACGACCGCATCCGGAGCTATCCGGACGACGACGCTGACGACTGCGACACCGACCCCTACCTGCACGCCGACTACAACTGGACGGGCTGGCCGAGCGACTCGCGCTGGCGACCGGCCAGCGCGATTCTCGGCGCGGTGGTGGCCATCGGCGCCATCGCCACCGCCGTCATCATCAACAGCGGTGACAGCGCGTCAACCAAGGCCACGCTGGGGGCGCCGGCTCCTCCGGTGACCTCGGCTCCCGCGACCACCAAGGCATCGACCCCGCCCAGCCCTTCCCGGGTGGCCCAGTTGCCGCCCGAGACCGTGACGACGGTCACCACGCCGAGCGCCGCGCCCAGGACCCCAGCGGCCCAAACGCCCACCGCCACACCACCTCTCGCGGCCGCCCCCCCGACGGCCGCGCTCAACCCGCGCACCGTCGTCTACAGCGTGAGCGGGTCGAAGCAGTTGCTGGACCTGGTGAACGTCGTCTACACCGACGCGCGGGGCGTTCCGCAGAGCGAGTTCAACGTGTCGCTGCCGTGGTCGAAGGTGGTGGTCCTCAATCCCGGCGTGCAGAACCAATCCGTGGTCGCGACCAGCTTCTACGGCCAGCTCAGTTGCTCGGTCTTCAACGCCGCCGGTCAGCGGATCATGGCGTCGGCCGCTCCGTCGAACATGGCGACCTGCTCACGCTGAGGCCTACGCCGTCAGCTCAGGCCCAGTTCGCGCATGCGCCGGTCGTGCGTCTGCTGCAACCGATCGAAGAACGCGCTGAGCTGACCCAGTCCGCCGGCGCCCGACATCACCAGGTCGACGAGCTCGTCGTGGTCGGCCAGCAGGTATTGGGCCTGAGTGATCGCCTCGCCGAACAGGCGGCGTGACCACAGCGCCAGCCGGCTGCGCTGTTTGCCGCTGGACGTGACGGCGGCGCGCACCTCGGCGACGACGAACTGCGAGTGCGCGGTCTCGGCCAGCGCCGCCCGCACCACATCGGCAACCTCGTCGGGCAGCCCGTCGGCGATCTCCAGGTACAGATCGGCGGCCAGGGCGTCGCCGACATACGTCTTCACCAAGGCTTCCAGCCACGTACTCGGCATCGTCAGCCGGTGGTAGTTCTCCAGCGCCGACACGTACTTCGACATCGCCGGCACCACGTCGACGCCACGACTTTCCAGGGCGTCGCGCAGCTGCTCGTAGTGCTGCATCTCGGCGGCGGCCATGCTCGCCATCGAAATCCGCCCGCGCAGGTCAGGGGCCATGCGCGCCTCGTCGGTGAGGCGGTAGAACGCGGCGATCTCGCCGTAGGCCAAGACCGCGAACAACTCGTTGACGCCGGGGTGATCGGCCGACAGTCGTGGGGCAGCCGAATCGTCCACTTGGTCGGTGGAAGAGGGCTGGTAAGAGGGCCGGGTCATGGCCAACACTGTAGTCGGCGAAGTCGGCGCAAAATGGGGCCCAGCGCGCGACCAGCTATCATGTAGGTAGATGGCGGCTGTATTTGTGCCAAAGTTCTCCCCCGCCGCTATCGGCGAAATGTGCGTGCACAGCAGGCCCGCCCGGGCTGGGACCCCCCAGACTGAGCTGGAGCCCGCGACTCGGCGACGTAATCGGAGTCGGAACTCGTGCGCGCGTGACCGCGACAGAGAAACACCGACACAACCCGATACGTTCCCGAGAGGCTACCTACCCACGCATGACCACACTGACAAGCACAACTGAACTGACCTTTGCTCAACTCGGCGTCCGCGACGAAATCGTGCGCGCGCTCGCCGAAAAGGGGATCGAAAGCCCTTTTGCCATCCAGGAACTGACCCTGCCGATGGCGCTCGCCGGCGACGATCTGATCGGCCAGGCCCGCACCGGCATGGGCAAGACCCTCGCTTTCGGAGTGCCGCTGCTGCAGCGCATCACCGCCGGCACCGCCGCGCGGCCCCTCAACGGCACGCCGCGGGCGCTGATCGTGGTGCCAACCCGCGAGCTGTGCCTGCAGGTCACCGATGACCTGGCGCAGGCGGCCAAGCACCTGACCGCCGACGAGGGCCGGCGGCTCTCGGTGGTCCCCATCTACGGCGGCCGCCCCTACGAGACGCAGATCGAGGCCCTGCGCGCCGGCGCCGACGTCGTGGTGGGCACCCCGGGCCGGCTGCTCGACCTGAGCCAGCAGGGCCACCTGCAGCTCGGTGGGCTCTCGGTGCTGGTGCTCGATGAGGCCGACGAGATGCTCGACCTGGGCTTTTTGCCCGACATCGAGCGCATCCTGCGCCAAATTCCCGTCGACCGGCAGTCGATGCTGTTCTCGGCGACCATGCCGGACCCGATCATCACGCTGGCCCGCACGTTCATGAACCAGCCCACCCACATCAGGGCCGAAGCGCCGCACTCGGCGGCCACCCACGACACCACCGTCCAGTACGCCTACCGGGCCCACGCCTTGGACAAGGTGGAGCTGGTGAGCCGGGTGCTGCAGGCCGAGGGCCGCGGCGCCACGATGATCTTCACCCGCACCAAGCGCACCGCACAGAAGGTCGCCGACGAACTGGCCGAACGCGGTTTCGCGGTGGGTGCCGTCCACGGGGACCTCGGACAGGTGGCACGCGAGAAGGCGCTCAAGGCTTTTCGCACCGGCGAGATCGACGTGCTCGTCGCCACCGACGTGGCCGCCCGCGGCATCGACATCGACGACATCACCCACGTCATCAACTACCAGATCCCCGAGGACGAACAGGCCTACGTGCACCGGATCGGCCGTACCGGTCGCGCCGGCAAGACCGGTATCGCCGTCACCCTGGTGGATTGGGACGAGCTGCCCCGCTGGGCGATGATCGACAAGGCGCTGGGGCTGGACTGCCCCGACCCCGTCGAGACCTACTCCAATTCGCCGCACCTGCACGACGAGCTGGGCATCCCCGCCGAGGCCGCGGGCGCGGTGGGTGCCGCCCGCAAGCCGCAAGGCGCGCGCCGCAACAGCGAACGCGCCGCCCAGAAGCCGGGCCAGCAATCGGACAAGACCGCGCGCCGGTCCGGGACGCGGCGGCGCACCCGCGGCGGCCAGCCCGTCAGCGGGCACCCGTCGGGCAACGGCGCCGCGAGCAGCAACGGTGAGGCGGCCGCGGAAACGCCGGCCGGCTCAGCCCCGGGAAACACCGGGTCCAGCCGTCGCCGCCGTCGGCGTCGCAAGCCGGCGGAAGCCACGGCGGCCACCCCCACCGCGCAAAGCAACTGACGCCCCGCACCCACCCATGGTCAGACCCGAGCGCCGGACCAAGGGCGACATCGCGGCGGCCGCGAGCATCGCGGTCGTCGTCGCATTGGCCGCGGCCCTGATCTGGTGGACCAGCGACGCGCGGGCAACCAGCAGCCGGCCGGCCGCCGTTCCGGCACCCAACCCGAGCCCCGCCAAGCAGGTGCCGGCCGGCCTGAAACAACTGTGGACCGCCGCCAGTCCGGCCACCACCGAGCCGGTGGTGGTGGGCGGGGTGGTCGTCACCGGTGCGGGCGTCCGGATCGACGGGCGCGATGCCGGCACGGGCCAGTCCCGCTGGAGCTACGCACGCGACACCGCCCTGTGCGGAGTCTCTTGGCTGTACCGGTACGCCGTCGGGGTTTATCGGGACGACCGCGGCTGCGGGCAGGTGAGCACCCTGGACGGCGCGACCGGTCACCGCGGTCCCGCCCGCAGCGGCTACGCCGACCCGCGGGTGCGCCTGTCCTCCGATGGCATGACGGTGTTGTCGGTCGGTGAGACCCACCTGGAGCTGTGGCGCTCCGACATGGTCCGGATGGTGGCCTACGGGGAGACCGACGCTCGGGTGAAACCGTCGGC
This sequence comes from Mycobacterium sp. 852002-10029_SCH5224772, assembly GCF_001667315.1. Taxonomy (GTDB): domain Bacteria; phylum Actinomycetota; class Actinomycetes; order Mycobacteriales; family Mycobacteriaceae; genus Mycobacterium. The sequence continues at coordinate 16,266 of NZ_LZHT01000072.1, forward strand.
GCGGGGGCTGCACTCCGGCTGCAAGCTGATCTCGGCGGCGGCCAGTTCGTCGGCGGTCTCGGTGCTGGAGAGCTGTGCGAATCAGGCCGACCTGCGGCTGGTGCTGCTCCGGCCCGGCAAGGACGACGACGAACCCCAGCAACACATCGTGGCCGAGCCGGGCGTCGCGCCGGATTCGGGCGCCCGGGTGCTGGCCGTCCGGGACAACACCACCGCGGTGTACGTCCCGGCGCCGCGGCCCCGGGTCGACGTGATCGACGAAACCGGCGCCACCGTGGCGAGCACCCTGCTACCCAAGCCGCCGTCGCGCTCGGCGGCGATCTCCCACGCCGGCAGCCTGATGACCTGGTGGACCGGCGATTCGCTGATGGTGTTCGACGTGAACACCCTTGCGCTGCGCTACACCATCGCCGCGGGTGACAAGGCGGCGCCGTTGGGGCCGGGCGTGATGATGGCGGGCCGGCTGTTGGTGCCCGTCACTGGCGCGATCGGCGTCTACGACCCGGTCAGCGGCGCCAGCGAGCGCTACATTCCGGTCGACCGGGCAGCGACCCCCCCGCCGCCCGGGGCGGCGGTGATCCCGGCGGTGTCGGGGTCTCGGGTGTTCGAGCAGCGCGGAAACACCGTGGTCGCCCTGGGCTGAGCGCTTGAAGCGACGGCCGTCGCCCGTCGAGTGTGAATCGTTGGCTTTCGGTGTGAATCTGCGGTGGCGACACGCCGATTGCGCGCGCCGCCACCGCACACTCAAAGCCGTCAGTTCCCACTCAAGCTTGCGGCGCCGGCGCACGGCGGGCAGGCGACCGCCGCTAGACCTCGACCGCGAAGGTCGGCAGCGGCTTGCCGCTCTTCCAGTGCTTGAGCAATGCCGCCGCCAGCTCGCCGTAGGCCGCCGCGCCCTTGTTCTTGCGGCCCGCCATCACCGACGAACCCGAGGCGCTGGCCTCGGCGAAACGCACCGTGCGCGGAATCGGCGGCGCCAGCACGGGCAAGCTGTAGCGGTCGGCGACGTCGAGCAGCACGTCGCGGGTGTGGGTGGTGCGCGAGTCGTACAGCGTCGGCAAAGCGCCGAGCAGGCGCAACTCCGGGTTGGTGATCTGCTGGACATCGGCGACGGTGCGCAGGAACTGACCGACACCGCGATGCGCGAGTGTCTCGCACTGTAGCGGCACGATGACCTCGTCGGCGGCCGTCAGCCCGTTGAGGGTCAACACACCCAGCGACGGCGGGCAGTCGATGATCACCACATCGAACCGGTCGGCGAGTTTGGCCAGCGCGCGCTTGAGCGCGTATTCGCGGCCGGCCCGCATCAGCAGCATCGCTTCGGCGCCCGCGAGGTCAATGTTGGCCGGCAGCAGCGTCATTCCCTCGGCCGTCTCGACCAGCGCGGCGTTGGGTTCGATCTCGCCGAGCAGCACCTCGTGCACGGATGCCGGGAGTTTGTCGGGGTCTTGGCCCAGCGAGAAGGTCAGGCAGCCCTGCGGGTCGAGGTCGACCAGCAGTACCCGCTTCTTCTCCTCGACCATGGCCGCCCCCAACGAGGCAACCGTCGTCGTCTTGGCGACGCCACCTTTCTGGTTGGCCACCGCCAATACCCGGGTCCTACTCACTAGCCGCCCGCCCCTCCGCATCGCCGTGCGTTCACAGTGCCATCCTGGCATGTTCGTCGGCCATGCGCTTGGGCCCAGCAGGCTCAGCATGTCGTCCGGCAGAATCATTCGGTATGGGCTTGCACAATCACCGTTTGGTGCTGCTGCGCCACGGCGAAACCGAGTGGTCGAAATCGGGCCAGCACACCGGCCGCACCGAGGTCGAGCTGACCGACGCCGGGCGGGAACAGGCCCGGCTGGCCGGCCAGGTGCTCGGTGAACTCAAACTTGTTGACCCGCTGGTGATCAGCAGCCCGCGCCGACGCTCGCTGGTCACCGCGGAGCTGGCCGGGCTGTCCATCGACGAGGTCACCGAACAGCTCGCGGAGTGGGACTACGGCTCCTACGAGGGCCTGACCACCGCGCAGATCCAGGAGTCGGTGCCCGATTGGCTGGTGTGGACGCACGGCTGTCCGGGCGGTGAGAGCGTCACGCAGGTCAGCGAGCGCGCCGACGCGGCGGTCGCGACGGCGCTACAGCAGATGCCGTCGCGCGATGTGGTCTTCGTCAGCCACGGCCACTTCTCCCGCGCGGTGATCGCCCGCTGGGTCGAACTGCCGCTCGCCGAGGGCAGCCGCTTCGGCATGATCACCGCGTCGATCGCGGTGGGCGGGTTCGAGCACGGGGTGCGACAGCTGCAAGCGCTCGGGTTGACCGGTCAGTGAACGGCGAAGACGACGATGCGCGCCGCGCAGCGGCGCGTGAAGGAGTCGAGCAGCTAAACCACGAACCGCCGTTCGCGCTGTGCGGGCCGACCCAAACCCTGGTCGCCGACGGGGTAGTGCGGTGCTATGGCGACGTGGGCGCGGCGCAGGCGGCGTTGCGGTCGAGCGAGGCATCGATTGTGTTGGGCGCGTTGCCTTTTGATGTCAATAGCCCGGCCGCGCTGCTGACGCCGCACGCCGTGAACATCACCGATGGGCTGCCGGACTGGCCGACCGGCGCGCTGCCGACGGTGCGGGTTGCTGCGGCCATCCCACCGCCGCACGACTACCGCGACCGGATCCGCCTGGCCCGCGATCAGCTTGCCGCCGCCGACAACCCGCTGCACAAGGTGGTGCTGGCCCGCGCCTTGCAGCTGACGGCCGATGCCCCGATGGATGCGCGCGCGGTCCTGCGCCGACTCGTGGCCGCGGACCCGGCGGCCTACGGCTACCTTGTCGATCTGAGCTCCGCCGGGGACGACTACGCGGGCGTGGCGCTGGTGGGTGCCAGCCCCGAGCTCCTGGTTGCGCGCCACGGCGACCGTGTCGAATGTCGGCCGTATGCCGGGTCTGCCCCGCGCGCCGCCGACCCCGACGTCGACGCCGCCAACGGCGCCGCCCTGGCCTCCTCGGCCAAGGACCGTCACGAGCATCAGCTGGTTATCGAGACCATCAGGACGGCCTTGGAAGCGCTGTGCGACGGCCTGTCGATCGCCCCCGAGCCGCAGCTGAGCCGCACCGCGGCAGTCTGGCACCTGTGCACGCCGATCAGCGGACGCCTACGTGAGCCATCCACGACCGCAATAGATTTGGCGTTGGCGCTGCACCCCACCCCGGCGGTCGGCGGGGTTCCGACCAAGGCCGCGGTCCAGCTCATCGCCGAGCTGGAAGGCGACCGCGGGTTCTACGCGGGGGCGGTGGGTTGGTGCGACGCCCGCGGCGACGGCCGCTGGGTGGTGTCGCTGCGCTGCGCGCAGCTGTCGGCGGACCGGCGCAGCGCGCTGGCGCGGGCCGGCGGCGGTATCGTCGCCGAATCCGACCCCGATGCCGAAGTCGCCGAAACCACAACGAAATTCGCCACCATACTCAATGCGCTGGAAGTTCAACGATGACCACAGACATCCGTCGCACCGCGCCCCGCGACGTCGCCGCTATCACCGAGATGATCCACGCGCTGGCCGAATTCGAGCACGCCGCAGATCAGTGCACCGTTACCGAAACACAAATCACCGCAGCGCTTTTCGGCGATCACCCGACGGTGTACGGGCACGTGGCGGAGGTGGACGGCGAGGTCGCTGCGATGGCGTTGTGGTTCCTGAACTTCTCCACCTGGGACGGCGTGGCGGGCATCTATCTGGAAGACCTGTTCGTGCGCCCGGGATTTCGCCGACGCGGGCTGGCCCGGGCGCTGCTGGCGGCGCTGGCCGGCGAATGCCTGCAGCGCGGCTACACGCGGTTGTCCTGGGCGGTGCTGAACTGGAACACCGACGCCATCACGCTCTACGACGGGATCGGCGGGGAGCCACAGAACGAATGGACCACCTACCGGCTGTCGGGACCGCGGTTGGCGGGGCTGGCGGAGTCGCCCTGACCGCCGGCGGCCCAGCGCACCGCGGCGGGGCTGAACAGCAACCCCAACACGATAAGCGCGACGACGCCGGCCGGAATCCCGAAGCCGGGCTGATGTGATCCGACGGCGAGGTACCACGCCACCGGCAGCAACAGCAGCTGGGTGATCACGGCCAGCCCGCGACCCCAGCGCTTGCCGAGAATCAGCGCGCGCCCGGCGGCGATCACCCCGGCGCCGACGAGGACGAACCAGCCCGCGGTGGCCAAACCGTTGGCCATGTGCTGGTCCGCCCCGGCGATCCCGCGGACCACCAAGACCGCCGCCACGATCAGCGCGACGACCCCCTGCGCCGCGACGATGACGCCGGCGCGGCGAACGGTGGTGGGGGCGGCTGGCGGCGTCACAGCGCCAGCGTAGTCAGGGCGGCCGCTGTTTCCCGGCGGTTCCCCCACAGCGTGGCCTTAACCGGCCCGCCTAAGCTCGTGATTCATGCGGGCCGTGCTAATCGTCAACCCCACAGCCACTTCCACCACCCCGGCCGGTCGCGATCTGCTGGCCCATGCACTCAAAAGCCGTTTGCAGCTCACCGTCGAACACACCAACCACCGCGGGCACGGCAGCGAACTCGCGCAGAAGGCCGTCGCCGACGGCGCCGACCTGGTGGTCGTCCACGGCGGCGACGGGACGGTAAGCGGCGTGGTCAACGGCCTGCTCGGTCGGCCCGGAACGCTTCCGAGCGGCCCGGTGCCGGCGGTGGCCGTGGTGCCCGGCGGTTCGGCGAATGTGCTGGCGCGATCACTGGGCATCTCCCCGGATCCGGTCGCGGCCACCAATCAGCTCATCCAGTTGCTCGACGACTATCAGCGGCACGGCACGTGGCGCCGGATCGGCCTCATCGACTGCGGCGAGCGGTGGGCCGTGTTCAACACCGGCATGGGCGTCGACGCCGAGGTGGTGGCCGCGGTGGAGGCCGAACGGAACAAGGGCGGCGAGGTCACCGCGTGGCGCTACATCCGCGCGGCGGTGCCGGCCGTGTGGGCCTACACCCGCCGCGAACCGATGCTCACACTCGAACTTCCCGGGCGCGAACCCATCACCGGGGTGAGCTTTGCGTTCGTGTCGAACTCCAGCCCCTGGACGTTCGCCAACGAGCGGCCGGTGTGGACCAATCCCGGCTGCAGCTTCGAGTCGGGGCTGGGGGTGTTCGCGCCGACCAACCTCAAGACGATCCCCACCCTGCGGATCGTCCGGCAGATGTTCGCAAAACGGCCCACGTTCAACTTCAAGCACCTCGTCACCGAGGACGACCTGCCCTGCGTGCGAGTTACCTCGACCGGAGGCGCCGTCGCCTGCCAGTTCGACGGGGATTACCTCGGCGTGCGCGAAACCATGACATTCAAAGCCGTCCCCGACGCGTTGGCGGTGGCCGCCCCGCCCCAGCAAAAACGCCGCTGAACACCGGCAACGCGCGATGTGTGGCGCACGCAACAAAAATGCTGCACGGGAGTGGCCCCGGAGTGTAGTACAACGGAGTAAGGGCTTGACGACGAGATGATCAAAGTGAGATAGCCCACGAGCGAACTCACACTATTGACATCTGTTGAGCCTGTGAAACGATCAAAAGGTTGCATGCAGAAATCACGTAGGGGTGCGGCCCCTTTTCTTCTGCACGCGTTTAACAGCCGGAGAAAATAGCCGTGCGCCTTGCTGCGCACTCAGTAAGGAGTAAGACGTATGGATTGGCGCCACAAGGCGGTCTGTCGTGACGAAGACCCGGAGCTGTTCTTCCCGGTGGGGAACAGTGGTCCGGCGCTCGCGCAGATCGCTGACGCGAAACTGGTCTGTAATCGGTGTTCGGTGACCACAGAGTGCCTCGGTTGGGCCCTGAACACGGGCCAGGACTCGGGCGTCTGGGGCGGCATGAGCGAAGACGAGCGGCGTGCGCTGAAGCGTCGCAACGCCCGGACGAAAGCCCGCAGCGGGGTTTAACCCAGATAAGCAAATCGGTGCGGCCTCGACGATTGTCGGGGCCGCACTCTTGCGTCTATGCATAGGCCTCCTGCCTACAGCAGCATTCGGGTCCGTCGACCGATCGGGACGCGCAGCACCACGTCGGTGCCGCGGCCGCCCGCCCGGCGCATGCCCAGGGTGCCGTCCAGCTCGGCCGAGACCAGGGTGCGCACGATCTGCAGTCCGAGGCTGTCGGAGGTCTCCAGGCTGAACCCTTCCGGCAGCCCGCGGCCGTCGTCGTGCACCACGACGTCGAGCCAGCGCGCGGAGCGCTCGGCGCGGATCGTCACCGAGCCCTCCTCGACCGCGGGGTCGAAGGCGTGCTCGATGGCGTTTTGCACCAGTTCGGTGATCACCATGATCAGGGCCGTGGCCCGGTCGGAGTCCAGCACGCCCAGGTCGCCGACCCGGTTGATCCGGATCGGCTGGTCCACCGAGGCCACGTCGTTCATGATCGGCAGGATCCGGTCGATGACCTCGTCGAGGTTGACCTGCTCGTCCACCGACATCGACAGGGCGTCGTGGACCAGTGCGATCGACGACACCCGGCGCACCGATTCGATGAGGGCCTCCCGTCCCTCGGCGTTGACCGTGCGGCGGGCCTGCAGCCGCAACAGCGCCGCGACGGTCTGCAGGTTGTTCTTCACCCGGTGGTGGATTTCGCGGATGGTGGCGTCCTTGGAGATCAGGGCCCGGTCGCGGCGCTTCACCTCGGTGACGTCGCGGATCAGCACCGCCGCACCGGCGCTGGCACCGTCGACCACCAGCGGCAGCGTGCGCAGCAGCACGGTGGCTCCCCCGGCGTCGACCTCCATGCGCATGCTGCGCCCGCCGGCCACCAGATCGCGCACGTGCTCGGCCACTTCCTGCGCCTCGAACGGATCCGAAATCAGCGGCCGGGTGACCTCGATGAGGTTGTGGCCCTCCAGGTCGGCGGTCAGGCCCATGCGGTGGTAGGCCGACAGCGCGTTGGGGCTGGCATAGTCCACAACACCTTTGACGTCGAGCCGGATGAACCCGTCGCCGACCCGAGGGGTGGAGCGGGACATCACCACGTCCCCCGCGTCGGGAAAGGTCCCGTCCGCGAGCATGTGGACCAGGTCGCCGGCGCACTGCCGGTAGGCGATCTCCAGCCGGCCCGATGCGCGGTCGGCGGCCTCCGCGGTCTGATGGTGGGTGAGTACGGCCACCACCTGGCCGCCGTACCGCACCGGGGACGCCTCGACGTGGGTGCCCGGCAGCCACGAATTTTCTTGGCCCGCAACGTCATCCCGCTTCGCGATGCCCGACGCGAAGGTCTCGGCGACGAGGCCCAACTCCTCCGAGGCGACGGCGGTGGCCACCGCGTCGGTCTGCAGCACCGTGGGCGCAGTGTTGGGCCGGCACTGCGCCACGCACACCAGCACGCCGTCGTCGCGGCGCACCCACATCAGGTAGTCGGCGAACGACAGGTCGGCCAGCAGCTGCCACTCTCCGACCACCGCGTGCAGATGGTCGACGGCGCTGCCCGGCAGCATGGTGTGTTCGGCGAGCAGATCACCGAGAGTTGACATCGCTTACTCCCCGGGTCGTTCCCCGGCGGCTGGTCGAAGGGGCCTGATCGGCTAGCTGATCACCGCGATGAGGTCGCCTGCCTGAATGACGTCGCCCACCGACACGCTCACCTTGCTGACGGTGCCGCCGACCTCGGCAAGGACGGGGATCTCCATTTTCATCGACTCCAGCAGCACCACGATGTCGCCCTTGCCGATCTGGTCACCCTCGTTCACAACGACTTCGAGCACGCTGGCCACGATCTCGGCGCGCACATCCTCGGCCATCTTCACCCCACTCGTTTCGGCCTCTGCGCAGGCTGGCTGCTGGTTCATCGCTGGTTGCTGGTCCATCAACGTTCTATCAAGCTCGCCTACATCGAACCACAGGGCCCGTCGGGACCGCGGCACCAGGGCGAAGACACTGCGTGCGGCGTCTCGTGAGAGACTGGACGACAAGCCAACCGGCGCCCGGCGCTCGGTTTGACAGCAATCAACGGAGGTTCGACCCATGGCCAAACGAGGCCGTAAGAAGCGCGACCGCAAGCACAGCAAGGCCAACCACGGCAAGCGGCCCAACGCCTGAGGGACGCTACTGCGTACGCCGGATGATGGTGGTGCGCCGGATCTCGAGCCGTAGCCGCTCGCGCAGGCCCTCCGGGGCCCGCTCGCCTTTGCATTTGGTGGCGATCAATGCCTTAATCCGCTCTTCGAGCCCGTAGTGCTTGAAGCAGCCGGGGCACGCCTCGAGATGCTGGCGCAGTTGTTCGCGGGTGTCCGGGCCGCATTCACCGTCGAGCAGCAGCCAGACCTGGCGGATGACCTCCGCGCAGCCGACGCTGCCGTGCGACTCGTCGTTGGGGCAGGCATCCGGAGAAGCACCGCCCTGACCGGCGAACTCGCTCATGACGACACCTCCTCGTGCGTCTGCTGACCGCGGTTGAAGCCCCGCTCCTTGGCAACGTCGGCCAACAGGCCACGCAGCTGCCGTCGGCCGCGGTGCAGCCGTGACATTACCGTTCCGATGGGCGTATCCATGATTTCGGCGATTTCCTTGTACGGAAAACCCTCGACATCGGCGTAATAGACCGCCATCCGAAATTCTTCCGGCAAAGCTTGCAGCGCGTCTTTGATCTCGGAGTCCGGCAGCGACTCCAGCGCCTCCACCTCGGCCGAGCGCAGCCCGGTGGAGGAATGCTCGGCATTGGCGGCCAGCTGCCAGTCGGTGATTTCCTCGGTCGGGTACACCGCCGGCTGGCGCTGCTTCTTGCGGTAGGTGTTGATGTAGGTGTTGGTCAAGATCCGGTACAGCCACGCCTTGAGATTGGTGCCGGCCCGGAACGAACGGAAGCCGGCGTAAGCCTTCACCATCGTCTCTTGCAGCAAATCTTCGGCGTCGGCGGGATTTCGCGTCATGCGCAGCGCACCGCCGTAAAGCTGGTCCAGCAGGGGAATCGCGTCTCGCTCGAAACGCGCCGTCAGCTCCGCGTCCGTCTCTTCGGGCGCCGCGGGCTCGGTGATCTCCGGTCCTGCCGCGCCATCTCGGCCATCTAGAGAGTCGGCCATGTCGATTAACCCGGTCCCTTCTGCTGCGGTGTCACCGGAAAGCACTGAAAGCACCACCGGCCTCGCAAGGACGCCAGCCAACCGCTCCTCGCCTAACAGGCTCGTCGCCGTTGACACCACGCTGCTCCTCCCAATCTAAAGGCTCACCCTGACACTGTCTGCCCGGGTGTGACCCACCGCATCGAAACCAATTGGATCAACCCCGCGCGCGATCCGGCTATTTCCGGGGCGAAATTCCGCAGTCCTATCGGTCCCGGATTCCCGATGCAGACCCCGAGCGGGTCGATTCCACCGTGGCGTTAGTGTGACGCCATGTCCCTGAATGGCAAGACCATGTTCATCTCCGGCGCCAGTCGCGGCATCGGCCTGGCGATCGCCAAGCGCGCCGCACAGGACGGCGCCAACATCGCCCTGATCGCCAAGACCGCCGAGCCGCATCCGAAGCTGCCCGGAACGGTGTTCACCGCGGCCAAGGAACTCGAGGAGGCCGGCGGGCAGGCCCTGCCGATCGTCGGCGACGTCCGCGACCCCGATTCGGTCGAGGCAGCCGTGGCGAAGACCGTCGAGCAGTTCGGCGGCATCGACATCTGTGTCAACAACGCATCGGCGATCAACCTGGGTTCCATCACCGAGGTGCCGATGAAGCGGTTCGATCTGATGAACGGCATCCAGGTGCGGGGCACGTATGCGGTGTCGCAGGCCTGCATCCCGCATCTGAAGGGACGGGAGAATCCGCACATCCTGACGCTGTCGCCGCCGGTGCTGCTCGGCGACGAATGGTTGAAGCCGACCGCGTACATGATGGCCAAGTTCGGCATGACGTTGTGCGCGTTGGGCATCGCCCAAGAAATGCGGGACGAGGGCATCGCGTCGAACACGCTGTGGCCGCGCACGCTGGTGGCGACGGCCGCGGTGCAGAACCTGCTCGGCGGTGAGGAGGCGATGGGCCGCGCCCGCAAGCCCGAGGTGTACTCCGACGCCGCCTACGTCGTGCTGAACAAGCCGTCCAAGGAGTACACCGGCAACATGCTGCTGTGCGAGGACGTGCTGGTGGAATCCGGCGTCAAAGACCTCTCGGCCTACGACTGCATCCCCGGCTCCAAGCTGGGCGTGGATTTCTGGGTCGACGGCGTCAACCCTCCTGGGTACACGGGGCCTTAGCCCCCGATCGAAACGGCTCGAGGTTGGCCGCCACCCCCGGCATCGCCGCATTGGTGAAAGCCGGTGTGCCGCATCAGGTCTTGCACTTCGACACGGTCACCGATTTGTCCGAGTCGCCCGACATCGCGGCCGAACAGGTTTTCAAGACGTTGATCGTCGCGCTGCCCGGCGAGCTGGCCGTCGCGATCGTGCCGGTGCCGTCGCGGTTGTCGCTGAAGGCGGTCGCCGCGGCGCTGGGTGTGGCCAAGGCGGCCTCCCAAACCAAACTGGCCGAGCCCGCCGCCGCGCAGCGGGCCACCGGCTATGTGGTGGGCGGCATTTCGCCGTTCGGCCAGCGCAAGCGGCTGCGCACGGTGCTGGACAGCTCCGCGTTGCGCTGGGATCGGGTGCTGTGCAGCGCCGGCAAGCGGCATTACGACGTCGCGGTGGCGCCGCACGACCTGATCCGGCTCACCGGCGCGATCACCGCCGACATCAGTCGAACGTGACGACGACCTTGTCCGCGGCGCCCGGGGTTTGCGCCAGCTCGAGCGCCTCGCCGACGCTGCCGAACGGGATGGTGTGGCTGACGATCAGCGCGTATTTCTCCCAGTTCGCCACCAGATCGTGGGTCACCTCGAAGATTTCGTCGGGGTAGCCCATGCTTCCGACGAGGGTGATCTCGTTGCTCATCACGTTGATCAGGTCGACGGACACCGGCTCCTTGTGGACGCCGACGATACCCACGGTGGCGCCCTTTTGCGCGGCCGCCAGCGCGGTGTTGACGACGGCGGGCACACCGGCCGCGTCCAGATAGATGTTCGTGCCGGCCCTCCCGGGGAACATGGAATCGCCTTCGCCGTGCAGCTCGATCAGGCGCGCCACCACGTCCTCGTCGGCGGAGTTGATCACGGCGTCGGCGCCGATCTGCAGCGCCTTGTCCAGGCGGCCGGCAAGCAGATCCACGACGACAACATGGCTCACGCCAAGGGATTTGAACGCCAGGGTGGCGCCCAGCCCGATCGGCCCGGCGCCGAACACGACGACCTTGTCGGTTGGTTTGGGTCGGCACCGGTTGGCGCCGTGACGCGCGACGGCCATCGGCTCGTTGAGCGCGGCCACCTGCCATGGGATGTGGTCTGGAATGACCTCGAGACTCGTTCCGCGGACCGCGTTTTCGATGAGCAGGTAGTCGGCGAGGGCTCCGCTGGGTCCGCCGTTGCCGATGATGCCGCTGGGCGCGGCCATGGGGTTGATGACGACGTGGTCGCCGACGGCCAGGCCACTCACCTGCGCACCGACTTCGGCGATTTCCCCGGCGGGCTCGTGTCCGAGCGGTGTGCGTCCCTGCCGCGGGGGTAGGCCGCCGATGGTGATGTAGAAGGCGTCCGAACCGCAGATGCCGCAGGCGCGCATCCGCACCAGCACGTCGTGGGGGCCCACGGTGGGACGCTCGGCGTCGAGCACTTCGGCTTTACCCGGGCCGGTGACGACGGATGTTTTCACGGCGCGCCCTCCAGTTCGATGTCGAAGGTATCGAGATACTCGGCGAATATCGGCTCGAGCGCTTCGACGGTCAGGCCGTATTCGTCGAGGCGATACGCGTTGAGTGCGAACCGGTCCTGCGGATGCTCGGTGAGCCAATTACGCATGCGCGCTTCGGTTTCAGCGGTCAGCGGTTCGTCGGACCACTCGTAGATGCGTCGCATGACGCCCATCGGGTCGCGCATCATCTCGTGGTAATACATGTGAAAGAAGCGCTCGTCGCCGATGCGGTCGCGGACCCGCAGCGGCCGCTGGACGTGGTAGCGCAGCTGCCACATCGCGAGCCGCCCCATGTCGGCCTGATCGATCAGTTCGGTGTTCATCACCAGGCTCTGCGGCAGCCGCCACAGGTTGCACAGCGAACCGGTCGCCTTGTACGGATCGCGGTGCGCCCAGATGAGCCGGGCGTCGGGGAACACCGCGAGCAACGCCTCGATGTGCACCGAATGCGAGGGCATCTTCAGGCTCCAATTACCCGGGGCGGTGGACTGCAGGACCTGCAGGTAGCGCTTCTGGTACTCGTAGGTGCTGCTCATGTCGGTCTCATCGAACAGCCACCGCGCGTAGCGATCCGTCGGCAAAAACGAGTCCCAGGACAGGCCTTTGAAGTCCTGGTTGTGAATGAACATGTCCTCGGTCGGGCCGTCGGCGTCTTCCCAGTGCGGCAGCGGCATTTTCGCCTGCGTGACCAGCTCGAGGATCTTGCGCTGTTCCTCGAGCAGGGCCAGGCAGCGCGGGTCGGTGCGCAGCGCCTCGGTGGGAGCCGGCGGGATCGGGTGCACGCACTGCCAGTGCAGCAACGATCGCCGGGCGGGGTCCTGGTCGAGCAGGTAGCTGATGACGGTGGTTCCGGTGCGGGGCATGCCGAGCACGATGAGTGGCCGTTCGACGGGCGTGTCGAGCACTTCGGGGTGTGCCGTGATGTAGTCGTGGACCTGCATGCGCCGCCCCAGCGCGTTGGTGGCGTCGTCGAGGACACGTTCCCGGCCGAACGGCGTGAACACCGGAGAGCTGTTGAGTTCGTCGAGCATGATGGCCAGGCCGTCTCGCCAAGAGTCGGAATCGATTTCGCTCAGGCCGGTGCGCTGTGCGGCCAGCTTGAAGACGTCGTCGGTGGTCGAGACGCTGTCGAAGTTCTTGGGGTCGCTCATTTCTCAGACCGTCAGGTATCCGCCGTCGACGGCGATCGTGGTGCCGGTGATGTACGACGCGGCGTCGGTGCACAGGAATAGCGCCGCACCGGCGCAGTCCTGCGGGGTGCCAGGCCGTCCGAGCGGGGTGTGGAAGCCGATCTCGACGTCCATCACTTCGGGAATCCCCATGGCGGGGTGGGTCATTCGTGTGTCGATAAGCCCGGGTGCGATGGCGTTGACCCGGATCCCGTCGTCGGCCCATCGGCGGGAGAGGTTCATCGTCAGGGCGATCAGGCCCATCTTGGACGAGGCGTAGCCGGGGACGAAGACCGCCGAGCGAAAGGCCGACATCGACACGATGCTGACGACGCTCGCGCCGCCGGGGACCTGGCTGGCCTTGAGGCGTTCGTGGCAGCGCATGGTCAGCCGCATGGGGCCGAGCATGTTTTGCGTCACCGACGCGACGTAGCCGTCCGGGTCGTATTCGTCGCCCGCGGGATAGGGCCCGCCCGCGTTGTTGACCAAGATGTCCAATTCACCCAGCGAATCAGCCAGGGAATCAACGGATTCGGGGTCTTGGATCTGACACTGTCGGTAGGTGTAGGCGCCCAGATTCGCCTCGGGATAGTCCGCAGGCGCCCCGCGGGTGCCGGTCACCGTGACCGCGGCCCCCGCGCCGGCGAAGGCGGCGGCGATGGCGTTGCCGATGCCGCTGGTCCCGCCGGTCACCAGCACGTGGGCGCCGGTGAAATCGAAGTTGACGGTGTTCATGCCGTTCCTTTCGCGGTCCTCAATTCGTTGATCGACTTGGTGAGCCAGGCTTTTTCCCAGAAGTTCTCGGTGTCGGCCAGCAGCGCTTCGTGGGCGTCGGCAGCGACCGCGCGTGCCGCCGCGTGCAACGGCTGGGCCGCGAGGACCAGGTCGGTCAGATGCACGGCCTGCACCGGCCGCCCGGCCGTTAGGTGCGCACGGGCCGCGTCCACCAGCGCGTCCGCGCCCGCCGCGCTCACCACGTCGGTAGCAACGGAATCCGGTGCAACCCCGTATAACTCGGTGGTGGAGCGATGCCGGAACCATCCGGTGTACATCTCCCAGATGGCACGCACATTCCACGAGGTCTTGCCGTACCCCTCGCCGATGTCGAGGTGCTCAGGCACCGTGACCTCGCGCATCGCGGTATGGACATCGGCACCGGAATTCATCAGCTCGGCCGTGCGGTCGTGCACGGCCTGCATGGCGTCGCGCATCGCGGTGACTTCCTCCGCGATGCGATCGGCGCCCTCGATGGGGTCGAAGTGGCCCGTGATCAACCGCTCCGGTCCGTATTTCAGCACGGTGTTCAATGACTCGATGTAGAGAATCGGATCGCGATACCGATCGCCGCGGATGGTCATCAGGTTCGGCACGTGGCCGAACAGCGGTCCGAACAGGTTGCCGCTGAACAGTATTCGATCCTGCGGTAGCCACACCACCAGCGCGTCGGTGGTCTCGCCACCCGGCGTCCACGCCAGCTCGAAGGCCCGTCCGCCGACGGTGATGCTGTGACGCTGGTCGAACGTCGTCGTCGGCTCGGGAAACGAGAAGTCGATGGTCGCGGGGTCGATGGTCTTGAAGTGCTCGAGCACCGCGTCGGAGAACTTCTGGAAGGCGAACGACGTCTTGGGGACCCGATAGCCCATCAGCAGCGTGTTGTCGTCGCGCCAATACCGGTAGTTGCGGTGCATCACCACTTGGGTTTCCGAGGCGCCCTGCTCGCGCAGCGAGTTCACCCCGCCCCAATGGTCGGCATGCCCCTGGGTGACGACGATGGCCCGCGTCGGGCCGGACACGTCGGCAAAAGCCTTGCGGTGCAACGGTCCTTCGAAGACCAGCCCGCTGTTGACAATGACTCGCCCCTCATCGGTGGCCACCGCATAGGCGTTGGAGACGCCCGGTGACATCCAGACGCCGTGGCCCAGGTCCAGCGCGGGCGTGTCCGTCGCCGCCGACAGGTCGCCTGCCCCGGGGCGCTCCCGATGAATCCCAGCCATGATTGGCGATCCTCTACAGTTCTAGAGGTAAAGTCAATATCCATGGGAATGCAGGGTCTGTGCGACAAGGTGGCGGTCGTGGTCGGCGGCGCCACGGGCATCGGTGCGGCGACGGCCGCCCGTCTGGCCGGGGAAGGCTGCCGGGTGGTCATCGGCGACGTCGCCGTCGACGCAGCGCAGCAAGCGACCGAACGCCTCGCCGCCGCCGGCGGCACGGCGACCCACGTGGGCTTCGACCTGGCGGATCCCGCGTCGGTCGCCGGGCTGATCAACACCGCCGCAACGACTTTCGGCGGGGTAGACCTCTTGTTCAACGTGGGCGCCGACATGAGCACCATTCGGGCCGACACCGACGTGGTGGACATCGATTTCGACGTCTGGGACCGGGTGATGGCGGTGAACCTGCGCGGGTATGTGGCCGCGATGAAGTACGCCATCCCGAAAATGCTGGACCGCGGCGGCGGGGCGATCGTCAACATGTCGTCGGCGGCGGCGTTCCAGGGTGAACCCGCGCGCCCGGCCTATGCCACCGCGAAAGCCGGCATCGGCGCGCTCACCCGGCACGTCGCGTCGCGGTGGGGCAAGGACAACATCCGTTGCAACGCGGTCGCGCCTGGGTTCACCGCGACCGAGACCATCCGCTCGGTGCAGCAGTGGCCGGACCTGGAGGCCGGCGCGCTCAAGCGCATTCGCGGACCGCGCGTCGGCGAGCCCGGTGACATCGCGGCGCTGGTCGCCTTCCTGCTGTCCGACGAGGGCGAGTGGATCAATGGTCAGGTCGTCAACATCGACGGCGGCACCGTCCTTCGGTGACCCATGGCAGCGGGCACGAGATCACGCAAACGCGACGGTGACGAACGCCGCCGCGACCTGTGCGACGCGGCGATCCGGGTGCTGGCCGAGCACGGATCGCGCGGGCTGACCCACGGGCAGGTCGACCGGTGCGCCGGCGTCCCCGAGGGCACCACGTCGTACTACTACCGGACCCGCGCGGCCCTGCTGCGTGGTGTCGGCAAGCGCGTGGCCGAGATCGACGTGAGCAATCTGCAGTCGGTGATCGACGAGCCGGTCGACCCGGTTTCACCGTTCGCGCACCTGGCCCGGCTCACCATGATGCAGGCCAACGGGCCCGGGCTGATGCTGAACCGCGCGCGCCACGAACTGCTGCTGGGCACCGCGCGCGATCCCGATCTGGCCGAGACGTCGCAGGTTTTCGTCGCCCGGATCAACACGATGGCCCGCGACGCCATCGCCCACCTACAGCCGGACATCCGCGACCCCGAACTGCTCGCCGCACAGACCACCGCCGTCACGACGTTCATCGCCGGCATCTTCACCCGGTTGGCCGCCGGCGACCGCTCCGTCGGCGACGCCGAGCAACTCACCCGCCTGCTGGAGGCGGTGGCCACGGCCGTTGCGCTTGCGGCTCAGGAACGTTGAGCGCGCCGCGCGGCAGCCCCGCGGCACCTACCGTTAGCGCTGTGCGTGTCAGGATGCCGGCCCGGGCGTGAAGGCGACGAAGCCGGGAAACTGGAACAACTTCTGGTGCGTTCCCGATCGTGCGGCGGCCGGAAACTGGCGGTTGTTAATGCTCGGTAACTGATTTTGCGCGAGCGGTTTCGCCCGTGCTGCCGGTCGTCCCACCTCACGCGGGTCCGATTACGGATATCGAAAACGCATAGCGAAATCCCTTGTGTCACTGTGGTTTCAGCGGTCACAATGCGGGGTCTTTTGTCGGTGGGTGTCGATAGTTTCGCGGTATGAGTTCCACTGGTCTGCCCGATGTCGACGCGGTGTTCGACGCGCTCGATGCCGAGGTGGACCGTGCCTGCGC
>NZ_LZHT01000073.1 GCF_001667315.1 Mycobacterium sp. 852002-10029_SCH5224772
ACCGATCTCCACCCCGTTATAAGTCACCTTCGACCCCGGATCCATCACCAACCCGGCCCGCGACGCCACCATGGTCAACTCGACCTTGGGCGTGAAACCGCCTCGGAACTGGACATACACCAGAGTGAAGATCACCGCGAGCACCACCACGACGGCGAGGGTGATCCACTTATACGGCGGGACCCGCGGGTCGTTGATCTGAACGGGTGAGCCCATGGCGCTACACCACGAGCCCGAAGATGGGCCGGGATTCCCCGCGTGGCGGCAGCCAGGTATGCGGTCGGTTATTCAGGTAACCCACCGTCACCGCTGCCCCTCACGTCGGTGCCGCAGCCGGCGCTGCGGCAAATCGCTCCCCCGACTCACTGGCCCGTTACCAGGGGTTCTGTACACATATGCAATATCGAAGACTCGTGCAATGTACCGCGATGCGCTGACACGAACAAAGCAATACAGAAATAACCGGCCGCGCGGGGCGGCACGCGAATGATGCCGGCACGCGAATGATGGTTTCTGGCAACTCTTTCGCGTGCTACGGGTTGATGGTGTTGTCGCCGACATGACGGCCCCAGACCTACTCGATCGCATACGGCGATCCGGTGTCCAGGTGGTTGTAGGGCGCGAGGCTGTCACCGGTGTCCATCACCAATTCGGGGGCGGGCCACAGATCACGCCTGATCGGCTGCCAGCAACCCGGGACGCCCCCGGGGCCGCCGCGCGCGTTCACCCGGGGCAGGTTCTCGGGCCAGATGTAGGTTGGGCGCGCCGCCGCCCACCCCTGGCGTTGGCTCTGGCCATGGGGGCGCGATACGCCACTGCGCCGGCGGCGCGTGGCGCAGGGTGAACGCGAAAGCGATTTTGGATGGTGTGGATCCGCAGATACCGCAGGCGCGCAAGGATATTCAGCGGTCGGCGGTGTTGGGGGATACGTACGCGGATGCGTCGCCGGATCTGTTCGACTTTTTGAACAACGCGGTACATCCGCTACATCGGCAGCGGACATTGGACGGGTCCGCTGCCGGGTCTACGCTCGGATAGCGGTAAGGAAAGGTGCGCAATGCTGGCAGCGTTCGGATTCGAATCCCTGGGCGTCGTCGTCGGGGACATGTATTTCGTCGACCCGTCCCCGCTCGAGGGTCAGGCAACCCCGGAGCGGGGAGTCAGACTGGAACTGCGCGTCGTCGACCGGGCCGAACCCCAGGGCTCGATCTACGCCGGCGTCCCGATCGCCTTTAACCGCCCGGTATGGCGGGTGGACCTTTTCGGATCCACGCAGAGCCCGCCGGGCACCCTGGACCGGGCCCATCACCACCCGCGTTTCGACGGCTGGGAGCCCGGCCGCCGGCACTTCGTGCCCGAGCTGTCGGCCGACCCGGTGTCCTGGCTCGCCGAGCAGCTGGCCGACCCGGACGCCGTCCTGGCCCGGGCGGGCGTCGACGCCGATGAGGTCAGCGAAGCCGACAAGAAGGGACTTGCCGCGGCGGCCCCGGAGATCGTCGCGGCGGTGCAGCGGTTGCTCGACGGCGTGCGGGACGGAGAGCTGGCACCGGCGCCCGCCGAGCCGGTCGCCGCCGCCCGCACCGGCTGGCTCTAGATCGTTGCGTTAGCGTCATCGGCGTGACCCTCAAAGACATCGCCCTGCTCACCCTCGACGGCCGGCCGACCACGCTGGCCGAATTGTCCGACGGCGCAACGCTCGTCGTCAACGTGGCCTCCAAATGTGGACTGACTCCGCAGTACACGGCGCTGGAAAAGCTCGCCAAGGACTATGGCGGCCGCGGCCTGACCGTCGTCGGCGTCCCCTGCAACCAGTTCATGGGCCAGGAACCGGGCACGGCCGATGAGATCCAGGAGTTCTGCTCGACGACCTACGGGGTGACGTTCCCGCTGCTGGCGAAGACCGACGTCAACGGCGATGACCGCCACCCGCTGTACGCCGAGCTGACCCAAGCCGCCGATTCCGACGGCACCGCCGGAGACATCCAGTGGAACTTCGAGAAGTTCCTCCTCGCCCCCGACGGTGCGGTGGTGCAGCGCTTCCGGCCCCGCACCGAACCCGACGCCCCCGAGGTCATCAGCGCCATCGAGGCCGTGCTGCCGCGGTAGACACGGGCTTTCCCACCCCGTGCGCTCGCTAAGCGAGCATCGGGTCGATCGCGGAGCGCGGTACCAACACCTGAGTGGGACCTGCCGCGTCGGGCAGCATATGACCTTGGTCGAAAAAGAAGATCACACCGTCGTTCGTGACGGCGAAATTCTGATAGTTCGCCGGGTCGTAGGCGGCGGCCGGCGCGATGGTCACCGGCGGTGCCGTCGGTGTCGGGTTCGCCGGCGGTGCAGTCGGCGGCTGGTTGGTCGGCGGTGCGGTCTGCGGCTGGTTGGCCGGCGGGGCGGTCTGCTTCTGCAGCTCGCTCTGCACGATTGGCGCGACGGTCTGCAGCGGGTCGTCGACGCGCCACAACGGCGTGTTGTTCTTATCGTCTGACGCCGCGGTCCACACAATCGCCTTGCGATAGGTCTGGTCCCAGTTGAACGACTTGAACGTCGTCTGGGGGTGTCCGGTGCCGATGTTCTCGACGACCTTGAACACCACGGCCTCGGTGCCGCGCGGCGGTATCGCCGATCCGTAGTTCGTCGACGAAATAGTCAGCTGGTAGGGCTGATCGCGGGGTGCGGAGGATTTGGCGACATTGAGGAAATCGTCGCGCTCCTTGGCAATGAACTCGGCCACGGACTTCTCGTCGGGGTAGTTGACCGGGAAGCTGATGTCGAGGTTGTAGCCGGGGTCGGCCATCTGGATCCGGCACGCCTGGCCGGTGTTGGCGCCCTTGAGTTCGGCGCAGTAGTCCTTGGGAGGCGCGGCAGCGGCGACGCCGGCAGAGCCGAAGAGCACGAGGGCCGTGGCAAACGATGCCACCGTGAAGCTGCGCATGTTGGTCTCCTCTGGACAACTCGCGGTACCGATGCGACGGATGGAGGTAAAGATAAGCCATCGCGCCACCGGCCATGATTGCCGGACTTCCTGAGAGGGCTTATCAGCTCACGGCGCCCGATGAGAAACACGGGTTGAGAACCGATCCGACGGACTCGCATAAACGGATGTCCGGAGACATCATGCTTGGGCCTCCCCCAGCTGCGCTCGTCGCATCGCGGACCGTCATCGCCTGTTGGGACGGGCCCGAGCTCGTCGAACTCGAGCGTCTGAACCTCAACCACCCAGCTCTTGTCGCTCGGCCGGGTGTCCACGCGCTGCGTGGGTTGTGCGCCGTTGAGTTGATTCAGTCGAGCTTCACCGCGGTGTCTTCAGTGAGGCCGGCCGACGTGGTGGCGGGAGAGGATTGCGGCGGTCTGCGGGTCGGCGGGCAAAAACGCTTCCAGACGCAGCTCCGACACGGTGACATCCAGCGCCGTGGCGAACGCCGCGATCGTCGCGATCAGCCGCACGTCACCGTCGGGTAAGCGCAGGTGCAGCGGCACCGCGAAGCCCAGCGACTCGGCCGGCCGGCCGCCCCGCGCCGGCAGGCCATAGCCCTCGAGTTCCTCAATCAGCGCATCGATTCGCGGGTGCGGGCCACGTTCGCGTAAGCCCTGCAGAATGTGGCGCCGCCAGTCGTCGAGGTTCACGATGCGCGAAGCCATGCCGTCGGGATGTAACGCGACGCGCAACACGTTGATCGGCGGCTGCAGCAGCCACCCCGCCACCCCGTCGGTCAGCAGCCCGAATGCGCTGTTGGCGGCGACCAACTCGCCGAAGCCGTCCATGACCATAGCCGGATACGGTAGGTGGCCGTCGAGAACATGTTGAAGCGCTTCGCGCACGGGTTCGAGCAGCGGCGCGTCCGGCGGTGACTCCGGATGCGACGGCGCGAAGCCCGCCGCCGACAGCAGCGTATTGCGTTGCCGCAGCGTCAGCTGCAGCGAGTCGGCCAGCCGGCCGACGATGTCACGCCCCGGCACCGATCGACCTTGCTCCAAGAAGCTCAGGTGCCGTTGGGTGGTGCCGGCGTCATTGGCCAGGTCGATCTGGCTGAGTCGGCGCCGATTGCGCCATTCGCGCAGCGCCGTTCCGAACTCGCCCTGCACTGCAGTGGACATGGGAACAGTCAACCCATTCGGGACGCTGGCCGCTATTCCCTGCGGGGAATTGCCGCTCAGCCGCGCCGGCGACACCATCGCGGTATGACTCGGACAATGCGCCTTGGTGTGATGCCACCGCTTGACGCCGAACCGTGGGCCGGCGCCGATCTGCGCCGGCTGCTCGATTTCGCCCGGGCCGTCGAGGATCTGGGGTTCGACTCGCTGTGGGCCAACGACTCGTTGACGGGGCCCCGGATCGAGACGTTGGCGTTTCTGTCGGCCGCGGCCGCGGTCACCGACCGGATCACCCTGGGCAG
This sequence comes from Mycobacterium sp. 852002-10029_SCH5224772, assembly GCF_001667315.1. Taxonomy (GTDB): domain Bacteria; phylum Actinomycetota; class Actinomycetes; order Mycobacteriales; family Mycobacteriaceae; genus Mycobacterium. The sequence goes on from NZ_LZHT01000073.1 coordinate 4,395, forward strand.
CGCCGCCTTACAGCCAGTGCTGCGCCGGCCGGTGCAGACCGCGCACGTTCTGGCCTCCATCGACCACCTGTCGCAGGGGCGATTGGCGGTGGCGGTCGGCGCGGGCTTTCCGGGATTGTCCCAGGCGGAATACGCGGTCTCGGAGGTGCCGTGGACGCGACGGTTCGCGCGCCTCGACGACACCGTCGCACTGTGGCGCCAGCTCTGGAACACCAAAGATCCCAGCTCATTTCACGGGGCCGTGTTGCATCTCGATGACATCCCCGCCGGTATCGGGCCATTCAATGCGTCCGTCCCGCCGGTATGGCTGGCCGGCGACACCCCAGGTGCTCGGGCCCGCGCCGGCCGGATGTACGACGGGTGGCTCCCGTATCCACCTACGCCGCAAGGCTATCGGTCGGGTCTGGACGAGGTACGCGCCGCCGCCCGGGGCGCCGGCCGCGGTGCCGACGCCGTCATCCCTGCGTTGTTTGTCACGGTGCTGGTAACAGAGGCTACCGACGGCGGCCGGGCCGCGCTGGATCACTTCACCACCAACACATATGGATTCGGCATCGATATCGTCGAACAGATCCAGACCTTCGCCGCGGGAACACCCGACGTTGTCACCGCCCGGCTGGCGAGCTTCGTCGACGCCGGGGCTCGGCACATAGTCTGCCGCCTAGGCATCCTCGGTCCTGACGGGTTCGTCGAGCAGCTGCATCGGCTGCGGACCGTCAAAGAGGCACTGCGATGACTATGTCGATCGTGCGCCCGGGCCCCGATCGTGACCAGACCATGGCGGGTCTTCTGCATCAGTACGATGCATTCACCGAACTTATTGGCGCACTTGACTATTCGCAGTGGACCCACCAAACTCGCTGCACCGGCTGGCAAGTGCGCGACGTCGCCGGCCATGTGGTGGGCCTGGCAGTAGACCTGGTCAGCGGCGCGATCGGCACCCGCACACCCGATGAGCAGGCCACCGCCCTGCGCGGCGAATCCCCCGCCGCACTCGCCGCAAGGCTGCACACCGCAATGGATTCGGTGACGCGACTTGCGACGGTGTTCGACGACGCGCTTTGGTCAGCACCAAGCCCGGCGCCCGGGCTCACCATCGGCCAGGGCATGCAAGCGCTGCTGCAGGACGCCTACGTGCACGGCGACGACATCGCCGCCGCATTGGGCCTGCCCTTCGATGCCGGGCCGGGCCTGCACGCCAGTCTCGACTTCGTCCTCGGCGCGCTGCTGCGCGATGACACCGCCGCCACCGAACCGGCCGTCGCGCGGTTGCTGGCCGTTCCCGCCGATCACTTCGGCGAGAAAACCGGAATCGCGGCGCACGATTTCCTGCTCGCCGCGACCGGCCGAGGTGATCCGGCGCGTCTGGGGCTACCCGACCTGATCAACATCTTCCGATGAAGCGCGAGCGTTCCGCCGATGGGCCCGCTCGTGCCCACCAGCCCCAACCACGACTAACGCACGGGTGAAAGCTGAAAGGATGAACGCATCAGATCGGGCCGCCGACATTCCCCACGTCCCGTTCGCTGACACGCTGGACATCAGCGTCGCAGAGCTGACCGCCGAGCAAGTGACCGCCACGATGGCCTGGGCCGAGCATTTGTGCACCGCGGGCGGCATTCTGCACGGCGGCGCGCTCATGGCCTTCGCCGACACAGTGGGCGCCCTATGCGCCGTCGCCAACCTGCCGGCGGGCGCGGGCACCTCCACCATTGAGTCGAAGACCAACTTCTTCCGCGCGGTGCGTGGCGGCATCGTGACCGCGACGTGCAATCCCTTGCACGTCGGCCGCAGCACAATCGTCGTGCAGACGACATTGAGAGATGATCACGGCAAATGGGTCGCTCAGGTCACCCAAACCCAGGCCGTGTTGGGCGAGAAAAAGGTTTGATGGCGGATTTCGCACGCCTGGCGCGGCGCCAACCCGCGAAGACCTGACCGAGCTGCTCGGCTGAGCGCAGGATCACGCTCGATTTCGATTTCGCTTAGTCGACGATGATTCCGCCGGTTCGCGACGGTGCCGGTCATGGCGGCGGCGCGATCGGAGGCGACGAACGCGGCCGCTTCGGCAAGCTCCACCAAGGCGGTCGCCGGTTTGCGATGGATCATTACGCGGTTCGCGCGGAATGCGCGCCCACCTCTCCTGGCGTCGTTGCGTTGCGCCGAAGCGTTCCCCATCCGTTCCCGACAGACTATTAGCTTCGCGAATGTTCCCAAAAGTGTTCCCGTCGGGAATGAAAACGGCCCCCGGAGATTTCCCGGGGGCCGTTTTACCTGGTAGCGGGGACAGGATTCGAACCTGCGACCTCTGGGTTATGAGCCCAGCGAGCTACCGAGCTGCTCCACCCCGCGTTGGTGAATGCCAGGTTACCGAACCGGTGTCACGGCGACCAAATCGCGCGCTCAGCGGGGTGAGCGGCCTCGTTCAAGCCTCGTTCAGTGTGACGGCGGGTTCAGCCCGTAGCGCTGCGCGATGTCGTCCATCCACTCCGGTGACCCGTAGGTCAGTCCGTACTTGTCGGCGAGTTCCCCGAACTCGGGCAACTCGTGCAGCGGACGGCCGACCGGGTCGTCGGCGTGGTCGAGGAGCAGCTCACCGAGTTCGCGGAAATAATTCTCGAACCCGCCCGGGGTGATGATCTCGACGATGCGCCCCGGCTCGCTGCCGGCGTTCCACATCGCGTGCATCTGCCCGCGAGGCTTGGTGATGTAACCACCGGGCCCGAGGACGACTTCGCTGTCGTCGGAGCGAAAGCCGATCTCGCCCGTCAGCACGATCGAATGCTCGTCCTCGCGGGTGTGCCGGTGCGCCGCGGTGAGCAAGCCGACCTCGAACGGGTGCTCGACGATGGACACCTCGCCGCCGTTGGTCTTGCCGGACAGCTTGAAGACAGCTCCAAAGCCAGGCAGGGCAACGTAATCGCCTTCCCCGGGCTGCACCACCGTGACCCCGATTTCGTTCGCGTCGCTCATCTGACATTCCTCCTTCTTCAGAACCCCACCGCGGTCGCCGTGTCGTTCTGGGCAGGCCACAGCGGCTGCGGCACTTCGACACCGAAGGGCTTGTCCCAGCCGTTTCGGGATGAAACCTCGTGCACGGGACGCCGATTGGCCGCGACACCCCATTTGCCCCGCGGGTAGCCGAGAGCCAGCATCGCCGACATCGTCCAGCCCTCTTCGATGGGCACGCCCAGTAACTCGTTCACCCGGTCCTCGAAGTTGCGGAGCACCATCGTCATGACACCGCCGACGCCCTCGGCACGCGCGGCGAGCAACGCGCTCCAGATCGCCGGGAAGATGTTGGCGCCACCGAGGTCGTCGATCGCGAAGACGAAGAGCAACAACGGAACTTCTTCGAAATGGTCGGCCAGGTAATCCCCCGAGCCCTTGATTCGGCGCATCGTCGCGGCGTGAGTGTCCGCGTCGGCGCCGGGCGCGGGCGCCACCATCGGTCCCGTCCCTGTCCCGAACTTCTCGTATTCGAGGGCGCGGGCCCTCCGGAACAGTCGGGCGAACTCACGTTTGAGTTCCGGATCGTCGACGGCGACGAAATGCCATCGTTGGGTGTTGGCTCCGTTGGGGGCGCGAACGGCCGCATCGAGGATGCGGGCCTGCGTGTTCAGCGGAATCGGATCCGGTCGCAGGCGCCGCATCATCCTGGTGGTGTAGAGCGCTTCGTGGATGTCCATCTGTCTACTCCCTTCCGGGCTATTCCGGCCAGCTGTTGTTGAGGATCTTGTCGACGAAGTCGACGGGCTCGAAGGTGTGATCGAAGTGCGCCAGGACGTCGGCGTTCATGGTGCCGGCCGTGGTCAGCGGGCGGTGCTTCATGCCGTCGTTGAACGCCGCCAGGATGCGGTTCTTGAAATCAGGGCGCGGGTGGGCGGCGGTCACCGCGGCGAGCGCTTCGGGAGACAACCGCTCGCGCCCGATGCCGACCACGTCGACCTCCACACCGGCCTGCAGCAGGGCGACTTCGGGCGCCAGGAACTCGGGCACACCGGGGGTGGTGTGCAGGGCGATGCCGAGCCACACCGTGTCGGCGTCCGCCTTATCGACGCCATGGGCCGTCAGGAAGGCCCGGGCGGCGTCGGCGCCGTCGACCTCGAAGCGCAGGGTGGAGCTGCGGTAGCGCTCGGTCAGGCCGAGGTCGTGGAACATCGCCGCGACGTAGAGCAGCTCCATGTTGGGCTGAATCCCGCGGCACAGGCCCTGCAGGGCGCCGAAAAAGAACACCCGCCGGGAATGGTTGAACAGCAACTCGTCCTCGGTGTCGCGAATGTATTCGGTGACCTCGCGCACCAGTGCGGTGTCGGGCACCTGGATGCCGGCGATGATGTCGATGGAGCTGGTGGTCATGGGCTCGTCTCCTTCTCCGGTGAGCGTCGTGATCAGTGTGCGACGGGCCGGACGATCCGACGCCGGTCGTTTGCGCCGTCAACTCCTCAGAAAGCGACACAATGGCGTACGTGGCCGAAGCCGGAAAGCATTCACGGATGGTGGTGATCGTCGTCTTCGACGGCGTGACGCTGCTCGACGTCGCGGGAGCGGGTGAAGTCTTCGTCGAAGCCAACCGGTTCGGCGCCGACTACCGGCTCAAGATCGCGTCGGTGGACGGCGGCGACGTGACGAGTTCGATCGGGACCCGATTGGGCGTCACCGACCGCATCTCGGCCATCGATTCCGCCGATACCGTCCTGGTCGCCGGCAGCGACAACCTGCCCGGGCGACCGATCGACCCCGCGCTCGTCGAGGCCGTCAGATCCGTCTCCGCACGGACCCGCCGGATGGCGTCCATTTGCACCGGCTCGTTCGTCCTCGCGCAGGCCGGCCTGCTCAGCGGCCGGCGCGCCACCACGCATTGGCACGACGCCCGGCGGTTGGCCCGGGCCTTTCGAGACGTCACCGTCGAGCCGGACGCGATCTTCGTCCGCGACGGCGACGTCTTCACCTCGGCCGGGATTTCCTCGGGCATCGACCTGGCGCTGGCGCTGGTCGAAATGGATTACGGGACCGAACTGGTCCGCGACGTCGCCCGGTGGCTGGTCGTCTATCTGAAGCGGGCCGGCGGGCAATCACAATTCTCGGTGCTGGTGGAGGCCGATCCCCCGCCGCAGTCGCCGCTGCGCGCGGTCACCGACGCGATCGCGGCCGACCCCGGTGCCGACTACAGCGTGAAAAAGCTTGCGGCCCTGGCATCGTTGAGCACCCGCCAGCTGACCCGGCTCTTTCAATCCGAGCTCGGCATGACTCCGGCGCGCTACGTCGAAATGGTTCGAGTCGACTTCGCCCGTAACGCACTGGAAGCCGGCCGGTCCGTCACCGAGACCGCCGGCATGGCCGGCTTCGGCAGCATCGAAACGCTGCGACGCGCATTCGTCAACCACCTGGGCATCAGCCCGAAGGCCTATCGGGATAGGTTCCGAACGGCCTACGCCTGAAAGCTATTTGGTGTTGTTGTACTTCGTGATCGCGTCGTCCAACCGCTGCAGCGCCGCGCCGTAGCCGGCAAAATCGCCCTTCTTCTGCGCGTCCTTCGCCGCACCGATCGCCACCTGGATCTCCTGCAGCACAGCGGCTTTGGCCGGCGACAGCGCTACCGATCCGTCCGGAACCGGCGGGACGGCCGCGGGGGGCGGGGACCCGGGTGTCGCGGCCGGTGCCGGTGCGTTGGCCGGCGGACTCGCCGCGGGCGTGCCCGCCTCGGTGGGCTGAATCCCCGTTGCCGCCGCGCCCGCACCGGGCCCGAACAGCCCGGTGAGCGCGTCGCGCACGGTCGGGCCGTACCCGATCTTGTCGTTGTACATCATCGCCACCCGGATCAACCGCGGGTAGGACGACGCCGCGTCACTGGCCCCCGGTGAGGCGTACACGGGTTCGACGTAGAGCAACCCGCCCTGCCCCACCGGCAACGTGAGCAGGTTGCCCCACCGGATCCGGTTCTGGTTGTCGCGCCCGATCACGCCGAGGTCCTGGGACACCGCCGGGTCGGTCGTGATCGCGTTGTTGGCCAGCTTCGGCCCGTTGACCTGACCCGGGATGGTCAGCACAGTGATCCGCCCATAGGTCGCGGGATCGGAGCTGGCGCTGATATAGGCGGCCAGGTAGTCGCGCTTGAACCGGTTCATCGCGCTCGTCAACTGATACGACGACGAATTGTCGTTCTTCGCAATGTTTTTCGCGACGATGTAATAGGGCGGCTGATAGCTGCTGGCCGTCGGGTTGGGGTCCAGCGGCACGTCCCAGAAGTCCGACGTGGAGAAGAACGTCACCGGATCGTTGACGTGATACTTCGCCAGCAGCATCCGTTGCACCTTGAACAGGTCCTCGGGATAGCGCAGGTGCTCGGCCAGCTCGGGGCTGATGTCGCTCTTGGGCTTGACGGTTCCCGGGAACACCCGCATCCACGCCTTGAGCACCGGATCCTGTTCGTCTTGCTGATACAGGCTCACGGTGCCGTCATAGGCGTCCACGGTCGCCTTCACCGAGTTGCGGATGTAGGAAACCCGCTTGTCGGGGGCGAGCCTGTTGAACGCCACCTCGTTGGAGTCCGCGGTCGCCGACTCCAGCGACGTGAGTTCGGAATACGGGTAGTTGTCCAGCGTGGTGTAACCGTCGATGATCCACACGAGTCTCTTGTTGACGATCGCCGGGTACACGGAGCTGTCAGTGGTCAGCCACGGCGCCACCGCCTCCACCCGCCGCGCCGGGTCGCGGTTGAACAGGATCTTGCTGTTCGAGCCGATCACGTTGGAAAACAGGAAGTTCCGTTCGGCGAACTTGGCGGCGAACACGCTGCGCGACAGCCAGTCGCCGAGGGGGACGCCGCCAAGACCGGTGTAGGTGTAGTTCTTGGTTTCGTTGCTGGTCTCGTAGTCGTATTCGCGGTCGGTGCCGTTACGCCCGACGATCGCGTAGTCCGCCGACGTGTTGGAGATGACCGGCCCGTAGTAGACGCGCGGCTGGTCGAGCGGCGCCGGACCGTCCGACACCACGTTGCCGTTGGCGCCGACGACGTTGACCAGAAACTCGGGGTAGCCGCCGTTTTGGTTGGGGTCGTTGGCGATTCCGCGCACCGTGTTGGCCGGCGACGCGATGAACCCGTTGCCGTGGGTGTAGACCGAGTGCCGGTTGATCCAGTCACGCTGGTTGTCGATCAGCCGGTCGGGGTTGAGTTCGCGAGCCGCCACCACGTAGTCCCGCAGCGACCCGTTGCGGTCCAGGTATCGGTCGATGGAGAGCTGGTCGGGGAAGTAGTAGAAGTTCTTACCCTGCTGGAACTGGGTGAAAGCCGGGCTGACGATGGTCGGGTCGAGCAGCCGGATGTTGGAGGTGGTCGCGCGGTCGTCGGCGACTTGCTGGGCGGTGGCCTGCGCGTCGCCGCTGTAGTTGCGATAGGTCACCTCGTCCGCAGTCAGGCCATAGGCTTTCCGAGTCGCAGCGATACTGCGGCTGATGTATTCGCTTTCCTTCTGTGCGGCATTGGGTTTGACGCTGATCTGCTCGACGATCAACGGCCAGCCGGCGCCCACGATCAACGACGACAGCAGCAGCAGGACCAAGCCGATCGCGGGAATCCGCAAGTCCCGCAGGACGACCGCGGAGAACACCGCGGCCGCGCAGATGAGCGCGATCGCCATCAGGATCAGCTTCGCCGGCAGCACGGCGTTGATGTCGGTGTATCCGGCCCCGGTGAAGGGCTTGCCGCCGCGAGTGTGCGACAACAGCTCGTAGCGGTCCACCCAATAGGCGACCGCCTTGAGCAACACCAGCAGCCCGACCACGGTGACCAGCTGGATCCGCGCCGAGCGGCTCAGCACGCCGGTGCGGCCGGACAGCCGAATGCCGCCAAAGACGTAGTGCGCCAATACGTTGGCCACGAACGCCAAAAACACCGCCACAAACAGGTAGCTGAGCAGCAGCCGGTAGAACGGCAACTCGAACGCGTAGAAGCCGAGGTCCTTGCCGAACTGCGGGTCCTTGACGCCGAAGTCTCCGCCGTGCAGGAACAGTTGGATCCGGACCCAATAGCTTTGCGCGATGATGCCGGCCAGCAGGCCGATCGCCACCGGGACGCCGGCGCTGACCAGGCGCAGCCGGGAAAGGACCAGGGCGCGGTACCGCGCCACCGGGTCGTTGTCGTTGCTCGGCACGAACACCGGGCGGGTGCGGTAGGCCACCGCAAGCCCGGCGAACACGATGCCGCCCACCAGCAGCGCGGCGATCACAAAGACCACGAACCGGGTGACGAGGACGGTGGAAAACACCGAGCGGTAGCCGAGCTCGCCGAACCACAGCCAGTCGACGTAGGCGTCGATCAGCCGCGGACCTGCCAGCAGTAAAGCGATCACACCCAGTGCGATCAGGATCAAAATTCGGCTACGCCGGGTCAGCTTCGGCATTCTTGCGGTGGGCCGCATCCCCACTGGCTACGCTCCCTGATCGATTGCTAGACGGTGACAACTCTACGCACTGCGACAACCGGCGATCCCGCGCTTGCCTAGCAACTCGGCGGCTGCCCGCCGGACGTGATCGCGTGCAGCGCATCTACTGCCTGGCCGAGCGTCTCGACCTTGACCAACCGCAGGCCGGACGGATTGTCCGCACTGGCCTCGTAACAGTTCTTCGCCGGCACCAGAAACACCGTGGCCCCGGCCGTGTGCGCGGCGACCATCTTGTGGGTGATGCCGCCGATCTGGCCGACCTTGCCGTCGGCGGAAATGGTTCCCGTCCCCGCGATGAAGTTCGACCCCGCCAGGCCCCCGGTGGTCAACTTGTCGACCACCGCCAGGCTGAACATCAGCCCGGCGGACGGCCCGCCGATGTTGGCGAGATTGAAGTCCACGACGAACGGCGCCCACGGCGCATCGAGCACCGCGACGCCCAGGTAGCCGTAGTCACGGTCCTTATTGGCACCGAGCGTGATCTGCGTCACACCGGCGGGTTCGTTCTTGCGCCGGAAGTCGATCGTCACGGTCTGACCGGGTTTGGTGTTCTTCAGCAGGCCGGTGAATGTGTCGACGGTGGCGACCGGGGTGCCGTTGACCGCGTCGATCGCGTCGCCGGCCTTCAGCTTGCCCGCCGAGGGACCGGGCTCGGGGACCTTCGCCACCGTGACCGCCGACGGGTACTTCAGATAGCCCAGGGCCGCGTAGGCGGCGCTGTCCTCGGATTGCCGGAAGTCCGCGTTGTTGGCCTTGTCCACTTCCTCCCGCGACTTGCCGGGCGGGTAGATGAGATCGCGCGGCACCAGCTGCTCCTGGTCCGACAGCCAGAGCGTCAGCGCCTCCCCCAGCGTCAGATCATCGCGCTGGGACACCGTTGTCATGTTCAGGTGGCCGGTGGTCGGGTGGGTCAGGGTGCCCTGGATCGCCACCACCTGCTTGCCGTCGACCTCGCCGAGCGTGTCGAAGGTGGGGCCGGGACCCAGCGACACGAACGGCACCGTCACCACCGCCAGCAACACGCCGAACACCACGATCGGCACCAGCGCGACCATCAAGGTCAGGATGCGCCTGTTCACGCCGAATACACTAGACGGAACACGCGGCCCGTCATTCGGCCGCAAGGTTCGGCTACCAGGTTCAGCTACAAGCTGACCCGCCGTCGCGCGCCTTCCGATACGACGGTGAGTACCGTTGGGGTCATGGCTGACCTGCCGTTCGGGTTCTCCCATGGGGAGGATCCCGACAAACCCGGGAAGAAAGATCCCGATTCGGGCTCGAACCCGTCCGACCCGTTCGCCGCGTTCGGCATGGGCGGTGACTTCGGCATGGGCGACCTGGGGCAGATCTTCACCCAGCTGGGTCAGATGTTCAGCAGCGCGGGCACCGCCGGACCCGGCGGAACGGCTTCGGGGCCGGTCAATTACGAGTTGGCGCGGCGCGTTGCGTCGAATTCGATCGGCTTCGTGGCGCCGGTGCCGGATACGACGAACTCGGCGATCGCCGACGCGGTGCATCTGGCCGAAACCTGGCTGGACGGGGCGACCGCCCTGCCCGCGGGCACCGCCAAGGCGGTGGGCTGGACCCCGTCCGACTGGGTCGACAACACCCTGGAGACGTGGAAGCGGCTGTGTGACCCGATGGCCCAACAGATCTCGACGGTGTGGGCCGCGGCGCTACCCGAGGAAGCCAAGAGCATGGCCGGCCCGCTGCTGCAGATGATGTCGCAGATGGGCGGCATGGCGTTCGGCTCGCAGCTCGGGCAGGCGTTGGGCCGGCTGTCCCGCGAGGTGCTGACCTCGACCGACATCGGTTTACCGTTGGGGCCCAAGGGAATTGCGGCGATCATGCCCGACGCCGTCGAATCGTTCACCACCGGACTCGAGCGTCCCCGCAGCGAGATCCTGACCTTCCTGGCCGCGCGCGAGGCCGCCCACCACCGGCTGTTCAGCCACGTCCCCTGGCTGTCGAGCCAGCTGCTGGGCGCGGTCGAGGCCTACGCGATGGGCATGCAGATCGACATGTCCGGGATCGAGGAGCTGGCCCGCGACTTCAATCCGGCGTCGCTGTCGGATCCGGCGGCGATCGAAAACCTGTTGGGGCAGGGTGTTTTCGAGCCCAAAGCCACTCCGGCGCAGACGCAGGCGCTGGAGCGCCTGGAGACGCTGCTCGCCCTGATCGAAGGGTGGGTGCAGGTGGTGGTGGCCGCCGCCCTGGGCGACCGGATTCCCGGTGCGGCCGCGCTCGGCGAGACGCTGCGCCGCCGCCGGGCCAGCGGCGGCCCGGCCGAACAGACCTTCGCGACGCTGGTCGGGCTGGAGCTGCGGCCCCGCAAGATGCGGGAAGCCGCCGCGTTCTGGGAGCGCCTGACGCAGGCCGCCGGCATGGACACCCGCGACGACATCTGGCAACACCCCGACCTGCTGCCCGACGCCGAGGACCTCGACGAGCCGGCCGGTTTCATCGACCGGGTCATCGGCGGCGACACCAGCGGCATCGACGAGGCGATCGCCAAACTCGAGCGCGAGGGCCCGGGCGAAGACGCCCCCGACGCCGCGGACCCCGGTTCCCCCGACGGCCCTGTGGACAACTGACCGAGGCCATCGCCTCCGGCGTGCCACAGTGGCGCGGTGACTCAGCCCTGCCAGGCGGCGCTGTCCACCTATGCGCTGGACCCGGCGATGCCGGTACTGCTGCGGCCCGACGGCGCGGTCCAGATCGGCTGGGATCCCCGCCGCGCGGTGCTGGTGCGCCCCCCGAGCGGCTTGAGAGCCGCCGAGCTGGCCACGCTGTTGCGGTCCATGTGGTCCCCGACCCCGCTGCCCGAGCTACGGCGACAGGCGCTCGACCGCGGCTTGACCGATGCCGACGGCCTGCAAAACCTGGTCGCCCAGTTGGTCGGCGCCGGGGTAGCGACCGAATGCGGGCGACCGCGCGGCCGGGCCCCGTCGGTGCGCGTCCACGGGCGCGGGCCGCTCTCGGAGCTGCTCATGGAGTCGTTGCGCTGCTCGGGCGCCCGGATTGCGCACAGCAGCCAACCCCACGCCGCGGTCTCGGCCAACGACGTCGACCTGGTGGTGCTGTCGGACTACCTGATCGCCGACCCGCGCATGGTGCGCGATCTGCATGACCAGGGCGTCGCGCACCTGTTGGTGCGGGTGCGTGACGGCATCGGGCTGGTGGGTCCGCTGGTGATTCCCGGCGTGACCAGCTGCCTAGCGTGCGCCGACCTGCACCGCAGGGACCGCGACGCGGCGTGGCCGGCGATCTGTGCGCAGCTGCGGGAAACCGTCGGCGTCGCCGACCGGGCCACCGTGCTGGCGACCGCGGCGCTGGCGCTTTCGCAGGTGAACCGGGTGATTGCGGCCGTGCGCGGGCAGGAGGCGGCGTCGCATCCCGAGCCGCCCCAGACACTGAACGCGACCCTGGAATTCGATCTGCACGCGGGCGCGATCGTCGCCCGGCAGTGGGACAAACACCCGTTGTGCGCCTGCTGACGCGGGTGCGCCCCGGCCCGCGCTCCCGGAATGTGACAACGAGCGTTGTCGACTTCTCTCCACATCGCGTTGGCCATCATGGATGATGGGTACGTGGCAGACATCAAACGGGGCCGGGCTGCGCGTAACGCCAAGCTGGCCAGCATCCCGGTCGGCTTTGCCGGTCGGGCAGCGCTCGGATTCGGTAAACGGCTCACGGGTAAGTCCAGGGACGAGGTCCAGGCCGAGCTTCTGGAGAAGGCCGCCCACCAATTGTTCACCGTCTTGGGTGAGCTCAAGGGGGGCGCGATGAAGGTGGGCCAGGCGCTGTCGGTGCTGGAGGCCGCGATTCCCGAGGAATTCGGTGAGCCGTACCGCGAGGCGTTGACCAAGCTGCAAAAGGATGCCCCGCCGCTGCCCGCGGCCAAGGTACACCGGGTGCTCGACGCCCAACTGGGCACCAAGTGGCGGGAGCGGTTCAGTTCGTTCGACGACACCCCGGTGGCGTCGGCCAGCATCGGCCAGGTGCACAAGGGCGTCTGGTCGGACGGCCGCGAGGTGGCGGTCAAGATCCAGTACCCCGGAGCCGACGAGGCGCTACGGGCCGACCTCAAAACCATGCAGCGCCTGGTCGGGGTGTTCAAGCAACTCGCGCCGGGCGCCGACATCCAAGGCGTGGTCGACGAGCTGATCTCGCGCACGGAGATGGAACTGGACTACCGGCTGGAAGCCGAGAACCAGCGCGCCTTCGCCAAGGCGTATCACGACCACCCGCACTTCGCGGTGCCGCGAATCGTGGCCAGCGCACCGAAAGTGGTGATCCAGGAGTGGATGCAAGGCATCCCGATGGCCGAGATCATCCGCCACGGCACCGCCGAACAGCGCGACCTGGTCGGCACCCGGCTGCTCGAGCTCACCTTCGACGCGCCGCGCCGGCTGGAGATGCTGCACGGCGACGCCCATCCGGGCAACTTCATGCTGCTTCCCGACGGCCGCATGGGCGTGATCGACTTCGGCGCCGTCGCGCCACTACCCGGCGGCTTGCCGATCGAGCTCGGGATGAGCATCCGGCTCGCCCGCGACAAGAACTACGACCTGCTGTTGCCAACGATGGAGAAGGCCGGGTTCATCCAGAAGGGCCAGCAGGTGTCGGTGCGCGACATCGACGACATGCTGCGCCAGTACGTCGAACCGGTCGAGGTCGAGGTCTTCCACTACACCCGCAAGTGGCTGCAGAAGATGTCCGCCATCGAGATCGATCGGTCGGTATCGCAGATCCGGACGGCCCGGCAGATGGACCTGCCGCCCAAGCTGGTGATCCCGATGCGGGTGATCATGTCGGTGGCCGCGATCCTGTGTCAGCTGGATGCCCACGTGCCGATCAAGGCGCTGTCCGAAGAGCTGGTGCCCGGGTTCGCCGAACCCGACAACGCGGTCGTCTAGTCCACGCGGTCGTCACGTTCACGAGAGTGCAACTACCGACGCCCGTACTCGGGAAACGCGTCGGCAGTTGCACTTTCGCGTCTTAGGCGGCCTGCTTGCGGGGACGTCCGCGTGGTCGTTTGAAGCTCAGGACCGAGCCGCGGTCAAAGATTTCGCCGCCCCACACACCCCAGGGTTCGGCCCGCTCCAACGCGGCCGCCAGGCATTGGCGGCGCACCGGGCAATCGATGCACAATGACTTGGCGCGCTCGAGATCGGCCGGGGCTTCGGCGAACCAGAGATCGGGATCGCCGACGTGACACGGCAGGTCCGGCCTGGGGGCTGTCGGTGCCGACATGTCCTACCACCTACTTCCTGGTCTGGGCTTGCTGTCCTTGGCAGTGATCCGGACCAGGTCGAAAGGTTGTCGACCCGACAACTATGGCCACGGATCCTTGACTTCGGGTCCGTGGCCATCTGGGTGAAAACCGGGGCTAGTACTTATGTTGCCTTCGGTGGGCCCCCGACTCCTGCGGACGCGTCGGTCGCGGCGGCGGCGCGATGCTTACGCGCGGCCGCCGACACGGCGGCGTGTGCGGCATGGGAGGTACCCGCGGACAGGACAGGGCTGGTCGCGCAGGCCACGCCTACACCGAACGCGTCGTTGATCATCGTGGCCACCCTCCTTCTTCCCTAATGCCCGCTTCGTTAGTGCCGAGTCGCGGTATCGAGGGTAAACGGTCACCGTCGCCGACCACAACCGATTTTCTGATCTGCGGGTTCACCGGTCAGCGACCGCGCACCAGCTCCAGCACGTCGGGACCGTACTGCTCCAGCTTGCGCGCGCCGATCCCGGGAATCGCGATCAGCGCCTCCTCGTCGTCGGGCCGCAGTTCGGCGATGGCGATCAGCGTGTTGTCGGTGAAGACGACGTAGGCGGGCACCTTCTGCTCCTTGGCGATTTCCAGCCGCCACGCCTTGAGCCGCAGCAACAGGTCCTCGTCGATGTCGGCGGCACACGTCTCGCAGCGGCGCAGCATGACGGCCGCCGGAGTGGTCAGGTTGTTGTTGCAGATCCGGCAGCGGGTCACGGTGGCCCGGCTGCGCCGAGACTTGTTCGGCCCGGGCTCGGCCCGCGCCTGAGGTGCGATGCCGTTGAGGAACCGCGACGGCTTGCGGCCCTGACGCCCGCCCGGGCTGCGGGCCAACGCCCAGCTGAGCGCCAAATGCATTCGGGCCCTGGTGATTCCGACGTAAAGCAGGCGGCGCTCCTCCTCGACCGCCTCGCTTTCGGCGCCGTGTGCCAGCGCGTGCGAGATGGGTAGCGTGCCGTCGGCCAACCCGACCAGAAACACCGCATCCCACTCGAGTCCCTTGGCGGCGTGCAGTGACGCCAGTGCGACACCTTGCACCACCGGTGAGTGCCGGGCGTCGGCGCGCATCCGAAGCTCGGCCAGCAGCCCCGGGAATTCCAGCTGTGGGCGTTGCGCCACTTCGTCATCCACCAGTTCGGCCAGCGCGCTCAAGGCTTCCCAGCGCTCGCGGGCGCGGGTGCCGACCGGTTCTTGGGCCGTCAGCCCCAGGGGTTCCAGCACCCCGCGCACCACGTCGGGCAGGGGTCCTTCGGCACCGCGCTCGGCGGCACGCTGCAACGCCAGCAGGGCCTGTTTGATCTCCTGACGGTTGAAAAATCCCTCACCGCCGCGGATTTGGTAGGCGATGCCCGCCTCGGTCAACGCTTCCTCGTAGATCTCCGACTGCGCGTTGACCCGGTACAGCACCGCGATCTCGGACGGCGGGGTGCCGGATTCGATGAGTCGTGCGATCGACTTCGCGACCGCGGCGGCCTCGGCCGGTTCGTCGGGATGCTCGTGGAAGGTCGGAGCGGGACCCGGTGCGCGCTGGCCCACCAGGTGCAGCTTGCTGCCGGCGACCCGGCCGCGCGCCGCGGCGATCACCTGGTTGGCCAGCGACACCACCTGGGGGGTGGAGCGGTAATCACGCTCCAGGCGCACGACGGTGGCGTCGGGGAAGCGGCGGGAGAAGTCGAGCAGGAACCGCGGCGACGCCCCGGTGAACGAGTAGATGGTCTGGTTGACATCGCCCACCACCGTCAGGTCGTCGCGGTCTCCCAACCAGGCCGACAGCACCCGCTGCTGCAGCGGCGTGACGTCCTGGTATTCGTCCACCACGAAGCAGCGGTAGCGGTCCCGGAACTCTTCGGCCACCGCGGGGTCGTTTTCGATCGCGGCCGCGGTGTGCAGCAGCAGGTCGTCGAAATCGAGCAGGGTGACGTGTTCGCCGCGGGCCTTGAGCGCCTCGTACGCGGCGTAGACGCCGGCGATCTGGGCGGCGTCCAGGGGGATGTCGCGCCCGGCGGCGGCCACCGCGGCCGGGTATTCCTCGGGGCCGATCAGCGACGCTTTGGCCCATTCGATCTCGCCGGCCAGGTCGCGCACGTCGTCGGTGCCGGCATTGAGCCGGGTGCGGCTGGCCGCCCGGGCCACGACGGCGAATTTGCTGTCCAGCAGCTGCCACCCGGTGTCGCCGACCACCCGCGGCCAGAAGTACCGCAGCTGCCGGTGGGCGGCGGCGTGAAAGGTCAGGGCCGAAACCGCGCCGACCGGCGATTCCGTGCCCGCCGCGGCGTCGATCGCGCGCAACCGGGAGCGCATCTGCCCCGCCGCCCGCTGGGTGAACGTGACCGCCAGCACCTGGCCGGCGGCGACGTGGCCGCAGGCGACGAGCTGGGCGATCCGGTGAGTGATCGTGCGGGTCTTGCCCGTTCCGGCGCCCGCCAGCACGCAGACCGGGCCGCGGGGAGCGAGCACGGCCTCGCGCTGTTCGTCGTCCAGCCCGGCTGTCAGTGGATCGGCGACCGTCGGCATGGCGTCCATCTTGGCTCCCCATACTGACAGAAGTCGCAGACACGCTTGATGTCGCGCATCCCGCTGCGCGGAATGCATCGTCGCCGGGCTACACCCAATCGCCCACTCCTGCGCATCCCGCTGCGCGGAATGCATCGTCGCCGGGCTACGTTAACCAGCTATGACGACGACCACTGCCCCGCTCACCGTCTACACGACCTCCTGGTGCGGCTACTGCCATCGGCTCATGACGGTGCTCAAGTCCAACGGAATTGCCTACGAGGCGGTCGACATCGAGCACGACGCGGCGGCCGCTGATTTCGTCAGCTCGGTCAACGGGGGCAACAGAACGGTCCCGACGGTGAAGTTCGCCGACGGATCGACGCTGACCAACCCGAGCGCGGCCCAGGTGAAGGCGAAACTGGCCGAAGCCGGCACCTGAGTCGCGGCCGCGGCGCCGGAGTCAGTCGATCGCGACCCAGGACTCGATGATCACTCGCGCGATCGAAATCGACCCGGGCAGTAAGAGTTTCGACTCCGAAGAACTTGACCAGTCCCCGGCCGCCAGCGCCTCGCGCACCTCATCGCGGGTGAACCACGCCGCCTCGGCGATCTCGCCGTCGTTGAACGAAAAATCCTGCGTCGGATCGCCGACGGCGTGGAAGCCGACCATCAGCGAGCGCGGGAACGGCCACGGCTGACTGCCCAGGTATCGCACATCGCGCACGGTCAGCCCGATCTCCTCGCGGATCTCGCGAGCCACACACACCTCGAAAGATTCACCGGCCTCGACGAACCCGGCCAACAGCGAGAACATCCGCTCGGGCCACACCGCCTGGCGGGCCAGCACCGCGCGGTCGCCGCCGTCGTGGACCAGGCAGATCACCGCCGGGTCGATGCGCGGGAACCCTTCGTGCCCGGTGATCGGGTTGACGCGTGACCACCCCCCTCGGGCTGGTCGCGTCGGTGAGCCGTCCACCGAGCTGAATCGCGCCTTCTCGTGCCAATTCAGCAGGGCGACGGCCGACGACATCAGCTGGCCGCTGGTGTCGTCGAAGATCGGGCCGAGGCTGCGCAGGTTCACCACCTCGGTGCGCGCGTCGGGATCCTCCGGGGCCTGCAGCGCGCCACGAACCGCCCATACGTGGCGGCCGTCCTCGAGGCACCCCAGAAACACCGCCTCCGACGGCGGCTTGTCGCCCAGTTCGGCGGCCGTGCCCAGCACCACCCGCCCGTTAGCGACCAGCACCTGATTGCGCGAGTCCACCCGCAGCAGCGCCGCGTCGGCCCAGCCGGCGGTGGCCGCTTCGACGTCGGTGCGCAGCTGATCGGCTCGGTCGGCGCCGACGCGCGACAGCAACGGAATGCTGCGCAGCCGAAAGTCCGCGATCGCCATCAATGCCCCACGCTTCGGATGTAGAGCAGCCGGTCATTGGCCTCGACGGCGTCCACCTCCGGGGCATCGATGCGCCACAGGTGGCCGTCGCGCACCACACCGAGCACGATGTCGCGCAAATGCCGGGGCGAACCGCCAACTTCGCTCTGCTCGACTTCCCGCTCGGCGATCGCCAGGCCGGCGTCCGGTGTCAGCAGGTCCTCGATTATCTCCACGACACTGGGCGTTGTGGTGGCAAGCCCCAGGAGCCGGCCGGCGGTCGCCGACGAGACCACCACCGAGTCCGCCCCCGACTGCTGCAGCAGGTGCTGGTTCTCGGTCTCCCGGATCGAGGCGACAATCTTGGCGTTGGGCGCGATCTCGCGCGCCGTCAGCGTCGCCAACACCGCTGTGTCGTCGCGGCTGGCGGCCACGATGATGGATGCGGCGTGCTGGGCCCCGGCCAGCCGCAGCACGTCGGCCTTGGTGGCGTCGCCGTGCACGGTGACGAGGCCGGCGCTCTCGGCGTGCTCGAGCGTGCTGCGATCGGTGTCGACGACGACGACCTCGGATTGGGTGGTCTCGTCGCCGAGGATGGCGGCGACCGCCGTTTTACCCTTGGTGCCGTAGCCGATCACGATGGTGTGGTTGCGCACTCTGCTCCTCCAACGCTGAATCTTCCACCCTTGGCGAGACCGCTCGGAGAGCACTTCGAGCGTGGTGCCGACCAGCACGGCCAGGAACGCGATCCGCAGTGCGGTGAAGATCAGGGTATGCACCAGACGCGCGGTTTCGGTGTACGGCGTGATGTCGCCGTACCCGGTGGTCGACAGCGAAACCGCGGAAAAATACACGCAGTCCAAAAAGGTCAGCGGCTCGTTGCGCACGTCGCGGAATCCGTCGCGGTCCAGGTAGACGATGACGGCCGCGCCGAACAGCACCACCAGGGCAATGGCCAGGCGACGCGTGATGACACGGATGGGGCTCGCGTGCTCTTCGGGGATGTGCACCACGCCGATCAACTGGTGACCGCGCTGGGCGGTGAGCGCTTCATCCAGACCGCTCAGCCTTCGCGACCTACCGTTGCCCACGGCGGCCCGTCATCGGCTTGACTTCAGCGCACCAGACACGCACGCGTCTTATGTAACCACGGGCGCAGCCTCCCCCATACTCGGGCGGCGCGGTTCACACCGGACACCGGCCGGATCGATCAGCAACCCGGCCACCTCGGCGGCGCTCGGCAGGTCATCGGGGACCACGGTGGTGCGGGCGCGCACGTAATAGAAGGCGGTACGCACCGACGATTCCGGGACTCCGGCCAGCGCCGCCCACGCCATCCGGTACACCGCAAGCTGGACCGCGGCCTGGTGCAGCGCCTCCGGGCCGTGCGGCGGTTCACCGGTCTTCCAGTCCACCACGGTGGCGCCGCCATCGGGATCGGCGAACACCGCGTCGATGCGGCCGCGGACCAGGGTGTCACCGATCGGCATCTCGAACGGCACCTCGATGGCGACAGGAGTCCTTGCAGCCCAGGGCGATTCGGTGAAGCAGGTTTGCAGCGCCGCCAGTTCGGCACTGTCGCCGATGTCGGAGTCGGCCGCGCCCGGCAGATCGCCGAGCTCGAAAAGGCATTCGACGCCATAAAATTTCTGGACCCAGGCATGAAACGCGTTGCCCAGCAACGCGTGCGGGTCCGGGCGCGACGGCAGCCGATGCCTCAGCCGCTGCGCGGTGCCCGCCGGGTCGCGCGCCAGGCCGACCAGGGAGCTGACCGACAACTGTCCGGGCAGCTCCCTGACCGGCGGCTCGGTCAGTCGCGCCCGTTCGGCCAGTAACGCGTCGACCGCGGGGGCCCCCCCCGCGCCCGGGCCCCCCCCCCCCCGGCGCGCCCGGCCCCCCCCGGCGCCCCCCCCCCCCCCCCGGCGCCCCCCCCGCCCCCCCCCCACCATCC